>CAWFIG010000011.1:0-812616 GCA_963815695.1 uncultured Planctomycetia bacterium
AGGGATTGTCCGAGAATGACTGTTTGGTTTCTGTTGCGGAAAGAGCGGGTTGATCGGATTGTCGCCTTTCGCTGCGCGAAAACTCGGACAGTCCCCAAGGTGTCCTTGGACAGCGGCCAACGGCCGCAGCCTATTCCGCGGCTGGCGTCGTCGCCTTTGCTCCGCGGATCCAATCCGCCAGACGCAATCGAATGCGCGTAAGGCGTGGTTCACTCAGATCACCGATGGCTCCGTGGAGGGCGGCTGCCACAACAACAGCCAGACGCGTTGTTCGCACAACACTGTCCAGTCTCAGCCCGGTGCCGTGAAATTCGGGGTCTGACGAATGCAGGACCTCATCAACCTCCGGCACGTCGCAGTGGAGTTGCGAGGATATCATGCAGATCAGCCAATCATCATGAGCACCCGGTAGGCGACGGAGAACGAGTGCTGGCCGCAGCTTTCCGATGCTCTGATCGGTCCGTGGAAACGTCAGGAGGACAACCTGGCCTTCGTGGATCACTGAAAGACCTCCTTCAGGTCAGCGAGACTGTAGGGGCTGTGTTCCTCTTCCATGCCGCGCATCGCCGAGGCCAGCGAGAAGGCCGACCACGCCGCGTCTTCTTGTCGAGGCGTCTCTCGGATTCTCCGCGCCTTGATGAACTCCACGAAGTCAAGAACTTCCTGCTTCGCTTCCTCTGGAAGAGGTTCGAGGCTCTGCATGATCGAATCCGCTGTGCTCATGGATGGACTCTCCTATTGCTTGTCGCGTAACATCCGACGAATACAACGCCACACGTCCGGCATCTGCCGCCAACCGAACTTCAGTATCCCATCCGTCAGGTAATTGTCAAGCGATAAGGTCTAGTGCTTCTGCTTCCGCCGCTCCGTAAGTCCCGACACGTCAATCTCCCCCTTGCGAAGCTCGAGCGATTTGATGCGCACCACGCGGTCGGCGTCATCGTCGGGCAGCGAGATCAAAGCGACCGGATCGCTGCCGACCTGCGCCCATCGCAGGCGAAGCTGCATTTCGGCCGCCCCTTTCGAAATGCCGTCGAGAACGTTCTTTAGCGGCACCGGCAACATGCCGGCTCGGCCGCGAACGATCCGCAACGCCACGACGCTCGGCTCGGGCACGTAGGGCTGAAGCGTCAGGCTCAAAACGCTGTCGACGCCCCCGCGGTCGTAGCGGCAGGCAACGGTCACCTCGTTCGGCTCGATTACCACCCGCGGGTCGTGAACCGACGCCGGCAGCGCGTTCGGATGGTTCTTCCGCAGGTCGACCGCCAGCCAGCCGTTGATCTCCTCGGCGGTGATGACGACGTGCCAGGGACCGTGGCGGTTCATCGCGCTCTGCAGCGCGGCCGATTTGCTTGAGCATTCGGTTGCTCCCCTTTTCCAGCACCCCGGGCTTAGTCTTCATCGCCTCGCGATAGAACGCCGGCTGGTGCCGCACGGCGAAATAGAGCCCCAGCAACACGGCGACAGCCAGCACGACCAGTCCGAAGGCAACGATCCATAGCAGGCGATTTCGGCGGGACATTGGGCGGATTTCCTTACACGAATCGCAGCAGGGCGTAGTTCTTCTTCCCCGATCGCAAGATCATCGTCGATTGGCTGGCCAGATGGGCCGTGGTCAGTTGCGTTTCGATCCCTTCGACGCGACGGTTATTTACATACGCACCGCCCTGGGTGATCGTTCGCCGGGCCTCGCCCTTGCTCTTCGCGAGCCCCGCTTCGACCAGGGCGTCGATGATCGGCAGTCCCTCGCCCGATAGCTTTTCGCGCGGCAGTTCGCGGCTGGGGACGTCGGCGAAGATGCCGGCCAGTTGGGCGTCGCTCAGGTCGCTGATTTCGGCGCCGAAGAAGATTTCGGTCGCTCGCTCGGCCGTGCGCAGCCCCTCGGGCCCGTGAACCAGTTGCGTCAACTCGGCGGCCAGCCGGCGCTGGGCCGAACGCCGGCCCGGGTCTGGCTTGATGCTCGGCCAACAGCAGCGTCGAGTTCGTCCTTCCCCAGATCGGTGAAGAACCGCAGGCAGCGGCCGACGTCGGCGTCGTCCAGGTTGATCCAGTATTGATAGAACTGGTAAGGGCTCGTCTTTTCGGCCGAAAGCCACAGGGCGCCCGACTCGGTCTTGCCCATCTTCGTGCCGTCGCTCTTAGTCAGCAGCGGGCAAGTGCAGCCGTAAAGTTGCACGCCGCGCAGCCGCCGGGCCAGGTCGATGCCGGCGGTGATGTTGCCCCACTGGTCGCTGCCGCCGACCTGCACTTCGCAATCGAACTGCTCGTTGAGATGCACGAAATCGTAGGCTTGCAGCAGCATGTAGCTGAACTCGGTGTAGCTCATGCCCGCTTCGCTGCGGTCGAGCCGGCTGCGAACCGAGTCCTTGGCGAGCATGACGTTGACCGGAAAGTGCTTGCCCACGTCGCGGAGGAATTCGAGGTAGCCGAACTTGCCCATCCAATCGTAGTTGTTCACCAGCACCGCCGATTGCGGTCCGCAATCGAAATCGAGGAACCGCCGCAACTGCGGCTCCATGCCGGCGATGTTCGCCCGCAGCGATTCGACCGAGAGCAACTTGCGTTCCTCGCTCTTGCCGCTCGGATCGCCGATCATGCCGGTCGCCCCGCCGACTACTGCGATCGGCCGATGTCCCGCCTGCTGAAACCGCCGCAAGATCATCAGCGCCATCAGATGTCCCACGTGCAGACTGTCGGCCGTCGGATCGAAACCGGCGTAGACCGTTCGCGGCTTTTCCGCCAACAGCCTGCGGCAGGTTCGCGTCGTCGGTGGTTTGGTTGATCAGCCCGCGCCAGGAAAGTTCGGCGATGATATCGGACGGGAGTGGAGAGGGGAGAGGGGAGAGGGGAGAGGGGAGGCTCTGGATGGTCATGGAGAGATCTTTCTATTCAAGGAATTCATCAAACCGCTAATCAATCGAGCGATTTCGCCGGTCATCTCCACCAGTTCGTCACTGCGGTTTGAATTTATGTATCGGAGCCGTTCGGAGATAAGCACTTGCGTCTCGACCTCCTTGATCGACCCGTAGGCCATCCCAAGAACATGCACGTAATCGCGAGTCGTATTGCGTCCATTGCCTTCGGCGATATTGGAAGGAACGGAGATGGCCGCCCGGCGAATCTGGCTTGTTAGCCCGTAGATTTCCTCTCGCGGAAATGCCGTAGTCGTCCGATAGATCGTTTCCACCAATTCCATTGCCTTCTGCCAGACAATCAGATCGCGGTAGTCCTTAACGACGTTCATGAATCTCCCTGCCGCGAATCGTTCTTGGCCCATTTCCGCACTTTGCAATGAAGGCAACGGCGCGCAAAACCATTACTATACAAGTGCCTTTAGAAGAAGAAATGTCCACAACAAGAACATCTGAACAGATTGTGGTGAATGGAAGCAACCACAAACGTGATTATCAAGGTCAGCCCGACAGAACCAACGACCCAACCATGAAGAGACTCGTTGTCAAACAGCAGCGTCGCCGCCACCATGAGAGCGAGTCCGATAACGAGGATTCCGCAGAACCAATTCTGGGCACGCCTGAATCTATCCCAAGCCGCTTTATAGTCCGCGTCCGGATCCGTGGATTGTTGGATTGATTCGCTCATCTTGCCCTCCCTCTCCCCTCTCCCCTCTCCTCTCCACTCTCCACTCACCTCCACTTATCGTCATCCGCGAACGGATTCATCCCGCCCGGCAGTTTCGGCTTGGGCAGCGCCTTCAATGCCTGCTCGGCGAGCCGCTGGTCCTCCTTCGTCGTGATCTTCATGTTGATCGCCGAGCCAGGCACGATCGTCACGGCATGACCGATCCGCTCGACCAGTTGGGCTTCGTCGGTAGCGTTGAAGCCCGCCCGCTTCGCGTAGGCGTCCAACAGAAGCTGGCGGCGGAAGACCTGCGGCGTCTGCGCCTCCCAGAGCCCCTCGCGCGAGACGGTCTCTTCGATCTTGTGGTTGGCATCGACCCGTTTGAGCGTGCCGGCCACTGGAATGGCGAAAATCGCGGCATCCGACTTCTCGGCGGCGGCGAAAATCTGATCGATCCAGGCGTCGGTCAGACAGGGCCGGGCGGCGTCGTGAACGCAGATGAAGTCGGCCTGCGGCTTGACCCGCGCCAGTGCGGCCTCGACCGAGTCGGCCCGTTGCTGGCCGCCATCGACCACTTCGATCCCCAGGATGGCGATGTTGGCCGAAAACTTGAACATGAAGTCGGCCCGGTCCTCCGGCGCGATGACGAGGATCGTCTGCACGACGTCATTGCGCCCGAGAAACCGCTCCGCCGAATGGAGCCAGATCGCCTTGTTGGCCAGCGGCGCGAACACTTTCTTATAGCCCTTGTCGGCAAACCGTCGGCTGCGGCCGGCGGCGGGCAGAATCACGGCGAACTTCGACACGTCGGCGTCTCCGGTTTTTGCACAATTTGTCCCCCTCATTGTGCGGTTTTGCCGCCACACGTCAAGTCGGGCGTCAAGGGTCGAAAGATATTGACACTGCCGGCTCCTTCGTGTCATCCTTACGCCTGCTCTCACACTGCCGAGTGTCGCTCGGTGAAATTCGCACCCTGATATTGCAGTATGCCGCCCATGCCCGAGCCGATCATCCTCGCCACCTGGAGTTTTGGAAAGAAGGCCACCGTCGCGGGTTGGCCATACCTCATCGGCCCGAGCGGATCGAGCCTGGACGCCGTCGAGCAGGCGTGCCGCGCGGTCGAGTCGGACATCGAGGTGACGAGCGTGGGCCGGGGCGGCTGCCCCGATCGCTCCGGCGAGGTTTCGTTGGATGCCTCGATCATGCAGTCGCCCTCCCGCTGCGGGTCGGTCTGCTACCTGCGGCGGTTCGAGCATCCGGTGTCGATCGCGCGAATGGTGATGGAGCGATTGCACGTCGTGCTGTTGGCCGGCGGCGGCGCCGATCGTTTCGCCCTGCGGCAGGGATTGCCGCCGGTCGATCTACTGACCGACAGTGCGAAGGAGCGCTGGCGAAAATGGGCCGAGGAGCATCCCGACCTGCAATGCCGCGACGACGCGCCCTTCCGGCCCGGGGACTGTCCCGATTCTCGTCTCAGCGAAAATGGGACTGTCCCCTTTCCGCCCGACGATTCGTGCGATGATGAGAACCTTCCCCACAACCGCGATCACGACACGATCGGCGTGCTGGCGATCGACGCCGGGGGCACTCTTTCCGGCGCCTGCTCGACCAGCGGGCTGCCCTTCAAGCCGCCGGGCCGCGTCGGCGATTCGCCGATTATCGGCCACGGGCTATACGTCGATCCCCGCCGCGGCGCCGCCGTGGCCACCGGCAACGGCGAGTTGATCATGGGCGTTTGCGGCAGCTTCCTCGCCGTCGAGCTGATGGGCCGGGGCGCCTCGCCCGCCGATGCCGCCCGCGAAGTGGTCCAGCGCATCGCCGATAGCTACGAACTTGCCGAGGACGATCAGGCGGTGATCCTTGCCGTGCATCCGTCCGGCCGCTGGAGCGCCGCCGCGCTGCGGCCGGGCTATCGCACGTCGGTACGCACGTCAACTCGCGATGAAATGGCCGAGCCGGAAGGCATACTGCTGCCGCAGCACGGCTGGGAGCCGAAAAATGGCTGACACGCGCGACACCCGATCAGGGCTTCTTCTGCAGCAATTGCTCGAGCGCCGCCTGAAGCTTTATGACGGTCTCCTTCATGTCTTCCAGTTTCGGGTCGCTCTGGAGATCCAAGCGGGGATCCGTCTTATGGTCGAGTTCATCGATCGCATCCTTCAACGCGGCTTGCAGTCCGGTGATGAACGCCTTTTGAGGCGGCTTGGCCAGCGACTCTATACCGCCAAGCGCCGTTTGTACGGCGTCGAGACGATATAGCATCCGGCGGCGAAAAGGGACGCGGGTGGTATCTTCTGTCGTGGTCACGCCGTCCTTGCAGGCGTCGATCGCCAACCGACCCAGCGCGGCCGCCGTCTTTACCACATCGATTCCGTTGGCAGAGGAATAGTTCAGATGCCCCATTGCACCGGCGGCGGTGCACCGCACGACGAAGGGTAGTTTGCCGTCGGCGGCGAGCTTTGCCAGCGCCGTGAACACGTCGTTCTTCTGGCCGACTGCGCCGAGGGCCCCCAGCGTCTCGGCGGCTTGGGCAACCATCCACGCCTGAGCGGATATGGCCGGGCCCGCCGGCACGTCGCCGGCCACCAGCCGCAGCATCAGGTCGCTGACCTTCTTCCGGGCGTCGCTGCTCGGAATGCCAGCCGAGGCATGGCGCAGAATGCCGACCATCGCCGCCACGCGAATTCCGTCGGAGAGTTTGCTGCCTGCTGCGCTAATCAAGACGTCGAGCGCCGCGGGCAACGGCACGGGCGGAGTCAGTCCATTCTGTTCCACGCTGTTGAGTTCCCCGATCGCCAGCATGGCGTTGATCTTTACCGCGGGGTGAAAATTGCCGACAACCAACTTCTTCAGGAAGTCGAGCGTCAGGCTGATAAGATGGTTGCGAGCCGCTCCAGGGATGGCGGTGCGAAGGTGGCTCGACAGATCGCGGCGATACTTGGGCAGTTTTGTCACGTCCTCCTGCACCGACCAGCGCGAGAGGAAGTAGCCCGTATAGAACTTGTCGAAATCGGTCTTCGTCTGTGAATCGGCGAACTTCCCTTGTAGCAGGATCGCCCGCATCTTGCCGTCCTCTGTTCTCAACTTCGTGTCGACCGGCAGGCGGTCGTATTGCTTTTCCGGCGGACCTTCCTCGGGCTCGGCGGGTTCCGCTGGTTCGGTGTCGGCTGCCGGGCCACCCCCGCGAATCGTGCCCGGATGGCCACCCCCCGCACGCTTGTTGCCTCCGTAGCCCCCGCCAAACACTTGGGCCGGGGCGGTCCCAGGCGCCGCAAATACCATCGCGCACGCCACGAGTAATGCGATCTTGCACCGCAGCGGCTTCATGCCGTCCAAGGGGAGTCGTCTAATCATGGGCACACCGAGCCTTTCTCTGCTCCGCAGACCTACCATATTCCAAATTATAGACTACCAATGATGGGGGAGTGCTGTCAAGCAAGTCGGTTGCTGGCGGGAAGCCGGGAGTTAACTATAATTGCCGGAAGAGCCTCGCCCGCGCAGAAGACCCGCCGTCACCCCCTTCATCCCAGGCCGTCGAGGAAACCGAGCATGCGCCGTTTCGGATTGCCGCCAACCGTGATGTTTCTCGCCCTCTGCCTGTTGTCAGCGTACCCCATGCGGGCGGACGACGCCCCGAAGGTGGATGCCCCGAAGAAACTGCAGGTGCTGGTTGTCGCCGGCGGACACCGATACCCGGTGAAGCCCTTCCACGAACTGTTCAAGAGCTTCCCCGACATGAAATGCACGTTCGTCACGGAGAAAGCCGGCGGCGAGGCATTCGACAACATCGACGGTTGGCCCTACGACGTGATCGTGCTTTACAACCATAACAGAAAGCCCTCGGAGAAGCGGCGGCAAAACTTCCTGAAACTCATGGATCGCGGCGTGGGCCTCGTCATCCTGCACCACGGCCTACACGGCTACCGCTACTGGCCGGAATTCAAGAAGATCGCCGGCGTTACCTCCTTCGTCTCCGGCTCGAAGGATAACGTCAAGTATCGCATCCACATCGAGGATCCGCGGCATCCGATCGTCAAGGGAATGCACGACTTCACGGTCAAAGACGAGAACCTACAAGGGGGACCAACCGGATTCCACGGTCCACGTGATTCTTACCACCGACGAGCCGACCAACACCAAGGCCATCGCCTGGGTTCACGCCTATCGCAAGTCGCCGGTCTGCTTCCTGCAATTGGGCCACGGCGCCAGCGTCTACGGCCAGAAGGAGTTTCGCGCCATCCTCGGCAACGCGATCCGCTGGTCAGCCGGGCGACTCGCTACGTTGCGGAAATAGCGCAGAAGTCTGTACGAGGCGACTCCCGTCGCCGACTCCCCAAAAAACCGCCGAGAACCAGCGAGAGGAGTCGCCCGTTACAGCCGTTGAAACAGAATGCGCCACCGCGCAGGGTCCTTTTCGTCCGGCGTCAACCATCGGGAGTTGATCGGCGCCAGCGGATTTACGGTCTTGGCAGATGGCTCGATCACTTGTGGCCGGCCCTGGGCGTCAAGTGCCGGTTGGCCGGAGGCATCGAGTTGCACGGCCCAGGCTAAATCGACGTTGGCCGTGCTGCTGGAAAGGCCCATGCACAGCGGGCCGTCAAAGACCGCGACGCCCTTGGGTGTTCTTGGCGGGCCACGGGACTGTCCGCACTTCGGTGAGAAACTTGATGTCAACGGTTGTGACGCCTTTCCAATTGCGCGGCAGCAGCATCCGGCGACCGTCTGGCGGACGTCTTCGCGGCGGTCGCCGTCGCACTTCACGACCATCGAATGGGCCCAAGGCGGAACTCGCAACGCCAGCGTGAACTCTTGCGGCTTTTCGCACTCGACGCGAAGTTTGCGCCTTCGTCATCCGCGGGAAATCGCTGCGTGATTTGCAGCCGGACGCCGCGATTGGGGAGCGTGATTTCGGCCGAGGGATAGAGGTTGACCGAGACGGTGTCGGCCGATTGCGTCACGATGAATCGGGCGACTTGCCCGAACGCCCATTGTCCCCAGAGCGAGCAGCAGCCGGGGTTTTCGCTGCCGAATTTGCCATCCCAGCCTTGCCATTGCTTGCCGCCGACGATTTGCTGCGAGAACGAGCGGTGCCCGAATCCGCCGGTGTGAAATTGGTTCATGAAGAAATGATTCACCAGCGTATGCTCGGCGTCGTCGAGATAGCGTTCGTCGCCGCTGACTTGGAACATCATCAGGTTGACGACGATCCAATCGGCCAGCCCGCAGCCTTCATCCTGGTTTGAGTTCGGCATCGACTCGGGCAGGCCGCCGGAGGCGGTTTCGTTCTCGCGGCACCAGGCCAGATAGTCCTCGGCCTTCTTCAGATACTGGTTGTCGCCGGTGACGCGAGCCAGATCGATCAGTCCGCGGCAGAGCGAGAGGCTGTGATGGGTGTGGGGCGTGCGTCCGGCGTTTTTCGCCAGCCGCTTGGCCAGATCGAGCGCCCATTGGTCGCCGCCCTGCTCGTAGAGCGCCACGAGCCCGTCCAGACAGTGTCCGTAGAACTCGTGCAGCTTACCCTGCTGCATCTTCTCCCATTTCGGGGCGATTGCCTCGAAGTAGCGTGCCAGCCGACGGGCGGATTCGAGGAGTCGCGGGTCGCGGGTGTCGGAGTAAGCATCCATCAAGCCGCGCAGGGCAAAGCCGTTGCCCGAGGGAATCCTGATGTCGTTCGACTTCAGCGAGCCGGGCTTGCCGAAATTGCCGTCCTTGGTCTGAAGCGGCAGGACGGCGTCGGCCACTGCCTTGCGCTCTGCGGCCGCAGGCGTCCAGCCCAAGCCTTCGGCCACGTGCAGCACCGACAGCCAGCGTCCGATCTGATCACCCGGCCAATCCCACCATAGCGCCCCGGCCGCGCCGCCGCGCTGGCCGCGAAGCTGTCGAGCGAATATCGATCAGTTCGGGTAAGCAGATTGCAGCTGGCCGCCATGTAGCGGGCACCCAATTCTCCGCGGAGTTGCACGTACGAAAACGGAATCGTCTGCTGCCGCTTCTCTTTCGGCAACATTTCCACCGCCCGGTCTTCGGCAACGGCCGTGCCGCAGAAGATGGCCAAGAGGATGCAGAACGGCAAGAGTCTGACGAAGTTCCTTATCACGATAATCTCCTCCGGTTGCGTGCGGCTTCAGCACCAACCATCTTACTCTTCAGCCACGGCATGTCAATTTTTCCGCAACTCTGGATGGGTTGGCGTTCGTAGAAGCGGCGTCTCGCCGCTTTGTGCCGGCCCGCGCGGACTTATTTGCACCGCTAGCGCAACAGGCGCATCACGCGGCGAGACGCCGCGTCTACGGCGGCGGTCTGGCTTGCCGCCGCAATTCCCCCCGTCATAATGGGTTGCAGTCGCGGCGCCATCGTACGGTTCCTGCGGAAGTCGTATGGATGTCACAAAGCAGCGTCTCGCGGCGTCTTGTTCTTGGGAGATGTCGATGGATGCAAGCAGGCCCCGGCCAGAGACGGCGGCGGATCGCGATTTGGCGACGCCTGACGCTCTGTTCCGCGCCCATGCCCAAGCGGTGTTTGCCGTCTGTCTGGCGAACACCCGGAACCATCATGACGCCGAAGACATCATGCAAACGGTCTTCCTGAAATCGATCGACAAGGCGTCGGGTCTGCGAGAACCGGCACGAGTTCGAAGCGTGGCTGATGCAGGTGGCGCGACGCTTATGCGTCGACTTTCACCGCAAGCGGAAGCCGACGGAGCTGCTGCTGGCCGAGCCGCCGACGCTGCCATCGCGCGACGAGGTTCTTTGCCAGCGGCTGCACGAGGCCATCCAGAAACTTCCCCAGAATTACCGTGAAGCGATCGTCCTCTACTATCTCGACGGGCGAAAATGTGCCAATGTCGCCACCTCGCTGGGAACCACGGAACCGGCGGTCCGACAGCGGCTCGTCCGCGCCAGGGCGATGCTCCATGGTCTTTTGCAGGAGGACCAGCCATGAAACCTGCAAGACAGTGCAAAGACCGGCTAGATGACATTGTGGCTTTCGTCATGGGCGAACTGGACGCTCCGGCTGTCCGGGAACTGCAAGAGCATCTTGCGGTCTGCGAAGCGTGCCGCACGAGCCGCGACGCCTTGATGGAAGAAGAGAAGGATATCCGATCGGGCTTCGCCGCATTTGCAGGCAGCCTTGGGCCGATCGACCGATGGGTGCTCAGCCAAGAAGCCCGCCAATCGAGCGTGCGTCTCGGCGTATCGAACAACCATTTCAATGAAAGGGTCAAGAGCATGATTCGCACACACAAACGGCTGATCGCCACGGCGGCGACGGTGGCGGCCTTGGCCGCCGGCTTGCTGCTCTACGTGTCCGTGGTTTCGTCCACTCGCTCGGCATACGCCCTGGAGCAGACGGCGGAGGCCAACAATCAGATCAAGACCTGCCACGTCAGCTGCACTGGCGGAGGCGTTGGCGAAGCCTGGATACAACTGAACGCGGACGGCACGCCCTATCGTGCGAGAATCGACTTTCCAAAGACGGAAGACGGCGCCAAGGTGGTCATTCTGTCCGCCGACAAGGCGGAGGTCTGGTTTAAGGACAAAAAAAGCCACGTCTTTGTCACCGAGAAGAACGCCCTCGCGCAGATCGCGCAGATGCGGAAGCAGTTTGATCCGAAAGCCGCGTTCGATGAGCTTCAAGCGATGAAAGCGAGTGGAAAGGCGGAGGTTGCGACAAAGGAGCCTGCCAAGGAGGGCGACCCCATCACGCTGACGGCCGCGTCGAAGGACAATTCCGATCAGCGGGCCGTGTTCACGGTCAATCCGAACACAAAGCTCGTGGAGCGCGTGACAACTGTATCGCCAGCATGACGGCCAGTGGGAGCCGGCGGGATTCATCGAGTACCTCGACTACAACAAGGAGATCGATCCGTAAGTTTTCCAATTGGACTTGCCGAACGACGTGACCACGGTCGACCAGATCAACCAGAAGATCGGGCTGGAGACAGGGCGATCTGACGAAGGAGGAGATCGCAGCGAAAGTGGCGAAGGAGTTCTTTGAGGCCATGATCGCCGAAAACTATGCCAAGGCGGGCGTTCTCTTGCAAGGGATGCCCGCCAAAAAGATGAAGGAGCTGTTCGGCCGCTTCGAGTTCCTGCGTGTTGTCGAGGTGGGAAAGCCCGTTGCCGGGAAGCATCCCGACCCGACGGCGCTCCAGGTGCCGGTCAAGGTAGAGTGGGAGGGGGGCGGTCAGAAAAAGGAAATCCGAAAGTTTACTCCCTATGTTCGACCGGTCTATGGACATCCGGATCGATGGGGGATCTGCGGCGGGATTTAGCATGGGGACTGGTGTGGTGAGACGGCGGGCGGTAAACTGGGGCTCGTGAATTTCGGCAAGCGAGACTTTGCCGCCGCGTGCCGCGTGGACGCGGCGGCTGAACGGATTCTCGTAGATCCCAGACCATTATTCCCCTGATGTCCCCACCCAACGTCCTGATCCTTCGCGCCCCCGGCACCAATTGCGACGCCGAAACGGCGTTCGCTTTCGAGCGGGCCGGCGCGAAAGACCGAAACCCTGCACATCAACCGGCTGCTGGAGAATCCCTCGCTGTTCCAGCGGTTCCAGATCCTCTGCGTTCCCGGCGGGTTCAGCTACGGCGACGACCTTGGCGCGGGCCGAATCCTCGGCAACCAGATCCAGCATCACCTGGCCGACGAGCTTGCCCGATTCAAGGCCGACGGCAAGCTGATGCTCGGCATCTGCAACGGGTTCCAGGTGTTGATGAAGTCGCCCGCGCTGCTTGGACGGCGATCCGAGAAGGGCCCCGCCGCCACGCTCACGCTAAACGACTGCGGCCGATACCAGGATCGCTGGGTGCGGACCGAAGTGCACGGCAGCAAGAGCGTATTCCTGGCAGGCATCGAGCGGATGTATCTGCCGATGGCCCATGCCGAGGGGAAGTTCGTCGCCCGCGACGACGCGGCGCTCGGCCAATTGGACGCCGCCGGCCAACTCGTGTTGCGATACGTTGCCGAGGACAACCCCAACGGGGCCCAGATGCCACGTGGCGGGCGTCTGCGACGCCACCGGCCGCGTGTTGGGCCTGATGCCGCATCCCGAGCGCCACATCGACCCCACGCAGCACCCCCGTTGGACCCGCGGCGAAGCCAGCCCAGTCGGCGACGGGCTGCAAGTGTTCGTCAACGCGGTGAAGTACTTCGCGTGAAGCGGGTGTCGAAGAGTCGCTGAAACGCGTTTCCGCGATCGGGCCGCCATCCCCCTTCTTGTTCATTTTCCTTGCCATCTTACGGCGCGCCAAGAATGATAGAGGGGAAAGGGAGGTGTGCCATGTACGACGAACCCAAAGCTTTCGGACGAGGAATGGGACGTGATCGTGGAACTGCTGGAGTGCGAGCGGAACGAGTTGCCGGTCGAGATCCATCATACCCGCAATTCGAGCGTTCGCGACGGATTTGCAGCACCGGGCGGAGATGGTGCGGAAATTGCTCGAGCGGCTGCGGCAGATGGCAGCGGAGCGGTGTAGACGAGCGACAGCGGCGGCTAGACGCGAATTCATGCCGTTCGCTACCGAAGTGAACGGAATGATCCGGTCTACGGTCCGGTTACTCGAAGATCCCTGCCCGAACCGTGGTTGCGTGGCCGTTGGCACGTGGCCATTGGCTGGCGGCTGCGGCTGCTGCGCGGGAGCTTGTGCGGACCGCGGGGCTTCTCCGCCCCTTGAATCTGCGTCGTCACGGTGGCAAGCCGTGACGCCGGGGTGGGCGAGAACCGTCGGTCTCGCCGTCGAAATCGTCATAGCTCGGCACATAGCCCGGCAACTTCGATCGGGCTTTCTCTTCCTCGAACGCGCGGATCACCCGCTGCTGGATCATCTCGCGGCAGACCGAGTTGATCGGATGGGCGATGTCGGCGTAGAGCTTGGCCCGGCCGTCGTCGTCCTTGACGCCGGCGGCTCCTTCATCCGCGTTCCGCACTGATTGCAGTAGGCCGGCGCGAAGGTGGTTCTTGCAGCCGCACTGCGGAGCAGTGGGCGGTCAGCTTGCGGCTTGGCATGGCCACGAACGGGCCGGTGGTCCCTTCGATGATCTTCAGATCGCGCACCACAAACGCATCGTCGAAGGTGATCGAGCAAAACGCCTGAAGTCGCTCTCCCGGCTCCTCCATAAGCTTGACGCGAACCTCGGTGATTTCCACGGCTGGTCTCCTTGCGTTTGCAAGCCGGAAAATGGGGACTGTCTCCTGCTTTCTTCCATTCCCTAGCGGCAGCTTCGCACGGCAAACACGGCGCCGAGCCCCTTTGCGTGCAAACGTCGTGCGCTGCGCCGCGCATGGCGAGCATGACGGTAAACTCCAAAGTACGACGAACCACTTCCGCTCATTCCGTGTCCCAGGCAATCTTGTTCGTCGGAACTCTCGCCGCAAACGCTTCACCCAGGGCGACAAACGTTCGGCGGCCGGCTGGAGCCGATTCCACAACTGCCGGCCCGCCTGGTCGATGTCTCCTCGCCGCAACGATCGAACAACGGCTGAACCTGCTGCGCCTGCGAGGCCGGCCGGCATAGGCCGTAGACGGCCGCCGTCGACAAGCCGTCAGGCGGATAGACCACCACAAACGACAGCCCGCCCAGTCCCGCGACGGGCTCCACGCGCTCTCCGCGTCCCCGGCAGATCGCCGGACCCGTCGGCGAGGAAGAACGGCACGTCGCTGCCCAATTCGGCGGCCCACTCGGCCAACTCGTCGCGCGATCGGCCAAGCCGCCAGCCCTCATTGGCGGCCACCAATGCGGCCGCCGCATCGCTCGATCCGCCGCCCAATCCCGCCGCTGCCGGAATCCGCTTCACCAGCAACACCTGCGCACCACGGCGAAACCCCAGCGCGACGCCGGACCAACTCGACCGCTCGCACCACAAGATTGTCGGGCCCGTCCGGAATCTCGCAAAATCGCGACCACCTCGGCCGCCGACCACGGAAGCAACCGGCACTGCAAACTCCACTTCGTTCGCCGGAACTCTCCTGAAAGCACAACGGTATCGTACAGGTCGATCGGACACATGAGCGTCTCGATCTCATGGTATCCGTCGTTGCGCCGAGCAAGCACCTCGAAAAACAGGTTGAGCTTTGCGGGAGCCTGAATCACCAACTCCACCGCCGATCGGCGGATGTGCATCCCTCGGGATCCTTCCTCTATACCGGGCCCTGCCGGGGGTCCCGCAGCCGCCGGAACCGCTGTCGGAAGAAGGAAATACTACCAATGACAATCTAACAGTGCAGATTCTGTGGCGAATTGTATCGAGACGATTTCTCCGTCAATAGGGTAGCTGGCGGGTCTACCAAGGAAAGGGGCAAAACGAAAGGGGGCTGCCTCGCGTCGCAGATTTGTCGGTTATTCTTCCCCACAACGCGGCCGGCACAGGCTCCTTGTTATGCTCAAGCACAAGTGCGACTGATCGGCCTGCAATGTCGCCGCCCCTTGTCAGCCGGCATCGCGATGGGCTAGTAATAAGTCTGGCTGCAGGGACTTTCCGACGCGGAATCGACGTCTTGTCGCGTCGGTCGGTGTTCGACTCCGGCCACACGGTCCACTGTCCGGGCGAGTATGGCGAAGATCGATACGCACCCGACAGGGGGTGGTTCCGTTATCTCGAGGTGCTGGCGTCATGGCCGACGAGAAGAACGGTAGAAAATTCCGCAAAACCCCGCAAGCGGATCCTGCTGGTCGACGATGATCGCGAGATCATCGAGTCCGTGCGGATTGCCCTGGAGGGGGCTGGCTACGAAATTCTCATCGCTCGCGACGGAAACCAGGGCTTGGCCCTGGCCGAACGCGAAGACCCCGATCTGGTCATCCTCGACATGATGATGCCCAAGCGGAGCGGTTTTCTCGTGCTCGAAAAGCTCCGCCGCACCCGCCCGGTGCCCGATGCGGATCATCATGGTCACGGCCAACGAGGGAAATCGCCACAAAGCCTATGCCGAAATGCTCGGCGTCGACGACTATATCCGCAAGCCCTTCGCCATGGACCGGCTGCTGGACAGCGTGAGCCGGCTGCTGGGATGATGATTCTTCGCTTCGCAGTTTTGCTCGCGCAGCGACACGTCACCGCGTGTCTGCAGGCGCGACGTTGAAAGGCTTCGACGAGCCAGGCGATTCTGCAATGGATGCGCGAATCGGCGGGCAGCCAAGGGCGGATGGCGACTATGCCGTCGTCGGCTCGCTGGAGTGGTGCCGCCGTCTGCCGAAGCTTGCCGACATGCTGCCGGCGGCGACGTGGCAGCGCCTGCTGAACCATCTGCTCCAATGGCGCGGCTGAGGCCGAGCCTCCGCGCGGTGGCACAAGCCGCTTGAAGGACGACTCACTGGTCCATCAACTGCTGGCGGGCGAGTTGGCCTTGACGTTGGCCTCGTTGTTTCCCAAGATCAAAGCCTGCCGTCGCCTCTTGCCGCGGGCGCGTCGGGCGCTGTCGGCCGGGCTCGTCGATCTGCTCGACAGCGAGGGGCTGCTACACGCCGGGCGTTTCGACCATTGCTGGCCGCTGCTGGCCTGTTGGACACGTTGCCGCTTGCTGGGCAAACGATGGAAACGCGGGTGCTGGTCGGCCGAGGCCGACGCACAATATCGCCGGTTTGTCCGCAATGCGCTGCGGCTCGCCCGCCGAGACGGCTCGCCGGTGTTTTCCGCGGAGAAATCGAGGACGCGGCGAGCAAGGGGGACGGAGCAGATTGCCGCCAAGCGACGTTACGACAACAAGATAGCTTTCCCGGCAATCTCCTCCGTCCCCCTTGGACGGCCACGTTGGCCGCTGCCGTCGAGATCGTCGGCGACAAGGCCGATCATGCCATTGCTGCGATCGTGCTGCCGGGCGGGAGAGACACGAGAAGGAAGAAGCAACACCGCGAGCACGAGGCAGTTGCCTTGCCTAATGCGGCGATCCATTCGGAGTGGGCGGCGACGGCGGTGTTGCGGCCCGATTGGTCGCGGTCGGCCCCGCGGCTGACGGTCTTCTATCCGGACGCGTCGTGCCGCGTCGAGTTGGCCTGCGGAAAGGACGTGCTCTGGTCGGGCGAATGGACTTTCGAGGTGCGGGTCGACGGCATGCCGGTCTCGCCCATCTCCGATTGGTCCAACACTTGTTGGGTGTCCGACGAAGACGTGGATTACCTGGAATTGGAGATCGAGCTTGGCCGATGGTTTTCGCATCCAGCGGCAATTCGTCATGGCGAGAAAGGACCGTTTCCTGCTGCTGGCCGACGCGGTGCTGGGATCACGGCGGGCCGCTCTCGATTATCGCGGCGCGCTGCCGCTTGGCCCGCAGGTCACCTTCCAGCCGGCAAACGAAACCAGCGAGGCCGTGCTGATTGGCCGAAAAGCCCGAGCCATGGCGATTCCGCTGGCATTGCCCGAGTGGCGCGACAATGCTTCGCAACCTAAGGGCCAGGCTGTCACAGGTGTGCCGCTGCTGGGAACAAGCAGTGTTGGGCGTGGGTTGCCGAAACGGCACTGCTCGTTCCAAGCAGTGGCACACGCCGCTCACGAATCTGCGCTAGAACTGCGGCAATCGGCCTTCGGAGGCGCGATTTTCGCTCCGCTGTTTTTCGATCTCGACCGGCGGCGATTCGGCAAGCCGCTGACGTGGCGGCAACTTACCGTGGCCGAATCGCTGGCGGTGCAACCGGCCGACGTGGCCGTCGGCTATCGCGTCACCGCGGGCGGCAAGCAGTGGTTGATCTATCGATCGCTGACCCCGTCGCGGAAT
Organism: uncultured Planctomycetia bacterium; assembly: GCA_963815695.1. Taxonomy (GTDB): domain Bacteria; phylum Planctomycetota; class Planctomycetia; order Pirellulales; family Thermoguttaceae. Next base: position 17,295 of record CAWFIG010000011.1, read on the forward strand.
CGCACGCTCTTGGGCCATAATCTCTCCAGCGAGACGCTGGTTGCCCGATTCACCCGCAAGGGCGAGGTCAAATCGTTAATCGAAATTGAAGCATGAGCGATCCAGCCGTTCTCTTCCAAGGGCGACGATTTCGCGTCGAGCGGGTCGTACAGGTCACTGCCGACGGCGTCGAACACGTCCGCGAAGTCGTGCGGCATCCCGGCGCGGTGGTCATCTTGCCGCTGTTGGACGATGGTCGCCTGTGTTTCGTGCGAAACTACCGCGTGGCGGTCGATCAGACGTTGATCGAATTGCCGGCGGGCACGCTGGAACCTGGCGAAGACCCCGCCGAAGCGCGCCCTGCGCGAGTTGGCCGAAGAGACCGGCTATCGGGCGGGACACATCGAGCATCTGTTGACGTTCTGCATGTCGCCGGGCATTCTCGACGAGAGAATGCACCTTTATCTTGGCCAAGAAGCTGCAACCCGGGCCAATGGCGCTCGATGCCGGCGAAGACATCGAGCCGATGCTCATGCACCTGGGAGCAATCGCTCGAGATGATGCGCGCAGGGCGAAATTCACGATGCCAAGACGCTGGTCGGGCTGCTGTACTACCGCGACCTTGCGGCTACAGCCCGAGCAACCTCGCTGCGAATAGTATCCCAGAGCCCGCTCGTCTTGCCGCCAAACACGCCGATCGCGGCGAACGCGGTCAACAAGATCATCGCCAACATCACGGCAATATTCAACCGCGGTCGCCGCTTCTTCCTCTTCGAGGAATTTGGCGATAAAACGCATAACGTGAACTGCCCCGCTGCGATGACAAGATCCGCGACCAGACCCCCGCCCGAGGGAGCCTCCCTTAAAAGCCTATGCCGCCGATGCCAATTGTCAAATCGCGCATCACGGCCTGGCCACGGCAGCGGGGCGGGGTCGACGCCGGGCGGATTGGCCGATTGTAGCGGGGCCTGCCAGCGAACCACTCGGCTGGCGGCCGGATCGCTCGACGCTCTGCCGGCAAATTCCACTTCGCTCCGCACCAGTCCGGCGATCGAGAGCAGCGACTCATCGACGGTTTGCTGGCCGTCGGTCCCCGCCAATTGAGGATAGGCGTCTGCGGCGTCACCAACGAGCCTTGACCGCGTCCAACGCAGGCCGCGCAACAGCCGCTGGGGCGATATGCCGCCGCAGCGCACCAGCGGCTCGCCCGTCGCGGCGCAAAGACGCACGCCGTCGCCGCGCACTGCTGATTTCGCCCGGCTGCTCCTCGGTCGTGCGGCGTCGAGGCATTCCAAGAGCGATCCGCCGCCGCGCAGCGTGACTTGCGACAGGGCGAGCGACAACGGCTCGTCGGACCGCGGAGAATGATCGAGCCGCACCAACGGTCCGGCGCCGAGGTGCAGCGTGTTGGTCAACTCGATGCCCAAGCGCTCCGACGGTGTGGCAGTCGAGGCCCGCGCCGACGCGGTCGAACAGGCAGTCGGCCAGGCGGATCCGTCCGCTCGGCAGAGAGGTTTCCGACGGCGTCGACTGCGCCGGATGCACCCAGCGGATGGCCGGAACGGGGACGGAGGTGGGCGGAGAGTGAAGCGTTGCGGCGGCGTCACGTGACTCGTTCGCCCACCTCCGTCCCCTTCCACCGCGCAGCGGAACGAGCAGCCGCGGAACTCCGCACGGCCGGCCAGCAGCCGCACGATCGCCGGCCTTTCGCTCTTGGCGCGGTTGCGTCGAGCATGCGTGGTCCCACACGAAATCGATGTTCTCGAATCGGACGTTCTCCTTATCGACGATCAAGTCCGGCTTCGGGCACGAGCAGCATTGCCCGATGACCCGGATGCTGCGCGAACGCGCTGGCCGGCAAGCAGGTCGAGCGACGCCTCCGCCAAAGGTTTGTCGGCGGCGAGCACGAGATCGGGCGGAGGCTGCGAGCGGCTGCTGGAACGTCGCCGGCACGACGGCGTTTTCATCAATGCGGGACGCCGGACGGTCAGTCGGTCTGATGACGCCCGATCGGCGATTGCGATTTGCACGAGCCGCTTGCGGTTTCGCGGGGACTGCTTGGCGGTGAACCGCTCCAGCCCTCTGTCGATGCGAACCCGGCCAGAAAACTGCAACCACCGCCGCCAAACAACACACCGCAGCGGCCATCCAGAGCGGGGTGCGGTTGGATCGGCGGATCGAGCGGGCCGTGGTTGTCCAATGCACCGTGGGCCGGCCTGCCCGGGCCAGGCAATCGGCCAACGTCCCTTTTCCATTTCGCGTGGGCGAACCGAGCATGGCCGCCAGTCGGGCCATGGACTCCGGCCGGCGGCTTGGCTCGACTTCGACACACGCCGAAATCGCGGCCGCCAGCGGCGGCGGAACGTCGGGCGCATGTCGCCGAACGTCGCAAATCCCGCCCGCCTGGGCCGCGCGAAGCTTGGTCGAGGCTGATCGCCGCCCGGCAGCGGAGGGCGACCGCAGAGCAGATGCCACCACACGCAGCCGCACGCATAGACGTCGCTCGCCGTGTTCGGCGGCGTGCCCGACGCGATCCGCTCCGGCGCCAGGCTATCGAACGCCTCGGGCAGCAGATCGGCATGGGCGTAGCCCTCTTCCGGCCGCAAGATCGCCCGCAATCCAGGCATCGCAAGCACGACGTCGCCTGCGTCGGTCAACATCAGGCTCGACGTGCTCACGTCGCCGTGGCACACGCCGATCTTTTCCAGACTCGACCAGTTCGGCCAGCATCGCCCGGGCGATTTCCAGCACGACCTCCGGCGGAAATCGTCCATGATGAACGATCCACTCCGCCGCCGTTCGTCCGTTCGATCCACGGCGAGGCCGCGAAGATCCGTTCGCCGTCGCGGCCGACGTCGGCGATAGAGGGGAGTGGGGTAGAGGGGGACGGGAGACGGCGGCGCAGGGGCTGTTCCTCGACTTCGGATTGTGGCGTTGTGGCCATAGCCGGGAGCCAACAGCTCCCAGATCTGCGGGATCCGGGCCACCCTCCGCTATCCGTTGGCTCCCGGCTATCGTCGCCCTACCAGCGAACTTCAACTGCCCGAGAATCGCATCGGCTCGCGGCCCGGCGTTTTCGACGATCGCCAGCCGACCATCTCGCGCGGAATCGACGTTCTTTGCCCGATACGACGCGACGTAGCAGGGATGGGCGAGCCGTTCGCAGAGCAGAAACGGCCCGATGCGCAGCGAGTTGCCGCGTCCGGCGTTCAGTTCGGCCGCCTGAAAGGGCGTCAGCACGCGGGCCTGTGCCAGAGGCGTCGATCCAAACCGAGTCGAATCGCGGCAGATCCTTCGCCAGCCGCCCCACCCGCCGCCCCATCCGCGCCACCTGCTCGCCCGAGGCCAGCCCCAGGCGTTCCAGCGTAGCAACCAGTTCCACCGGCGGCAGTTCGGGCATAAGTTCATCTCTGAAGGACCAGCAGGATTTGATAGGAGCCCGTTACCCGCGATCTTTGCCGCGCGATCGTGTTTCTCGCGCTTTCGCAACCGTTTCCTTTCGACTCTACGCCGTTTGGCGAGTCGTTTGGGCGCAGACATGGTCCATCTCCTTCCGTGTTTGCCCCCTGTGGGCAATGTATCGGCAAGCCCAAATTCGAGTCAAACCCAGTTGGTGCGGATTCCGGAAAAGTGTTAACCTGTTATGTATGTGCCTCCGCTCGATCGGGCCTGGCGAAGGCGGCGGCCGCGGCAATCTGGGAGGCCTTTTTGGCATGGAGAAGGCCGCTACTGGCCACCACGCGATGAAGAAACGACATCTTCTCCTAATTTTAATAGGCTTCATCCCCCTCGCCATACTGATACTGCCCTTTCTGTTGGCGCTGGTGCTCAGCGCATACGACCTCGCTTGGGGATGGCTATTCCGACTAATGCACTAAGCGTCGCCACACGGGGGATAGAATCGAACCGGCGATAAATCGCCCCGGCCATGGCTCCCGCGAAAAAAACTCTTGACAAGTTTTGTCGCTCCCGATACCATATTGACAGACATGCTGTCTGTCATTGAACGGAGGCCACCTGACGATGAAACTCGATCGAATTACCGACGGCGAACTCTCCATCCTGCAAGTCCTCTGGGAACGTGGCGAGGCCACCAGCCGCGAGATCACCACCGTGTTGCACGCGGAGGTGACCGACCCGAAAATGGCGTCCGTGCAGAAGCTGATCGAGCGGTTGGAGGCGAAGGGCTGCGTCGAGCGCGACCGCAGCCAACGGGCGCATCGCTTTCGCCCGCTGGTGAGCCACGAACGCTTCCTGCGAAGTCGGCTGCAATCGCTGGCCGACCGATTGTGCGACGGCGCCGTCGTTCCCTTAGTGACGACGCTCTTGCGATCCCAACGGCTTCCCAAAAAGGAACGGGAAGAGCTGCGCAAACTGGTTGACGACCTCTGGCCGCTGAAGCAGAGCGGCCATCGCACCTCAGACTGAGCGAGCACCACCATGCAGGCCTTTTTGCAGATCGTGGCCAGCAATGCGCTGCTGGTCGTCGTCTTGGCGGCGGGCGTCACCCTGCTCGGGCGCATCTGGAAGAACCCGCTGTACCTCCATCTTCTCTGGTTGTTCGTGCTGCTGAAACTCGTCACGCCGCCGGTCGTCACGTTTCACGTTCCGTTGCCGGCGGGGCAGACTCCGCCTGCGATCGAAAAAACCGCGGCAAACCGACCATCGGTGATTCCGTCGTCCTTCGAAGTCGCCGGACAAGAGACTGCCTCCACAACGGCCGGCGCGAACGGCGGCAGCGACCGACGTTCTCCGTCGAATGGTATCGAGAGCGAAAGCCCGTCTTCGCTCTCGAACGTTGCCGCCGTCCCCGCGGCTGCCGGCGGCCACGGAATGCGGTGGCTGGCGATTCTCGGATGGGCATGGGGTCTCGGAATCGTCGCGGCTGCCTCCGACACGCCTCTGCCGCATCCTGGGCTTCCGGCGACTGCTGCATTCCAGCAAGGCCGCTTCCGGCGACGTGATTAGCGTGGCCGAGAGGGTTGCCAAGCAACTCGGTCTGAGGCGTGTTCCCGAGATTCGCATGATGCCCGTCTGCGTCTCTCCGCTGGTCTGGTCGCTGGGCGGCCGCGCCCGAGTGTTCTTGCCGGCGGCGCTTTTCGAGCGGCTCGACGGACCGGCGCGGGAGGCGATCCTCGCCCACGAATTGGCACACGTGCGCCGCAAGGATCATTGGGTTCGACTGCTGGAAATGTCCATCACCACGCTCTTTTGGTGGCATCCGGTCGTGTGGTGGGCCGCTCGGCAACTGCGAGAGCTTGAAGATCAGTGTTGCGATGCAATGGTGGTCGGCGCGCGCGCCGCAGGCGGCCAAGAGCTACGCCACCGCGCTACTGGATACGTTGGATTTCCTTTCTGAACGGTCCATTGCCGCTCCGCTGGGGGCGACGGCCGCCAAGTCTTCCGCTTCTTTGGCAAGGAGAATTGCCATGTTGAAGAATTCGACTCCCGCAATGCGTTTGACCGTCGGCCGGCTGATGCTGTTGGCCGCGGTCGTTGCCGTTCCAATGGCCTTGGCGTTCGGCGCCAAGCCGCCGGCGGCTACGGACAAGGCGCCGCCAACGACGGGGGACTCCCCCACGCCCGCCTTGCCGGCGCGAGCAGAGACGGCGGGTGACACGCCGCGTGTCGAGATTGATCTGGACGTTGTCGCCGTACCGCGAAAACTCGATCTTGTGCGACAATTGCCCGGCGGCGGCGTGATTCTCAGCGAGGCCCAAGCGAAAAGACTGCTGGAGGACCACAAAGCGGACGTGCTTTCATCTCCTCGTCTCGTATGCAACCTAGGAGTGGACGTTTGCATGAAATGCAATCTCGGCTCGCGTCATCTCCTGGCATTTCAAGCCGTACCCGAAACCGTCAAGGAAAGTGGTGCCGTCGCGTTGCGGATCAAGCCAATTGTCACGCTGGGGCGATTGAACTCGAGCGAGGGCGCCGCCGAATTGCCCCGGCCCAAGGACTGGCCTACGTCGATCAACGTCGAGCTCAAGCCTCGTGAAGCCGTTGTGTTGGGCGGGTGGGATGACGGCGAAGGGAAGAAGAACGGCAAGGACCTTGTTACCGTTTTCGTCGTAAAGGCTCGTCGCCATGCCGAGCCTGCCAAGTCCAACGAAAACGCCGTTCACCAACGGGCCATCAACAGGCCAGTGAAGGACTTCCCCGAGAAGACCGACCTCTCGACGCCGGAGACGGCCGCGGCGGCATTTCAGCGGGCCATCATCAACCCGGACCCGAAGCTGTGGCTCAAATTGTCGGCGTGGAAGTACGGACCGGAGGACGTCAAACGAGTCAAGGCGGAGACTGAGGGAAAAATGGGGAGCAAGGATGAAATCGCTCTGATGAACAACGCCTATCGCAACGCCGAAATCGTCGAGGTGCAAACGTACCGCGACGGCGTTGCTCAGGTGATCTCCAAGCTGAAGTTCCCCAAAGGCGTCGGCCGCGATCCGTACAGTCTTCGCACCTTCGTTCGCATCAACGGCTCGTGGAAGAACTTCGGCGAGGATCGCTTGCCGAGCGTGGAGGCGGCGGAAAAACGCTTCGACCGAGTCAAGCACGATCTCTGGAAAGAGTACGTCGAAGTCTTGAACGGGATCAAGAGCGGCCATCCCGTGACTCTGCCGGGCGGGCGGCCGAAGCGAACCGCACCGATCGCCCCCGGCCAGCCGCTGGGAATCAGCGTGGAGAAGGCCGACCTGATGGGCCGCGTCGAGTGGGCCTTCATGCACGGCGCCCGCGACGTCACCGCGCGAAAGTCGCTCGAATGGGGCGACATTCACAAGGACAAGAACGGCAACCGCACCATTCGGTATAAATTTGAAGCCACGATCTGGGGCAAGAAAGTGCTGATTGCCAACCAGATTTTTACCTTCGACGCCAAAGGCAACGTCCTGGACGTGAAGGACGTCGAAGGCTATCCCAAGAAGAAGGTCGAGAAGCCCGCCGACGTAACCACCCAGTCGGGAATGAAGGAACTGGTCGAGGATTTCTTTAGCAAGAACTTCCGCGACGTCACCTCGCGCGAGACGATCGAATGGGGCAAAGTCACCAAGGACAGCGCCGGCAACTCGTCGATCCGCTACAAATACCGCGCAACGATCTGGGACAAGGACGTCACGATCATGAACCAGGTCTTCACTTTCGATCCGAAAGGCAAGTTCGTGTCGGTAAAGGAGGTGAAGGGATTCCCGCAGAAGCAGTAAGCACCTTCACGACCGCCATTCGCCGTGGCTGCGGGGACTCAAGTGTTCGACCTGAATGGACGAAGGCCCCGCTTGCCGAGGAAGACGCCAACCGCGACAAATGCGGCCCCCACAACTGCACAGATCGTGCCGAAAAGGAGGCAGTCCCAAGAGCCTTTCCCTCGGGTCCACCAAGGAAACAAAGAAGAGACCAGAGCAACGATAAGCCGCCAACGCAATCAAACGTCACTGCAATCACGACAAGAACCAACCCTGCGGCCCTCCTGCAAGGCAACGTTCTAGGCAACGGAGAGTCGTGGGTTGGACTGGGCATCTCCTCGAACTCGTCTGCTTGAACTGGCGTCTCGACGACGTACTAATCCCCACAACGAGAAAGCCCTTCGACGTTCTCGCCGACAAGCCTTCCGCTCCGTCGATGCCCTCACCCTGACCCTCTCCCAGAGGGAGAGGGAAACTGAAGAAGTCGGGGCGACAGGATTCGAACCTGCGACCTTCTGAACCCCATTCAGACGCGCTAGCCAACTCGCCACGCCCCGAAACGCTGTTAACTGGTGTGAATCGTGACTTTCGTACGCAACAAGCTACGACCTCCACAGTGGACGATTCTACCACATCTCGTTGCCCCGACAAGAGGAGGGTCTTTCGTTCACCGCCGAATCCCCTCTGACGATTGACGCTCACAGCCCTGCACTGGGCACTGAAGTGCCCAGTCCTCGGCGCCGTTCTGTCTTTTCCGCCGCCGCGATTCGTGGTAAAAGAGACTCCGTGAACGAGACACAGCCTCCGCCGCCGCCGAAACGCATCGCCGAGTTGATCCAGACGATCAAGGAGTCGGCCGACAAACTGGCCGACGACCACACCAGCCGTGGCGACTTGAAGATCATCAGCCGCACGCTCCGCGAGCTGCGCTATGCCTTCAAGGTCTTTTCGCCGTATCGCCACAGCCGCAAGGTGACGATGTTCGGCTCGGCCCGCACTTTGCCCGACCAGCCGGCGTACCAGCAGGCCGTCGAGTTTGGCCATGCGATGGCCGCCCAGGGCTGGTTCGTGGTCACCGGGGCGGCCAGCGGCATCATGGAGGCGGGCCACGCCGGCGCCGGCCGCGAGCATTCGATGGGCCTGAACATCCTGCTCCCCTTCGAGCAATCGACCAACCCGATCATCACCGGCGACCGCAAGCTGGTCTACATGAAGTACTTCTTCACCCGCAAGCTGATGTTCGTCAAGGAGAGCGACGCCTTCTGCCTGATGCCCGGGGGGTTCGGCACCTTGGACGAGGGGCTGGAAGTGCTGACGCTGCTTCAGACGGGCAAGCACGACATTATGCCCGTCGTCTTGCTCGACGAGCCCCACGGCAACTACTGGACCGCCTTCGACCAGTTCGTCCGCGATCAGCTTCTCGACCGCGGCATGATCAGTGTCGAAGACCTGTCGCTGTACCGACAGACGAACCGAGTGGAGGAGGCGGTCGAGGAGGTTCTGCGTTTCTATACCGTCTACCACAGCATGCGTTACGTCCGCGCGAACCTGGTATTACGGCTGCAGCGGCCGCCGAGCGAGTCGCTGCTGGAGGAGATCAACGACCGTTTCCGGGACATACTGCTGCGCGGCCGCTTCACCGTGAGCAGCCCCTTGCCCGAGGAACACGAGGAAACCGAGCTGGCGGCTTTGCCCCGGCTGGTGTTCGCGTTCGACCACCGCAGTTTCGGCCGGCTGCGGCAGTTGATCGATTGCATCAATCGCGGCGCGGTGGACGACGTGTCGGACGCGAGGGATTGACGGTTTTTTGATTGCTGATCGTTGATTGCTGATTGCTGGTTGCTTCCTCAGCCGCTTGCGGTTTCGCACAACGTACGTGCCAGCAATTTCATTCCGATGTTCTTCGACTGGCATCAATTCCATCTGAGCAACGCTGCTACGCCGCCGGTCGTCGATCCGCGGCGGCGGCTGAGAATCTGCACGGTGGGATTCGCGGCCGTGTTGCTGCTGATCTTCAGCCGCGTGGCGCAGTTGGAGGTGACGCAGGGGGCGGGCTTTGCGCCGAGGCACTGCGTCCGGTCGCCAAGGAAACCGTGCTGCCGGCGGCTCGCGGCCGCATCCTCGCCCGCGACGGCACCGTGCTGGCCTGCGACGAGACGTTCGGGCGGTGGCGGTCGAATATCGCTGGCTGCAAGACCCGACCGACCAACGATGGCTTCGCAACATGGTTCGGACGCGAGTGCCCAAGGCCGATCGCAAAAACGCCGAGAAGATCGCCGCCGAAAAGGCCAAGGTGTTGGCCGAGAGGGCCGAAATGATGCGGCATCTGGCAAAACTATGTGGCCTGTCGCCGACAGAATGGGCCGCCCGGACGCGAAAAATCCAAAGTCGCGTCGAACGCATTTCCGAGCAAGTCAATCGCCGCCGCGAATCGATCGCGATCGCAGCCGGCGAAGGCTGACGATTCCTGGGGCGCCTGGATCCGCCGGCTCCTGTTGGAAGATCCGCCCCCGCCGCAGATCATCGTGGAAGAGGAACTGGTGCCGCACGTCGTGGCCGAGGACGTCTCGCCGGCGGTCGTATCGGAGATCAAGACCAACGCCAACCGCTATCCGGGCGTGAAGATCGTCGAACTCACGCGGCGGACATATCCGCAAGGCACGCTGGCCGCCCACGTGCTCGGACATCTCGGGCCAAGGGAAAAGAAGGACGCAGTGGGGCAGACGTTCCGGTCGGCCGATCAGGAGGCAACCCCGGCAGACGGCAACTGTCGCCCCAGCACCCACGAACCGAGCGTGTCGGCCGCATGGGCGTGGAGCGGCAGTACGAAGCCCTGTTGGAGGCGCATCCGGGCGTGGCCGTCGAGCAGACCGATCGCAGCGGCCGCATCGTGACATCCTACCACCGGCTGGAGCCGATGGCCGGCCGCGACGTGCAACTGACCCTCGACGTCGCCTTGCAGCGCACAGCCGAAGGACTGCTGCGAAGCGCCCTGGAACGCGATCGCTTGCTGCCGGCAGTACGGAATCGGGCGGCGGCGCGGTCGTGGCAATGGACGTTCGCAGCGGCGCGATTCTCGCCGCCGCCTCGGCGCCGGCGTTCGATCCCAATCTGTTCGCACGCGGCAGCAGCGAGCAACTCGCCGCCTTGTTGTCCGACCGGTCGACGCCGCTTTTCGATCGCGTCAGCCACATGGCGATTCCGCCCGGCTCGACGTTCAAGACGCTCACGGCCGTGGCGCTGGTGGAGTCGGGAACGATCAGCCCGCGGACGTCGTTCTTATGCCAAGGCTATTTGCACCAGCCCGATCGGCAGCGGTGCGAAATCTACGTCCGTCAAGGCGTCGGCCACGGCGAGGTGACGCTGACCGACGCGCTGGCCGAAAGCTGCAACGTCTACTTCTTCCATTTCGCCGGTCGGATGGGGCCGCGGCCGCTGGTCGATTGGGCCGACCGATTCGGTTTCGGCCGTCCCACGGGCGTGGACTTGCCAGGCGAGGCGGCCGGGATCGACTCCCGTCGTCCCGGCGAAACATCCGCGATTTGGAAGGCCACGCATGGCGAACCGCCGACACACAATCGATGGCTGTCGGTCAGGGCTCGTTGACGGTAACGCCTTTGCAGATGCTTCGCATGATGGCGGCCGTGGCAAACGGCGGCCGGCTGGTGACGCCGCACGTGGCGAAAGAGGGTTCAGGGGTCAGGAAAGAAGGGGACGGGAACGGGGGGCGGGAGGACGCGACTGCAGGTCCGCGGTGGTCTCGCCACGACACGCTGGCAGCGATTCGCGGGGTCTGCGGCGCGTGGTTGCCGATCCGAAGGGCACCGCCCACGCCACGGTGTATGTCGAGTCAGCTGCCGATCGCCGGCAAGACGGGCACGGCTGAGACCGGCGGTGGTCAGGCCAGCCACGCCTGGTTCGCCGGCTATGCCCCCGCCGACGAGCCGAAAGTGGCGTTCGTCGTCGTTCTGGAGCACGCTGGCGACGCCGCCACGACCGCCGGTCCGGTGGCCAAGCGGCTGGTGCTGCGGATGGAAGAATTGGGGCTGTTGTATGTAAAGAACAATCGAGGAGACCCCACTCCGAAACAAACAAAGAAACCCCCCCCCTCCCCCCCCCACACCCCCCCCCCCCCCCCCCCCCCACCAACCCCCCCCCCCCCCACAAAACCCAACCCCCCCGAAGCCGCAAGCGGCTTCAGGCGAACTTGACCGACGCCAGCCGCCGCCGCACGCCGTTGCGGAACTTCTCAGCCGGGTATCCCAACACGAGCGCGAGCCCGATCTTGTTCTTTGACGGAATCCCGTATTTGACCTTGAACGGTTTCGCATGGTTCAGCCCGACGGTCGTTCCCAACATGCAACTGCCCAGCCCGAGCGATTCGGCGGCCAACATGGCGTAGGTTGCGGCGATGTGGCAATCGGCCGGATCGGCCATCGGACCGTAGTGGAAAAACAACGCGGCCGGGGCGTCGTAGGTGAACTAGTCCACGCCGTCGCTGCGTTTCCTGACCAGCATTTGAGGAGCGGTTTGACGAAGTCGCGCATCGCCGAATGGTTCTCCTTGCCGATGAACGGCCGCATGACCGTCAGCATGGCGGGGCTGAAGAACCAAGCCATGCGGCGAAAAGCGTCGCAGGCGTCAGCGGCGAACGCTTGAACCCGATCGGCGCCGTGAAACACGACGCACGCCGACGTCGCTCGGCGGGATGCCCATCGGCGCGGTCGAGATCATCGCCAGGATGCGGTCGATGAGGCTGCGATCGATTTCGCGCTTTTCAAAGCGGCGAATGCTCCGCCGCGTCGTCAGCAAGGCGTCGAGCTGATCGGCGGTGGCTCGCTGAAAGGCCGGCGGCAGCTCGAATACGTCGTCTGGCGTCATGCCTCGGCCAGCGACCGTAATGCTGCCGGTCGGGCAAGCAGCAACGCAGTGTCCGCAGGCGATGCAGCCCACGAACATGCCCTCGCCCGCCTTCGATTTGCCGTCTTGCAGCGTCAGCACGCCATCGGGACAAACCTTGACGCATTGCCCGCAGCCGGTGCAAGACGACTTGTCAACAACGGTCGGAACGCCCTTTTCGCGCAAGTCGAATCCCACGGAACACCTCCAAAACACGACGACAGCGGGCGGCAATTCTGCATGTTGCCAGAATCCCGGCAGTTCCGCTAGAGATCGCCGAAAAATCGCGTCGCAAAGCCTTGCTCGACAACGTGTTGCGGCGACGGTTTTCCAGCCCTGGGCGTTGTGGCCGCGGGCGAAAATCGGTATACTGGCGACTTCGCCCGCTACGGGAAGAGACGGCCGCCACAAGTGCTTGACAGAAAAGGAATTAGGGCGGCGATTCTTACGATTGTCTTCTGAAAGGACACACGTTGCCGACCGACTCGAATCTTCCGCCCGAACCGCCTCCGCCTGACGATATTCCGCCTGACGTCCCGCCCTCGACGGCCCCCGGCGGCCTGCCCTCGAAGCGGCTGCTGGATGTCTCCATCGAGGACGAGCTGAAGGACAGCTACCTGACCTACGCGATGAGCGTGATCGTCAGCCGAGCGCTGCCCGACGTGCGCGACGGACTGAAGCCCTCGCAGCGGCGAATCCTGGTCGCCATGAACGACCTGAACCTGACGCCGGGCGCCGGCCGGGTCAAGTGCGCGAAGATCTCCGGCGACACCAGCGGCAACTACCATCCGCACGGCGAGAGCGTGATCTATCCGACGCTGGTCCGCATGGCCCAGGAATGGAACATGCGGCACGTGCTGATCGACAAGCAGGGCAACTTCGGCTCGATCGCCGGCCTGCCCGCCGGCCGCCATGCGGTACACCGAAGCCCGCATGTCGGCCGATCGCCGCGCTGATGATGGAGGACATCAAGCTCGACACGGTCGATTTCCTGCCGACCTACGACGAGCGGCGGACCGAGCCGACGGTGCTGCCGTCGAAGTTCCCGAATCTGCTGGTCAACGGCGCCAACGGCATCGCGGTGGGCATGGCCACGTCGATCCCGCCGCACAACCTCGGCGAAGTCTGCGACGCCCTGGTCCGCGTGATCGACGATCCCGACGTCTCGATCGACGAACTGATGGAAATCTGCCCCGGCCCCGACTTTCCCACCGGCGGCGTCGTCTGCGGCCGGGCCGGCATCCGCCGCGGATACCACACCGGCCGAAGCACGATCGTCGTCCGCGCCCGGGCGACGATCGAAGAACACAACAAGCGCAACCGCATCGTCATCAGCGAAATCCCCTTCCAGCAGTCCCGCGACCGCATCGAAGAACGCATCGCCGCCCTGGTGAACGAGGGCAAAATCGCCGGCATTTCGGGCATTCGCAACGAAAGCGATCTGAAAGAGCCGGTCCGCCTGGTCTGCGAACTGAAACGCGATGCCGATCCCGACATCGTGCTGAACCAACTCTACCAGTTCTCGCCGCTGCAAGACAGTTTCTCGCTGATCTTCCTGGCGCTGGTCGACGGCAAGCCGCGGGTGCTGTCGTTCAAGGAGATGTTGCAGGAGTTCATCCGCCACCGCGAAACGGTCATCCGCCGGCGCACGCAATTCCTGCTGTCCCGGGCGCGGCAGCGCAAACACACGGTCGAAGGGCTGCTGCTGGCCCACGCCAACATCGACGAAGTGATCCGCGTGATCCGCAGCTCCTCGACCCAGCCGGAAGCGAAAGAGCGGCTGATGCAGATCCAAACGCCCTCGGCCCTGCTTGCGTCGGGCGTTGGGCGAAGAGGGGTTCGCCGTGTTCGTCGAGGAACGCGGGGCCAGCGAGTTCTACACGCTCACGCCGGTTCAGGCCGACGCGATCCTGCGCATGACGCTCGGGCAGTTGGTCAATCTGGAGCAGGAGAAGCTGGCCGGCGAGCACCACACGCTGCTCGAGGAGATCACCGAGTACCGCCGCATCCTTTCCGACCGGCAGAACATTCTCGACATCATCCGCGACGACTGCCGCGAGTTGAAACGCAAGCACGCCGACGCCCGGCGAACGGAGATCAGCGGCGAAGAGATCGGCGAGATCGACATGGAAGACCTCATCACCGAGGAGACGATGGTCGTCTCGATCAGCGGCAACGGCTACGTCAAGCGCACGCCGGCCTCGGTCTATCGTGCCCAGCGCCGCGGCGGCAAGGGGCTGATCGGGGCGAAGTCCGAGGAGGAAGACCCGATCCAGCACCTCTTCGTCGCCAGCACCCACGCCTACCTGCTGTTCTTCACCAACAAGGGTAAGGTCTATTGGCGCAAGGTGTACGACCTGCCGCAACTGGCCCGCGATTCGCGCGGCCGGGCGGTGGTCAATCTGCTGAACCTGGCCGAAGACGAGCAGATCACCGACTGCCGCGCCGTCCGCGATTTCGACCAGCCCGACAATTATCTGGTGATGGCCACGGCCCGCGGGCTGGTCAAGAAGACGCCGCTGGAAGCTTACAGCCGGCCGATGAAGAGCGGCATCATCGCCATCAAGCTCCGCGAGGGCGATGCGCTGGTCGACGTGGTCGTGGCCAAGCCGGGCGACGAGTTGGTGCTGGCGACCGCCCACGGCATGGCGATCCGCTTCAAGCAATCCGACGCCCGCCCGATGGGCCGCAACAGCAGCGGCGTGAAGGGGATCAAGCTGGTCGGCGACGACTCGGTGGTCGGCATGGTGGTGGCCGATCCCGACGCCACGCTGCTAACGGTCTGTGCCAACGGCTACGGCAAGCGCACGCCCTTCGGCCCGAACTTGGGCGGTCCCGACGAAGAATTGCCCGAGCGACGACGGGCCAGGGCGACCAGTCCGACGCCGATGCAAAGCCGCGACCATTGGTCGCGCCGGAGGAAGACGAAGCGGACGACTCGGACGAGCACGAAGAGAGTTCGCAGCGGAGCTATCGCACGCAGCGCCGCGGCGGCAAGGGCCTGCGCGACATCAAAACGACCGAGCGGAACGGCCCGGTGGTCGGCATCGTGCGCGTTTCCGACGCCGACGAGCTATTGATGATGACCGCCCACGGCAAGATCCAGCGCATCGCCGCCAGCGACATCAGCATCATCGGCCGCAACACTCAAGGCGTCAAGATCATGAGTCTCGACGACGACGACACGCTAATCGCCGTGAAGCGCGTGCCGCAGGATGAGGAGAAGCAGGATGAGGAGGTTGCGAAGGGGGAGGAAGGGTAGAACGCGTCGCGGATTGAGGCGCTGTATTCCCGCTGAATAATCGCACCGCAGCCTGCAATTCCAACGGCTGAGACAAGTGAGCCGAGGGCGCAAGAAAGGGCTTCCCAATGGTCCGCGTTTGGATAATAGCTCCGTACGATTCTGGTGAAACAGAGCTTTTCGACATTGCCTGGGCGTATGATCTGCAATACAGGACTATTGCCATGGGCTGGACGGAGATGGGCAACGTCTCCAGTCTCTCGCGGGATGACCTGAAAACCGTCTATCGAAGAACGTATCGCGCGCAAGCGGCTAAGGGGGTCATCACACGCGATGTAAATGCGCTGTGGGCGTTCTATCATGAGATTCACGAAGGCGATGTTATTGTGCGCGCCGAGGGAGAAAACGAATCCTCGCAATAGGGCGAGTCATCGGCTCCCCCTTCTATGATGTAGACAGAGGTCGTGAAAGACTAGGTGGCAAAGCCGATCGAGCCTACGCCAACTTTCTTCCGGTTGCATGGGAAGACAGGAATATTGAATTGACCGACAAGTCTTTTCTTTTTACACGATCTATGAGATTCCCAAGGAGAAGTTGGACGAGCTTCTGGATCAGCATTCTTCTTCCAAACCCCAGCAGGAATCCGACGAGTGGAAACCGCCGCCGTCTGAAACAGAATTCGCTCTTGAAAAGTACCTTGAAGATTTCGTTGTTTCAAACTTCGATGGCATCTTCAGGGGACAACTCGAACTATTCAAGGATCCTGACGGAAACCCAGCACAACAGTACCCAGTACTGAGCAAGGAAGGCAGAATCTCGGGACGAATCGATATTCTGGCAGTCGATTCGGCAACAAATGACTTCGTTGTGATCGAGCTTAAGAAGGGCAGAGAATCCGATCCTGTTGTGGGCCAGACTCTTCGGTACATGGGGTGGGTCAAGGAGAACCTATGAAGTGGTCCCAAGAATCTAGACAGGTGAACAAGGTGGATTTGGACTTTATTTCCGGTAAAATATTTTTCCGGGAAAGGAGACAGATTCACGATGGGAGGCAAGCGGAAGAGTTTTTCGGCGGATTTCAAGGCGAAGGTGGCCTTGGAGGCGATTCGCGGGATTTCGACGACGGCGGAGACCGCCTTGCGGCACAAGGTGCATCCGAACCAGATCGCGAAGTGGAAGAAGCAGGCCCTGGAGAACATGGCCGCACTCTTCGCCGATGGCCGCTCGAAAGCGAACAAGGGGGACGACGACCGGCTCAAGGACCGGCTTTACCAGCAGATCGGCCAGCTCCAGTTCGAGCTCGACTGGCTCAAAAAAAAAGTCGGAGATGCCGATTGAGGCCAAGCGGTTGCTCGTTGAACCGGAGCAGGAACGGCTTTCGATCGTCCGGCAGTGCAAACTGCTGGGGATGTCGCGGGCGGCCTACTACTACGAGCCGTGGGTGTGGGGCGAGACGGCCCTGGCGATGCTGCGGGCGATCGACGAAGAGTACACGCGGCATCCGTTCTTGGGCAAGCGGCGGATGTGCGATTACCTTGCGGAACTCGGCTACGACGTGGGCGTCAAACGTGCGCGGACATTGATGGCGTGGCTGGGTCTGGAAGCGATTTATCCGAAAAAGAACCTGAGCGTGCCGAATCGAGAGCACAAGAAATATCCGTACTTGCTCAAGCGATTGCCGATCATCCGCCCGAACCAGGTTTGGGCGAGCGACATCACTTACGTGCGTTTGAGCCGCGGATTTGCGTATTTGACGGTGGTCATGGACTGGTTCAGCCGCTACGTGATCGCCTGGGAGCTTTCGACGACCTTGGATTCGGATTTTTGCGTGCGGTGCCTGGAGCGGGCGTTGGAGACGGGCAAGCCCGAGATTTTCAACACCGACCAAGGCGTGCAATATACGAGCGAAGATTTCACGAAGACGCTGCTGGCGGCCGACGTGCAGATCAGCATGAACGGGGCGGGCCGCTGCTTCGACAACATCATGGTCGAACGCTTGTGGCGTCTGTGAAGCAGGAGGAAGTGTACCTGAAGGAATACGAGGACGTGCCCGATTGCCGCGAGAACCTCGGCGAGTATTTCGCGTACTACAACGGCCGACGGCGTCACAGCAAGTTGAACGCCCGGCCTGTGGAGATTTACTTCGATGCAATTTGAAAAACGAAAAATGTTTTTGTTTCCCGCTGGGGCTCCGCCCCAGACCCCGGGATTTTTTAAGGCATGACAAAAAAGTGTCTTGTGGAGGTGAAGGCGGATTGGTATGCTGACGAAAAAGAAAAAGCCTCGAAGAGTTGAAGTCTTCAAGGCTCGTGTCCAAAGACACTTCTTTGGTCCGGTTATCCCTCGGCGGGTTGCTTCCCAGCAGAGCCCGCCTCCGTTTCACCGAACAGGTAAAGCATAAACAAAAGAGAGTTTCAGTCAAGCGGATAGCGTAAATGTCCCTTGATCTAACAAATCGGTTTCCACCTTATTCAAGGGTGCTTTTCTGTCAGAAAAACGGGACCAGCTCACTATGTGAGCAAACCCAGTCTGCGAAAGGGATCATTGTGTGCAAGGATGCCGACGAAAGATTGGGTTATGCGGTACAGGCGGTAGGTGACCGTATCTCGGTCAAGAGATACAAGATCGACTTCCAACTCGTAGACTCGTAAAGGGAATGCCGCAACGTGCGGCGAATTAGCGCCACGGCCCCTTGATTTCCAAATGGGACCAGCACTGGCTAAGATCACCAGCATGAGTAAGAAACCCTCGGTAGATTCGCTTGTCGTCCCCAATGACATCCAGCAGTTGGTTCATGTCGTTCGAGGGCAACGGGTCATGCTCGATTTTGACCTCGCGCCGTTGTATGGCGTGCCGACGATGCGGTTGAACGAGCAGGTCAGCCGAAATCGTGGTCGGTTCCCTGAGGACTTCGCGTATCAGCTTACGCAGCAAGAGTTTATGAACTTGATATCGCAAAATGCAATATCAAGTTCGCAACACGGCGGTCGACGGAAGCTCCCTTGGGCGTTTACCGAACACGGCGTCGCTATGCTCTCAAGCGTGCTGAAATCGCCGACCGCCGTCCGCGTCAATATCGAGATCATCCGTATCTTCGTCCGACTCCGCCGCCTGATGGCTACGCCCGGCGAGTTGGTCGAACAGTTGACGCAACTGGCAGAAACCGTGCGTATACACGATCGTGAAATCAAAGTGATCGCCCAAGCCCTTAATCGGCTGATGGAACCACCTGCAACGCCGAAGCGCCGGATTGGATTTCACGTCCAAGAAACAGAGTAGGAACTTGCCATGAACATCGCCGTCGTCGGAACCGGCTACGTGGGGTTGGTCAGCGGCACCTGCCTGGCCGAGACGGGCAACGACGTGACTTGCGTCGATTGCGACCGGAAGAAGATCGACGTGCTGAACCGGCGGGCATATCCCGATCTATGAGCCGGGCCTGGCCGAAATGGTCGCGCGGAACGTCGCCGACGGCCGGCTGCGGTTCACGACCGATCTGGCCGTCGGCGGCCGAAGAAGGCGCGGCTGTTGTTTCTCGGCCGTGGGAACGCCGCCGGCCGCCGACGGCTCGGTCGATCTTTCGGCGCTCTGGGCGGTCGTCGAGCAGATCGCGCCGCACCTCGCCGCCGGACTGCATCGTCGTCTGCAAGAGCACCGTGCCGGTGGGAACCAACGCCGAAGTTGGCCGCGCGGCTGAAGGAGTTGACCGGCCGCGACGTCGACGTGGCCAGCAATCCCGAGTTTCTCAAGGAGGGCATGGCGATCGACGACTTCATGAAGCCCGACCGGGTGGTGATCGGCGCGCGGCGACAGGAGGTGGTCGACGTGCTGGCCGATCTGTATCAGCCGTACCTGCGGACCGACAAGCCGCTGCTGGCGATGTCGCCCGAGAGCGCCGAGATGACGAAGTACGTGGCCAACGCGATGCTTTCGACGAAGATCAGTTTCATCAACGAGATGGCGCGGATTTGCGAATGCGTGGGGGCCGACATCAACGACGTCCGCCGCGGGCATCGGCCACGACAGCCGCATCGGCTTCGCGTTCCTGTTTCCCGGCGTCGGCTACGGCGGAAGCTGTTTTCCGAAGGACGTTCGCGGGCTGGCGGCGATGGCCCGGCAACACGGCATCGAGCCGCAGCGTGCTCGAAGCGGTCCACGCGGTCAACCAGCGGCAGAAGGCCGTGCTCATGCGAGCAAGATCGAGCGGCACTTCGGCGGGCAGCTTTCCGACAAGGCGATCGCCGTCTGGGGGCTGGCGTTCAAGCCCGGCACCGACGACGTCCGCGAGGCGCCGTCGCTGGTGCTGATCGAGCGGCTGCTTGGCGGCGAAGGCGAGGGTCCGCGTCTACGATCCCGAGGCGATGGACAACGTCCGCGCGCGCTCTACGGCGACCGGCTGGTCTACTGCCAGAAGCGCGACGACGCGCTGCTCGGGGCCGACGCCCTGGCCATCTGCACCGAGTGGAAGCAGTTCGTCCATCCCGACTTCGACGAGATGCGGCGGCTGATGCGGCGGCCGGTGATCTTCGACGGCCGCAACCTCTACAATCCGCGGCGGATGCGAGCCGCCGGCTTCACCTACTACAGCATCGGCCGGGCGATAGTGAAGGGGCAATAGCTCATCCTGCTTGATCGGTGCGATGCGAACGCCTATACTGTTTCAAGGCTTTCGCAAAATACGTTGCGGCCCGACGCGAGCCCGCCCACTGCCCCTTCCCCATCCCGTGCAGCACGTTGCTGCCGTGTATGAACTGTCGATGGCGTGCAACACAGATTATGTGCCGTTTCCAAGCTGCCGACTTGCGAGGTGTCCCATGAGGAACGCGACAAGACTACTCTTCGCCATACTGCTTGGATTTCTCCTCAATGCTCTGCCGCATGCTTACGCTGACGTCGAGATCGACATTCCCAAGGCTCCGATCACGCTCGAAAACAAGCGGTGTCTCGTGGAGGTTCGCCAAGACGACGGCGCCGTCACCCGCGTCCTCGACAAAGCCAGCGGCATCAAAGTGGCGCCGCCGCGAGAATTGGCAGACAACTTCCGGCTGCTCTTGCTGATGCCGGACAACGGCACGGCCACGATTCTCGGCAAAGACCAGAGGCTTTCGAGCGTTAGGCGCTTGGGCGATGGGTTGGTGCTCGCGTGGGACGGGCCGATGAAGGACACGGCCGGCAGGCCGCAAAAACTGGCGGCGCGGATGGGGATCAGATTGGTCGGCAACGAACTGCGATTCACCTTCCATCTCGACAACAACACGGCCGACAAAGTGCGGGAAGTGCAGTATCCGATCCTCGGCGGTTTCGGCAAGTTCGGCCAACCGGGAAAGCCGAGCGACGGCGTGCTCTGGATTCCGACCAGCGTGCCGCAAACGAAGCTGATCCGAAACCCTTTTGGGACAATCGAGTGGGCGTATCCCGGCCAGGCGAACATGGCCTTCTGCTGCATCGAGAGTTCCACGGCCCGGAAGTCGCTCTACTTCGCTTCGCACGACAAGATCGCCCGCTACAAACACTATCGTTTTGAGGAGACGACGGCCGGCGCAGTCAAGGACGTTTCCGGCGCCGTCATCCACTATCCCTTCACTCCGCCCGGCAAGACGTTCGACGGTTCTACCGTAGTTCTGCGAGTGATCGACGGCGACTGGCGCGCCGCGGGCCGCGTCTACCGGTCATGGTTCGAAAAGACCTTCGGCATCTGCCGGCCGGCCAACTGCTGGATTCGTCGCCAATCGTTCTTCCAGTTCACCATGTTCAAGTTGCCCGAGGGAACGATCAATCTGACGTTCAAAGACATCCCGCGGTGGGCGAAGGACGCGAAAGAGCACGGCATCAATTCGGTGCAGATCAGCGGATGGAACGTCGGCGGGCACGACAATGGCTATCCCCTCTATTACACCGGACCCGAGCCTGGGAACCTGGCAAGACCTGGAAGACGGCATCAAGGCGTGCCACAAGTTGGGCCTGAAGGTCTACTTCTTCGTCAACTACCAGCAAGTGATGCTCGACATGGAGTGGTACAAGAAGGATCTCTCCAAGTACCGTGAATGGGGCGACCCCGACGGCGCCGTCACCTGGAACACGGGCTGGGCGATGGGAACGCTCTGGGGACGCATGGGCCACCCAAAACGCATGACGGGGGCCGACCCCGCCCTTCCCGAATATCGGAAGATCATCGTCGGTCAGTTCGAGAAGTTGGCGAAGATCGGGGCCGACGGCGTCCACGTCGATAAGATGTTTCCAGTTGCCATCGACTACAATCCGAACCTGCCCATGAGCCCCGACACAGGCCCCTGGGAGGGCGCCATTCTGCTGACGAAGGAGGTCATGGCGGCTTGCCGCAAGCATAACCCCCACTGGGCCATGTCGTTCGAGTGCAACTGGGATCGGATGCTGCAATTCACCGGCGCGACCTGGTGGGTCGGCAACCAATTGATCACGCGGCAGGTCTTTCCCGAGAATGCCGAGATGCAACTCATCGCCTCGGCTTACGATTATCTTGGAGTGAATAACCTGGTGCGCGACGGCCACGTCGTGATGCTCGGGCCGATGAACATGTGCCGATCGGTCGGCTGGAAACCATTTGAAGGGCTGGCCGATTACGTCAGGGAAGTCAAGCGAATTCGGGACAGTTTGAGTGACACCGTGTTCTTGGGCGAAGTTCTCGGTCACCAAGGCGTGCGCCTCGCCGGCGGCCCGACTCCCGGCATTGCCTACAACGTCTTCCGCAACCGTGCGACAGGCAAACACGTGTGCATCCTCACCAACTCGCGGAAGGAAGCGGTGAAGCAGACTATTCTGGGTTTCGACAGCGGCTCGACCGGTGAGGCCCGCATTCATACCCCTTTTCAGAAAGCCAAGGTTGTGCAACTGCCGGCGGAGATCGAAGTGCCGGCCGAGCGGCTTGTGTTCGTTGAGCAGCTAGTGCGTCAACCTGAAAAAGCGGGTGGCACGCTTGGCTTGCCCAACCGTGCTTCCAGCACTTCTGTACAAACCAGTAGTGCCACCCAACCGCCTGCTTCGCAGATCTCCAACGGCGGATTCGAGTCGGGCGACTTCAGCGGTTGGACGGCCGATCCGAACTGGGTCATCGCCCACGATTCCCGCGGCTACTACTCAGGCTGGCAGGGGAAGTGCTGGGCGTGGAGCGGCGGCCAGGGCGAGCTGGCCACCGGCAAGTTGCGATCGAAGCCGTTCGTACTCGACAAAAACGGCGTGCATCTGCTGATCGCCGGCTGGAACTCGATACAAGGCAGCGGCAAGCCGCGAAAGTGGAATTACGTGACCCTGAATTCGGCCGACGGCAAAGAGATCGACCGCGTCTGGGCCCCCAACACCACGACCTTCGTTCCCGTCATCCTCTCCGGCGTTGGCCACGAGGGCAAAACGGTCTACATCGAGGCGGTCGATGACGCCGACGCGGCGACCTACTCGATGCTCTGCATCGACGACGTGCGAACCGTCTCTTCACCGTTGCTCAATGCCCTGCAACCGCTTCCGGCCCGCAATCCTCGTGAGTCGCTCAAACTTGAAGACCGTCGGTACTTGGTGGAAGTAAATCGGTCGAACGGCGCCATTGCCCGCATCCTCGACAAGAAGAGCGGCATTGAACTGATCCGCGAGCCGCGTTTGGCCGACAACTTCCGCTTCACCCTCCCCATCCCCGGCAAGGAGCCTTGGCAAGGGATCGAAGCCAATTACGTCTGGGGCAGTCGGCAGAGGCTCTCGTCGTTCAAGACTGTCGGTAAGAAGCTCACTCTCGACTGGCAGAAGCCGTTGACGAACTACCTCGGCGAAAGATACGACTGCGCGGCGGCGATGGGTATCGAACTCACCCGAGAAGGCATCTTGCTCAGCCTCGCAATCGACAACTCGACCCCCTATCAGATCGGCGAAGTCTTCTTTCCACTGATCGGCGGCGTCCAGGGAATCGGCAAGACCGGCCTTCAGCTTAAATCAACGGAACTCGTCAGGCCGGTTAGTGCGGACGGCGTAGCGACGGCCGACGTCTTTCGCGTCTTCACCAACATGTCGTGGCTGGGTGACCAAGGGCCCGAACAGTTCTATTCGTATCCGAAAGACGCACCTACGCCGTGGATGGAGATGTTCGCGCCGAAGCTGAATCGCTCCGTCCACATCGGCATGCGTGCGAAACCCGCCCGCTCGCCGGTGTTGCGGCTGGAATTGCTCCCGAGCAACTCGCAAACCGTGCGCGGGGACGGCAACTGGCCGCGGCCCGACGAGTTGAAAGGCGAACCGGTCGGTGTTAGCCTCTGTTTTGCTGATTTCGCCAACGCTCCGCCGGGCAAAACGTACCGGGCTCCGCCGGTGTTGATCTTCTTCCATGACGGCGATTGGCACGAGGCAAAGAAGAAGGAGTCCCCTTGAGCGATGACCGCGGCATTTCGGCGGCCTACTGCGTCGATTTCTTCGCTTCGCCGTGCGTCAGCGGAAACGCCGCTGCAATCTCCGGCGGAATCCGCGTCGGCTTGCCGGTGGCGTAATTGACGAACGCCCAATTCGTTTCGGCCTCGGCCAGTACCTCGCCGTCGGAGCGTCGCAGGATGCGATAGACCCGCTTCGACGTGACCTTTCTCATGTCCACCACGCTGGTCTCGACGATAATCTCGTCGCCGGCCATGGCCGGCTGCAAATACTCGATCCAATGCGAGCGCGCGACCCAGCCTACGCCCAGCCGCAGATAGCGCTCGGGCGTCCAACCGAGCGCGGCCGAATGGGCCAGGGCGGCGTCCTGCATCCACGCCACGTAGACCACGTTGTTCGCCCGCCCCTGTTGGTCGATTTCGTCGGCGCCGACGGTATGGGGATATTCGAATAGTTCGAGCATGTTCCTGCCGCATCGGGAATACGGGGGTCGGGGGCTCTTATGGTACGTCCGACGCGCCGGCGACGCAACGCTACGATCGACGAGCGGTCCGATCGTCCCGCACAAGTGCCGGGGCTAAACATCCGGCGGCGATTTGCTACAATGGATCCTTTCGTCGGCGGGAATCGGCGACGGCAATCGCCTCCTACCTGGAAAATGCCATGAAACAGTGGGATACAGTCGCCATTGTGGGGGTCGGGCTGATCGGCGGGTCGTCGGCCTGGCCTTGCGGCAGAGGAAATCTGGCAAAAAACGTCGTCGGCATCGGCCGGCGGCAGGCCAGCCTGCGGATCGCTCGGCATAGCGGGGCCGTCGACCACACAACGATCGACTTGAACAAGGGCGTGGCCGAGGCGGAACTGGTGATCGTTTGCACGCCGGTCGGACGCATCGTCGAGCACGTTCGCCAGGCGGCCAGCCATTGCCCGGAGCGAACGCTGTTGACCGACGTCGGCAGCGTGAAGCAGGCGATGGTCGAAGCCCTCGACAGCGGTCTGGCCCGCGGCTGCCGGTTCCTCGGCGGCCATCCCGTGGCCGGCAGCGAAAAGGCCGGCCCGGCCAACGCCTCGGCGGACCTGTTCGAGGGCCGCGTGGCCATTCTCACGCCCACGAAGAACACCCGGGCCGAGGATTTCGATCTGCTTTCGAAGAGTTTTGGCGGTCGCTGGGCTCGGTGGTCGTCAAAATGACGCCCGAGGAGCACGATCAGGCGTTGGCGGTGGTCAGCCACTTGCCGCACGTCGCCGCGGTGGTGTTGGCGATGACCGCGCCCGAGAAGCTATTTTCGTTTTTGCGGCTCCGGCATGTTGGACACGACCCGCGTGGCCGCCGGCGACCCCGCGCTTTGGCGGCAGATTCTCACGCTCAACCGCGACAACGTGCTGACCGCTCTGGAGCAATACGGCTCGAACCTCGCCGCCCTGCACGCGGCCCTGCGCGACGACGACGAAAAGGAGTTGACCCGCATTCTCACCCTAGCGAAAAAGAACCGCGATGCTTTGGGAAGTTGACATATACGCTGCCGAGGGCCAACCGGACATCGGCGCTTCGGCAGTGGCGGCCGCGGCTGCGGAATTGCATCTTGCCTCTCACTTGGACGTCACCTCGGTTCGCGGCTACTTGATCGAAGGCGATCTCGACCGCGATCAGGTGACGCGAATCGCCGAGGAACTGTTGGCCGATCGCGTCGTCGAGCGAACCGTCGCCGCGCGGGTGGGCGATCCCGCGCTCAACCAGTTGCCGGAAGGGCGGACGCACTGGGTTCACGTGATGCCGAAGCCGGGCGTGATGGATCCCGTGGCCCAAAGCGCGATGACGGCGATCGCCGATCTCGGTCTTCAGGCCAAGGCCGTGCGCACGCTGAAGAAATTCGCCGTCGGGTGCGTCGGGGACGAAAGCTCACTCAGCCCTCACCCTAACCCTCTCCCAAGGGGAGAGGGGACTTCGGTCGCCGACCCTCACCCTAACCCTCTCCCACGGGGAGAGGGGACGCGCATCGGCCGCTTGCCGGAGGAGAAGCTGTCGCTGTTGTGCTCAAAAGTGCTGGCCAACGACGCCATCGAGCAGGTGATCGTCGGCCCATTGGCTCTCGACCGGCTGCAAGTCGGCTCGCCGCGCCAATTCCAGCTTGTCACCACGCCGATCCGCACGATGGACGACGCCGCGCTCGAACGGCTCAGCCGCGAAGGGCAGCTCTATCTGTCGCTGGTCGAGATGCAGACGATCCAGGCCCAATTCCGCTCGCTGGGGCGCGATCCGACCGACGTCGAGTTGGAGACCGTCGCGCAGACGTGGAGCGAGCATTGCAGCCACAAGACGCTGGCGGGGCGAATCCACTACCGCGGGCCCGAGGGGGAACGGCGAATTCCAGAACATGCTGAAGGAGACGATCTTCGCCGCCACGCAGAAGATTCGCCACGAGGCCGGCCCGCACGATTGGTGCGTCAGCGTCTTTTCGGACAACGCCGGCGTGATTCGCTTCGACGAACAGTACAACGTGGTTTTCAAGGTCGAAACGCACAATCATCCTTCGGCCCTGGAGCCTTACGGCGGGGCGAACACGGGCATCGGCGGCGTGATCCGCGATCCGATGGGCACCGGCATGGGCGCCAAGCCGATCTGCAACACCGACGTGTTCTGCTTCGCCCCGCCCGACACGCCGGCCGAGTCGCTTCCGCCGGGCGTGCTGCATCCGCGGCGGGTGATGAAGGGCGTCGTCGCCGGCGTCCGCGATTACGGCAACCGCATGGGCATTCCCACCGTCAACGGCGCCGTCTATTTCGACCCGCGCTACCTCGGCAATCCGCTGGTCTACTGCGGCAACATCGGCCTGATCCCGCGCGACAAGTCGTTCAAGCAGCCGCGGCCCGACGATCTGATCGTCGCCGTCGGCGGGCGGACCGGCCGCGACGGCATCCACGGCGCCACCTTCAGCTCGGCCGAACTGAACAGTCACAGCGAAACCATTTCGGGCGGGGCGGTGCAAATCGGCAACGCGATCACCGAGAAGATGGTCCTGGACGTGCTTCTGGCCGCCCGCGACCGCGGGTTGTACAACGCCGTAACCGATTGCGGCGCCGGTGGATTCTCGAGCGCCGTCGGCGAGATGGGCGAAAAGATCGGCGCCGAAGTTTGGTTCGATCGCGTCCCGCTGAAGTACGAGGGGCTCACGTATTCCGAGATTTGGATTTCCGAGGCCCAGGAACGCATGGTTTTCGCCGTGCCGCCGCAGAAATGGGACGAGTTGAAGGCCCTCTGCGATTCCGAATGCGTCGAGGCGACGGTGATCGGCCAGTTCGTGCCCACGGGCCGGCTCGTGCTGAAGTACAACGATCAGCAGGTGGCCGACCTGGCGATGGAGTTCCTGCACGACGGCCGCCCGCCGGTGGTTCGCGATGCAGTCTACACGCCGCCGCCCGCTCGCCCTTAGGGAACGGAACGAGTGGGCAGTGGGCAGTGGGCAGCGGGCAGTGCGAAGCCGCAAGCGGCAAAACTCTAATCCCTAATCCCCAATCCCTAATCCCTTCTTTCTACACCGACTCCCTCCTGAAGATCCTCGCTTCGCTGAACGTTTGCAGCAAGGAATGGGTGATTCGGCAATACGATCACGAAGTCCAGGGCGGCAGCGTGCTCAAGCCGCTTGTCGGATTGGCAAACGACGGGCCCGGCGACGCTGCGGTGTTGCGGCCGGTGCTGACCAGCCGCCGCGGCATCGTCGTCTCGTGCGGCATGAACCCGCGCTACGGCGATTTCGACACGTATTGGATGGCCGCCAGCGCGATCGACGAGGCGGTGCGGAATTGCGTGGCCGTCGGGGCCGATCCCGACCGGATCGCCATCCTCGACAACTTCTGCTGGGGCACGACCGATCGGCCGGAGACGCTCGGCTCGCTGGTCCGTGCCGCGCTGGCCTGCTACGACGTGGCCACAGCGCTCGGCACGCCGTTCATCAGCGGCAAAGACAGTCTCAACAATGAATTCCGGCTGCGAGCGGAAAAGGGGACAGTCCCCATTTGTGCGAAGCACCCGGAGGGCCGTTCCGGCAAATGGGGACTGTCCCCTTTTCCGCGGAACCTATCTCCATCCCGCCGTCGTTGCTAATCAGCGCGCTTGGGCCAGGTCGACGACGTCGGCCGCTGCGTGTCGATGGATCTGAAGGCCGCCGGCAATTTGCTCTATCTCGTCGGGCAGACGAAGGACGAGCTCGGCGGGTCGCATTTCGCGTTGGTCGAGGGGCTTTCCGGCGGCGAAGTGCCGAAGATGGACGCTGCCGCCGCGAAGAAGACCTTTGCCGCCATCCACAAGGCGATTCACGCCGAAGTGGTTCGTGCCTGTCACGATCTGAGCGAAGGAGGGTTGGCCGTCGCCGCCGCCGAAATGGCATTCGCCGGCGGATTGGGGGCTCGCATCGCTCTGGAGAGAATGCCGCTCGATGCGGGCTGTTCGGACTTGCCGCCTGCCGCGCGATTATTCAGCGAATCGAACACCCGCTTCCTCTGCGAGGTGCCGCCCGAGCTGGCCGACGCCTTCGAGGCCCTATTGGACGGCGTTCCACACGCCCGGATCGGCGAAGTGACCGACGGCGGCAAGCTGGAAATCCTCGCCGATAGGGTGGCAGTCGTGACGGCCGACATCGCGGCGCTCAAGGAAGCGTGGCAGAAGCCGCTGCGATGGTGAGCGGGGATTGCGAAACCGCAAACGGCCTCATTGGTAGAAGCCGAACTCATAGGCCGCGTCGAACAGCGCCACGATATTCTCCGGCGGCACGCCGGCTTGGATATTGTGGACGTTGTTGAACACGTAGCCGCCGCCCGGCATCAGCGCCTCGATGTTGCGGCGAACGTGTTGGCGGACGACTTCCGGCGAGGCCGACGGCAAGACGTGCTGGGCGTCGATCCCGCCGCCCCAGAAGACCAACCTGTTGCCGAACCGCGATTTCAACGCCGCCGGGTCCATGTCCTTCGCGCTGACCTGTACCGGGTTGAGAATGTCGATGCCGTTGTCGCAACAGGTCGGGAATGTACTCGGTGCAGGCACCGCAGGTGTGATACCAGATTTTCGCCTTCGTGCGCGAGCGGATGTACTGCACGAGCCTCTTCTGCCGCGGCTTGACCGATCGTGCGGTAGATTTCCGGCCGGAACAGCGGGCCCTTCTGGCCCGCCAGGTCGTCGCCGATCATGATCACGTCGACCACGTCGCCCACCTCGTCGAGAAACAGGCGAAACCAATCGAGCCAGAACTTCAGCGTCTGATCGAGCAGGGCCTCGCAGAACTCGGGCTCGGTCAACAGGTCCATGAACCAGCGTTCCAGGCCGCGCATGTACCAGCAGGTTTCGTAGACGACGCCGGAGATGCCGCTGACGACCGCGTAGGGCGTCTCGTTGCGAATCCATCAGCGCCCGATCGCGCAGGCCGGCGAACCGCGCTCGGATCGTCCCCCTTGGGAAACGGGTAGTCGGCGATGTCGGCCACGGTGGCGTCGGCCAGCGGGTGATGGGAGATGTCCATGTAGTAGGGATGGTCGTCGGGCATCGACCAGACCACGCCGAACTCGTCGCGCAGGTCGTGCCACAGCCGGCCGTCGCGGCGGTTCTGCTCGATGCCCCCCTTGAAACTGTCCGGCCCGCCGGCGGCGATGTAGCGGGTGTCGACGTGGAACCGCTCCAGCACCGCCTCGCACGGCTGGGCAAGCTGCTGCACGGCGTCCATGATCGTCGACGTCGTCGCGGATGCCAAGATGGGCCAGCAGCGCCTCGTAGGCGAAGCGGTGGATGCCGGTCTGGTTGCCCCCCAGGTCGATCGGCACGCGATCGGGCACTTCGTGGTTGATCGCCTTGAGCACCCGTTGGCGGGACGACATGGTTTCTTTGCACGCTGGCATTGCTGTGTTCATAGGGTCAATTCTGGCACCGAAAGGCGTTAATGGTCAACGACTTGTAGCGACATTCTTCCGTCAATTTCCGACAACTGTTAAGATAGCAGCTCATGCGAACGTTCGGCGAGGACTACTTTCGCTACATTCCCGTGCGTCAGCGCGACGTGCAGTGGGGGCTGTACGTCACCGGGGCCGGCTGCACGTCGATCTCGCCCGGCGAAGACCTATCCGCCCAAGCCGCATCCCGAACTGTATCAACTCCGCTGGGAAGCCGGCCGCACGCTGCCCGAGTATCAGGTTATCTACATTTCGCGGGGCCAGGGGGTTTTCGAGTCGGCCCCGACCGGCAGCAAGGAAATCGCGGCCGGGCACGGTCATTCTGCTGTTCCCCGGCGTTTGGCACCGCTACCGGCCGCTAGCCGAAGTGGGTTGGGATGAGTGGTGGGTCAGTTTCAACGGCGAGGTGATGGACCGGCTCGTGGAGCAGCGGTTCTTCTCGCCCGAGCGGGCCGTGCTGCGGACCGGGCTGCAGGATGCGATTCTCGCCCCGTACAAGTCTCTGTTGGAGCGGTTGCGCGGCGAATTGACCGGCTTCCCCCACCTGATCGCCGCCGACACGCTGGAAATTCTCGCCGCGGTGTCGGCCGCGGCCGAATCGGAATCGGCCGAACTGATCGCCCACGGACCGCAGGACGTCGTTACCGTAAAAGACCGCGTCGTGGCCGAGGCGATGCGGCTGATCTGGGAGCAGAGCCATCGGCCGATGACGATCGACGGGCTGGCCCGGCAACTGCCGATCGCCCGCCGCTCGCTGGAACGGCGATTTCGCGCCGCCGTGGGCCACGGCATCCACGACGAGATCGTCCGCTGCCGGCTCGAACGCGCCAAACGCCTGCTGCTGGCCACCGATCTTTCCCTGAAGGAAGTGTCGTCCGCGTCGGGTTTCTCCAACGCCGACAGCCTCGGCCGGGCCTTCCGCCGCGCCGAAGGGGTCACGCCGCTGGAATTTCGCCGACTGGATAGCCGCCTGATAAGTCCAAACACATCTTCTTCCCGGGAGAACCGCACATGAACCGTCGTGATTTTCTTCGCAATACGACCCTGGCGGCTTCCGCCGCCGCGATTGGCGGTGTCGGCGATGTTGCCTAGGCCGCGGAAACTTCCTTCCCCGTCGTTCGCACGCCGCAAGCGAAGCGGAAGTTCCACAGCGCAGCCGTCGAACGCACGATCGAGCGGATCAAGTCGTCGATCGGCAACAAGGAGCTTGCCTGGCTGTTCGAGAATTGCTTTCCGAACACGCTCGACACGACGGTCGATTACTCGACCATCGACGGCCGGCCCGACACTTACGTCATCACCGGCGACATCGACGCGATGTGGCAGCGCGACAGCACCGCCCAGGTCTGGCCGTACTTGCCGCTGGTCAAGCAGGACGAGCCGTTGCGGCTGCTGATCGCGGGCACGGTCAACCGGCAGACCAAGAACATTCTCAAAGACCCTTACGCCAACGCCTTCTACAAGGACGCATCGAAGATAAGCGACTGGCGCGGCGACCGCACCGAGATGAAGCCCGGCGTGCACGAGCGCAAATGGGAGGTCGATTCGCTCTGCTATCCGATCCGGCTGGCCTACGGCTACTGGAAGGCCAGCGGCGACACGGCGCCGTTCGATCGGATCGTGGCGCAAGGCGATCGCGCTGGTCCTGCAGACGTTCCGCGAACAGCAGCGCAAGCACGGGCCCGGGGCCCTACCGTTTCCAGCGAGTCGGCACGTCGCCCAAGGATACGCTGGCCGGCGGCGGTTATGGCCGGCCGACCCGGCCGGTCGGACTTGATCCACTCGATGTTCCGCCCGAGCGACGACGCGACGCTGTTCCCCTTCCTGGTCCCGTCGAATTTCTTCGCCGTGGTCGTTCTGCGGCAGGCGGCCGAGATGGTCGAAGCATCCACCACGACGCCAAGACCGCCGCGGAGTGCCGCGATCTGGCCGACGAGGTCGAAAAGGCGTTGCGCGAATACGCCGTTGTGCGCCACCCGAAGGCCGGCACAGTCTATGCGTTCGAGGTCGATGGATTCGGCAATAACTACTGTATCGACGACGCGAACGCCCCGAATCTGCTCTCGCTTGCCCTATCTTGGCGGCGGTCAAGCTCGACGATCCCATCTACCAATCGACCCGGCGTCTGGTTCTCTCCCAGTGGAACCCCTATTTCTCGAAGGGCAAGGCCGGCGAAGGGACCGGCGGCCCGCACGTGGGGCGAAACATGATCTGGCCGCTGGGGATCACGCTCCGCGCCCTGACCAGCACGGACGACGGCGAAATCCGCGCGTGCCTCGTCCTGCTGCAGAAAGACCCACGCCGGCACCGGCTTCATGCACGAAGCCTTCGACAAAGACGACTCGACGCCGCTTCACCCGTCCCTGGTTCGCCTGGGCCAACACGCTGTTTGGCGAATTGATCCTGAAGGTTTTCAAGCAGCGGCCAAAGCTGCTGGATTAGAGTTCTGCGCCAGAACAAACTGGCGGACTCTCCAGAGCACGGCTGTCGCAAAACGACGGTGCTTTGTCGCAAGAGGTGCTTGCCGCGACCGTGGTTGTCTGCCATGATGGTGGATAAGTGAGACCCTCGATTTTCCCGCCTTCCCACCACGCCTTTCTCCTTGCTGGGAGCCATCTTGCGATGAAACACCCACCCACGATTCTGACGATCGGTTTGTGGCTTGGAGTGCTTGTTTCGGCTAGTTTTGCGGGCCAGGGCGACTTTGCCGGCTTGGAGCGACAATTCCAACAGCTTCCGGTCGAAGCTCGGCGGCTGACCGGCCCGCTATTCTGGCTGCACGGCGACGAAAGCCCCCAGCGGCTCGAAATGTACGTCGGCAAAATCGCGGAAGGGGGCAACGGTTGCTTCACCGCCGAATCCCGCCCGCATATCGATTGGCTCGGGCCGGGCTGGTGGCGCGATCTGACGATCTGTCTCAACGCGGCGAAGAAGCACAATTTGCAGATGTGGATTTTCGACGAGAAGTGGTGGCCCAGCCAGGGCGTGGCCGGCAAGGTGCCGCCACGCTACGCCGCCAAACGCCTCGCGGCCGCCGCGATCGAAGTCGTCGGGCATCGCCCGTTCACCGACAAAGGCTATGCCGGCCCACGGTACGTCGCCGCCGTTGCAGGCCGCATGGTGGCCGACGGCAAGATCGACGGCCGCAGCCTCCTCGATCTGGCCCCGTACATCCACGGTGGCCAACTTTCGTGGCACGTCCCCGCCGGTAGGTGGAAGGTCATGAAGTTCACCCACGTGCAGGCTCCCGCTCTCGGCCAGAACGGACAACTGAGC
The DNA here is from genome assembly GCA_963815695.1 of uncultured Planctomycetia bacterium. GTDB lineage: Bacteria > Planctomycetota > Planctomycetia > Pirellulales > Thermoguttaceae. The sequence goes on from CAWFIG010000011.1 coordinate 50,187, forward strand.
GTGGACGGCGCCAGCAAGGACTGTGTCGATTGGTTTCTGGCAGACCGTCTATCAGCCCCACTACGATCATTTCAAGGCCGATTTCGGCAAGACCATCCGCGGTTTCTTCTACGACGAGCCCGAGACGCGCGGCGATTGGGGCACCGAACTGAACGCCACCTTGGCCGCCTGGAAGGTCGATTGGAAGAAGGCTTACGTGGCCTACAAGTTTGGCCTGGCCGGTGAGGAGCAGACCGCCGCCAAGTACCAGTATCTCGACGCACTGGCCGAAACCTGGGGCCGCACGATGTACGGCGGCATGACGCGGTGGTGCGAAGAGCACGGCGTCGAGTCGATCGGCCATTTCATGGAACACGCCAGGCTGTACGTTCACCCCGCCTTCTGCGCCGGCGACATGATGCGGCTGCAGAAGTACAGCAGCATGGGGGCGATCGACGCCGTCTTCTCGCAGTTCGCCATCGGCCGTCGAGTCACTTACGACGCTCCGACGTGGCAGACGCCCAAGATTGCCAGTTCCGTCTCGCACGTCTTCGGCAAGAAGGACGACGTCGCGATGGTCGAAATCTTCGGGCGCGAGGGCAGAATCTCGCGTATTCCGAGATGAAGTGGTGGGCCGACCACATGCAGGTGTCCGGCGTCAACTTCCTGATTCCGCACTCGTTCAATCCCCGCTCACCTTACGACCACGACTGCCCGCCGTATTTCTACGACGGCGGTTTCGAGCCGCGCTGGCCGCTGTATCGCATCTTCGCCGACTACACCAGCCGGCTTAGCCTGATGCTGACCGGCGGGCGGCACGTCTGCCCCGTGGCCATCCTCTTCGGCGGCAATACGCTTCGGGTCGGCAAGGCCGTCACGCCGGAAGACATGACCTCGGCCTTGCAGGATGCCCAGTTCGATAGCGATTGGCTGCCGTTCGAGGCGTTCGAAGTCAAATGCTTCGATCGGCGAGAAGGAGGTCAAGCTCCACGGCGAGCGATACCGCGTGCTGGTCGTGCCGCCGGTCGAGGTCATCCCCTACGGGACGCTGGCGAAAGCCAAGGCGTTCTTCGACGCCGGCGGCGTGGTCGTCGGTTACGGCTTCCTGCCGTCGAAGTCGGCGACGATCGGCAAGACAGGCGCTGAAATCGCCTCGCTGTGCGCGCGACATTTGGGGCGAGCGACGCGAAGCCCGGCCCGACCGCGTGCAAGACCAACGCGGCCGGCGGCCGGTCGTATCTGCTCTCGCAAACGCCGACGCCCGACGGAGGTCACCAGGGCGCTGGCCGATGCCGGCGTGCACCCGACGCTCGAAGTGCTCGATGGCAAGACCGACGGCTGGCTGCACGTGCTGCATCGCGTGAAAGACGGCCGCGACGTCTTGTTCGTCGCCAATCAGAACCACCTCGGCGCGCGCGCGAACGTTCAAGTTCCGCGCCACCGCCGCGGGCGAGCCGGAATTATGGGATCCAATGCGCAACGAAATCACCGCGATTCCCTTCCAACGGGTCGGCGACCGGCAGGTGGAGTTCTCGCTCGACTTTGGAGCCGTTGGAGACGGCGCTGCTGGTTTTCCAGCCGACGAGATCGACCTGCCCGATGCGAATCGAACCCGGCACGAAGCTGGTCCACGAGCCGATTGCCGATTGCGCGCGATCCAAACCCGCCGATAAAGCCGCTCGGTGCCGCAGCCGAAAGGCCGTCCCGTAACGCTTAGCCCGGTGAAAGCGGCCGATCCGTTCCGCGGCCGTGTGACGATTCCGGCCGACGTCGATTTGGCCCATTGCCGCGTCTATTTGGAGATGGAAGCCCTGCCGGACGATTCGGCGGCAGTGAAGGTCAACGGCGTCTCGGCCGGCGGCGTGATCGGAAAGCCGTCGCGGCTCGATATCACCCGCCACGTCAAGGCCGGCGAGAATACGATTCGAGATCGAACCGCTGGCCCCGAAGGCCGCGAGAATCGTGTTTTATTAGACGTCACCTCCACTGCACGCGGAGACATGGTTAAACCACTGAATAGTATCATGACATGCACCTTTCTGGCGATTGCCGCGTCTGGGGCTCGGCGTGTTGGCGTCGGCTGCCGCAGCCGGGCGAGAGTCGGCCGGCGATCTGTCCGCTCGATTTGCCACTCCGCCGCCATCGGCCAAGCCCTGGGTATATTGGTTCTGGCTGAACGGCAACATCACCCGCGAAGGCATCACGGCCGATCTGGAGGCGATGCACCGCGTCGGCATCGGCGGCGTGCTGATCATGGAGGTCGACCAGGGCATTCCGCTTGGCCCCGTGGCGTTCGCCGGTCCGAAGTGGCGCGAGTTGTTCAAGCACATGTCGTCGCGAAGCCAGCCGGCTGGGCATCGAAGTCGATATGAACAACGACGCCGGCTGGAACGGCAGCGGCGGGCCTTGGGTCAAGCCCGAGCACGCCATGCAGAAAGTCGTGTGGACGGAGACCGCGTCGAGGGACCGCGGCATTTCGACGGAACATCTGCCGCAGCCGCAGACCGTCGGCGGCTATTACGAGGACATCGCCGTGTTGGCCTTTCCGACGCCGCCGGCCGACGGCGATCCGAAGACGCGGTATCGCATCGATCACCTCGCCGGCAAGACGGCACTGGTCCGCGAGGCGATGACGCCCCGGGCAGAGTACCCCGCCGTGCCGGCCGATGCGATCGTCGCCCGCGACGGCATCGTCGACCTTACGGCCAAGCTCGACAAGCAAGGGCAAGCTCGCCTGGGACGTGCCCGCCGGCAAATGGACCGTGCTGCGGATCGGCCACACGCTGACCGGCGCGGTCAACGCGCCCGTCGCCAAAATCGGGCGAGGGTCTGGAGTGCGACAAGCTCAGCCGCGAGGCGTTCGACGCAGCATTGGGCCGGCCTGATGGGCAAGCTCATCGCCGACGTCGGACCCGAGGCCGGAAAGACGCTCACCTACACCCACATCGACAGTTGGGAGAACGGCTCGCAGAACTGGACGCCCAAGATGCGCGAGGAGTTCCAGCGGCGGCGCGGCTACGACATGCTGCCGTGGCTGCCCGTGATGACCGGCCGCGTGGTCGACAGCCTCGAAGCCGTCGGAGCGGTTCCTTTGGGACCTGCGGAAAGACGATTTCGGAGCTGAACAACGACAACTACGCCGGCCGGCGCCGCCGAGCTGGCCCACCAGCACGGCATGAAGCTCTCGATCGAAGCCTACGGCAGCGGCATGTTCGACGACATCTCCTACGGCGGCCGCGCCGACTCGCCGATGGGCGAGTTCTGGATCGGCGGCGGCGCGATGGAAACTCTCAAGCCGATGGCCTCGGCCGGCCACGTCTACGGCCAGCAACGATCATCGGCGCCGAGTCGTTCACCGCCGGTGACCGACGTGGCCAAGTGGATGAACTCGCCGCAGACGATCAAGGCGCTGGGCGACACCGCCTTTTGCGAAGGCATCAACCGCTTCGTCTTCCATCGCTACGCGATGCAGCCCTGGCTGAACCGCGTGCCGGGCATGACGATGGGGCCCTGGGGGATCCACTACGAGCGGACGGAAACGTGGTGGAACGAGACCGGCCCGTGGCACGAATACCTGGCCCGCTGCAACTACCTGCTCCGCCAGGGGCCGCTTCGTGGCCGACATCTGCTACTTGCAGACGGAAGACGCCCCGCAACGGTCTGATGTACGCGCCGCGCACGGCCTACGCCTTCGACGGCTGCCCGCCCGAGGTCGTGCTGACGCGCATGAAGGTCGAAGACGGCCGGCTGGTGCTGCCCGACGGCATGAGCTACCGGCTGCTGGTGCTGCCGCCGAGCCAAACCATGACGCCGGAACTGCTGGCCAAGATCAAGGAGCTGGTCGAGGCCGGGGCGACGGTGGTCGGATCGAGGCCGCTGAAGTCGCCCAGCCTGGCCGACTATCCGAAGTGCGACGACGCAGTTGCAGCAGCTTGCCGACGAGCTATGGGGCGACTGCGACGGCAAGACCGTGACCGAGCACGCTTTCGGAAAGGGGAAGGTGATCTGTGGCAAGACGCCCGAGGCGGTGCTGGCCGAAATGGGCGTGCCGCCCGACTTCCGCGCCGAGAAGCTGACCTCGCAAACGCCGACGTCGCGTTACATTCACCGCGCCGCCGACGGAGCCGACATCTATTTCGTCTCCAATGCCAGCCCCCGGACGCTTGACGCTGAGTGTACTTTCCGGGTCAAGGGGAAGCGGCCCGAGTTCTGGCATCCCGACACCGGCCGCGTCGAGCCGGTGGCGGTTTACCAAGAGATTGAGGGCGGCACTCGCATTCCGATCTGGTTCGATGCCGGCGGCTCGGTGTTCGTGGTGTTTCGGCCCGTGTCCAGCGGTGGCAAGGAGCCGGATCCGGTAGTGGCGATAAGCCGCGACGGGAAGCCGGTCATGGGCTCGTCACGCCCCGCCGCGAAGATCGTCGTTCAGAATGCCGTTTATGGAGTTCTGAAAGACGCGGCTCGCACCCGCAACGTCACCGCGCGGATCAAGCGGATGGTCCGCCAGGGTGAATACTCGTTCCGCGTCGCTCGCATGGCCGAGGATGGCGATCCCGCCTTCGGCATCGTGAAGACGTTGACCGTCGAGTACACGGTCAACGGCAAGCCCTGCCGCACCAGCGCCACCGATCCGGAGACGATCCAGTTGCTCGGCGGAGAAGAACCGCGGGACGCGGAGGTCCGCTACGACGGCGGCCGACTAGTGGTCGAAGCCGCGAAGCCCGGACGCTACGAGTTGAAGACGGCCTCGGGCAAGACGGCCGACGTCGAAGTGCCCGCGGTGCCGGCGGCCATCGACGTCGCCGGTCCCTGGAAGCTGCAGTTTCCGTCGGGATGGGGCGCGCCGAAGTCGGTCACGCTCGATAAGCTAATCTCCTGGTCGAAGCATCCGAACGCCGGGGTGAAGTATTTCTCCGGCACGGCGACCTATCTGAAAACCATTCAGGTGCCCGCCGACATGATCGCGAAAGAACCGCCGCGTCTATCTCGACCTCGGCAAGGTGCAGGTGATCGCCCAGGTGAAACTCAACGGCAAGGACCTCGGCATCCTCTGGAAGCCGCCCTTCCGCGTCGACGTGACCGGCGCCGTCCACGCCGGCGACAACACGCTGGAGGTCGCGCGTGACGAACAACTGGGTGAACCGCCTGATCGGCGACGAGCAACTGCCCGAGGACTCGAACCGCTATCCCGGCGGCAACCTCGTCGAGTGGCCCAAGTGGCTGCAAGAGGGCAAGCCCAGCCCGACCGGGCGCTACACGTTCACCACCTGGCGTCACTGGCACAAGAATTCACCGCTGATGGAATCCGGCCTGTTGGGCCCGGTGAAGCTGTCCGTTACCGAATGCGTGGAACCGGCGTTCTGACGCTAACGCCCGCAGCAGGATACCCTCGTTACCCTCGTTCCCACATTCCGCGTGGGAACGGCGTGATTGGACGCTCCGCGTCCGCTGCGGGTCTGCGCTGTGTTTGCCCCACCCTACTGGTGCAAATATCCCCGCCGTTATGTGGCACTTGTTCAACGGCGACTTTTGGCCTACCCTCTTCATAGGGGTCTCCGGCGACGTTTCCGTCGCCGGCTCAACCAGACCGCGCGCACGGAGCCGAGTCTCGCATGTCCGCCGCATCCGCCGACAACGCCGATCGCGTGCTGGTTCGCATGGAGAACGTCAGCAAGACGTTCCAGATGGGCGAAGTCGCGGTCGAGGCCCTCCGCGGCGTTTCGCTGGATATCTATGCCGGCGAGTTCCTGGTGATGGTCGGGCCGAGCGGCTCGGGCAAGACGACGATCCTGAATCTGGTCGGCGGGCTGGATAGCGTCACCGCCGGCCGCGTCTGGTTCGCCGACCGGGAGATCACCGCCTTCTCGCCGCGCGAACTGACCCGCTACCGCCGCGACACGGTCGGTTTCGTGTTCCAGTTCTACAACCTCGTGCCGAACCTGACGGCCAGCGAGAACGTCATGGTCTCGACCGAGTTGAGCAGCAATCCGATCGACGTGGCCGAGGCGCTGCGGATGGTGTCGCTCGAAGATCGCAGCGACCATTTCCCCTCCCAACTCTCCGGCGGCGAACAGCAGCGGGTGGCGATCGCTCGGGCGCTGGCGAAGAATCCGGCGCTGCTGCTCTGCGATGAACCGACCGGGGCACTCGATTTTGCCACCGGCAAACGGGTTCTGCGAACGCTGGTCGATCTGAAGCAGCACTTCGGCAAGACGATCGTGTTGATTACGCACAACGCGGCGCTGGCCCAGACGGCCGACCGCGTGGTCAGGCTCCGCAGCGGCCAGGTCGTCGAGGTACACGCCAATCCGCAGCCGCTGCCGCCGGAGGAGGTGGTCTGGTGAAGACGCTCGACCGCAAACTGCTGCGCGACGCCCGCGGCCACCTCGGCATGTTGCTGGCGGTCACCAGCATCATCGCCGTCGGCGTGGCGTGTCTGGTCACGATGGCCTCGTCGTACCTGAACCTGAGCGAGGCGAAGCGGCTGTACTACGCCCAATGCCGGATGGCCGGTTTCTCGATCGATCTGAAGAAAGTGCCGCTTTCGGAGTTGTCGGTGTTGACCGACATGCCGGAAGTGGCCGAGATTCGCCCGCGCATCGGCGAGTACGTGGTGGTCGATTTGCCGGGCGTGGCCGAGCCGCTCAGCGGGCTGGTCCTCTCGCTGCCCGACCGGCGGCGGCCGATCCTCGACGATATCGTGCTTGCGGCAAGGCGGCTATTTCACCGACCGCCGCGACAACGAGGTGATCGTCAACGAGCAGTTCGCCCGCGCGCACCGGCTGCGGCCGGGGCAGTGGATCCGGCTGCTGCTGAACAACCGGCAGCAGGAAGTGTTCATCGTGGGCACGGCCATCAGCAGCGAGTTCGTCTATCTGCTGTCTCCCGGCGCGATCACGCCCGACCCCAAGCATTTCGGCGTCTTCTATCTGAAGCGATCTTACGCCGAAGACGTGTTCGATTTCAAGGGCTCGGCCAATCAGGTTTTGGGCCGCCTGAGCGCGGCGGCGCACGGCAGCCCGCGCGAAGTGCTTCGGCGGGCGGAGAACATGCTCTCGGACTACGGCGTGTTTACGACCACGCCGCTGGCCGACCAGCCGTCGAACAAGTTTTTGAGCCAGGAGATACAGGGGCTGAAGAGTTTCGCGGTAATCACGCCCTGCATGTTCCTGGCCGTGGCGGCCCTGGTGCTCAACGTGTTGCTCAGCCGGCTTGCGCAGCAACAGCGCACGGTGGTCGGCACGTTGAAGGCCCTGGGCTATTCCGACATGCAGATCTTCCGGCACTTCCTCAAGTACGGCGTCGTCGTGGGAGTGGCCGGCGGACTGCTCGGCTGCGGACTGGGATGGTGGCTGGCCCGCGGAATGACCGCGATCTATCGCACGTTCTTCCAGTTTCCCGAACTGCACAGCCGGCTGCACTGGAGCGTCTACGCGATGGGGATGGCGATCAGCATCGGCTGTGCGGCGTTGGGAAGCCTGCGCGGGAGCCGGGCGGTGCTGCGGCTGCACCCGGCCGAGGCGATGCGTCCCGCCCCTCCCCGCCGCGGCGGCGCCGTGCTGCTGGAACGCATCGGCTGGTTCTGGCGCTCGCTCGGCTCGGGCTGGCGGATGGTGCTGCGAAACGTGTTGCGGAGCCGTCTCCGCACGGCGGCCTGCATTTTCGCCGCCGCCATGGGCGCCAGCGTCCTGGTCGACGGCTTCATGATGCAAATGTCGCCCAAGTACCTCATCGATTTTCAGTTCCGCGAGATTCTGCGGAGCGACATCGATTTGACGTTCAAGGACGAGCACGGTCGCGACGCCCTGACCGAAGCGGCCAAACTGCCGGGCGTCGATCGCGCCGAACCGGTCCTGGACGTCGCCTGCACCTTCATCAACGGCCATTTCCGCAAGAAGGGCTCGGTCACGGGACTGCTGCCGCACGCCACGCTTACCGTGCCGCGCGATTTGGAGGGCCGCCCACTCCGCATCCCTTCTCACGGCCTGGCCATGAACCGCACACTGGCCGACTCTCTGCACCTCCACCGCGGCGACCTGGTCGGCGTGCAACCGATCAAGGGCCAGCGGCGGCTGCGGTACGTGCCGGTGGTCGAAATCTCCGACAGCTACCTCGGCACCGCCGTCTATGCCGACATCGGCTATCTCAGCCGGCTGATCGACGAGGAGTTCGCCGTCAGCGGCGCGCAATTGGCGGTCGACCACGACCCGGCCATCGCGCCGCCCTGTACCACGAGTTGAAGCAGATGCCCGCCCTGCAAGCCGTCAGTTCGCGGGCCGACGCCATCCGCAACCTTGAAAAGACCGTGCTGGAAACGCAGTCGGTCACGATCGCACTGCTCGTGCTGTTTGCGGGCATCGTCTTCTTCGGCAGCATCCTCAACGCCTCGCTGGTCAGCCTGGCCGAACGCCAGCGCGAGGTGGCCACGCTGCGCAGTCCTGGGCTATGGACCCTGGCAAGTCGGCGGCCTGCTGCTGCGCGAAAGCATGATTACGACGGTGCTCGGCACGGTATTGGGAATGCCGCTGGGCTATCTGCTGACGCTGATGATCGCCAAGGCGTACGCCAGCGACATGTTCCGCCTGCCGATCGTCACCTCCCCCGGGCTCTGGATAACCACGATGCTGCTGGCCGTGTTGTTCGGGTTGACGGCGCACTTGTTCGTTCAGCGGGCAATCCACAAGATGAATTGGCTCGACGCATTGAAAGTTCAAGAATAATCGCTATCCACCATCTACCATGAAAACAAAAACCTGGCTCTGGCTCGGCGGCACCTTGTTGGCGGCCGTCTTAACCTATCTCTTCGCGATCGCTCCTGCTTCGAGAGTGGCCGTTGAGGCGTCGCGGGTGAAGATCGGCTCGATCTCCGCGTTCGTCGACGAGCAGGCAAAGACCCGCCTGCCGGAAACGTACCTCATTACCATGCCGATCACCGGGCGGATCGAGCCGATCGACTTGGACGAAGGCGATCCCGTCGAGAAAGGACAGATCGTGGCTCAAATTGTCCCGCGCGACTTGCAACTCGCCGCCGATCGAGCCCGTGCGGACGTGCAGCGTCTCGACACGAGCATCGCCGAAAACGCCTACGTCAAGGTCGAGGAGACCGCCCACAAGCAGACCGAGCAATTCGTGCTGTCGATGAAGGCCGCCGTCGAGGCCGCTGCCCAGCGCATGGTCTCGGGCAAAGCCAAGTTCGACTATTCGAAGAGGGAGTTGAACCGCGTTCGAGAGCTTGCGGTGACGCATGCCAAGACGGAAGAGGAGTTGGAGCAGGCCCAACTTGCCGAGGTGCAAAGCGACGTGGACTACAAGCAGGACGAGTTGGTTCACGCGGCGATGGTGGCCGTCGGCGCCGCCACGAATCTCACCCCGGAAATGGTCCTGCAGTACATCGCTCGCAAGAAGCTCGCCGGCGACGTTCTCGAAGAGGAAAAAGCCGAGGCCGAAGCCAAGTTGCAGCAGGTTTTGCAGGAACAGCAGCGCGGCACCATGCGCAGCCCGGTCGACGGCGTCGTGCTCGACCGGCAGGTGAGCAACGAGCGCGTATCTCTCGGCCGGCAAAACGCTGCTGGAGATCGGCCGCTTGGCAGACCTCGAAGTGGAGGCCGACGTGCTGAGCCTCGACGTTGTGGCAGCCAAGGTCGGCGACCGGGCGGAAATCTACGGCCCCGCGATTGGGAAGCCGCCCGCGCAGGCGGTCGTCAGCCGCATCTATCCGGCCGGCTTCACCAAGGTCAGCTCCCTGGGCGTCGAGCAGCAGCGGGTGAAGGTCATTCTTCGCTTCAAGCAGACCGATTTGCAGCGCCTGCTGAAGGATCGACGGCTCGGCGTGGGCTATCGCGTGCGCGTACGGATCTTCACGGCCGACAAGACGCAGAGCCCTGCTGATTCCACGTTCCGCCCTATTCCGCGCCGCCGACAACACGTGGCAGGTGTTCGCCGCTCGCAACGGCCGCGCCCGGCTGCAAACCGTTGAGGTCGGCCTGATGAACGACGAGCAGGTCGAGATCACCCGCGGGCTATCCGAGAACGAGCAGGTCGTGCTCGCCCCCGAGAGCACCCTGGCCGACGGCGACCGCGTGAACGTGACCCATGAGTGACACCGGGGAGAGGGGGACGGAGGAGATTGCCGCCAGGAACCATGAAATAATCAAAACGTGACCGCGGCAATCTCCTCCGTCCCCTTCTTGGCCACGCTGCACGCTACTCCTGGATTGCTACCTTGTCCCGCGGGGCGCATAATCTGAGGCGGGTGATCTCCGGGGGGCAGCGCAGCGCAGCGGGGTGTCGCCGGAGACGCCGCGGGTGACGTGCAGGATCGTCGGCGGCGAGTAGTACACGCCCGCAACGTGTTTCACACCCCAGGCGGACGGCGAGAAGATCGGGCCGAGCGGCGGAATGCAGATCTGCCCGCCGTGCGTGTGGCCGGCCAGCATCAGGTCGGCGTCTTGACGTCTGGCCCAAGCGAGTTGATCGGGGCTGTGCGCCAGCACGATGCGAAGAGACCGGGCAGCTTCTGTAAAACGCAGCGGTTGGCGGGTGCTTGATCCACGGCAACTCATTGCCGAGCAACACGAGCGGCTGGCCGTTGATCTCGATTTGGCGGCGGCGGCCGCCCAAGTCGATCAAGCCGCTCCGTTCGAGCATCTGCCGCAGCCGCGGCGCCTCGCCGGTGCGAACGTCGTGGTTTCCCAAGACGAAAAACACGCCGTGCCCGGCCCTGAGTTGTCCGAACGTGTCGGGAATCCAATCGAAGCACGCCGTCGATTCCATCAGGTCGCCCGTGAGCGCCACCAGATCGGGCTGAAGCTCGTTGCTGATGCGGACGACCTCGCGGAAGAACGCCTTGCCTATGCGGCCGGTCAGGTGAAAGTCGGAAAGATGAACGATCGAAAGCCCGTCAAGTGCGGGGGCGAGCCGCGGCACTTCGAGCATCCAATCGGTCACGTCCAACCGCAGGATTTCATTCAGCGGCAGCCGGGTAAAGAGGTGATGCGAGGTTTCTTGCGACGCCGAATTTCGCCGAGCGCGGATCGATTTGTCGCCCGCCGCCTCCCGTGAAAGCGCACCAGCGGCGGCGTTCGCATAAGATACCGCAGCCAAACCAGCCGCAACAGCGTCGCTGCCGCGACGGCCCAGCAGATGACGTCGTAAACAGCGACAAGACCGTTCAGGCCGCTTCCGCCGGCGACGTTCGCCACGACGCGGTTGTCAGCGCCCGCGGGGCTCTGCACATACAGCCAGCCGGCGATGCCGATGGGAATCGCTCGCCGCCAGCGAAGAAACAGACGGCGGTGACAGCCGGATGATCCAGCGTCGCGATGCCCAGCGAATGGAGCCGGTTGACCAGACCGATCCAAAGGAAGGCGTGGCCCAGCAGGGCCAACAGCAGGAGGAAGAGATCCATGGTTCCGCGATTGATCTACGCTTGTGCGCCACGGGCCGCGGCGCGTTGATGATTTGCTCGACGGCGCCGAGCAACTGGTCGAGACGGAAGGGCTTGTAGAGCACGGTCTGGAGGCCGGCCTGCCGGGCCTTGACCAGCGAGTGGCCCGGATCCCAGCCGAAACCCGTCATCAGCACCAGCGGCGGCGCAGCCCATCACCTCCTGAAGCTTCAGCATGAATTCGTAGCCGGTCATGTCGGGCAGGCGGATGTCGGAGATCACCACGTCGTAGTCGCCGTCGGTCATGGCGCGGACCATGTACATCGCCTCCGCGCCGTCGTGGGCCGTCTCGACCACGCAGCCGTAACGTTCCATGCAGGTTGTGGGCGGCGCTGCGGACGTTCTCGTCGGCATCGACCACCAGAATGCCGCCGCCCGCGAAGCTCCGGCCGCTCCTCGACCTGCATCGTCGGCGGCAGCGCCTTGGCCGGCGCCATCTTCTGGCCGACCTTCTGGATCACCTGCTTGATGTCGCGGGCGTTGCGGAGGATCCGCTGCAGCCGCTCGACCACCTCGGGCTCGTGGCCGATGTAACGCTCCATCACGTTCACCGCGTCGTTGAGGATTTCATCGACCGGCAGGGCGACGGCGCTGTGGATGGCCTCGACGCTCTCGGCGGCGGTCGTGGCCTTTTCGGCCACGAGCAGTTCCAGCGTGTTGAGGGCGGCCGCCACGTCGCGGCAGAAAATCTCGAGGAATTGCAGGTCGCTCTCGGTGAACGCCCGCGGCTCGAGGCTCTCGACGTTGAACGTGCCGATCACCTCGTCGTGCAACAACAGCGGAACGGTCAGCGAACTTCTTCGCGTCCTTGACGCCGGACAGATAGAGCGGATCTTCGGAGGTGTCTTCGCAGAGATAGCTCTTGCCGGTGGCGGCGACGAAGCCGGTGACGCCGTTGTTCTGCGGCTGGGCAGAAAGCACGCGGGCGGCCGCCTCGGCGTCCATGCCCATCGCCAGCAACGGCTCGAGCCGGCCGGTCTTCTGGTCCAACAGGCGAACCTCGACCACGCTGAAATGCAGCAGATCGCGGGTGAAGTGGAGGATGTTCGACTTCAACAGCTCGATGCGGTCCTGCACCGCCATGTGGGTGATTTCGGCGGGCGAGAGATCGGCCAATTCGAGGCCCGCCTGATGGATCGCCGCCATCTTCTGCTGCTGATGCACCTCGTTGGTCACGTCGCGGACGTTGACGATCAGATGCTGCGGCGACGCCGCCCACCTCGCGGACCGGGGCGGCATGAACGTGGTAGTAGCGGTTCTCGCCGCTGCGGAGCGTGGAACTCGTGGCCTGGCCGGTGGCCAACGCCGTGTGGAAGGGGCAGAAGTCGGGGCCCAGGATTTCGGGGCTGCCCAAGACGGCGTAGAAGTTCGCCCCGATCACGCCGTCGCACTGCGACCACTCGCCGAGCCGCCCGTTGCTCCAGATGATCGAGTTGTCGCTGTCCAACAAGACGACGCCGTCGGGCATGCCTTCGAGAATGTGTTCGTTTTGCAGCAGCCGTGCCGAGCTCCAGGGCCTCCTGAAGATACTCCGACGAGACGTAGACGCCCGCAAATTGTTCGCGCGAAAGATGGGCCAACGCCCGCAAAGGGTTGTCGGCCACCACCACATCATGGGATTCAGCGGCGTGAGCGAGCAATTGTTCCGCGTTTTCGCGGGAGTCGCAAACCAGGAGGATTTTGGACTTTGCTGTCAATCGAGGATACTCCTGCGATGTCCAGGTGCCCCAATACTATGCCTTGCCGGCTACCCCGTCCCCTTCTAATTATAAGGGGATTGCCGCCGTCAAACAACCGGTGTTCGCGCGGCACTCTCCCCCTAATCTCCGATCGGTTCAATGCGACTCGTCCTATTGACCGCGGTTTGCGTGAAACTCGCCGGTTTTTGGACCGCTGCATTTTGCCCACACCGCAACCTCGGCACCACAGCTACGTTCGGAAGCCGGAACCCTTGCATTCCCAACGCAAGTCAAGCGACAAGCGCCCGGCCTGCGCACGAAGGCAGCGGCACTTCTCGTTCCCGAAGACTCAGTCGTCGGGCACCGTCACAACATTACACGCCCGGCAGCAGAGACCCCGCATCCGCTGTTTTCCCACACTCGATGCACGTCCTTTGCCGGCCGCGCCCCGTCGCTCGGCATGATCGCTAAGATGCGCACTGGGAATCGGTGCATGTCGTCGGCGACCGACCAGATGTTGGAGCCGCTGCGGGCCGCAGGCCGATGAGTTTGCTGGTGGCGGCTCCGCCGGCCGATCTGCTGCGTTGTCGCGGCAGTCGATAGCGGCGAGATTTCACCTGCAATGACCCTTTCCCGGAGGTTAGAAGCCATGTGGCGCGCGTTTTTCTTGGCAATCGGGGTCTTCTTGGTGATTTTGGGAGTCGAATGTCTCGGGGTGGAAAGAGTCTGTTTGAAAGTTCATGACAAGCCGCCGGCGCCTGTTTCGCCGTTCGACACCGAGCCCAGCGTCGGTGCTCAGAAGACAATCACCCCGCCGCCCTGGGCCCCCTGGAGCCTGCTCTCCTCAGGCGCCGTGATGTGCCTCTATTCCTTCACGATCCCGCGGCGAGTGGCAGGAAACTGAGGATTTATGATTGCCGATTGTTGATTGGACAGGTGCGGATGGATAGCGGCGAATTGAGGAAGAGAGCCAAGACTTTCGCTTTGCCGATTATCCGCGTCGTGGTGGCACTGCCTCGGTCGCCCGTGGGCGATGTGCCGGGCAAACAACCTCTTTGTTCGAGGACAAGCGTCGGAGCCAATTACCGAGCGGCTTGCCGAGGGCGTTCCAAAGCCGAGTTTGCCGCGAAAGTCGCGATTTGTGCTCAGGAAGCCGACGAGTCTCTCTAATGGCTGGAGTTGCTGGTCGATTCGGGGCTCGTCCGTCGCCCGCTATTGGCCGACCTGCAAAAAGAAGCAAGCGAGCTCGTCGCAATCTTCACCGCAAGTGTGAAGACGGCACAGTGGAACAACAAGAAGCGGAAACCTCCAACTGAATAGCCACCCTGTGTGACATGGCAGCCGCCGAGAGACGTGGCCGCCAATCAACAATCAACAATCAGAAATCGTCCTAATTCCCTCGCAACTCGTCGAAGTATTCCTTGGCATGTTCGGCGTGCTTGCGGGGCATGTGACGGCCGGTTAGCGGGTCGGTCGTGCCGTGCTTGGTCGCCTCGACCTGTGCTTCGATCTGTTGCTGTACGTCCCCCTTGACGTTCGGCCCGTCGGTCATGCCGACCACGATGGCCGTCCCCTTGCCGAGCTTCTGCTTCACCTTAGAGTCGTAGAGGGAGGTCTTGGTCTTCTCCTCGGGCCTGGCGCCGATGCCTTTTCCGCGGCCGAGTCCGTTGCCGGGCGGGCCCTGGCACTCCTTGCCGCCGCCGCCCTTACCGCAGCAGATCTGGTCCTTCGCCTGACATAGCTCCTTCTCCGCGTCGTCGAGCATCTTCATCTCGTCCAACTGCCGCTGGAGATCCGACTGCATCTGGGCCAGCGCCTTGGCGGCGTCGGCACCTTTGCCGTTGCGCAGGCACTTCGAGCATTGCCCGAGCTTCTGGGCCAATTGCTGAAGCTTCTCCATCTGCGGCATCTGCGCGGCGAGCTTGGCAAGCTGCTCTTCGAGTTGGTTCGCCTGCTGCATCTGTCCGGCCTGGCGGAGTTGCTGGATGCGCTTCTGCAAGTCTTGCTGGGCCGCCTGATGAGCCTTGGCTTGCTTGTCGAGTTGGTTCTTCATCTGCTCGATCTGCTTGGCGAGCTGATCCTTCTGCTTCTGGCCCATTTTGCCGTTTTCCAACGCCTGCTTCAGCTTTTTCAACTCCTCGGCGGCCTTCTTCAGGTCGCCGCGGCTGAGGGCCTTGGCAAACTTGTCGGCCGGACCGCGATCGATGTTCTTCAACTGGTCGAGTTGCTCCTTGACCTTGTCGGTTCCGCCGATCTTCTGGCGGCGATCGGCCAACAGCCGCGAAAGATCGTTGATCTTCGCCATCGCCTTTTCCTTGATCGGTTCGTTGTTCAACTCCTTCACGCCGCTCTTCCAACTTCTGGAAGAGCTCGCTCGGCATCCTTGAGGCCCTCCTTCTTCGCCTGTTCGCGCCGTTGGGCAAGCTGGCGGCGAACCGTGGCCGTCGCCTTCCGCACCTGTTGCTTGGCGATCGGATCCGGCCTTTGCCTGCGGCTGCTCGACGACGGCCGGAGCGATCAGCAGGGCGACAAGCAGGGCCAGAGCGCCCGGCAGCCAGCGGCAACAGCAGACGCCGCGGCGGCTTGACGGCGAACCGCCCGCCGACGTCGATTCGCTCGATCTTGGCGACGGCGTCGGCCAGCAGCGCCTCGCCCGCTTCCGTCTCGCGGTCAGTCGGCGACGGGCTCAGCGCGCTCGAGACGCGTTCCTTCAGCGCGAAGCGGCGGTCGAGCTCGATGGCGGCTTCCAGAGCAGTGGAACGCCGCCAGAAGGTCCAAACCACGGCGGCAATCAACCCGACAACCAGCGCCCCGGCAAACCATCCCCAGGCTTCCACCCCAAGCGACCAGCGCCGATCGACGGCGATCAGCACCAGACGCCAGCGAGAGCGTGGCCAGCCAGCACCAGGCCAGCACGTCGAGGAACCGCTGCACCATCAGCCGCCGTCGCGCCCGGCAGACCTGTTGCTGAAGAGTATTCATGCAAGCACCCCCCTCGTGAGAGTTGTTGCCGACTTGTCCCGCATCTATATTCTAGCAAGCCCGGCCGATTTTCACATAGCGTGACTGGGGATGAAACGCGATACGAATTGCAGCCGGCGTTGCGAAGACGCAAGCGGCTGGTCAGGGCTCTTCGCTATCACTAAGATGGAGAATTGGCGACCGTAGTTCCAAGGGAATCCACCATGACCGCATTCCGCACCGAACGCGATTCGATGGGCGAGGTCCGCTTGCCGGCACATGTCGTATTACGGGCCGCAGACGCAGCGGGCCGTCGAGAACTTCCCGATTTCCGGGCGGACACTGCCGCCGGAGTTGATCCACGCCCTCGGGCTGGTGAAGTGGGCGGCGGCGACCGTCAACCGCGATCTCGGGCGACTTTCCCTCGCGGAGACGTTCGTGTCAGCCCTGCTGGCCGCCTGCCGCGAGGTGGCCGACGGAAAACTCGACGACCAGTTTCCCGTCGACGTCTTTCAGACCGGCTCGGGCACGTCGAGCAACATGAACGCCAACGAGGTGATCGCCAATCGAGCCGATCGAACTGGCCGGTGGAAAAGGGGACAGGGTCGAATTTCCGGAAAGGACCAGAGGGTACTCGAACAGATTGGACCTGCCGGAACTACGACAAGCCGATCCATGCGAACGACCACGTCAACTTGGGCCAAAGCAGCAACGACGTGTTTCCGACCGCCATCCACGTCGCCGCCGCCGTGGCGATCCGCGAACGATTGATTCCCGCTCTGGAACAATGCGAGCGAAGTGCTGGCCGCAAAGGCCGCCGAGTGGAAAGACGTTCTCAAGATCGGGCGAACGCATCTGGCCGACGCCACGCCGCTTTCGCTCGGACAAGAGATCGGCGGACTGGCCCGGCAGTTGGAGCGTTCGCTGGGCCGGGCCGCCGTGGCCATCGAGGCGCTGTTGGAGTTGCCGATCGGCGGGACCGCCGTCGGCACGGGCATCAACACGCACGCCGATTTCGGCCGCCGCGTCTGCGAGGTTCTGGCCGACGAAACGGGCATCCCGTTTGTCGAGGCGGCCAACCACTTCGAGGCCAACGCCCAGCGCGACGGGTTGGTCGAATGCCACGGCCAGTTGCGGACGATCGCGACCACGCTATTCAACGTCGCCAACAACATCCGCTGGCTGGCCTCCGGCCCGCGCTGCGGACTGCCACGAAATCAAATTGCCCGATGCTTCAGCCGGGCAGCTCGATCATGCCGGGCAAGGTCAATCCGGTGTTGTGCGAGAGCCTGATGCAGGCCGCCGCCCGCGTGTTGGGCAACGATCAGACGATCGTCGTCTGCGGCGCCGCCGGCGGGCAGTTCCAACTCAACGTGATGATGCCCGTCATGGCCGACGCCGTGCTGGAGAGCGTGCGGCTGCTGGCCAACGCCACCGCCGCCTTCACCGCGCCGTGTCTGGCCGGCATGGAAGCCGACGCGGAAGCGTGCGAGGCATCGGTGGAACGAAGCCTTGCGATGGCCACGGCCTTGAACCCGTACGTCGGCTACGAGCGTGCGGCCGAACTGGCGAAAGAGGCGTTCGCCAGCCGGCAAGACGATCCGCGAACTATGCGTCGAGAAGGAGATTCTTCCCCAGGAGCAACTCGACGAGGCCCTCGATCCCTGGCGGATGACCCGCCCGCAGCCGTAGCTCAGAGTTTCCTTGCATCGATCGGCTCGCCGTCCATGCGATTGCCGAGATAATTGTGTACGATCGGGTCGATCGAGTAGCTCATTGCCTGCACCGACCCATCACAGAATGCCATGTTGAAGACGTTGTCATGGGCGCTGCCGAAGATGACACCGTTGGCAACGCCTGGCGTGTCGACTTGCGGCGGCGAGAAGGTCCAACGTGAGATGTCCTGGTTGTCGCCGATCAGCGCCGCTTCGTTGTCGGCGGCATCCTCACCGGTTTCATAGTGGTCGGGATCCATGTACTTTTCGCCGATCAAGTAGGTGTTGCTGGTGCCATCCGTGACGTCCATCTCTTTAATCATGCTGCCGCAGAAGATGATGCCGCTAGCAACCTTGGCAATGCCTGCGAACGTGTTCTGCGCGCAGCGGCGGTGAGATTTCCCGACGCATCGATGGCGTTGGAGATCGCCGCCGGGCCCCCTTCGGAGTTGGTGAAGCTCGGCCAGACCGGTCCGCCTGTCGATGGGCTGGTGTAAGTGCTGCCGCCGTTCCCCGCGTAGTCGCTGCGTGCCACGACCGTTGGCGCCGGCGAGGTGTTTGCACATCCGCCGGCATTGCCCCATATATAGGGATAGACCTTTGCGGTTCTACGCGTGGGGCAATAAAAGACTGCCAGTGGCGATATCATCCGTTGCAGATTCAAGGCTAGCTTGTTCGGGTCATGTCCCATGCCGAGGTCGTGCAGCGGTTGCTGCTCGATGTAGGGGAGAACATTGTACAACCATCCGGCCGGCTGCCGCCAATCGTTTCCGAGGTCGGCATCGCCCGTCCAGCCGAATCCCCAGCCGTTGGTCGGAATATCGCCCCGTGGCATTCTCGTGAGCTAGGCACCCGAGAGCGAGTTGCTTGAGATGGTTCTGGCATTGCACCCTCCGCGCGGCCTCGCGGCCGCCTGCACCGCGGGCAACAACAGCGCGATTAGTATGCCGATGATCGTTATCACCACCAACAATTCGACCAACGTAAAACCGCGCGTTCGCCATGCTCGCTTCATCTGATTTTCCTCTCAGTTCTTCGGTTCCTTCTGTTTCTGTTTCGCACCAGGTGTCTTTGCGGGAGACTCGGGCCAGGCGGAAAGAACGGAGCCGTCCAGTTCCACCAGCAGACCCATCGGGCTGAAGGACTTCGGCCCACCACCCCGCACGGGTCCCCCGTTTTGCACCTCGACCTCGATTACGTTGACCCCTTGGACAAAGCCGCAGTTGCTGGAAAACCCGTGAAAGAAGCCGAACTCTTCATAGCCGTGCTTGGGGATCGAAACCTCGTGGCCATTGAGCCGGATCGCACGCACGTGGTTGTCGGCGATGAATCGCCCGTACAGAATGGCCGTGGACGGCCGCATTCCTGTCAGATCGAACGTCGTGCGGAAGAGGTAGACCACGTTGTCGGGCAGCCACGACATATCGCTGACGGCCGAGATCCATTGTGAACGGTCTGCCTGATTGGCCAGATAGGGAGCAATACTCGTGTTGACCACCACGGCCGCCCGCGGCTTGAACTTGGGATCGTCGCTTCGGGCGACGAGTTGCCAGTGCGGATCGGGCATGCCCGCCTTTAAATTCACCCCCGTGTTGAACGCCTTGATTCGCACCCGCTTCGGCATCTGACGGACGAACGTGCTCGGTTGGCCGAGCACGCGAATCAATCGGGCGACCCGGTCCTTGCCGACTTCCACCCGACCCGACTGGTCCTTCTCCAACCGGATCGGTTTTGCACTGCCCGCGCGTCCGCCGCCAACCGCCGCCAACTCGACCCTCCCCCGGTAAACGTGTGCCGTACTAGCGCCGGACGGGTCAACCTCGACGCCGAACTCCGTGCCAAGATCGGTAATTTTTGCAGTGGGAGTGCGAACGGTGAAGCGGGGCACGGGAGACGGGGGGCGGGCGACGGGATATTCAGAATGGCCGATCGTTGCTGGCTGAACTAACGATGCCGTGACTGGTTCATGCTCCGCCCCCCGTCCCCCGCCCCCCGTCACTACCCTCGCCGTCAGCCGCCCCTGCGACAGGTAGCCGCCGGCGCGGGATTCCACTTCGTACGTGCAAGGCCCTTGAAGGATGACCTTCGCGCCGCTGTCGTAGCTGATTTCCATCAATCCCGATAGGAGGGCGTACTTTCGGCCCAGGGGGACGTACGTGTAATCGAAGGTCCCCCTCGTGCGTTCGGCCCATTGGCACTCGACCATGTCGGTCACGCGGCCGACGAAGACCGGCTTGGGCTCGGAGTGCAAACCCGCAGTTCTGGAGTGCTGAGTGACTTGGATCGACTCCCGCTGATCGGGCCGCGGAATCGACACCTGGTAGACCCAGCCGATCAGCAGTCCGACTCCCACGATGACCACGGCCGCCGCGTAAGAGAATACGAAACTGCCAAACGGATAGAACGTGGAAGCCGGGGCGTGAAGCGGGGCGGAAACTTCGAGAATCGCGGGCAGCGCGGCAGCGATCGGCGGATCAAACCGCGAAGCCGCCGGCCGCCCGGCGGCACGCCAGGCCAACTCCACGTCCAGGGCCATATACCGCCGATACAATTCCTGCGCCGCCGGATCGTCCAACAGCAGCGCCTCCAGCCGTTCCCAGTCGGTCTGCGCGATCTCACCGTCGCACAGCCGCGAGAGGAGTTCGGTCAGTTCGCTGCTGTCGGCGTCGAAAGACATTATCCCCTCCTCGCTTCAGATGCGACTCGCTCGACGCACTCCAGCAACCAAGTGCGAATGCGTCCCAGGGCGTTGTAGACCGCCTTGGTCGATCGTCCGACCTGCCGGGCGATGCCCTCGACGGTCGCCCCCGGCTCGTACCGCATCTCCAGCAGCTCCCGATCTTCCGTACTCAGCTTTCCCATGCACAGATCGAGGGCTTCGGCCTCGTCATTGCCGCGGGCAAGGCTTTCGACGCCGCCATCGGCCAACTGCTCGACCAGCGCGTCGCTGAAACAGAGCCGGCTGCGCGATTGACGCTTGCGGAACGTCAGCACCTGGTAGTAGGCGATCTTGCACACCCAGGCCGCGAAATTCGTGCCCAACTCAAACTCATCGGCATGTCGCCAAACGAAGAGGTTCGTCTCTTGCAGCACCTCCTCGGCGTCGCTGCGGTTGGGCACCAGCGTGCGGACGTAGCGGGTCAACTGCTGCTGCACGTTGGTCAACAACTGCACGATCTGATCGGTGTTCTGGCGACTCGCCTCGTTCATGCGACACCCGCGCAAAAAGTCCCCGGCAGGACAGAACGCTCCCTATCTCTTTTATGGCGCGGGCCGCCGAAAATTCCAAGGAAGAACACGGCGCCCCACCAGGAAGCGGGGCCTTCTTCTGCCAAACAGCCATTCTGTTGTGAAGTCGGCCTTCCGCAGGCGAGTCCAGCCTGCCAGGGCACCGTCCCTGCCCAATGCGGTCAGCCGCTGTTGGAAAACCCCATTTCCGACGGCTTTCCAACGACTTGTTATCCGAGACGGCGACCTGGCAGTTGCGCTGCGGGGAGAGCAGGTAAAATGGCGATCAACCGGATGGATACCGAAGAAGGATCGGTTCTTTAACACGCGACTCCATCGGTGTTCGTCGAGCATTACAAAGCACTGATCGACACATCCACCACATCGGGGGCTTCGCCGGAATGGTGCAATGCTCAGTAGACGAGAGTTCGTCAGGGAATACGCCCAGTCCCCCCGGTTGCCTGCTTCACAGGCATCGACAAGAACGGCGGTTCCTGGTACAAGATATGGCGGCCGGGGGCTCCTGCCTTCTGCCCCAGGCGGGAGGGTGACCTTGTCGCCATCCCCCGGCCATTTTCTGTTTTCTCGGATTCTATGAATGTCCGACAAGAACGGGCGGACTTCTTGGCATATTGTGGCAGGCCACCACCAGAGGATATCACCGATGGCAAGCCGGACGGTGGCGCTGCCCGCAGCTTCCATCCGTCGTGTGTGGTAGGTAATACCCCTCGAAATGTTTTGTCATTTTGAGATCTGTATCATCTCTCCATCGGCCGCTGAGGCATCGAGCCGGGTAGACCAGGGATTCGGTGTGGTTGTCAGCCCCGCCTTTCTGGGTTGTGACCCGCGTCAGCGGCATTGTTGGCGAGGATGACGGCCTACCCAAACACCGACGGCGGTGGCAAAATATAGGAACTGTAGCACCGGTGGTCGGAGGGTCTGCCCCGCTACCAAGACCATGCTCCGGCGCTACAGCCCCTAGCATTATATTGCGATTCAGATGAAAAAGTGGGCGACGATTTCTTGAGTTCGGGGGATTTCAACCGCAGGAGCCAGCACTATGGTGGGGGCAACGACAGAATGGGACAACAACTTTCGCAGTCTGATGGCTCGCGTGCGTGAAGGTTCCGAAGACGCCGCTTGGGAACTCGTGAACGAGTACGGCGATGCAATACGCAGAGCGGTTCGGCGGGTATTGAATGAGCGGATGCGATCGAAGTTCGATTCCCTGGATTTTGTCCAGATTGTCTGGAACTCCCTGTTTCGCGTACGCGATAAGCTCGAACGATTCGACCGCCCAGAGGAACTAACGGCATACCTTGTTGCCATGGCGCACAACAAGGTTGGCATGGAGGTCCGGCGTCGGCTGATGACGCAGAAATACAACGTGGGGCACGAGGAATCGTTGGATCAGCGTCACGCCAGAGGCTGCTCGGACGTTGCCAGTCCGACAACCGGCGCCCATCGATGTGGCCATTGCCCGCGAACGGTGGGATCGTTTGCTCCAGGATCAGCCGCAGCGCTATCGGCAGATCATCCAGTTGCGGTTGCAGGGGCATACGTACCAAAGCATCGCCGATGCCGTTCATGTGGACGAATGCACGGTGCGTCGTTTTCTCAAGAGATTGCTCCACACAGCCGCCCTATGACCGCAGATATTTCCACGAGCCGGCACGGTTCAACCCTCATGCTTGCCGAGGAGCGGGGACTCCCGGACGCGGGTCGGGTTGTCGATGCCATTAAGAGGCGCTGGCGGCAAGGCGAGGTACCCGACATGAACGGCGAGTTGACCCGTCACCCAGAATTGCGGCGGTACAGATCCCTCGTCCTCGACTTGGCCTATGCCGAATACCAGCAGCGACAGCAGGCCGGCGAGCCGATCGACGCCGAGACGTTTGCGCGGCGTTTTCCGTCCTTGGAGAGGTCGCTCTACTTGCTGATCGAAGTTCACGGTCTGTTGTCTCAAGATCCCGATCTGCAACTCCTGCAAGACAGTCTGCTTTGGCCTGAAGCCGGCAGCCGATTTCTACAGTTCGATCTGGTGGTGGAGATCGGCCGCGGGGCGTTCGGCCGGGTGTTTCTGGCAACAGAACCGGCCCTGGGTGGCCGACAGATCGTCGTGAAGATTGCTCCGCACGGCGGTGGCGAGGCGGAGATTCTTGGCAAGCTGAGGCATCCAAACATCGTTCCGGTCTACTCCCTCCAAGAGGACAAGACCACGGGGCTGGCAGCGTTTTGTATGCCGTACCTGGGCCGAGCGACACTATGCGACGTGTTGGACCATGTGTTTCTCGGCGGACCTCCGCCGAGAAAGCGCAGAGCGATCTTGGATGCGAATCGCGGATTCCAACGATGACCTGGACGCTCAGGAGTCGCCGCCCCCCACCGTGATTCTCCGCAAGGGTTCTTACGTCGACGGCGTGATCTATCTTGCTTGCCAACTGGCCGATGCGTTGGCGCATTCCCACGGACGCGGCATTTACCACCGCGATCTGAAACCCTCGAACGTCTTGGTGACGGCCGAGGGACGGCCGTTGCTGTTGGATTTCAATCTCTCGGTTGACGCCGGCCTGCCGGCCTGGAAAGTCGGTGGCACATTGCCGTACATGCCGCCAGAGGAATTGGCCAATCTTGTCCGCAAGAAACCAGACTCTCGTCCATTCCACTACGATCCGCGCTCGGACTTGTTTTCGTTGGGGGTGATCGTCTATGAGCTTCTTACGGGCAAGCTTCCCTTCGGGGCAATTCCGCGGGAGGGCCCGCTTGAGGAAATGGCAAGCCAATTACGCTGCCAGCAGGAAAAAGGGCCGCAGCCGATCCGATCGCTCAACCGGCACGTTGACCGACGATTGGCCCGGCTGGTCGAGAGCTGTCTGGCGTTCGATCCAGAGCACCGGCCCGAAACCGCGCAGCAGTTGGCCTCTGCGTTTCGCCGAGAACTGTCCCTTGTTCGCCGCGACCGTCGCTGGGTCGGCAACCATCGTCGTCTGGTGTCCAGCCTCGGCACACTTCTACTGACAATGACTGTTGCGGCATGCGCATTCCTTGCATTTCGCCCGTCCTACAGTGTCCGCCAACTCCAACTCGGCCTCGGCCAGCTTGAACGGGGCGAGTATTCTCTTGCAGTGGATTCTCTAAGCGATTCGATCCGTGCCAACCCGGACTCCGGTGAGGCCCTGTTCGCGCAGGACGCGCCTACCAACGACTTGGTAGATTTCAACCGGCGTATACGGACTACCGCTTGGCCGATCACTTGGCCCCCAATCCGACGATCGACGCTTGTAGAGGATATTGCCAAAGCCGACTCAAATACCACCAGAACGCGATTGCTGCCTATCGTTTGGCATTAAAAGAGGGCTATGATCGACCAGCCGCCCTGTACAACAATATCGGCTTCAGCTACCTGATGCTCAGGAAGATCGACGAAGCCGAGAAGTACTTGCAGCGTGCCATCGAACTTGATGACAATTTGCACGCCGCGCCTATAACATGGTGAAACTTGATCTACAGCGAGCAAGTCACGGACAACCGATACCGAAGACAGCATTTATCGATGCCGCTAGAGCCCTTCAGATTGCGCCTGAAACGGCCGACTTGTATCGTGCGGTTGCCGCTCTCTATGCGATGGGGGCGAAACAAGATCCCATGTTGATTCAGCCGGCTATCGAGTACGTGGGCAAATCCGTTGAACTTGGATTTGATCCGAAAGCATTCACTTCAGATATCGTCTACTCCCTATTGCGGAAGGAGCCATCCTTCTGCGATGCTCTGAAAAGAACCCCATCGGCGCAAATCGGCAAATGCGGTCCAACTGGTGGACCCACTCGCCACACCGTAGAGCGTCTCACCTCTCAGTCGCGGTCGCCATTTCTCACCGCACGTCAACGCGTCGTGTTGTCAAAAGACAACATGCCGAACGCGTTTTGGCGGCATTGCTCGTCGTGAGACCTGCTTGTGTGAACGTGCGTTGCTTTGGCGCGCACGGTTGCTACTGTCTTGCCCATCTTCTCGATCAGACGCCCAATTTACGCCGCACTTCGCAATTGACTTAATGGCACGGCATTCTTGCAGCAGCATCACTCCGCCAGGCCACGCTTTCGCGTTCCCATCCGCCACTGTTCGTTCTCCAGGGAGCTTCACCATGCACAAGCTGACAATATCTTCTCGTTGGAAGGACATGCGAAATGCCTTAGGTTTTGGCGACCACGCGATACGGCGAAAGACGCGGAACCACCGGCGGCGATCATTCTCCTTTGAATCCTTGGAAGAAAGAAGTCTGCTCTCGGTGTGTCACTGGAGTGGCGGTGCGGACAACAAGTGGTCCAATTCACAGAACTGGGACGTCGCACCGCAGGCCGGCGACGCCCTAGTGTTTCAGGGGACGGGAATCGCTACGCAGAACGATCTTCCGCAGAGAACTACGTTCTCGTCAATCGAGTTCGCCTCGGATGGTATTCGCACTCACAGGAAACACTATTTGGGTAAACGACGGCATTGCCGTGGATTCTGGTGTGGCCAACGCGACGATCTCCTTGGGAGTTGCTCTTGGCGGCGCGGTAAACGTCGACGTGACTGATGCCACTTCATCGCTAACGGTTTCTGGCATCCTCTCCGACGGCGGCAGCCTTACCAAGACCGGCGCCGGCACGCTGATTCTCAATGGCGCAAACACGTACACCGGCGGCACAACGATCAATGACGGAAGGCTCGCGCTGGGCAACAACAGCGCCTTGGGAGGCGACTGACAGCGTCATCAATGTCAGTGGCGCCGACGCAGCACTAGACTTGAATGGCAATAACACTACCGTTGGTAAGGTTATCCTCACGGACGGCAGCATCGTCAACGGCGGTGCCGCTGCGACCCTGACTGGTTCCAACTATATCGTTATGAAGGGCGCGATTACCGCCAACTTGGCCGGCGCCGGCGGCCTGACCAAGATTACTGAAGATCTCGTCACTCTCAGCGGCAACAACTCGTACTCCGGCCTGACCACCATAAGCGCCGGCGAGCTGCGGATGGTTGGATCCGAAGCATGGGACGGTGTGCTCAACGAGGTTGGGGCCAGACATGCTAGGCGGCAAACTGGTCTTTGATTACGCGAACCATGCCAGTCCTGCATCCTCGGTTCTCTCAATTCTAGATGCCAGCTACGGGGATGGCAGCAACCCCTTCTCCCTCGCTAACGGCGCCACAATCTATAGCTCGACCGCCAAGGACGCCGGCATGGCGCTCGGTTGGGCTGATGACGGGGGCAGCAAAGTGACCGTCATGTACACCTTGTACGGCGACGCGACCCTGGAGGCTCGGTTGGCTCGCCGACTTGGGCGTCCTGGTCTGGCGAACTACACTCGCGCTGGAACGTGGAGTCTGGGCGACTTCAACTACGATGGTTATGGTGAACTGCAGCGACCTGGGCATTTTGATCGGCGAACTACGACCACACATCTGTCACAGCCGTCATTGGCACTCAGTGGTGCAGACAGCGTCAACGACGGCCTAACCTACACGTTGACGCTTGGCGAGGTGACCGGTATTACGGTCCAAAGCTATGTGATCGACTGGGGCGACGGGGCAAGTCCGGAAGTCTACACCGCGGCGGAAATCGAGGCGTTGAATCGCCAAGTGACCTATACGTACACCACCGGAGTCCATCAGCCCAACAATCACGGTGGCTTTGACTGACGACAAAGGAATTGTGTATCGTCGGCGTGGCCGGCAAGACAGGTGGCGGCCAACACCAGCGCTCTGTTAGCGCCGCCCCCGTGATCAGCAACTTCTATTGCATCAACGACTATGATGAGATTTTGGACCCTCACGGGGACCGTCACGGACAAGGACGATCCCGTCGAGGGCGACATAGTCACTTTTGGCGGAGTGTTGGCCAGTTACCATCTTACGGCCACGGTGCGGGCGGACGGAGTATTCTCGTTGACGGTTGATGGGCTTCCCGGACTCCAAGAAGGCACGGGCACGGCGCAGACGACCGACCCGCACGGTGTTCTTTCCAACCTTGCCTGCGATTGGGTCAGTCGTGTGAAACCGTCGAGATTGCAGAATCCCGGAGAATTCTCTATACTGCCGGCATCCCTATCATGCGGGAGCATCGGCGAAATGGCGATCCAGACCAATCAGAAACGTGCCGCCGTCCATCCCAAGCTTCGCCGGGTTTACGCTGGTAGAGTTGTTGGTTGTCATCACGATCATCGGCGTCCTCATCGCGTTGTTGCTGCCGGCAGTGCAGGCGGCGCGCAGAATCCGCCCGACGGATGCAGTGCGCGAACAACGTCAAGCAGTTGGCGTTTGCCGCCCTAAACCATGAGTCGGCGATCACGTTCTATCCGACCGGGGGCTGGGACAAAGTATGGCTGGGACATCCCGATCGAGGGTTCGGCAAGAGCCAGCCCGGCGGGTGGATCTACAACATCTTGCCTTTCATCGAACAGCAAGCCCTGCACGACTTGGGCGCAGCCGGCAGCGGCATGACAATTCAAGACGCCAACGCACAGCGGGTTTCGACGCCATTACCCGGCCTGAATTGTCCCAGCCGTCGGCCGGCCGCGTTATACCGCCTCGCCTATGGCATCCAATTCAGATTGACCAACGGATTGATCACTCCGCTTGCCCGCAGCGACTATGCGATGAATGCTGGGGACTATGTGCAATGGCATACACGATGACAGAATTCCATCTGATTTGGCCGAGGGCGACAATCCAGAGCTTTCCGTGGGATGACATGTCGCACCAGAGCGGAATCTCTTATCAGAGAAGCCAGGTGACGATGGCCGACGTCACGGACGGCATGAGCAACACGTTTCTTATCGGTGAGAAGTACATCAACAGCTGCCACTACGAGGACGGCAAGGATTTAGGCGACAACGATACAATGTACTGCGGCGACGATTTGAATCTGCTCCGTTGGACGGGAGTGAACGGCACGGTCGGCGTCGCTACAACAACAATCTTGCCCTATGGGACAGATCGACACCCGTCTCAGACGGATAACCATGTGCAGTGGTTTGGCAGCGCACACGCCAATGGACTTCAACATGTCGTTCTGCGATGGTTCGGTTGGCACGATCAGCTACTCGATCGACGCCGAAGTCTACCGCCGCCTAGGAAACCGCAAAGACGGCCTGCCCGTCGACGGCAGCCGGCTCTGAACTGGGTGTGCTGGTCCACCCATTATTTTCTGTTCCCTTCAGATTGGTCCGCAGTTTTGCCTTTCCGCTCACGGGTGGCGCTGCAACTCGTGCGTGTCTCTTACGCTCAACCTAGCCCATCATCCGCGATACGTCACGGCGATTCCTTGACGGTCACGCTCAGAGGATCCTTAGGAGACGAACTACGGCCGCCGGCTCTCGACAATTCGCCGAGCAGCGGCCAGAGCGTCCTTGTTGCCGGTCCGGGCGTAGTCGTAGAGCAGGCAGAGCGTGATTTCGCTCAGGTTCACGCCTTTGGGGTGGCCCATCCATTGTTCCTGCCCCAGGCCGGTGCGGGTGTTGCCGGTGACGTCGATTTCGCCCTCGGGCCCAACGCGGCCCAACTCCCAGCGAATGGCCCGATCGGCGGCGGCCTCCAGCTTTTTGTCGGGAAAGTAGACCGTCCAGACCTGCAGCTTCAGCGCCGCCACGGCCTGGTAGCTGGAGTCCCATCCCCTTTTCTCAAGGAAGACGCCGTCGCTGGGGCGGTACTGGGCCATTGCCAGATCGACGAAGCGGCGGCCGAGTCGCTTCAGTTCGTCGTCGCCGCAGAGCACGCCCGACAGCCCATAGGCCAGGGCGTCGAACAGCAGACGGTTCGGGGCGTCGGCGTCCTCGCGTTTCAAGTACGTCTGATGTCCCGGCAGTGCGAGCCAGCGGGCGGCCTTGTGAATCTTCGGCAGAAGCAGGGCGATTCGCTCTTTGTACTTCGGCCCCAGTTCGCTTTCGCGCAGCACCAGCAGGGCCTGATCGAGTTCGGCCAGCCAAAACGCCGCGGCCGAAGGACCGCCGTGCGGGGCGCCCTGCCGGCCAAAACCGCCCTGTTCGTTCTGATAGCGAAACGTGGCCTCAATCGCTTTCCAACCCTCGGCCACGCCCCGCTGGTCGCGCCGCACGACCGCCCGAACGAGATAGTGCATCGCCCCACACTGGAATTCCGGGCTCTTGAAGCCATCCCGGTTGTAGCTGGCCATCCCCTCCGCATTCGGCCGCGCCCCGCCGGTGTATCGCAGTAGATCGGCCGGCAACTTGCGGAGCAGAGCCAGTTGCTGGGCCGCAACGGGAGAGACGAGAGACAAGAGAACAATCAGGGATGTTAGATAGGGGATGGGGGATGGGGGGCGGAGAATGTGGGATGAGAGCCGGGATTGTCTCGTTTCCGCACTGGGCGCGTGGACGTTGTCGACGGCAATGTGCGCAACTGAGCATGTCGCGGACGCCCTTTCGACTACGAGCCGTTTATCCCTCATCTCTCATCCCTCATCCCTCATCCCTCATCCTCCGCCCCCCGTCCCCTATCCCTCCACCAGCAACACCACCAGCCGCTTCGGACCGTGGACGCCGAGAATGAGAATCTTCTCGATGTCGGCCGTGCGGCTGGGGCCGGTGACGATCACGAACTCGCCCTGCATCGCCGGATCGGCCACTCGCGGAGCCAGCGACACCCAGGCCGCCGGCAGATGCTCGACCAACTGGCTCGTCCGCGCCACCACTACGCACGCCGGCGGCAGGTAGCAGAGCAAACGGTCCTGCGCAGTCGGGCAGGCGATCACGCACGAGCCGGTGTCGGCCAGCAGCACCTCGGGCTCGATTATGCTCGCCGAAAGTTGTGCCATCCGCGGCGACGGCCAATCGACCATCTGCCAATTCACGGAACTGGCCGGCAGCCCGCCCGTCGCTTCGCGAACCAGCGGCCGATCCATTGCGCCGATCGAGGTCCAACCGGCCTGAGAAACCAGTTCGGCCAAGCGCCGCTGGGCGTCCTGCATCGTGGTGCAGCGGATCGTCTCGCCCTGCACGGCCGTCAATTCCGCGGTAAACCGCTCAGCCATGTCGGCCGGCGCTGGACCGGTCGCCGGCCAAACCTCCGGCGCCGGCGGCGCGGCCACCGGCGGATATTTCGACAATTCGCTATGCACACGCTGCAAAATCGCGTCACGACTGGTCATGGTTACGGGTCGCTGTGAGTTTCCAGAAGGAACGTTTGTCTCTGTTTCCGCCTGAGACCGTGATTGTGCTCTTGGACGTTCGCCGAGAAGTTAAACACTAATGCCTCCACGACCGTCCGGCGGTTCTCGATCTTCGCGCCGGAATGATAGAAGTGATCGCGCGTCACGACGTGGAAATGACTCCACAAGGAGTCGATGAACGGATTGTGCCGGAAGTCGTTGTGGTGCCAGGTCGAAAGAACAAACTTCGCAGGCGTCGTCGAAAGCAGACGAAACAGCCTTCGCTCATCGTCCTCGGTCCATCCGCTGTAGTAGTCCACGTATCGCCCGATGTAAGGAGGGTCGCAATAGACGAGATCTTCTTCCGTGGCCCGGGAGATCACTTTGTCGAAAGTCCCGGTCACGAACTCCCATTCTGGCTGGATGAGACAGGCGACATCCCGAATTTGGTTGACGATTTTTGAGACGTAGGCCCGCGAAAACCGCCCCGGCTTCTGGCAGAAGGGAATATTCCACTTACCGCTGCGATTGAACCGCATCATGCCGTTGAAGCCGGCGCGAGAAAGGAACAAGAAATCTAGAGGGTCGAACGTCGTGTTGAAGCGATCCCGTATCTCTCGAAAATGCGAATATCCTTTCTCCGGCGACTGCTCGAGCTGACGTCCCTCCTGTTCCAGGTATTCCCGAACCAGATTCGGCGTGATTTCGCCGTCCTTGATTGCCTGATAGAACCGGATGATGTGCGGATTGACGTCGCCGAGAATGGCTCTCTTGAATCCGGAATTGAACGCGACAACCCCCGTGCCGAGAAATGGCTCGATCCACCGGCCTGACACAGCAGGCGTCAACGACTGAATCCAAGGCACGAGTTTTGTCTTGATGCCTTGGCTCTTGATGGGGGGGACTACAATTCGCATTTTTCGTCCTTCCGTGTCCGCTTCTTCGTCTTCGTACGCACGATCTTGCGGCCGTCGCCACCCTTGAAGGCCACAAAGTCCTCGATCGATCGGATCGGGGTCGCCTTACCGTCCTTAATTGTCGTGGCCACGCCGTGGTTCATCCAGTATTCATCGAACCATTTCTCGCCAAGTCTTGCGAAAACGCCGTTTCCAGCAAGTACGTCGTCGATCCAGGTGATCGAGCCAATATTGGCCGTGTTTCCCGAGCCTTGCTTGTCGCTTGCCAGTTGCCACTTCTCGCAGACGAAAAACTGGAAATCCTTGACAACCGATGCGATGGATCGAAGGCTGTTGACCGTTGTCAATCGGTAGCGATGGGGGGGCTCATGCGTCTCGCCATCGTCAAGCTCCGCCACGTGGATTACTTGCGTTTCGTCCAGGTCTCTCCCATCATTGCGCGTATAGATTATTCCAAGACAGAAGTGTCCGGCATAGTCGGCATAGGGAAACTGGATGTTCTTTGTGGAAGTCCGCTTCTTGAAGTACGCGCCGTGGCTGCCGAGCGTAAACCCATTCACATGACCGGGGAAATCTGGATCGCGATAGGTGGTCTTAATATCGACCGCGAACTTCACAGATGGATTGTCCGTCTTCACGAAGCTCAGATCGGGGTACCAGTTCTGATGTTCAGCGAGTACGATTGAGAACCCCGCTTCCTCAGCGAATCGGAGGATTTGGGGAAAGAGATGGATTTCCAAAATCTTCGAGATGATCTTTGTGTCCGAGCTGATGGTGTAAACGTTTTTGAACACATCAATGAACCCCTTGATCGTCCACTGACCATCGTCTGCGGAAACATGTTCCGTCAATCCGCGCACGAATGCCGTGAGCGCCGCGCCAAACGCCTTCTTCTCTGCGCTATGTTGTTTCTTGGTCAAGGTCATCGTCTCGCTCGCGGTTCGTAGTCGTCCTTGTTCTTCTTCCACCAGCTTCGGAAATCGTGCTTGGGCGACTTGGGCAACTCGCGGCCGCGCGTCCAGGCGCCCAACATGCCCGGATGCCAGGGGAGCCATTTCAGCAACGGCATAAATACCCTCGCCGGCGTCATGGCCAGTTTGTAGCGAATCGGCCCGGCCATGAACCATGCCCAAATCTTCCAGACCATCCGCTGCACGGTCGAGTTCATCGGTGAAGGCTCGTTGACGGCGCGGTGGCGCAGATGGACGAGTTGATGGGGCAGGTCGATCTTCACCGGGCATACCTCGGCGCACAATCCGCACAGCGAGGAGGCGAACGGCAGTTTGCCGGCCTTCTCCAGGCCGAGCAGTTGCGGCGTCAGCACCGAGCCGATCGGGCCGGGGTAGACCCAGCCGTAGGCCCAGCCGCCCGCGCGGCGATACACCGGGCAATTGTTCAGGCACGACCCGCAGCGAATGCAGTAGAGCGACTCGCGGCCGGCCGGGTCCTTCAGCACGTTGCTGCGGCCGTTATCGAGAATGATCACGTACAGCTTCTTGCCCGGCGCGGGCCCGTCGATCAGGTGCGTATAGGTTGTCAACTTCTGCCCGGTGCCGCAGCGTGGCAAGAGGTTGAGAAACAGCGGCAGATAATCGAGCTTCGGCAGCATCTTTTCGATGCCGACCAGCACCACGTGGACCGGCGGCGTGGCGGTCGAGAGGCCGGCGTTTCCTTCGTTTTCGACGACGACGACCGTGCCGGTGTCGGCCACCGCGAAGTTGCAGCCGGAAATGCCCATGCCCGCTTGAAGATATTCCTCGCGCAAGTGCCGCCGAGCGACGTCGCACAGCTTGGTGTGTTCCTCGGTGTACGGCTCGCCGAGTTTCTCCTCGAACAGACGCCCCACGTCGGCGGCCGACATGTGAATGGCGGGCGTGACGATATGAACGGGCCGCTGTTCGGCCAATTGCACGATGTACTCGCCGAGATCGGTCTCGACGGCTCGGATGCCGGCCGACTTGAAGCACTTGGCTTAGCTCCATTTCCTCGCTGACCATCGACTTCGACTTGACCACGCTCTTCACGTCATGCTCTTTGGCGATGTCGAGCACAAACTGATTGGCCTCGGCCGCGTCTTTGGCCCAAAGCACCGTAGCGCCGCGGGCGGCGAGGTTTCGCTCGAACTCGACCAGCAGCTTGTCGAGGTTGGCGATCGCGTATTGTTTGATCTGATGGGCGGCCTCGCGCCAGTCCTGGAAAAACGGAATGGCGTCGGTGACTTCGCGAGTATGTTTGCCGAACGTTCGGCCGTGTCGCCAAGCGACTTCGGCGTCGCCGGCTCGGCAAGGCCCTTGGTCAGCGGGGTAAGGAACTCAGCGCCGGTGAGATGAATGGTAGGCATGTTTTGGCGTGTCATAGGGATGGTCGCGGTGATTTTCGTCTTAATGCCAATTCTTGCCGGCGATGTTCTCTGCGACGGCCTTAAACTCCTTGTACACCTCAGCAACGGCGTAGGTGTGCGCGCCGATCGCCCCATCGGCAGGCTTGAGAAAGAACATGGGTTTCCTGGCTTCTTGTGCCAATGGCATCAGGCTACGATAGTCTTTCAATTTTGCGATGCAATTGGGATCTGTGTCGATCGTAGCGTCACGGACTGGAGCAGACTGCAAGACGGCCTTCGCGTAAGTGGAGGGAATTTTTGCCATCCAGCGTTCGAACGCTTTTACAGGGCGATCCAAGCGAATCGAATGGCGAAGAACCAGATAGCCGATTGGGTTAATGCTGCCGGACGGCAATTGCACGTTTTTCAACGGATTTCTTTCAAGCCGCTCTCTCCAGCCGTCACGCCACGACCGAATGGCTGGACCAAGATTTTCAAGCCCTTGCAGCGAGAAGAGGTCCGGTCCAAGAGGAACCGCCACATAATCCGAGGCAATTAACGCAGCGCGATTGATGGCCCCAAGATTCGGTCCAAGATCCAGCAAGACAACGTCGGCTTCATGCTCCGCTCCTGCCGCTTGAACGAGCCGCCAAAATGCGGAAATAACGCGAAATGAACGTGGATCGCGATCCAAACACTTTGGCCACACCTGAGAGAGATCGTCTTCAAAGGCAGACATCGCCATATCACCGAGAATCAGGCCAAGACGATCGGAGACAAGCTCGATATGTGGGTCGGCCACGTCGCCCAGGCCTTCTTTGAGTGGCTGCACCGCTCCGAATACGGTCAACGGTTGTTCGCGGCGTGACATAACGTCCTCGATGCGATCGTCGTCCAGGAAGGACGCCGTAAGATTACATTGCGGGTCGAGATCGGCGGCAATGACACGAAACCCACAATCGGAGAACATCCAGGCGAGGTGGTAGACCATCGACGTCTTGCCGACGCCCCCCTTGTTATTGAAAAACGCGACGACGGGAATGCTCATGATCGCCTCCTGATGATCGCGGCAACATAGGAAGCCTCCTTCTGAAACTCCAGTGGCGGATTCCCGTTCTTGTCAAGCTCTCGGCGGGCAGTGGCTATGCCGAATCCGAACCGCTGTACATATCCAAGATCCTTCATAACGCCGGCGAGATTCGGATTGCGGTAATCGCAAGCCCCCGGTTCCCCAAAGTTCTCTATGGTAACCTGGCCGTAAGGGCCGCCTGGGTTCTGAATTTCCACGCGATCACGAAACCAATAGAGCCGCACTGGCGCATTGGTGTTCTCGTAGGAGCGATGCAAGATCGCATTTCGGGCAATTTGCTGAAGCGCTACAATTGGGTAATCGGGTCTTTGCACCTCGACGCGGCCGGACGTAAAGTCGATGGACGTTTGATTATTGGCTCTCAGCAAGTCCTCGATCTCGTTCAGCAAGTCTGGCAACGCGCCGCGAACCTCTCGCGAGTCATTGATGGGGTCGCCTAGGGCGTCTCCGTCAATTCTCAAGAACTG
This sequence comes from uncultured Planctomycetia bacterium, assembly GCA_963815695.1. Classification (GTDB taxonomy): domain Bacteria; phylum Planctomycetota; class Planctomycetia; order Pirellulales; family Thermoguttaceae. The sequence continues at coordinate 85,138 of CAWFIG010000011.1, forward strand.
CACGTAGGCGCAGGGAATCCAATCCGTCGGCATCTTGCCAACGGCCAGAATGCCTAGCACTGTCGGGCAGACGGGGTTGCCGGGGTGCGCAAACTTCAGCGCAAGAAGCTGATGCTCCAAGCTCCGCTCATTCTGTTCGAGAACCGCGGCGGAAACAGCAGATGGCAAGTATGTGCGGTAGAACAACAGTTCGTCCAGATCGGCGAGGCTTGCCGACGCAACGGGACGGATGTCGGCCGGCAGATCGTGGAAACGGCGTTTTTCATTGAGCCGCCGTTCGTCATCCGGATTGGCTATGCCACGGCGCGGACCAGAACGAATCCAGACAGTTCCCTTGAATCGTACGGGCGTTGCAGCGGACGGATGTACGATCACGACTGCGACCTTATGGCCTTTTAGAGTACGTTTCTGAACGTCAAGCGAAGGGAAAGGGTGTATGTTTCCGTCACTACGCATTGAAGCAAGATTTTGAAGCAACTGATCGGTAATTGACGCTCCTGTTGGGTGTCCTTCATCGTCTACTCCGACGAACAACACACCACTTTGTCGATGATCCGGAAGATCATTGGCGAACGCACACACTGCCTGACGGAATTTGTCCCCGTCGTTGGTCGATACCGTCCGCTCGACGCGATCAGATTCCAAATCGTTAAGCAGTGTTTCAAGCTCCGCGTCAGTCATGGCAAGTATCCTTTCTTGCTGCCGCTCTCGCTCAACGCCAAAATCTCTCTCACGGCTTTCTCCCCCAAGTCCCCGTGCTCCCCAAGCTTCACCCCGCGTTTGCCGATCCGCGTGGCGACGATGTCGATCGCTTCGTGGGGGATGTTATAATCGGAAAACCGCGTGCCGACATCGAGGGAGCGGAAGAACTGCTCGGTCCTTTCGATCGCTTGCGTCGCACGGTCATCTTCGTCGCCGTTGTGGATGCCCCACACGCGATCGGCGTATTGCAGCAGCTTCGCCTGCTTGCGATGCCTCTGGTGCTGCAAGACGCCGGGCAACACCAGCGCCAGCGATTGGGCGTGATCGATGCCGTACAACGCGGTCAATTCGTGACCGATGCCGTGCGCCGTCCAATCTTGCGGCACGCCGCAGCAGATCAGGCCGTTGAGGGCCTGCGTGGCACACCACATCATGTTCGCCCGAACCGCGTAGTTCCGCGGCTGGGTCAACGCTTTCGGGCCCTCCTCGATCAGCGTCAACAGAATCGCCTCCGCCTGCCGATCCTGCAACGGGGCATCGGCCGGATACGTCAGATACTGTTCCGTTGTATGAACAAATGCATCGACGACCCCGTTGGCCGTCTGACGCGGTGGCAACGTGTACGTCGTCTCGGGATCGAGAACCGAAAATCGCGGGAAGCTCTTCTGGTTGACGAAAAACAGCTTTTCCTTCGTCGATTCCCGCGTGACCACCGACCCGCCGTTCGCCTCCGAGCCGGTGGCGGGCAACGTCATCACGCAGCCGATCGGCAGCAGATCGGTCGGCACCAAGTTCCAATTGGTCATTATGTCCCAGGGATCGTCGCCTTTGTACGGCACGGCGGCGGCGATGAACTTCGTGCCGTCGAGCACCGAGCCGCCACCGACGGCCAGCAGGAAATCGGCCCCTTCGGCCCGAACCAACTCCACCGCCTTCATGCAGGTTCTCGTAACGCGGATTCGGCTCGATGCCGCCAAATTCGAGCACTCGCCAGTCCTTCAACGCGCGAACAACCTGCTCGTAGACGCCATTGCTCTTGATCGACCCGCCGCCGTAGGTCAACAGAATCTTGGCCCCGGCCGGCAAGAGCGTCGGCAGACGCCCGATCGACCCTTTGCCGAAGACGAGCGTCGTCGGGTTGCAGTAGGTGAAGTTCTGCATGGCTCACTCCTTGCCGTTCCAGCCGGCCACCAGCACCTCGGCGATGTGCATGCAGCGAATGTGCCGCGTCTCGGGCTTGCGACGCAACATGCCGCCGATGTGCATCAGGCAACTGATGTCGTTCGACACGACCACCTCGGCCCCGGTGCGAACGATGTTTTCGACCTTTGTCCCGCCCATCGCCAGCGACGTGCCGGGCATTTTCACGCTGAACGTGCCGCCAAAGCCGCAGCACTCGGTAATCTTGTCCATTTCGCAGTACGTCAGCCCGCGAACGCTCTTCAGCAGCTTCATGGGCGGATCGACCACGCCCAGCTCGCGGCGGCCGTGACAGCCGATGTGCATTGTGACCTTGTGCGGGAAGGTCGCTTCCGTGTCGGTCACGCCGAGCATGTCGTGCAGAAATTCGGTAAGCTCGAAGACCCGCCGACCGATGCCCACTACGCGCGGGTCGGGGTCGGCATGACCGAAGAACACGCGGCACATCGCCGTACACGAGCCCGAGGGGCAGACAATCCAGCGGTGCGGCTCGAAGGTGTCGCAGAAGTGGTGGATTACCCGCCGGGCCTCTTCCCAATAGCCCGAGTTGAACGCCGGCTGCCCGCAGCAGGTCTGCTCGGGCGGGAAAACCAGCGGCACGCCGTACCGCTTCAGCAGCTTGGCCGTCGCCTGGGCGATCTCCGGGAAGAACTGATCGATATAGCACGGGATGAACAACGCCACCGGCTCGCCCGGCCGATAGGGCGGATCATCCTGCCGCGGGGCCACGCTGGAGACTGCTTGGGTCATGGGCATGGAGGAAAGGCGATTTCAGAGTTGAAGCGCGTACATGATACCACGTTATACCCCCGCTGCCGCTTCCTGGCCAGAGGCCGGAGTTTCGCCGAATGCGCCCCATCCTACCGTCTAGCCGGTGAACTTGTTCGCCGCGTGGCCGCAGCGAAACGAGTGTCCCCGTGGTGGCAACGCCGCACGCAAGAGCGTACAATACGCGCGAGGGGGGATTTTCAGGAGGGCCGAAGATGATCCACTGCCTATTGTTGCTCGGTTCGCTGCTGGCCGGACAGATCGACAAGCCGGCCGGGGAAACAATGAAGAGCGATGTCCGCCGGTTGGTCCGGCAGCTCGACGCCTCGCAATTGGCCGAGCGCGAGGCGGCCGAGGCTGATCTCTTGAAACGCGGCCCGGCTATCCTTGATCTGCTGCCGCAGCCCAACGATCACCAGTCGGCCGAGGTGCGGCAGCGGTTGGGCCGCATCCGGCAAAAGCTGCAACAACAGGCCGCCGAGAACGCGGCGAAATCGTCGACCATCACGCTAAAGGCCGACGCCATGCCGCTTGCACAGGTGCTGGCCGAGTTGCAGCGTCAGTCGGGCAACACGATCGTAGACCACCGCGGTATGGAAGGCGGAAAACCTTCCGATGCCGGCCCCGACCTGAAGGTGGACTTCGACAAGACCCCCTTCTGGCCGGCGCTCGATCAAGTGCTCGATCAGGCCGGACTGACGGTTTACCCCTTTGCCGCAACGGGTGAAAAGGCGGTCATCAGCGTCGTTGCCTTGCCGAACACGGCGCCACAGATCAGTCGTGCCCACCGTGTCGGCCGTGCGTCGTACAACGGGCCGTTTCGCTTTGCGGTTGCCAGCGTCGTGGCCCGCCGCGATTTTCGCCCGCTGCCGCACGGATCGCTTTCGGTGAACGTAGAAATCGCCTGGGAGCCGCGGCTGCGGATCATCGGGTTGACGCAGCGATTGGCCGACGTCAAGGCGGTCGATGATCGCGGCAATCCGCTGCCGGTGGCCTCTCCCGAGGCCCAACTCGACGTTCCCACCAGCGGCGACGCGGCGGCCGTGCAAATGAACCTGCCGCTAGTGCTGCCGCCGCGCGATGCTCGTCGCATCGCCAGCCTCAAGGGCAAGCTGCTGGCGATGATCCCCGGTCGGATCGAGACATTCCGCTTCGACAAGCTCGCCAACGCCAAGAACGTCGAGAAGCGAATCGCCGGCGTCACGGTCACGCTCGAAGGGGTCAGCAAGAACAACGACGCATGGGAAGTCCGTGTGCTGGCGCATTTCGACGACGCCGGCGACGCCCTGGCCTCGTACCGCACGTGGATCTTCAACAACGACGCCCATCTGGAAGGCGCCGACGGCAAGCCGATCGCCTACGACACCTTCGAGACGACCGCCCAAGGCAAGAACGAGGTCGGCGTCGCGTATCTTTTCGACACCGACCAGCCGCTGGACAAGCTGACTTTCGTCTACAAGACCCCCGGCACGATCGTCAACAGCGGGTTCGATTACGAGCTGAAGAACATCGAACTGCCGTGATCGTAGACCCGGACTGTTTGGGGCCGGCCAGCGTATGGACTTGTCCCGCAGGTGAGAAACAGGGGAGTCTGCGCCGCCGGGCGCGGAGCCGTTTGCGCTGTCGTAGCGCGGGACAGCACCGCGGCCTTGCCGGTTGTGGCGGCTGTAACGAAGAGGTGCGACAATCCCCGCTTTTCGCCATTGTCGCTCCACCCCGAAGGATTCCCCACTTGGGGAAACGCCATCCCGACCTATGCTTTCTTAGGGCGCCCGCTCCATGTCCGCGATGCGCTTCAGGCCCCTGCGGGAACGCTCGGCGGCGGCCGCGAAGCTGTACGAAACGGCACTTTCCGTGAAGTACTTCATCAAACGCTACTGGATGCTGCTGATTGTGCAGACCGCCTGTCTGGCATTGGGTCTGTGGCTGCAACGCCGTTTTGTCGATTCCTCGACGCCCGCACATGCCCATCGCAGCGAGATTGCGTCGCAGTCGGACGTTGCCGGAATGGCCGCCGGCCAGTCCGCAGCAAACGCCGCCCACGTCTCGCCAAGCGCGGCAGGCCCGGCAACGCCCACAATCGCCATCCGCCTGTTGGTCTTCCTGTGGATCGCCGGGCTGCAAGTCGCCGCCGCGTACCTGATTCTCATGCGAGACCAGCAGGAGGTTTCCCGCCAACATGACAAAGCGGAAAGCGTCTCGCTGCAACAGTACAACGAGTTGTTGCGCACGCGCGACGCCGTCATTTTCGGGCTGGCGAGGCTGACCGAGTCGCGCGACCTGGAAACCGGCAACCACCTGGAGCGGATCAGCATCTACGCGACGCGGCTGGCGGCCGCCGCTCGCCGCGATCCGCGATTCAGCGATCAAATCAACTCGTCGTTCGTCAGACTGATCGGAATCAGCTCGGTCCTGCACGACATCGGCAAAGTCGGCATCCGCGACGCGATCTTGCTGAAACCGGGCAGCCTGGAACTGCACGAAAGGCCGCTGATGCAGTCGCACGCGGAAATCGGCGGCAACTGCATCCGCGAAATCGAGTCGCGCTTGGGAAAGTCGAACTTTCTGGCGATGGCCCGCGAGATCGCCTTCAACCACCACGAGCGCTGGGACGGCCGGGGATATCCGACGGGACTGGCCGGCGAGGAGATTCCCTTGGCGGCGCGAATCGTATCGATCGCCGACGTCTACGACGCGCTGTCGACCAGGCGAGTTTACCGCGACGCGCTGCCGCACGACAAATGCGTGGAAATGATCCGCAGCCAGGCAGGCCGGCAATTCGATCCCGCCCTGGTGGAAATCTTCTTGAAGCTGGAATCGGAATTCGGCGAGATCGCGGAAAACTGTCGGGACGTGCCGCAACCCGCTAGCGCCTCGTCGCCGGCCGCCGCGGAAACGCCGATCGTCGCCGTGGATGCCGAGGCCTCGATCGACGAGAAACTCGCGATGCTCCGGGCGGCGATCGATCTCTGCGCCGACAATCCGCCGTCGGCGGCATCTCGGCGGGAAACGCCTGAACCCTCGGCGGAATCGACGGACGCGCCAGCATCCCCCGCTCGCGCCGCCCAAGCGGGACTTCCCACGGCCAAAACAGAAAAGGAGCCCGATTATGTCGGATAAAGCAGCTTCGCAGCACAGGTTCCTGGAACTCGCCTTGATCGTGATCTGCGTCGCCCTCTGTTGTCTGCTCTATCGAATGGACGAGGAGCGCATGGTCGTGCTGAACCTCTTTTATCTCCCCGTTGTGCTTTGTGCCTTCTTCCTCGGGCGCTATCGCGCGGGAGTTCTCGCCCTGTTCTGCGTGGTGTCGGCCTTGGTGGTGATCGCACTCAATTTGGACGTGGCCGCCGCCGACACGGCCCCGCTAATTATCGGTCTTGAGCTGACGGTCTGGGGCGCTGTCTTAGGCATCAACGCAATCCTGGTGGGAACGCTCAGCGATGAGAGCAACCAGAGAATCGAAGAACTCCACGACGCCTACTTGGGAGTCGTCGAAGTGTTGGGGCAGTACCTCAACAGCGCCGACTCAAAGAGCAGCACCCAAGCGGCCAAAGTCTGCGAGTTGAGCCAGCAAATCGCAGTTCGCATGAGACTCTCCGACACCCAAATCGACAACATCCGCGTCGCCGCCCTGCTGCAAGGCATCGACAGTCTCGAGGTGACGGCCCGCGTCATTCGCAAAGCGATGGGCGACCTGGCGCACGGCGACCGCAAGAAGGGGTTGGAGCACACTTTCAACGGCAGCGATTTCGTGCAGTCGCTCGGATCGGTGCTCACCGGAGCCCTCCCCTTGTTGGTCGGCCACGGCGATTGCCTGCATTCCGACGACTCGCAGGACGGCATCCACACGCCCGCCGAACCGCCGCCGGGGGCGGCAATTCTCTACACCGTCCGAAGGTATCTGAAATTGCTCTCGCAAAGCGCCCCCACCGCCACTCCGCGACAAGCGATCCAGTCGCTCAAGAATGATTTCGAGGGCGATCACCATCCCGCCGTGGTACACGCGCTCGAGCAGACCGTACTGCACGCGACGGAAAGGGCGACCGAGGACGAAGAAGGGGAACTGGTCGCGGCCCAGGGCTGATTCCCGCCTCTTGTCACGCCGCCGGACGCCTCGCCGCGCGGAGACCAAGCGACAATTGCTGATCGCTGCGGACCCCTGGTTCTCTGAGCCGCACCGTGATAGACTGAGTGAATGCGATATGATGTCGAACTGAAGCCGCGGGCCAGGAAGGACTTACATCGGATTCACAAGCAGGACGCCGCTCAAATCCTCGCGGGTTTGGATAACCTGAAGGACGATCTTCATGGAGACGTCAAGCGGCTGACAAACTTCGCGCCCGAGTATCGGCTGCGAATCGGCGATCATCGAGCGTTGTTCGAGATCGAACAGCCCAACCGTGTTGTCGTGTATCGAATTCGCCACCGACGGGAGGTGTATCGCAAGTGAGGGAAGAGAAAATGGTCGCTATTCATCCGAATATCCTTGAGCGTGACGGTCAAAAGGCCTTCGTAGTCCTGCCTTACGAAGAGTTCTTGATGATGGAAGAGGAATTGCAGCAATTTGAAGATCTGAAGCAGTTGCGCGAGGCGAAGGCGGAGGAAGCCGACGCTCCGACCGTATTGCTCGACGCCGCCAGGAAAGAACTGGGGCTGTGATCCCGCGAAACGGATATCAGACACGGCAAGCGTGGCGCTTGATGGTCCGATTGTTGCCAGGAACTCAGTTCAACGACGTCCGAGTCGGCGCGGCGAAAGGTTCTATTGTCACGCCGCCGGACGCTTCGCCTTGTAGAGGTACGGATTCAGCGTCGGGTCGTTGTACATCTTGAACTGATGGTAGACCTTCAGGCGTTTCCGGCCGGCGAAGACGTCGGCCAGCAGTTCGGTTAGCGACGTTGACAAATCGAGACGTTGCTCGCGGAGTACCACCAGCCGGGCCTTGACCTTGGCGACGTGGGCGACGTCGGCGTCGGTCCGCGCGGCTTGCTCCTCCATGTGATACAGACGCAACGCCAGGATCGAGAGCCGGTCGATCGCGCTGCCGGGCGTTTCCGTGTTCAGCCGGGCCCCCGACCACGCGGGAACGCCGCTGTCCGATAGTTCCGCCAGCAGGCAGTCGTCCAACTGCTCGATCAGATCGTTGCGGCGCTGGTTCAGCTTGTCGATCGCCCGCTTCACCCGGGCCATCTCCGCGTCGGTCACGTCGGGGCTGCGGGCAACGTCCTCTTGGTGCCAAAGGCGGAAGTTCTGCTCGTGTTGGAGGCAAACGACGTGGAGGAACCCCTCGTAGGGATTGTCGATCTCCCGGCGGTGCCACTCGGCCACGGCCGTTTCGTGAAGGTCGAGAATCGCTCGGACATCAATCATCGGCCCGTCTCCTTCCTGAAATCGCTCTTGGTTGCCTTCCGCCGGAGAAGTATGATCGTTCTCCGTTCGCCCCCGTTGGACAGGACGACGGGGACGGAGGAGATCGTCGGCGAGAATTTTCGCAAGATCGACAACGACTTCCCGACGATCTCCTCCGTCCCCGTTGATCTCCCGACGCGGCCGGTGCGGTAGAATACACGAAGGAAAGGGTTTAGGGCAAGATGGAAATGCACGTCCGATCGCCTGGACTTGCGTTGCCGAGATGGCTGGCCGACAATGAAGCTATGAGTCGCAAGCCCGTTCGTGCCAAGGGCGACAGCCCGCCGTCGGCAACGACGAAGACGCTTCTTGTCAAAGTGCTGCTCACGGCGGCGCTGGTGGGCATCGTCGTCGGCGCGGGGCGGGCGTCGTGGCGTATCTCGAAAACCGACCCGGCAACGACCCGGCCGCGGCCGTCTCGACCTTGAAACTCAGCGACGTCCCTTTCGACGGCGCCCAGGCGTACAAATACCTGAAGGACCTCTGCGCCATCGGCCGGCGCCCGAGCGGCTCGCCCGGCATGGCGGCTCAACAGAAGATGTTGGTCGCCCATTTCCAGAAATGCGGCGGCCAGGTGGAACTTCAGCGGTTTCGCGCCCGGCATCCGCTCGACGGCTCGTGGGTGTCGATGGCGAACATCATCGTGCGCTGGAACCCGAAGGCCAAGCAGCGGATTCTGCTGTGCGCCGATTACGACACGCTGCCGTATCCGCTGATGGATCCGGTCGATCGGCGAGGCAAGTTTGTCGGGGCGAACGACAACGCCAGCGGTGTGGCGATCCTGATGCAGCTTGCCCGCGACATGCCCAAGCTGAAGAACAGGTATGGCTATGGCGTCGACTTCCTGTTGCTGGATGCCGAGGAGTTCATTTTTTCCAACGACGGCCGGTTCTTTCTCGGCTCCGAGTATTTCGCCCGCGAGTACGCGAAAAAGAAGCCGTGCTATCGCTGGGGCGTGCTGTTGGACATGGTGGGCGACGCCGATCTCCACATCCTGCAAGATCGCAGCGGCTTGATATGGAAGGACACCCGCCCGCTGGTGGGCGAGATCTGGTCGACGGCCGCCCGGCTGGGCGTGCGCGAATTCGTGGCCCGGCCGATGCGCGAGCTCGACTTTCTCGACGACCACGTGATGTTGCACGACGTCGGCGGCATCCCGTGCATCGACGTGATCGACTTCGACTATCCCCCCTGGCACACCCGCGGCGACACGCCCGACAAATGCTCGGCGTTGAGCCTGGCCAAGGTCGGCTGGGTCATCGAGGAATGGCTGAAGACGGCGAAGTAGCAGGTTCGACCCGGAAATGCTTGGTGGGCGCATCGTCTTTCTACTGAGTGCGGTCTACCCAGTTGTGCTTTAGCGGCGCATGGAATTGGCAGCCAGGGGAAGCTATAATATGAAGAACACCGAGGAGGGACGACGTTATGGTCCACATGACGATTGAGATGCCAGAAGAGGCCCTGTCCTCCCTTCGTACCGACTCTGAGGAGTTCGTTCGCCAGTTGCGGTTGGCTGCCGCCGTGAAGTGGTACGAATTGCGGCGTGTTAGCCAGGAACGTGCCGCCAAGATCGCCGGGCTGTCGCGTGCCGAATTCGTGTCCATGCTCGGCCAGTACGGTGTTTCGCCCTTTCAATACACCGCCACGGAAGCGCTGGAGGAAGCCAATCGTGAGTGATGTCTGGGTGGTGAATGCCTCACCCATCATTGCACTCGCCAGGGTCGGAAGGCTTCATCTCCTCAGCGACCTCTGCGAGGAATTGCTCGTGCCCGAGGCTGTGGTCACAGAAATTCTCGCTGGCCCGGCTTCTGATCCGCGCGGCAGGCGTTGGAGGTCGGGCTGGGACGCATCGTCTCGCCTGAACGAATTGCACGCGATCTGGCTCGGGGCCGGGGAAACAGCGGTCCTGGCGGTTGCAGCAGAGAAGCAAAGGGCAGCCGCCGTTCTCGATGATGCTGCGGCACGCGTTTGTGCGAAATCCTTGGGAATCGAGGTCATCGGAACGCTTGGCGTCGTCCTCAGGGCCAAGAAGAACGCTCACATTTCGTCAGCCACCGAGGTACTCGAGTCGTTGCAAGCTGCGGGCCTCTGGCTGGCCGATGATGTGGTCCGTGCCGCGATTGAAGGCGTTGGCGAGACTACGGAGCGAGGAACCTAGTGGTCCGCCAACCCGAAATTGACAGGTTCGTTGGTGCGGCAGTTGTACTGCTGCACCCAGGGGTGGCAGTGCAACTGCCACCCCAACAAGTATCTTCCGATCCCGCAAGTCGCCGCTACTTCTGCCCCTCACTCGCCCCCACCGCCGTGCCGATCTCGTCGCGCTTGTCGTCGTGCTCGCGGCGGCGGAGATAGAGCTTGATCGGGACCTCGCCGAAATCCAGTGACTCGCGGAATATCCGCAACAAGTAACGCTGGTACTGCGGAGAAATCGCCTTAGGATCGCTGCAAAACAGCACGACCGTCGGCGGCTGCACGGCGACTTGCGTGGCGTAGAAGATCTTCGGACGGCGGTTCAGGTGGATCGGCGGCGGATTCTGGGCCAACGCCACGCGAAGCTGCTTGTTCAACTGGCCGGTCGTCACCCGGTGCAGCGATTGCCGGAAGAGCATCTGGGCGTGGTTCAGCATCGCCTTGACATTTTTTCCCGTCTGGCCGGTGACAAACGCGATCGGGGCGAACCAGAGCGAGCGAAACTGATCGCGCAGGTACGTCACCCATTTCTCGGTGGGCATCGTGCCGGCAATCATGTCCCACTTGTTCACCACGAACATGCACGGCTTGTACTGCTGGGCAATGTAGTCGCAAAGTTGCTTGTCGACCTGGCTGATCCGCTGCGGTGGCGTCGAAGAACAGCAGCACGACGTCGGCGCGGCGGATGCTCCGCTGGGCACGATGCGAGCTGTAGAACTCGACGTCGGTGTTGATGCTCTTGCTGCGGCGGAAGCCGGGGGTGTCGATGGCGATGAACGCGCTTGCCGTCGAGCTCGAATTGCACGTCGACGCTGTCGCGGGTGGTGCCGGGCACTTCGCTTACGATCATTCGCTCGGCCTGCGCCAGCGTGTTGACCAGCGTGCTCTTGCCCACGTTTCGCCGGCCGACGATCGCCACCTTCATGACCGGCTCGGCGAGAGTCTCTTCCTCGGCGTCGTCGGGCAGTTTGGGCAGCCGCTCGCGGATAGCGTCGAGCAGTTCCGCCCTGCCGCGATTCTCCTTCGCGCTGACCCGCACCATCTTCCGCGCGAAGCGGTAGAACCCGTCGGCCTCGGCCTCCAGCGCCGGCGTGTCGGTCTTGTTGACCACCAGCAGCACGGGGGTGGTGATGTATCGCAGCCGTTTCGCCACCGCCTCGTCCAGCGGCACCGGCCCGTCGCGGCAATCGACCACGAACAGCACGACCTGGGCCGCATCGACCGCCGCCTGAATCTGATCTTCGACCTGATCGGTCAGATTGTCGGCGTCTTCAATGCCCATGCCGCCGGTATCGACCAGTTCGGCAAACCGGCCGTCGACGTCGATCAGATGGGTGACGCGGTCGCGCGTAACCCCCGCCACGGAATCGACGATGGCAAGACGCTTGCCCGCGAGCCAGTTAAAGACGCTCGATTTGCCCACGTTGGGCCGGCCGACGATCACAACTTGCGGAATTGCCATAAGTCTTTATGATAGTTCTGTTTCATTGGATACGCCATGCCCCAGAAAAAGTTCATCAATGCAGTGGTACAGCGGTTGGAAAGCCTCCAGCGGGCGGGGGTGACGCACATGAAGAAGACGTCGAAACGGCCACCCCCTCGTGTGGAACCCGCAGACAAGGGCGTGGAAGGGGACAGTCCCATTTTGGCTGGTACGAAAATTGGGACAGTCCCCACGAAGCCGCAGGCCGCCGAGCAGCATGGGGCGACCGCGGACGAGCGTGCCGCCGCCTTGGCGGTGGTGGCGTGCAAGGTGGCCACCTGCACGCGTTGCGAAGAACTGGCCCGCACACGGACCCAAACCGTCTTCGGCGTCGGCAACCCTTGCGCCCGGTTGGTCTTCTGCGGCGAGGCCCCGGGGGCCGATGAAGATCGGGTCGGCGAGCCGTTCGTGGGGCGGGCCGGCCAACTCCTCACCGACATCATCGTCAAGGGGATGAAGATGCGCCGCGAGGACGTCTACATTCTCAACATCCTCCGCTGCCGGCCGCCGGGCAACCGCAATCCCTTGCCGGTCGAAGCCGCCAATTGCCGCGAGTACCTCGACGCACAACTGGCGATCATCCAGCCCGAGTTCATCTGCTGCCTCGGGGCGGTGGCGGCCCAGAACCTGCTGGGCACCGACGCCGCCATCGGACGGCTGCGCGGCCGGGTTCACGACTTCCACGGCATCAAGGTCCTCTGCACGTACCACCCGGCCTACCTCCTGCGGAACCCGGCGGCCAAGCGCTTCGTCTGGGACGACATCAAGGTGTTGCTGGCAGAGATGAAGAAGTAGCGGGGAAGGCGGAGGGCGGAGGGCCGACGGTGGAGGGGCGCACATGCAGGATTACGGTTGACGGGATCGGACAACGGCTTTCGCATTGCGAATCGTCAAGATGTATTCCCGACTTGCCAAGTCCACGGAGGCTCAGGTTCCGGGAAAACAGGTGCTGCGTGCCGGAACAAGTGTTGCAGCCAACTACCGCGAAGCATCCCGCGCAAGATCGAATGCGGAACTCATTTCGAAGCTGGGAATCGTTGAACACGAACTCGATGAGACGCTGCTTTGGCTCGAACTGCTTGTTGAGTCAGGCATTGTGCCCGCGGCAAGGATGGCCAGCCTGCGACAAGAAGCCGATGAGTTGCTGCGGATGACGATCACAGCCATCAAGACGACAAAGCAAAGGCTGTAGTTTCGTCACCTTCCGCCCTCCGCCTTCCGCTCTGTCAATGCGTCATCACCAGTTGGACGAGTTCCGCCACGCACTGGGCGTTCATCTTCTTCATGAGCTTCGCCCGGCGGTCTTCGATGGTTCGCGTGCTCAGGCCGAGTTCCGCGGCAATCTCCTTGTTCATCTTGCCTTCGAGAATCAGATCGAGCACTTCGCGTTCGCCGGGGGTGAGCTTCGATAGCCGCTCCTCGGCCTGCTGTCGGCGGGCCAGGCGGCGGCGGTTCTGCGCGTCCAGGTCGATCGCCTTGCGGATGCTGTCCCAGAGTTGCTGTTCCGGGACGGGCTTTTCCAGAAAATTGACCGCCCCCATTTGCATCGCTTCCACCGCCATCGCCACGTTGCCGCGGCCGGTGACAAAGATGACTGGAATAGCGATCTTATCGCGAATCAGCTTTCGCTGGAGCTCCAGCCCGCTCATCCCCCGCATCCCCACAGCCGCCACCAGACAGCCGGGACGCTCGGGACGGCAGGCCGCCAGGAACTCGGCTGCCGACGAGAACGTCTCCACCCGTGGAAATACGACCTTCACTGCCGCCAGCATCGCCTGCAACGCTGCCGGGTTGTCGTCCACCAGGAAAATCGTGGCTTCTTCAGTCAAGAGGCACCACTTACCCGATTATGTGCGTGACGAGGTGTGCGAATACTCCCTTCTCATCCGAGATTTTCGGTTTACCACATTACAACTCTACGTTGCAACGCGGAATGTCGGCTCAAGTGCGTGGAAAACCACATGTTCGCACGGAATTCTGCCGCGATTGCGCCGCCCGCAAAGCCAGTGCGACCAGCGCAAGCTGCCACGGCCGGCTTGTCGCTGCTCTTTGACAGCCGCCTTTCCGCGGCCTAGATTTTCGATGGCGGGTTCCTGTCTCGCTTTGCCCGGGGGCGGACAGTTCGACTTATCTTGGCCATCGTGTTCGGCCACTCATTGGAACAGCAGGGAGACGCTCATGAAGTTGCCCATGCCCCAGATCGACTTGCTGGGGGAACGCCGCAGTGCAGACGACGAAGAGGTCCGCTCGCAAGTCTGGGGGCTGCTGACGACCCTCTATCCCCACACCGATCTCTTGGAGCGCCGCCACGACAACCGTTATCCCTTCCCGTGTCTACTCCACTTGACGCCCGTCGGCGAAGACGGCGTCACCGCGGAGGGCGACACCGTAGTCGTAGTGGGCAAACACCTCTCGGAGCATGGCCTCGGCTTCTACCATCGAGAGCCGTTGCCTTACCGAAGGATGCTCGTTTCGGTCGAAGCCCGCCGTGGCCAGTGGGTCGCCTTCCTCATCGACCTGCGCTGGTGTCGATTCACCAAGGGGGGGTGGTACGAAAGTGGCGGCCGCTTTCTGCAAACGGCCCTCTCGCCGCTGCACGAGTAGCGGTTCACATGGCCAACTCGCCGGCCTCGCCGGTGCGGATGCGAATCACGTTCTCCAAGTCGCTGACGAAGATCTTGCCGTCGCCGACGTGACCGGTCTTGGCAATCCGTTGGATCGTCTCGATGATCCCGTAGGAATCGGCGTCGGCCACGGCGATTTCGATCTTCACCTTCGGCACGAAATCGACGTTGTATTCCGCCCCGCGGTACACTTCGATTTGGCCCTTCTGCCGCCCGAACCCGTGGACTTCGCTCACCGTCATGCCGTGAACGCCGTGCTGCATCAGCGCGTCCTTCACGTCTTCCAGCTTGTAATGTCGAACGAGGGCTTCAATCTTCTTCATAGCTCATATCTCCTTCGAGTGGCCGTTAGCCGGGATAATTCCTGGCCCTACACCAGCCCGATGCGCAAGGGAGGGTGACTTCTTCTCCCGGCCTCGCTTGCGCTTCGGGTTGGTATCGCGCACCCTGCTATACCCTGGACGTTCAATAATCCCGGTCAGCACTGCCGAAGCGACCTCCCGAGCGTGGGCGTCCCGCCATTCTCGGAAGTCGCGGGCGAGACGCCCTCGCTCTGTTTGAGAAGGTCGTGAGGTGGTATCAGTGCAGCCCCAAGACGGCTGCCCATCAACGACTTCATCGAAAAGAAGTCGTCCCGTTTGAGAGGATCGTCATCCGCTCGGCAGTAAAAGTGCGTAGCCATTGCTTGGTGACCCCAAAGGCTGACAGCATCGCCTTGCCGATGGTGCGGAATGTCGCTCCGAACGGCTGTGCGGCCGAGACCTCCAATTCCCGACCGCGTGTGGAACGCCATCTCAGCAGTGCAATATCTGCGCCACTTCGAGGTGACACAACGTTTATACTGTCGCACGGCGATGTTTTTTTTGATCTTCCACAGCGTGGCCGGGCGTCGCAGACTGACAAACGGTTCGCCCCGGGATCGCTGTGAACCGTGCGCGTTTTGCACAACTCTCACCGGGAAAACCACTTCGGATGATAGCCCTCACTTGCCCGTTCGGGAACCGCCTGCCGCGCAAAGCCAACCGGCTCCGGTAACGAGAAAAGTCACAAAATGGCAATTGAGAAATTGGTGGAATGCGAAACTGCCCAGCCTCTAAGCATATTCCGCGCGCATCGCGTGCAAAACTGCGATTATCGCCGCCCTAACTGCGCCGGCTGAATGTGCTTGCGGTAGAATTTCAGCAGATCCCGTAGGTTCGCGTGGGCGTATGGCTCATCGCAAGCGGGGGTAGTACGGCCGGCGTCGGCAAACCACATCTCCAGCGTCTCGGGGGCGAAAATCGCGTCGTGCAGGTTCGACTGCATCGCCGCCGGGCGTTTGATGATCTCGATCAGCTTCGGCACGTCGATCCGCCCGTAATTCTCCTCGATCCGCCGGCTGAGCACCTTTGACCGGTCCTCGCCCGAGATAATCACCGTATCCGCCGGGACGTGGGCGAGCCGGGGATGCTGCTCGCCCGGCCCCAGCACCACCATCTCCTTCGGCCGGCACTCCACCGCCCGGATCGTCCCCGAGCGATCGCTCAACACGTAGTAATACTCGCACGTGCGCGGCGACTCGCGAAGAATCGCCAGTGCCTCCTCGACGTTGCCGGCTCGCTCCATCACGTCGCGGAGCAGCAGGCTCATCGGCGTGCCGTCCCATTGGCCTTCGCCGCGTCCGCCCATTTCGCCGATCGCCAGGCCCTTCTCGTTCATCGCCGTCACCGTGCCGATGAATCCGGCGTAGCCGAGACTCATCCAGGCGTTGCGTCCCTCGGGCATGAAGACCTGCACGACGGCGGCGTCCTGCAAATCGATCTCGGTCATGTAATCGAGCACCCGGGCGTGCAGCACGCGGCCGCCGACCGTCGCCTTGCCCTTCAGCGCCACGCCGCTGCAATGGAACCGCTCGGGGAAGAGATTCGCATAACGGCCGTCGCGCTGCGAAACGCCGGCCGCCTTCGACAGGGCATCGCATTCTTGCAGAAATCGCGGCGGGATGTGCGGCATCGTGCGGCGCTCGATCTCCGCCATGCGATCGAAAAACCACGCGTGCGAGTGAAGTGTATCGGCCGCGCCGATCAAGTAGACCACCCGCTCGGTGAGTTTTCGCGCCGGCTCGCGCAAGAGCGTGCCCTGGGCGGCGCCCATTTGCGCCGGCGTGCCGGCGACCATGAGGATCGTCTTGCCCTGAGTGCGGCAAAGCAGGCCGTGCCCCGCCGGATCGCGAGCGACAACCGAGATCGCCGTCGAACGCGGATCGACGGCCGGCCGGCTGCCGCTCTCGGCATGATCGGCTGCGAAGTTCAACATCGCCGAAAACATGCGATACAGATCAAGTTGGTCCACCGCGCGGAGCTGTCTTCCCGCGGGCGGCTCGAACATCGCATCGGAGGCAATGGCGTTTGGCTGCCAGCCGTGGATGCGAAGCCGTGCCACGTCGGCGCCGGCCAGATTGAACACTGCCTCCGTCGGCGCATGGCCGTCGTTGTCGAAAGCGAGCCTGATTTCGCCCGGCAGCTTCTTGGCGTCCTTGGCCGCGACGCGAATGACGCTGCCGCCGCCGACGGCCTTGCTCTCGCCGACCGTGATCCACTGTTGCAGCATGTCAGGCACCAGCGCGATGCGTGCCGACCAATCCCGAGACCATGCGGAGCTTCATCAGATGCCGCGGCTCGATGTAGTGGAGCAGGTCGTGGTCTTTGACGGGATTGTTCGTTCCGGCCAACACGGTCCTTGTGTCGGCGAGCATCCACGGAAAGCGGCCCTGGCCGATGGCGAATTGGCCGACCTCGGGCAAGTTGCCCTGGAAGAGAAACTTCCCCCGCGTGCCGCGAATTAGCCGCACGTTGCTTTTGATCGGCTGGCCATGCCAGTGCGGCATCGACAGGTCCAACTCAAAATCGAGATAGTGGCACCGCCCCGGCTCGTGGTTCCGTCGTCAGCATAGTCACCGCCTGCTGCAACAGCGTCACCACTCTCTGCACCGGCAGGGCCATGAGGGCTGGGCACTTCAGTGCCCAGTGCGATTGGCCCGTTGATTCTTTGCTTCACCTTCTCCGGCAAATCCCGTGCGAAGAAATCGGCCGTCATTTTCAGTGCTCGCGGCAGTTCGGCGATCGCTGTGTAGTGCCCCAGCCCTTCGAGCCACACGACGCGATCGCTGATTCCCAGGGCCTTGGCGAGCTTCTCGGTGCAGGCGCGGGGAATCACTTCATCGTCGGCGGCGTTGATCATCAACACGCGGCCGGCTTGTGCTCTTTGGCGGAGGGCGGGGGCGAACTTCAGCGGGTCGGCCGCCGCGATGTCGGCCTCCACGTCGGCCCGCTCGGCCGGCGGCAAGCTGCGGATCATCTTGCTCAGGTCGCGGGTTTCGCGGGCGTGGTGGATGATCGTCAGCAGGTCGCCGCCCGCCAGAATCAAGCCCGCCCGATGGATGCGGGGCTCGGCCCCGGCGGCCGAGGCGCCGATGATGCCGCCGAGGCTGATGCCGACGATGCCGATTCGCTGCGGATCGACCTCCGCTCGCGAGGCCAGCAGGTCGATCGTTCGCCGAATGTCTTCGCCGGCCTGCGCGATCGCGCCGGCGAACAGTTTTGGATTTTCGGCGAGGACGTCGCGGTCCCTTGGCCGCGCCGCGGCTGCCGTAGTAGGGCAGCTTGAACGCAATCGCCGGAATGCCGCGCTTGGCCAGCATCGAGCAGACCAGATCGGTCAGCGGCTCGTTGCCGTCGAGAATATGCAAGCAGATGACCGCGGGCCGCTTGGCGTCGCCCGGCCGGATGCCGTTGGGGACGTAATAATCTGCGGGAATCGTGTTGTTCTGCGGCAACGGCGAGACGACCGGCGACGGATACGTCAGCCGGAACACGCGAAAGTCCGCCCGTTGGGTCAGCAGCCGGAGTTTATAGTCGAAGGGGGCATGGTTATACGTCTTCGAAACTGCCACGGTTTCCGCCGACGGTTCCGCGGCGCAAATCTCCCACACCGCCGACAGCATCACAATCAAGCCGACGGCCGACACCGTCCAGAGGGGAAAAAGGGGACAGGTCCAATTTGCCGGAACGGCCCGGAGGGTGCTTCGCACAAATTGGACCTGTCCCCTTTTTCCCCCATCCCTAGCCGCGAGCGATTCCGCATGATGTTGCTCCTTGTGCGCCCTTAGGGTGCCACAGTTGGCCGGGAAATGCAAGGCCGAAACGGTTGCCGTCCGCCTTCGGCGCGGCTATGCTTGAGCAGTCAAAACCGTTTGCGATTTTGCAAAGAAACAGTTGCCACCCACCCTCTTCGACAATGCCAACCAACGCCAACGGCCGAGCCGCGCTTCTCGACCGTCAACACTGGATGACGTTCCTGCTGCCGTTTCTGGTATACATGGGCATCGGTGCACTGGAGCCATCCCCCGGCGGCTGCGCGATCTGCTATGCCCATTCGTATCCGATTATGTACGCCATCAAGATCGGGCTGACGCTGGTGGCCGTTGCATTCGTCTGGCCCGGCTATCGGCAGTTTGCCCTGCGAGTTACCCCGCTTGCGATTCTGGTCGGCATCATCGGCGGGCCGCTGTGGATCGCACTGGCCGCGCCCGGTTGGGAGCGTCTATATGTATGGCCCCTGGTACAAAAGGCCGGCCTGGGATTTCTTGCGGGCGGCGACCGGCCAGCATTCAATCCGCTCGATCCGGCGAACAACCTCGCGACCGGCTGGGCGTGGGCGTTTCTCGCCGTCCGCTTCTTCGGCCTGGTGGCGGTCGTTCCGTTGATCGAGGAGCTCTTCCTGCGCGGGTTCGTGATGCGGTTCGTTATCGGAGCGCGACTGGTGGAAAGTCCCTTTCGGCACGGCCAGCCGGCTGGCCATCGTACTGGGCACCGTCGTCCCGATGCTCTATCATCCCGAGCTGTTGGCCGCCGCCGTCTGGTTCTCGATGGTCACCTGGCTGATGCTGCGGACGCGAAACGTCTGGGACTGCGTCGCTGCTCACGCGATCACAAATCTGATTCTGGGAATCTACGTAGTGACTTCGGGAAACTGGCCGCTGATGTAGCCGTAAAGACAATCGCCACACGCTCGACCTAGGAGATATCCCCCGCTGCGGCCTCGGCATTTTGCTGGAGTCGTCCTCCACCACTTGCCTTTCGTCTGTTCTTCCTATAGCTTTGCGGCATGTTCTCCGTAGCCCGGCTTGGCTCGCTCCATTGCCGATTGCAGGGGCCGTCTTGCCGGCCGAAGACGACTGTTGCTCGGCCGCCCCTTGAATCGTTGCTCTACAACCGAAACGCTTGAACGAGGGAGAAACAGTATGAGAAGAAGAGATGCATTGAAGGCGGTGGCTCTTGGCGCAGGCTCGTTCGTTTTGACCAGTGGGCAAGGCTTTGCACAGGAGCATTTCCCGGTCCAAGTCGACGAAAGCCTCTGGGCGGGAATCAACCGGGTCAAGGATCCCGAGAACGAAACAATCGTGGAGAAGCTGCACGCCCCGGTCATCACTGCCCCCAAAAAGGTCAAGGCGGGCGAGCCTTTCGACGTCGGCGTTGCGATCGGCAAGACCTTGCATGTGATGGGCCCGAAACACTGGATCGAGTATGCGCAACTGGCCATCGGAAACGAACCGGCCGGCACGCTCATCTTCCGCTCGCGCGGCTACTTGAAGCCGCAGGCGAAGTTCGCCGTCGTGTTGGGCGACGAGCTGAAAGGCAAGAAAGTCTCGCTGGTCGTGACGACCAAGTGCAACCTGCACGGCATCTGGCAAAGCTACGTGAACGTGGAAGTGGACTAGCGTCGGACGACTGCCACGCCGCGATGCAGCCGTTCACGCGGCGAGGGGCGTAGAATCGGCGTCTCGCCGCTTTGTGCCGACGGACAAGGCTGCCTCATCCCCGACAATTAGCCGCTGCCTACGGAAACGCAAGCGGGATCGATGGCGCCGTTCCATCACGGCTTGCACTCGGAGCACGGCCTCTTTCCTGCCCGGATCGCCTCC
Organism: uncultured Planctomycetia bacterium; assembly: GCA_963815695.1. Classification (GTDB taxonomy): domain Bacteria; phylum Planctomycetota; class Planctomycetia; order Pirellulales; family Thermoguttaceae. Next base: position 105,476 of record CAWFIG010000011.1, read on the forward strand.
TCTCTCGTCCTATAGCGTTCGAGGTTCTTTGCCGAAATCCTTGTTGCTTCCTTGCAGCTTGTCTTGTGGAAGACCTCGGAGTTTCTCGATGAAACGTAACGGGCGGCCGCGGCATCAACGGCGCCACTGGACGCCCGAGGAAAATCGGCCGCTCGGGCTTCCGAAAAACCCCGCTCCTTACCCTCGTACTTCTCGGAATGCTCGATATGCGATCTCCAGTTATCGCTGTATGTCCTTGCCAAGTCGGCAGAGCGGATCACCAACAGGTTCTCGGCGTTGCGCTCTTCGGCAGCCTTTGTGAAGTTGAAGGAGCCGGTAATGACCGTCGCGCCGTCGATCACCATGACCTTGTTGTGGGCGATGGCGTGCTTGGCGTCGATCCAGATCGGGATGCCGGCATGTTGAACGAAATCGGCCTCGAATACTTCTCCGTCCGCTGGCTCTTGTCCAGAATCACCTGGACATCGACGCCCCGCTTGTGGGCGTCGACCAGGGCCTTGGCGATCGGCGCCGACGTGAAGGAATACGCCTGGACGAGGATCGTCTTCCCGGCGGCGTCGATCTCCTTGACCACGGCCTCGGTGCAGCCGCCGTCGGGAGAGAAGTGGACCTCGACCGGCGGGAGCGTCTGCGGTCCCTGCGGCTTGCAGGACGGAAAGCAGAGGAGCAGAAGTAGAACAGAGAGAGACGTTGCATGGACACCATGTTGTAGCAGAGGCGCGGCGAGACTTCAAGGCAGGTTCTATTGCCCGGGGAATGACCGGCCCGTTATCTCCCTATTGGAAAGCGGGTGGATGGCGGATCACCAGGGAGCGACGAACTCAGCGGAAGTACTACCTCCTCACGGTCGTCTCGGTGAACGATACCGACCTGACCTTGATCCAATCGCCTTTCGCCCCGCTTGGCGTCGGGTCGAAACGCAGGCCGGTGATCGCGCCGCGGTATTTGGGCGATTTGGAAAGATCAATCTCGTAAACGTGGTACTCGCCGTCCGCCTTCATAGCAAAACCGACGCTCTTGTTTGCGGTGAACCGATCGTCGTCGTGGCGTTTCCAGAATACCTGGGCCTGTGGTTTGCTCAGCCGACATGCGGCGTCGATGCGAAGCGTTGGGGCTTCCTTCGCCAGCCAGAAGCCGGACGGCCCGATCAACTGCGGGTCGTTGCCCTCCGGCCGTACGTGCAACTCGCCCCGGATCGGCCAGCCGGTGTCGGTTGCGTTCACGTAGTACCAGTGCTGCCGATCGGCTGCAAAACGATAGGTCGGTGGCGCCGGCCGTTTGGCGTGGTCGTAGACGTGCTGGCGAATTTCCTTGAGCGTTCCGACAATCAGCACGTATTGGTATGAGTAGGTGATGTTGTAGTCGATGATTTCAGTCTGGTTTGGGCAGACGTAGCCCGTCTGGACATCGAGAGTTCCACCTTTGCCGGCTTCTCCGGAGAAGCCACCGCTAAAGTTGAACGCCCCCGGTTCCCAGATGCCGATGCCCCAATCGCGATCGTTCACCAGGGCTGCCCAGTTCTCGGTGGTGGAGATTGGGCCGGCCCAGGGCGCTCCTCGCTTCTTCTCCTCCTCGCTTTGCTCGATTCGACGGAGCGTGTCGCCGCTGAAGGGCTTGTCGCCGGTGTACGTCATCAGCCGATACAACGTGCCGACGGTGTAGACGGCGGGAAGCTCCTGGCCGCGGGCGGGAAATTGCGTCTTGTCCGCGCGATTCACCGCCATTTGGCTGCGGACTTCGGCCGCCCTGCCCTTCAGCCTGATCCAGCACTCGAACGTGCAATCGGCCGGAACGTCGTCGAGCGCGTACTGCATCGGAATCGACTTGATGTAGATCGATTTGCCGTCGTTCTTATCGGCGATGATCTTCGACGGGTTTCTGTAGTGGTCGCCTGCCTGAACCGGATTCCATCCCAACGCGCGCCAAGCGGGGAACGGCTCTTTGCCGGCAGCGCGATAGGGCACGGGGCCGGAATAGTGTGACATCTGAATCTGCCGTCCCCAATCCCAATTGTTGACCAGATTATTCGTGTCACCCGATTTTGAAAGATAGGTGATCGCACCGCCCGCATCGAGATTGACCCCGAGGCGGATGACACCGTTGTCGAGAAAACTCACGTTCGGCTCGGCCGCCAGGCCAGCCACGGCGATTGACATCGCACAGAATAGACAGAGGAACCTCAAAGCGCATGACGATTCTACTGACAGCATGGCTTGCACCTCGTTCGGAGGAAACGCGGGTCGCGAACAAATGACGATCACTTGTCGCGATAACAGGTGGGAATCACACTGCGGAACGTCGACGCAACGCTGCTCTACGGCCGAAACAGCGGCTTCAAATCGAGCTTCTTCATCGGCAGCGCCGACGAAGGACACGCACCGATCGCAAGGCGCAGCTTCAGCGTGGCGGGCTCGAAAATCATCGTCTGCACCGTCAGGCCGCGCATGTTCACCTCGTCCAGCTTCTTCGCCACGTCGGAAATGCCGAGTTTGTCCTGGTCGCGAGCCTCGATCAGTCTTCGGTAGCGCGGGCACCACTTCAACAGCGGTATCGCCAACTCCGACGTGCGGAAATGGTTCGTGCAGGCGAGAATGCCGTCGTACGCATGCCGGACTGCCACGCTCTTCGGTGTGATCTCGAAGACGGCGTCGTGCTTCAGGTCGCACACCGACAAGCTCACCAGCGTGGTACGCTTCGCGGCGCGGAGCAGCTTCTCGGCCTCGGCCACCGTCGAGCACGTTTCGAGAATCCGGCGAAAGCAAAACGTATACGGCTCGCCTTTGGGGTTGAACATCGAACCGCCGTCGCGCGAAACGAACACCTCGTGGACCGCCAGCGTCAAGCCGGCGTCGTTCATGCCCGAGAGGACGCCGAACATGCCGGGAAAACCGACGGCAACGAAGGCGTGCTTGCCGTTGGGCCTGCGGACGGTGACCAGACTGTACTGGGTCAACATGCCGAGGGTGTAGAAATCGAGGTTGCGGCCGAATAGAGGGCCTCCGGTGGCGCTGTGGTCGGCCTCGACGACGATCGAGGAGCAGCCGAAGCCGCCGCGGTAGACGTCGGGCAACACGTTGGCCAGGATGCCCAGGTCGCGATCGGCGCCCAACTGATCGAGGGCCGCCCGCATCTCGGCGCGATGGTCGGCCGACAACTGCGGCAGCAGCAACTTGCCCATCGTGAGGCACTTGTCTAGCTGTTGTTTCCCGATTTTTCCGCCCGATCGCTGCACCAGCTTGCGCGGGTAGTCGGCGAGCTTCTTGATCACGTCGCCGGTGAGGATGGCGGTTTGGCGGCCCATCTCCTCGGGCGTGCCGGCGACGATCAGCACCGGCAGATCGTTGATATACTTCAACTGGCCGCCGCCGGATCGCCCTTCGGTGAACGAGCGGGTATCGTCGGCCCTGGCGACCGACGCGGCCAATAGCAGGATTAGAGCGACTCCCAGCCGCCCCCAGGCGGAACGGCCGGCCAATGGTTTATCGTGATTCATCGTACTGAGCCCCATCTCTGAAAGATCTCCCGATTCCGGCTGCGCGGGCGACAAAGCGGCCAGCCCGACCGTATCTTACTCTATCTTGCCCACCCGATACAGCCCATGCCCCCGTTGGGCTACCGAGGTGACCGGTGTAGCCGTTCGCGGGGCAAGGGGGACGGAGGAGGCTGCCGGAAAGACGCCATCCATTTGCGCGACTCTCTCCCGACGACCTCCTCCGTCCCCTTCCGTCCCGCCGCCGCCCTGGGGCACCGGCCGCTCAGCGAGCGGTTGCCAGATCGTCGAGCCAGCACTCGATCAACGTCGATTGGTTGGCATTGCGGTCGATCTGGGCCGCCGCGTCGAGACAGCGGTCCAGCCGCGCGGCCGAAGGCTCGCTGCTCGCCCAGGCCGTGCTCGATGGCGACGTTTACCTGCTTCCGCAACTCCGAATCCTCCGACACCGACACGCCGCACTGGGCGTGCAGCAGTTGCCGGTAGAACTCGGCGGCAAAGGCGACCACCTGCCGAAAGCGGGCACGCCGGGCCGATGGCTCCTTGCCGGCCTCCTCGACAAACGCCGCCACCGTCCGGGCAAGACCGGTGCTGTCGAGATTCGCCTCGGAGAGCCGCTCGTACAACGTGTTCCGAAACGACCACAGATCGGGATCGGCCAATTCCAACGCCCGCTGAAGGCTCCCTTCGCTGTACCGGGCCAGCCGCCGGGCCTCGGCCGGATCGGCCACAAGCCCTTCGACAGCCAGCAGCGCGGCCACCGTCTCGATCGGCAGCGGTTGGAAGCGAATCAGTTGGCAGCGCGAGCGGATCGTGGGAAGCTGCTTGGCCGGCGTCGTGCCGATCAGGATCAGCAGCGAGCGCGGCGGCGGCTCTTCGAGCGTCTTCAGCAGGGCGTTGGCCCCTTCGGCGTTCAGATAGTCGGCATCGTCGATCACGGCGATTTTTCGCCCGCCCATGGAGGGCTTCACGCCGATGTTGTGGCAAAGCCCCTCGCGGCGGCGGTGCTCCCGGTCGCCGATCAACAGTTCCACGGGAATGACCGACTTGTCGTCGGGCTTGGCGACCACGTTGAGGTCGGGGTGCGTGCCGGCGGTCACCTGGGCGCACGAGGGGCACGAGCCGCACGGGTCGAGCGCCGCGTCCGGCTGCGTCTGGCAGAGCATGGCCTGGGCGAGCTTCAGGGCGAAGGTGCGTTTGCCGATTCCCGCCGGCCCGGCGAAGAGGAAACTGCTGGCCAGCCGCCCGCGGGCTATCGCCCGGCGAAACTGCTCGACCACGTCGTCGTGTCCTTCGATGCCGTGCCAGGACATAGCGGAATGATGAATGGTGAGTGATGGAACTGCTTGTCGAGCCACTGCCGACTGCCGACTGCCGACTGCCGACTATTCTCCGAATCTCCGCTTGCACTTCGTCGATCGATCCGGCGGCGCTGACGACCACGATTCGCTCCGGCGCCTTTGCGGCTTCGGCCAGGAAGCCCTCGCGCACGCGGGCGTGAAACGCGTCGCCCTGCTTCTCCATGCGGTCTAGCGGGCGTGCCATCCGAGCGGCGGCCACCTCGGCCGGAACGTCGAGCACGATGGTCAGGTCGGGCATCAGTCCGCCGGTGGCGATTCGGCCGACTTCCCAGAGCGTCGGCACGTCGAGTCCGCCGCCGTAGCCCTGGTAGACGACGTTGGCCAGCAGATAGCGGTCGCTCACACGGTCTTGCCTCGCTCGCAAGGCCGGCCGGATCACCTCCTCGACCATTTGCGACCGGGCGGCCATGTAGAGGAGCATTTCGCTGCGGCGGTGGATGTGCAGGTCGTGCCGATCGAGCAGGATGCCGCGGACCGCCTCGCCCAGCGGCGTGCTGCCCGGATCGCGGCAGGTGACCAGGTCGTGCCCTTGGTCGCGCAGCCAAGCGCAGAGCAATTCCATTTGCGTCGATTTTCCGGAGCCGTCGCCGCCGTCGATGGAGAGGAACATGGACGGCATTGTAAACGAGCGGCTGGGTTGGGCCAAGGGTTGGGGGCGTTGGGGGTTTCGTGTTTCGGAGTCGGCGAGAGCGGGGTTTTTCGCGAGGTTTGTGTTTTGCGGCGGACGAAGCGATGATGCTTAAGTCGTTGCGCAGCACAAGAATAGGGCTACGGATTTGGCGGAAAAAACCGCGAGAGAGACGCGAAAGAATGAAAAAAGTCGAAGGTGAGGGTTGGTAAACGCTGTTGAGGCTTGGGGTTAGGATGAGTGTGGCTTGGGGAAAAAGGCGAGGATGAAGGATGAAGGGAAGCAGATTGCAGATTGAAAAGTACAGATTGAGAATCGCGGGAGGATTGGGGGATCACGAAAGCACGAGAGAACGAAATCGCGAAAACGAAGGAGAGGGAACCACGGAGGCATGGAGGAAACGGTCGGGGAAGTGGGGATGATGAGTGATGAATGACCGGAGGCGCGGGCCGCTGGCGTTGTTTTGAAGGGTGGGGCGGATTGGGTGTTGGTCCACGGGTGTTCGGATTTCCAGAATTGCGGACATCGGGCCGTTTCGTAAGCGTTCACAGGCCGGAAACAGAGGGGGACGGAGGAGGTTTTCGGCGACAGTATCCGCCGCAGAAGAAGATATTTCTCCGAAAACCTCCTCCGTCCCCTTGCCGCCCAGTGAACGGTTACGGCTGTTTCTTGCTTGGTTACGCGACGGCGCAGCGATTGCTCGGACGATGACCGGCGATTCGTCACCGTCTGATGCGATATATGGACTTTTGGACAGTAACGTTCTATCGGATTTCCTGGGCGATTTCAAGCCCGCGTTTTGGGCCAAACAACGGCCTCGGTGTCGCACCGACGCACGGACCGAATTCAACTGCGCAGCGTAGGCGTGCTGCCCTTCTGCCGGGGAGTTCCGATCGTCGGCGAGCGATTCTCGGTCGCGCCCATTTTCACGAGTTCGCGGCGCTTTGATTTCCGAGACGGCAGTCTCGGAAAGCTCTGACGGGAAATTCAGCCGTAGCGCGGAGTGATCGGCCGAGCCTCAAGAAACGAAGGTATCTTGACACATGCCGCAGATCCGCCAGAGTGGGGGAGTGGCTCACGCGATGGAGTCCGGCGTCGCGTGAGGCCAGCCTAACCGCGTCGATGTCGCTACCGACGCGCACAACGCGAAAGCCATGTCGTATGAACAGGTTACGTCTCCAACGGCCATTGAGACGAAATCGGTCGAGGGGGGGCCGTGTCATGCTCGAGTCCTGTGATTTCGACTGAACCACTCGACGATTGGCCGACTGCTCTTGAACCGCATAGAATTATGTCCGCAGGGATTCTGTATTCAGAGTTGTGGAGGAGGCCTTATGCAGCCCACAACCCGAATCCGTCCGGCTCCGCTTGACCTGTTCGCAGATCGTACGTCGCCGCGACTGTACGACAGGATCGTTGAAGTTCCGCGGGGCCGGCACTACAGCCGTCGCACGGAGGATGCCTGCAGAGACTACACGAATCAGTCTAAGAACAAGTTAGCTGGTCATTCACTCATCCAGGGCAATAAAGGGAAATCCAAGTTTATGAAAACCATACCAGCGAAAACTCTTGTGGGCACGACGCTTGTGTTCGCGTTCCTTCCTCTCGTTTCCGCCCGCGCTGACATTGGGGTCACTTCAGCCGAAATCGAGGCTATCGCCGAGGAGGGCTTTATCTACGGTCTACCGATCGTTATGAACTATGGGGTGATGAACGAATACGTGATCAACCGCGATTCCGGCCAATTCAAGGCGCCGTTCAACCACATTAAGAACGAGGCGCGTGTCTTCACCTACAAGGACACTGCGATCATCACACCGAACAGTGACACGCCTTACTCGTTGCTCTGGCTCGACCTGCGGGCGGAGCCAATCGTCCTGTCCGTTCCTGCGGTGGACAAGAGCCGTTACTACTCGGTGATGCTCGAGGACGGCAACACCTTCATTTATGGCTACATCGGGAGTCGTGCCACCGGCTCCGAAGCGGGCGACTATATGGTCGTCGGCCCTGGTTGGAAAGGCAAGATTCCGGATGGGATCAAGAAGGTCTTCCACTCTTCCACCCAGTTCTCGCTGGTTGCCTACCGCACCCAGCTTTTCAATCCTGAAGACATGCCGAACGTGGTGAAAATCCAGTCCGGTTACGGAGTGAAACCGCTCTCCGAGTTCCTCGGCCAGCCGGCTCCCAGCCCCGCGCCGAAGATCGATTTCCCGAAGTTCGACAAGGAAATGGTGAAAACGAAGTTCTTCGACTACCTGGAGTTCTCGCTCCAGTTCGCCCTGCCGGTCCGGAGGAAAAAGAAATTCGCGCGAAGCTCGCCAAGATCGGAGTTGGCCCGGACAAGGCCTTCGATTTCGATGAACTCTCTCCAGAGCAAAAGAAGGCGGTGGCTGCAGGCATGAAGGCCGGTCAAGCCAAAATCGCAGAATACCTCAAGACGCAACTGATCGAACTGAATGGCTGGGGCATCAGCAGCTATTTTGGGGATCGCGCATTCTATAACGGCGATTGGCTGAAACGTGCCGCAGGCGCAAGCTGGAATCTATGGCAACGAGTCCGTCGAAGCCGCCTATCCGCTCGCCAAAACACTGTCTGACGGCTCGCCACTCGATGGAAGCAAGAGCAACTACACGATCACCTTCCCGGCCGATGGATTTCCGCCGGTGAACGCCTTCTGGTCGGTGACCATGTACGACGGCAAGACCCAGTTGCTGATCAAGAACCCGATCAATCGCTACTTGATCAATTCGCCGATGCTGCCGGACTTGAAGAAGAACGCCGATGGCTCGCTGACTCTTTACATCCAGAAGGACAGCCCTGGAGCCGAAAAAGAGAGCAACTGGCTCCCAGCCCCCGACGGCCCGATCTACCTAGCGATGCGCCTCTACTGGCCGCGCAAGGAGTCCCCAACGATCCTGCCGATCGGCAAGGGCGACTGGAAGCCACCGGTCATAGTGGAGGTTAAGTGATCGGCTAACAACCGGTTGCAGCGGACTGCGCCGCGCTCCGCCGCTGAACCGGAGCGTTACGGCCTCTTCTGTTTCATTTACTCATATTCCAGGACACACCGAAATACCACCCGTTTTTCAGAACAAATGAAGGTCAAAGAGAAGCTCGGGTATGCGGCAGTCCTTCGGCAGCGAGAGAAGAGACGGCACGAATGGGCGTGCGCTGGCCCCGGCAGACGACGACATGCTGGGTTGGTGGGATCCATATGCCTTCTGCCCGTTCTGGCGGCAACGGTGCTGCTTGGCGTCACTCCAGCCTCGGCTGAGGTCACCGCGATCAGAATCGCCAAGGACGAGACAGTCTCGGTCGGCGAAACGGCAGTTCGGCACGTTGCCGGGAAGATCTCGGGGAAGGCCGAGCGGAACGAGCCGGGCATCCCGACTCTGGAGAAAATCGTCGGGCTGAAGTACGAGTCGGACTTCGAACTGTGGATTCCGGTCTCCGGCGGTAATGGCCGATTTTGGTTCTCGGTGCTCAACCGCGGCAATGACATTGGAGGACTACGTGACGGCATCCTCCGGCGCGGCGGCGGGTACGGCTGGTGCGCCTGGCAAGCCAAGAACGTGGCCAAGCCAAGGCCTCGGTTGAGGCTGAGCGCCTTCGACGGTCGGCTGCCGCAGGCTTACGGGCTGGTGGTTGTGCGGGATTTCGTCACCTTCCTCCGCTACGGCGCCATCTCGGCCGCCATGCCGAACCCGGCGGCGGGTAAGGTGCGCCTTGCATTTGCCTACGGGATCAGCCAGAGCGCACGGTTCATACGCACCTTCCTTTTGTACGGGCTGAATACTACCCCGGCAGGCAAGGTGTTCGATGGTTTCCTCGCCAACGGTGGCCGTGCAGGGTACCTTGACCTGTTCCGACCGGAATCCGATCCCGGCTCGGGTGGCACGTTTAGCGCCGAAACGGTGCATCCGCCGTATTCGTGGGCAGAACTGATGGCACGATCCGGGACCGACGCCAAGGTCTTCGCCCTGAACGCCGAGAGCGAGTATTTCGAGATGATGGCCTACATGACCCGACGCGGCCCAGCGCCGGAGAACGTGCGCGTCTACGACTTCCCTCTCGGCGGACATGGCGGTGGCGGAACCGTGCCTTGGAACTTGTGCGTCCAGCCGCTTTCGCTGGCGCTGGAACAGTGGGCGTTGGATGGGATGAAGCCGCCCGACAGCCGGCTGTTCGACCTGGAGAAACGCGATAGCCCGCGGGTGAAGCACCTGCCCTCCGAGCCAGCCGAAATCCCCGTGACCGACGATCTGGGAATCGCCAAGGGCGGTGTGCGGCTGCCGCCGATCGAAGTGCCGGTCGTCCGCTATGTTGCCGACGACGGCAACGCTCCGAAAGCCGTGCCCTTGGACAAGGCTGAGTTGACGCGCCGGTATGGCACGCCCGAAAACTACCGAAGGAAGGTGTCGGAGGTTGTCGATCGGCTCATCCGGGATCGGTTCCTTCCGGAGTCGGCGCGGGCAAAGTATGTCGCCGACGCCGAAAAGGTGAGTTGGTGAAGTCCGGGCATGATCCAGCAATATGGGAATCCGTCCGCAAGACTGCGACTGGTCGATGTCTCGTAATCTCATCCGTTTTCCGAGACGCGCCAGAAAACGACCGTTATGTGGTGATGAAACCAAGCGAGGATGTGGGCCGCGAAGGTCGCTTGGATTGATGGCACACGTTTTTCGACACGGCCTTCTTTTCGGGGTGCGTCCGTAGTCGATCGCATTGGTCCGACCTCGAGCGGGCGTTGAGCATTCGGCAGCGGCCACCGTCTCATCAACGGTGAGGTTACCGATACAGGCCGATCAAAGGGAGGATTGTCGGCGCGCTATCCAACGCGGTTGGCAAACGTGACTCCATTCGACAGAGGGGCGACCGGCTAACATTTGGCGGCCAGAAGGTGCTGCGATTGTCGTCTGCCGCGTAACATCTTACCGGAGCCGCGTCCCTTCCGTCCCGACGACCGGGTGAATTGCCCCGGCGACCGACAGAACAAGTCTCGTCTGCCAGTTCCGCGTTCCTACAAAAATCGGTGAAGTCGCCTCTTGACAGGGGCGATGCTTCTGCTACGATAAAACCAAATCTACAAAACCACGCGGACATCATCGGCAATCCCCCCGTAGAGTCCGCAGAGAATGGCACAGTGGAGGCAACAGTGAATTCGTCTTTCGCAGCGAGATACCCTTCGAGGTTGTTTTGGTTTACCCTGGCGGCCGGGTTTGCTTGTTCCGGTCCGCTCACATTGGCCCGCGCGGACACTGTGCCAACAGGCGATGTCTCTCCCTCTAATCCGCCTGGCTGGACGAACTTAACGTACGGTTACATCGGAAACACGGCTTCAGGTACGCTGACGGTCAACGGCGGCAGCCATCTGCTGTCGCGCGACGCCTACATCGGATACGAGAGCGCCGCGGCGGGCGTGGTCGACGTCGCCGGCGCCGGCTCAACGTGGACTATGGGCTACGACCTCGACGTCGGTGTCTACGGTAGCGGAACGCTCTCGATCACCAGCGGCGGCAGCGTCAGTTGCAGCTCTGCCTCGATTGGCTCGTTTGCCGGTTCGACGGGCTTGGCCACGATCTCCGGCACCGGCTCGACATGGCACACCAACGGCCTCGACATCGGTCATGCCGGCAATGGAACGCTTTCAATCACCGGCGGCGGCAGCGTCAGCAGTTCCTGGAGCTACATCGGCAGCGATTACGGTTCGACGGGCGCGGCGACGGTGGACGGCACCGGCTCGACGTGGACCAGCGGCGGCAACCTCTATATCGGCGACTCCAGCAGCGGAACACTCTCGATCAGCAACGGCGGCGCCGCCGCCTGCAATTTCTACAGCTACATCGGCAACTCGTCGGGTGGGAATGGCCTTGTCACAGTCTCTGGCACAGGCTCGACGTGGACCAACAGCGCCACGCTTTATGTCGGCAACAGCGGCAGCGGGACGCTTTCGATCAGCGACGGCAGCGCCGTCGCCAGCAAGTATGGTTTGAGCTGCTACGTCGGCAATGGCACCGGCTCGACGGGGATGGTGACTGTTGACGGCGCTGGCTCGACGTGGACCAATAGCGGCAGCCTCCAGGTTGGCAACAGCGGCAGCGGAACACTCTCGATCACTGACGGCGGCGCCGTCAGCAGCAACTCCGGCTATATCGGCGTAGTTCGCGGGGGGGCCGGTGACGCGACGGTGGACGGCACCGGCTCAACGTGGACCAATAACAGCTTCCTCACAGTCGGTTGTAGCGGGAGCGGGGCGCTCTCGATCGCGAACGGCGCCACCGTGAGCAGCACTTACTGCTTCGTCGGCGATAGCAGCGGGTCATCCGGCGCCGTGACAGTAAACGGAACCGGCACGACATTGACCACCAGCCTGTACCTTTTCGTCGGACATTCCGGCAGCGGGACGCTCACGATCAGCGGTGGCGGCAGCGTCAGCAGCGGTGGCGATTGGTGCAACATCGGCGACGCTTCCGGTTCACAGGGCTTGGTCACGGTGGATGGCAAGGGTTCCACCTGGGCTTACAGCGGCTATTTCTTTCTCGTCGGCAACTCCGGCAGCGGGACGCTCTCGATTACCAATGGCGGCGCCGTCAGCAATACCTGCGGCTTCCTCGGCAACTGCAGCGGGGCGTCGGGTTCCGTGGCGGTTTCGGGGACCGGTTCGCGGTGGACAAACTCTGTTGTTGCCGTCGGTCGCTCCGGCAGCGGAACACTCTCGATCGCCGCCGCCGGCACCGTTGACGATGTTACCGGCGATATCGGCACTCTTTCCGGTTCCAAGGGCGTGGCGCAAGTGGACGGCGCCGGCTCGATCTGGGCGAACAGCACGTACTTTTATGTCGGTAACTCCGGCAGTGGGACGCTTTCAGTCGTCAACGGCGGCGCCGTGAGCAATAGCATCGGATACATCGGTCGTGGCAGCGGTTCAAAAGGCGCCGTTACGGTGGGCGGCACCGGCTCAGCATGGATCAACAGCGACAACCTCTATGTCGGCATCTCCGGCAACGGATCGCTCTCGATCACCGGCGGCGGCAGCGTCAGCAATAGCGCCGGATACGTCGGCTACAACAGCGGTTCGCAGGGCACGGTTGCGGTCGACGGCGCCGGCTCGAATTGGACCAACAACGGCAACCTCTATGTCGGCAATGATGGTAGTGGAACCCTCTCGATCGCCGGCGGCGGTTTCGTCTCGGTCACTGGCACGACATACGTCGGAGCAAACTCGGCGGCAATTTACCTCGGCGATAGCGGCAGCGGAGGAACGTTGACGACCAACGCCCTGTGGGGCGCGGCAATCTCCGGCTATGGCGCGATCAACACCGGGGCACTCGTCGGCGACGTCAATCTGGTCGCCGGTTCCGCACACACGTTTACACTCAACGGAACTGCCATCGTAACGATGACGGGGGCGGGTGATCTTGGGGTGGGCTACAGGAACGCCGGTTCTCTAACGATCGACAATGGAACCACGGTCAACTCCGCAGAGAGCTACTTGGGCTACAATTCCGGCTCGAAGGGGACGGCGGCCGTCTCCGGCTCCACGTGGGCCAGCAGCGGCAACCTCTATGTCGGTTATTCCGGCAACGGGACGCTCTCGATCACCAGCGGCGGCTCCGTCAGCAGCGCCGCCGGCTATATCGGCGCAAGCAGCGGGTCATCCGGTACCGTGACCGTGGACGGAACCGGCTCGATATTGACCACTATCAGCGAACTCACCGTCGGTTCGTACGGCAACGGGACGCTCTCGATCACCGGCGGCGGCAGCGTCGGCAGTTACTTCGGCCACCTCGGCTACGCAAACGGTTCAAGCGGTGCGGTGACTTTAGACGGCGCCGATTCGAAATGGAGCAGCCGCGGCAACCTTTACGTTGGTTATGGCGGCGCAGGCACGGTTACACAAAACGGCGGAACCAACTCGGTCACCGGCACCTTGTATCTCGGGTACTATTCCGGCGGCAAGGGCACTTACAACCTTAACGACGGCCTGTTGGAACTGCACGTCCTCAGCAAGGGCAACGGCGCGGCGGCATTCAATTTCGGCGGCGGAACGCTTCGGATCGATGGCACGATGAATTGCTCAGTGCCTATGGCGCTGACCGGCAACGGCGGAAATGCCAACGTCGATACCGCCGGATACGACGGTACACTGTCCGGCATCTTGTCAGGCAGCGGCGGATTGAACAAACGTGGCGTGGGCAAGCTGACGCTGAACGCCCGCGACACCTACCGTGGTGAAACGGACATCTACGCCGGCACGCTGGCCCTCGGCGCATCGGGATCGATCGGCTCGTCGCTGTTGATCGACGTAATGAGCACGGCGACGTTGGATGTCTCGGCCAAGTCGGGCGGGTTTAGCCTCGGAAGCTCACAGACGCTCGAAGGCGCCGGAAACGTGCTCGGCGCGATTATTGCAACGCTTGGCAGCCACATCGAGCCGGGCGATGGGCTCGGTACGCTCACACTGGGTGGCAATTTGACGCTTAACGACGGGGCACTGCTGGATTACGAGTTGGAAGCGGTGGGAAGCAGCGATCGGATTGTGATGACCGATTCCACCTTGTACCTGAATGGACAGGACTTCTCCGACTTCAGTTTCACCGCATTGAGTGGTTTCGGCGACGGGACGTATACGCTAATCGACGCCAAGGCGATTTCCGGCGCCCTAAGCACCAGCAACCTTAGCGGCACGATCGTCGGCGGCCACGTTGGCACGTTGTCGGTTCTGGGCAACCGGCTGGTGCTGACGGTTGTGCCTGAGCCGGGGACGCTGACCTTGCTGGCCGCCAGCCTGGTCGGCCTGTTGGCCTACGTTTGGCGAAGACGCGAACACGGTGCGTAAGGCACGATACCGCGCCACTGGCACGTGAGGAACACTACCCACAACCTCACCGCTGGTTCTGCTCTCGAAAGCTCGACCGTTTTCCGGCTCTCTTGAAAAACGCCGCTTTTTCGGAACCCGGCCTGCGGCTCCATCAAAGGGCACTCGCTAGCAGTCCGGCGGCCGAAGCGCGCTGGAAGCCCTCGGCGATGTTGTTCGCGACGGAGCATGGCGTGGCGCGGTAGGCCCCTTCTGCCGGAAGGGGCTTTGGGCAACGGAGAAATCTGGTCTTACCGCGCACGACAGCCATAGTGGCGCAAGGCGACGAGAGAGCGTGAGCCAAGCCGCAAGTCCCGCCCGGCAGGCGGGACCTACGTGATCGGCTCGACCGACTTGATCTTGAAGGGCTCGATGATTGTCTTCATGGTGCGGCCGGGACGGAACAGGGAAAACGTGAAGGTTGGAACGCGGATGCCGGATTTCGAGCATACAGCGGCGACCTGTTTCGTGCAACCTTGCCTAACCGTTGTCGTTATTCAGCGCCGGCGTTTCGCCGCAGTCACGGCCGGCGGTTTTTCCTTGCATTGCCGCATCGCGGGTGTATGGTTTTCTCGCGGACACAGGTCGAAGATGCGCGTCGAAACGGAGCAGGAAGGAAAGACATGCCAAGATCAGCGGCCACCATCTTCGGGCTTGCGTTGGTGGCGGTTTCGCTCGGGTTCAACGTCTGGCGTTATCCGGTTGTCTGGCGGATGACCGGCCCGATGGGTTCGCCGACGGCAAAGGCGGAGGCAGCTCCGCCACGAGCAACGCCGGCGGCCATAGAGCCCTCTGGTCCCTCCGCGGCGACCGCGGTGGTGCAGCCAATCAAGCTGCCATCGTCCAAGGCGGAGCCCGCGAGTCCACCGCTGATGCTGGCGGCGTCGGATGCGCCGAAACCGGTTCCGGATGCGGCGGAGAGCCCGAGCCGACGCCCGCCAGTGTCAGACGATTTGGAAAAGCCGCTTGTGCCGATTCCGCGGATGGCTTTCGTGGCGCTACCCGATCGGCAGACCGGACGCGGCCGATGCAGTACGTCGTCTACCATCGGTCGATCCGAACATGGCGACGTTGGTCGGCACGTACGCTGCCGGCTCTTCGGGTGCGATCCCGATCTATCCCAGCACCGGGATCCGATGAGAGCTTGCTCTTGCGGCGTCTAACCCGGATTATTCATGGCCCAGCGGCAATGCTCGCACGCCGTGTCATGCCAACCCGAAGGGCAAGCGAGGATAACTCCCTTTACTGTCCTCGCTTGCGCTTCGGGTTGGTATCGCGTCATGAATAATCCGACCTAATGGGCACTCGCCGCCTGTTGCTGGATCGCGTCGCGCACGCTGAGCAAAGCGTTCTGGGCGGTCTGGCAGACGTGGCGGAAGACCTCGGGGCGAGAAACGCCCGAAAGGCGAAGAACCTCATTGCCGCCGCGTTTGAAGACCAGATCGCCGGCGTGCAGCCACTCTTGGCCGGGCAAGACCTCGACCTCCACCGCGTCGAACTCGTCGAGCCCGACCCAGCGTTCATCGACCGGCGTCAGCCCCTTGCGAATGATGATTCGCCGGTTACTCAAGGCATAGCGGCGGCAGACGCACGGCATCAATTGCCAGGCATATACCACCAGACTAAGGGGGATCGTCGCTAACGCGAGTAGCTTGCCCAGCGTAAAGAAGTCGCCAAAGCCAAGTCGAACGGCGGCCGCTCGGCCGACAAGCCGGCCCGGCCACGTGGCGCCGATGGTCGGCCAGACGACTTTGCAGGTGACTTCAGCGAGTTCCGAGGGCATGACGCCGGCAATGGGATGATGCATATCGGTAGAAGATAGCGGGAAATCGTGCGGCTTTCAAGTGGCGGGGCTGCCCCGGTTGCCGGCAAGAAATCCTTGGCCCGTCGGTCTTCACGTACCGCGGTCGGGGGAAGCCGCCAACTCGCTGAGTCTGGCCGCAAGCTCCGGCGGAAGCCGATCGCACCATTCTTCGTCGATCAGGCCGACATCAAGCATGTCCAAAAGATGGATTTTGTCTTTCAGGCGAAACGATATCAGCTTCATTCGCACCAGGGCATCGAGAGTCGGCACGGGAAAGTCGGGACCTTCGACGCATTCGGTGACGTCGGGAATCGGGAGAGTGTCGCCCGTGCGCACCTTCTCACCGCCGAATACGATATGAATTGCGCTGCGAACGGAGCCTTCCGCTCCGTCCAGAAACATGTCCACCCCCGCAACGTTGCGATGCACGAAACCGACGGACTGGAGTGCGGCGGCAACGCGGGCGAAATCCTGCCGTCGGACCAAGACGTCCACGTCTTTCGTATTCCGCACGGCCTCTTGATCGACCCTTGCCACCCACGAGGCAACAGCGTTGCCGCCGACGACCACGTAAGAAACACCCGCCCGTTGCAGGGCGGAAGCCGCACGACGGGCACGCTCCCGGACAGCTTCCACGGCGGCGTTCATCCTTTCCCAGGAGAAATCCTTGAGTGCGACGACAGCCATACGAAGTCTTCCAGGTACCCTTTTGCCAAGCCCCGCTTTGACTGTAACGTTTGTCGTGGCGATTGGCAAGGTTGTGCCGGGAGACCTGGGCAAAGTGGAGGAAGCTCTTCTCCTATCGTAGCAGTTCGGTTGTGGGGCGGCGGGCGGTCCAACGGCTTGGCGGCAACGGCCTGGCGGGGGCCGGCGACGCTTCCGCGGCGGCCTGCGATGAGTCGGCCGAAGGCCCTACTGCCCGATCCGTTATCGACACGATTCGTTCTGAGCCGGGGACGTCACCCGGTTGCGCCGAACCGAGCAGCGGTCCTTCCGGGCGGTTGCCGGCCATGGTGTAGGAGAACGGCTCTTGCGGCTTCTTCGCCAGTGGCGTCGGCGACGACCGTTCCGCCTGCCGGCCAGTCATCACGTACGACATGGATGGGAGTTGTCTCTTTGCCTGGTCAGGCGTCGGCGATTGCGACACCGGTTTCCGATGAATCGGGTCGTTCGCCAACACCACCGATGGCTCTGGACTGCCGGCGAGGATTGAGCCCGCCCGCGAGTGCGTCGAAGCCTGGCATCCGCCGTCGGAGAATACCGGCCCGGAGTTGTCATAGGGGTGGCAGCACATTGTGCAGCCCGCGGCGCTCAATACGAGGATCGCAACCGAGCTGAGGCCAAGAACCATGCGAAACATGGGCGATACCCTCCACCAGTGACGGCAACGACGAGGCTCCGATCAGAGAAGAAGAGCCACAACCTTAGTCTTTCGGCCGGACAGTCTCCCTAATCCGCATAATTTCGGAAATTGGGCGAACAATGGCGTGCGACCTGCAAGAGTGGTGAAGATGGGTAGTTCAAAAAAGCAGCCGGGCCTGCACAAGGCAGGCCCGGCTTGGTTTTCAGGACCTCGGGAATTGCCCGAGGCTAATTGGCTGAGGCCAAGACGATCAGGTCTTTTTCTCAACAGTTGGGGCCGGAGCCGGTGGCGTGTGGTTTGCCGGGGGCTGAGCCACGGCGGGGCCACAGCAAGGGGCGGCTGCTTCGCAGCAGCTTGGACCGCAAGTGCTTACGCAGCAGCACTTGCGCGCCTTGCGGCAGCGTCGCTCGCGGCAGCAGCGCTCGCGGCAGCACCGCTCGCGATGGCAACGCTCTTTGCAGCACTTCGGCGCACAAGTGGCCGGAGCACAGGCTGGAGCGCAAGCCGGCGTGCAGCACTTCGGAGCGCACGTGCTCGGACGGCAGGTCCGAACGCGCTTGCAGCGGCGCGGGCAGCAGGTCTTCGGCGCACAGGTCGCCGGAGCGCAAGCCGGGACACAAGCCGGAGCGCAAGCGGCCGGAGCGCAAGCCTTCGGAGCGCAGCAGGGGGCCGGAGCGCAGCACTTCGGAGCGCAGCACTTCGGGGCGCAGGTGCTCGGGCAGCAAGTCCGAGCCTTGCGGCAGCGTCGCTCCTTGCAGCACTTCGGCGCACAGGTGGCCGGAGCGCAGCACTTGGGTTCGCAAGTGCTGGCGCGGCAGGTCCGAGCCTTGCGGCAGTGCCGCGGATGGCAAGTAGCCGGCGCACAGGTGTTACAAGCCGGCGCGCAAACCGCCGGACCGCAGCAGTCGCCCGCGACTGCGCGAATCATTGCCCAACAGGGCAATGCCCAGCACCGCGATACCCAGCGCGATGCCAAATAGATACGTGCGATTCATCTGAGTAACCTCCAACAAAAAAGGTACCGTAGCGTAAAAACTCACACTCGTACCGTCACGCGTTCCATACTCTCCGGCTGCGACGGACAACAATCGGAGAGATCCTTCCTCTTTTATATTGCTGGTCTAGGCACCACGCTTGCCAGCGAAGCCAATCTGGCGTTCGAAAGCCAGCGGCTGCAAGCAGTGGTAGCGAATACACAGCTTAGGACGATAAAGTAGCATAGCAGGGCGTGCTGTCAACCGGGGGTCGTGAAAATGTTCGTATTGGGACCCTTCGGCATTGTGGGAAAAATGTGCTGGTTCGTTAGAAAAGCTTAGGTTACGAATACCGCCCGCAAGGAGCCCCCGAAAAAAGAAAGAGGGATTCCAGCATGGAATCCCCTAGGTCAACGTGATGTAAGCCTTTAATTTGGAATGGCTTACGAAGAATATCTCTGGCCGTTTTCGCTGCCGCCGTTTCGTTTTGCGAGCGAACGGGCAGTTACCCAAGAGCGGTGGTAGCCGGAAAAAAGCGGAAAAGATTACCCAATTCGCCAGATCAACGACGAATCGGTTTTTCTGGTTTTTCCGCACCCTGGGCTTGGACTCCGGCCTGCTCTTTCTTCATTCGGCGTCGAATCTCTTCTCTGACCCACTGCTGCTTGCGGATCATGTCCTCGGGGTCTTCGAAGTTCAGCAGCAGTGGAGATTCGCCCGGAAACACTTGTGCCGCAACGCCGCAGATGCGCCAGCCACTTGCTTCGCGGCGCACGACCCAAATCGCCTCGTCGGTCTTCGGCTGCCCGTCCGGATCGAGATCGGTCCAGGTACAGGCCACCCGCGCCCCATCGTGACCGACGTAGTCAACTTTGCCGACGGTGAACTTGGCGGTATCGCTAGCGGGCGGTTTGACGCCGCTGTTCAAGGCGGCGTTTCTCTGCCGTGCCACCGCGCTTAGCATCCGCATGGCGACTTCGTCGTTTCCGGTTCGCACGGCCTCAAGGAAGTCCGCAACGGCCTCCGCTGGTCCGCCGGCTTTGGCAGCGGCGTTTGCGTGGTCGTTGGTGGTTGTTTCGGTTCCCTGGGGCGTCGTCGACGGCTGGTCCGTCCCGGGCTGCTTGCTACAGCCTGCCGCCAGCAGAACAACAACCATCGACAAAGCTATCGCGTGCATCTTGCACATTATTGACCTCCTTGTCGCGAAGAGACGCGTTCTTCGCAGCCGCGGGGCAATCGTTGTCCGGGGCCTCTGACCCGCGGAGTGTCGCAGGAAGTCGGGTTTGGGTCAATAGAGAAAACGGGCGTCACAATCGGCGGGTACTATAATCCCCATTCTAGGTGCAGGCGCATCGTTACTCTCCGAGGCTTGCCAAACCGCGGGCGGCAACCGCCGGGCTGTCTGCCGGCGGAGGCGGATTCGCCTTGGTCGAGCCGGCTCTCAACTGCCAACCGGGACGCCCACCCGAAAAGAATCTCCGGCCGTCGTCACGAGGGTCTGCTCGTGACGACGCCGGAGATCGAGTCACTTCCTGCGGGATACGGACAACTAAGACTGCTTCCGCTTTCTCCATGTATAAGCGATCAAGCCGATCAGCCCGCTGGCCAGCAAGGCCAACGTCGATGGCTCGGGAACCGCCGCGTTGACAACCCCGCAATCGAGCTTAGAACGCCTTGCCGTCGATCGGCAGGCCATCCTCGCGGTTGCCCAGACGGCGGTGGATCTCCGGGTCGATCGTGTAGCCGACGAAGCGGACTGAGCCGTCGCACAACGACATGTTGAGCCCGCTGGCATGTGCGCTGCCGAAGCCATAGCCGGAATAGTTCATGCTGCCAGGCTGGTCTTGAATGGGTGGGAGCGGAAAGTAACCGGTTGGATAGGACGTGTCCTTCCAGCCTACGCAACGGAAGGCGTCATCTTGTTGGCCGGTGTACATAGTCCAATCGTCGCCGCCATCATTGCCGTCCAGATACATATCGGGATTGACGTATTTCTCGCCCAACAGATAGGTATTTGAAGCTCCGTCCGTAACCATGGTTACGGTGACCTGGCTTTTCACGAAAGAAATCCCCGTGAAATCCAAGTAGCTTCCGGGATGCGCGGGAAAGGTCACGTCGTAGGCCGAAGGAACGTCTCCTACGTTTGCGGCGTAGTCGGAGTTGGTATGGTGGTTTTCGGAACCGGGCAGGGCTTCGACGTTCTGGGACACAAGGCCGGGGTCTCTGGTTTGAATCATGAACGCGGGCCGTCGCGTGGGGCAGGCAAAGGTGTTCACGGGAGTCTCGTCGCGGATTCTGTTTTCGTGCATCCGCGCCGGGTCGAAGACACCGGTTGCGGAAAGTTCCATGCCGGACGTTCCCATTCCCAATCCCAGATCGTGCAATGGCTGTTGTTCGATGAAGGGCAGCACACTGAAGGCCCAGCCTCCGGGTTGGGTTTTGCCGTAGCCGCCGTTCGCATCCGCCGCCCAGTTGAATCCCCAGCCGCCCGATGGATAGAACTTGTAGGCCTGTTCATGGAGGAGGCATCCCAGGGATAGCTGCTTCAGGTTGTTGGCGCATTGTGCTCGCCGCGCAGCCTCACGAGCCGCTTGGACGGCTGGGAGAAGCAGCGCGATCAGGATGCCGATGATCGTGATGACGACCAGAAGTTCCACGAGCGTAAACCCAGCATGATTGTGATTTGTGACTCGGGATTGCTGATTGGGGCTTTGCACGATGTGGCTCGCTTTGAATGTTGCTATGATACTATAAATGGCTTTTTGCACAACTCCGCGTGGCTCCACTATATCAGAGCCGGCAGATTTTGCAAGAACTCGAATGGACGCAGTGAATGGACAGAGCGACGGGTTAGTAGCATAGGGTGGTATTGTGTAAGCTATTGGGTGTGGATATGGGGCGTCGGATTGTCGAGTTTTTGCACAGGGCCACGGCGTTGCGGGCAAGGGAGCTCGGGAGCGGAAGTTGAAGGGAGTTGTCGAGAGCTAGCGCTATTGCACCTCCAAGACCGGCTTGGCGTCGAAGCCTGATGTCGCCTTCGTTCTATCGCCGCCGGGAAGCGCAACCATCGACCGCCGTCAGAAGCCGCACGATCATCACGATCGGTCTGTTCGCTACAATCGGAGAAACTCTCTAAAGTCGCAGTGGGACGGGGATCGAAGTAACTCAACGGAAGCCTCGTTCCGAAGCAAAGTGGTTGTACAAGCCGGTTTCGGGATGGGGTCGCAGGGGGGAACCTGCCACAAAGGCCAAGCCTTGGCCATTGCCGCCGCTGTCTCTATGTAGCGGCGCGGTTCGCTCGTCCCCCTCTGTCGAGTAAGCGATTCGCCGGTAGTGTTGCGTTCAGGACTTGGGAGGGAATCAAGATAGAGTGGTTGAAATACACCTTATCTATTTTACGGATTTTCTCTGGCTTCCGGTTGCCCTGGTTGCCGATGTAGTAAGTACGGCGCGGGTCAGAAGGAGCTGAACCATAGCCAAAGGAGCGTGCGAATTACGGAAGGCCCTGACCCAGATGCCTGCGGAGTGCCTGTCGGCGGAGACGACGGGGACGATGGAGCGCGAAACCGGAGCAGACCCGCAGGTTTCAGGGGCCGAGAGCGATCGGCAGGACGTCCGTCCCGCCGAGATACAACCCAAACCAACGTGAATAGAATATCGGAGAGTCTGCGATGAAGGTCTTCACAACTGGTCAGGTCGCCAAGATATGTAAGGTGGCCCCGCGCACCGTCAGCAAGTGGTTTGACTCGGGCCGGCTAAAAGGGTATCGCATACCCGGATCGCAAGACCGACGCATTCCTCGTGAGTACTTGATTCGTTTCCTCAAGGAACACGGGATGCCGCTTGGCGATCTGGAAGACGAGGCGATGGCCAAGGTTCTGATCGTCGCCCAGGATCAAGTCTTGATCGAGAACCTCAAGCGTGAATTGCCGCTGGAGCGCTCGTTCAAAGCGGCCGTGGCGGCCAGCGGTTTCGACGCCGGCATCCAAGCCGAGAGCTTCCACCCGGATTGCATTATCGTTGACTTCTCGATCGGGCGCACCGAAGCGCTGCAGATTTGCCAAAATCTTCGCCGCAACAGCGAGTTTTCCGAGATTATTCTCATCGCCCTGTTGCCCGACGACGGCAGTTCGCTGAGCTTCGACCGATCGGCGATCAACGAGACGTTCAAGAAGCCGTTTGACTCGGCCCTGCTTGCCGAGCGGCTGCGGACGCTGATTGGCGCCAAGAAAGAGCTTGTTTAATGCCAGTCGCAGGTTTCGACCTCGACCGGCAGTGACGAGATATATCGCCGATTCAACTTAACCCGTCGCGGAATGACCCCCGCGACGGATAACTTTTTCTTGGGGACGCGGGAGGGAAGGGAACCGCTGCGAGAACGTTGACGTGCCGCTGGTGGCGAGATAGAAGTGGGGGCGATGAGCGATCTGGTGCAAACGGCGCGGACGGATAGAACCGCTCTCAGCGCGACATCGCTGAGCGACGAATCCGGCGATCGTGAATTCTGGCGCCGCAAGACGCCGCAAGAACGGTTGGCGGCGATGGAGTTGCTGCGGGCGATCAACTATGGCTACGATGCAACTTCCGCCCGACGTCAAAGAGTCCTTTCAGTTGCTCAACTCGGAGAAAGGTAAGCGTTCACAGGCCGGAAACAGAGGGGGACGGAGGAGGTTTTCCGCGACAGTATCCGCCGCAGGGGAAGATATTTCTCCGAGAACCTCCTCCGTCCCCTTGCCGCCCAGTGAACGGTTACGGAGAAAGTTGAGTATCTCTTGGTGGGTGGCTATGCCGTGGTGCGCACGGGTGTGCCGCCCTTGCGGATCGACCTGCTATAAGCGGCGTCGCGGGCGTTGCGTTCGCCGAGTGTTACGCTGACCGCGCTCAGGCAGTGCTCTGGACGGCGTGGAGGTGAGCATCATCGGCCTCGATCACCTGCGGACCAACAAGCGCGCGGCCGGTAGGGCGAAGGACAGCGACGATCTCGACCATCGCTGACGTTCGGATGCGGGCTTGTGTGAGACGGTCGAGGCCGCCGTGAGAGATCATCGGCGCCGACCCCCTCTTTGTTGGGCGGATCGGGACGGATTGCCCCCCCTCGACGCGTTGGCCCGGAAGGTTAGAATATAGTGTTTACCCTGAGAGCGTCTCCATGGACTCAAGCGGCCAGCAACGGGTGACGGCTTCGGAGATCCTTCCTGGCCTGTACGCACCGATCGCCGACGAACTCGAAGCGGTCGAGAGCCTCCTTCAGCGAGAGCTTTCCAGCAACAATCTCTTTGTCGATGGGCTGGCCCGGCACGGGTTCCGTTTGGGGGGGAAGCGTCTGCGGCCCGCTTTGGTGCTGTTGTCTGCCAAGGCTTGCGGCAGCGTCCGGGCCGAGCATGTAACGCTGGCGGCAATGGTCGAGGTGGTTCACACCGCCACGCTGATCCACGATGACGTCCTGGACGAGGCGATGATCCGCCGGCATCTCGACACGGTCAACGCCCGCTGGAACAACGAGGTCAGCATCCTCCTGGGCGATTACCTTTTGGCGCGGGCGATATGCCTGGCCAGTTCGTTGGACGACAACTTTGCCTGCCGGGCGATCAGCGAGTCGGCTCGCCACATGTGCGAGGGGGAACTGCGGCAGATCGAAAGCCGCGGGAACTACGACATCAGCGAAGCCGATTATCTCGATATCATTGCCGGAAAGACGGCGGCGCTGACCGCCTGTTGTTGTGGCCTCGGATCGCACTATGCCGGCGCCGAATTGCCGGTTTGCGAGGCCCTCAGCCGCTACGGCCATGATCTCGGCGTCGCCTTTCAGATCGCCGACGATGTACTCGACATGGTCGGCGAGGAGACCGCCGTGGGCAAGTCGCTGGGATCCGACCTGCTAAAGGAGAAGGCGACTCTGCCGCTGATCCGATTGCTCGGAACCGTCAGTTCTTCGGAGCGCACCGAGATTACCTCATTGCTCTCTCGTTCGGGCAACCATCACCGCGACGTTCTGCAGCCGTGGTTCGAGCGGCACGACGCGATATCGTACGCCCAGGCGCGTGCCCGCGAGTTCACCCGCCGAGCTTGCGGCCAGTTGGCCTCTCTGCCCGGCACCGAAGCTTGCCGGTCGCTGGCTGGCTTGACGGAATTCGTCGTCGATCGGCGCCACTAGGCCGCTTGCGGAAAAAGGGGACGGAGGAGGTCATCGAAGAGGCCCTCCGGCGAAGAAGAATCGCTTTTGCGACGACCTGCTCCGTCCCCCTCGCCGATGTCCGCTCATTCTTCCGGAAATTCCAGCGGCGGCCGGCGGGCCTTCGTCCGTATCCAGCCGATCGCCTTTCGCACCGCTTTGATGCGGATCACACGTCGCTCCAGGGCGAACTTTCCGGGAAGATCGAGGAATAACAGGGCGACGAGGATCGTCAGGATCCCTTGTCCCGGCGTGACGAGCATTACGATTCCCGCCAGCAGCAGCACGCCGCCGACGACGTTCTTCGTCACCAGGAAGGCGACGCCCAGCAAGGGATGCCGCGGCTTCCAGCGATCGGCGTAATGCCGTTGACGAAGGAAGTAATCGGCGGGAATGCGAATCACCAGCCAGGGGATCAACGAGAGGCTGCCGACGAACATCAACGCGGACGCCGCGGAGAGGCATTCCAACAAGAGCTTGTGTGAATGCAGCCAAGCAAGCATGACTGGTGGCTCCGACCGCGACCGGATGTAGTGGCGCCTTTGCGAAGCCGCAAGCGGCTGCCATAGCGGCTACTCGGAATCCTCCGCTTCGGCCAGCATCGGGCGGAGCTCCTTGACGAAGTCCTGCACGTCCTTGAACTGGCGATAAACGCTGGCGAAACGGACGTAGGCGACTTCGTCGAGCGTGCGAAGTTGATGCATCACCAACTCGCCGACGTGACGGCTTTCGACCTCCGACTCGAAGTTTGACTCGATTTCGCTCGCCACCGCGGCGATCACGGCTTCGAGCTGCTCGTCGCTGATCGGCCGCTTCCAGCACGCCTTCTCCAATCCGCGTTTGATCTTGGCGTGGTCGAAGGGCTCGCGGGACTCGTCCTTCTTAATGATCTTGGCGGTCGTGGCCTCGATCCGTTCGTAGGTGGTGTAGCGGCGGTGGCAGCCCAGGCACTCGCGCCGCCGCCGGATGGCGAATCCATCGTGGCTTGCCCGCGAGTCCAGCACCCGGTCGTTATCCGCAAGACAAAAAGGGCATTTCATGGTCGGTTCCGTTGGCCGTCAGAGCCGTTCACTGTACCGCAGCGAGAGGCGGGGGGGAAGAGGGTTGGGAGGAGCAGAGAGGGGGGAGACGAGGAGAAGGGGAGACGGGGAGAAAGCCGGGTGACACTGACGGCGATGGTCAGCACGATGCACCTCCTCGGCTCTTCGTCTCCACCTCTCCCTGTCTCCTTGTCTCCCTGTCTCCTTGTCTCCTTGTCTCTTCTCCTCTTCCCCCTTCCGCCTTCCCCCTTTATACTATTGGCGGCTTTTCGGCCACGCTTGCCAGTAGTAGGGGGTTCTGCGATGCGATGTCCGGCATGTGGTGAGGAAGTGGTTGCCGCGGCGGTCTATTGTCACAAATGCGGCCACCGGATCGATTTCGACGGGAATGACGCTGTGGGGACTGCTTCGTCCGCCGGCGTCTCGTCCAGCGCGGCCGGAGCGTTTCAACAGGTTGCCGCCGCCCGCTGGGAAGAGAAGGACAAGCCCGAAGAAGAACTTTGGCGCGGCGGCTACTCGTCGAGGGCGATGACCGGCAGTTGGGTCATTTGCGGATGCGTGTCGCTGCTGTTGCTGCTGATCGGCATCTTCTGGGCGCGGAACGTTACGCTTTGGCTGTTTGTGCTGCTGGGAATGCTGCTGCCGTGGCTCTACTGTCTCGTCCTTTTGGCCTACCGTCGCATGGGCGTTCGCTACGTGCTGACCACGCAGCGGTTCATCCATGAACGAGGCATTTTGCGGCGGGTGAACGACCGCATCGAATTGCTCGACGTCGACGACATCACCTTCGAGCAGTCGCTCTGGGAGCGAATGGCGGGGGTCGGCACGCTGCGAATCGCCTCGCACGATCGGAGCGATCCCGAACTTGTGCTGCCGGGAATCGAGAACATCAAGCGCGTGTCGGGCCTTTTCGACGACGCCCGGCTGGCCGAGCGCCGCCGCCGCGGGCTGCACGTCGAGCAGATCTAGTCGCCGGACGGCAGAATTTCGCCCCGGATCGAAATCGTGATCTGGCGCAGCGGAATCTGCGAACCTGCCGTTCGCATCGCTTCGCCGGCGAGCCGCACGAGATTCGTGCAGCAGGGAACTTCCATGTGGACCACCGTCAGGCTGCGAATGTCGGAGCGGACCAGCATTTCCGCCAGTTTGTCGATATAGGCCCGGGCGTCGTCGAGCTTCGGGCATCCAATTACGATTGGCCGTCCGCGTAGGATATGCTCGTGGAATCCGGCACAGGCGAACGGCACACAGTCGGCCACGAGGAACAGATCCGCCTCGCGGAGAAAGGGGGCATCGGTGGGGACCAGCCGCAGTTGGATGGGCCAATGGGCCAGCGCAGACGAGTCGGCCCGCCCGGCCGGTACGCGCCGGCCCGCGCGCCGCCGCGGCGACGGGCAACACGTTGAGCCGCAAATCGCGCATCGCCGCGCCGGGGCAACTTGAAGGCATCGGCCGCGTGCTCTCCGCGGCAGCGTTACGGTCGTGGCGGGCCATCGCTTCGTCGAAAGGCTGAGCCTCTCGCTCGACGATGGTGATCGCTCCGCGCGGACATTCGCCAAGACATGCCCCGAGACCGTCGCAATAGACCTCGGCAACCAGTTCGGCCTTTCCATCGACGATGCGAATCGCCCCCTCGGCACATGCCGGCACACAAAGGCCGCAACCGTCACATTTCGTCTTGTCGATCTCCACAATTTGCCTGTGGGCCATCATTCGGCTCCTTCTCGTTGTTGGTGTAGTGGTCTATTGCGGGACTCTTTTCCGGCAACCTCGTTCGTCCCCTAATGTTGTCCCATTGATGCAGCACGGCCAGGACAGGGTGGCGGAAGAGCATTCGCGGACCGGCATAGCGCATCACCGTTTTGATTCGAGTACGCATGAACGGCTGATAGCAGTGCGTCGGACAGGTGGCGCAGGGCGTCTTCGCCGCACCATGCGGACAACGATCCAGCCGGCATAGAGCGTACTCGAGCAGCAGCGAACACTCGCTGCACAGCGTTTCGGCAGTGCCGTGGTGCGCGTGGCAATAGATGTCGATCATCGCCGCAACGGTGCGTTTTTCCCGCGCGATCCGAGCCGGTGGTTGAGGGTGAACATGATCCATGACGTCTTCCGCGAGAGATCCTCCGGGCCATCTATCCCTATTCTACGGTGGCTCAGATTGCACGGCCTTGATCTAGGACAAGACTGCGCGAATGCCGGACCGGAATTCCGCGATGCCCACGCCGGCATGAAGACGAGAGCGGGTGGGCGTAGCTCACGCAATGGTGTGGCCGTGCAGCCGTCACGGAGAAGGAGACGCGGGCGTGACGCGACTAAGGGCCTGCAAAAGAACAATATGTGCTATTCTGTAGGATGGATTGCCGTAGGCGAGTTCGTTGCGGCTTCGGCAAGGCTCCCCGTAGTAGGGCTGCAAGTGCCAGTCGATGGCGACGTTCCATGCCCGACGGCGACATGCGTTTCGGCAACGGATCGATCAAGGCGTCGTTCAACCGCCGTTCCAAGACAAGCAGCGTCTTGGGCAAGCCTTCGTCCAAGGCCGTCATCACCGCCTGATCGGACGGTGCTTTGGCCAAGTCGCGGCAAGCGGCGCTGACCGAGATGCAGCGGGCGGCGGCGCGAAGCGTGATGCCCAGCACGATCGCGGCGGAGCATTTCCAGCCGTGATCCTTGACCAGCTTCACATCGACCAACAATCCCAGTGCCCATGAATGGACTTGTCCGCTGTTCATGTTACAATTCGTCCCTGAACGCATGGCTTCCTCCGTGCAATGACCTAGTGACATAAGTCATTTTGCACGAGGAGCCTTGCGTTCACCTATATCAATTCAGCCGAACTTGGAACTACTGTCATTGGATCAGTCCTCCCATTGTGGCTCTGTGCTAGAAGAAACCCTTCTCCCAGCATAACCCACGTCGTATGTGAGCGACTGGTCCAACCATTTTGTCTACGGTAAGTTGTGCAAGTTATTTTGGCGTGCGCGCTAAGATGATGCAAGGCGTTTGTGGCGGCCAACGATGATCAGCACGCAACAGCAGAAACGGCCCGGCACGTTTTCGATGATCGCACGCGCGCTGGCGCACCGCAATTACCGATTGTTTTTCTTCGGTCAAGGCGTTTCGCTGATCGGCACTTGGATGCAACAGGCCGCCTTGACCTGGTTGACGTACCGGTTGACCGATTCCGCCCTGCTGCTGGGAACGGTGGCCTTCGCCGGCCAGATTTCGGCCTTCGTGGCAAGTCCTCTGGCCGGCGTGTTTGCCGACCGATGGAATCGCCATCGCACGGTGGTCATCACTCAGGCGCTCTCGATGATCCACGCCGCGCTGACGACCGTTCTGGTAATGACCGGCGTGATCACGATCTGGCAAATCATCGCCTTGGCCGTCGTCATCGGGCTGATCAACGCCCTCGACATGCCCACGCGACAGGCGTTGGTTGTCGACATGATCGAAGACCGGGCCGACCTGGGCAACGCGATCGCACTGAATTCCTTGATATTCCAGAGCGCCGCCTGATAGGGCCGATGATGGCGGGGCTGCTTATCGCCGTGGTCGGCGAGTGGCCGTGCTTTCTGTTCAACGCGATCAGCTATCTGGCCGTGCTGGTGGCGTTGTTGGCGATGCGAATCGCGCCTCGAAGCGGCGAGGCCCCGTCGGTCCATTTCCTGCACGGGGTCCGCGAAGGCATCGACTATGCGTTTCGCTCGATGCCGATTCGCACGATCCTGGCGCTGATCGCAACGATCGGCCTGGCAGCCGCGCCCCTCGGCGTGTTGATGCCGGTGATCGCCAAGGACATTCTCGGCGGCAAGGCAGCAACGTACGGTCTGTTGATGGGCGCCTCGGGGCTCGGCGCGTTGGCCGGCGCCCTGTTCCTGGCGATGCGGAAGAGCGTGCTTGGGCTCGGCAGGGTGATGGTTCTGATGATCGCGATCATGGGCGCCGCGACGGTCGGCGTCGCCTGCTCCCGCGTCCCGGCGGTTCTCGCTCGTCCTCCTGACGCTGATCGGCTTCGCCGTGGTCGTCGCGGTGGCCGCCAGCAACACGATCCTGCAAACCATCGTGGATGAAGACAAACGCGGTCGCGTGATGAGCCTGTACATAATGGCGTTCTGGGGACGGCACCCTTCGGAAGTCTCCTGGGCGGCGGTTTCGCCGACGTCTTTGGCACTCCGTTGACGGTGGCGATTTCGGGGTTCGTCTGCATCGCCGCCGCCTTCGCGTTTGCACTCTGCCTGCCCGCCTTGCGTGCCAACATCCGTCCGATCTACGTGCGCGAAGGGATCCTTCCCGAGGTTTCGTCGGCGATGCAGGCCGTCACCGAACTGACGGCGCCGCCGGAGGAGTGCGGGTGACTCGGCGGCTTACCAGGCGACGTGGATTCTGCCGACCTGCACTGCGCCGTGGGGCCCCCAGACGCCGACTCCGACTGCGCCGGCCCACGCCGACTTCCACGTTGCCGTACGGCCGCACTCCCACCGCGACGCCGGGAAAGCGTCCGTTCCAATAACCGTAGGGAGGATAGTAACTGCGGTAACGGTAATACCCATAGGGCGTGTAACGGGAGTCGCCGTAGGTTGCTGGGTTGTGGCTATGCTCGACCGCCGGCGGCGCAGCGTGCGGATCGTAATCGACCCATCGCCCATCGTCGCTATACCACATCCAGCGGCTCTGCGGCGTCCAATACCACCAGCGGCCGTTCGACCAGCGGTAGCGCCAACGACTGGCGTCCCGGGCGTTGGGGTTGGCTGCCGGGCTTGTGGCAACGTGTCGCGCTCGCCTCGGGGCTGACGTGCGGGGTGACGTTGGCCGTCTCAGTAGGGGCCGGGGTCGGAACAACCTCTTGGCCGAGCGCGTACGCCCCAACCAGCGCGATAGCGACCGCCATGATCGCCGACATGTTTCTCGTTCTCATCGTCTTACCTCCTTCGCGCGATAGGCTCTTGGCGAAGAACGGCTGCACGGTCGTCTCCGCCTCAAGATGCTGATTCTCTTCCCTCGATTGAATTCTTGCCGCCACGCCACTTGCTGACAAGGGGTCCAGGGGCGACACTTGCGGAAAGGTCGCCCGTCGGGTAAACATTGACGAATGTCGGCCTCGCCCCCCATCAAGAGATTTGTGTCGAATTCCGGCGTGCGAATCTACCGCATTCCCTGCCGGGTGTTCGAGACGCTCTCCGCCCGCGTATACCTTTTGGTCGGTGCGGGACCGCTGACGCTGCTCGACGCCGGCAGCGGCCTCGGCGGCTCAACGCAACAGATTCTTGCCGGCATCGAAGCCGTGCATGACCTGTTCGGCGAGGCGGTGCGACCAGGCGACGTCCGGCGTATCATTATCAGCCACGGCCACGTCGATCACGTCGGAGGGCTGCCGGAACTGCTGCAAACCATGCCGGCCCAGGTCGCGATTCATCCGTTGGATCGCGCGGCCGTCGCCTCGTGCCGCGAGTACGTTGTGACCAGCGCGGCGGGCCTGAATGCCTTCTTCCGTCGCGCCGGCATCGAGGCGGCCGAACGCGGCGAGTTGTTGAAGACGTCGCCGTACCGTTGGACGGCCCGCGAGGACGTGCCGGTCGGGCTGTTGTTGGAGGACGGCGACGAACTGGACGGGCTGCGAATGCTGCACACGCCCGGCCACTCGCCCGGCCACGTCTGCATCGCCATCGGCAACGTGCTGCTCTCGGGCGACCACATTCTGTCGCAGACCTTGCCGCATCTATGGCCGGAGAGCGCCGCGGCGTACACGGGCCTCGGGCATTATCTGGAATCGCTCACGAAGATCGAGCGGACACCCGGCATTGAGGTCACGTTGGCCGCCCACGAGCAGGTGATTCACGACGTCTATGGCCGGATCAGGACGATTCGCTCGGCACACCGGCGGCGACTCGCACGGATGCTGGAGTTGCTTCGCAAGGCCGGCCGCCCGCTGTCGGTCAACGAGATCGCCCGGCAATCGTATCCGGAAGTAACGGATTTTCGGGCGGTGCTGGCAATGACCGACGTCGGCTCGCGGGTCGAGTACTTGCAGCAGCGAGGCGAGTTGGCGCTGGCCAATCTCGACGAAATCGAGCGTGACGAAAACGCCGTCTATCACTATCGCCCGGTGTAGCGATTCGGGGGGGTCGCTGGGGGCGCTTCCCCGCTCTGCAAGCCGTTTGAATCGCCGCAAGTGCAACCTATACTTCCGTAGATATTCGCGGTTCCATAAGCGTCTTTCCAGGTTTCTATAAGCATTTTTCATTCGGCGCGGGCGGCGCCGCCGGATCACGGAAGGGGATCGTCATGTATTCATTCGTCGAATCTGCGACCACGCCGTCGCAGGAAGTGTTTCCCGGAATCACCATCCACCCGCAAATCGTTCACACGGCCAAAGGTCCGGTCGAGTTCGATTGCACCGAAGGCCACGGCCCGGTCGTCCTGGCCATTCACGGCGGACTCGGCGGATGCGACCAGGCTCGCGTGATGGCCGAGTGGATCGATCCGACGCGTTACCATGTGTTGTCCCCCTCGCGGCCCGGCTACTTGGGCACGCCGTTGGAGACCGGCCGGACCATGGAGCAGCAGGCCGACGCCCTGGCCGCGCTGTTGGATATACTCGGCATTCAGCGGGTGACCGTCATCAGCGCTTCGGCGGGTGGCCCGCCGGCCTATCTGTTCGCCATTCGCCATCCCAAGCGCATCGCCGGGTTGATCGTCATCGACGGCGTCAGCGGCTTTTACGACATGCCGGAAACCGCCGGGCCGCTCGAACAGGTCATCTTCCTCAGCGATCTGGGGCAGAAGATGTTGCAAAAGGTCGGCGTCTGGAACCCGCGCGTCGTGCTGCAAGGACTCTTCCACTCGGAGGGCCTCTTCACCAAAAAGCAGATCGAGAAGCACATCGAATGCGTCATGGCCGACGAGCGAATGTTGGCTTTCGTCAAATCTTTCACCGACACGATGGCCCCTTATCGGCTCCGCAAGCGGGGGACCGAAAACGACATCGAGCAGTATCCGCCAGTACACCCATCTTCCCGTCGAGCGGATTCGCTGCCCGAGCTTGATCATTCATGGCACGCACGACGCCGACGTCAAGTTCTACGATGGCGTCTATGCCTACGAACACATCCCAGGCGCCGAGCGGTTTCTGGATCGAAGAGGGCTCGCATCTCGGCTTCTGGCTGAGCCCGAACGCCGAATTGGCCCAACGCGCAGCGCAACAATTTCTCAATCGTTGCAACCGCCTGTGAGCGACGAATCGAAGGGGACGGAGGAGGTTGTCGGGAGAGATCCCTACGTGATGGAAGACGTTCCGGCGACGACCGCGTAGGCCGCGGCCGTCAAGATGATGCTCGGTCCGACTCCCCAACGGCTCAGTTCTCGCTTCATCGATCACACCTCGGCAAAGACGGCAACCCGTCGGGACCGTGGCCGACAAGCGTACATGCCGGCTATCCCGGCGTGTCGAGATACGGGTCCTGCCCCATCTGCCGTTGGGCCTTCTTTCGCTCTTTCTCGAAGTACATCATCGCCTTGCGCTGGCGGAAGTGTCAATGCTCGACCTCTTTCTGGGCCTTGCGGAACAGCCGGGCGAGATGGTCGAACGGGCCGGGCGATTGCTCGCCGCGCTCCTCCAGCTTGAGCGGCTTGTCGGGCCCGAGACGGAAGACTCGCTGCACACAGTACCGGTTGTACGAAGGGCCACAGGGGTCGGGAGTGTTTATCAGTCTTTCGTTCAGTCAGGCTTTCCCCTTGCTGCCGCCGGGTGCGAGCAATAGAATGGAATGCCAGCGTTTACGCTATCCCCCGGTATTCGGCCGCTTGCATGACTGCACTGCGAACAACCACGGTTCACGTGTTGGCAGCTATCCTGTTGGCCTGCCCCTATGTCTGCATGTCGCACGCAGCGGCAGGAAAAGGTGCGGTTTCGGCACGCGGCTGCCGCTGGGGCGGCTGCGATTGCTGCTCGCGCCCGGCTCCGCAAGGGAGCCCAGGCAGCAAGGACTATCCTGACCAGCGTGATTCTTGCCAGGGGAGCGGCACGTGTCTGTGTCACGGCGCAGTTATGGGCCAGCAGGTTGAGATGCCGAATCTCTACCACGCAATCGTGACCTGTTTGCCGCCGGATGCTATGGTGCTGGCTGGGAAGCCACTGGGCTTGGACGGCCGGCTTTCCACCGATCGGGCCGCCTGTCACTTCTCTTCCGCCGATTCCGGGAGGGAAGTGTGCGGCGCTGATTGAGTCGCTCCTGGTCTGATTCTCCCTAGCTGCCCTTCGCGCGGATGCTCTGCGCTGACGTTCTTGACTTCGCCGTTGCAGCCGACGTCAGCGATCCTTGAAGAACCGAGATTTGTTGGCAGGAGCCTATCCATGAGTCGTGTAACTATTGAAAAACGCACTGTTCACCTACCATCGACAGAACAGGGACAGCAGGAGAAGCTGCAAAGCGTCGGGAGCATCCGAGGCAGGCAATCACTTTGCCCCGCTCGCGTGGATTGGTCGCCAGTTTCCGACCTTTGTTGTTGTGGTTGTGCTCGCCGGACTGGGCATCTACGGCCATCACTCGGATTGGAAGCTGCCGAAGTTCTCGGCCTGGCCGGCAACGGCGCAGCCGCGCCGGACGATTGGTGCGAGGAACATGGCGTGCCGGAATCGCAGTGCGTCGAGTGCCACCCGGACCTCTTGCCGCGAGGCAAGGACTACGGCTGGTGCAAGGAGCACGGCGTTGAGAACTGCCCGCTCTGCCATCCCGAAGTCGCACAATTGAAAGCAGACGCCGGTGGTCACGGATGCGGACCGCCAGCGGGCAGCCAGGGCACTGGCTGCGGCCCCGCGGCCGGAGAACAACCCCGTCTGCAAGAACTATCGCCGACGAATCCAGTTCGCGTCTCTGGAAGCGGTGAAGAAGGCAGGCGTGGACGTGGGGCTGGTGGATCGACAGCCAATCGTCGAGTCGGTTGCTGCCAATGGCCAAATCACCTACGACCAGACCCGCTTTGCCAGCCTCTCGTCGCGCCTGCCGGGGACGGTGTGGCACGTGGAGAAGAACGTCGGCGACCGGGTTCGGGCCGGCGAAGTCCTTGCCTTGGTCGATGCGGCCGAAGTGGGCCGGGCCAAGACGGAACTGATTCAAGCCCTGGCCCAGGAAGAATTGCAGAGGAAGGTCGTCAACCGGCTGGATGGCTCTCGTCGCAAGGCGATCGTTCCCGGGCGTCAGGCCCAAACGGCCCAGA
The DNA here is from genome assembly GCA_963815695.1 of uncultured Planctomycetia bacterium. Classification (GTDB taxonomy): domain Bacteria; phylum Planctomycetota; class Planctomycetia; order Pirellulales; family Thermoguttaceae. Next base: position 140,381 of record CAWFIG010000011.1, read on the forward strand.
CCGAGTACGTCCAGGCGCGGGCGCGCCTGCTCAGCGCCCAGCAGGCGCTCGCCAATCTCGGCCTGCCGGTCAACGTCGAGCAGTTGCGGGCGACTGCCCGAAGAGAAGATGGCCGAGCGTCTCCGGTTGCTCGGCCTTCCCGAGAGCACATCTGCAGCATCGTCGGTCCCGACGAGACAACGGCCAATCTCCTTCCGTTGAAGGCCCCGATGGACGGCATCATCGTGGCTCGGCAGGTCGTGGCCGGGGAAGTCGTGGACGCCTCGCGGGTCTTGTTCCAGGTGGCCGACACCAGCCGGATGTGGTTGACGCTCAACGTCTCCGTGGAAGACGCCGGCAAACTCGCCTTGGGACAGCCGGTTCGCTTCCGGCCCGACGGAAACCACGACGAAGTGAGCGGCAAGCTCGTCTGGATCAGCACCACGGCCGACCAGCAGACGCGGATGGTCACGGCGCGGGCCGAATTGCCCAACCCGAACGGACAGCTTCGCAACGAGACGTTTGGGGCGGGCCGGATCATCCTGCGCGAAGAGCAGGAGGCCATCGTGGTCCCCAACGAGGCGATCCACTGGGAAGGCTGCTGCCACGTCGTCTTCGTGCGCGACAAGGGCTACTTCGACAGCCGGAGAGTCCCAAGGTCTTCCACGTCCGCACGGTGCGGCTGGGGGCCAAGAACGGCAAGTTCACGGAGATCATCGCCGGCGTGCTGCCCGGCGAAGTCGTGGCGACCAAGGGCAGCGACGTGCTGCGAGCGGAACTGCTTGAAGAACAACCTCGGCGAAGGCTGCTGCTGCGGCAAGTAGACAATTCCCCTCTCCCGTAACGGGAGAGGGGCTGGGGGTGAGGGCCATGCTCAATTGGATCATCGACTTCTCGTTGCGGCATCGCGTCTTGGTCATCGCCGCTGCGCTGGTCTTCGCCGCCCTGGGCGTCTTTTCGCTCGACGCATCTGGACATCGACGCCTTCCCGGACACCACTCCGGTGCAAATTCAGATCAACACCGTTGCTCCTTCGCTCTCGCCCGAGGAGGTCGAGCGGCAAATCACCTTCCCGGTGGAGCAGGCGATCAGCGGGCTGCCGGGCTTGGACATGGTGCGGTCCATCTCCAAGTTCGGTCTGTCGCAGGTGGTCGTCACGTTTCAGGACGGGACCGACATCTACTTCGCCCGGCAGGTCGTCAGCGAGCGACTCGGCACGGTGGAATTGCCCGAAGGAATCCAGCGCCCGCAGATGGGGCCGGTTTCGACGGGACTTGGAGAAGTCTTCCATTACGTGTTGACCTACGAGGGGTACGACTTCTCCAAGCTGCCGGAAGAGGAGCGGGTCAAGAAGCTCACCGAGTTGCGGACGATTCAGGACTGGGTGGTCAAGCCGCAACTCCGATCCATTCCCGGCGTGGCCGAAGTGAACAGTTGGGGCGGCTACGAGAAGCAGTACCAGGTCCGCATCGACCCCGACCGGCTGGTCAAGTACGGCCTGACGTTCGACCAGGTTACGGAGGCCGTCAAGGAGAACAACCGCAACGTCGGGGGCGGGAACATCACCGTGGGAGCGCGGATGCTGCTGGTCCACGGCCAGGGCCGGACGGTCAACCTGGAGCAAATCAGGAACATCGTCATCACCGCCAAGGACGGCGTGCCGATCCACGTCGGCGACGTGGCCGACGTGCAGATCGGCCACGAAATCCGCCTCGGGGCCGTGACGGCCCACGGCCGCGGCGAGGCCGTGCTCGGCCTGGGGTTCATGCTCATGGGCGAGAACAGCCACGAAGTCACCTGGGCGTTGAAGAACAAGCTGGAAGAGATCCGCGCTACGCTGCCGCCGGGCGTGACGATCCAGAGCGTCTACGACCGCACGGAATTGGTGGACCACGTGATCGACACGGTGCGGAAGAACCTGTTTGAGGGCGGGCTGCTGGTCATCGCCGTCCTGTTCATCTTCCTCGGCAATCTCCGCGCAGGGCTGATCGTCGCCCTGGCAATCCCCCTGTCGATGCTGTTCGCCTTCTCCGGGATGCTGCGGTTCGGCATCGCGGCCAGCCTGTTGAGCCTGGGCGCCATCGACTTCGGCCTGATCGTCGATAGCTCCGTGGTGATGGTCGAGAACTGCGTGCGGCATCTGACGAAAAAGGGATTAGGGATTAGGGATTGGGGATTAGAACGGACAAACTCATCTTCTGCTCCAATTCCTAATTCCCAATCCCTAATCCCTCGTTTGCAGATCATCCGCGATGCCGCCGTCGAGGTCCGCAAGCCGACGATGTTCGGCGAACTGATCATTATGATCGTCTACCTGCCTATCCTGGCCCTGGAAGGGCGTGGAAGGCAAGCTGTTCCGGCCGATGGCCTTGACGGTGATCTTCGCTCTGGCCGGGTCGATGGTCCTCTCGCTGACGCTGATGCCGGTGCTGGCCAGCGTGCTGCTCCCGAAGCGAATCGCCGAGCGGGAGCCATTGGTGATCCGCATCCTCAAGCGGCTCTATGCCCCGGTCCTGCGGTTTACGATGCACCACAAGCTGGCCGTGCTCGGGCTTGCCGTGTGCCTACTGGTGGTGGCTTTCGGGATGATCGCCCCGAACCTGGGATCGGAGTTCATTCCGAAGCTGTCCGAAGGTTCCATCGTCGTCAACGTCATCCGGCTGGCGGGAATCGACCTGGAAGAGTCGATCCGCTACAACACGCAGATGGAAAAGGCCCTCTTGCCGGCCTTCCCCGACGAGATCCTGTACGTCTGGAGCCGCATCGGCACCGCCGAAGTGGCGACCGATCCGATGGGCGTGGAACTGTCCGACATCTTCATCACGCTTCGGCCGCGAAGCCATTGGAAACGGGCACGGACCCAGGACGAGCTGACCGAGCTGATCCAGAAAGAGCTCCGCGACATGCCGGGACAGCGGATCGCCATGACGCAGCCCATCGAGATGCGGATGAACGAGATGATCTCCGGGGTTCGCTCCGACGTGGCCGCCATCCTCTACGGCGACGACTTCGACGTGCTGGTGAAGAAGGCTGCCGAGATCGAGCGGGTTCTGAAGTCGATTCCCGGTGCGGCCGACGTGAGCACCGAACAAGTCACCGGGCAGCCCGTCCTGGAAATTCGCGTCAACCAGGACGAGATCGCCCGCTACGGCATCCCGGCCAACACGGTACTCGACCTGGTGGAGTCGTTGGGAAGCAAACGCTTGGGAGAAGTCTACGAAGGGCAGTTGCGATTCCCGTTGATCGTTCGTTTGCCCGAGGAATTGCGTGCCAGCCCGGAAGCGATTGGCGCAATCCTGGTGACGACTCCATCCGGCCAGCGCATTCCGTTGTCGCGGTTGGCGACCATCGAGACTGTCGAAGGTCCGTCCACGATCAAGCGCGAGTGGTATCAGCGGCGAATCACCGTCTCGGCCAACGTCCGCGGCCGAGACATGGGCAGTTTCGTGGCCGAGGCCCGGAAGGAGATAGCCGATCAGGTGCAATTGCCGCCAGGGCGCTATCGTGTCGAGTGGGGCGGACAGTTCGAGAACCTTCAGCGCGCACGAACGCGCCTGATGGTCGTCGTGCCGCTCGCCTTGACGCTCATCTTCGGGCTGCTGTACCTGACGTATCGGAACGTGATCGACGCCTTGCGGGTGTTCACCGGCGTGCCGTTCGCCTGGGTTGGCGGCATCTTCGCTCTCTGGATACGGGACATGCCGTTTTCCATTTCCGCAGCAGTCGGGTTCGTTGCGCTCTCCGGTGTCGCGGTGCTCGACGATATGCTGCTGGTGTCCTACATTCGCCAGCTACGAAGGCAGGGAGTGGAGCTGGAAAAGGCCGTCGAGAGCGCCGCGATGACCCGGTTGCGGCCGGTGCTGATGACCGCACTGGTGGCGAGCCTCGGTTTCGTGCCGATGGCCTTCAACACGGGCATGGGCGCCGAAGTGCAGCGTCCCTTGGCCACGGTGGTCATCGGCGGCGTCTTCAGCGCGATGGTGATGAGTCTGCTGGTGCTCCGCGTGCTGTACATGGTCTTCAGCGGCCCCGTGGAGACCAAAGAAGAGGTAAGCGTTCACAGGCCGGAAACAGAGGGGGACGGAGGAGGTTTTCGGCGACAGTATCCGCCGCAGGAGAAGATATTTCTCCGAAAACCTCCTCCGTCCCCTTGCCGCCCAGTGAACGGTTACAAGAAGAGAGACCATGCTCGCCCACAAATTCTGCTGACGATCCCACAATAAAGGGATTGGGCAGGCACTAGCCCGGCGTGTCGAGATACGGATCCTGGCCCATCTGCCGTTGGGTCTTCTTTCGCTCTTTCTCGAAGTACATCATCGCCTTGCGCTGGCGGAAGTGGCGGTGCTCGACTTTCTTCTGGGCCTTGCGGAACAGCCGGGCGAGATGGTCGAACGGGCCGGCCGATTGCTCGCCGAGCTCCTTGCAGCTTGACCGATTTCTCGGGCCCGAGCCCGGCCAGCAGCAGATCGTCGTCCAAGGCGAGATACTGGCGGAAGGTGCCGGGGTCGCCCTGCCGGCCGCAGCGCCCGATCAACTGGCGGTCGATGCGGCTGGCGTCGTGCATCTCGGTGCAGATCACGTGCAGCCCGCCGAGCTCCTGCACGCCGTCGCCAAGCTTGATGTCGGTGCCGCGGCCGGCCATGTTCGTCGAGACGGTCACCTTGCCGCGCAGCCCGGCGCGGGCGACGATGTCGGCCTCTTCGGCGATGTGGTTGGCGTTGAGCACCTGATGCTCGATCCCGTTCTCGTGCGAGCAGTTTCGAGAGGATTTCCGACTTGTCGATCGAGCGGGTGCCGATCAGCACGGGCCGGCCTGCGGCGTGCATCTCGCAGACTTCCTCGACAATCGCCGCCCATTTCGCGTCGGCGTCGCCGAAAACGCAGCGTGGGCAATCGCTGGCGGATGGCCGGCCGGTTGGTCGGAATCGGCATGACGTGGCAGCGATAGATGCGCCGCAGCTCGCGGGCGCGAGCCCATCGCCGTGCCCGTCATGCCCGCCAGGTGCTTGTAGCGAAGGAAGAAGTCCTGCACCGTGATTCGAGCCGCCTGGCCGGTGGCCACGGTGACCTCGACCCCTTGCTTGGCCTCGACGGCCTGATGGATGCCGTCGCGCCACTTGCGCCCTTCGGCCAGCCGGCCGGTGAATTCGTCGACGATCACGATTTCGCCGTCGCGCACCACGTACTGGCGATCGAGAAAATACTCGCGATCGACCATGATCGCCCGCTCGATGTACTGGTAGATGTTGACCATGCCCACCGTATCCAGCGCCGGCGGCTTGGGCATCATGCGGACCTTCTGCCGCCCCTCGCGGGTCAATTCGGCCGTCTTCTTCTCGTGATCGTACTCGTAGTCGTCGTCCTCGACGAACTCGTTGATGACCGACGCGCTCCACTTGTAGCACTCGACCGCCAGTTTCTCTTCCTCGGTGGGCAGGGCGCTGATGATCAACGGCGTGCGGGCCTCGTCGATCAGGATGCTGTCGGCCTCGTCGACCAGGGCGAAATGAGCGTCGCGTTGCACGGGCTTCTCGTTGGCCGCGCGCCTGGCCTTGCCCGAGCATCCCGCCCAGCAGGTCGGTTTGCCCTTCGGCGATGCGCCGCAGCAGCAGCCGGTCGCGAAGGAAATCGAAGCCGAACTCCTTCGCCGTTCCGTAGGTGATGTCGCAGGCGTAGGCCTTGCGCCGCTCCGGCTGCGCCATCTGCGTTTCGACCACGCCGACACTCAGGCCGAGCAATTGGTAGATCGGGCCGCATCCAGTCGGCGTCGCGGCGGGCGAGATAGTCGTTGACGGTGGCCAGGTGAGCCCCGCGGCCCATCAAGGCGTGCAGGTACAGCGGCAGCGTGGCGGTGAGCGTCTTGCCCTCGCCCGTCTGCATCTCGACGATCGAGCGGTGGAACATGGCGATGCCGCCGAGCATCTGCACGTCGAAGTGCCGCATGTTGACGGTGCGGCGGCCCGCCTCGCGCACCAGGGCGTAGCCCTCGACCAGCAGGCGCGCGAGCGGCTCTCCGCTCTTCGCGCGGTATTGCAGCGACAGGCTCCGCTTGCGGAGCTGATCGTCGGCCAGTTTCTCCAGTTCCGGCTCGAGGGCGGCGATCTTCGGCAGCAGCGAGGCCCAGCGCGTCAGCCGCCAGCCGTTCATGGCGCCGGCAAGACTTGTCAGTTGCGACTGGAAGCCGGTGGGGATATTGCTCACGGTATGCCTACGCATCGATGCAAACGGACGCTAGACCGCAATTGCGGCCGGACAGTATAGTGTACCACGCAGGCGGGCAGGCGTGCGGCGTGGTCGTAGTCCCGGCTTCTGCCGGCCTGGCCGCCTAAAGGCGGTACTACGAACTCAAAGAGCCGTTGGCGGATCCTCGATGTCGGTACCGCGGCCGGCAGGAGTGTTGCTGGCGGGCGTTTGGACACTGCCGGCGAGCGGCTTCGTCGCCGCGACGTTTCCACCATCGTCGAGCGGCCGTGGAGCACGGTTGTCCAAGGAACTGCCCGTCGGAATGGCACCCGTGGAAGCGGCGGATCGGAAGTCCGGCTGTGCGACCGCCGGTCTCGAACCGCGCAACGATACTCCGCGGAACGCGGCTCCGCGGCCTGACGATGAGGCCGGCACGCTTGCTCCCGTGCCTGCCGGCGAGCCCGGCGGCGGAGACGCGGTCGTCGGCGTGGCGGACGGCGACGTGGCGGACATGGGCGAGGCGGCCGGCTGAGAACTCGGCGACGGCGAAACAGGCGCCGTCAATGTCCCACGTGAATCCAGCGGCCTCGATGTGAAGCCGGGTGAAGAGGTCGGTTGGGCCGATGGTGTCGAGGTCGTTCCCGCCGACGGCACGGCCGTACCCGTCGGTTGCCAACCGGACGGTGGCGACATGGGCGGTGGCGACATGGGTGGTGGCGACGCCGAATAGGCCGGATCGACAGATCGGCCGGCAGCTTCACCCGTCGCTGGCGGCGGGACTCTCGTGTGGCCCACCAGGAATGGGTCGCAGTTCGGGGCCTGGCCCGGGACAGTGCAGCCCGCGATTAGCAGCAGACCAACCAGAATCAGCGCCATAATACGGTTCATGGGGCCGATAGAGTAGCGATTTCTCCGGACGTGTCCAGGGCGATTTGCCGAAAATTCGCCCGTTTGGCCATGCTCTCGGGGATCGGGCGGAGGCAAACGGCCTGTCATCCCCACGGTGGGGTGGAGATTATGCTGCCTCGCAGACGCTGGGGCGGCAGTTCAACTGCCACCCCAACAAGTGGTACTGCCACTGTGACAGGAGCCAGGGCTCAGCGCGACGGGCTCGCAGATGCTCTTGACTCTTTTTGTCGGGAGGGCCGAGTTTCGGCATCTTGTAAGGCTTGTCGGTACCGGCGACTTTGGGAACCTTGAAAACCACGGTGCCGAGGTCACTCTTCGACAACGCAGGTCCGCATCCCCCTAAAATAGTCAGAAGGGCCGCCAATCCACCAACCTGCAAAACATGCTCGAAACCGTTGCTCCGGCTCTTGACATGGCCACGTTGCACGGCAAGGTCTCCCGATGCGGATGACAGAAATGGATACAATAAATTGTACTCCGCCACGATCCATTCCGAAAGCACCGACCATGAATCGCACCTCGCTGGCCGCCGCTCTAAAGGAGGAGTCGCTGCGGTTGGGCTTTGATCTGGTCGGGGCCACGCCGGCAACCAGTTCGCCCGACTTCGATCGTCTGCGACAGTGGCTCGCCGGCGGCAATGCGGGCCAAATGCGCTATTTCGCCGACCGGCTCGACGCCTATCGCCACCCCAGTGCGATACTGGCAGGTGCTCGAAGCATCCTGATGCTGGCCATGAACTACCGCAGCGTCGAACCGGCCGACGCGGGGCCCGGCCAGGCTAGGGTCGCTCGCTACGCTTGGGGCACCGACTACCATGAGGTCATCCGCGTTCGGCTGCGCCAATTGGCCGATTTCCATCGTCTGCTCGCGCCGCACGGCGGGCGTCCGCGGCGTCGTCGATACCGCTCCGCTTTTCGAGCGGCGCTTCGGCCAATTGGCCGGGCTGGGCTGGATCGGCAAGAACACGACGCTCATCAACCGGAGTCTGGGCAGTTGGTTCTTTCTCGCCGCGTTGCTGACGACCGAGGAACTCGACTACGACGAGCCGGCCGCCGCGGATTGCTGTGGAACCTGCCGGGCGTGCCTCGACGCCTGCCCAACCGGTGCCCTGGTCGAGCCCGGACGTCCTCGATGCCCGCAAGTGCATCAGTTATCTCACCGTCGAAATGCGGGGCGACCTGTCCACGGAAGAGCACACGTCGTGCGGCAACCGGCTCTTCGGTTGTGACGCCTGCCAGGAGGCGTGCCCCTGGAACCAACACACGCCAGCCAGCCGGCGAAACGGCCTTCTATCCCGGCCCGAACATGAACCCGGTCGAGATTTCCGAGCTGCTTGCGCTCGATGAGGAGGGTTTTCGCCGTCGATTTCGTCATACCCCGCTGTGGAGGGCAAAACGGGAAGGGATTCTGCGAAACGTCAACGGCAGCGATTGGGCAAAGCCTATCGATTATGCTTAATTTTCCGGCGGCCTCTTGCCGATGCGACCAATGTGATGCGTTTCGGGCCAGCCCGGCGGCCATCGTCGAATGATTGGCGGTGGCACGGCTTCCAGCCGTGTTCCGAGTGCATGAGCAAGATGCCCATGCCAGGCTGCCTACTAGTGGGGGGACAGGGTCGTGCTACGATGCAAAACTACAGTCGTTCAGGCTGCGTGGCAGGCTGCTGCCTCCTGGCGGCCACCGCCGGGTGCAGTCTTCACCGAACGGGGCACGGATATATTATCCGGGGCCAGTGGTCGCTGGAATGCGGTGACATGGGTCGTATACGGCCAGCAGCACCGCAAGTGCCAGGGCTGCCGCGGATTCCGCTGCGTGCCCCGCCGGGCGTGCAAAGCCCGAGTTCCTGCCCTGGCGCACTCGCCTGAAAACAAGGCTCGGGGATCGCCTATTTCACCGGGGCGAAATCGGCGTCGAAGAATATCCCGACGGGGACAAATGCGTCGACGAATCATCCCGCTGAGTCGACGCCGCTTCCCGTCGCCCCACCCAATCTGCCAGAGAACCCCAGTGGCCCAGAGACGAAGCCGTCTCCGACCAAGACCAGCGATCTCCAAGTGCCCAAAGCCGGCGTCTCGGAGCCGGAGGCCCGTCGCCGCGACTTGGTGATGGAGTAAATGGCAAACTGGGCATTCTGTACGGGCGAGTATCGTTGGTCATCAAGATGCCGATTCTGACGGGCCGATCTATCGAAAGTGTCAACGCGTTCGCGCGGATGTCGACGATTCCGCGCGGTGGTCTTCAACCGCGCAGTGGCCGCGAGGCTCACGACTCGCGTGCTCTGCCGAAACACCAGCGACAGACACCTCATGACCGAGCGACCCTCGCGTTCCGCCCCGCTTCGATGGAGCAAGTTCCTGGCCGGCGTCGATCGCGCTGGGTTGCTGCCTGTTCCTTTCCGCCGGCATCGCGGCCTCGGAATTGAGGGAGACGCCGATCGTCAAGGCGGTCCAGCGGGTGCGCGGCGCGGTCGTCAACATCCGCGGCGAGAAGACCATTCCGCCGCCGCCGCCACGGCCGGAGCGGCCACGACGCCGACGCCGGCCGCCGCGTCAACGGCATGGGCACCGGCGTGGTGATCGACTCCCGCGGCTACATCGTCACCAATTATCACGTGGTCGACGGCGTCCGCGAGATCTTCGTCACCATGGCCGACGGCCAGCGGCACGTCGCCAAGCTGGTCGCCCGCGACATGGAAACCGATCTGGCCGTCATCAAGATCGACGTGCCCGAGCACGTTGCCGGTGATTCCGATCGGCACGTCGTCCGATCTGATGCCGGGCGAAACGGTGATCGCGGTCGGCAACGCCTACGGCTACGAACATACGGTCACGCGCGGCATCGTCAGCGCGTTGCACCGGGCCGTCCAGGTGAGCGACGCCCAGTTCTACGACGACCTGATCCAGACCGACGCCAGCATCAATCCCGGCAACTCGGGCGGGCCGCTGCTGAACATCGACGGCGACATGATCGGCATCAACGTGGCCGTTCGCGCCGGCGCCCAGGGCATCGGCTTCGCCATCCCGATCGACAAGGTTGTCTCCGGTCGCCGCCGGGCTGCTGGCCACCTGCAACGCCAACAAGACGTGGATCGGCATGGAGTCGTCGACCAAGACCTCGCCGCCAACATGGCATGGCGGTCGGCGCCGTCGAGCCGAAAAGCCCCGCCGCCGACGCCGGACTGGTGGCCGGCGACGTGGTGACCGCCATCGACGACATGCGACATCGAGCGGCCCTTGGATTTTCAGCGGGCGATGCTCGATCGCAAGCCGGGCGAAACGCTTCACCTGACCGTGAACCGCGCCGGCTCGGAAAGCCGCTGAAACTGAACCTGACGCTCGGCGCCGTGCCCGACCGCCAGCAACTGGCCGACCAGCCCGCCTGGGACGCTGCTCGGCGTGAAGCTGAAGGCCGTTCCGCCCGAAGAGTTTCGCGAAGACCACCAGAGCCGCTACCGCGGCGGGCTGATCGTCACGGCGGTTCGGCCCGACAGCCCCGCCGCCAGCCAAGGCATCGTGCCCGGCGACGTGCTGGTGGGCATGCATATCTGGGAAACGGCGACGCTCGAGAACGTCGCCTACATCCTCAAGCGGCCCGATTTCGCCAAGCTGACGCCGGTGAAGTTCTTCATCCTCCGCGGCGACGAAACCCTCTACGGCTATCTGCCGCTGGCCGCCGCCAAGACGGCACAGCGGTAGGTGGCACGTTCCGTCGGAGGCCGTGCCACACCGTACGCTGCCGGTTCCCGCCGCCCGTGCAATGACGCTTGACAGGCCCGTTGACGCGGCAGGATAATCGGGACGAATCCTTCTGGCCCGTTGGCACCTGCATCAATCGCAAGCATGGAACGCGAACTAATCTCCTGGCTCCGCGAGCGTGTGCCGCCGCATCCGCTGCTGCGGCTTGGGCTGGGCGACGATGCCGCCGTGCTGCGAATGGCCGACGTGGAGCGAGTGCGTCGTTACGGTCGATATGCTGACCGACGGCGTCGATTTCGACTAGCGAAGGTCGATCCGCGGCGGGTGGGACGCAAGGCGTTGGCGGCGAACCTGAGCGATCTGGCGGCGATGGCCGCAAAACCGCTGGCCGGCGTCGTCGCCCTGGCACTGCCGCGGCAAGGGGCGATGGAATTGGCCGTGGCGTTCTACGAAGGGCATGTTGCCGCTGGCCGAGCGATACGATCTGGCCATTGCCGGCGGCGACACGAACAGTTGGGACGGCCCGCTGGCGATCAGCATCACGTTGCTCGGCGCGGTGACTCCACGCGGACCGTTGCAGCGCGACGGCGCCAAGCCCGGCGACCGTATCCTCGTGACCGGCTCGTTCGGCGGCAGCATTCTGGGCCGGCACCTCGATTTCGAGCCGCGCGTCGCCGAGGCCCTGGAGTTGCACGCACGCTACGACCTGCACGCGGGCATCGACGTGAGCGACGGGCTGTCGTTGGACTTGGCGCACGTCCTCGAAGAGAGCCGCTGCGGGGCGGTGATCGACGTCGACGCCGTGCCGATCGCCGACGATGCCCGGCGTCTGGCCGAACGCCTGGCCGACGGATCGACGCCGCTGGACCATGCGCTCTCCGACGGCGAGGATTTCGAATTGGTCTTGGCGGTTCCGGCCGAGGAGGCAAAAAGGATGCTTCAGGAGCAGCCGCTCGCCGTGCCGATTACCGACATCGGCGAATTCGTCGGCCGAGCCGGGTCTGTGGCAGATCAATCGAAGCGGCGTCCGCCGTCCGCTGGTTCCACGCGGCTGGCAACACACGTGAGCACAATGACCAGTTTCGTATTCGACGCCGCCGATGAATCCGCCACCGCTGCCTTGGGTGCGGCGATCGCCGAAGTGCTGCCGCCGGGCACGACGGTGGCCTTGTGCGGCACGCTGGGCGCCGGCAAGACGCGGCTGGTGCAGGCCGTTGCCGAGGCGCTCGGCATCGAGCGCCGCAACGTGGTAAGCCCGACGTTCGTACTCGTTCAGGAATACCACGGCCGACGCGACCTCTATCACGTCGACGCCTACCGTCTGCGCGACGAAGACGAGTTTCTGGCCCTCGGGTCGGAGGAATTCTTCGAGAGCGATGCCCTGGTGTTCGTCGAATGGGCCGACCGCGTCGCAGGCTGTCTGCCGAAGAACCGCATCGAAATTCGCATCGAAGTAACCGGCCCGCAATCGCGGCGATTCACGGTTGTGCCAATCGGCACGCGAAATGCGGAAGTGGTCGAGCGGCTGGCGAGCGCATTTCGCTGGCCCAAGTGAGGTGCGTGTGCCTCCCCGCTTGCCTGCATCACCCGGTGGGGCTGTTACAAATCCCTTGCCAAGCAACGCCTCAATTGTATAAACTGTGGGGGTAGGCGGCGCAACAGGCAGTGTCGCGGCGCTGCGTCAAGCGAGGCGTTCTTCTTGTCTTTGGCAGGACAGATTTTGGACCGGCGGAACGGAGGTTTGTGCTCACGATATGTGATGCACGGTCCACCGGCGGAGGTATTCTATCATGCAACCTGTCGTTCGGCGCGTGCCGGTGACCTGTCTGGCTCTTGTAGGGCTCCTGGCTTTTGTCGCTCCGGCCTTTTCACAGACGATCTTCGACGTCTTTCCGGAATGGCAGTCGAATTACTTGCCTGGAACATTCGTCGTGCTGGCCAATCCGACAACGGGTGGCGATTACCTGGCGACCATTACTGACCCGATCTTTGGGACCACACAGACCGGCTATTCCTATCCGGCGGTGCTCGACACCGGATCGAGCGGCAGCGTCATCTGCGCCACCGAGGCCCAGGGAAGAAATCTGCCCACGACGGGCGACAGCTATTCCGACCAGGGCATCGGCGGCACCGAGAGCTTCTACGTTTCGTCGCCGACGACGGTGAAATTGGCTGCGGTTGACTCTGGGGCTGTGGTTATTTCTTCGGACGGCTCCAGCGTGACCGAGCACCTCGACATGTTCAACCAGGTCGGCGTCAACAAGCTCCAAATTCGCCAGTTCGACCCGGTGCTGAACCTTGGATTCGGCATTACTTCGACGGTGATGATCAACACCATCGGCACCCCGCTGCTCAACCAGTCCGTGATGCACGTCAGGTCGGGGGCACAGGCGTTCGCATGGCAAATGGACACTTTCGGCGCTGCCCCGGTCAACTACGTGCCGTCGGAACTCGTCGCCAAGTCGTCGCTTCCGAGCGACTTGAATCTCGGCAGCAGCGAATTGGTGTTGGTGCCGAAGGTCGGCGGGATCGCCAGCGCGCTGCACGTGCCGCTGGTCTACGAGAACTTCATCACCGACCCGAACCCGGCTCCTTCGGTGTCGACCAACCCGACGATCCCCGGCGTGGTGGCTTCGCTCGGAGGCAACTCGACCACCAGCAATTGGCTATTCGATAGCGGGGCGGCGGTCACGATGATGGGACGAAATCTGGCCACGTCGTTGGGTATCGATCTTAACCAGCCGGGGATAACCTCAACGACCGTGCTCGGGATCGGCGGCACCGTCTCGTTTCAGGGCTACCAGATCAGCCAGTTGGCTCTGGACACGGCTGACGGCGGTCAGATCGATTTTCACGACGTCGTGGTCTTCGTGCCAGGCGAGGGCGATCTGCCGGCCGATTTGCCGGGCATCTTCGGCATGAATCTGATCAACAACTCTTTCAGCGGCATCTCGTCCGATCTTTTCGGCGGCATCGTGGAGGACAACCCGGTGTCCAGCCTGTTCAGCGACTGGTACGTGGTCTCCGGATCGCAGTTGCCGACTTGCACCTGGACGGGCGGCGACGCCGCAGGGCCGACTCGATGGGGCGTCGTCGCCAACTGGAATCCTGACAGCGCCGCGCCGAACGCGCCAGGCATTACAGTCACTTTCGGCAGCCAACCTGCCGCCAACAGTGTCGTTGACATGATCTCAAGTGGAAAGACAGTCGGCAATATTGTCTTTCTCGGCATGACGAACACCACGATCCAGAGTTCCGGCGGATTCGCGCTGTACACTCGACAACGCCGGTCAACTCTCTACCATCGACGTGACCGGCAACCATACCATTGCGGCCCCGGTGGTTTTGAACAACGACGCCTCTATCTCCGGCAGTGGAACGCTCACCCTGTCCGCGGGCATCAGCGGGGGGCACGATTTGAACATTCTGGGCGAGGTCGTCGCCAGCAACGTCCAAGTTTCGAGCATGGCGGTCGCCAGCGGCGCAAGATTGACGATGGTTGCGGCCACGGACAGCGCCTATGCCGGCAGTATCCGCGGCGAGGGAGCCTTGACCAAGTCGGGCGGCGGCAAGTTGACGCTCAGTGGCTCGAATACCTACGGCGGAGTAACGACCGTCACCGCTGGAACGCTCGTGCTGACGCCCTCTGCCCAATACCCCGTCTTTGACGGCGACGGCGCCGACATACAAGGTGGAAAGATCGTCTTCACCTATGCCCAATCACCCGATCCCGCCGCCATCGTGGGAGGCATGCTGATCGCAAGCTATCACCACGGGCTTTGGGACAGGGGACAATTCAGGGATTCGACCGCGGCATCGACCGGATTGACGCTCGGCTGCGTCGACGACAAGTCGTCAAGCCAGGTGGTTGTCATGGCAACATATCCCGGCGATTTCAATCTCGACGGCGTGGTCGACGACCTCGATTGCAGGATTTGGTTTGCCAATGCCTTCACCGGCAGCACATGGCAGCAGGGCGACGCCAACTATGACGGCGTAGTTAATGGCCTGGATCGCGACCTATTGCTTGCACACATCGGCCTGCCTCCGCTGGCAAACGGGTTGCCTGCCGGCGTCACGCCCGTGCCCGAGCCCGGAACGCTTGTTCTGCTGGTGATCGGGCTGGCCGGCCTGTTCGCTTATGTCAGACGCAGGCATGCTTCCCGCAAATAGTCGATGCGATCGTAGTTCCCCACTACTTCCGACGATTTCGACAAAGGTCTCCAACGGGACGCGAGGCTACGAACGTCTGATGGGAACGTCGTCGTTACTCGCCGGCGGTCGGTCCGGCTCTTGAACGGGGGGAGAGGATTTTGTAAACTGACGGCATCCTGCCGTTATGGCACTCTCCCGCCCGTTGGAGCCTGCTATGAATATCTCTCGGCGCAAACTCCTGGCCGCCGGCGTCGCTGTCGCCGGCGTCGCAGCGATTCCTAGTGTGTCGATTTCTGCCGCGGCGTCGGCTGCGGAACCGAAGACAAAGCCCAAGGCCGCGTTGAAGCTCTCCTGCCAAGTTTGGATGATTCCCGGCAGGGATTTGCCGGAGAAGCTGGCCCTGATGGAGAAATGGGGCTTCGACGCCGTCGAATTGCCCGGCGACATTGTCGGCAACGAAAAGAAGTACATCGACGCCGGTGAAGAAGACGAAACTGAAGGTCAGCGCGATCTGCGGCGGAACGCCCAACGGTGACATTGTCTCCGAGGATGCGAGCAAACGTGCCAAGGCCATCAGGTCCTCAAACGATTCGTCACGTCCGCCGGCGCCGTCGGGTCGATCGGCCCGATACTCGTCCCCGCCTTCAACGGACAAACGAAGCTGGGCAATCAAGAGATTCGCAAGATTCTCATCGACACGCTGCCGGCCATCGGCGAGCACGCGCTGAAGGCCGGGACACGCGTGGTGATGGAGCCGTTGAACCGCAAGGAGGCGTTCTTCCTGCGGCAGGTGGCCGACGCCGCCGCGATCGCCCGCGACTGCCACAGCGACGGAATCGCCGTGATGGGCGATTTCTATCACATGTCCATCGAAGAGACAAGCGACCTGGGGGCGTTCATTTCGGGCGGCTCGCGCGTGCATCACGTCCACCTGGCGACAGGCGACCACCGCATTTTGCCCGGCCAGGAGGAGCGGTCAGTTCGTCGAAGGATTCCGCGGACTGAAATACATCGACTACCAGAACTATTGCAGCTTCGAGTGCGGAGTGCGCGGCGATCCGATGGTCGAGATTCCCAAGTCGATGGCGTTTCTGCGGGACCAATGGGCGAAAGCCACGCCGTTGGCGTTGTCGCACGGATGATGATGTAGCGTGGGACTCATGAAGCCGATCGTCGCAGACACCAATCTGGCGGCCTATTGCGGTCTGTATTGCGGCGCATGTGGAGCGTACCGCCGCGGACGTTGCCCCGGCTGCCACGAGAACAAGAAGGCCACGTGGTGCAAGGTGCGGGCCTGCTGCCTCAAAAACGGCTACGCCACCTGCGCCGACTGCCGCATCGTGGCCGACCCCCGCGACTGCAAGAAAGTTCATAACTTCATTTCGAAGTTGTTCGGCCTGATTTTTCGGTCGGACCGCCGGGCGTGCATTCTTCCAGATACGCGAGATCGGGCTGCAAGGACACGCCGAACGCATGGCGGCTTCGCAGTTGCAGAGCATAAAACGGTGAAAGGCCGCTGCCGCGCAACCATTTACAGGCTGCGATAGTCGCCTTTCGCTCCGCTCAAGCATCGCTGCTTTCGCGGAGGGAAAGGCGACAAGTCAGGCGGCACCCGGCGTGTGCCGGATACTCTCTGGACAACACAAACCTAATAGGAGCCATAATGCCGACATCGCGACCCGCTCGCCGCTCATGGGCCGAACCGTGGAAAATCAAAGTGATCGAGCCGATCAAAATGCTCACTCGCGAGCAGCGCGAGACGGCGCTGGCCGAAGCGGGCTACAACACCTTCCTGCTCCGCTCCGAAGACGTTTACATCGACCTGCTGACCGATAGCGGCACCAACGCCATGAGCGACTGGCAATGGGCGGGCATGATGCTGGGCGACGAGGCCTACGCCGGCAGCCGCAACTTCTATAACCTCGAAGACGCCGTGCGGAAGTATTACGGCTATCGCCACCTGGTGCCCACGCACCAGGGACGCGGCGCCGAGCATATCCTTTCGCGATTGCTGATCAAGCCGGGCGATTCGGTGCCCGGCAACATGTACTTCACCACCACGCGGCTGCACCAGGAACTGGCCGGCGGCACGTTCGTCGACGTCATCATTCCCGAAGGCGCACGATCCGGCCAGCGAACATCCCTTCAAGGGCAACGTCGATCTCCAGGCGCTGGAAGACCTGATCAAGAAGGTCGGCGCCGAGCCACATCCCCTATATCTGCGTCTCGGCCACGGTGAACATGGCCGGCGGCCAGCCGGTCTCGATGGCCAACATCCGCGCGGTCCGCGAGCTGGCCGACCGGCACGGCCTGCGGATCATGCTCGACGCCACGCGGGCCGTCGAAAACGCCTATTTCATCCAGCAACGCGAGCCGGGCTACCAGTCGCGGCCGGTCGCCGAAATCCTCAAGGAGTTCTGCTCCTACACCGACGGCTGCACGATGAGCGGCAAGAAGGACGCCCTGGTCAACATCGGCGGCTGGCTGGCCATGAACGACGACGCGCTGTTCGAGGAGGCCCGGAACATGGTGGTCGTCTACGAGGGCCTGCACACCTACGGCGGGCTGGCCGGACGCGACATGGAAGCGATGGCCCGCGGAATCGTCGAGTCGGTCCAGGACGATCACATCCGCGCCCGCATCGGGCAGGTCGAGTATCTCGGCCAACTGTTGATCGACTGGGGCATCCCCGTCGTGCGTCCGATCGGCGGCCACGCGGTCTTCCTCGACGCCAAGGCGTTCTATCCGCAACTCGCCCAGGACCAGTTTCCCGCCCAGACGCTGGCGGCCGAGTTGTACGTCGATTCCGGCATCCGCAGCATGGAGCGGGGCATCGTCTCGGCCGGCCGCAACAAGACCACCGGCGACCACAATCGCCCGAAGCTGGAACTGGTGCGCCTGACGATTCCCCGCCGCGTCTACACGCAAGCCCACATGGACGTAACGGCCGAATCGGTGGCCACGGTGTACGACCAGCGACAGCAGGCCGGCGGCCTGCGCATGGTCTACGAGCCGAAGTACCTGCGGTTCTTCCAGGCGAGGTTCGAGCGGCTCTAATATCCCGGCACGGTTGAAATGTCCAGATCGCCGGGGTGCAACGGCCTGCGGAATGTGCTCAGCGTCGCAACCGCGGCTCGTTGAGCCCCGGCTATTGGACGACGTTGACACACTGAGACCCAATCGCCGCGCTAGGCGGACGCGAGCATCCCTTGCTCTCTCCAGCCGGCCTTGGAGCCGTACGATTCGCGGGCCGCGGCGACCTCCACGCGATTGTGGACCTCGATGACTCCCGGCACGTCGACGACGCTGACCTGGGCAAGCTGCTTCAGATAGTACGTCGGCACGCGCCCGTGCAGCGTCAGAATGCCGCCGGAAAACTCGCAAGAGACGTTGCGGAGTTCAACGTAGGCGGATCGCCGCAACGCGGCTTGCGCGATCTCGGTGATCTCCTGAAACAGAACGGCGAATGGGTTGGAACGCGAAAAAACCGCTGTGGCTTGTTGACGAGGCGCCATCTTGTCCTCCTTTGCAGGCGAAAGTCCCTGCGGCGGCGCCAAATTCCGCCGCTTCATTCTCGTAGAAGCGCACGAGCTAATCTTACTCGCCGCGATGATCGCGCGAATCGAGAATAGGATGGCTCGGCCATCAAGAGATTGCTCATCGGTGCTTCAGGTCTTTCCCTACCTCGCGCGGGTAGAGAGTCGGATTTATCCCGAAAAACAGGAAAAACCGACCTGTCCCCGCATTAGGTGTTACGATTAGCTGCTGACAACTCAGTTGCCGCCGGGTAGACTTATGACGGTGGTGTTCCCATAGATCTGGTGTGAGGACTGCCGTGATTCAAGGTGTTGGCAACAGTCACCCTCCTGCCAGAGTGCGCCGGCTGCTCCTGCGGTTGGTGCTGGTGGTGTTGGTTCCGCTCTTGGTGGCGCAAGCGCTTATTTGCACGGCTTGGTACTACAGCCGCCTGGGCACGGAAGAAAAGGCAACCATGGACTCGGCTCGGATGACGGCGGTCATGTTCGAAGACTACGTGAGCGACGTTCGCCGCCAGGAGGTTGCCATCGGCGAGGCTCTCGCCGGTTTGCACCCTTATTCCAACGAGCAAGCGCACACGTACCTCGTCCGCAACGACTTGGCATATCCGTCCGTGCATTCCTGGAATTGGATCGCCCCGGACGGTACGATCCTCGCCTCGACCGACCCGCGAGCCGTCAACCGGAAAGTTGGCGACAGGGACTACTTCCAGAAGCTTGTAAAAGGCGGGCAGTCCTGGACGATGAGCGACATTTTGAGCGAGAGGATAAGCGGCAAGCTCGCCTGCGTGATTGCGCAGAGAGTCGCGAAGGACGGAAAGACGGTCGGCGTGGTCTCGGCGGCCGTCGACATCGACAAGCTTGGAGAGCACCTTCTCTCGACGCATCGCGGGTCGGAACGATTCATCAGCGTATTCGACCGCCGTGGGATGCTGGCGTATGATAGCAGCGGCAAAACGACCGTTCACGAGTTGCATCCTCACGACGTCCTGCTTGAAGCCGCGATTCAGAGCGGCACGGCACAGTCGGGAACCTTGGTGATGCCGGACGACGAACAGTACATCGCCACCTGCGTACCCGTGCCGAACACCGGCTGGGTCGCCGCCGCCCGGCGGCTCCAAGCGATCGGTGATGCACGACCTTCGCAGTGCGCTGTGGATTGTCGTGGGGGTGAACCTGTTGGTGGCCGTCGGCGGCGGCGCCTTGGCTGCGATGACCGGCGGCAAGCTGATCGCCCAACTCCGCCGCTTGCAGACGCACGCGCAGGCGATCGGCCGCGGCGACTTCGGGCACGTTGCCGAATCCACCGGTGTCAGCGAGCTCAACGAGTTGGCCACCGCCTTCAACCGGATGGGCGTCAAGGTGCGCTCGTCACAGGAGACTTTGGAGGCCGCGAACTCGCAGCTTCAGGCCCTCTTCGACGTCGCCAACGTCGGCATCCTCCTGTTGGACGAGCGCGGCGACGTCAAACGGGGCAACGACACGGTCTCGCGTTGGGTTGGAAGGGAGTTGCCGGCGCCGGGGGGAGGTCAGCCGGGCGACGTCATCGGCTGTGCCCACGCGCTGGGCGGGCCGGGAAAGTGCGGCAAGACCGCTCATTGCTCCGGCTGCGCCGTCCGCAATGCGTTTGAAACGGTGCTGCGCAGCGGGCAGCCGGTCCACGACGTCGAGACCGAGGTGGTCCTCGCAGCGAACGGAAAAGAGGAACGGCTCTGGCTCGAAGTCAGCGCCGACCCGGTGATCCTGGACGGAAAGCGGAACGTGATTCTGGCCATGAACAACGTGACAGCGCGGAAACGGGCGGAAGAGCACCTGAAACGCACGGCCGAGCAGTTGGCCCGCTCCAACCAGGAACTCGAACAATTCGCCTACGTCGCCTCGCACGACTTGCAGGAGCCGCTGCGGGTGGTCACCGGCTACGTGCAACTGATCGAGCGGAGATACAAGGACCGGCTCGACGCCGACGCCAACCAGTTCTTGCCTTTATCGTCGACGGCGTCGCGCGGATGAAGCAGTTGATTATCGACCTGTTGAACTATTCGCGCGTCGGCACCCGCGGCGCCGCGTTCCAACCGATCAACATGCAGGAAGTTGCTCGATCGCGCGTGGCCAATCTGAAGCCGGTCATCGCCGACAACGGCGCCACGGTGACGTGCGACTCGCTGCCGGTGGTTCACGGCGACGAGACGCAATTGGTGCAGGTGCTGCAAAACCTGATCGGCAACGGCATCAAGTTTCACGGCGAGCAGCCGCCGCGGATCGACGTCTCGGCTCACCGCAACGGCAAGGGCTGGGAGTTCGCCGTCCGCGACAACGGCATCGGCATCGACGCGCAGTACTGGGAGCAGATATTCGTGATTTTCCAGCGGCTGCACACGCGGCAGAAGTACGCCGGGAACCGGCATCGGACTGGCGATCTGCAAACGCATCATCGAACGTCACGGCGGCCGCATCTGGCTGGACTCCCAGCCCGGCCAAGGAACGACTTTTCTACTTCACCCTTACCTGAATCGGAGAAGGCCGCATGAACGTCAACCCGATCGAACTGCTGCTGGTCGAGGATAGCGAGCCGGACGTCCGTCTGACGATCGAGGCGCTCCGCGAGGCGAAGGTGAAGAACCGTCTCTGGGTGGTCGAGGACGGCGTCGAGGCCCTTGCGTTCCTGCGTCGCGGAAGGCGGCCACGCCGACGTCCCGCGTCCCGACCTGATCCTGCTGGACCTGAACTTGCCGCGCAAGGACGGCCGCCAGGTGCTCGAGGAAATCAAGACCGACGATTCGCTGAAGCGCATTCCCGTGGTCATCCTCACGACCTCGAGAAGCGAGGAGGACGTGCTGCGGGCATACAGACCTTCACGCCAATTGTTACATCACCAAGCCCGTGGATTTCAACCGCTTCATGGAAGTCGTGAAGTCGATCGAGAACTTCTGGCTGACCGTGGTCAGGCTTCCTGACGAGGAGTAGCCGATGAATCCGCTGCCCATTCGCTTGCTGTTGGTTGAAGACGGCGCGGCCGACGCGCTGCTGCTGCAATACATGCTGGCCGAAGTGAAGGAGGAGTCGTTCCAGGTGACGCACGTGGAGATGATGGCGGACGC
Organism: uncultured Planctomycetia bacterium; assembly: GCA_963815695.1. Lineage (GTDB taxonomy): Bacteria > Planctomycetota > Planctomycetia > Pirellulales > Thermoguttaceae. Next base: position 161,936 of record CAWFIG010000011.1, read on the forward strand.
GGTCAGCCGCCTGGCCGACGAGTCGTTCGACGCGATTCTGTTGGATCTCTCCCTGCCCGACAGCCGCGGCCTCGACACGGTGGCGCAGATCAACGCGGCGGCCCCGCATTTGCCCATCGTGGTGATGACCGGGCTGGACGATGACGGCAGCGGCATGGAGGCCGTCCGCCAGGGGCTCAGGATTCTTGACGAAAGGGCAAGTCGGCGGGCGGCTGCTGGGCCGGGCCATCCGCTATGCCATGGAGCGCAAGCAGGCCGAGCGGCAACTGAAGGCGCTGAACGAGACGCTGGAACAGCGGGTGGCCGAGCGCACGGCCACGGCCACCCGCCGCGCCGCCCAGTTGCAGGCGCTGGCCGCCCAGCTTACGCAGACCGAGCACCGCGAGCGCCACCGGCTGGCGCAGATTCTTCACGACCACCTGCAACAACTCCTCTATGCCGCCCGCCTCAATCTGGAGACGCTCCGCCGCCGCGACTCGACCGACGCCGCGACGCAGGAGACGATCGGTCGGGTCGACTCCCTGCTGGGCGAGTGCATCGCGGAGTCGCGATCGCTGACGGTTCAACTCTGTCCGCCGGTTCTCACGAGGCCGGCTTGGCGGCGGCCGTCGAGTGGCTCGCCCGGCACATGGAGCAGACCTGCGGCCTGGATGTCGAGATCGAGGTCGATGCGTCAGGCGGAGCCCGAGAGCGAGGAGATCCGAATTCTCTTGTTCGAGGCGGTCCGCGAATTGCTCTTCAACGTCGTCAAGCATGCGGCGACGCAGCCGCGCCCGCGTGACCATGAAGGCGGCCGCCGACGACGGCGCTGCGAATGACCGTGGCCGATCAAGGCGCCGGCTGCGGCTAAGGCCGACGCGCAACCCGACAACGCGACCATGTCCGGATTTGGTCTATTCAGCATCCGCGAGCGTCTGGAACTGATGGGCGGCCGGCTCGAAGTCGAGACGGCCCCCGGCCGCGGAACCCGCGTGAGCATCTGGGCTCCACGCTGCCCAGGCGACGGCAAACCGCGACATCGGCGTTCCAGCCCGTCGCAGGCGATGCCAGCCTCTTCACAAGGAACACTTACATGACCGGAAAGAGCAACCTTCACAACGGTTCGGGCAAGAAACATCGGGTTCTCTTGATCGATGACCATCCGCTGGTTCGCCGCGGCCTGGCCGAAGTCATCGGCCGCGAGCCCGATCTCGAAATCTGCGGCGAGGCCGGCGACGTGGCGGAAGCCCTCGCCGAAATTGATCGCACCCAGCCCGACATCGCCGTGGTCGACCTGACGCTCAAGAGCGGCCACGGAATCGAGCTGCTGGAAAGACTGAAGACCCGCGCCCCGCTCTGAAGACCCTGGTTTCGTCGATGCACGACGAAACCCTCTTCGCCGAGCGCAGTTCTCCGCGCGGGCGCCAAGGGTTACGTGACCAAGCAGGAACCGCCGGAAGTGCTGATGCGGGCGATCCGCCAGGTGCTGCGCGGCGAATTGTACCTCAGTCCGCGCATGACCAGCCGGCTGCTGAACCGCGTCGTCGTCGGCTCCCCCACGCAAGAGGATCCGGTGCAGGGCCTCTCGAACCGTGAAGTCGAGGTCTACGAGATGATCGGCCAGGGCTTGACCATCCAGCAGATCGCCACCCGCCTGCATCTCAGTCCGAAGACGATCGAAACGCACCGCGAGAAGATCAAGCAGAAGCTCAACGTCCGCAGCAGCGCCGAGTTGAATCGCCGCGCCGTTCAATGGGTGCTCGAACGCGGCTGGTCTTCGGGCGCGCCCGACGCCACTCCGGCCGTTCCGACGTGAGAAGGTCCAGGCAGGGACGAACGACTGCGACTATTCCCGGCGTCGGTCGACGTGCGTCAAGGCCCGCGCCGCGCCGATTCACTAGCGGATAGGGATCAGATCCTGCAGCCAGGGCTCGTGCGGGTGCGGCAACGACTTCAGCGCCGTCTCGATCCACGGGGCGAAGCAAAAGTCTATCAGAAGCGGAAGTGCCGCCGCCAGCAGAAAGCCTGCCGCGAAGAGTAGCCAAGCGTCCCATTTGCCGCCGGCACGGCGAGCCTGACGCATCGCATCCTTTGCATTGCGCGAGAAGACAACGCACGTAAGGAACGGCGTCATCAACAATAGTCCCAGGCCGAAAAAGAGCAAGCCGATCGTCCCCAACGGCGCAAGCCCTGCTCCAATTGCTCCCGCGACAATGGCCCCCACGGTCAGCATGCCGGAGAACAACGCGTTCCAGCGGCCGAAGTGTCGGCGGCCAACGATCCAAATCGAGAGAATCAGCATCTCGGCAATGATGGCGACCAGAACTGGAATCCGCCAGCGATCGCCGCTCGAATCGCGGAAGACGAACGGATCGTAGAGCAGGCACATCGCCGGCAATGCGATGCCGCCCATCAGGTCGACAATGCACCGTTTGAGCTTCCTTCGGTCCGGCTCGACGGGAACGGCGCAGAAGATAAGCGTGGCCAGCAGGATCGCCAGCAGAGCAAAGGTGCCCGCCACCGCGAATAGCCCGAGGCACACTGCACAGACGGCCTGGGCAATCAGCAGATCGCGAATGCCGAATTGCAGCGGAGGGTCCGCCCACGGCTCGAAGTTGCGCCAGACAGGTTCGTCCATGTCGGCAATTATCGGCCCGCTGCTGACTGGGGGCAAGAGAGGGAAGCGATCGGCCGCCAAGAAAAGAACATGCCCACGGCAAAGCGTGGGCACGGCCCCCGCAGTGATTTCCAACGGCGACTAGCGAATCAGCTTTTTGAGTTCCGCTTCCAGATCGGCGGCGGAAATGCTGCGGCTGACCACCTTGCCCTGCTGGTCGAGCAGGATCATGGTCGGCACGGTGAGAATGCCGAGCATGTTTGCCGGGCGGCTATCCAATCCGCCGGGTTCGAAAATTTGCGGCCACGGCAGCGGGTTCTCGCTTAAGTAGGCGTTCAAGTCCTTCACGTCGTTGTCGAGGCTCACGCCGACAACCGTGAACTGCCGGCCGTACTTGTTCCACAACTCTTTGAGCGCGGGCATGTCGGCCTTCGCCGGCCCGGACCAGGTGGCCCAATACTGGATCAGCACGACCTTGCCGCGATAGCTCGCCAGATCGACGGGACTGCCCAAGGGGCTCTGCCCGCTAAGCTCGATTACCTTGCCGACCGAATTGAGCCGCGTCTGCGCCCGGCCGCCTTCTTGGCCGCCTGCGAATCGGGGAACTCCTTGACGATTCGCGCGTACCACTTCCGCGCGTCGCCCTCTTGGCCGCTGTACTCTTGCGTGATCGCCATTTGCAGCATCGCCTCGGCGGCGTCCGGCGCAGTGGCGTAATCGCCGACGTACTGTTCGAGCGTCTTGAGCCACTTTGTCTGAATCTTGCTGAAATCGGCCTTCGGCGCCTGCATCGACAACACGTAGGACGCCGTGAGTTGGCGGAACTTGACGTAGGCCGCCAGATTTCTGTCGGCCTGGTTCTTCTGTAGCTTCTCGAAGAGCGACTTCAACCGGTCGGCGCCGTCGGGGCACGTCCCCGACTGCACGCCGGCGCTGATCATGTCGGCAAGCTGGCGGAGCCACATTGCGCGATCGTCCGAATTGCGCGCCGCGGCCGCAATCTGAACGAGCAGGTCGGCGCGCTGGGCGATGTGCTGCCCCTGTTCCTCGGGCGTCGTCGCGTTGGCCGCCTCGCCGTCGAGGGTCGAAAGCTTGTCAAGCAGTTTTTGCAGCGCCTCGCTGGGCGCCGCCGCAGCCGGCCCGCTGCGCGACGGCATCGAGGCTTGGAAGAAGAACCCGTTCGGGATGACTTCGGCCTGGCCGTCGATCATCGGATGCGGCAGGTCGATCGCGCGCCACACATCGCCCACTTGCACCAGGGTTCCGATCTGCAACTGCCCGTGCTTTCCGCCACTTTCAGTGATCGCCACCACGTTTTCGTAGACCCGCACGTCGCGGGTCGAATGATTGGTTCCGGCCGGAACGATGCCGGGACGGGTGGCGCTGAACTGCACCCACGTCGTCTCCGGCGTAATCGATTTCTGGCGAGCCGCCATGGTCGAAAACTCCGCCGCCGCCTTGCCGACTTTCTCCGCGATGCCGTCGGCGCGAGTCTTGCCCAACCCCAACGATTTCAACTCGCCGGGCGTAAGCAGCAATCGCTGGAACCGCTGGGCGTCGCCGCCGGCGATGGCCGCAACGATCTCCGCCGTGACCTCCTCGGCCGAAATCATCTTCCACGACTGAATTACGCCGGTTTCGCGCGGGTCGAGGCCCCAGCGGCTGCCGCCGGTGTCGAACCAGCGATACTGGTCGGCCTTGCCGTTATAGTTGCTGTCGATGTCGCGGTAGACCTCCAGCCCGTCCTTGTAGTAGCTCCACTGATCGACGACGTTGTCGTCGTTGGTGTCGACGAACTTCCGCAGGATCGCGCCATCGGCATTTTCGACGACCCAGCCGACGTGGCCGTTGATCTTCTTGGCAACGATCTTGCACTTGGCAGCCTGTTCGGGGGTGGGCCGATCATAATCGACGCCCGACTGCACCGGCGTGAGTTTCAGCGCCTGTTCGGCAGAGGGGGACCCGCCCCAGGCCCATTGCGGCGACAGGGCCAAGCTGAGTAGACAGGCGAATGCCACCATAGAGGGAATGTGTCGCTTCATGCCACCGTTCCTTCGCTTGAAATCGCTTGTTGGGTGCGCCGTGCAGAGAACCGGCGGATACATCCTACTAATTCGGCTCGGCCAGATGTCAAACATGACCGATTGCGCAGATTTTTCCGGTTGTAGCGACGCTGCCGGCAATCGACCCGACTACGCCGACCAGTGGCCGTCAGAATGGGCAAGGGAATCAACGGGCCAGGTGCCCGTAGCTGGTTCTTACCCAATCGCGGAAGGAGCGAATCCAAGCCGTTTCATCGATCGGTTCAATGCGGCCGATGAACCGCTGCCCGTTCAGCCTCTCGCGGCTGGTCAAGGTGACCAAGACCGGGCAGGTCGTGTACAAGGCGGAGAAGGACGCCTGCCGGCATTTTCCCGACTCGCAAGGCGACGGCATGGCGGCCGGGCCACAACGGGAGGTTCCGGAGGTTCCGAGCATGGTTCAGGGATGGTTCAGGTGGTTCAGGGGACACGATATTGAACTATTGACAAGAAGTGAGGCAACTGGTAATCTCTGGGCATGGCAAGACTAGCACGGTTGGTGATTCCTGGTTTGCCGCACCATATCACGCAGCGCGGCAACCGCCGACAACAGACGTTTTTCGGCGACGACGACTACGAAGCCTATTTGGACTTGATGGCCGAGTGGTGCCGTGAGCAGGGCGTCGAGATTTGGAGCTATTGCCTGATGCCCAATCACGTCCACTTGATCGCCGTGCCGAAGAGCGAGGACGGCTTGCGACGGGCCATCGGCGAAGCGCATCGGCGTTACACGCGGCGGATCAATTTCCGCGAGCAGTGGCGGGGCTATCTGTGGCAAGGGCGGTTCGCATCGTTCGTGATGGACGAACCGTACCTGTTGGCGGCGGCGCGTTACGTGGAGTGGAATCCCGTGCGGGCAAGACTTGTGGAGCATCCGCGGCAGTGGCGGTGGAGCAGTGCGAAGGCGCACCTCAAAGGCCGTGACGATCGCTTGGTCAGCGTTGCGCCTCTGCTGGCGATGGTCGGCGACTGGCGAGCTTTTCTTGCGCACTGCGATAGCGGAAGAAGAACTGCGAGACTTGCGCCAACACGGGCGTACGGGTCGGCCGCTGGGCAGTTCGGCGTTCGTGGCTCGTTTGGAGAAACGTGTCGGTCGTGTGTTGAAACCGCAGAAACCCGGTCCCAAGCCCAAAGCACGCAAGCCGCGAAGAAGAAAGGGCGGGAGTTAGGTGTTATGTTACCGGATCTCCCCAACATCCTCAATCCCGGCTATCGACGCATCGGCGCGGCCGCCTACCACACGCCCAGCGGAGTCATCAGTTACTCACTCCTGTGAGAGAAATCAAATGTCCTATCAGTTATGACAGCGATACGAGGTCGCGGTACTCTGAGCGACCCTGGGCACCAAGACGATGAATAAGGTCTCGGGCCATGTCTTTGGTGGCTGTATCGCCGTGCTGGAGAGCAACCTGGAAAATCACTCGCAACTCTTTGGCCCACCCGTAAACACGCCAGCCTTCGGTATCGCCATCAATCATTAGCCGTGAGCACCGCAAGACTTTGGCATGAGCAGTGCCTGCAATCGCCGCCAATCGTTCCATGACCAAATGGTCGGGTTCCACCATGCCGGCAATCGAGAGTGCTTGTTCAAGCTGATCAAGAGCCGAATCGTCCGAAAACTTGCCTGACGAGAACCACCAGCCGAAGGGAATCAATTCGATCGCATTGGTCTTGTCGGGAGTGCCGCGACACGCAGCCAGCCGCTTCTCCCAAAGTCGGCAAAGGCGGACGATGATCACGGCCTCGATGGTTTCCGACGTGTTTCGTATGCTGTGTCCGACGAAAGCAATCGCGTGAGCCCGTAGCTTCGGCGAGGCTTGTTGGTAGAACTTGGCCAACAAGCCATCCGGCTCCTTCAGGTCGAGTTCACCTCGCCAGTACATGGCCAACAAGTGCTCAGCCAGACTTTCCTGCGGATCGGCCAAGCCTTCTTGAAATCTCGGTGGGGCCGCAAGCCGCGAGATGGCACGTTCGTACTCGCCGGCGAGAATCGGAAAGACATTGTTGTAGACGGGGCAGTACGTGACGTAGCTGTCCCAAGCGGCGTCACGCAGTTCCGCTAAGTCTTCCTGCTGTGGAAAAATACGTGGCACGGCCTCGCTCGTCCAGTTACCGTCGAGCACTACCAGCCACGGGAACCACTGCCCGTACACGGAGCGAATCGCCGGTGACGGGTCGAGATTGGGGTCGAGATGCCTCTCCAAAACTGTCCGTACTTCGGGCATGTCGTCAAATCCCGCCGTGGCTGGTTCCGCTCTGCTCCGCATCTCGTCAATCCGGCGGCGGACCCACAAGGCATATTGGATGAGGGTGTGCATCGCACCACCGCGAGTCGTGTTTATCGAGTGGTTGGCAGGACACATGCCTTGCCTGCCGCGTTTGCTTTCATCGGCGGGTATCGGGTCGGGATCGTCGGTGAGAGGTTCGATAATGCCCCATAGGTCGCTCCGCATTTCCCATGTCAGCCGGTTCTTCTCCAGACCCTTGGAAAGAAGGTCGGCGATTGCTTTGCGTGCCCAACCCCAATCGGGGTCGATGTCGAGATACCCACCTTTCCGCCCAGGAATCTCACGCGGTTGCTGGATTGCCCAGGTACACAGTGCGATGACAGGCTGCCAAGCAAACACGAGGTCTTGCTGCAAGGCGTCTCGCAAACCGTGGGCGAGTGCCCGCACATAGGTTGGGTCAAGGCTTTCAAAGCGGCTCGCCTCTTCGGCATATTTTCGAGGCTCTTCAGCAACCACCGCAGCCAATATACGGGCGAGGCCCTCCGCCGATGGTTCGTCGATGTCGCCGCCAGGAGGCGATTCTCCCGCAAATCTTCGCAAGAACTCAACGAGTTCGTCAACCGACATCTCTTTCAGGTCGCTGGCGGATTTGGGGCTATTGGGGCCATGTTGTATGCCTGTGCTGTAGCTCACAAAATCAGGGTGGGAAGGTTCACCATATTCTGAAACGATGGCCCCTAAGCGTTCTCGCCAAGCGTGGTCGAGAAACTCGCGGATGGGCCAAAGCCTGTCGCGTTGCCAACGACGTACTGCCGCCGCAATTTGGATTGTGTCGGTGTGGGGCTTATCGTTCTCTTGTTCATCCGCCTCCGTCCTCCACGCTGGTCCCTTCTCGACCAGTTCGTAATACTGCGATTGAAGATTCCCAGACAGTCGCCCGAAGTGGGCTTCCAATAGCCGGTAGTATTCGTGGCGAAGTCCGCTGTCAGCGAAAATCGCTGGGGCCACCATCATTTGGGCAGTGCCTGCGAAATCGAGATCGGCAAACTCTCTTCGGAAGTGCAAGCCGAGTCGCTTAAACGCCTTGTATGGGCGTTGCTCCAGGCTTTGAAGCACGACTACGCCTTCGGAAGGAAGCAACCTCGCCGCCGCATCCCGCACGGCGGTTACCAGCCAATCCTTGACTTCATGGTCATGGTTTTGCTCGTGGTCTTCGATTGCCGGTCGCCAAACAAACGAGTAGTCTTCGTCGGAATCCACATCGTCGGAACGCTGCGACAACCTGAGTGCCGATTCCAATAGCTCGACGAGTAAGGAAGACGCCTGCATTCCGCACTTCTCGACCAATGTTGGCACGTGTTCATCGAGGATCTTCTTGTACATCCAAACGTCGAAACGTGTTCGCGGTTCGGGGAACATCCGAAACGGGGCGTTATCATCTTGCGTTGTCGTTGTCCTCGGGTCTGGCGACAGCGACAAAATGGTCCGGGCAAGGCCAATTGCGGTTGCCGTTTCTCCACCCCTGGAAAGGTGAGTCATTAACGTCGCAAGGTCGTCGTGCAGCAGTAGGTAAAAGCGGTCTTGTTTCTCACACCATGCTATTTCTTTCGCCGCCCACTGAGCGGCGAGTCGCGGTGGAAGCGAACAGGCAGCTTCGATTACGTCAAAATGGACACGGACGTTATCGGTTTCTGGAATGTTCAGCAACACTTTGAGCACTTCGTCGGGGGCAAGGGGAGCCATCCGAACAAGATATTGCGACGCCGGCCAGATTGGGAAACCGATGGTGTTACCTGTGCGTTCCGCCGCTGGCGGATCGGAGAATAGACCATTAGAGACCAGGTGAGGAATCCACTCCGGCGACTTCAGTTGGTCGAAGAAGTACTTGCAGTTGGCGATATTCTTACGCATCTCATCAAGGGCACGTTTGACGAGTTGGTCGCTAATCATGACTTTCCCCTCCCGGATGATATCGTCGATGCTCTGCCAGTCGGCGAACGTTCTCGGGCGAAGCCGGTCCAGGAGGAGCCTCTCCACCGCCATTAACTTCGCCTGAAACTCGTCGAGATTGACGACCCTGTTGTGGTGGAGAATGTGGTTGAAAAAATCGGACGTGCCCGACCACTCCTGATAGTTCACGGATTCCAACTTTGTCGGCAATTTGCCGCCGGCCGGGTCGAGCTTTCGTAACAGAGCGGCAACCTCATCCCGGCGGCGAGGATGATGTTCGTCCCGCCATTTGAAGAGGCCCTCTAGTTCGGTCAGCAACTTTTCCAAATGGCTGTCGATGCTTCCGGTCCAGGTTCCGTTCTGCCGGCTTGCCGTATTTTTCATTACCGTGTCCCAGCACTTTTTCAGTCCATCGATCCGGTCCCCGAGTCGCTCGCGGTGGTGTGCCGGCATGGGCACGTCGAAATGTTTGGGCAGCTTGACGAGCAGTTCACGAATGCTGAACGCGGCCTGTGGTATCCGTTCTGGGTTATCAGCATGCCGCAGAACCGTCACGGCACCAAGGTACAAGGCGGCAAGGTCAGCATGTTGCTCCCCGAGTGCCATGTAGAGGGCACGTTGCTCGCCAAGTAGCTCGGCAACGGCTGGACGTCCAGGAGATTCAAAGGCAGGGCTGCCCGTGCTTGGAAAGCCTGTCTGCGACAAGTTGGCGGGATTGTAGTCGTTCATTTCCGTAAGTGGCATGTTCGGGCCGTAGACAATGGGCCACCCTTCCATCCGCAAGTCCCGCCCCAGTCGCAATACTATTGGGTATCCTTGGGGTTGCAACGCTGTCAAATTGCCAAAGTTGCTTTGCCTGCTCAGTTCTCTTCGCTGGTCACTCCGGCTGCCTTGAGCTTCTGGTCGTACCATTCCTGGTAGGTCTGACTTGTGTTGCTCACCTTCCACAACCTCCGGCCGTTAGCGTTGCCCGCGTAAGTCCAACTCTCGCTTGCCCCGCATCTGCCGTTCATGTGTCAGGTAGAAGCACTCGTCGGGCTCCAAACCGCGTTCTTCCAGTTGCAGCTTGAGCGTGGTTGAACCGGCACTCAATCGCGGGATGTTCAACTCCTCGGTTATTACCTCAATCATCTGGCCCAGCGCCCGATGGTACCACTCGCGCTCCATAGATGGCGACATGATTTCCAGCATCCCCTTGTCGTAGGCAAACCGCGTGCCCGCGAAATCCGAAGCACCAAGGGCTTCGAAGACTTCCCAACCTATGTTGGGAATGACGATGCGAGTTTCCGCACCAGGACGAGAAGCCGCGATGGACATGAGACACCCCGGGCTTTACGCGAATCCATCAAGAATTCGCCATCGCCAATCGTACCGTCCTAACGAGGGGACGTCAAGGTTGCACGTACTGCGAAAGTCGCTTGACCAGGTCGCCTTGCGGATCGCGGATCGTCACTTCGAGCGGCATTTGGCCGGGGAGACTGTGGGTGGCGCAGCCGAAACAGGGGTCGTAGGCGCGGAAGGCCATCTCGACCATGTTCAGCAGGCCCTCGCTCACCTTGCCCTTATGGATGAGCCCCTGGGCGGCTTTTTTCACCGACATGCAGATCGGGGCGTTGTTGTTCGTCGTGCCGACGATCAGGTTGACCTTCGTCAGGATGCCGCGCTCGTCGGTCGCGTAGTGATGCGTCAGCGTGCCGCGCGGGGCCTCGACGCAACCGACCCCTTCGGTCGGCGTCTGCGTGGGAAGCAGGCGGTATTCCTTGCTGGTGATCTGCGGATCGGTGGCCAGCTCGACCCAGCGCTCGGCCGCGTAGAGCAACTCGACCAGCCGTGCCCAATGTGTGGCCAGCGTGTGGTTGATCGGCTTGCCGCCGAGGGTTTCGTACATGCGTCTGTATTCCGCTTCAGCGGCGGGCGTCGCCATTGCGTCGGCGGCGTTGCAGCGCGAAAGCGGCGTGGCCTTGTAGACGCCCGACTCCTCGCCGTCGACAAAACCCTTCCAGCCGATCTTCTTCAGGTACGGGAACTTGAGGTACGACCACGGCTCGACCCGTTCGGCGATAAACTCGCGGTACTGCGAGCAATCGTACTTGGCGTGTTCCGTGCCGCTTGGGCTGGTCACGCGAATCTTGCCGTCGTAGAAATTCGTACAGTTGTTGGCGTCGACCGTGCCCATGTTGTACGTTTTGTGGACGTAGACGTCGCCAGTGATGAGCTTGACGTAGTCGGAGTTTTTCAGGACGACGTCGTCGAAGACCTTCAGCGAGAACTTGGCAAACTCGACCGCCTCGCGGCCGCGGGCCTCGATCTCGCGGCGCTGTTGTTCGTCGATGCCGCGGCTGACGCCGCCGGGCAGGCCCCAGTTCGGGTGTACGCGGCGGCCGGCCATCATCTGAATCAGCGCGTGGCCGTCGTGCCGCATCTTCAAGACGTGCTTGGCGACGTCCATGCCAACCTTGGCCACCACGCCGAGAATGTTGCGCTCGGCCGGCGGCGCGGTGGGACCGACGACGAAGTCGGGCCCGCCCAGGGCGTAGAAGTGCGTCGTGTGGTCGGTGGCGAAGAAAATGCTGTAGAGCAGTTCGCGGAGCTTCTTGGCCACCGGCGGCGGATCGACGTGGAACAGGGCGTCGAGGGCCTTTGTGGCCGCCAGATGATGCGCCTCGGGGCAAACGCCGCAGATCCGCGAGGTCAGGTTTGGCATGTCTTCGGCGGGCCGGCCGACGCAAAACTGCTCAAAGCCGCGAAGCTCGGGGATTTGCAGATAGGCGTTGGCCACGTCACCTGCGTCGTCCAGGAAGATGTCGATCTTACCGTGCCCTTCAAGCCGCGTGATCGGGTCAATGGAAATACGCTTCATGGGGAAACTCTATTGAGGGGAATGCGAATTATATGTCGTTTTCGTCAATTAAGTGTAGCTGTGACCGAAAGCCGTATGTTGAGTGTTGTGTGACCGGAAGATCGAGAATCTTCTTTACCTCCGTGGGGCGCTCGTCGTCAGGATAACCGCCGCTTTCATACACTCTACCCTCGTAGACCGTACCTTCCTTGGGTGGCGCTGGTTGGTAAGCGCTTTGGCCTACGGTACGTATCGTGGGAACAATGCTTTCGTTGGAAGTGGTATCTGGCATGCGGCCGTGCCTCATTGTTACAATTTGTGAGACGTCCCTGGAAACAAAGGTAATTGAATTCTCTTTTGCGACCACCCTGCCATCAATGTGGGTAACATGTAGCAACTCCCACATCCCATCATTGCTACGGCCTTTCCAAATCGCGCGTATTTTTGTCGTTTCGCCGTAGGGCTTGCCAAGACGCCCGATAATCACACATTTGCCGTTGCACAAATCCTCGGCTCTGACCTTGATGGGTGGTTGTTTCTCGTTTTTCTTGCCGGGATCGGCGGCGTAGACCAAGCAACCGATCCCGAGCACCGCGAACAGCCCAACAACTGTCGGTCTCCAGCTTCGCATGGCAACCTCCTTACGCGTGTCCGCGAAACACCTTCTCATTCCCACGCTTGGTAGCGTGCAAGGGGATGACGCCGGTTTACGGGCGTTTCCGCCGCAGGCGGTGTTAGGCCCGCGCTTCAGCACGGGTTTGCAGTCGCGATGGTTCTCGCCGTTGTGTCCTTTCTACCAACCCATGTCACGCCCGTTCACGGGCGTCCTGCGCCCTGGCACGGCAACAGGAGGCCCGTAAACGGGCCTGACAAGCCACCGTTTTGTCGGCTCGCCGACCCGGCGTAAACGCCGGGCCTATTACCGCTTTGCGGAAAGGGCCGTAAACGGCCCTCAAAGCTCCCTGTCACCAACCCTCGTTTCTTCACACAGCCGTGGTCGTGGAGCGTCCGATTACTCGTTCGCACACAGAGCGTTGGAACGAGAGGTCCATTTACTTCACCGCCGCCTTCTTCTTCCGCCGCAATTGGCTGCCGGCCAGACTGAACCGGTAGAAACTGCCCACCGGATCGGGGATGCCCTCGCTGATGATGCGGTCGATCTCGTCCGGGTCGTTGCTATCGATCACCGAGGCCACGGCGCTGATCATCCGCGCGCCGTAGTCGGCCACGCCGTTGTTCGGCCCGTGGCAGCCGATGCAGGGCGAATTGACTTGTGGACAAAGGGCGCCGCAGCCGCGCGGGTGGCGATGCCGCAGCACAACAGACCCTGCTCCAGCAGGCAGGTCTCTTCGTCGGGGATGATCTGCCAGGTGCGGTAGAACTTCTTGATCTTCTTCTCGTTCCGCTTCCGCTTGCACTCGTCGCAAACGGTGGTGTTCGCACCGATAACCGCAGGCGCCGAAAAGGGGTCGGGAGTCTTTTCCCGGCACGGCCCTTCGGGTGCTTCGCAGAAAAGACTCCCGACCCCTTTTCTGCGTGGCGGCAGCTTGCCTTCGAGGATCGCTACGATCGCCTTCCAGATGTTCTCGGCCTCCGGCGGGCAGCCGGGCAGATAGTAGTCCACGTCAACCGTCTGATCGAGCGTCTTCAGCGTGTCGTAAAAGACCGGCAGATGCAGCGTCCCCTCGGGCACCTTCGTCTCCGGCTGCGGCCGGACGTCTTGCGGGTTGACCGGTGCGGTCGCCGAGCCCTCCTTGTAGACGGTGTCGAAAATCTGCCGCCGGGTGCTCATGTTGGCCAGCCCGGGAATACAGCCCTCGCTGGCGCACGAGCCAAAGGCCACCAACACCTTCGATTTGCGCCGCATCAGTTGGGCCATGTATTCCTGCTCGCTGGTGCGGATGCCGCCGTTGAACAGGCAGACGTCGATCGACTGGTCGGGCATCTTTTCGACGTCGCGGACCTTGCCGTCGGCGCCGCAGGGGAACATCACGATGTCGAAGGCCGCAGCCACGTCGAGAATCTTCTCGTCGATCGCCAGGATCGAGATTTCGCAGCCGCCGCAGGAGGCCGCCCAGTAAATCGCCAGCTTTCGCTTCGCTTGCTCGCTCATGCCGGCACCTCCATCGCCTCTTCGTGTTCGCGTACGATCGCTTCCAGGGCGTGCAACCGTTCGCCGTTCTCCTGCCAGTTGGCCGGCCAGTGTAACGGGCCGAGCCGCTTCACGTCAGCGACCAGCTTGGTAATGGCCTCGGCCAGCCGCTGCCCTTCGGCGGCGGAGGCCCAAACCAATTGCACGCGATCCTCCTCGATGCCTAGCGCCTTCAGCGAATGCCGGAGCATGGAGAACCGCCGCATGGCCTTGTAGTTTTGCTCGATGTAGTGGCACTCGCCGGGATGGCAGCCGGCGATCATCACGCCGTCGGCACCGTCGGCCAGCGCCTTGAAGACGAAAGTGGGATCGACCCGCCCGCTGCACATCACGCGGATGATCCGCACGTTCGGCGGATACTTGATGCGTGCCGAGCCGGCCAGATCGGCCGCCCGGTAGGAACACCAGTTGCAGAGAAAGCCGACGATTTTCGGCTCGAAAGTTTCGGTAATCATGATAGGTATTGGTTGGTTCTTGGCGGTCAGTGGTCAGCTTTCAGTGGTCAGCTTTCAGCGGTCAGCTTTCAGCGGTCAGCTTTCAGTGGTCAGCTTTCAGCGGTCAGCTTTCAGCGGTCAGCTTTCAGTGGTCAGCTTTCAGCGGTCAGCTTTCAGCGGTCAGCTTTTAGTGGTCAGCTTTCAGTGGTCAGCTTTCAGCTTTCCTAAAGTGGGCCGCTCATAGCCGATACCTGATAGCTGATACCTGATAGGTGATAGCTGATAGCTGATACCTGGCAGCTCTTATACTGTTGCGGGTTCGCTCTCCGTGACAGGTTTTGCGTCCCACAAGATGCCCTCGATCTCGGCGAAGATCTGCTCGTTGTTGAAATGTGCGCCGGTGATCGCGCCGGCGGGACAGGCGGCCACGCAAGTGCCGCAGCCCTTGCACAGGGCGGCAACCACGCGGCTGGCGGTCTTCTCCTCGTCGAACTCGATGGCGTTATACGGGCACAGGTTGTTGCAGATGCGGCAGCCGGAGCACTGCTCCTCGTCGACCGAAGCCACGATCGGCTCGATCGTCACTTCCCCCTTGGAGATCATGCCGGCCACGCGTGCTGCGGCCGCCGCGCCCTGGGCGACCGAGGCTGGAATGTCCTTTGGCCCCTGGCACACGCCGGCGACGAACACACCGTCGGTCATGGTGGCCACGGGGTCGAGCTTCGGGTGGCGCTCGGTGTACCAGCCGGCCATGCCGCAGGAAATGCCGCACTTCATGCCCAATTCCTTCGCGTCGGCCTGCGGCTCCATCGCGCCCATCAGCACGACCATGTCGACCGGAATGCGGCGCTGGCGGCCAACCAGCGTGTCTTCCACCTGAACCACCAGGCGGCCCTTCTCCTCCGGGCAGCGGGCGGCTTCGGACACCTCGGCCACCTTGCCGCGGAAGAAGCGCACGCCCTCTTCCAGCAGCCGCTGGTAAAACTCCTCGTAGTCCTTCATCGGCGTCCGCATGTCGATGTAGAAGGCGTAGACCTCGGCCTTGGTCTTTTCGAGGATGAGATGTTCGAATTTCAGCGCCGCCATGCAGCACACCGACGAGCAATAGCGGTTCGTCTTCGTGTCGCGGCTGCCGACGCAGTGGATGACGGCCACCGACTTCGGCTCCGTCTTTCCGTCGCGGAGCACGATCTTGCCGCCCGTCGGGCCAGCGGCGTTGCAGAGCCGCTCGAATTCGAGGTTCGTGAACACGTTGGCCAGCCGCCCGTAGCCGTACTGCGGAATCCGCTTGCAGTCGAACAGCTTCCAGCCGGTGGCCATGATGATGTTGCCGACGTCGAGATCGACGATTTCGTCCTGCTGGTCGTAATCGACGGCGCCCGTGGGGCAGAGTTTCGCGCAGACTTGGCACTTGCCCTTGGTGAAATACGTGCAATTGGCCGTATCGATCACCGGCACGCGCGGCACGGCTTGCGGGAAGGGGGTGTAGATCGCCTTGCGATTGCCCATGCCGGCCTCGAAGACGTCGTCCACGACCTTTTTCGGGCACTTTTCGATGCAGATGCCGCAGCCGGTGCATTTGTCGTAGTTGACGTGCCGCGCCCGCTTGCGTATCTTCACGTGAAAATTGCCCACCGAGCCGGTGACTTTCTCCAATTCGGAGTACGTCAGCATGGTGACGTTCTCATGCTGGCCGACTTCCGACATTTTCGGCGTCAGGATGCAGGCTGAGCAGTCCAGCGTGGGGAACGTCTTGTCGAACTGGGCCATGTGGCCGCCGATCGACGGCTGGCGCTCGACGAGGTAGACGTGGTGGCCGGCGTCGGCCAACTCAAGCGTGGCCTGCAATCCGGCGATGCCGCCGCCCACGACCAAAGTGGCGGGATTGACCTGCACGCGCATCGGTTCGAGCGGCTGTTGATGCTTCACCCGCTCGGCCGCGGCCGAGATCAACGCCTTGGCCTTGACGCTGCCGGCCGCCTTGTCGGCGTTGACCCACGAAACGTGCTCGCGCAAGTTGGTCATCTGGCAGAGAAAGGGATTTAGGCCGGCCCGCTTGCAGGCGGCGCGGAAGGTCCTTTCGTGCAGATGGGGCGAGCAGGCGCCGACCACCACTCCGGTCAGCCCCTGCTCCTTCACGTCGTTCTCGATCATCTGCTGGCCCAGCGACGAACACATGAACTTGTAGTCTTTCGACACCACAACGTCCTTGACGTTCTTGCCGGCCCAGCGCGCGACCGCTTCCACGTCGATCGTTCCGGCGATGTTGCTGCCGCAGTGGCATACGTAAATGCCGATCTTATCGGCCATGATGTCGTCTCCGTTGTGAGCGATCAACTCTCAGTGCGAAGCCGCAAGCGGCTTGGGCGTGCGAAGCTGCAAGCGGCCGAGTTGTAGTTTCTATGCTCCGGCCAGTTGCCCGTTGAACTTTCCCTTCAATACCGGCATCGCGGCGACGAGTTCCTTGCCGAAGCCGAGCCTCCCCGGCTCGACGCCGAAGGCCAGGCCGACCATCTGCGTGAAATAGATGATCGGCAGGCGGAACTCGGTGCCGAAGTACGCGTTGACGCGGCCCTGATAGCCGTCCAAATTCAGTTGGCACATCGGGCACATGCAGACGATCATTTCGGCGTTGACGTCCGTGGCGTTTTCCAGCAGGCGACGAAGCAACTCGAACGCCTGCGGCTCGCTGATTTGCGTCATGTGTCCGCCGCAGCAATGGGCCTTCGCCGGATACGGAACCACCTCCGCGCCGAGCCAATCGAGCAGGCGGTCCATCTTCATCGGGTATTCCGTGCTGTCCCCCGCGGCGATCGGCCGGACGACCTGGCAGCCGTAGTAGGGGGCCAGGCGAAGCCCGGTCAACGGGCGAACCACCTTGTCGCGAACGGCCGCCTCGCCGACGTCGTCGACGATCACGTCGAGCATGTGACGGACAGTGACGCGGCCCGGCTTGTAGTTCAATCCGCCGGTCGCCAGGCATTGGTTGACCTTCGCGCCGAGTTCTGCGTGGTCGGCCATCAAACGGTCGGTCTTCTTCAGGTTCAAGTAGCAGGCGGCGCACGGGGCCACAAGCTGGTCGAGCTGCGGATCCACCAGCGCCAGATTCCTGGCGACCACGGCGCAGGCGGTCAACTCGTCCTGGCTGAAATACTCGGTGGCGCCGCAGCAGTTCCAATCGTCGATGGTTTGGAAATTGATGCCCAGCAGGTCGGCCACCTCGCGGACGGAATCGTCGTAGGCGGTTGCGTTGCACTCCAGCGAACAACCGGGATAGTAGGCGTATTTCATAGGGGTCAGGGATCAGAGGTCAGGGGTCAGGGGTCAGGGATCAGGGGTCAGGGCAATTCGTCGTCCGTTTATCTAGCCCCTGACCCCTGATCCCTGACCCCTCTCTCTTCTATTTCGCGCTTAGTTCTCTCGCCTTATTGATGATCGCTCGAAGCTGGGCGACCTGGCGGATTCTCGTGGGGAAGATCGACATGCGGCCGCGGCGGAAGATTTTGATGCCCATCGGCGCCATCTGCATCAATTGCAGCGGCTTCCAGCGCTTCAAGAGGTGATAACCGGTGGCCAGTCCCGCCTCGTAGCTCCGCCCATACTTCTCGACGAAGTCGGTGAACGTCTTGGCCAAGGCGGGGGCGTCGGTGCCGCGATAGGTCCGCTCGGCAATCGCCAGCCGCTTCAGCGTGTAGATGAGGTCGGTGATCGGGACTTCCTGCGGGCAGCGGCTGGTGCACGAGTAACAGGAGACGCACGCCCATATCGTATTGGCGGCTAGCACGGCCTCGCGATTGCCGGCGTTGATCATGGCGATTAGCGTGCGGGGAGTGTACTCCATGTCGCTGCTGCTGGGGCACGAGCCGCCGCAGCTTCCGCACTGGAGGCAGTGGACCAGCCGCTCGCCGCTGGGCGTCGCCTCGATAACCTCCGCAAGAAAGATGTTCTTCTTTTCGGCAGTGTATGCTGACATTTCTGGTGCGACCTCGGTCTGTTGTTGCCCGACCCCCTCGCCGCGCTTATCGCGATTACCCAACTGCCACCGTGCGGAGAAATACCATTCGTTGAATAGGGTATTCCGCAGGATGGCCTCCATTGGCGGAGCCGAATGTGAGCAATCCCTGTGCCGCAGTTGCTTCGCGCAGCATGAAAAGACATAAGCGTCGCGTGGAGCAGGAGTTGCACCATGCGTCTACGGTCGAACGGAGCAAGAATTCCCTTCAGCGCTCGCGGATTCCCGCTGCCGGTCACGGAAATCCGTTCGCAGTTCCGGCTTCAGCCGGCTTGCGTAGTCGGACTCCCGCCTGAAGGCGGGACGACGAACGACGGGGCGACCGCGGACCTCATGCCCTGCCACAACTGCGACAACCGGGCGACGCTCGACGCTGCCGGCGTGACATGGGCGTAGGCGACCTGACAGTACAGCTCGGCCAGATAGCCGGCGTCGGCGGACAAGGACGAAGCCTCGGCGGCAAGACATCGGGCAAACTCGTGGGGCGTCTGGTCGGGCAAACGCGAGTGGCCGGTGTCGCGAGCCCACGCTTCCAGGGCCTCGAACGTGTAGCGAACCAGTTCCTCCGGCCGATAGCGCCCGGCCGCTCCGGCCGCGAACGGGTCGGTGTAGTCGGCGAATCGCGGCAACGACCGTCCTTTGGCGGCCTCTTCCGCCGCGGCCTGCTCGGATTGACGAGCCTTTCCACCGAATAGCCGGTTCCAGAAGTCGGCCAACATCTGCCGGAAGTCGCGCAGCGCCGCCAACAACTCCGCGCGATTCTTCCAAACGGCCCAACCGATGAGCACCGCCAACGCCAGGTAGAGAATCCACTTCAGCAGCGCGCCGAACGAAGGCAAGGCGTGTGGAAACGACATCCGCGGGCCGGACGGCGTTCGCGGAGCATTGCCCGACCGCTGCCCGCTTTCCCGCTGCCCCGGCGATTTCTCCGGCATTTTCACCTTGGCCGTGCCGGTACCTCGTGAAGGCTTCTCCTTCTTCTCGGCGTCCCGCTCCGATGATTCTCCCCCCTTCCGCTTGGCTTGATCGTCCGCCGCTCGCTCCTTGCTGGTGGTAGACTGTTTGCCGGGCGATTGCTTCGCACCTTTTCGCGTTTTGGCTTCGCCGCTTTCTCCACGCTTCTCTGCCTTCTGGCGGTTGCTCGACGATTCTTGCCGTTTGTCTGCCGATTTTGCATTGTCGTTGTGGCCTGTGGGCGATTTCGAATCGCCCGACTTGTCCGACTGAGGGGCGTCGGGGTTCGCGTCGTTGCGCGGTTCAAGGCGAGCGTCGGGCCGCTCCTCTTTAACTCCTTCGGAACCCATGCCGTGCGGTGAGGAATGTTGCCGGGGCGAGCCGACATGGAACGGCACGTCGGAGATCGCATATTCGGCGTTGGGCCGCGGCAGGAGCATGGCCGCAAACATCACGCCGGCGATCAGTGCCACGCCGATGCCCAACCAGAGATTGACCATGCGGAGCGGCATCTCCTGCCGCCGCTGCCGCAGATATCGGCGCAGCCCGAGGAAACTGGTCGAGAGCAGCAGCCCCAATCCGCTGGCCGTGTAGACGAAAAGAAGCTGGAAGGCATACTGCCGGGCGGCCGTGTCGTTGTTGGGAATGAACAATTGCCCCAGGCCGAACAGCGGCAGCGCCGGCCAGCGAAAAATAGACGACCCAAACGCCGGGGGCATGTGGCCGGCGGCGGCGCTCGACAAACCGATCCCACCAACTGGTCGGCATGTCGCCCCGCGACGTGGTCGCCTCGATCTCCCGGGGTTCTGTTGGGGTGGCAGTTGCACTGCCACCCTCTTGGACGCTTTGGCGCGGCAGTGCAACTGCCGCCCCAACGTTCGCGGCGGCGGCGTAATTTCCCGCTGGATCGCCGCGTGGTCGGGCTTGTCGAGTCCGACGGTCTCCAACAGCCCCTCGCCGGAGTCTTCTTCCCGTTCGTCGATCAGCGTGCAGTCCCAGGTGAGTTTGTTGGCCGACCACCAGACCAGGGCGATCAGGCCGCAGTTGATGAAGAAGCTGAACGACGCCAGCGCCCCTTCGAAATTCGACAAACCTAGAGATTGCCAAGAGGATGGCGATGGCCAGCGGGATGGCGAAGAGCATCGCCCGCTC
This sequence comes from uncultured Planctomycetia bacterium, assembly GCA_963815695.1. Classification (GTDB taxonomy): domain Bacteria; phylum Planctomycetota; class Planctomycetia; order Pirellulales; family Thermoguttaceae. The sequence goes on from CAWFIG010000011.1 coordinate 182,334, forward strand.
GCGTCCCTCTTCGATCGAAATCCGCCCGATCAACACCGCGCCGATTACAAACAGTGTGAAAACGTACGCCAGCCTCCCCTGATAACCGCCGCGATAGAACACCTCGATGAGAAACAGGACGAGGCTGTCGATCAGCACGATAATCATCGCCGGACTGATGGCGATCACCAGATAGTCGAGCAGCGTTTTCTGCAATCGCTTGGCCATGATTATCGCAACACGTACTGCCGGCACACGGTCGGCAGCGCTTCGACGCTTTTCAATTGGCGGGCGTCGATCCCTTCGGCCATCAGCAGGGCCGACGCCTGCCCGAACGCTTCATCATCGAACATATTCAGGATTGCCGTGACGGCGATTCCTTTATGGCGCAGCTCGCCCAGGGCGACGGCCGTCTCATAGGTCGACCGACGTGACGATCGCCACGGCGGTGGCGTCGCGCGGAATCCGGCTGGCCGCTTCGGCCACGAGCTGGGCGAAGCTCAGCCCGTCGGTCAGTTCCACGCGGGCGAGCGTCTGCAGGATCAGCCCCAATTGCTCGGCGCCGCGGCGGGTCGGCACCGTCAGCGGCTCGAGCCGCTCGCTGCGGTCGGCCATGCTGGCGGCATGCCGGGCGGCCTTGCGCGAACGAATGTCGTAGTCCCAGCCCTCTTGGCGGATGCGGTCGGCGGCGTCGCGGCCGTTGGTAACCAGGCCGATCTGCTGATCCATCTCATACACCGCGTTGGCCAACGAGGCCGTCGCGGTCACGGCCAGTTCGGAACGGTACGGCTCGTCGTGCGGGTTGAACGCGGCGTGTGTGGAAATCCAGCAGCAGCGTGGCGCCGGCCACGCACGACGGCTCGTAAAGTTTGCAGTGGAGTTGGCCCGTTCGCGCGGTGGCCCGCCAGTGGATTCGGTTCAGCGGATCACCCAATTCGTAGCGGCGGACGCCGGCGATTCGCGTCGGGTCTTCGTAGAGGCGGTGCGAGAGGTGGATTTCGCCGATCGGCCGCCGCGACGCAAGCTCGTAGCCTTCCAGTGGCACGACGTCGGGATAGACCAGCAGGAAATGGGGCGAAGTCAGCACGCGATAGCGGCGGTGCAGCCCGAAAAGGTCGCCGGTCTCGACCACCAACGGCCCGATCTGATGATACCCGCGGCGATTGCACTTCAATTGATACGATCATCGTGTGACATTGCCCACCCGGCACCAGGGCCAATTGAATGCGATGGCCCACCACCGTCAGGCTCGGCGGGCGATGGCTCAGCGCGCGGCGGGGCAGCAGATCCTCGATCAGCGTCCACGCCACCGGCAGCCGGCTGGCGTTCTTCATCGTAACCACCACGGCTACCTTGTCGCCCACGTTGGCTGAGTAGCGGTTGCAGTCACGATCGGCCGAGAGGCTCTCGATCCAATGCCGCGCCAGCCATCGGCTGGAAAGCATGATGCCCAACAGGGCGTACATCGCGTATGCCGGCAGGCTCAGCCCGAAGGCGAGCGAAGCCAGGAGCAACAGGAGAGCGGCAATGAACCATCTCATGCGCCATCCGTTCCGTTGGAAAGCATCGGCACGCGCTGGTCGGCGACCAGATCGGCCACGACGGCGGCGGGCGTGAGCTTTCGCAGCCGGCTCTCGGGCCGCAGGATCAGGCGATGCGTCAGCACGGGGCCGGACATCTGTTTGACGTCGTCGGGTCGGACGAAGTTTCGTCCCGAGACGGCCGCCAACGCCTGCGACGTGCGAAACAGGGCCAGCGACGCCCGCGGGCTGCCCCCCAGCGCCACGTCGTCGCACTGTCGCGTGGCGTGAACGATCTCGGTGATGTACCGCCGCACCTTCGGATCGACGTGAACGGTCCGCACCGCTTGCTGCGCCGCCAGCCACTCCTCGGCCGTGGCCACCGGCTGCAACTGATCCAACGGGTTGCCGCGTTCCAGCAGATCGAGCATCTTCAACTCCTCGTCCATGCTCGGATAGCCGAGGTTGAAGCGGACGAGAAAACGATCGAGCTGTGCCTCGGGCAGCGGAAACGTGCCTTCGTGATCGATGGGGTTTTGCGTGGCGATGACCCAAAACGGCGGCGTCAGAACGTGCGTCACGCCGTCGACGGTCACGCGGCCCTCGGCCATCGCCTCCAACAGCGCGGCCTGCGTGCGCGGCGTGGTGCGGTTGATTTCGTCGGCCAGCACGACCTGGGCGAAGATCGGACCGGGGCGAAACTCGAACTCCGTGGTCTTCTGATTGAACACCGAGACGCCGGTCACGTCGGTCGGCAGCAGGTCGGGCGTGCATTGCACCCGCTTGAACGAGCAGCCGACGCTTTGGGCCAGCGCCCGGGCGAGCATGGTCTTGGCCACGCCGGGGACGTCTTCCAGCAGCACGTGCCCACCGCAGAGCCAGGAGACCAACGAGAGAACGATTTGCCGGCGCTTGCCGACGATCACCTTTTCGACGTTGGCGATGATTGTCTTCGCCGTGGTTGGCACGTCGTTCATACACGCCCTCGGGGATGCGAAAAGGGGCCTTGGCTTCAGTGTTCCGACAGCATTCTATAATGACAGAGCGACGCCCGATTGGCAAGCCGAGGGGGCGGCAACGGAACGGGGACAGAGGAGGTTGTCGGAAGAACGTTCTCCGTTTCCAGACGTCTTTTCCGACAACCCCCTCCGTCCCCTTTGCGTGTCTCTTGCCCGAAACCGCCGCGGCGACGACAATGGGCTGGCATGAGAAGCCTGCCCGCCGATCGACCGCTGACGCCGCAAAATCTGCTGCTCGACTTCGGTGGCAAGGCGGCAGTGACGCGCGGCGGCGTTCGCACGCTCTTCGAGGCATCGGACGAAGACCCCGCGGCGCTGACGCGATGGATGACGCTGTTCGGCCGCTGGGCGGGACGAGCCATCGATAAGCTGCCGCAACACCTCGCCAGGCTCGCAGGCCGCTATGACATTGAAACGGATGCCATCAACGCCGCGCGGCTGCTGCTGGCCATGCAGACCTACTATGCCCTGTTGGTCAACCAGTTGGCCGAACGTTTCGGGCATGGCCGGGTCGACGGCTCGCTGCCCGGCAATCCGTTCTCCTGGTGCGATTCGGTGCGATCGAAGCCCGTCGAGCGATTGCGGGAACGGATTGCGGACACTTGTTCACACTATCAAACCGCTGGGGACTGTCCCAATTTTCGTCTCGGCGAAAATGGGACTGTCCCCCTTGACGCTCGCGACGACGGCCAATGCGATCTCTTCAAGCTGCTCTATCAAGACCTTTTTCCGCGGCCGTTGCGGCGTCAGTTGGGTGAATACTACACGCCCGACTGGCTGGCCGGCCACGTGCTCGATCAGGTCGGCTACACCGGCCAGCCCGGCTCTCGTTTACTCGATCCGGCCTGCGGCTCCGGCACGTTCCTGATGATGGCGTTGCGACGATTGCGGAGAGGGGAGAGGGAAGAGACAGCTCAGGTCAATGCGACAGTTGAGCCGCCGCGCCAACGTGAAGTTTCCGCCCTCCGCCTTCCGCCCTCCGCCCTCCGCCTTCCGCCCTCCTCTCCCCTCTCCCCTCCCTTCCCCGTCGTCGGCTGCGATCTGAACCCGCTGGCCGTGATGACGGCACGAGCGAACTTCCTGATCGCGCTGGCCGACGTGCTGCCGGAGCACGAGCCGGTGGACGTGCCGATCTATCTCTACGATTCCATCCTCGGCCGAGGTGAAATCGGCGAGGCCGGCGGCGCGGCATTCGATTTCGTCGTCGGCAATCCGCCCTGGATCGCCTGGGACAACCTGACCGAGGAGGATCGGCAGGCAACCAAGCCGCTGTGGGAGCGTTACGGGCTGTTTTCGCTCTCTGGCAACGAGGCCCGGCACGGCGGCGGCAAGAAAGACCTCTCGATGCTGATGCTCTACGCCGCGGCCGACCGCTACCTGAAGCCGCACGGGCGGCTCGGCATGGTCATCACACAAACGCTCTTTCAAACCAAGGGGGCCGGCGACGGTTTTCGCCGCTTTCGCCTCGGCCAGGACGGGCCGCCGCTGCAGCGTGCTCCGCGTGGACGATATGGTGGCCCTGCGACCGTTCGGCGACGCCTCGAACTGGACCAGCACCATCGTGTTGGAAAAGGGCGCCGCCACGGAGTATCCGGTGCCGTATTTCAAGTGGGGAGAGGGGAGAGGGAAGAGGGGAGAGGGAAGAGGGAAGAGGAAGGCGGAGAGTGGAGGGCGGAGGGTGGAAAACTCATGTTGGCTGAGCCGTTCGGCTTCTGCACTGAGCGACGCCGTTGATTCCCTCGTTCCTCTCCCCTCTCCCCTCTCCTCTCTCCCCTCTCCTCTTGCCTGCTCGGCTCGGCCGATCGATCCAGCGAAACCGACGTCCCCCTGGTTGATATTGGAGACAGATAATAGCCGGGGGCAAACGGCCCGCGTTGGGCTGCGGCGAATTGCGAAACCGCAAGGGGATGCTGCAAAGCCGCGAGCGGCTCCGCCGGCCGATTACGTCGCACATCTTGGCGCCAATAGCGGCGGGGCCAACGGGGTCTATTGGGTCGAAATCCTCGGCTCGGCCGACGGCGGCGTTTTGGTCCGCAATCTGGCGGGGCGGGGGAAACATCGCATCGAGACCGTCGAGAAGGTAATCGAGCCCGATCTGCTCTACCCGCTGCTGCGTTGGGGCGACGTGGCACGATACTCAGCCACACCGGCGGCCTATCTCCTTTTGTCGCAAGATCCGGCGACGCGATCGGGCATCGACGAGTCGGTGATGCGGGCGAAATACCCTCGCACGCTCGCCTATCTGGAACGGTTTCGCGAGTTGCTCGTCGCACGGGCGGCCTACCGCCGCTACCAGCAGAGCGGCCCGTTCTACGCGATGTACAACGTCGGGCCGTATACCGTCGCGCCGGTCAAAGTGATCTGGCGACGGATGGATCGCCGCATCAATGCGGCCGTGGTCGAGGGTGGCGCTCTGCCCGCCACCGATTCCGCAAGAGACGTGCGTGCTGGTGGCGTGCGATTCGAGCGACGAAGCCCATTACCTCTGTGCGATGCTCAACAGCGCGGCGGTCAACGAACTGGTGGCCGCCCACAGCGTTCGCGGCGGCAAGGGTTTCGGCACGCCTGGCATGTTCGATTTCCTCCCGTTGCGCCGTTACCGGCCCGACGATCCCAGGCACGTGGAGTTGGCTAACCTGAGCCATCGAGCACACGCGGCAAGTCGCAAGTGGGGAAGTCGCCGTTGAAGCGGGGGACCTCGTGGAATTGCAGCAGCCGCATCGACGAATTATCGGGGCAGATCGTTTAGCCGCGACTTGTCGCGGAGTCTTGTCGCGAGAAGCCCTTCCGCGATTCACGGCGAACAAGTTCGCCGGCTAAACGGCTTCGTTGTCGTCGCCGCGATGCCCGTGTTTCGTCATGTTCGAAGCCTCTTCCCCGCGCCGGCTCGAAGCGCTGCTTGGTGAAATCCTCGAAGCCTTCGATCAGCGCCGCGTCGAGCCGCGGCTGATCTTCGAGCACCCAGGGCAGGCGAACCGTGAACGTGCTCCCCTTGCCCAACTCGCTTTGCACCGAGACCTCGCCGCCGAGCAGCTTGCAGAGCTCCTTGACGATCGAAAGTCCCAGCCCGCTGCCGGAATACTCGCGGGTCATGGCGTCGCCGCCGGGCATGGCGGTCTTGCCCTGGCGAAACTTCTCGAAAATCGCCTGCTGGTCCTCCGGCGCGATGCCCACGCCCGTGTCGCTGACCTCCAGCACCATGAAGTTCGACTCGTCGCGGCGGACGGACACGGTGATTCGGCCGCCCTCGGGCGTGAACTTGATGGCGTTCGACAGCAGGTTGTTGAGGATTTGCTGCACTCGGGCCTGGTCCTGATGCATCGGCGGCAACGTCGGGGTCGATCGCGCGTCTCCAGGTCGATGTTCTTCCGCTCCGTCAGCGGCCGGGCCATGTCGCACTGCGCCGAGATCACCGTCGGCCACCTGGAAATCGCTGAGCCGCGTCTCCATCTTGCCGCTCTCGATCTTCGCCAGATCGAGAATGTCGTTGATCATCTCCAGCAGCGTCTTGCCCGACTTCTGGATGTTCTGCACGTAGCGTTTCTGCTTCTCGTCCAGCGCGTCGATCGAGCCGAGCACCTCGCTGAAACCGAGGATGCTGTTCAGCGGCGTCCGCAACTCGTGGCTCATCGTGGCCAGGAAATCGCTCTTGAGCATGTTCAGCTCGTAGAGCCGCATGTTGGCCTGGGCAAGCTCATCGACTTTGCCGTCGAGGTTGACGTTGGCCAGGCGGAGTTCGCCCTGGGCGTCGGTCATGTGGCGCAACATGCGGTTGAACGCGACGGCCAATTCCTCGAACTCGTCGCCGGTGTGGATTTCGGCCCGCAGCGTGGTGTTGCCGCGGCTGATCGCGTCGCTCACGTCGCGCAGGTGGCGCAGCGGCTTGACGATCACGTAGCGAACGATCACGTAGGCGGCCACCATGGCGAGAAAGAAGGTGATGATGGCCGTGGCGACCAGAATGGCCTCGATTCAGGATGATGCTGTTTTGCGTCGGCTCAGTGGAAAACGTCAGCCGGGCGAACGCCATCAGGTCGCCCTCGGCCTCGGCTGTGGAATTGCCGGCCGACGGCCGCAGATTGTCCAAGGCTGGCATCGCGTTGATTTGGCCGACCGACTGATGGCAGGCGTAGAAAAGCACGTTGATATGTTCGCCCGAATCGCTTGATAGTAGTAATAGTTGTTGCCGTCCTTCGACGTTCGCTCGGCCGATCCTGTTCGGGTCGAAAATCAGCCGCTTCGGCGACTTGTTCGCCAGAAATCGTTTCGAGGATGTCCTTTCTCGAAGTCGTCCTCGGGAGGGCCGATGTCGTCGGGCTTTCCCTCCGATCGGCGGGCGTCGGGGGCGTAGGAAGGATGAAATTGACGTGGTAAAGGTCGCTCACTGAATGTCTTGCTCAACTGAAGCTGCCGCTGTCCTTGAACCGCTCTTCGCTGGGGAAACTGCGTGTCCAATGCGCGGACTAGCATCTCCTCTTGGTCAGCAGGAAGCCCGTGTTCCGGTTCTGCTCGTCGATGATCTTGTTGGTCCGCTTGCCGTAGAGCCAGAAGCTGGCGGTGATCAGCAGCAGCAGGCACACCCCGAACAGGAAGCGGCACTTCCGCTCCAAGCTGGTTTCGCCGAGCACACGTTTGATCGAGCGGTAGGACATAGCCCCTGTATTTTACGGCAACGGGGAGGAGGGAGCTAGAGGGATCGGGGGGCAAGGTTCAAGGTTCAAGGTCAAAGGTCAAAGGTTGAGCCTTGAGCCTTGGACCTTGTACCTTGTACTTTGAACCTTCCCCTCACAGCATATCCACCGGGTCCACGTCGACGATCCACTGCACCTTGTCGGGCGGCTCCAGGTCGGCAGTGGCGGCGGCGACGGCCGCGCGAAGCCGCTCGCCGTCGGCGCCTTGCGTCTGAATCTGGAATCGATACTTCCCCCTCAGCCGGGCGAAAGGGCACGGGGCCGGCCCCAACACCCGGGCGTCGGCTTCATTTTTCTTCAAAGCGGCCTCCAGCCGCTCGGCAATATACTTGGCGAACTCGGCCACGACCGCCTCGACCGGCCCGCGCACCACCAGCCGAATCATCGTGGCAAACGGCGGATAGCGGAGCATCTGCCGGATGGGCAATTCGCCAGCGGCAAACGCGGCGAAGTCGTGATGCACTGGCCGCCACAATGGCCGGATGGTCGGGGCTGAACGTCTGCACGAGCACCCGGCCCGCCCTTCGGTCCGCGGCCCGTGCGGCCCGCCACCTGCGTGACCAACTGGAACGTGCGTTCGGCAGCGCGGAAGTCGGGCAAGTGCAGGGCCGTATCGGCGTTGATGACGCCCACCAGCGTGACGTTGGGAAAATCGAGCCCCTTGGCGATCATCTGCGTGCCCAGCAGGATGCGGACCTTGCCCGAGCGAAACGCGGAGAGCGCCCGCTCGTGGCTGCCGTGGGCCTGCATGGCGTCGGTGTCCATGCGCAGGCTCAGCACGTTGGGGAATCGGGCGCGGCACTTCGGCTTCGAGCCGTTGCGTGCCCAGGCCCGAGTAGCGGATGCCCATGAAGCCGCACGACGGGCACTTCGTCGGCGCCGGCACTTCGTAGTCGCAATAGTGGCACAACGCGATCTGCTTCGGTGCGGTGGTGCGTCAGGGCGATGTCGCACTGCGGACACTGGGCCACGAAACCGCAGGCCGAACACTGGATATGCGTCGAAAATCCGCGGCGGTTCAAGCAGTAGGATGACCTGCCCTCCGTCGTCGAGCGCGGCCTTCATGGCGAGGTACAGTTGCCGGCTGATGGCCCCGCGCGAAAGCCCGCCGGCGAGCCTTCTGGCCGCGGAGGTCGATCGTGCCGACCGATCGGCAGCGGCCGATCGAGCACCCGCCGCGGCATGGTCACCAACGCATACTCGCCGGTTTGCGTGCGACGCCAACTTTCCAGCGACGGGGTGGCCGAGCCGAGCACCAGCGGAATCCCTTCGGCCGCCGCCCGGGCCGCCGCCACGTCGCGGGCGTGATACCGCGGGCGCTCTCCTGCTTGAACGACGATTCATGCTCCTCGTCCAAGCACGATCAGCCCCAGGTTCGGCGTCGGGGCGAAGATCGCGCTGCGGGCGCCGACGATCACCGAGACCGCGCCCTCGGCGATTCGCTGCCAATGGTTGTGCCGCTCGGCGTCGCTTAGGTGGCTGTGCAACACGGCCACGGCCCCGAATCGCTGGCGAAACCGCTCGACCGTCTGCGGCGTCAGGCTGATTTCCGGCACCAGCACGATCGCCTGACGCCCGAAATGGATCGTCTCCTGAATCGCCTGGATGTAGACTTCCGTCTTTCCGCTGCCCGTCACTCCGTGGATGAGGATCGTCTGGTGACGGCGCGAGTTCATCGCGTCGAGAATCGTCCGCAGGGCTTGTTCCTGATCGGGGTTGAGGACGAGGTGTTTCTCGCGGGCCGGTATCGTCTCGTCGGGCCGCTTTGTCGGCATGCGGCCGGTTTGCGAGCGGATCAACCCTTTGCGTCGCAGCGACGTGATCGGGCTCTCGGTGCAACGCGCCGCCCTGGCCAGTTCGCCGGGCGACATCGGCGCGTCGGCCTCCGCCAGCACCTTCAGCACTTCCAGTTGCTTCGCCGTCAGTTTCAGCCGCTTGGCGGCGGTCCCCTCGCCCGACCGACCTTCGGTCGGCGCCCGGAGAGGGTTAGGGCTGGGGATGGGGGATGAGGGATGAGGGATGAGGGATGAGAGATTGTTGATTGCTGACTGTTGATTGTTGATTTAAAGCCGCTTGCGGCTTCCCACTGCCGACTGCCCACTGCCGACTGCCCACTGATCTCCGCGAGCGCCTCCGGGTCGATCGACAGCAGCGTGGTCATCCGCGTGCCGGCGCCGGCGCGCACTCCGGCGGGCACGACGGCGTCGAGCACCGTCGCCCAATTGCAGAGGTAATGATCGGCAATCCAGCGGGTCAGCCGCAACATGGCCGGCGAGAGCAAGCTGCGCTGGTCGAGCACCGAGTGGAGCGGCTTGAGCCGTCGCCGTCCGGCCGTCCGATCTTCCAACCGCACGCAATAGCCGACAACCAACCGATTGGCCGCCCCCAGCGGAACCTTGACCCTGCGGCCCGGCTCGACCGTCTCGCGCAGGCGATCAGGCACGAGGTAGTCGAACTCCAACGACGGCCCGGCCGAGAGGACCACCGATGCCACAAGCTGTTGCGATTGGTCGTCGGCCTCCCATGGTTCCGGCTCGGTTTCAAAGAATTGCCGTTGCTCGGAAGTCATACGCAGTGGCGGGGCGAAGGCCGGGGCAACGTCCGCATGGAGCCGTCAGATGTTCTTCAGAAACCAGACCACCAGGCCGATCACAACCACTCCGACCGGAATCAGCCCGCCGATCAGCAAGTATTTGCCGATGGGCACCGTATGGGTAATTCTGCCGGAAGCGTCCTTTTGGTAGGCGAGATACGTGCCGCAATAAGGGCACCTGTCGCCAGGACGCACGTTGTCGGGGAGTCGCTGTTTGCAATTGCTGCAAATCCAGATCTGCGTTACCGGCGGCGACGACGACACCTGTGGTGGGAGAATATCAGGGATCGGCGAGTAACGCGGCGACTGGGGCTTCGGCACAATGGAACGCTGCGGCGTGCGAGGCTGCGGTGGAATGTAAGGCTGCTGTGGAACGTACGGCTGCTGTGGAACGTACGGCTGCGGCGTCTGAGGCTGCGGCGGTGTGAAAGGCGGCGGCACGTAAGGCTGCGGCGGAGGCGTCGCGGGCGTCCGCGGCCTGCCCCAGCCCGGCGGCAGAGACGGAGCGACCGGAATTCGCGGCGGAGGACCAAATCGTGGTGGCCGCGACGGCGGCCCCCATTGTTGCTGCAACGCCGAATTGGCCGGGAGAGACTGCTGGGGGGCGTGCGGCGGCTCGGCGCCGGTCACGGTTTGGGCGAAGGCCAACGCAGCGCCCAGCACGATCAGGACAAAGAGAACCAGGTGAAACGCCTTCATACTCAACGCCCCTCGAAGGGAACAGAGTCTCCCCCAGTGACCCGCCAACCTGCCATTATTGTCGGTGAAGCCGCTTTGTCAAGCGCACAGTCTCGGTGGGTCCCGCTTGGCGAGCGGGACTTGCGTGCGTAAGCGGGAGTCCCGCTCGGCAAGCAAGAGTCCCGCTCGGCAAGCGGGAGTCCCGCTCGGCAAGCGGGAGTCCCGCTCGGCAAGCGGGAGTCCCGCTCGGCAAGCAAGAGTCCCGCTCGGCAAGCAAGAGTCCCGCTCGGCAAGCGGGACCTACGGCGGAATCAGCCGTTCCGCATCTTGCCGACGACCAGAGAGCCGTTGTGACCGCCGAAACCGAAGCTATTGGACATCGCTACGGAAATGGCGCGCTGGCGAGCCTGGTTCGGCGTGTAGTCGAGATCGCACAGCGGATCGGGCGTGTCGAGATTGATCGTCGGCGGAATCACCCCGTCGCGGATGGCCAACAGGCACAGGATCATCTCCACGCCGCCGCTGGCCCCCAATAGATGGCCAAGCTCGCTCTTCGTGCTCGAAATGCTCACCTTGCGGGCGTGTTCCTTGAAGACCGTTTTCACCGCGGTCGTCTCCGCCTGATCGCCCAGCGGCGTACTCGTGCCATGGGCGTTAATGTAATCGATCTCGCCGGCATCGATTCTCGCATCCTTGATCGCGCGGGCCATGGCGAATGCGGCGCCGACGCCGTCCTTGTCGGGCGCGACGATGTCGCCGCCGTCGCAGCTACAGCCGTAGCCGAAGATCTCGCCGTAGATTCTCGCGCCGCGGGCCTTGGCGTGCTCCAACTCCTCGAACACCAACATCCCGGCGCCTTCGCTCAAGACGAAGCCGTCGCGGTCGCGGTCGAACGGGCGGCTGGCGCGGGTCGGATCGTCGTTTCGTTCGGAGAGGGCCCGCATGGCGGCAAACGCGCTCAGGCCGATGTGCGTCAAGGCCGCTTCGCTGCCGCCGCTGATCAGAACGTCGGCCTCGTCGTCGCGAATCAGCCGATAGGCGTCGCCCATCGCGTTCGTGGCGCTGGCGCAGGCCGTAACGATAACCTGATTCGGGCCGCGCAGGCCGTATCGAATGGCCAGGTGCGCTGGCGGCGTTGCCGATCAGCTTGGGGATGGTAAAGGCGGAGATCTTTTCGGGGCCTTTGTCGAGCAGGCGCTGGTGCTGGATCTCGATCGTCTCCAGGCCGCCGATGCCCGATCCCATAATCACGCCGCATCGCCAGGGATCGTCCTTCGAGAAGTCGATTCCCGAATCCACCACGGCGTCGACGCCGGCAGACTTGCGAGAATTGGACGAAGCGATCAAATCGCTTGACGTCCTTGGCCGGGATGTAGCCGTCGGTCGACCAACCCTGGATTTCGCCGCCGAAGCGGACCTTGTAATCGGCTACATTCAGCCGTTGGAGCGGACTGACTCCGCTCTCGCCCTTGCAGATGCGAGTCCAAAGCTCCTCCACCTTGCAGCCGAGCGAGGTGACGGCGCCGATACCCGTGACGACGACGCGGCGTTTCATGCAAGCTCTCAGGCAGAGGATGCTTCGGTGCTTTCGACGGCCTTGCTGATGTGGTCGATGGCTTGACCGACCGTCTGGATCTTCTCGGCCACGTCGTCCGGGATGTTGATGTCGAACTCCTCTTCGAGTTCCATCACCAACTCGACCGTATCGAGAGAGTCGGCGCCCAGATCGTTGACGAACGACGTCTCGCGGGTGATCTGGTCCTTGCTGACGCCAAGTTGCTCGGCAACGATATCAATGACACGCTGTTCAACTGAGGCCACCTTAGGGTCCTCCTGCGACTATGTATTCTTGGGGGATGCACTCCGGTGGCAATCCCCCCCTTTGAAGTCAACCTCTCGCTCTGCGGGCCTACAGCCCCCATGTCTTACCCTGTTTTCCAATCCGTTCCGCAGATATACCGGTTTTCCTCGCTTGTGTCTATATCTGTCGAGGATTTTTTGGGATCAGGGGTTCTGGGGCCAGGATCCGCTGTCCAAGCCAAACTCCCGATTTTGCCCGCTGAACCCGTAGCCCTTGACCGCTCTCTCTACACCGTCAACCCCCCGTCGATCGTCAAAATGTGGCCGGTAATGAACGACGCCGCGTCACTGGCCAGGAACAGGATGGCGTCGGCCACGTCCTGGGGCTCGCCCAATCGGCCCAACGGAATCTCTTTGCGAACTTGATGGAGTGATTTCCTCCCCTAACTTGGCGGTCATGTCGGTGGCGATAAAGCCCGGTGCCACCGCATTGACCGTGATGTTCCGGCTGGCCAATTCGCAGGCCACCGTCCGGGTCAGCCCGATGACGCCGGCCTTCGAGGCCGAGTAGTTGACTTGCCCCGGATTGCCCATCAATCCCGAGACGCTGGCGACGTTGATGATTCGCCCCCCACGGGCCTTCATCATCGGCCGGGCAGCGGCGCGGGTGAACAGGAACGTGCCCCGCAGGTTGATGTTGAGGACCAGGTCCCACTGCTCATCCTTCATCCGCACCAGCACGTTGTCGCGGGTGACGCCGGCATTATTCACCAGAATGTCCAGTTTACCCCACATCGCAACGACCTGATCGACCACTTCGCCGACACGGTCGCTTTGGGTCACGTCGCAAGCCAACGGCTCGGCCGTCGCCGCCGGCTGCTCGGATGCCGCCACGGTTTCGGCCAGGCTCTCGGCGTTGACGTCGATGCAGGCCACTTTGGCCCCGGCCGCCGCCAACGTCTGGGCAATGCACCGGCCCAATCCCTGCGCCGCACCGGTCACCAGGGCGGTCCGTCCGCTCAAATCTCGTTGAAATTCGGCTAGTCACGGTTAGTCGTTACGGTTAGTGCCAGTTTTCCGGTTAGTGGCCAGTCAAGCCGCGTCGGACGCGGCGCCCAATCTCCGATGTTCTTTCCTCACACTTCCACGCTCTGGCACGATACGTTGCGATCGATCCGCCGCAACAGCCCGCGAAGCACCCGACCGGGGCCAACCTCGTAAAACTGGTCGAAACCCTGCTGGATCAGGTTCCGCATCGAGTCTTCCCAGCGCACCGGCTGGAGCACCTGGCGGACGAGGATTTGCCGGATTTCTTCGGGATCGTCGTGCGCGATGGCGTCTACGTTGGAGATCACCGGGATACGTGGCTTCTGCATCGGCACCTGGGCCAGGGCCTCGGCGCAACGCTGGTCGGCCGGCCGCATGATTTCGGTGTGGAAAGCCCCGGCCACGGCCAGCGGCACCGCTTTCATGGCGCCCTGACGGCGTGCCATTTCGGCCGCCCGCTCGCAGGCGGCCAAGCGTGCCTGAAATCACGATGTTGCCCGGGCAAAGGTAATTGGCGATTTTGAGAATGTCGCCGTCGCGGGCTTTTTCGCAAAGGGCCTCCACCTCGACGCGTTCCAGCCCGAGGATGCTCACCATGCCGCTGGGCGTGGCGTCGGCGGCCTCTTGCATCGCCGCTCCGCGCCGCTGCACCAGCATCAGCCCGTCCTCGAAATCCATGACGCCGGCAAAAACCATCGCCGTATATTCGCCCAGGCTCAACCCGGCGGTCGCTTCGCAGGAAAGGACCACGTCGGGCGATTCGGCCCGCAGCGATTCGAGCGCCGCCAGGCTGGTGACGAAGATCGCCGGCTGGCTGTAGACGGTCGAATCCAACTCGTCGGCCGGCCCCTCGAAACAGAGCTTCGCCAGGCTGTAGCCGAGCACTTCGGCGGCGCGATCGTACAACTGGCGGGCGGCCGGCAGCGACTCGGACAGCCGCTTGCCCATCCCCACCGTCTGCGCGCCTTGTCCGGGAAATAGAAACGCGGTTCTGCTCAAGACTCGGTCTCGACGACTTTACGGCCCATGTAGTGACCACAATTGGGGCAAACCGTATGCGTCGGCAGGGCGGCGCTGCACTGTTCGCAGTAGGAAAGTTGTTTCGGCTTCTTCGCATCGTGCGCCCGGCGGCTGCCGGTGCGGGCGTTGCTCTGTCTGCGTTTCGGAACGGCCATGATTCAATTCCTGCTCGGCAAGCCTATCGAAACCCCAAATCTTAAACTAGCCGGCCGACGCTGTCAACAGGGGCGAAATCGTGCCGGAAAACCGCAAAAGCCGCCGTCCGTCGTCCCATTTCCCGCTCGGTTGAAACCGGGGCAACACTCCGTCGATGAACATCCCATCCCAAAGCTTCAGTGCTCATAGCTACCTACCGGGGTGAAAACTGAGTTTGGTATACAACCACCCAGTTTAACCCCGACGAGGTAGCATTTGCGTTTCATCCCATTACAGAGCGTGGCGGCGGCCGCTAACCCGGATTATTCATGGCCCAGCGGAAATGCTCGCACGCTGTGTGATACCAACCCGAAGCGCAAGCGAGGATGACTCCCTTTACTGTCCTCGCTTGCGCTTCGGGTTGGTATCGCGTCATGAATAATCCGGCCTAAACTGCTACCCCAACGGATGACGAATCGAAGCGTGTCGTAATCACGTGGATGCAACGCACCTGAAATCGTTTGCTATAAAAGGGTTACGACGGAAGCACTCGCAATCGTGCAGTTGCCGCCGGTTCGAGCGAGGACATATTCCGCAAGCGTCCGCTGTGAGCGGCTGCCGGCTGTCAGTTCGAATCGCACGCGAACCGCCGTGCCGTGTTGCCGCCACCACCGGCGCCCCTTCTGGCACGACATGGCATCCAACACCGTGCGTGCTTCTTCCAAGCCAACGGGCTCCGTCCCGTTCCTTGGTTCTCGAAACGCCACAGAGGGCGTTCGCTACAGAGCTTGGCTTCGCCGGTTGCCACTCCTGGGGCGGCAGTCATAACTGCCGCCACAACAACCGGACGGAGAGCCGTTTCGGCATTTCGCTTTATTACGATTGCGCGGCCCTGGCGACTGAGGAAAAATCCACCGGTGCACACGTTTCCGATTCACCCGCAGTCAGGAAGCCGCAGGAAGAACCTATGTTTTTCCAGGCCCTCCTCGCGCCCGTACAGGTATTCGTCAGCAAGTGATTTGACGGGCGATCAACAGGGGGGGCATTCCGGCTAGCCGGGATAATTGATGAATAACATGGCAGAGGCTTCCAGCCGGTGTTTCTGGCAGCATGGGCAAGATGCCCCTGCGACGGATCGCACTCGCCAGTGGTCTGGGCTAAATAGACTTGCGTGATCCTGGAAAAAGGGGACAGGTCCAATTTGTGCGAAGCACCCTCCGGGCCGTTCCGGCAAATTGGACCTGTTCCCTTTTTCTCGGTACGGCGCGATGAGGTTCACCCGATGAGCGACCAACCGAAGACAACGAATTCATGCGCGATCGAGAGCCGCCGGCCACACATCGTGGCGGTCGGTGTGGTGTTCGCCGGACTGGTTCTGTCCGCGGCGTTGTTCGCCCTGCTTCGGTCCAGCGAATATCGCTTCACCCGACGGCAGTTCGAGCAATCCAGCCAAGACCACATTCGTGCGATCCGCAAGACCCTGGAAACCGACTTCTTGCTCGTGGAATCGCTCCGATCGTTCTATGCTGCTTCCACGAAGGTCACCGGCGGAGAGTTCACGGCATTTGCGGCATCGCTGACCGAAAGTCATCCCGGCATTTTGGCCGTCCAGTGGGCGCCGCGGAGCAAGCCGTCGCAACGGAACGAATGCTTCCCAATTCTATTTAGCGAACCCGGCAGCAACGGCATCGGGGGCGCGGGAGCAGATTTGTCCGCCAATCCCGTCTTCCGCGAGGCAATCGTGCGGGCTCGCGACCTTGGGCAGCCCGTTCTCGCGGACCGAGTCCCGTTGCCGACGGGGCCGGACAATCGGCTGGAAGTGAGGCTGTTCCTTCCCGTCTATCAGAAGAACGTCGATCTCGACACGGTCGAAAAACGCCGACAGCACCTGCAAGGCTTTCTTGTGGGCGTACTCAGTCCGAAGCAGATCGTAGAGAAGGCCCTTCGCGCGCTGATGCCCGCCGGCATCGATATATGGCTGGTCGATAGCACCGATCCTACCGCCGAACACCCGCTCTACTACCACCGATCGCGATTGCAGCCTGCCGACAGCGGCCTAAGCGCGTTGCCGACCCACGCAGGCAAGAGCAGCTTTTGCCTGAGCGACACGCTCGATCTGGCGGGACGGCGCTGGACGGTCATCTGCGCCGCCTCGCCGCAATTTGTCGCTGTGAGAACCACCTGGCATCCCTGGGGCGCTGCGGCCGCCGGACTTCTACTGACCGGTCTGCTGGCGGCATACCTGGCGGGGATCGCCAAGCGGGACGCGCAAGCCAGGCAACTTGCAGCTCAATTGACCGATGTCCACCGGCGACTAGAGAAAGAAAGCGCCGATCGGATACAAGCGGAGTCGACGCTGCGGGCAAGCCAGACAAAGTACAGGACTCTCTACGAGCTGTCGAGCGACGCCATTATGCTGCTGACGCCCGAAGAAGGGTTCCTCAGCGGCAACGCCGCCACCGTCGCGCTGTACGGCTGCAAGGATGAAAAGGACTTCACCTCGCACGGGCCCGCCGACCTATCGCCCGAACG
This sequence comes from uncultured Planctomycetia bacterium, assembly GCA_963815695.1. GTDB lineage: Bacteria > Planctomycetota > Planctomycetia > Pirellulales > Thermoguttaceae. The sequence continues at coordinate 199,348 of CAWFIG010000011.1, forward strand.
TCAGCCGGACGGCCGCCTGTCGACCGAAAAAGCCCAGGAGATGATGGCCATTGCCCTGCGGGAGGGCACTCACGTCTTTCAGTGGAAGCACAAGCGAGTGGACGGCGGCGAGTTTTTCTCGATCGTCACCCTCACCAGGATGGAGCTCGAAGGCAAACCGATTTTTGCAGGCGACGGTCCACGACATCAGCGAGCAGAAGCGGACCCAAGAGGCGCATGCAAACCGGCGAGAGGCGGCTTCGCCTCTTTGCCGAAAACGTCAACGACATGGTTTGGACCATGGACTTTTCCGGCCGGTTCACCTATATGAGTCCTTCCATGCAGCGGATGCTGGGACACAAATGGGAGGAGAGCGGGCGGCTGACGATCGCCGACATCATGGCTCCCTCTTCCTTGGACGACTTTCTCAAGGCGCTAAAGGCCATCACGACCGAGGCGTACACCGTCCAGCGAGTCGAGACGAAAACCTTGGAATTGGAACTGCTCCGCCAAGACGGCTCGACGGTTTGGAGCGAACTGACCGTCAGCGGACTGTCCGATGAATTGGGCGAGACGGTGGCCATCCAGGGGGTTGCCCGCGATGTCTCCGAACGCAAGCGGGCGGAGCAGTGCCAGACGCGGCTCGCTCGAACGGTTGCAGGGCATAAACCGGCTGCAACAAAACCTGCTCTTGCCGGGCGACTTGCAGGGAAAGCTCGCGAGAATCACTCAGACCGCCGTCGATCTGCTGGACCTCGACTTCTGCCGCATCTGGATCACGGGTCCCGGCGACCTCTGCGACAGCGGCTGCGTCCATGCCTTGGCCACCGCAGGGCCGCACGTCTGCACGAATCGCGACACGTGTCTGCACTTGATGGCAAGCTCCGGCCGCTACTGCCACATCAACGGCAACCGCCGTCGCGTGCCCATCGGCTCTTGCGAGATCGGCCGCATCGCCAGCGACGAGGCGGACAAGTTCCTTACCAATAACGCCACCACCGATCCGCAGGTAAGCGATCATCAGTGGGCGAAAGACCTCGGCTTGGTGTCGTTCGCGGGCTATAAACTCCGCGATACGGCGAACAGTACCGTCGGCGTGTTCGCCACGTTCGCCAAACACGCCATTTCGGATGAAGACGAAGCGTTTCTGTCGGGCATGGCGGAATTGACGTCGCGAGTCATCATGGAGCACCGCGCGGCCGAAGAACTCCGCGAAACCAGAAAACAGGCCGTCGCGGCCAACGAGGCCAAAAGCCGCTTCCTGGCCAGCATGAGCCATGAAATTCGCACCTCCATGACGGCCATTATTGGCTATGCCGATCTGCTGATGGATCCGAAGATCAATGCCAGCAGCCAAAACAATTATGCCGCCGTAATCCGCAGAAACGGCGAGAACCTGCTCGCGCTGATCAACGACGTCCTCGATCTGTCGAAGATCGAGGCCGGCAAGCTCGCGCTCGACATGCAACGCTGCAGCGTCCTCTCGCTTCTGGCCGACGTGGCCAGCGAGATGCGTCCGCGCCGGTTCAGCGCGGAATCTCGCTGTCGCTCGACTATGCCGGCCCCATGCCGGAGAGCATTCTTACCGACGGCGCCCGCCTGCGGCAGGCGATCGTCAACATTGTCGGCAATGCGATTAAGTTCACCGAAAATGGGGGCGTGCGCATCGTCGCCTCGTTCCTGCCGCTTGCGTGCGGCGACCAGCCGGCCGTGCAAATCGACGTAATCGATACGGGGATCGGCATTCGCGAAGAAACCCTGCCGAAGCTGTTTCAACCGTTCTCGCAGGGAATGATGGCTGGCGCCGACAACTGCAGCGGCGCCGGCCTGGGGTTGACGATCTCGCGGCACATCGTCCACTTGCTCGGCGGCCGATTGACCGTCGCCAGCACGTGGGGCCGAGGCAGCACGTTCACCCTGATGATTCCCAGCGGCAGCCTCAACGGCACACGCATGATCGAGCAGCCGGCCGAGGCGGTGCGAGACGCGGCCGACCATGCCGGCTCGCTCCCATTGCAGGGAATGCACGTCTTGCTGGCGGAAGACGGCTACGATAATCGGGAGTTCGTGCGGGACGTCTTGCACCGCGCCGGCGCCGACGTCACATGCGTCGAAGACGGCCAGCGGGCGGTCGCCGAAGCCCAGGCGGGGACTTTCGGCGTGATCCTCATGGACATGAACATGCCGCTGATGGATGGCTACGAGGCGACCCGTCTGCTCCGCAGCCGCGGCTATACCCGGCCGATCCTCGCACTGACCGCAAACGCCATGTCGGACGACGGCCAACGCTGCAAAGAAGCCGGCTGCAACGAACACCTCGCCAAGCCGATCGATCGCGCCGGCTGATTCGGTCGTTAATCGCCTACACCGACGGAGGGACGACTGCCGAGGGCGCCGCGCCGCCCGATCGCGACGGCCGTGGCGTTGCCGTTTCCGACGGCGTCGATTCGGCGGCGGCAGCGGGCGTACAACTCCCGCCGCATTCCGAAGACTCCGACGCCGAAGGCGACGTAATGCTCTCGGCTTTCCGCGACGACCCGGAGATGGTGATGATCCTCGGAGAGTTCGTCAGGCGGCTGGGCGGCCAGATCACGGCCATGCAAAAAGCCTACGCGGACGATCGCTATGACGATCTTCAGCGCCTGGCGCACCGCTTGAAGGGCGCAGGCGGCTCGTACGGCTACCCGCTGCTGACCGAGGCCGGCAAGAAGCTGGAAGACGCCTGCAAGGCCCGCGGCGGCGATGCGGCCAAGACGGCGATTGACGAGATTGCGGCAATGTGCCTGGCAATTCAACGGGGATACGCGCCCTATGCTTTAACAGAGAGAACCACGACATGAGAGTCCTAATAATCGACGACGATCCCGACGCCTTGGAGGTCGCAAAAGCGCGGCTGACAAAGGAGGAGCTGGATATCGTTTGCGTACAAGGCGGCGTCCTCGGCTTGAAGGCCGCCCGCGACGAGGACCCGGACTTGATCCTGCTCGATCTCGACATGCCCGACATCTCAGGTTTCGACGTCTGTCGAAGTCTGAAGGCCGATCCCGAGCTTTGCATGATTCCCGTCCTGTTCCTCTCCGGCTCGACCACGCCCGAGGACAAGATCGTCGGGCTGGATCTCGGCGCAGTCGATTACGTCACCAAGCCGTTTGACGCCTTCGAGCTGCGGGCCCGCGTTCGGGCGGCCTTGCGGACCAAGCACCTGCAAGACATGCTGTTCGAGCACGCACACATCGACCCGCTGACCGGATTGCCCAACCGCCGGGCGCTGATGGAGCGATTGCAGCAGGAATGGGCCCGCATCGAGCGACACGGCGGCCGACTGTCGTTCATCATGGCCGACATCGACGGTTTCAAGGAGGTCAATGACCGCTTCGGCCATCAGGCGGGCGACAAGATCCTTCAGCAAGTGGCCGGCGCGTTGACCGGGCAATGCCGCGAAAACGACTTGCCGGCCCGATTCGGCGGCGACGAGTTGGCCATTGTGGTTCCCGGCGACAACATGGCCGCAGCCGTGCACCTGGCCGAGCGCTGTCGCCGCCAGATCGCCAAGGCATGCGTCGCCGTGCAGCAAGAGATGGTCAAAGTCACGGCCAGTCTCGGCGTGGCCGATGTAGAGGGCGTCTCCTCGCTAGGCGCGCTGATGCGCCGCGCCGACGAGGCTCTCTATCAGGCGAAGAAAGCCGGCCGCAACCAGGTCCAGGCTTGGACCGCCGATGTCGCCGCCGCGCCGCTGCCGATTGTCCCCATCGACCCCGCCTCCGTCGACTCGCCGGAGTTGCATTTGGCAACGGAGTGAAACGCGACTATGAGTGTCTCGAAGACGACCGACGTCGCTCGTAAAGGTCGTACAGATCGAACAGCGTCTCACGGAGGTTCCCCTGGCGGCGGGCGAGAAATTCGGCGAGTTCGGACGCGGTGCATGGCGGCAAGCGTCCGGCCATGAGTTGCCCCACGATCCTTTCGGCCAGTTCGGACGTCGGCGCAGTTCGGTAGACTTCGGGAAGTCCGACCGAGGCATGGGCAGTGACCAGAAGGCCCAAGCCCCGGCGGCGGCAATGACGTTTCAATAGGAACCGCCGCCATCGGCTCAACTGCTCATAGCCGTCGATGAGCAAAACCGTCGGCGGTTGGAGCCGGCTGTCGCGATTGAGATCCAACGGGAGCCGCCGTTGGCCGTCGTGCAGTTCGACAAGCACGACACGTTGCCCCGCAAGCTCGATCCGCGCAGTCAGCGTGGCCAGCAACGCCGACTTGCCGCTGCCGTGGCCGCCGACGATCTCACCCCGCCAACCGTTCTCTTGCAGCCGCCGAACCAACGTCTCCCCGTCCTGGCCCGCCGGAAAAAGAAACGGGATCGCGCCCGGCCGAACGCGCCTCGTGCAAAACGGGTTTTCAGTAGGTTCGCTCAGCATCATCCTGTGGACGGATTTCCAAATCCGTCCTTCGCTGTGGCATGGTCAATTGGAATGCACGCCCTAACCAGCCTCCGGCGCGGCAGTGCGAATGGCGACCGCCGGCACGTCGCCGAGTTGAAACCGCTTCTCCTGCACGATCTCCTTGCCGTGAAGCGGAAAGACGCGGACGCGCACGCACCAACGCACCTTGACGATCTGCCCCTCATAACTCAACGGACTGCGGGGCAACGTCGTCGAGAACCGCTCGGGTCGGCGAGGATCAATCGGCTGATCCTCGGCGGCGTCGCGCCGCCACAACTCGTGAACCGCCATGTCTTCGTCGCCCTTCCCTTCGGTGTGCCAGAGGACCGAGACCTCGATCGCCTTGACCTGCTCGGCCGTGAGCGACTCGACCCAGTACTCGCCGCAAAGCGATGCGCCCGGTCGGTGAACGCGCTGGTCCCCTTCGAATCGGATTACAACGGTCGGTTCGTCGCTCATCGGTTGGGTTCTCCCGTCGGCGGACGAACGATCACGGGAAAGGCTCGTTTGTACTCGGGCCAGCCGGCCGCGTCGCCTTCGACCACCAGCGTCCAGGCGATCTCGTTGTGGTTGGCGGCAAACGAGTGCATGGCACCCTGGTGCAACGCCAGGTCGATGTCGCACTCGAGCGGCATCCCGCCGCGGATTTCAAAACCGTCGCGGCGGAAGAGCTCCTTGCGAAAGACCTCGCGGGTTTCGCTGCGCGTGTCGGTCCCCTGGCGGTACGTGGCGACCTCTTCGCACACCAGCAGGACGCGGAGCCGGTTGACCGTCAGCCACCCCGACTGCGAGAGGAACAGCCGGTACTGCCCGCCGGGCGACAGGGGGTGCTCGGAAATTTCGACCAGGGTCGGCCCAATGCCGGTGGCCACCAGCAATTGCCGCACCAGCGCGACGATGGCCCAAACTCCGATCGCCGCAAACGGCACGGTGAACAGCGTCAGCAGCCAGTCGGGCTTGCCGCCGAGATAGCTTCTGACGGCCATCGTGACGAACGCCGCCACGATGCCGTTCCAGGCGATGCAAAACGCCAACGTGCCGAACACCGCCCAGCCGGGCGAATTGGCCATCGGCAGGCGGAACTTCAACTTGGTGCCGGGGCTATTGGTGATGTCGGCGCCCGCGGGAACCGTGGGAAACGGCTGGCCACCCGCGCCGCCGCCCGCAAACAGCTCCCGCCGGCCGACTCGCTGCGCCATCAACGACTGGCGCTCGGCCGACTTGCCCCAGTTCAACAACACGTGTACCAAACCGCCGGCCCCGATGATGATGAACGACACCGGCACGGTGAAAACCAGCCAACTTGCCAAGCCATAATCGCGCACCAGCACCGCAACGCTCGGATTGGCCGGATCGTACCAGCAGGGATACGTCTTGTGCCCCAGCGAGTACAACTCAAACCGGTCCAGAGCAAACTGGGCATCTCGCGGCTGCTCGAATAGGTCCCCTGCACGTCGTAATGCCAGTCGCGATACTCGACGCCGCCGACCTCGTATTGAATCTTGATTTCGGGCCGATAGAGCAGACCTTCGCCGGAGTCTTTCTCGCCGATCTGCTTGCCGAGCACGCGGCAGGTGGTCTCGACGAACTCGTGGTTGGCTCGCCACTTGGGCAGGACGTAACTGGAGAGCATCCAGAGCAGGCCGCCGCACCCCAACAGCACAAGGATGCCCGACAGCACCGCCTCGACGATGCCGGCCAGTGCGGGCGAACCGGTCCGCCGGTGTCCTCGTTTCTTCCCGTAGTAGCGAAAACGGCGCGACAAGGCAGGAGACTCCGCTCGTAACCGGTTACGGGACGAGTGGGACGGAGGAGGTTGTCGGAAAGACGCCATCCATTCTGCGGCACGTTCTTCCGACAACTTCCTCCGTCCCCTTCCGTTCCGCGCTCGATCATGGGTCTTGTAGGAGGCGACTCCCGTCGCCGATTGGTTCGTAGTCCCGCCTTCAGGCGGCTTCGCAGCGGAACCGCCTGAAGGCGAAACTACGAACGGAAGCCGCCTCCTGCAACCGATAACGTCAACGAGCCGTTGGCACTCCGACACGACGACAACGTCGAACAATGTAGGACGGATTTCCAAATCTGTCCCGTTCTCTGGACGGATTAGGAAATCCGTCCTACGTGACAATTTACCTGTGTCGGAGTACTAGCGGGGCAAGGGGGAAGGGCGCGGCGGGTCGGCGGCCGGCTCCTCTGGCTCCTCGCGACAGAAGCCGATGCCTTCCAACGCCTTGTAGACCTCTTCCAACGTCTTTTCGCCGAAGTTTGAGATGCCCAGCAGGTCCTCGCGGGTGCAGTGCAGCAGGTCGTTGACCGTGAAGATGCCCCGCTCTTCGAGGCAGTTCGTGGTCCGCACCGTCAAACCGATTTCGGCCGTGCTCATCTCCAACTTGTTGGCAATGTCCTTTTCCCTCGTGTCAGTCTTGCGAAGTCGAACGCGAGTGCCCATGGGCTCCCTCCCAAATAGGGGTAAAGGCTATCCGGACGACAGGCCAGTTCCGTCGTTCGGGAGCGTAGTATAGCAACTTCCGCGATTCTGGATAGTAGCGATTTTCGGTGGAACCCGCAGGGAGTGGGGGTTCTCCGTTCTCACGGCTTCTCCAATATCCCGGCTTGCGCCTGCCGTGCGCGACGGCCATCACTCGAACCAGATGTTCGTCTTCAGATGGTCCGCAGTCCGGCGAAAACGATTTCGGCAGCCCTAAAAGGCAAATACGTCCGGCGACACGCTGGAGTATCTCGACAATTTCCCGATGCGCTTCCGGCTCGAGGAGCGCCTGCCCGTGAGAGCTTCGGAAATCGTGGACAAGATAGCGGACCCTCGCAATCATCAGCCCCAGAGGTGAGGATTGTGTCAGCCAGACGGCAGAGCAACTGAGGCTTGAATCAACCCTCCGAGCACCACACCGCCCAAGAAAGAACACCGGAACCCGATGACATCTTGAGCAAGCGCGATTGTTCCCCCTTTGCTTTTCCTCTCAAAGAAAACGCCCCATCGCCGCTTGGGCTATGGGGCGAACGATTCCAGATTTCGTTATTCGTTGGCCCTTCAGGCCGTCTTGCGCCAACGTCGGATCGCCACGCAGCACGCGGCACCGACGACAAGAAGTACCCAAGTGGCCGGCTCAGGGACGCACCAGGTATCGACGACCAACTCGTCGACGTTGATCCCGCCATAAATACGGAGTGACTCCTGCGACGGATTCGGGTGGAGGTCGATGTGGTAGACGTCGTGAACCACCTTGCGCCACGGGTCGCCCGGGTCGTCTTGCCAAAGCACGGTTCTGACCAACGGAATGTCCGTCGGCTGCCCGGCCGGATCGATCATTTGCACAATCGGCACGTTGCCGGGGGCCTGCGGTTCCCAGTCCAATTGGATCCAGAGTTCCTTCGTTGGATTTAAGATGGGCGAGTCCTGCATCGTCAGGTCGATTTGGCCCGACAGATTCCACCAGCCGTCGCCGGCGTTTCCCGCTGGGTCATACAACGGCACGGTTGGTCCCGCCAGTTCCCAGGTCGGCTGTTGTGGCCACCACGCCGCACCCGTGCCGGGCGTGACGAGGATCGACGGAGGACCGTAGGGCAAGTACCCATTATCCGGGGCCGATGTGGGATCGTCGGTCAAAAATTCCCACTGCGCCGAACTCGTCCCAGCCTGGCCTCGCCAACTTGGCGGATTCAAATCTTCCGCCAACACCGGCGCGACCCAGAGTGTCGCTGCGAACACCACACAAACTACGGTAAGAAATCTCATAGGCGCTCCTTTCAAGATGTTTCCGGCTATGGTCCAGCCAGCGCGCCGCTTGGGAACATGCGCGACGTTACAAATGCCAATGGCGATTACCCGAACCTGCCACAAAACAAAGAGGAGAGCATTTGCAATTCTTGGTGCATACGATCTTCCCGACAGCGGCACCAACCCCCTTTCTCACTGTCAACTGGTTGTCAAAGAGATTGAACCGAGGCGCTTGCCATTAAACCATCCCCGGAGATTTCCCCGAGTAACGGCACGCTTCAACTACCATCGCCTCTGTTCCACGCCCCGCACGAACAGATGGCCGATTTCGACGGCCTTCCAGCACGCAGAAATGATCCTACACCAGCGGTGGTAATCTGTCAAGGATTCGGATTGGGAGGACTGTTGCGCTGTCTCGCGAAGGTCTTCGCCCCCCCTGGCAGTGGCGTGGCAGCGGGATTCCGTCCCGCTAAGCCGGATTATTCATGACGCGATACCAACCCGAAGCGCAAGCGAGGACAGTAAAGGGAGTTATCCTCGCTTGCGCTTCGGGTTGGTATGACACAGCGTGCGAGCATTTCCGCTGGGCCATGAATAATCCGGGCTAACGCCCAGGATTGGTGCAGAATGAGCCTTCCTGCCGTCCCCTTGGTCAAATTCGTACCACTCGCAGGTGTTAGAGCAAAGCGGAAAGAAAGGGGGGGACGCTGATTGGCGTTCTCAGCGCAACGTTATCGGTTCTTGATGCTTGGCTTGTTCATTTGCCTGGGCGTGCGGTTCCCAAAAAGCCACCCATCAGCCGCCAGCCTTTGTCGAATGCTAGCGACAAGCGGCCCAATCGTCCGGGCCCAACTCGATTCCCTGGGCGGCGGCCTCCAAAGGCGCCCGGCCGGCGTAAAATTCGAGCGGGTTGTAGCCGAACAGACTGAGATTGGCCACGTCGGACCCTGCCGGCAACGTCGCCGGCGTGTGATTCGCCCGGCCTACCACGCCGGCGGCCGCAACCGCGTCCATCGCCGGAATCTCGGCAGCCTCCAGCGGCGTCTTGCCGCCAAGCGGCTCGTCGGCACAACCGTCGGGAATGATTAGGGCAAACTTCATGGGAAAGGGTCAGGGGTCAGAAGAGCTCGACGACAAAAAACAGCGCCAATTCATCGCCCTGCTCGCGCACGGAATCAGTCGTCGCTGCGCTGCCCGCACCATCGCCCGCACCGCCGCCCGCGCCCCAGACTTCGCCGGCCGCGCAGCTCGAATTTGAAAGGGTGTTGCAGAACCCGGGCATGATTTTCGCGTTCGCTCCTCAGCCTGCCCACCAACCGAGCAGATCTCCGACCCGGTGGCCGAAGATGACCACCCCGACGATCGAGGCCCCGATTGCCGCGACCAGCACCGCGGCGGCGCCGATGTCCAGCGAGTTGCCCAGATGCGGATCGCTCTCGCCGGTGATCGCCTTGGCCATCGATTCCAGCCCGCTGTTGAACATCTCGGCCGCCAGCACGACCGTGATGCACAGCAGCAGCAGGCACCACTCGTGTAGATCGACTCGCAGCACGGCGGCGGCGGCAATCACGGCGGCGGCGGCGAAGAAATGCACAAAGAAGGTGCTCTGCCCGCGCACGCCCGCCCTCAGCCCGCGAAAGGCGTCGCGGAACTTGCTTGCCCAGGTACGTTCGGGAAAAATGGGATCGTCGGACATGGCTGCTCTATTCTAACCCAAACGCTCCCGCCGGTGGAATCTGGGCGCCGGTCGATATTGCCGAGGCGGTTTTTGGGCAGGAAGCGGGGCTCGATGGCAAAGCCCACGCCGACGCTGTCGCGGGCCGGATCGACCGTGAAGATGAAATTGATCAGCAGCGACTCGCCGATTCGCGTCAGGCTGAAGTTCTGGGCGTAACTCTTCTGGGCGACCGAAGTCGATCGCCGTGCCGTACGACGACGCCCATTTCGGGCTCATCAAGATAGGTGTAGGAGAGCGAGAGGACCTTGCTGTCGATCGGGCCTTCCATCACGGTGAAGCCCGCATAGAGGCTGCCGCGCGGCGGGCGGCTGAGGAAACCGCCGACGGTGCAGATCTTCTGCCCCTCGTCGAAGAAGTCGAAGATGCCGTTGCTGACCATCGTCAGCCGGTCGCCGACGTGCCAGCGGAAGTCGTAATCGAACAGGCCCGCCGCCGTGCCGAAATTGTCGCGGCGTGGCGTCGGGATAAGAACGTGATGTTCGTGTCCAACGTGATCCAGTCGATGATCTGGCGGTTGCTGGGGCGGGCCGCGCTTCGTCTGCCAACGCTGATTCGCCCCGAAGCGGAACGCCATCAGATCGTCGGCAATTTCGGTGCTCGGCGAGCTGACCCAGTTTTGCAGGCCGCTCCGCACGGCGTAGAATCGTTCGTCAAACTTCTGCCCAACGCGGCCACGGCGTGCCCGGCGGAAACGGCAGCGGCGAATACGAGGGAATTCCGAACGTGTCGGTAAGGAAGTGCCGGCGGAAGGCCTCGACCGAATCGTCGTCCAACGGATCGTAGAGCGGCAGCAGGCGTAAGGTCGCGGTTCGAGTCGGCGGCCGAGAACTCGGCGTTGAACACGACCTTGTGCGCCAAACCGTGCACGTTGAACAGATTCGCTGTTGACGGTGGGATCGACGCTCCAGATCGGCACGCTGGCGCGGATGCCAGCCTGGCCCCACAGCCGGTCGAGCGGCTGGCCGTTGATGTCCTCTCCCCAATGCGCGGCCTCGCCCTCCAAGTAAGGCACGATCTTGAAGACGCCGAGTTGGAAGGGCCAGTCGATTTCCTGCCGCGTGGCGAGCCGTTCGCCGCTGCCGCGAGTTCGCCTCCCACGGCAGATAGTTGAACGGCAGGTCGTTCGGATTCGTCGGCGGCTGGAGCTTCTCGAACTGGGCGTAAGCCGACGTTCGAGTGCTCGTACCAGGTGAAGACGTCGTCGAAGAGCGATTGCCCCATCCAGAAATGGTCGGCCCGCGGCAGCCAATTGGTTTGCGTGAAGAACTGGTTGAGGCGATAGTCGGCCGTAATGCTCCAGCGAGCTATTGCCGCGGAGTTGCTTCAGTTCGAGGCCCGGTGTTCTCGTCCTTCAGTGTCTCCCACTCGCTCTTGTAATACTCTTCGAGGAAGTTTCGGTCGCTGATCCAGCCGGCCTCCGCGGTGAGTTGCAGGTCGTAGGGGAGCATTTCGCGGTGCTGCCAGAAGAGTCGATAGCGGTAGGACTTTTCGGGCACGAGATTCATGCGGCCCTGGCCGAGGTCGTCGAGCCCCTGGTCCTGAATGCCATAATAAGTCGAGCAGGCCCGCCGCGTGGCCGGGAAAACCGAACAGGTCGTCGCGGTCGTAGGTGAAGGCGCCGCCGTAGCCGAAGCCGCGTTTGTTCAGGATAGTCGAGGGCGAATGTCGAGATCGGTTCCCACCGGCTTGTCGCGCGATGCCCAACAATTCGTAGCCGCTCCAATTGCGTCAGCACCTGCGTGCCGTAGACGTTGTCTTGCTTCAGCCGCGCGCTGCGGATGTAATAGGTCGGGTCGGTCAGGTCGGTGCTGATGACGGGCCAGTAAAAGATCGGCACCGACTCGAGGAAGAGGAAATCGTTCGACGCCGTGGCCAACCGTTGAGTGAGTCGATCGCCGGCAGCCGGTCTGCTGGATCGATCACCGGCTGGCCGGTGAGCGGATCGATCATCGGCGATTGGATATCTTGGAAATAGATGTCGCCGGCCTGAAGCCGATAGCCGGGGTAGCCCATCCGGCTGGACGTGAGGAAGGCGTTTTGGGCAAAGAAACGGTCCTGGGCGGTCTGCTGCACCACGTCGGCGTGCAGCCGCAACAGGCCCGCGTAGTTGCGCACCGGCGTCAGCACGTCGGCGTTCAAGATCGTGCCGACGCTGTTCGGCACGTCGTAGTAGAGCCGGTCGGCACAGATGGTTCGCTCGCCCTGGCGAAGGACGACGTTGCCCTCGGCGTAAAACTCCAACGGCATGCGATTGTCCTGCGTCGTTTCGGCCGCTGAGGTCGGGCTTGTGGTTGCTGCTGGTCCAAATCACGAGCCGATCGGCTGAAATATCGACGGTGCCGAGATCGCCGAGCCCCTTGACCGACACCCCCTCAACGACCACGTTGACGCCCGAGTTCGATCCCGGCGACCGATTGGTTGCTGTTCGGATCGGGTTGCTTCCAGCCGTGGAATTGCATGCGGCACGTCGCTGCGGGGATAGATGCGAATGCGCACCCGGCGAGCTGCGGCGGGCGAGACGGCGGCTACGGGCCGGGCGGTGCGACAACATCCGGCAGTGACTGGCGGCAAAGCCGTCGGTCCGCCCGGCGGACCCAAGCCGGCGGCGATCGGCGGCGGTCGGTGCCGGCGACTGTGAATTGCGCCTGCCGCACGTCCGGCATGCGCCTGCGTCGCTGAGCTTCCGCTCCGCGCGATGCCATGCCGCGCGCCAATAGACCGCCGGCAGAACGTCCGGCTTGCCCGCCACCGCCGCCGCTTGCACGTCAACTGCCCCACTGCTGAAGAAACGGCCCAGCCACGTGCGATCGGTCAGCCGCGGTGCCCCGGGCCGAGCGTCCAACGCCATATTCACGTTGCCTTCCAAGTACGCGATGACCTTGCTCTGCCGGGGTTCGACAACGGGGGCGCGGTCGATCCACAGCACGGCCTCGTTGCAGTTGGCGAAGGCTTTGCCCTGTTGGATCACGCAATTGCCGCGCAGGATCCAGACCTCGAAGGAGCCGGCCTGCCAGCGATTGCCCGCCTGGGCGGTAATGCGGATCGGCTCGGCCGTGTTCAACGGCGGCAGTTGCACCTGGGCAGCGGCGGAAGCGGCGAGGAAGGAATTGCAAAATGCAAAATGAAAATTGAAAGATGCAAATTGGCGAGAGCAATTTGCGTTCTGCACGCTCCCCTCCGCGCGCAGATTTTCCGCGCATGCGCAGCGCCGTCGCTGCACAACAGGAGCGGGCCAGTAGCTCGCCAAGTCGTTTCAGCAGAAGAGCATCCTTGCTTTACCGGGCTGCCGCAGTTCGTGCGGCCGTCCGATTCCAGTTCGCAAAACCAACCCAGAAAAGTCGTTGCGCGAAAAACGCGATATTTCAAGCGGCGGGATTATACGGAGACTCGGCCAGCGGATCAAGGCGGGTTGGAGGCGATAGCGAACGACATAACCCCTTACATACCAATTACTTCCCGAGGCAGAGCACGAAATCCGTCGGCCTGGTTCAAACCAGGGCAACACTCCGGCGATGAATCTGTAGAGAACGGGCTCCGTCCCGTTCCTTGGTTCTGAGAGCCACAGAGGGCGTTCCCTATAGAGTTGCTGACCGCCGACGCCGTGGCAGAATCGCCTCTTGCCGGCTAGAATGCATGGCTGGATAGTCCGCAGCAGGACACGTGTCGCCAACGTAAGCGTTCACAGGCCGGAAACAGAGGGGGACGGAGGAGGTTTTCGGCGACAGTATCCGCCGCAGGAGAAGATATTTCTCCGAAAACCTCCTCCGTCCCCTTGCCGCCCAGTGAACGGTTACGTCGCCAACTCTTCTTTTGCGCGGGAGGCCCGCATGAAATCGTACCGAGAGACGCTGACCTTCAACATCCCCAAGCGGATGGATTTTCTCAACATCACGCCGCAGGTCGAGGCGGCAGTCGAGAAGAGCGGTGTGCGCGAAGGGCTGGTGCTGGTCAACGCGATGCACATCACCGCCTCGGTGTTTATCAACGACGACGAGTCGGGGCTGCACGAAGACTACAAGCGTTGGCTGGAGAAGCTGGCCCCCTTCGATCCGTCGCCCCAAGCTTACCATCACAACCGCAGCGGCGAAGACAACGGCGACGCCCACCACAAACGCCAGATCATGGGCCGCGAGGTCGTGGTGGCCATCACCGGCGGCAAGCTCGATTTTGGGCCCTGGGAGCAGGTCTTCTACGGCGAGTTCGACGGTCGCCGGCCGAAACGGGTGCTGGTGAAAGTGATCGGCGAATAGGCCGAAAAGGCCATGCGGTCACAACGGTCCGCCGGTGCCGCTGTACGGGGGGGTACGGTGCCGTGATTTCACTCGGCCGTCACGGCCGCGAGTGTCCGGCAATGAGGCGTCGCTTCTCTGCGGCGCCGGAGTGTTGCCGGAATCCCCGAAAAAGGCACGTCCTTATCGGCAAAGAACCGTTCACTGGGCGGCACAGGGACGGAGGGGGTTTTCGGAGAAATATCTTCTCCTGCGGCGGATACTGTCGCCGAAAACCTCCTCCGTCCCCCTCTGTTTCCGGCCTGTGAACGCTTACTCGGCAAAGAACCGGGCCGGGGCTGGGCATGCAGGGGCATTTTTGTTAGGATAAAGATACGATTTTGTCTGGGTCCGGCGTCGCAGAGTGTGGGAGTTTGTCGAGAGACGGCTCTGGCGCGAGCCTCTTTCCCACGGACTTTCTTATGACGGGGGAGCATCATGAGACGTAGTCGGCCAGAGGCGTTTACTCTTGTAGAACTGCTGGTGGTTATCACCATCATCGGCATCTTAATTGCACTATTGTTGCCTGCGGTGCAGGCAGCCAGAGAAGCAGCGCGGCGAACGCAATGTGCCAATAACCTCAAACAGATTGGGTTGGCCGCCCACGGTTTCGAGAATGCCTACGGCCGTTTTCCGCCGGGCTATCTTGGCCCTTTGCCGCAAGCGTCAGTTCCTCCCTACGATGCCCAGTTCACCGGCTGCCTTGTGTTCATCTTGCCGTACATGGAGTTGGGGACCATTGCGGCCCCTTTGGACAGGGACATCGCATTGCACGGCAACATTTCGCTGCTCGATGTGGCCAAGAAGACGGATGGATACTGGGCGTGGCCGGACGCCTGGAACGCGGCGCAGACAAAGATTGGGGCGTTCATCTGTCCGTCCGACGCCCCGTACGAGAAGCACGACCCC
This sequence comes from uncultured Planctomycetia bacterium, assembly GCA_963815695.1. GTDB lineage: Bacteria > Planctomycetota > Planctomycetia > Pirellulales > Thermoguttaceae. The sequence continues at coordinate 214,417 of CAWFIG010000011.1, forward strand.
TTTTGCATGATCCTGTGTGAAATGGATTCGGGCGCGGCAACGTTGGATGCGATCAGCTTTTCGAACGGCGACGGCGAGCCTCTGGCTCGGACGAACTACCTCGGCGTCGCCGGCTACTTGGGACACATCGACGTCCCCGATTACGATTTCTGGCAGGGCGTCTTTTGGAACCGTTCCATGATCGATTTCCGCGAGGTCACGGATGGTTCCAGCCATACGCTGCTGTTCGGAGAGGCCATGGGCGGCGAAAGCAACTCGTACGCGTGGTTCAGCGCGGGGATCATGGCGACGGGGTGGGGGCTTAGCGAGGATCCCGGCTGGCCCCAGTTCAGCAGCAATCATCCGCGCGTTGTTCAGTTCTGTCTCGCCGATGGCTCGGTTGTGGGGCTATCGAAGGCAATTGACAACGAAACTTACTGGCAGTTGTCGGCGATTGCGGATGACGTGCCCACGGAAGTGCCGTGAGAGTTTTTTCAGATGGCCGTTTTGGCGAAGCCGCGGTTCGGAAGCCTGTTGTTGCAGAAGGAAAGCGTGGCAGAATCCGTGCACGACGGGGCGAAGAGGCGGCCTGCCGTTTCCCCCCTTCCTTCCTTGAGGTGTTCTCTGATGCGCAAAGTCCTTGTTTCACTTCTGAGCGGATGTCTGCTCTGGCTGGTATTTGGCTGCGGCGGATCGAACAAGGTTGAAATTCCAACCAACCCCAAGCCGCCTCCAAAGAGTCCGACGTTCAACTCGTCAAAGTCGGCGGCCGGCAAATCAGGGACTTCGAGAGCTCTTTTGCCTCCCCCGGGAAAGCACCGCTAGCGCATCCACCGTCTTGCACTTTGGGTGTGCCAGTTGTACACTTTCTGGAGTGGCCGGCGCGGTTTGTCGTGTGACGCTCACGCTGCCGCGCCGAGTTTGCGCGTGCGGCAGCCCAACCGCCGCGGCGACCGCGGCTCTCCGGCCGTTTACGCGTCACGACCAATTCCTTGTGACGATTTCTTATGAAGACGACAACAACGAGGCGGCAGTTCTGCAGCGCGCGGCGCAGGCGTTGTGACATCAGTGACAGTCGGCAGTATCGGCGCGAAGAGCGTTTTCGCGTCTCGGCGACGCCGCGTTGGAGCGGTCGCCAAGCCAACCTTCCACTTGGCGCTCGCCTCGTACACCTTCAGGAAGTTTTCGCTCGACAAGACCCTGGCGATGACCGCCCGCGTGGGGCTGAAGCGGATCTGTCTGAAGGAGTTTCACCTGCCGCTTCGCAGCACGCCCGAGCAGATCGCCGCGGCGGTGGCCAAGGTGAAGGCGGCCGGCATCGATCTGTACGCCGGCGGCGTCATCTTCATGCACAAGCCGGCCGACGTGAATCGCGCCTTCGAGTACGCCAAGACCGCCGCAATGGGCATGATCATCGCCATGCCGACTGCCGAGATGCTGCCGCTGATCGACCAGAAAGTGAAACAGTACGACATTCGCCTGGCGATCCACAATCACGGGCCGGGCGACAAGTCTTTCCCATTGCCTGGCGCGGCTTATGAGAAGATCAAGGGGCTCGATCGCCGCATCGGGCTTTGCATCGACATCGGCCACACCGTCCGCGCCGGCGGCGACCCGAGCCGGGCAGCCGAGCAGTGCGCCGACCGGTTGTTCGACGTTCATATCAAAGACGTGTCCGAGGCGACGGCCAGGGGCGCACCGTGGAGATCGGCCGCGGCGTGATCGACATCCCCCGCTTTCTGCGCACGGTGAAGGCGATCGGCTATACGGGCAATCTCTCGTTCGAATACGAGAAAGACGGCGACGACCCGCTGCCGGGGCTGGCCGAGTCGGTTGGATACGTTCGCGGCGTGCTGGCGGCGATCTGAACTCGGGGCGTGCCACCCCGCGACGGTCATCTCTCTTGTCGGTCGGCGCTCTTCAGCAGTTCTGCGGCGGGCACTCCGTGCGAGCCGAAGTAGACCATCTGGTCAGCCAAGAGCGGGGCTTGGCGGACTTTGTTCGACGGCGAGCCGACCGCCGTGCCGTTCGTCGAATCCAGATCGAGGATGATCGCCGAGCCGTTCTTCAGCCGAACGATCGCATGGTTGCGGGAGATCATGGGCAGATCGAAGACCACGTCGTTGTCCGACGCCGCTCCGATGCGGATCAGCCGCGCGGTCGAGGGCGGGATCTCCTCCGGCCACGGCATGAGGACCGATTGCCCCAGCCGCACCACGTCCGAGCGGCAAACGGCAGGCCGCGAAACCACGCGGCGGTCGTTGAGAAACGTGCCGTTGGTCGAGCCGAGATCTTCCAGAAAACAGCCGCGGGAAGTCTGGTTCAGACGACAATGGCGTTTCGAGACCGTCGGCCGATCGACGACGACGTCGCAGACCGCAGAACTGCCGATGATCCACGCGCGGTCTTGCGACCGCAGTTTCGCCCGCAGCGCGGCGTCGTACATAGCCCTTCGCACGGGATTGAGAAGGCAGACCTTCGCCCGCGCCAACTGGTTGAGGATTTCCTGCGAACGCTCGCTATGGGGACCGATCGAAAAGGTCTTGACGTGTCGCCATCTGCCGCTGGGCCGCCATCACAATCACCTGCGGGTCGGATTCCCACAACGGAATCCCCAACAGGCGATAATGGTGAGGCGGTTGATCCTCGGGCGGAATTCCCAGCCACACATGGTAGACGTCGAGGGGTTTTTCCACGGGGCTCTTTCTGCCGCAATTGCCGTAGAACGGATGTCAGCATAGGAAGGATTCGGAAATCCGTCCTACGGTTGCAATTCCTCAGGGAAAAACGATGACAAAGACCTGCTCGCCCAGCATGAAGGACGACTGCGTGGTCAACGGCATCTCGCCGACGCGAAGCCACACGCCGTTCGCCGAACCGAAGTCCTCGATGTGCCAACGGTCCTTCTTGTCGCGGCGGAGTTGCGCGTGGCGGAGATTCATGGCGACGTCGTCGGGGAACGACAGCGTTCCCAGCGAACTGTCGCGGCCGATCCACTCCGAATCGTGCGTAAGCGGGAAATGCCGCCCTTCGCCGTCGGTCAACAACTCGATCAGGCGAGGGTGTTCGCGCGGCTTCAGCGGGAACAACGCCGTCTCGGCCAATTGCCAGGCACAGGTTTTGCGAATATCCGGTTCGACGGGCGGTTGCTCGGCCTCCGCCGGGTGGTCGGCCTCGGGCGGAGCGGCGGCAAAGCGAAACCGCCGTTGCCCGACGATGATCTCCTGGTCGTCTGCCAGCAGCGCGGCCTTGACGCGGACGTAGGTTCCGTTGGTGCTGCCGAGATCGCGCAGCCGCCAACTGTATTTCCCGTCGCGCAGCACGCGGGTGATCTCGGCGTGCCGGGTGGAAATCTGGAGATCGTGGACGATCCGCACGTCCCCCTCCGTTCGCCCGATCACGCAGCTTTCAGTTCGCAGCCGCACCGTCTCACCCGATCTTCGACTGTCGTCGAGGATTTGCAGGACGGCGGTCGGGGGGCGGTAGCGCGGCCGAGGAACGGCAACCTCGTCGGCTTTGGGCAGGGCGGGCGGCTTTGGCGTCGGCTGTGCCGTGACGTGTCGGCCATCGTCCGCGGCTCGCGCCACCGGCGTTGCCGGCACTGGCGCTGACGGCGGAGACGGCAGTTCCTGCTCCGCCATCGGAGCCTCATACATGGTCCTGCGGAGCGGATCGTCGGCGGTGGATCGGTTTGGCACGGCTAACGACTCCCAATGTGGTGATCAGGCGGTGGGTTCCAGGTAAGGACGCAAGCGGCGGATCTCCTCCAAGTCGAGCTCGGCGCCGACCGGGCAGAATCCGGCGTCGATGCAATCGCGGCCAAAGACCAGGTAGGCGAAGGCGAGATTGTCGGCCGCCTGGCGCTGGGCCAGCCGAGCGCGGGACAACTCGACCCCAAGCTGGACGAGTTCGGTCGCGCCGAGGGCGCCGTCGCGGCGGTGTTGGGCCTCCGTCACCATCCCCGTGGCGGCTTCCAGATCGTTGACGGCCGCCGCCACGGCGTGGCGGCTTGCGTCTAGCGTCGGCGGCGTCTCCAGTTTCTCGGCCAACCGCCCGATGCGTTGATGATGGGCGTCGATCTTCTTGACGACGCTTGCTCGATCGCGCAGATCGAGGCCGTGATGTCCCCGTTCGGCGTCTGACGCCGCGTCGGCGAATCCCGCCGCGGGCCGGGGCTGCAACAACGCCGCCTTCCAGGCGCCGAGACTGCCGGAAAGGGCCGTGTGATCGCGGTCGATCTCCACCTTCGCCGAATGACCCGTGCTCGGCACCCACGCCGAGACGGCCAGGCGGCCATTCGCCAGATAGCGATATTCGACCTCGACCGGCGTCCCCTTCGGCAGATCATGGGGCAAATCACGAACCACGCAACGGCCCAAAGGCGCAGAACTCCGGGCACTCGCTCTCCCCCTCGATAACCGGCACCGCGACGCTCGGCTGTCCGTCGGTCAGCGTCTTGAACGACTTGACCACGTGGGCGGGAATCGGCGTATTTCGCGGGATCAGCACCTTGTTGACGTGCTGGCCGATCTGCTCGTCTACGCCGACGACGCCGAGGCTGTGGGAATTGACGTTCAACAGTTCGCAGCGATAGCGGCCGGTGGTGGCGGGATGTCCGACGATCATGCCTGCGTAGAGCGCGGCGCCGTGAGCGACGGCTTCGTCGGGCGACAAGGAACGGTCCGGCTCCTTGCCGGTCAACTCCTGGAGCATCCGCCCGACCATCGGCATCCGCACCGAGCCGCCCGAAAGCAGCACCCGATCGATCTCCGTCCAGGTCATTCCGGCCCGCCGCACGAGTAAGTCGGTGGTTTCTCGCGTCCGTTCCAACAGGTCTTGGGTGAGGTTTTCGAAGTCGCCGCGGCTGATGTCGATCCTCATCCGTATTCCGGCATGGCAGCAGATCAGCGAGGCGCTGCCGTGTTTCGTCAACAGGTGTTTGGCGTCTTGGGCGTCTTGCCAGAGTTGATAGGCGTCGCGCGGGTCGGTGCGCGGATCGAGCCCATGCGCATCGAGGAAGCGTTCGGCCAGATGGTCCACGAGTCGCTCGTCGAAATCCCTGCCGCCGAGCTGCACGTCGCCGTCGGTGGCGATCGTGCGAAACGTCGTGCCGTCGATCTCCAACAGTGTCACGTCGAAGGTTCCGCCCCCCAAGTCGTAGACGACGATGCGTTCTCTCAGGTCGCCGTCGTTCGGATTGCGGTGCATCGCGCGGTCGAAGCCGCCGGTCAAGGCGGCCGCCACCGGCTCGTTGATGATGTCCAACACGCTCCAGCCCGCCAATCGTCCCGTATCCTCCGTGGCCTTGCGGCGCAATTCATCGAAATACGCCGGCACCGTGATGACGACTTTGTCCAAGGGTCCCAGCCGCCGCTCGGCGTCGCGTTTGAGTTGTTCGAGCACCAGGGCGCTGAGCACCTCGGGCGAGACGCTTCGGCCGTGCAGGGGGCGGCGGAAGGTCGGGCGGCCCATGTCGCGTTTGAAGCAGTCGGCGAAATCCTCCGGCGCCAGCACCGCCCCCTTCACCGCCTCCTTGCCGACCGTCACGCGATCGTCGCCGACCAGCACGGCGCTGGGGGTGAGAATGTCGCCTTGGGAATTGGGCAAACAGACCGGCCGTCCCGCCGAATCGAGATGAGCGATGCGCGAATACGTCGTTCCCAGGTCAATCCCGACCGCCGGCTCCGTCTGCATCTGTCGTGTCGAATTGGAGGACTGCATGGCGTTTATCCCCGACGATCCGGGCAACTACTATTTGCCGCCGGCGCCGGTCGGAGTTGGCCGGCGGTTCTCGGCATGGTAGCCGACCCACATGACGCTAGGCTTCCCCGTCCAGAGGGCGGCGACCATTTCCGCGTCGACCAGCGCCGCTCGCGGCTGCTGTTTTCCCGCGGCGGCGGTCGTTTTTTGCTTCTGTACGTCGGCCGCGACAGGCGTCTTCGAGTACAGAGCCACAAGTTCCCCTTGCGAATTGAGAAGCGGACTTCCTTCCAGGAAGGGCTCGTCCGGCCCGTCCAGCTCGAAGAGCCGTCGATCGGCGGCCGATGGATCCTCGTCGTTTTCCTTCCACAGCAGGAGTGTCCGGCTCAATTGCACCGGTTGGCGGCGGGCGGTCCATTGAAGCTGCCGGTCGAGGATTGCCCCGCCGGCGATGGCGACGTCTGGCGGCTTTTCGATCGTCCAGCATTGCAGCGGCGAACCGGGCCTGATGGCTTCGACCTTCGCGCGGCTGGCTACGCGGCAGGCCGTGCCGGACGGGAACTTGTCCGCCGCCAGCAGCGCGCCCACGTCGAAGTACTGGGCCGCGTCGCGCACTTCCGGTTCCACGTTGTCCACGTACAGGCGATGCATGAAAATCTGCCCTGGTTTCAACTTCACAACGACGGGGCTCGTCGCCGCGCCGCGGGGCACAATAGCATAATACTGCTGCGGAAACAGCGCCATGATTCGGGCGATCCGACCCGTGGTTAGCAACACCTCCCGCCCGTCCTGCTCCACGGCACAGGCGACGGCGAAAGGCTGCAACTGCTTCTGGTCCTTGCTTTCGATCGCCAACACCACCAGCGGAGAAGAACTCGCGGGGAGCGTTGGCGGCTCTCGCGCCGCGTCGACGGGAGGCGCGGGCGTTCGATCCTCGGCCACGCGGGGCGCCGCCTTGTTCTCCATGGGCGGCGGCGACGGAGACGACGCCGCCACGTTGGAAGTGGAAGGCCGAGACGAGTCCGCCAGTGGATTCTGCACGGTCGTTGGCGTAACCGTTGCCGGTTTGCCGAGCGGCGTGGCCGGGGGCGGCGTGGCCTGCCCAACTTCCGGCTGTTTGGGAGGTTGCGATGGAACTCCATCGTGGTGCGACGATAAGGCAACGATAACGAGCACCAATGCTGCCGCGGCAACGATCAGTGCGGCGGCGGAAAGCGAGAATCTCGGCGACTGCCGCGACGCCGTGGCCGCCGCGGCGTTTCTGCCGGGCGGCCGCTCTTCGTGGGGCGGCCTGCTGCCGGGGTGGCCGTTGGCGACCACCTCGACCAGGCTGAAACGGAAATCGGGCCCATCGGGCGAAAGGCGGACGATGTCGCCCGATCGGATCGGCAGCGTCGCTTCGAGAACCTGCTGATTCACCAGCGATCCCCGGCCGCTGGCCGGCGAAATTCGCCAGCCGGCGTCATCGCGATGGAGCCGAAGGCAGACGCCGCGCGCGGCGGCATCGCTCTCCGGCCGGAAGTACACGTCGCAGGAGGGCTCGCCGCCGACGCGGAACTCATCGGCGTCCAGCTCTACGTACTCGCCCCTGCGGCTGCCCGACAACACGCAAAGACTGACTCGCATGGCATTGCTCTCCTGCCCGACTTCCACGCCCTGTCAAGGCGTGCCACCCTGGCGTCGCACCCCGTTTTATTCGTCAAAACTCCTAAGGCTCGGCGACGAGCCGAGTCGGCGGCAGGAGTCACCTCGTGCAAGTCCGAGACTATTGCGCGGCGGGATGATTGCCGCCGCGGAGGATCCGTTCGTACATGCCCTGCATTTTGAGGAAGACGGCCTGATAGGCCCCCTCGTCGCCCGGCCGCGGCGTATCGAAGTACAATCCGCGCGATCCCATGAAGTCGACCAGCTCCCCCATGCGGTCGCCGCGGAAGCGGTTGGCTTCCGGCTGGAAGTTGGTCTGCCGCGAACCAACGCACCTGATACATCAACGAGTGGAGATACTTGGTCGCCGCGACGTAGTCGTCCGCTCTCACTTTCCCGGGCCCGGCCAGCTTCGCTGCGTACTCGTCGCGAAATTGCTTGTACAACTTGTCCCACGCGAGTTGCAGGTTTTCGTTTCGCGCGGCGTCCTTCGAGCCGTTGTTCTTGAGATGTTCGACGCGCGTCGTCGCGGGCTTTCTCAAACTCTTGCCGCGACTGGTCGAACACCGGCGATTGCAGCAGCGCCGGCCACTCCTCGTTCATGGGGACTGCATCGACGCGGAAGCGACGATCCCGTGTTCCGGGCGGTCGGTAAACCAGAGATGATTCAGCGTCGCCACGTCCAGGTCGGTAACCGCGTTCTGGCTCACGGCCTCTTTGAAAGCGGTGTCGTCGTACATCCGTTTTTGGAAGAGCGCAACAGCAGCCAGTTCATCTCCTTGTAGAGATCGCCCTTGCGGACCTTTTCGAAAAGCGCCTGACCGGGCGAGGTGATCCGCGGGCTTTCCGCCCCCACGACGGATCGAGCATGCGCCGATACGCCTGGTTCATCAGTCGGCGTTCGAAGTAGATTTGCACCGCCAACTTCGAGTTGTTCAACTCCTTGGCGTAAGCGTCGGCGTGGATGCTGCGAGCCACGGCCGTGTCGACACGCAGGGAACCGATCGCGCGGAGAAAATCGGCGTTGGCGTGCGTGGCGGCCGAATAGGCTGTGGTGCCCATTGGGGCGAAAAAGGGTGGCGGCATTGAACGGTAGGCGACCACGGGAGGGGGCCCTTCATCGCCGTATCCGGTTGCCGCAAGCACGATTCCAAGAGATAGGCCGATCGCCCCAGACAGCCACATCGATCTGTCATGCCGTCGCATGGTCACTCCCCCTCACTCATCTTGCCCGACTTTCCCGCGGGTCGGTCTCTTGTCGCGAGCGTCCTGCCCGCAACATCTGGTTAGTAAGAGCGTCCAAGACTACTGTTCTGCTACTGCTGTTCTCCGTCGAATCGCCGATTGGTTGCGTATTCTCTTCCCATAAGGCCGAAAACCACCTGTACGGGCAGGTGCAGCCGGCGGCTCGCTCGCGCGGTGTTTGCCCATTAGTATAGCGGAAAACACCACTCACAAAAAGGGGGTGCAAGAACTCCGGCGGCGTTCGCCCGCCGGCGCGTTTTTCCTACCCGTTTTCTTCGTCCTCTCGCTTTCTTGCGACGATCGACGCGATGATCGAGACGACCAGCACCGCCACGACCACGATAAGCGACACCCAGGGCGGCATCGGCGTCATGCCTTGACGATCCATCCAGTACTCGGCGAGCATTTTCACGCCCACGAAGGCCAGGATGGCGGCCAGCCCGTAATGCAGATAGCGGAACACCTCGACGATGCCGGCCAGCAGGAAGTAGAGTGCCCGAAGGCCGAGGATGGCGAAAACGTTCGACGTGAACGCGAGAAACGTCTTCTGCGGCATGGTGAACGCCTTGGGAATCACGCCGAGGACGGCCGGCACGCTGTCGACGGCGAACAGCACGTCGGTGCTCTCGATCACCAGCAGCGCCAGGAACATCGGCGTGATGCACCAGCGGGCCGTTTTCGCGGGCGAAAAAGGCGTGGCCGTGATGGCGATGGTCGCCGTGTGTAACCCGCAGGAACCGCCGCGCGAACTTCAGCACGACATTCTGGTCCGGGTGAACGTCGGTTCCGCTGTGTCTTGCCAATTTATAGGCCGTATAGATAAGGAACACTCCGAACAACAGCATGACCCAATCGAAGTATTGCATCAGTTCGACTCCCGCCAGGATGAACGCCAGTCGCAGGAAGATCGCCCCGAGAATCCCCCAGAACAGCACGCGATACTGGTACATCAGCGGAATATGGAAGAAGCGAAATATCACGACGAAAACGAAGATGTTGTCCATCGACAACGATTTTTCGACGAGAAACGCCGTCAAGAACGTCGCGCCGGCGTCGCGCGCCGTCCCACCACCAGACGACCGCGTTGAACGCCAGCCCCATGCCGACCCAGAAGACGGTCCAGCCGGCCGACTCCCACAACGACGGCACGTGATCGTGTCGGTGGAACACCAACAGATCGAGCGTCAACAGAATGACCACCACGATTCCGAACCCGACCCAATGCCAAACCGTGGCCTCGAGCATGTGGTTTCACCTAATGGTTTGGCGTCGGCGGGTGATAGCGGCTCAGGTCGACCGAGCGAAACCACTCGATTGTCTTGGCGAGCCCCTCGCGAAGCGGAACCGTCGGCTGCCAGGCCAGCCGAGTCTTCGCCAAGGTGATGTCGGGCCGACGCCGCGTTGGATCGTCGACCGGCAACGAGCGATGGACCAATTTCGACCGCGAGCCGGTCAACTCCAATACGAGTTCGGCCAACTCAAGGATCGCAACCTCCTCGGGATTGCCGAGGTTCAGCGGGCCGGTGAAATCGTCGGGCCCGTCCATCATGCGGATCATCCCCTCCACCAGATCGTCGCGGTAGCAGAACGATCGGGTCTGCCGACCGTCGCCGAAAATGTGAATTTCCTGGCCGGCCAGCGCCTGGACGATGAAATTCGAGACGACGCGGCCGTCGAAAGGGTGCATGCCCGGCCCGTAGGTGTTGAAGATTCGCACGATGCGGATATTGACGCGATTTTGGCGGTGGTAGTCCATGAAGAGCGTCTCGGCGGCCCGCTTGCCTTCGTCGTAGCAGGCGCGGGGCCCGATAGGATTGACCACGCCGCGGTACGACTCCGGCTGGGGATGTACTTCGGGGTCGCCGTAGATTTCGCTGGTCGAGGCCTGGAGCGCCTTGGCCCGGCAGCGCTTGGCCATGCCCAGCACGTTGATCGCCCCCATCACCGAGGTCTTCATCGTCTTGATGGGGTTGTACTGGTAATGGCCCGGCGCGGCGGGGCAGGCGAGGTTGTAGATCTCATCGACCTCCAGGAAGATCGGCAGCGTCACGTCGTGGCGAATCAGCTCGAAGTTCGGACGATCGAGCAGGTGGGCGACGTTCGATTTCTGGCTGGTGAAGAAGTTGTCGAGGCAGATCACGTCGTGCCCGCGCTCGAACAGCCGCTCGCACAAATGGACGCCGAGAAACCCCGCTCCGCCGGTGACCAGAATTCGCTTGATGGATGACACGGGGTAGGCTTCCGAGTCGAAGGGTCGCGGAGAACCAGCTGCTCGTCCAGCCGTTTAGCCGGCGAACTTGTTCGCCGCGTTTCGGTCCGAAAAAAACACCGCATTCCACGGCGTGCAAGCACGCCGGCTAAACGGCGTTGCAGCGGGGCAAAACGCTGCTTAGCGTTTCGAGAACTGCGTGCCGCGCCGGCGCCGCGGAGGCCGTACTTCTTCCGCTCTTTCATGCGGCCGTCGCGGGTCAGACAGCCGGCGTCGCGCAGGCCGATGGCCGACTGCTCGTCGTACTTCTTCAGCGCGCGGGCGATGCCCAGTTTGCAGGCGTCGGCCTGGCCGGTGATGCCGCCGCCGTCGACGCGGACGACCACGTCGAGCTCCGACCGCTTGCCGGTTTGGTCGAGCGGGGCCACGACGGAATTGCGCTGGCGGGTGTTGAGGAAATACGCCTCCAGATCGCGGTTATTGATGACGATCTTGCCCGCGCCGGGCGAATGCGCACCCGCGCAACCGAGGTCTTCCGCCGGCCGGTGCCGAGAATGTCGTTGCTTTTCACTACTGCCATCGAGGGTTAGTCCTTGACTGCAAGTTCGATCGGTTCCGGCAACTGAGCCTGGTGGGGGTGCTCGCTGCCGGCGTAGATTTTCAGTTTTTCCAGGGTTTTGAACGCCAGCTTGTTCTTCGGCAACATGCGGCGGACCGCTTCGCGGAGGATCATCTCCGGCCGCCGCGAGTGCCGACGGGCGGCCGTTTCGGTCCGCTGCCGCGGGTAGCCGGTGTACCAAGCGTACTCCTTCTGCTCCCACTTCTTGCCGGTGAAGACAACTTTCTCGGCGTTGATCACCACGACGTAATCGCCGTTGTCGACGTGGGGGGTGTAGGTGGGCCGGTTCTTGCCCATCAGGACCATCGCCAACTCGCTGGCCAAACGCCCGACCACTTTGTCGCTGGCGTCGACCAGCCACCACTTCGGCTCGATCTCGCCGGGCCGGGCCATGTAGGTTTTCATCTGCTGCATGTCTGCTACTCGCACAACTGCCGTGCCAAGGGAAACTCATAATTTAGTCTTTTCTCGCCGGGCTGACAAGGCGTGCCGGGAGGGGGCAATCGATTTTGCACCCGCCGACAGCGTTGACACCTACAACGGGGGGTATTCCTGTTGGCTCGAAAGCATTGCCGGCGCCGAAGGGAAAAAGGGGACAGGTCCAATTTGCCGGACCGGCCTGGAGGGTGCTTCGCACAAATTGGACCTGTCCCCTTTTTCCCCGGAGCACGCAAGTCCATTTGGCGGCTGTCTTCAGACGGGCAGGGTGAAGTAAAAAGTGGCCCCCTCGCCCAGTCTCGATTCGACCCAGATTCGGCCGCCGTGGCGCTCGACGATTTTCTTGCAGGTCGCCAGGCCGATGCCCGTGCCGGGATATTTCTTCTTGGTGTGCAGGCTGCGGAACGCCTCGAAAATCGTGTTGTGGTGCTTCGGGTCGATGCCGATGCCGTTGTCGTGGAGCGAGAACTGCCAGAAGTCTCCTTCGCGGCGGGCGGTCACTTCGATCTTCGGCGCGCTTCGCCGCGGAATTTCGAGCGCGTTGCCCAGCAGATTCTGGAAGAGTTGCACCAGTTGCGAGGCGTCGGCGCGGACGGTCGGCAACTCGCCGCAGCAGACCTCGGCTGCCGTCTCCGCGATCAGCGCACGGAGATTGCCCAGGGCCTCGCTGACTGCCACGCCCGCATCCGTCGCCGCCGGTTTCTTGGCGCGGTGTTCACCCGCGAGTATGCCAGCAGGTCTCTGATCAGCGTCTCCATCCGCTCGACGCCCTCGACGGCGTACGCGATGAAGGTTTGGGCTTCGGCGTCCAGGCGATGGCCGTACTTCCGTTGCAGCAGTTGCACGAAGCCGCCGACCGTTCGCAAGGGCTCCTGGAGGTCGTGCGAGGCGGCGAAGGCGAATTGCTCCAAATCGGCGTTCGAGCGAGCCAATTCCTCGGGCGACTTCCGCAGCGTCTCTTCCGCATACTTGCGGCGGACGGCGTCGAGGGCTTCCCGCGCGTCGGCCAACTGCCGGCGCAGGTCTTCCACCTCCGCTTCGAGCCGCTCGGCGGACTTAGGGGGAGCGTGCACGGTCGGCATCTTCCTCGACAAAGCGGCCTCCCTACAGCGGGAAGAAGGGAACTTCAGAGCCTAACACATTACGACTTACGAACGACGTTGGGAAGTTGTTCTGTGCGCAAAGTGCATGCGTCAAACCGTTCGACGCCCCTCATCTACCCCCGACATCCCCCAAACGCATGATAGACGCGGCCAAATAGGCAGGGTGTCATTGTAGCAAGGATAGTGGTCCTGGCAAGTAGGCTGGCGAGAAGGGGGAGGGCACCCCGATTCCACAGAGCGGCAACAGGATGGCGTGAGCAATTCACGCAGCGCGGGCATCTCGTCCGCCCGGAAGATACGACTGGCCGCACTATTTGCTCTTCAGTTCGATCTTCAACGGCGAGCCCTCGCCCGCGCCCTTGCCGATGGTGGCGGTCAAGCCGGAGGTTTTGACGCTTGTGTATTTCGCGGGAAGCGGAACGTAGGCTTGCGGGTTGTTGCTTTTCTGCGACTCGTTGTCCACGGCGATCAAGACTTCTCCCGTCGGCGCGTCAGCAACCGAGAACGTGCCATCCGACTTTATCGTCACCACGACCTGATACATCGGATCCTTGGCGGAGACGATGGAGATCGTTCCACCGCGCAGGGGCTGCCCGTCGATAGTGATCGTCCCTATCGCGGGCCCTCGGCCGGCCTCCATCCTCGGCGCTCTCTTCCCGCAACCGAGAACGATGACCAGGGCAAGAAGAACGGAAGCAGCAGCCAGAATAGCCTTCCCAAACATCAGAAACTCCTTTACCAATCGCTGCCAAGAGGTATTCCATCGTTGGGCATGATCGCGTGGATCCACGTCGGCGTGCTGATGCCGGGCGAGATGCCTCGCACGCTGCCGTCGCCCAGCAGAGCGTTCATTCCGCCCGGATGTCCCGACTGGCATCTGGCGGCACTCGCATCATTAACAGTGGGGCAGTCTTGCGGAGGAGAGTAAGCATAGTGCGCAGGATCTCCGGCAGCGTCGTTTGAGCCGAAAAACGGGTTGTACTCCGGCCCTGGGATTACGCCAAGCCATGCCGTGCGGCCATAGTCAAAATTGGGCGCATCCGCATAGCGTTCAACGAACACGATCGTATTTGACGATCCGTCGGTCCAACTCTCCAGTGTAGGATGGGTCTGGTAACTTGGCTGCGTCATGTAGAAGTGGCCCATAGCCTGGACGTTGGGAACGTAACTGACGGCCGCGAGCCCGGGAGTGCCTTGTACTGTGAGAGCCAGGCCGGCGGAATCAATTGTTGTATCGCTGGGGCAAAGGTATGTCGGCGGCGGCATGGCGCGGATATTGGTGTCCCACACCACCCACTGCGTGTCTCCAACGAATTTGGGATAAATGTAAATCGCTTCCTGCTCGATATACGGCAAGAGCATGTACTGGATCGAACCGATATTCGCCGGCGGCACGGTGCTTTCACCTATCGAAGCCGGTGGGCCCGGCGGCCATGTCCATATTCCGTAACTGGTTGGCGCGGCCCACAAGCACTTGTCGGGAAAGAACCCGGCCGCCTGGGGAAAGCAGTTCTGGGCGGCGTGGCAGTTGTGCATGGCGACGCCGATCTGCTTCAGATTGTTAGCACACTTTGCCCGGCGGGCCGCTTCGCGGGCAGCTTGCACCGCCGGCAAGAGCAAAGCGATGAGGATGCCGATGATGGTGATGACCACCAAGAGTTCCACCAGCGTGAAACCCGCCGCCCCGCGAGCGCGGAGTTTACCATTTCCTCGATTCATGGCTTGCCACTTTCTTTATTACGAAGGGACCGAAGTCGTAGGGTTTTGGTTGGCCCGTCGGAGTCAATCGAGTGAGTTCAGTTGAGGTGGCGGCGCATCGTTCGCAGTCCGTAGGCTACGCCTTAGCGTAACACCCCCCCGCAATCTGCTGGTGTGCTGCTTGCACGGACAATGCTGTTTCCACACTAGGCAGTATAACCCCTGGCGTGCAATTTCGTCAACGTGCGCTGTAAGAACCCTACGGTCGGCCACAGTTTTCTTGCATCAGTATAGCTGGTATGGCAGTACACTGACGCGGCATATCAGACGTCAGGGAACTGTCTGCGGCTCTCGTGGACGCGGTTTCTCGCCGCGCTGCCTGGGTCGGGCCGCGGCGTTCGTAGTGCCGCCTCCAGGCGAAAACGCCGCGGGTAGAGCCGGCTGAAGCCGGGACCACGAACGAGTTTGCGGTCTTCTGGCCAGCCATCCAGGCGAATCAGTTTTCGGCTGCGTTGGGGTGGCAGTTGTACCGCCACTCCGAATTTCCCGGCGTTTTCCAGAGGTGGCAGTACAACTGCCACCCCAACCAACGCCACATTGTGAAAAACTGATCGGCCCTGGCTGCCGGCGTCCGCGACGTCGAACTTGTCGGCGGTTCTGCTACAATGAAGGGTTCGTCCCGACATAGCCCTACAGTCGCCCCGCTCCGCAAATGCAGCGGTGGGGCGTTTCCGCGATCACGTATCCTAATGCCTGCTTCCGACATCCTCATTCGCGGCGCACGAGAGCATAACCTCCGCGACGTCGAATTTGTTGCTGCCGCGAAATCGGCTGATCTGCTTTACCGGGGTCAGCGGATCGGGCAAGAGTTCGCTGGCCTTCGACACTTTGTATGCCGAGGGGCAGCGGCGGTACGTGCAGAGCCTGTCGAGCTTCGCCCGGCAGTTCCTCGGGCAGATGCCCAAGCCGGAGGTTGACCTGATCTCGGGCTTGAATCCGGCGATCTCGATTTCGCAGAAGAGCGGCGGGCAGAATCCGCGATCGACCGTCGGCACGATCACCGAGATTTACGATTACCTGCGCGTGCTGTTCGCCCGCGTGGGGCGAGGACACTGCTGGCAATGCGGGCGGCCGATCACCGCGCAGATGCGCGAGCAGATTCTCGAACGGATTCTCGCCCTGCCCGGCGGCACGCGGTTTCTCGTGCTGGCGCCGTTGGTCCGCGGTCAGAAGGGCGAGCATCGCGATCTGTTCGCCGATCTGCTGAAGCAGGGGTTCGCCCGCGCCGGGTCGATGGCCGCGTAGTCCATCTGAGCGACGACTTGCGGCTCGACCGGCAGATGCGGCACAACATCGAGGTCGTGGTCGATCGGCTTGTGGCCGGCCCGAAGCTGCGGCCGCGATTGGCCGAGGCGGTGGAGCTGGCGCTGCGGCTGGGCAACGGGAACCTGGTCGTGGCGGAAGAAGGGAGAGAGGAGGGGGGAGAGGGGAGAGGCAGAGACAAGCAGATAGGGAGACGAGGAGACAAGGAGACCGGGAGAGAAGCAGAGATTGCACCTGCGATCCTCTCCGAGTCTCCGAGTCTGCGAGTCTCCCCCTCTCCCCTTTCCCCTCTCCCCTCTCCCCTTGTCCTCTCGGCTCACTACGCCTGCACTCACTGCGGGCTGAGTTTCGAGCCGCCGAGCCCGCAGTTGTTCAGCTTCAACAGCCCGCAGGGAATGTGCCCCGAGTGCGACGGCCTGGGGCAAATCTACACCTTCGATCCCGAGCGGCTGATCTCCGACCCGAGCCGATCGTTCCAGCAGGGCTGCATCGAGCTTGTCGGCTCGTGGCGCGACATGGGCCGCTGGCGGCGGCACATCTATCGCGGCGTGGCCGAGACGCTGGAGCGAAAAGACAAGCTGCCGCCGGGCACGGTGCTGGAAACCGCGTGGGAAGAGCTCGATCCGGCGCTGCAACACGCCCTGCTCTGGGGCACCGGCGACGAGCACATCACCTTCACCTGGCGCAGCGGCACGGCAGGGCACAAATGGGGCGGCCGCTACGAGGGGATCATCCCCAAGCTGCTCTCGCAGTATCGAACCACGCACAGCCGAATGCAGCGGCGGCAGTTGGAAAAGTACATGTGCGTGCTCGACTGCCAGCAGTGCCGCGGCGCGCGGCTCAACCCGCAGGCGCGGGCGGTGACGCTCGCCAGCCGCGTGCCGGCGTTCGCCGATCGCCCCGAGCGATCGCTGCCCGAGGTCTGCGCGATGGCCGTCTCCGCAGGCCGAGGAGTTTTTCGGCGAGTTGGACCTCGACGCGACGGGCCAGAAGATCGCCGCCGACGTGCTCAAGGAAATTCGCGGCCGGCTGCAATTCCTCGAAGAACGTCGGGCCTCGAATATCTTACGCTCGAGCGCACCGCGCCGACGCTCTCCGGCGGCGAAATGCAGCGAATCCGACTGGCCGGCCAGATCGGCTGCGGGCTGGTCGGCGTGCTGTACATTCTCGACGAGCCCTCGATCGGGCTGCATCCGCGCGACAACGACCGGCTGCTCGCAATCGCTCTGCCGGCTCCGCGACCAGGGCAATACGGTGATCGTCGTCGAGCACGACGAGGACACGATGCGGGCGGCCGACCACATCGTCGATTTCGGACCCGGGCCGGGCGTCCGCGGCGGGCACGTCGTCGCCGCCGGACCGCTGGCCAACGGTGATCGGCCGAAGCCGAAGAGCATCACCGGGCAATACCTGTCGGGCCGGCGGCGGATCGAGATTCCCAGCCGTCGCCGCCCCGTCGGCGACGCCAAGCTCGTCGATCCGCGGGGCGACGCACAACAATCTAAAGGACATCGACGTCGAGATTCCGCTGGGCGTGTTCGTCTGCGTCACCGGCGTCTCCGGCTCGGGCAAAAGCTCGTTGGTCAACGACATCCTGGTCGAGGCCCTGCGGCGCGACCTCGACGGCGGCCTGGGCAATCCCGGCGCTCACCGCAGCATCGACGGCCTCGAACATCTCGACAAGATGATCGCCATCGACCAGTCGCCGATCGGACGCACGCCGCGGTCGAATCCGGCCACCTACATTAAGGTGTTCGACGAGATTCGCAGCCTCTACACGCAACTGCCCGAGTCGAAGGCGCGGGGCTACAAGCCGGGGCGATTCAGTTTCAACGTGGCCGGCGGACGTTGCGAGGCATGCGAGGGGAACGGCTCGACCCGGCTCGAAATGGACTTCCTGGCCGATGTTTGGGTCACTTGCCCCGTGTGCGAGGGGCATCGCTTCAACCGCGAGACGCTCCAGGTGCGTTACAAGGGAAAATCGATCTCGCACGTGCTGGAAATGGACGTGCAGGAGGCGTTGCGGCACTTCGAGAACATCCCGGCCATCCAACACAAGCTGCAAACGCTGCACGACGTGGGGCTCGACTATATGAAGCTCGGCCAATCGTCGCCGACGCTCTCCGGCGGCGAGGCCCAGCGGGTGAAGCTTGCCCGCGAGCTGGTCAAAAAGAGCACCGGACGGACGCTTTACCTGTTGGACGAGCCGACTACGGGGCTGCACTTCGCCGACATTCAATTGCTCTTGAAGGTGCTGCACGACTTCGTCGACGCCGGCAACACGGTGCTGGTCGTCGAACATAACACCGAGGTCATCAAGACGGCCGACTGGATCATCGACTTGGGACCGGAGGGGGGCGAAGCCGGCGGACGAATCGTCGCCGCGGGGACGCCGGAAGAATTGGCGGAGGGGAGCGGGGAGAGAGGAGAGGGGAGGGAGGCGGCCGCTTGCGGTTTCGCAACCTACACCGGCCAAATCCTGAGGAAGGTGTTCGGTCGCGATGGAGGAACGCACTCGGCGCACCTGCCGGGGCACAAGTTCTCGCCGGTCGAATCGACGCGCATGATTCGGGTTCGCGGGGCGGCAGAGCACAATCTGAAACACGTCGACGTCGATATTCCACGCGACCGGCTGACGGTGTGCTGCGGACCGAGCGGATCGGGAAAAAGCTCGCTGGCGATGGACACGATCTACGCCGAGGGCCAGCGGCGCTATGTCGAGAGCCTCAGCGCCTATGCTCGGCAGTTCGTCGGGCAGATGCAGAAGCCGAAGGTCGAGCACATCGAGGGGCTCTCGCCCGCCGTGGCCATCGAGCAGAAGCACCTCGGCCATTCGCCGCGGAGCACGGTGGGCACGGTCACCGAAATCTACGATTACCTGCGGATTCTGATGTCGCGGCTGGGGCAGCCGCATTGCCCGGCGTGCGGCGTACCGATCGGCAGCCAATCGGCCGACGAGATCATCGGCAAAATCATGGCCCTGCCGAACGGCACGAAGATCTACCTGATGGCCCCGCTGGAAATCCGCGTCGGCGAGCGTTACGAGACGCTCTGGGAAGAGACGCGAGCGGCGGGCTACGTGCGGATCCGCGTCGATGGCCGCACCTACTCGATCGACCAACCGCCCGAGATCGACCGGCGGCGACGGCACGACGTCGAGGTGGTGATCGATCGCGTCACGGTCCGCTCGGACAATCGATCGCGGATCGCCGGCACGGTCGAGAACGCCTTGTCGCTGGGGCGCGGCGTGCTGCGGGTGGCCCGGCCGCGCGACGACGTGCCGGAAACGCAGTGGAAGGTCGAGACACACAGCCAGCACTTCGTCTGCGACCACTGCGGGCGGAGTTTCGAGCCGCTCTCGCCGCACAACTTCTCGTTCAACAGCGTCTTGGGATGGTGTCCGGCTTGCGAGGGCCTGGGCACACAAACCGGTACGAATCCGGCGGCGTTGCTCCGCGATCCGAAGCTGACGTTGGCCGAAGGGGCCGTGGGGCTCTGGCCGGGCGCCGACAGCCCGCTGTTCAAGCTGATGCTCGACGCGCTCTCGCGCGGCGCGGGCGTGCCGACCGACGTGCCGTTCGACGAACTGAACGGCCGCTACCGCCGGTTGATTTTCCAGGGCACCGGCGAGCAGTGGTTCGATTGCAAAGCCGCAAGCGGCGGATTGCGGTTTCAGTACAAGGGGCTCTATCCGGCGCTGGAGGAGGCGAGCCGCGTTTCGCCGGCGTTCCGCGCGAGGCTGGAATATCTGGTGGACGAGGTCGAGTGCTCGGTCTGCGGCGGCAGCCGGCTGCGCGATGACGCCGCGGCCGTGCAACTCCGCAACCGCACCATCGACGACCTCTGCCGACTGCCGCTGGCGAAACTCCTGGCGGAATTCAAGAGCTGGAAGTTCACCGACGCCGAGCGGAAGGTGGCGGGCGAGGTCGGCCGCGAAATCAACAACCGGCTGCAATTCCTGGTGGACGTGGGGCTCGAATATCTGACGCTCGCTCGGCCAGCGCCGTCGCTTTCCGGCGGCGAGATGCAGCGAATCCGCCTGGCGGCCCAGTTGGGCAGCGGGCTGTGCGGCGTGCTCTACGTGCTCGACGAGCCGACGATCGGACTGCACCCGCGCGACAACCATCGGCTGATGGCCGCGTTGCAGAAACTCCGCGATTTGGGCAACACCCTGCTGGTGGTCGAGCACGACCGCGAGGTGATCGGCAGCGCCGACCAACTACTCGACTTTGGCCCGGCGGCCGGGCAGGCCGGCGGGCAGATCGTCGCCCAGGGCACGCCCGAGCAGGTCGCCAAGCGCCGCGGCTCGGTCACCGGGCCGTATTTGTCGGGGAAGAAGGCGATCCCGGTGCCGACCAGTCGGAGGGTGGAGGGGTCAGGGGTCAGGGGCCAGGGATCAGGGAAGCGGAAGAAGGGGAGAGGGGGAGAGGGGGAGACGAGGAGACGAGGAGATGCTGCAAATCGAAATTCTCCCCGTCTCCCCCTCTCCTCGTCTCCCCCTCTCGCCGAATTTCCTAACGGCTGTCTGGAGATCATCGGGGCGAGGCACAATAATCTGAAGAACGTCAACGTCCAGATTCCGCTGGGCACGTTCACCGTTGTCACCGGTCCGAGCGGCAGCGGGAAAAGCTCTCTGGTCGAGGACGTGCTTTTCGCATCGCTGGCGCGAACGCTGCACCGCGCGAAGACGTTTCCCGGGGCGCACGACGCGATCCGTGGCGTGGAGTCGGTCAACAAGGTGATCCGGGTCGATCAGCAGCCGATCGGGCAGACGCCCACCTCGAATCCGGCGACGTTCACCGGCGTTTTCGACCTGATCCGTTCGCTTTACGCCCAACTACCCGAGGCGAAGCTGCGCGGCTACACCGCTCGGCGATTCAGTTTTAACGTGCCCGGCGGGCGGTGCGAGAAATGCGAGGGGAACGGTCAGCTTCGCATTGAGATGCACTTCCTCCCCGACGTGTGGGTCGAGTGCGACACGTGCCGCGGGCATCGCTACAATCCCGAGACGCTGGCGGTGCGGTATCACGATTGCTCGATCGCCGACGTGCTCGACATGCCGTGCGGCGACGCGGTCAGGCTGTTCAAGAACGTGCCGAAGATTCGCCGGCCGTTGCAGACGCTCTGCGACGTCGGGCTCGATTACGTCACGCTCGGCCAGTCGGCCCCCACGCTCTCCGGCGGCGAGGCGCAGCGGGTGAAGCTGGCCGCCGAGCTTTCGCGGCCCGACACCGGCAAAACCCTCTATCTGCTCGACGAGCCCACGACCGGGCTGCACTTCGACGATTTGGCCAAGCTGTTGGAAGTGCTCAACCGGCTGGTCGATCTGGGCAACACGGTGGTGGTGATCGAGCACAATCTCGACGTCATCAAGACGGCCGACTGGGTGATCGATCTCGGCCCCGAGGCCGGCGACGAGGGGGGATACGTCGTCGCCGCGGGGACGCCGGAAGATATTGTAAGACGGGGAGAGGGGGAGAGGAGGAGAGGGGGAGACAAGAAGATTAGAAAGCGACGGAACACTACATCTGCTGCGATCTCCTCGTCTCCTCATCTCCTCGTCTCCTCGTCTCCCCTCCGCTCGTATACGGCCGAAGCTCTGGCGCCGGTGTTGGCGGCGGGACCGTTTGTGGAACGCAAACCGTATGATTTTTCCGCCGAAGCGGCCAAGCGCGAGAACGACCGCGACATCACCGACGTCGGCCGCAACGCGAAAATGCCCTGGCAGGTCGATGGTCGGCGCTGGCATACGGTCGATCGCGTCGGGCGCACCGGCAGCCCGTGCCGTTGGGACGGCCTCATCCTGGCCGAGGTGGTCGATCGCATCCAGGAGAAGTCCGACCTGTTCGGCGAGACCGATTGGAGCGAGCGGACCGTGGTCGAGATTCGCGCGGCGAAGAAATCGGACGGTTGGTTCTTCCACGCCATCACGGCCGAGGAATGGCTGCTGAAGATGAAGTTTCGCACCACGCGGAACACGTTCAAACGGGATGAATTGGTCGAGAAGCTCGACCTGAAGCCGCTGAACGACATGCCCGATCTGCCGCTGTACGGCACCGAGCCGCGGGTGAAGTGTCGCAATCTTCGCGGGCCGTGGCAGGAGGTCGAGCTGCGCGTACATAGCTACAACGAGATCGACCGAAAGGAGTTTTGGGACTTCGTCGATCGCGCGGTGGCGGGCTTTGGCACGTTCACCGAGAAGGTGCAGGCGAAATCGGACATCCTGCATCCTTGGCGACAACTCGGCCGCACGTGGCATCTCGCCCGCCGCGGGTTTCCGGTGGGCAAGCAGGTGCGTTGGGAACCGAACGTGTTTGCAGAAGCTGCTCGACCTGCTCGGCGAGATCGCGCCGAAGGCCGAGTTCGTTTGGAGCAACAAGCAGGTGGTGCCGATCCTCGTGCCCGGCCGGCAGGAGCCCTGGGCGGCGGTGCAGACGAAGAAGCTCGACGCGGTCTACTTGCATCTGATGGCCCCGAAGGGCCGCTTTACGATGGGACAGATCACCGAGCTGGGTTACAATCCCGAGATGGACGGCCGACGCCCGAATGTCGACGTGATTCTGCTGAAGTTCCGCACTTCGGCCGATTTGGGGCGAGGGGACTTGCGGGAGTTCTTGCGGAAGCATCTGGAGGGAAGCGGGGGATAGGGGGTAGTGGATAGTGGGTGGTGGGTAGCGGGTAGTGAAGAGGGGAGAGAGAACGTCACAGCCGCTTGCGGCTTCGCAACCGGCGCACGCGGCCTTGCGCATTAATCCAATCAACATTCAGCAATCAACAATCAGCAATCCGATGTCCGCACTGCTTCCAACCCGATTCCTTTTCCGCTTCTCGGCGGCGTGCCGCTACCGCGATCCGCTGTGGACGGCGGACGGGACTGGCTTGGATGAGAGCTATCGGCTGCCGCACTTAGTGGAGTTGGAGGGGCGGGCGGCGTGGGCCGAAGTGCGGGCAGCGTGGAGCGAAGCGGGCTTGGCGTTCGCCGTCCACGTGCGCGGCAAGACTCAGCCGCCGTGGTGCCGCGAGGCTCGGCTCGACGATAGCGACTCGCTGCAAATCTGGATCGACACCCGCGACGTTCACAACATCCACCGCGCGGGCCGCTTCTGTCACCATTTCGTCTTTCTGCCGTGCGGCGGAGGCGCGCGGCTCGATCGGCCGCTGGCCGGCTGGCTGCCGATCAACCGTGCGCGGGAGCAGCCCAACCCGATTCAGGCGGAATGGTTGCAGACCTCTTGTCAACGGCAGGGCAACGACTATATATTGGAGGCGTTGATTCCCGCCGAAGCCCTGACCGGCTTCGATCCCGCCGAACATCCCCGCCTAGGTTTTACGTACGCCGTGATCGATCGCGAGTTGGGCCGACAGACGTTCGGCGTCGGCGGCCCGATGCCCTACCAGGAAGACCCCAGCCTGTGGGCGACGCTGGAATTGCCGCAATAGCCCGGCAGAAGGTAGGGGACGAAGGAGGTTGTCGGAAGGCGATTCCGCAAGATGGAAAACTCTGTTCCGACAACCTCCTCCGTCCCCCTCGACGTTGGAATTGCAGCGATAATCGCACCACGGAGGCACGGAAGACACGGAGAGCACAAGAGGACTGGTAAGAGAATCCTCTCTTATTTGCACGCACCTCTGATCTTTACGCCTTGTTGTTCTCTGCTCTCCGTGTTCTCCGTGTCTCCGTGGTGCTTACCCGCCTGAACGAAGACCCTGCTCAAGGAGTCCCGCCATGCTTCCTCGCCTGATGTCTGTTTTCCTCGCGTCGGTGCTGTGCGTGTTTTCGTCCGCGTCTCGGGCCGCCGATCTTGTGCTGGCCGACGGCGGCAAGTCGGACTACCAGATTGTGCTGGCCGACAACGCCTCGCCTTCAACCCGTCACGGAGCCGAAGAACTGCAATCGTTTCTCCGCCAGATCACCGGGGCCACACTGCCGATCGTTTCGGATCGGAAGCCGACGGGCCCGCACGAAATCATCTTGGGCGACAACGCCCACCTGCGGCAACTGGGCGTCGCGGTCGATTTCAAATCGCTCGGGCTGGAGGGTTACGTGATCCAGACGGTCGGCGAGCATCTGGTGATCGCGGGCGGACAGGTGCGCGGCAACCTGTACGGCGTCTACGGCTTCCTGGAGGATCATCTCGGCTGCCGCTGGTTCACGCCGAACGTGAGCCGCATACCGAAGATCTGCGCGGTTGGTCGTCCGCCCGATCAACGAGCGGCAGATACCGGCGCTGGAATACCGCGAGCCGTACGTGTGCGACTGCTTCGACCCCGACTGGTGCGCGCGGAACCGCATGAACACGAACTTCGCCAAACTGGACGCGAAGCACGGCGGCAAGATGAAGTATTTGACGCTCGCACACACGTTTAACGCGCTGGTTCCGCCGGCAAAGTACTTCGCGCAACACCCGGAGTATTATTCGTTGGTCCGAGGCCGCCGCACGAGCGATCGGGCGCAGCTCTGCTGCACGAATCCGGACGTGGTTCGCATCTGTACGGAGGCGATTCGCCGGCAGATGCGTGCGAATTCCGATGTCGCCGTGTTCTCGGTGTCGCAGAACGACTGCTTCGACCAATGCCAATGTGCGAAGTGCCAGGAGATCGCCAGGCGGGAAGATTCGCAGATGGGACCGGTGCTGCAACTGGTCAACCGCGTGGCCGAGGCGGTGGAGAAGGAGTTTCCCGACAGGTTCGTGGAGACGCTGGCATACCAGTGGACGCGGAAGCCGCCGAAGAACATGCGACCGCGGCCGAACGTGCTCATCACGCTCTGTTCGATCGAGTGCTGCTTTTCCCATCCGCTGGCCACTTGCGATTGCGAGGCGAACAAGACGTTTCGCGCCGACGTGCAGGCATGGGCGAAGATCGCCCCGCGGCTTTGGGTCTGGGACTATACGACCGATTTCTGCAACTATCTGCTGCCGTTTCCCAATGAGCACGTGTTGGGCCCGAACATCCAGTTTTACGTCGCCCATAACGTGAAGGGGATTTTTGAAGAAGACACCTACGACACGCCGCAGGGCGAACTCTCGGAGTTGGGCGGCTACGTCATGGCGAAGTGCCTGTGGAATCCCAGGTACGATTCGAATCGGGCGATCAACGAATTCTTGGTCGGCTACTACGGCCGCGCGGCCGGTCCGATCCGAAAGTATATCGACTTGCTCCGCGAACAGGTCAACCGCGAGAACATCCACGTGGGCGTCGGCGCCCCGGCCAATCATGCCCACCTGCCCGACGGGCTGCTGGTGACGGCCAACCGGCTGTGGCAGCAAGCGGAAAAGCAGGTGGCCTCGCAACCGGCGATCCTGCGGCGGGTGAGGCTGTCGAGAATGAGCGTCGATTTTGCGATTCTCGAGCGCGCCCGGCTGGACGCGGCGCAGCGACTGGCGATCAACGACCGGTTTCTGGCAATGGCCCGCCAGCGTTTCGCGCCGTTTTTTCAGACGCTTCAGACGAGCAAACTCACGCGGCTTCGCGAAGGCCAGCCGTTGGACAAGGAGGCTTACCGGCGCGATTTGGCGTTGAGCCTGCGAATCAGCCTTTAGCCGACGTCCCTTGGCATCGTGTGCCAACCGCTTCGCAGAAGCGGCGCCGGGCGCAATCCGCTGTGCCCGGCACTGTCTGCTCCAAGCAGTGGCACACGGCCCTGGGAAATACGGCTCAGTTTCCGCAACACGGTGCGGCACTGCCGCAGCACGACGGCGCCGGGCAGCACACTTGCACCGGAACTTGCACGGTCACCATCCGCGGCACGCAGCGAGTGACGGTGTAAGGCACCTGCTTGGCCACGTAGCGACAGCAGCGGACCGTTGTCTGATATTGCTGGGGTTTGCAGACCGTGTACGGCACCTGGTAAGTCCGCTGCTCCGGCACCATCTTGCACACCGTGTACTGCACCTTCTTCGTGACCGTCTGCGGCACGTAGCGGACGCACTCGACCTGCTTTTCGACAATCTCCGGCTTCCAGACGCGGCACTGCGTCATGGTCTGCTGGGCGGGCGCACACGGATCGCAGGCGTTGGGCGTGCAGCACGGCACTTGTTTCGTCTCCCAGTGGCCCGTGCAGCATCGAACCGTCTGCATCTCCTTCACCGGCTTGCAGACCGTGCAACACACCTCGCGCTCGGCGGTTTCATAGACCGGGCGGCAGACCGTTTGAACACATTGGCGATAGTGCGTCTCGGGCACGTAACGCACGCAAGTGACCTGCTTCTGCTCCCAAACCGGCTCATAACAGGTGCGGTAGCAGGTGACCTGCTTCTGGTCGTAAACGACTTTTTGGCAGGTTCGCATGACAGTGCACGTCTGCTGCGGCACGGTGCAGCAACAGGACGTCCAGCAACAACGCAGCGCGCCTTGCTCCACCGCAATAGCACGCCTCGGCCGAGTTGACCATTCCGGCCGCCAACACGGCGGTCACAACCAATAACCCAATCCATCTGTTCATGATATAGCCCTCCCAACTAAATAAAGTTGCGTGACGCCGGGAAAAAAGGGGACGGGTCCAATTTGCCGGAACGGCCCGAAGGGTGCTTCGCACAAATTGGACCTGTACCCTTTTTCCCCAGCTAGTACCGTAGAGTGATTCGCTGACCCAATCTCCCAAAAGATAGGGCGGTGGGGGGCAAACGTCAATTCCCCTCCAAAAAGGGGGGCTGGCGGAATTTGCACTGGGCGGCGACGCCGTTCCGTCCGATTATCCGAGAAAGATGCGCAGGTTCGACAACTTCTTCCGATTTTGCCGACCGCCGACCGGACGCGGCAACCTACGGAGAATGCTGCGATTTTTCCGCCACGACATTTTGTGATACGGAACGGATTGCACCGCGGCAGCGGCGTTGAGGGGGCCGTCCCCTTTGTCCGTGGCCATTCGCTCGGGCAGGGCGGATTTCCAAATCCGCCCAGTCCTCGGGGGACGGACTGGGAAATCCATCCTACAGCGACTCGGCACCGTAGTTACGCGAGACTGCTACGCCGCCATTCGCTCCGGCTCCAGTTCCTCGAACAGGTTTACCGTGCGTAGCATGTTGCCGTCGGAATCGTAGAACTGCACGATGCCGATTTCCAAGAGCCACATCGCCATGTGACCGTCGGCTTCGTAGGTTCGGGCGGAATAGCGGCCATCGTCGATCAGTATCGTCTCTTCGAGATCCCAAGGGCTTTCGAGGACGACGTCAAAATACTCAAAGGTACGAACGACCAACTCCCGCACTTCGTAGGGAAGAGGATCCATCCTCATGGCTTTTGCAACCTCCTGTTGCCTAGAGCGTTCTTAAGCGGAAGCGAGGAATGTACTCCCAACCGCTCGACCGATCAAGACGAAGTCGGCCGGCGAGCCTCTCGTTGGGAGAGGGCGCACCTTGCACTTTGCGCGGTGACAGGCTTTATGTTATCAATAGGGGGGGTAGATTTGGGCCGTAGGGTTCCGCTCGGTGGAAAACTGCGTAATGGAGGAAGTCAGGGATGGCGACTATCGAACAATTTCAGGAGCGTTTGCGGCGGGCGGTTCACGATGCGTTGCAAAAAGTCTTGGCAGAAGGCGACCTGCCGGAGGCCCAGGAGGGCGAGGCACGGTTCACTACGATCGAGACCCTGGCTCTGGCGGCCGGGGATGCGGTCAACCTCCTCCGTCCCCTTCGGCCCCGTGCTGCGAAGCCGCAAGCGGCTGTCACCCTGCGCGGATCGTGAAACGGATCGGCAGAATCGCTTCGTAGGAGACGGCGGCGCCGCAACGCGTGGCCGGCTCGAAGCGCCAACGGCTGCGCACCGTCAAAAGGGCCGACTCGTCCAGCGACGGCGTCCCGCTCGACTGGTCGATCGTCGCCCGCTCCACGCTGCCGTCGGCCCCGATCCGCACGCGGAGAAGCACCAGCCCTTCGATGCCGCGGGCCAGGGCGTCGGGCGGATAGGGCGGAACCGGATTCGACGCTACCGCACTGGGGGCTTGATCGGCCTGGCCGCCGCCACCGCTGCCGGACGATCCCGCCGCCGACACCGCATCCGTGCCGCTCGAACCGTGCCCGCGCAGTCCGGCGCGCCCTGTCGGCCGCGGATGGCCGCCGGCAGCGGCGTGTGCTATTGGTGTGACCGTTGCCCTGCCACGCCGGCTTCGCGGGTGCGGCAGTGCAACTGCCACACCGTCAGGCGATGCCGGCTTAGGCGCCGCCGCTTTGAAGTCTCTCCGCGCCAGCACCCTGACTTCCGGCAGCGGCAACAACTCCGGTCCAGGCAGCCCGGAAGGCGCAACGGCGGAGACGGTGGCTTGCGTTTCGTCCAACTCCGCGGCGTCGCCGGGGGCGGCCAGCGATGCCCGCAACGATAGCGACACCGGACCGCCGCGCTGCATCCCGTATCTCGGCGGAGTGGCCGGCCAATCAGAGATAGTCGCCAACGGGATCAGCACCGCCCCGTGGCACAGCAAGCTCGTCAGATAAGCGATGGCGGTTCGCACGGGCGTGTGGCTTCGGGGAGAAATGCAGGGGGTGCGCGCCCGGCAACAGTCGCCGACCGCCGCCAAAAGGCAGGGCTTTCAGTACCCCTATTCTAGCAATATCGGCGCAAAATCCAGCCGGGCAGAAATGACGGCCACTGTAGCCGATTATCGTGGTTGATCGTCCGAGTGTTTAGCCGGCGAGCTTGCTCGCCGCGCTGCTGAGCGTGCCCGTGTCCCATCGCGGCGGCCTGCCACGCGGCAAACAAGTTCGCCGGCTAGACTGATGGGGCATTGGACCTTTTACATTTCCTGGGCGATCTTCATCGCCAGCAGATCGAGCTGGCCCTTCAGATCGGTCAGCAGAAGCTGCGGGCCGGCGCCGCGGGCCAAGTGCGTGTAGAACGCCGCCGACGCGGGGCCTTGGCTGGCGCCAAGCAGCATAGTCGTCTTCTTCAACTGGTGAATCTGCTCATCCACGTCGTCGAGTTTCGAGGCCGCCGCGCGATTGTCGTGCCAGAGCCGATCGATCTGCAAAACCAGCCCGGCCAGCAACGCGATCTGCCCGACCAGCGCCACCGGCATACCGACGTTCCACAATTCTTGCTGGCCTGTTGCCAGCGACCAGCCCAACAGAATGCCGCCGCACGCCGAACTGGCCAGGCCGAGTGTGAAGACGAACCATCCCAACAGACTCGACGTCGCGCAACGCCGGACAATCTTCTTCCGCCGCTTGCCGGGCCGGTTCGATGCCGAGACGTGCCGCGCCGGCGGACCGGCCTGCGGAGGGTCGAACCTCGCCGCTTGACGCCGACCGACGATTTCCGGCTCACCACCTGCCGCTTTGCCGGCGTGCAGCACGCGATGGATATGCTGCAACTCTTCGTCGAGTTGCCAACCGTCGTAAGCCGGCGGTTGGTTTACAACGCCAATAGGAACGTCAAGGCGGACATCGCCATTTTCGTCGCCATCCTCGCCGAGACGAGAATGGGCGCAGTCCCCGGCGGCCGGCTGTTGCGGCTCGGCGCGGAGTATCTCTCCACAACGGGGACAGCAGAGCGTCTGCTTCTCACCCGACGGCAGTGCGGGCACATCCTGGCGGCATTCTTTGCACCACATCGTATTGTAAGGATCGGCCGGCCGGCTGATGAACTCTACCGATTTTGCCGTGCGTACGGTGCACAGAACGGGCACAACAACAAGCTGGGAAACAAGGGGTGACTTTAACGACGCGATCGCCACAACGCCGCAAGAGACGATGTGGCCCTTTCAGGGCGTGCGAGTCACTCCCAAATTCTATCCCAGGGCGACGCTGCGCTTGCCCTGGGCTTTCCCATTCCGCCCCTTCGGGGCAACACAATCCGCGGACACTCCTCATCCCTCATCATCCATCCCTCATCATCCATCCCTCATCATTCATCATTCATCACTCAAATCACCCCGTGCAACGGACCGCCGGCGACAGCCAGGGCGTCTACGCGACGGGTCACGGACGGGTCTTCAATCAGCCGCGGGGCGTGGTGCGGCTTGGCTCGGGCGTCGATCACCAGCGAGCCCCGGCAGCCCCAGTGCTTGTCGGCCACGAACGGCTCGATGCCGTAAACGTCCGTCGCCGGATCGCTGCGGGTAAACGTCGTCCAGAGGAAGTTATCGAGCGACCCGGCGGCAAAATCGCTCTCGTCGACGACGACAACCAGCGGGAAGCGATTGATCGCGTGCGTTGTGGTTAAAGCGATGGCAGAACTGGGCGATCGCTTGAGTCCGGCGTTTCTTGGATGGCCCGCGAAACGGACGGGGACGGAGGAGGTTGTCGGCCGAGGCGGTTTGCATTTTTCGTGACTCTCCTCCGACAACCTCCTCCGTCCCCCTTGCCCCCGTGTACGCTGGCCCTTCGACCACCAGCACGCCCGGCAAAACCACGCGCGGCCGGCTGAATCCCAACTCCTCGGGCAGCGGGAAATCGCCGTCGGATCGTCGTCGGCAAGCTCCGCACCGCCGGCCCGGCCGCGGCGATCACCAATTTCGAGCCTTCGCCGAGCCGGCCGCTGCTGTAGTCGAGCGTGTCGAGCGTGGTGCAAGTCTGGAAGTGCAGGTCGCGCCGCCAATCGACCCGCTCCAAGGCGTGACGCAGGAAATCGGCCACGTTGCGAACGTCGAGCGCCGGATTGTCCTCGCCGGCCACGATCCACAGATACTTGGCCAGCGACAATTGCCCGTAGCCCAGCAGGGCGTTGGCCAGCGTGAGCAACTCGCGCGGCCGACGCGGGTCATAGGGCACGTAGCGTTCGCTACCGATGGCCAACAGCAGCGGATGCACGCCGGCCGCATCGACCGCGTGAACCGCTTGGATGCCGGGAATGTGGCCGAGAATCGCCGGCCCGGCCAGATCGTGAATCAGTTGCCCCAGCACCGTGTCCTCTTGCGGCGGACGGCCGACGACCGTAAACGGCCAAATCGCGTCGCGGCGGTGGTAGACGTGCTCGACCCGCATCACCGGGAACTCGTGGGCAAGGCTGTAGTAGCCCAGGTGATCGCCGAACGGCCCTTCGGGCTTCAGCCGCTCGGGGTCGAGGCAGCCGGTGATGCAGAAATCGGCATCGGCGTAGATCGGCAGTTGGCCGTCAGCGACAGATCATCGGCACGCGCCGTCGCCCCAGCACGCCGGCGATGGTCAACTCGCTCATGCCCTCGGGCAGCGGCATTACCGCGGCCACGGTCATCGCCGGCGGGCCGCCGACGAACACGTTGACCCGCAGCCGCTCGCCGCGCCGCATGGCCGCGGCGTGATGGGCGGCGATGCCGCGATGGATTTGATAGTGCAGGCCCACCTCGCGGTTCGGCTCGTATTGGCCGCCGGAAAGCTGCACGCGGTACATGCCCAGGTTGCTCCGCTGGAAGCCGGGCGCGTCGGGGTCTTCGGTATAGACCTGCGGCAGCGTGACGTAGGCCCCGCCGTCGTCCGGCCAGCACTTCAACTGCGGCAACTGGTCGATCGTGGTTTCGCGATCGAGCACCGGCCCGGATCGAACCCGCTTGGGACGGGTCAGCAGGGCCGACCAGGGCGTCTTTAGGTACAGCCGCGGCCGCCGCATCACGTCGGCCGGATCGACCTGCAACGCCACCAGGCGTTCGAGTCGATCGAGCGAATCGCGGAAGAGATACCGCGTTCGGGCCAGCGTGCCGAAGAGGTTGCAGAGCATGGGAAAGCGGCAGCCGACGACGTTCGTCAATAGCAACGCCGGCCCGCCGGCGCGGAACACCCGCCGTTGGATTTCGGCCGCTTCCAGGTTGGCGTCGACCGCAGTGTCGATGCGGCGCAATTGCCCGGTCGATTCCAGGTCGTCGACGCACTGGCGGAGGCTGCGGTACATGGGCGTAGTAGAAGGCCGGCAACCCTGGGCTATACTTGACTTACGGAAGCCCTTCGGGCTGACAAAGCGCCACTTGCGCCCTAGTATAGAGCAAGGGGCTGGCATTGTCGAACCGTTTGCCCCCTGCTATGATGTTGGGCATGTTGCCCTGGCGTCGTTCCTGAAAACACAACGTCCCCGTTACCCAAGGGAGTCTAACATGGCTGACCCGATCCCCAACGCTCCGGCCCATGTGCCGAACTACCTCGTGCAAGCGATTCTGAGCACGATTTTTTGCTGCACTCCGTTTGGTATCGTGGCGATTATTTTCGCAGCCCAGGTGAACGGCAAACTGGCCGCGGGTGATTACGCGGGTGCCGTGCAGACGTCGAAGCAGGCAAAGATGTGGTGCTGGGTTGCCTTCGGCGTTCAACTGGCGTTGATCGCCATCTATGTCGCTTTCGTGATAGTGATGGGCATTGTCGTGGGCACTGCTCACCAGGGTCCGCCAGCGCATTTCTAATGTGCGTTCAAAATGGCGATGCTCGGCGGTGGCTTCGCTGGGTTGCGATAGTCGTGGCTGGCTTGACGTTGTGTGCGGGCGCGATCTATCTCTACGTTTTCAATCCCGCCGGCTCGGGCATCTATCCGCTTTGCCCGTTTCATGCGCTCACGGGGCTTTACTGTCCGGGCTGCGGCACCGGCCGCGCCATGCACCAACTGCTGCACGGCAACCTGTTGGCGGCGCTGCGGCTGAACCCCTTGGGCGTCGTCTTGCTGCCGCCGGTTGCCTACGGGATGCTGTCGCTCGGCTTGCAGTTCGTCGGCCTCAAGCGCCTGCCGAGCAAGTTCATCCCGGCGTTCTGGATCTGGATGCTGCTGGCGGTGATCCTGCTCTACTGGATTCTGCGGAACGTCCCCTATTATCCGTTCACGCTGTTGGCGCCCCACTAGGATGGGCCGAAGGCCCTGTGGCTCTCCAAGATTGGGGCAGCGCCCTGGGGGAGACTCAGGTGCGAAGCTGCTCGAGTTCCGCCAGGCGAACGGCGATCTGCTGATCGGGTGGAATAATGCCGCGATCCCGGTCGCCCTGAAACTCCAACTCAAGGTCCGAGAGCGCCTGCTTGACCGACAGCAAACCGCTGGGCGAGAGACGGTCGATGAACAGCACGCCGTCGAGGTGGTCGTACTCGTGCTGGACGGCGCGGGCGAAGAATCCGTCCAGCTCGTAATTGATCTCCTCGCCGCCCAGATTGTAGGCCGAGAGGACCACCTTCTCCGACCGTTTCACCGGGGCGTAGATTTCCGGGAAGCTCAGGCAGCCCTCCTCTTTCTCCACCGTCCCGCTCCGCCGGCTGATTACCGGGTTGAGAAACACGTACTCGGGCGCTTTCACCGGGTCGCCTTCGAGATTGATAATGAAGAACCGGTAGGGCAAACCAACCTGATTGGCGGCCAAACCGACCCCCTTTTGCTCGTACATCAGGTCGAACATCTCGCGGACGACGTTCTTCAACTCACTATCGAACCGCCGCAACAGCTTTGACTTGTGACGCAGGGCCGGATGAGGATACTTCAGAATTCGCAGCACGAATTGGCTCCCTTTCTCGAAGCGGATACTACTAGATTATAAGCTCCATCGCCGGCAAAACGAAGGGGGTGCAGCCGGGTGGGGGGATATTATGCTTCATCGAAAAAGGGGGACGGAGGAGGTGGGCGGGAGAAAACCACCCCTTTGCAGAGGCGCCTTTTTTCCGCCAACCTCCTCCGTCCCTTTTCCACCCCGTGAACGGTTACCATGCTGAAGCATAAGCTACGGAGTCTCAGCGCTGGACAATGACGTGCGGCAGCTCGGGGAAGCTG
This sequence comes from uncultured Planctomycetia bacterium, assembly GCA_963815695.1. Taxonomy (GTDB): domain Bacteria; phylum Planctomycetota; class Planctomycetia; order Pirellulales; family Thermoguttaceae. The sequence goes on from CAWFIG010000011.1 coordinate 248,015, forward strand.
AAACGGGGGGCCGGGACGCGCGGGGCGGGGCCGTGAAGATCGTGGGTCGTGTTGGAGTGGCTATTGCATTGCCGCGCCGAACTTGCCGCACTCTCCGGGGGCGGCAGTTCAACTGCCGCCCCAACAGGCTCCAAGACTGCCACTCCAACAGGCTCCAAGACTGCCGCCCCAACGTGTAAACGTACCTCGCAGGTCATGTCCAATTCGCGGCCCAGCTTGCCCGAGACGTACTCGAATCCGCACTTGCGATAGACGTGCCGCGCGCGGGCGTTGGTGGCATCGACCGGGAGCCATATTTGCTCGAAGCCCAATTCGGCGGCCAGGTCGATGCAGCTTCGCACCAGTTCGGTGCCGATGCCCACGTTTTGGAAGCCCGGGCAGACGACGACCAGCATCTCACACTTGCGAGCGTTGATCGGAAAGATCGCGGCATGGCCGATGATCGCCGGCTCTTCCGTCTGGAGCGCGACGGCAACCACGTGAATTCCCGTCGCGAGGATTTCGCGGACCCAGCGGATGCAGACCTCGTCCTTGATCGGCGGCAGCCCTTGGAACGAGTTTCGCGGCTGGAAGGCCAGATACATGTCGATCAGCGGCTGGCCGGCAGCGTTGGCTGCGCCCTCGGCCGTGCCAAGGGGGACAGTCCCATTTTTGCCGAGACGAAAATCGGGACAGTCCCCGGGGAAACGGCGAGTCTCGACAGGCACGCCGTTCTTGCCGAGAAACCTGCGGGGAAGACAGCGGTGTAAGGTTCGCGCGGCAGAAGGGCTCATCAGACGTCGCTCCTTCTCGAAGCCGGCTCGAACGGGGAGAGTCCTTCTTGCCGAGACGAAAATCGGCACAGTCCCGGCCGAGCCGCCACTATCAGTTTCGCCCAAACCGGAAGTCGAACTTCAGTGCCGCGCTTTGGTATGCAGCCAGTGAGGCGCTGCTGTAGCAGTTGTAGGGGTTATGCCCGCCGCGGGAAATCTCCGCCCCCGTCAATAAGCTAGGGTTGTAGTGGTGGCTCACACGGAGGCGGCAGCGTGAAAAAACAGATTCTCATCGTCGACGACGACCAGCGAATGCTCGACGCCCTGCGGCGCACGCTGCACCATCAGCGCGACGACTGGGACATGACGTTCATCCGCAATCCGGAGGAGGCTTGGGAGTCGTTGTTGCAGATGGCCTACGACGCGGTAGTTACCGACGTCCGCATGCCCGGGATGACCGGCATCGAGTTGCTCGAGCGCATCCGCCGGACCGACAAGACCAAGGACGTGCCCGTCGTGGTCCTGACCGGTCTGAACGACACCGACCTGAAGGAGAGGGCGCTGTTGAGCGGCGCGGTCGATCTGATGAACAAGCCGGTCGACGCCGGCCAGTTGATCGCGCGGCTGCGGAGCGTGCTGCAAGACGAAGAGCTATCAGGACGGATTGCGGGCGACCAACGACCTTGTTGAACGAGAAGGTCGAGCGGCAGAGCGTCGATCTGGCGCAGTCGCGGATGAGCGTCGTCTGCCGGCTGGGCATGGCCGCCGAGTTCCGCGACGAAGACACGGGCAACCACGTGATTCGCGTGGGCTGTTACAGCCGGGCGGTGGCCGCGGCGATGGGCATGCCGCGCTCGTTCCTCGAAATGCTGCTGCTGGCGGCCCCGCTGCACGACATCGGCAAGATCGGCATTCCCGACAGCGTGCTGCTGAAGCCCGGTCCTTTGAGCGACGAGGAGTGGGTGATCATGCAGCGGCACTGCGAGATCGGCGAGAGCATCCTCCGCGAGCAATCCAAAGCGATGGTGCCGCTTGTTCGATTGGTACGCGCGTCGAACCGCCGGCGATGAAGGACACGCTGGAGAACCGCGATCCGGTGCTGGAGATGGCGGCCACGATCGCCCTGTCGCATCACGAGAAATGGGACGGCGGCGGCTATCCGCGAGGACTTGAAGGGCGAAGCGATTCCGCTCGAGTCGCGAATCGTTGCCGTGGCCGACGTGTTCGACGCGCTGACGTCGAATCGGCCCTATCGCCCCGCGCGGCCCGAGGAAGAGGCGCTGACGATCATGGACGCGACGGTAGGCGCGCATTTCGATCCGCGCGTGCACGCCGCCTTCATCCGGTCATTGCCCGAAATCCACGCCATCCGCGATCGGTTCGCCGACGGCGTCGTCGTTTTTCCCCAGGGCGAAGGAGCGTTCGTTTGAGCGACCGCGTGTTGTACATGGAGGACGACGCTGCCCAGGCGCGGCTGGTGAAGAAATGCCTGGAACGCTGCGGGCTACGACGTCGATCTGGCCAGCGACGGCGCGGCGGGCCTGGCCGCCTGCGAGCGAACACCGCTACGACGCCGCCATCGTCGATCAGACCATGCCGGGCCTCTGCGGCCTGGAAGTGATCCGCACGATGGCTGCCCGCGGCAAGCTCCCGCCGATCGTCATGGTCACCGGCACCGGCAACGAACGCATCGCCGTCGAGGCCATGAAGCTGGGCGTCAGCGACTACCTCGTGAAGGATCTGGAAGGCGGTTTCGTCAACATGCTTCCGTTGGTCGTGGGCCGGGCGATCGAGCAGCGGCGGCTCCGCGACGAAAAGCAGCGGATGGAGAAGGAATTGGCCCAAGCCCAGCGGATGCGGGCGATCGGGCAACTGGCCGCCGGCATCGCCCACGAAATCAACACCCCCACGCAATACATCGGCGACAACACGCGATTCCTGCAAGACGCCTTCGCCGACGTCAGCGGATTGCTCGATCGGCTTCGGGCAGTTGTTGCAGGCCGCTCGCAACGATACGCTCAGCGATGATTTGCTGCGGGAAATGGAGAGCAAGTTCCGCGCCGCCGACCTCGGCTATCTGGCCCGCGAAATCCCCCAGGCCATTCAACAATCGCTGGAGGGCGTGGAGCACGTGGCCAGCATCGTCGGGGCGATGAAGGAGTTCTCGCACCCCGGCAACGGCGGACAGCAGAGCGCCGATCTCAACCACGTTATTTCCGGCGCGATCACCCTTTGCCACGGCGAATGGAGGTACGTGGCGGAGGTGGTGACCGATTTCGACCCCGAACTGCCCGCGGTTCGCTGCATCGCCAGCGACGTCAACAGCGCAGTGTTGAACCTGGTGGTCAACGCCGCTCACGCGATCGCCGATGCCACCGACCACGGCGCCAACGGCAAGGGAGTGATTACCGTCCGCACGCGACAGGACGGGCCTTACGCAGAAATCCGCGTCGAAGACACCGGCGGCGGCATCCCCGAAGAAATCCGCTCCAGGATCTTCGACCTCTTCTTCACCACCAAGGAAGTCGGACAGGGAACCGGTCAGGGGCTCGCGCTCACCCAGGCAATCGTGGTCGATAAACATGGGGGAACCATCGATTTCGAGAGCGAGCTCGGCCGTGGAACTACCTTCATCGTCCGGCTGCCGATCGACGGATGTTCGCCGGCGCCGGCGGCCGCCGTTGCTGCGGCAGTTGCGCCGCTTGCGCCGGTCGGAGCGGCAGTACAACTGCCACCCCAACAATATGCCGCCGTTGCTGCCCCTCAGCGCTAAGAGGCAAACATCATGACGGACCGCGCCATCCTCCTGGTCGATGACGACGAGAACCTCTTGTCAGGTTTGGTTCGAGCGCTGCGCGAGCAGCCTTTCAAGATTTTTACGGCTCGGGACGGCGAAGAGGCGATTCGGTTTTTGCAGACGCGGAGCATCGACGTGATCGTGGCCGACCAGCGGATGCCCGGCATGTCCGGCGTCCAGCTCTTGACGTGGGTCGCCGTCAATTGCTCCGACGTTGTGCGGATTGTGTTGACCGCCCACGCCGAGACGGAAATGGCGATCCGCGCGATCAACGACGCCGGCGTGTTCCGCTTCTTCGGGAAGCCCTGCAACGAGGCCCGCTTGGCGGTAGCTATCCATCAGGCCGTGGAGCGAAAAACGGCGTTGGAAGCGAGCCGCAGGCGCGGAAGCCCAGCAATGTCAATTGCTGGAATTGCAGCAACTGGGCCACGAGGTCAAATTCCGTACCCGCATCGCCGCAGAAGACCTGCAACGCCCGATCGAGCGGGTCTTGGACTGCTGCCGCCGCCTGGAGGAGCAATTGGGCGACGCGGTGGGCAGCGATTCCCATGCCTTGCTGGCCGAAGCCCGCAAGGCCGCCGCCGACGCTCGACGTCTGGTGCTGCAACTTCAAGCCGTCGTCACCGCGCGTAGCGAATAGACGCGCGAGAGGAAACTCCTCTCGCCGACTGGCACTGGAGAAGCGGATCTCTTGCCGATTGGCGTCAGGAGCGGACCGTTTGCATCGCTGTTTTCAGGCTCTGCTGCTGTTCTCGACCGCCGCCCTTTCCTGGCTGCTGATGCTGGCGGCGCATGAATCGGGCCACGTGCTGAACGGCTGGCTCAGCGGGGCCACGCTCGACGCCGTCCATCTTCCTCTTGTCGGCTTCTCCCGAACCGACTTCGCCGTCAATCCGCATCCGTTGTTCGTCGCCTGGGGCGGGGCATGCTGGGGCGGCGCCCTGCCGCCGGCGATTTTCCTTGCCGCCCGCTGCTTCGCGGCCAAACGCCATCTCTATTTGCTCGCCTGGTTCGCCGGCTTTTGCCTGATCGCCAACGGCGCTTACCTGTTCGGCGGAGCAATCATCACCGGCGGCGGCGACGACGCCGGCGTCATTCTCCAACACGGCGGAGCACGCTGGCAACTGCTCGGCTTCGGCGTCGTCGCCGTGGCCGCCGGTCTCTATCTCTGGAACGGATTGGGCCCCTATTTCGGCCTCGGCCCAAGCCGTGGGCAAGTCGATCGCAAGGCCGCCGTCGCCGTGACGGTTGCATTGGCCTGCGTTGCATTGGCGATGCAGTTTCTTCCCGAATAGACGCGAGAATGGCTCGCGGTGAACCGGCTACGCCTCCTTGATCTTGGCCAATTCCGCTTCGGCGGCGGCGAGTTGCTGCTCGAGCGATTTTAGCTCGTCCTTGTCGTCCATCTGTTTTCTCGCCCCGGCCAACTGTTGTTGGAGCGACTGAATCCGCTGTCGAAGCACATGCGCTTCTTCTTGATCTTCTTATCCATGAGGGTACCCGTTCATTGCTGGAATACGTTGGAGTCGAGCTGTCTCTCGCGAAACCGCAAGCGGTTGTCCACCACCCACTCTCCACTACCCACTCTCCACTACCCACTTCCTCACCATCGCCAGCGCCTCCGGCTTCGTGCGTACCTCGCCGTCCAATTGCGCGGTGCGGATGCGCTCCAAGAGCATTCTATACTGGGGTCCGGAGGGAATTCCATTGGCCAGCAGGTCGTCGCCGGTCAGCAGCGGGGGCGGATCGAGCACGGTCGGGCGGCTGTGCCAGCAGCCGCCGGCAGTGCGCCACCGCCGCCGCGGCACCCGGCGAGGCGGCCTCCACCAACGCCAACAGGTCGCCGATCCCCTCGGCCACCAGCAGCGGTTGGAGCTTCGACCAGGGCATCGTCGCGCGCATCGTCGATCGCCGCGCGATTTTGCACGAGCCAGCCGACGCGATCCGTCTCCTTGTTCGACAACCGCCACCGCCGGCAGACCTTTCTGGCCCCGGCCGCGTCGACGCACGACGAAAGCACCGCGGCCAGCGCCAGCGGAAACCCGGCGTCGCCCGGCAGCCGAGCCAGCAGCCCGAGCGTATCGTCGAGCCGTGCCCGCCCGGCGTCGTCGCGGGGAACGATCTCCGGCAGCACCTCCGCCGCCAGACGCGTCTCCAGCAGCAAGCGAACGCCGGCGGCGCGGGTCGAATCGCCCAACAGTCCGCTGCATCTCCATGGCGATTCGCTCGGGGCTGACGGCGTGGATTTGCGGCGCCATTTCGGCGATGGCTGCCCGCGCATCGTCGTCGAGCGCGAAATCGAAGGCGGCCGCAAATCGCACCGCGCGGAGCATCCGCAGCTTGTCCTCGGCGAAACGATCGCTCGCGCGGCCGATCGCGCGGACTCGCCGTTCGGCCAGGTCGCGCTGCCCGCCGACGAAATCGATCACCCGCCCCTCGACCGGATCGTAGAACAGTCCGTTGATGGTGAAGTCGCGGCGCGAGGCGTCCTCCTCGGCCGAACTGAAGGTGACGCTGTCGGGATGCCGGCCGTCGCTGTAGGCGGCGTCGCGGCGGAAGGTGGCCACCTCGATCATGCCCGCCGGCTTCGGTCCGATGACCGAAATCACGCCGAACGCCGCGCCGATGGCCAGCGTGCGCCGCCGGCCGAAGAGCGTGCGAATTTGCTCCGGCGTGGCGCTGGTGGCCACGTCGTAGTCCTTCGGCGTTCGCCCGAGCAATTGATCGCGGACGCAGCCGCCCGCCCAATACGCCACGAACCCCGCCCCGCGCAGGCGGCGAACCACGTCGGCGGCGAATCGGCGTTGTTCCTCGGGCAGCGGCGTCACGGCGTGCCTCATCCCCAATGGTCCCAGGCGTAGACGGCTACCCCGCTGCGGACAAACGACGTCTTGCCCCCGTACACCAGCGCAGGCGCCGCGTTGGACTGTTCGGGCAGTCCCTGCCAGTAATGAAGGGTCTTGAAAAAGTCGTCGGCCACCGTCTCGCCGGACTTGACTTCCACGGCGATCTGTCGATTGCCGCAGTCGATCACGAGGTCCACTTCGTGGCCGGCGGAGTCCCGCCAGAAGTAGACATCCGGCTCCGCGCCGCGATTATAGTAGTTCTTCAGCAGCTCGGAAACCGTCCACGCCTCGAAGACTGCGCCGCGGGCATGTGGAAACGGAGGTCGTCAGGCGAGCGAATGCGCAGATAAATAGCACAGCAGGCCGGTATCGAGGAAATACAACTTCGGAGATTTCACCAGCCGCTTGTTGAAGCTCTTGTGGTGCGGCCGCAATAGCGCCACCAAAAAACTCGCTTCGAGAACCGAAAGCCAGCGGCGCGCGGTGGAATGCGACACGCCGGCATCGGTGGCCAAGCCGGCAAGATTGAGCAACTGGCCGCATCGGCCCGCGCACAGCCGCAAGAATCGTGAGAATGTCTCGACGTCTCCCACGTTGACCATGTCGCGCACGTCGCGTTCGAGATAGCTCTCGCAGTAGTTTCGCAGCCAATCCTGGCAGTCCAACCCGCGGTCGTGAATCCGCGGGTATGATCCTTTGAAAAACACCTCGCACCAGTCGTCGCTTGTGTCTGCCCCGGACGGCGTCTGCCCGATTTCGCCGATCGTTAGCGGAAGGCGTCCCGTCAACTCGGTTCCGCGCCAGCGGCAACAGGTGTAGGATCGAGCATCGGCCGGCCAGCGTCTGCCGGATGCCGCGCAGCAGCAGGAAATTGTGCGAGCCCGTCAGTATGAATTTCCCGGGCCGATTCTCTTCGTCCACGATGCCCTGAATGTACGAGAACAGATCGGGCGTCCGCTGCACCTCGTCGAGAATCACGTTGTTGGCAAACTGTCCCAGGAATCCGCGCGGGTCTTCGATCGCAAAAGCTCGGTGGTCCGGACTTTCCAGCGACACGTAGGCGTGTTCGGGAAACGCCGCACGCACCAACGTCGTCTTTCCCGACTGACGAGGCCCCGTTAGCGAGACGACGGGATACTGTGTCGCTGCCTGGCGAATCGTCGCGGTAAGGTGGCGCGGAATCACATAGCACCAGCAAATTTCATGCAATTTGAATATACAATAATCATATTGCAAGAATATGCCCCTGGAAATAACTAATATAGGGGGTTTACAATCGCCTGCTCAACTAGTTCGACGACGCGCCGCCGGGCAGCATCGTTCCAGTCAAAACGATATTCCAGGCCCGGCCGCAAGAAACAGAGCGTCAGCTCGACCGGCGGAGATTTCAGAATCGTCTCGGCCGCCAGCCCGTAGACCAACATCTGCATTTCGTACGCCGCCGCCGTTGCCGCCAGCGTCTCGGCCGTCGCCCGGTTGGTCTTGTAATCGATCAGCCGCCAGCCGCCGGCGTCGCGGTACAGGCAGTCGATGAATCCTTGCAGGTAACGCCCGTTCTTCTCAACGGTGGAACAGACATTCCTGTCTGCTTCCTGAGATGCGAGCCTTCGCGCAGACAGGAATGTCTGCCCCACCGAACACGGTGGCGGCCACGCCAGCAGGAATTCCAATTCGCGAAACGCTTCCTTCGCCACAGCCAGTTGTGCGGCGCGCGGCGACGCGGCGAATCGCTCGATCAACTCGACCGCCAGCTCCTCCTCCCGCTCCCGCTCCGCGCCGGAGAGATGCTGCTCGGCCAAACGCCGTACCCGCCCGGCAACGTCGCCCGGCCTGGCGAAATCGATCTCCTCCAACACGGCGTGAACCAACGTTCCGAGGCTGCGCGGATCCAGCGGTGGCCCGCCCGAGGCGTCGCCCTCCAGCGAGCCGGCGTCGATTTCCGCTGTCTCAGCGTGGAGCACTCCGGTCAGACGCGAAAATGAATACTGCCGCCGCGCGGCGGCGTCATCGGACACAGTTGCCAAGTAATGCGGCCGCTTCCCCTGGCCGTCGGCGGCCATCTGCCGGGCCTTCTCGACGATCTTCATCAGATCCCGCCGCCGGCGCAGATCGACCGGCTTCGAGCGGACCGGCGGCTCGACCGCAGTCACCCTGACCGTCTCCCCCTCTCCCCCTCTCCCCCTCTCCGCGTCTTTCATTGCCCCCGTCTTCAGATCGAAGTGCCTTTCCAGCAACTCCATCCACGGCCCCGTCACCCTGCCCGGCTCTTCGACGCCGGCCGATAGAATCAAGTAATCGGCGGCCCGGGTGGTGGCGACATACAACAGCCGGCTGATCTCCTGCCGCTCTTCGTCGTTCTCCGCCGCCATCAGCAGATCGTAGCCGGTCGTGACGTCTTTCTCGCCCCTCAGCACCGGCCCGAGTTCCCGCGAGAAGCCGATCGCCGGCCCGGCGACGCGGCGCGGACGGCCGACGTCGGGCACGATCACCACCGGAAACTCCAGCCCCTTCGACTGATGGATCGACATCAGCTTCACCACGTCGTTCAACTCCGGCCGCGTGGCCGCCAGCGCCTCGTCGGGCTGCCGGGCGACAAACTCCGAAAGCTGTGCGATGAAGTCGGCCAGCGTGAAGATGCCCGCCCGATCGAAGCTCCGCGCCCGCTCGACCAGTTTCTGCAAGTTGGCGAGTTTCCGCTCGCCGAGAAACTCGGCCAGCAGCATGGCGTCGTAGCCGGTCCGCCCCATCGCCTCTCCGATCAGCCTCGCCACCGGCAGGCGGTCTTTCACTGCCCGCAGGTCGCCAATCGTGTCGGCGGCGAAGCGGGCCCGCTGCCGCTGCCGTTGGTCAAGCTCCTTCGGCAACTCGCCCCGGAACAATCCCGCCGCCAGCGAAAGGGGACGGAGGAGGTTGTCGCCGGAAGACTTGACAGATGGAGAGCGTTTTCCGACAACCTCCTCCGTCCCCCTCACGGCAAGCCCCCTGGCGCGCGAAAGCCAAAACAGCGTCTCATCGTCGAGCGCGAACATCGGGCTGCGAAGCACGCCCAGCAGGCTGACCTCGTCGCCGGGAACGTCGATCGCCCGCAACAGGTTCAACAGGTCGAAGACCTCCTGCTGCGAGTAGAAGGCGTGTCCGCCGACGAGATAGTAATCGATGCCGTACCGCCGCAGGGCCTCCTCGTAGTATTCTACGTTTGTCAACGCGCGAAACAGCAGGGCGAAATCCCCTTGCGTGACCGCGCAACGCCTTCGCCTCCTTGTCCCAAATGATCTTCTCCCCCTCTTCGCCGCGTTCCATCATGTTGCGGATGCGTCGCGCAATCCAATCGGCTTCCATCCGCAGCAGCCGCTCGCGCGGACCGAAATCGTCGAGGGGAGAGGGGAGAGAGGAGAGGGGAGAGGGGATTGTTGATTGCTGATTGTTGATTGTTGGTTGCGAGCCGTCGTCTTCGTCACTGCCGACTGCCGACTGCCGACTGCCGACTCCACTGCCCAATGAACTGGCCCACAAGAACTCCACCGCCGCTCCAGCCCTGCCCTCCGCCCGCGGTGACCGAAGCGGCTCGTAATCCTCCCCCAACTCCTCATAAAACAGCGCGTTGACGAAATCCAAGATCGCGGGCCGGCTGCGAAAATTCACGGAAAGCGGCATCCGCCCCGCCGGCGGAATCTCGTCGCGAAGCTGCCGGAACACGGCCGGATCGGCCCCGCGAAAGCGATAGATCGACTGCTTGTAATCGCCCACGAAAAACAGCTTGCCGTGCAGATACTCGTTGTCGCACAGTGCCTTGACCAATTCGACCTGCAACGGATCGGTGTCTTGAAACTCATCGACCAGCAGCAGCCGCAGTTGGCCGGCCAGCCGCTTCCGTAATTCAGCAGAAGGGGACGGAGGAGGTTGTCGGGAAGAGGTTGGCACAATGGGAGACATTTCCCCGACAACCTCCTCCGTCCCCCTCGCCCCGACGAGCAGATCCCGCGCATGAATCAGCAAATCATCGAAATCCAACATCCCGCGTTCGCGCTTCTCTTGGTCGTACCGCTCGGCAACGCCGGCGGCCAGGCCGATCGCCTGCAACGACAAATCGGCGGCCGCCCGAGCCGCCACAGGATCGAATTGCATCCGCGGCCGCAGCTTGTCGATCCGATCGCGCAGCCTTTTCGCAGACTGCTTGAACTGTTCGTAAATGCCCTCGTTGGTCCAGTGTTTTTTCGTTCCCCCGCCCTGCACCTTGGCGTTCTCGCGGATTGCCGCAAGCAGTTCTTGCGGCTCGCTACCGAAGGGGACGGAGGAGGCTGTCGCGAGAACATCCGGCAATTCCATAGCGTCTTGCCGACAACCTCCTCCGTCCCCCTCGCGCCGCGGCCTCTTGCTCGCAGAGACGATGCCTGGACTGCAAAGCTCTGGAATCTGCTCCAGCAACGCACGGCACCGTTCGCGCATCACCGGATGGTCCGGCGGAGAGGACGCGGCCAGATCAAGCACCGTCTTAGCCTCGGCCGACTCGGCGACCTGACGCAACAGCCGCGGCAGCGTATCGCGCCGCCAGAACTCCTGCCAACGCGCCGCCAGCCCCTCGGGCGTTTCCCGTTGCCACGTCGCCCAATCGATGTGCTGCCGCGCCGCCAGCAACTCGGCGCTCATCTCGCGAAGCCGGTCGAAACTGTAACGGGTCACCAGCGACAGTGTCGCTTCATCGCGGTCGGCCAGCCGGCTGCGGAGCACGTCGTCGGTCAGTTCGAACAGCAGCGTAGCCGCTTGCGCCGCGTCGAGCACGCGGAACCGCGGATCGAGCCCCGCCTCGACGGCGTGCGCCCGCAGCAACGAGCCGCAAAACGAGTGGATCGTGCTGATCCGCGCCGAATCCATCTCCCGCACCAGCCCGAGCCAATGCTCCACGTCATGCTCGGCGCACTGCTCCAATCGTTCGCGGCACGCCCTGCGAATCCGATCGCGCATCTCCCGCGCGGCCTTCTCGGTAAACGTAATCGCCACGATCTGCCCCAGCCGCGACCGCCGCTCGGCTACGTCCGCGTCGCCGCCAGGGGCTAATTCCGCTAGGAACCGCTCGCTGAGCACGGTCGTCTTGCCGCAGCCCGCCCCCGCCGACAGCGCAACCGACACGCCGCGGGCCGTCACGGCCCGGCGCTGCTGCTCGGTCAGGCGCGACGCCGTTGGAGCGGCAGTTGCACTGCCGTTCCCGCGGTCGGCCACGTTCACTCGCTCGCCGTCGGTTGCCATTTCTTCTCCAGGGAACGCACCTGATTGATTCGACAGACGGTCCTGAACGGGCAGCGGCTGGTGCAATGGTCGTCGGCGCTGCACACGGGAAACTCTCCACCACGCATTGAGCGAACCAGCCCGATCACCGTCTCGCGCAGGCCGGCGCGAATGTCTTCCCACCCGCGATCCAATTCGATGCGGCCGTCGATGCCGTCGTACATCTTCAAGGCTTGCCGGGGCTTGAAACCGTCGTCGCGCACGTACCAGTAGCCGGCCCGCCAGGGATAGGGATCACGATGGCCCAGAATCAACTCCATGGTGGCAATCGCGTAGAGCGGCAACTGCAAAGTGGTGCCGGCGGCAATGCTCTCGGGCGTCAATGGGATGCTCCGCCCGGTCTTGTAATCGAGGATATTGAACACCGCCCGACCGGCAAACACACCCGTGTCGATGCGGTCGATCCTCCCGGAGATGCGAATGGTCTCCCTCTCACCGGCACACTCCAGCGGCTGCGCGGTCGATGGGGACGGCTCGCCACTTCGCCCAAACGACACCTCAAACAGCTCCGGTGCCATCGGAACGTCGAAATCCTTCCACTGGGCGTCGTACTTTTCGATCTGCTCGCGATAGTGCGACAGCCACTCGACCACCAGCCGGCGATCGACCTCGCGGAGCGCCGCCTGCACCGGATTTCGCGGTTCGCGCGGAAGCGATTCCCGAATGGCCGCGTCCAGCAGCGTCTTGAACTCCGCCTCGTCGAGTTCCAAGGGCGACCCCGGCCGCCGCAGCCGCTCATTCACCGTCTTGTGAAACCGCGACAGCACCTCATGCACCACGCGGCCACGCTCCAGCACGTCGAACTCCAGCGCCAAATCTTCGAGCGGCTCGATCCTGAGAATCCGTTCCAGGAAAAAGCGGAAGGGACACGCGGCGTACCGCTCCAAGTCGGTTGCGGAGAACGTGTGTTGCACGTCGAATTGCCGTGCCAACGCGGCCCGTGCCGCCGCGCTCTGCAACATCCCTTCGGCCGGGCCGAAACGGTCGCGGCCCTGACGCTGATAGATCATTTCCAGGCCGGCAGCGATCGAGGGGAGAGGGGAGAGAGGAGAGAGGAGAGGGGAGAGAGATTGCTGATCGGCGATTGTTGATTGCTGATTGCTGATTGTTGATTGAGAAGAGCGGCTTTCTTTGCTGCCGACTGCCAACTGCCGACTGCCGACTCCGCTGGGCACTGAAGTGCCCAGCCCTCGCCCCTCTCCCCTCATCATTCCGGCCAGCAATGCCACGTTCCCCTCGAGCGACGTTGCGACCGCCTTCACGCGAAAATCGAACTGGCAGAACAGATCATCTTCCGGCGGGATCGGGCTGAGGTCTTTCTGTTCCGTCCGGGGGATAGTGCCGTAGCCGAACGCCTCCTCGACCTCACTCAAGAACGGGCTCGGGAACAACGGCTGTGCCGCCTCGTCCAGCGCCGGATAGCTGAGATACAGCCGTTTCGTCGCCCGAGTGGCCGCTTCATAGAACAGCAACATCTCCTCGCGGGTGCGCTCGGTGCGGGCGACCAGCGGCAGACCGGCTTCGATCAACCGCACGTATTCCGCTTCGCTATACAGCCGATCCTCGCGGTCGGGGGCGGGAAAGGCCTTTTCAGACAGACCCGCGAGAAACAGATACGGAATTCGCAGCGAGCGGACGCTTTCGGCCGAGAGCACGCGGACGTAGCCCGCCTCGTCGCCCGCGGAGCCCACCCGATCGCTGCCGACGACGTCCACCAGCGCCTCGAACGCCGCGCGGCGATCCAAATCCGGCGGCCGTCGCTTCAGCCAAGCCGCCAGAATGTCGTCCTCGCCCAGCGCCTTCATCAGCCGTTCCCACCCGCGACGATCGAAGGCTGAAATGTCGGAGTATTGCTGTTTAGCCGGCGAACTTGTCTCAGCCGCGCCCGAATCGCCGCTGCCGTCATCGTCGTCGTAAATCGCCCGCAGCAACCCCGTTTCGCTGGCCAATCGTCGCCACGCTTCCCCCCATTCCGGCAGCGTTGCCCGTTGCGGCAAGGCGTCAAACGCGGCCGCCAGGCGTCTGGCGACGGTCGGAGGCGCCTCTCTCCTTACTGCCGAGTTGCTCGATCAACGATTTCCGCCCGCGAGGCACTTGCAGTTGCCGGATCGTCTGTTCGACAGCGGCCGAATCGCCGCGCCATCCAGGCTGAAAGTAGTTGCTCCCCAAAACAGCCAGAAGCCGGTCGAACGGCCAGTCGTCCAAATCGAGTTGCAAGAGCGCGACCAACGACCGCAACGCCGGCGAATGATCCAGCGTACTGCCCGACTCCTGTTTGAAGGGAATGCCCAGGCGGCTGAACACTTCATCGATCAACTCGGCGGAATCTTGCGGCGAACGGAACACTACGGCAATATCTCCCGGCCGCGCGTCGCCGTCGACCAACAGCCGCTTGATTCGCCGGGCGATCATCTCGATCTCGCCCACTTGTCGGGCAGCCGCGAGGATCTCAATGTGCGCAGCCGAGAAAGCAGAGGGGGAGAGCGGGAGACTGGCAGATGGGGAGACGGGGGGCTCAGGCGGGGCAAGGCCGTCTGATCGTTGAGACTTCGCAACTCCCCGTCTCCTCGTCTGCCCCTCTTCCCTTCTTCTCTTCCGGGGATTCTCGAAAACCGTTCGCTCCAACTGCGCCAGCGCCGGCCAAGCGGGCTCGGTCGTGCGGCCCAATTGCTCGACCGTCGCGCCGCGATGCCGCCGGCGAAGCTCGTCGAGCGTCTTCAACGGTTTGGCGAACAGATCGTTCCGCCGCGGCTCGGCCTCCAGCGGCAGCGTCACGAACATCTCTTCGCAGCGCCTCGCCAGGATTTCGAGTATCTCGTGCTGCGTCCGCGTGAAATCCGTGAACCCATCGGCCACGACAAGAGAGAGGGGAGAGAGGAGAGAGGAGAGGGGAGAGAGAGGGAAGATTGCTGATTGCTGATTGTTGATTGTTGATCGAGAGGAGCGGCTTTCCTCACTGCCGACTGCCGACTGCCCACCGCCCACTGCCGACTGCCCACTGCCCACTGCCGACTGCCCACTGCCCACTGCCGACTGCCGACTGCCCACTGCCGACTGCCCACTGCCCACTGCCCACTGCCGACTGCCCACTGCCGACTGCCCACTGCCCACTGCACCGGTCACTGAAGTGCCCAGCCCTCCCTCTCCCCTCTCCCCTCTCCTCTCTCCTCTTGCCAGCACGTCGCGGGCCGACCAGAACCGCCCTTCCGCATCGAACAGCCCGTGCTCCCGCAACGCATTCTGATAGACGTCGTAAATCTCCGACAGTTCCGTATCCTTCTCGGCCAGTCCGCGAGCCTGGCAGGCGCGGCGAAACTCATCGGGCCAAATCTCCAGCCGCTTCAACTCGCTGATGAACTCGCACACCAGATCGACCAGTCCGGTGGTGTTGGCGATCGACTGAAAATGCCCCAGCCGCCCGCGCGACGACTGCTCGGCGAGGATCTGGCGAACCAGCTCGCGTTTCATCAGGCGCGTCATCGGCCGGATCGGCAGCTCGGCCGCGTGCAGAACCGCCTCGGCGAAGTTCTCGAACGTCATCACCCCCGGCCGGAAGCAGCCGGGCAGCGATCCATCGAGAATCCGCTCGCGGACCTCGCTAGCCGCCCGCCACGTCGGCGCCAGCCACAGCGCCGCCCCCGGCGGTCGCTCCCCCAGAGCCGCCCGGTAGCGCGCCAACAGCCGCTCCGTCTTTCCACTTCGGGCGGGACCGCACAAAATCGTGACGCGAGCGGGCATGTGTACCGAATGGGGTGTTTGCACTGATGACGCGACTGTCGTTCCACTTGTTACGCCGCCAGTTTATCACGAATAGAATCGCGGTCGCTCCACGGAATTGGGGTTACATCATAGCTGCGCAGTGCGTCAGAAACGGCCGTTGAAATCCGCTGCTCGGAATCATTGAGTAGAGCGTACGCTTGTGAGTCACGTGATCGCACCTCCTTGGTGTCGATCCAGGCAAAGGCAACGACTTCCGCTGTATTGCGACTCGGGCGATTGATCGTCTGAACAATCCGTTCTGGTTGGTGTCGAGATTTTGGTATGACAAAATCAAACAGGTGATCGTAACCGCTTCTTCCAGTGAACTTGACCTTCGGCGTATAACGAACGTCGCAGATATCCAACCACGTCACAACGTCTTCATAGAAGACGCTTGCAACCGTCGGCTCAGCAAGGTAGAACATGTCGTTAACGGCAAGCATCGCTTGAATGAGACTGTGCTTGCGCAGTGCGAAGTTTTCCGGTGAAGCGTGAATCTCCAAGGCTTTGTCGTCGCTCAAATGCACCCCAAAGCCATTAAGAGTCATTGTCAGCAGGTCTCTGCGTTTAGAGCTTTCCAGCTTGCAGCCCGACTGTTCAAGGTCTTCAATCGTGTACCCATCATCAGTGAGAACAAAATTTGTATTCCTTCGAGTTGCGTAAATCTGAAGATAATCATTATGACGGTCAAGATACGGGGTGGTGATCTCAATCCACTCATCGACCTGCCGCAACGTCGTCTTGTCCTTTAGCCACGCCAAGTACCGATCAAGCAACGTCTGTATTTCCTGAATCATGAGAACACCCCCCGCTGAAATTTCAGGCGGTTGTGTAATGTTGCAGTACCGCATGAAGTCCTGCAACACCCGCCAGAGATCGTTGACGTCAGGAAATCGGTCGGTAGGAGCGGGGATCGCCCATTTGTCACCGAACCCGCTCCGGTACAGGTGCAGATGAGGACAAGCTACCTCGCTGCCATCAGGATTACGATGAGGCGCGCCGCCGAAATCGAGCCGGACAAGGATTATCACGTGGCGTCCACGTTTCTGATATGTCCCTTTCCTAAGGTCAATCCTTCCCCGGCTGACGTCTAATAGAAAGTGCTCCTTTCTTGTCTGCGGAAGCAAGCGGAACGCAGACCCTACCGCCTAGGCTCGGGTATCCTACAGAATCGTTGTTGTCACGCACTTTTTCCATCGCAATCAGAGCGTCGGCTTCTGCTTGGGTCAACTCGATGTCCGCCATTCAGGTTTCCCCTTAACGGTTGTTAGCTTCTCACCTGCAACCTCAGCAACAAGCCATTTCAGCAGGAACCCAATGCATGCTCGACATCACGGCCTTCGCCAGCACCGGGGAAAGATACAGCGACTCGTAGGTGTCGCAATCCCTGCCAAGCAACGTCGCTTGGGTCGAGCGGCCCGCATGGACTTCGATATGAAGCAGCCCCAGCCGTTTCGGTAGCGGCTCTCCGTATGTCTTCTCGCCCATGCGGCCGTCGTAGCTGACAAGATACATACAGCCCTTGTCATTCAGCGATGCCAATTCGTCGCAAAAATCCTTGTGTTCGATTTTCGGACAATAGCGGTTGTCCCTGTTTTTGCAAACACCTTGATAGGGCGGATCCATGTAAATCAGGTCGGCCGAATTGCACTTGGCCAGCACTTCTCGATAGTCGTACGCACTCAGCTTGGTTCGGCCGTGCAAGAGTCCCGAGGCTCCCATAATTCGATTCTGCATTGTGTCGGGATGGGCCCCTTTGCGCCGGTTGTCAGGGCTATTATTGAAATGCCCCTCCCCGTTGTAACGAATCGCAGCCTTCACGCAGCGGGCAAGCAAATAGAGGAAGCACTCGGGCTTGTGAGTGTCGTTGAACTTCTTGCGAACAACATCATAGTAGTTGCGCTCTTGCCCAAGCTGAGTCCGCCAAAGTCTTGAATACTTGCCGGACAGCTCCTCCGGACGATCGACAATCTCGCGCCAAAGATCGATTAACGGAACGTGTGCATCGTTGATCCAGAAGCGATCGCTCAACCTGCGATACGCGGTGGCCAGTGAGATCGCCGCCGAACCGGCGAATGGCTCCACGAGACGGTGAAAGTGCGCTGGAAAATATGACAGAATTACAGGCGCAAGACCGCGCTTGCTCCCTTGGTACGGTATCGGATGGGGAACATCCCAGCGATCGTACTTCTTAACGGTCTCGGTTAGAGTCGGCATGGCATCCGCTTCCTCGAACGTTTATCGACGATGCCGCACGGCACGCCGGCGCACTCCCTCGTGAGCCACAAGTCCGATCGGCTATTTCGGCGCCAGCGTGCAAATCATCCGCCGGCCGTGGTGAACCGGGGGCGATTCGATCTTGGAAACGTCGGCCAATTGGGCCAAAACGTCGTTGATCACCCGCCGGCCTTCGTCCACGTGCGCCATCTCGCGGCCGCGAAACACCACCGTCACGATCACCTTGTCCTTCTCGGCCAAAAACTCGCGGGCCTTGTTCACCTTCACCTGGATGTCGTTGCCGCCGGTCTTCGGCCGCACCCGGATCTCCTTGATCTTCACCTGGTGCGCGTGCCCCTTGTGCTGCCGCTTCTTCTGCTGGTACTTGAACTTGCCGTAGTCCATGATCCGGCAGACCGGCGGACGTTCGGCCGGGGCCACCTCGACCAGATCGAGCTCCAGCGCGCGGGCCTGCCGCAACGCGTCGTCCGTCGGCAGAATGCCCAACTGTGCCCCGTCGGCGCCGATGACGCGGACGGGAGTGATGCGAATCTGTTCGTTGATTCGCTGTTTGCCAGTCACCTCTGGCGGCCTCCATTTTCCCATAAGCATGGTCCTCAGTGGTTAGTGGATAGTGGATAGTGGATAGTGGTTAGTGGATAGTGGATAGTGGATAGTGGATAGTGGATAGTGGTTAGTGGTTAGTGGTTAGTGGTTAGTGGATAGTGGTTAGTGGTTAGTGGATAGTGGATAGTGGATAGCTCAGTGTATAGTGGTTAGCGGATAGTAGATGGCAGAGCGGAGTAATCACGTTATATCGATCCTCACTATTCACTACCCACTACTCACTACCCACTACTCACTACCCACTACTCACTACTTCGCCGTCTTTCTCACTGTTTTCGCCGCAACTTCCGCCCGCAGCCGCTCGATCGCGGCGGTCAGCGGCATGGCGCCGAGATCCCCCTCGATCCGATCGCGCGACGGCCACTTTGCCCTCGGCGGCCTCGCGCCCGCCGATCACGAACATGTAGGGGATCAACTCCAGTTGGGCGTCGCGGATTTTCGCGCCGATCTTTTCCGCCCGATAGTCGCCGCCGACGCGGAAGCCCGCCTCGCCGAGTTGCCGCTCGACGCTCCGGCCGTACTCCTCGGCCTTCTGGCTAACGACCATCACCCGCACCTGCTCGGGCGCCAGCCACAGTGGGAACGCCCCGGCAAAATGCTCGATCAACATGCCCACAAACCGCTCGAACGACCCGAACGGCGCCCGGTGGATCATCACCGGCTGGTGCGGCGCGTTGTCGTCGCCGATATATTCCAGCCCGAACCGCTGAGGGCTCGGCAGATTATAGTCGAGCTGCACGGTGCCAAGCTGCCACTCGCGGCCGATGCAGTCGGCCACGACGAAATCGGCCTTCGGCCCGTAGAAAGCCGCCTCGCCGCGCTCGATGTGCAGGTTCGGCAGGTCCATCTCGCCGCAGACCCGCTCCAGCGCCTCCTCGGCCCGCTGCCAATTCTCGCCGCTGCCGACGTACTTGTCGCTGGCCGGATCGCGGAAGCCCAACCGCACACGGTAGTCGTCCAACCCGAGCGTCTTCAACACGAACTGGGTCATGTCGAGACAACCGCGGAACTCCGCGGCCACCTGCTCCTCGGTGCAGAAGATGTGGGCGTCGTCCTGCGTAAAGCCGCGCACGCGGGTCATCCCGTTCAGTTCGCCCGACTGCTCGAAGCGATGCACCGTGCCGAACTCGGCCAGCCGCAGCGGCAACTCCCGGTAGCTCCGCGGCTTCGATTGGTAGATCGTAATATGGTGCGGGCAGTTCATCGGACGCAGCAAGTATCGCTCGTCCTCGCCCACCTCGATCGGCGGAAACTGCGAGTCCTTGTAATACGGATAGTGGCCCGACGTCTGGTACAAATGCACGTTGCCGATCACCGGCGTATTGACCGGCTGGTAGCCGCGGCGGATCAATTCGGCGTAGAGGAAGTTTTCCAGTTCATGCCGCACCGCCGCCCCCTTCGGCAGCCAAAACACCAGCCCCTGGCCGACCGCCGGATCGATGAAGAACAACTCAAGCTGCTTGCCCAACACGCGGTGGTCGCGTCGCTTGGCCTCTTCGAGTTGCCGCAGATGCTCTTCAAGCTCCGGCTTGTTGAAAAAGGCGGTGCCATAGAGCCGCTGCAACTGTTGCCGCGAGGCGTCGCCCCGCCAGTACGCCCCGGCCACCGACATCAGCTTAAACGCCCCGATCGCGCCGGCGCTGGGGATATGCGGTCCGCGGCACAGGTCGATGAACTCCCCCTGGCGATAGAACGACACGGTCGTCTCGTTCGAAGCCGCCCCTCCTCCAGGTGCTCGACCTTCAGCGACTGCCGCAGATCGCGGCACAGATCGATCGCCTCTTGCCGATCCATCTCGACCCGCTCGAACGGCTCATCCTCCTTGACGATCTTGGCCATCTCGGCCTCGATCCGCGGGAAGTCCTCTTCCGACAGGGCGTGCTCCATGTCGAAATCGTAATAGAACCCCTCGGCCACGGTCGGCCCGAAGGCCAACTGCACGCCCTCGAACAGCCGCATCACCGCCCGGGCCATCACGTGTGCGGACGAATGCCGCAACAGATCGAGGGCTTGCGGGTCTTTGGCCGTAATCAGACGAAGGGCGACCTGGCCCTCGGCGGGCAGAAGATCGTCTGCGCCCACCATTTGCCCATCCACCTCCGCGGCCAGAGTGGCCTTGGCCAGCCGCGGCCCAATCTCCGCGGCAATATCGATGGGCCGAACGCGACGGGAATACTCCACAGACTTTCCGTCGGGAAGAATGACTGTAAGCATTAAATCTCCACCGGACCACAGGGGTGTGTCCCAATCTTCGTGTCAGCGAAAATAGGACTGTCCCCCTTCACGGCGGGATTGTCCCGGTAGCACGGGCATCTTGCCCGTGATTCTCTGACGCAAAAATCGAAGCAGACCCCAAAATACCCCCCGGCGACCGGGCATCGATACAAAGGACGCCTCACGGATTCCCCGCCAGGGGAGGACTATGACGGTCTAGTATACCCGCTGCCCCCCAGTTTTTGCAAGACAGGGGCAAAACGGGACAGCTCCAATTTGCCGGAACGGCCGGACCAACCTATGGCTGGAAACTGCCAACAGTCTTGCTTCCATGCCTTTTCACTAGCCCAGGCGTTCACGTCTGCGGAAGCGGGCCCGAACGTCGTTTCTTCTCTTTTTCTTCAGTCCCCTTCAGAGGACGGGACGTGGGTTGGCTCCACGCCGAGGCGAGTCGCCGAACCGGCCGCCGCCCCCTGAAGGGGGCTCAGAGAAAAAAAGCAAAGGATGATAGCGCCACACGGACCACAGGCGTAAACGCCTGGGCTAGTGAAAAGGTGCAAGATCGATGCAATCACCCGTTGCTGCCTCAGCGAACTCGTCGTGTGTAACGGCGAGGGCAACACCCCGGCGGAGTCGCTTACTCTTCGCCGGCGACATCGAGCTGGCCGTTCGCCTCGCGGATCGCTTCGCGAACGAGCACCAACAGGGCGTTGGGATCGTAGGGCTTGCGGAGAAAGTAGTGGCAGCCGGCCGCGCGGCAGCGACGCACCAGGCCCGGCTCCTCCTTGCCGCTGAGAATCAGAATCGGCGCCGAGCAGGTCTCCGGCGAATCGGCCAGTTGCTCGCAGATCGTCAGGCCGTCGGTGTCGGGCAGGCCGAGATCGAGAATGATCGCCGAGGGGAGTTCGGCCTTCGCCTTCGTCAAGCCCGTCACTGCCCGAGTAGGCCGCGTGCGTGGCAAACCCCTGCTGCTTCAAGCGGTGCGAGAGGACTTCCGAGAGGGTGTCGTCGTCGTCGATGATCAGCACCGAGTGGCGCGGGCGAGCCGCGACCGGCGACGGCTGAGTCTGCGGTATTGTGGCCAGTTCGCTGGGCATGGAGGGATGGTCGGGCGGGAGCGCTGGTTCTGTAGGGAACGGACTCCGTGCCGCCGAGGAACGCCACAAAGGGCGTTCCCTACAGGCAAATCTAGGGCAATGCCGGGGAAGTCAAATGTAGGTCCCGCTTGCCGAGCCGGACTTCGGAATTTCGCCGCTCCGCCCTCGATGTCCCGCTCGGCAAGCGGGACCTACTGCGTGGTATACTACGGCAGAGGAGTTCCCCCCATGAGACGCATCCCCCGCTCTGACCCTGTCGGTTCTGACCCTCCTATTGCTCGGCCACGGATGGGCCGTCACGCTCTATGCGGCCGAAAAAAGCTCCTCCTACCTGGCGGCGCTCGAGTCGATCAAGGCCAACGACCTGGGCCAATACGTGGGCAGTCTGGCGGTGCCGGCGATGGAGGGGCGCGAGGCCGGCACGCGCGGCGGCAAATGCGGCCGGCGATTATCTCGCCGAGCACTACGCCCGGCTGCATCTGCACGGCGGCGGCGAGCACGGTGGATTCTTCCAGCCCTTTGCCCCCAACTTCCGCAACGTCCTGGCGATGCTTCGCGGCAGCGATCCGAAACTGCGGGATCAGGTGATTATCGTTTGCGCCCATTACGACCACATCGGCTACGGCGGCCGCGGCTTGAGCCTCGACGGCTACGGCGACGTCCATCCCGGCGCCGACGACAACGCCAGCGGGACCTCCGCGGTGTTGGAATTGGCCCAGGCAATGACGATCCTCTCCGCGCCGCCGAAGCGCACGATCCTCTTCGCCAACTGGGATGCGGAGGAGAAGGGGCTGCTGGGCTCGCGGCATTGGGCGGCCCACCCGACGGTTCCGCTCGGCCACGTGGTGGCCGGGCTGAACCTCGACATGGTCGGCCGGCTGCGCAACGACCACCTGATCGTGTTTGCCTCGCGGAGCGGTTGCGGCTGGCGACGATTGCTCAGCAGCCACAACCAGAGCGGCCTGCGGATCGATTTCCCCTGGGGAGTGAAGGCCAACGCCGATCAGTATCCGTTGTTCGAGCACGACATCCCGGTGCTGCTGTTTCACACCGGCATGCACCAGAACTATCACCGCGCCAGCGATTTGGCGAAGTTCATCAACAAGCAGGGGATGATGGAGATCACGCGGATGTTGTTCGGCGTCGTTTACGATTTGGCCAACGAGCCGACGACGCCGGCGTTTCGAGCAGCCGCCCGGCACGAGACGCCGGAGGCGCGAAGAGGCACTTCTCGATCAAGCCGAGAAGCCGGCCGACCGGCTCGGCGTCGGCTGGATCGAAGATGCCGCGGTCGCGGGCGGGGTCGTCGTGTCGTCCGTGGCGCCGGGCTCGCCGGCCGAACGGGCCGGGCTGCACCCGCGGCGATCGCATCGTGCGGTTCGCCGGCCGAGACATCCGCAGCGACGACGATTTCTACGGCGCCGTTCGGCAGGCCGCCAGTCCCGCCTCGCTCAGGGTGAAGCGGCCGGGCGAAAAGAAGCCGCTGGAGCTGACGGCGACGCTGGCCGGCGATCGCGTTGCGGTGGGGCATGATGTGGCGGGTGGACGACGCCGAGCCGGGAACGGTCATCCTCACGTACGTGGTGCGCGGCTCCCCGGCCGCCAGGGCTGGACTGGCCGCCGGCGACCGCATCTATCAGGTCGGCGGCCACGATTTTGCGGATGACAGCCGCTTTTGTCCGCCTGACGAAGGGCGGCGTGATTCGCTGCCGCTGCTGGTCGAGCGCGACGGCCGGCTCCGCAACGTGACGCTTCAGTCGCGACAAGCCGCGCCGCTGAAACGGGCGGCGTAAGCCGCGGCTGGGGACTGTCCCCTTCGGCACAGTCCGGCGGCGGCAAACACCGCCACCACCGGCATCACCGGCGCCCGCATCCGCATGTCGGTCCAATACACGACGTGGCCGGCCAGCAGACAGACGACCAGCAGCAGGCCCCAAAGGGCTGGGCACTTCAGTGCCCAGCGCAAAACGCGGCAAATGCCAAGGATTGCCAGCAGGAACTCCGCGACGTACCAGAACGCCACGGCGTAGCGCGACAGGCGATGCAGCGGTGACTCGTCGTCGGTCAGGCGATGCGGCAGCGGCGACCAGAAACGGCCGACCCGCACCAGACATGCGTAGAGAAACGTGCCGGGCTGCGGCGCGAATGGTCTGCCAGGCCTCGGCATAAGCCTGCCGATCGGCCTGCAATTCATCGTGCGGGTCGGCGGCGATCCCAATCGGCGTTGAAGCGGTCGGCCTGCCACACGCTGCCCCAACTGCCGTGGCGGAGCCAGTCGTAGAACTCCGGGTTGTTCGCCAGGAACAACGTGTATCCGCCGTGCGTCGTGGTGACGATCGGCCGGCCGAAATGGATTTGGTTGCGGATTGCCCAAGGGCTTAGCACGACAATCGCGCCGAGGAAAAACGCCGCCGAGGGCGACGAGGCTCCGGCGGCGATTCTGCTTGCAGCGTCCGCGGGCCGTTGGCCCCCGGCTATTGGCGATCGCTTGCCAGCACAGGACCACGCCGACGGCAAGCGTCCAGAGCAAGAATACGGGCCGACAGAGCACGCCAGGGCAAGCACGATCCCAGCTACCATCTGCGGAAAAAATAGCCGGGAGCCAACGGCTCGCGGAGAATTGTCTGCTACCGTCGCACGTTCCGGGAGCCGTTGGCTCGCGGCTATTGCAGTTGTCGTCCGGCATCGCTCTGCCCAAGTCAACACGAGCAGGCCGGCGGCAGTGAGGAAAGGCGGCCAGGGTCTCGGTCATCAGCAACGTAGAACTGCGCAAGAGGATCGGATCGCAGGCGACCAGCAGCGCGGCCACGGCGGCCCCGCGGCGTCCCAATCCCCAGCATCGCGCCCAACAGCAGCACCATCCCGACGGTCGCCACGCCGAGAAGGACGTGCAGGACGCCGATGGCCGCGCGGCTGTGATCGCCCAGGGCGGCGCAGCCCGTCAGCAGTCAGCGGATACAGCGGCGGGCGGTAGGCCGTGGGCACGTCTCCGGCCCCGAACGTCCCATGCTCGACAAGGTTAACCGCCAGCCGCCGATAGCCGTCGGGATCGCTCCGCAGCGAGTGAGGCGTCATTGCCAACGTGCCGCCACGGATCAGAATCGCGATCAAGCAGACACACAGGCAATCGCGGATAACACCCGGTGTTTTCACGGCTCGATGCTCTACAGGTATTCCATCCGGTTCATCATTTCTTCCGAAGTGACGCTGCGGATAAAGCCGGCCAATCGTCGAATCTTCTCGCCCACTGAATAACGTTGGTCGGGCAATACGACGATGCCGTGATGCTCAATTACTTGCGACAAATACTCACGGTGCAAGCGGGCGAAGTCGCTCACGTTGAAGGTGAAAATGGTTCGCTTTTGTCGAACGGCAAATTCGAGTTGAGCGCGATCAGTCGCTCCGCCCTGCTTCGCCTCGATGGTTGTCAGAACGTCAACGCCACGAGCGCGGAGTCCCAGCATTACGGCGTTTTCGCCGGCGTCTTCATCCACATAGAGGCGCACTTCGCTCATCGCGGCCCGCCCTTGAGCGTCGCCTGCCGCTTGAAATTCATCGTAAAGGGCATCGGCGGCGGTCAACTCCGACTCGATCTCGGAACGATTTGCATGATAGTAAGCCAAAGCGGCGTACACCTGGCTTAGCGAGAGATGAGGATAGGTTCTGGCGATTTCCTCGGGAGTTTGCCCTTGTCTGTAGAGGAAAGCGATGCGATGGACCGTAATTCGCGTTCCCTCGATGCGAATCCGTCCTCCGCAAACGTCGGGGGTCGCGGTCAGCAATGCGTCCAGCGCAATGGACATGGTTTCATCTCCGAGAAATAACGGCTGCCATTCCGCCAACTATTATAACAGAAATCGCTTCCGCCCAGTGCCACCGCTGAACCGAATTGGTCAAAGCCCCCCTGGACCACGGTCGCTCAAAACAACTGCGTAGAAAGCGGCTCCCTTCATTCTTCTCCGTGCCCTCCGTGTCTCCGTGGTGCTTCTGCATGCGTCTTCTACTGCTGCAACGAATACAGCACGACGTTCAATCCGATCCGTGCGGCGTCTTCGCGGGTGTAGCCGCGGCATTCGAGCGAATCGCGTTTTTCCAGGGCGCAGCTCAAGTCGTACTGCGAGAAGACACGCCCCAGCGGTCGCCGAACTTGATGCCCTCCAAGTCGGGCAGGCACCTTCTTGGGCGGCGGCGCTTCGAGCGGGCCGCCGGCGGTCGGCCGGCGCCGGGTCGTGCCGCGAGACGATCCGCAGGTCGAAGCCGCCGTAGGTGGTGCTCAGCAGCGGATCGCTCGACGGGAATCCGCTCCAGCTTGTGTTCGGGGAAGATCGCCGCCATCTCGCGGCGGAACGACGCGGTGAACGCCTTGCTTGCGCAGATCGAGTCGGCCATCAGCATGCCGCCCCGTTCGATGTACTGTCTCAGCCGCTTCCGCTCCAGGTCGGTCAGGTGGAAGGCCGTCCGGCCGTGCATGAAGACGAGGTGGTAGTCGAACAGCGCGTCGTCGGTGATGTCGAGCAGGTGGTCGCGGACTTTCGTGCGGATTTTCAGTTGACTGGCGGCGGCCTCCATCAGGTTGGCCACGGCCCGCGGCGCGGCGTTGCAGCCGCCGGGGTGGCGAAGCGTGGCGACGGAGAGCCGGCCGCGCTCGAGATGATCGCGCGGCCCGGTCGGCATCGACGCATGCTGAAATACGTCGTCCTTGCGTGTTCAGTTCCCGATTGGTGGCGTAGGCCAGCACGTTGATGCCCAGCGACAGCGCGGCGTCGATCTGTGCCTGGACCGGACGGTTGTACTTCTCGCCGCGTCCCGGCCGCGACAGTTCCCAGAGGCACGACAGCGACGGCCGCGGGTTGTGCGGCGGGTCGGGCGGAGCGTAGACCACGCTGGTGCGGCAGCCGAACTCGATCCCCCAGCAGCGGACGCATCTGGCCCGGGTCGATCTTCTCCTCGGCGTGCCAGATCGGATGCTCCGGCTCCAGCAGCTGCAGCCTGTACTCGGGCTCGGGAAACGACCTGTGTCATCAGCTGGCGGAAGCCGCGGTCGAACTGTCGCCGCTCGCCGCCGCAGTAGGCCTCGGCGAAGAGGAACCCGCCGCGGTCGAGGTAGTCGCGGAGCTTTTGGGCAAGCTCCTTGCGCTCCGCGGGCCCCTCGGGCACCGGGTCTTGGCTGCCGCACAGGTACAGCACCGGCGCTTGCAAGCAGATCCTCGACCGTGGCCAGCCGCAGATCGGAGCACCTGCCAGGTCAGGTCGCGCTTCCATTGCGATTCGACGTAGCGGGTCAGGTTGGCCACGTCGTTGCGGTGCCGGTTCCAGTCGTCGGCGGGCCGGTGTTCGAGCTTGTCCAGCAGCACCGGCCGGCGTCCCTTCGAGAGAAACAGCAGGGCGAAGCTGGTGCCGATCACGGGATCGTACTGCCGGCCGCCTCCCGTGCCCTTCCAGAAGCCCGACAGCGGTCCTGGTTGCGAACCAGCTGGTCGGCCCCTTCGCGATACCAGTCGGCGCGGCTGGGTTGGCCGGGTCGGGGAAGAGCGGAATGAACCGCTGGGCGGTCAGCCGGCCGACGCGTTCCAGGCCGTAGAGGTAGTAGAGCCAGTCATGCCGGTGGAGCCGGGATTGTGCGTCACCGAGAAGTTTCTTCCCGAGCCATTGCAGGCCGCGGCTGATCCGGTCGTCGGCGGCGGCGTCGGCGGGGCAGCAGCATTCGATGCGGTTGCCGGACGACACGGGCGTCGCCCGGCCGCACGCGGTCGGAGGCGATCACCATCGAGGTGATGCCCGCGCAGGTCATGCTGCCCGTGCCGTTGCGGTCGCCGCGTTTGTAGCCCCAGGAGCCGTCGGGATTCTGGCACTTCTCCCAATACGTTTTGGCCAGATCGCCACGTCTCGCTCGCTGGCCGAGACGCCCGACGCGCTCGGCCTCGTGCAGGGCCAGCAGGGCGA
The DNA here is from genome assembly GCA_963815695.1 of uncultured Planctomycetia bacterium. Classification (GTDB taxonomy): domain Bacteria; phylum Planctomycetota; class Planctomycetia; order Pirellulales; family Thermoguttaceae. The sequence continues at coordinate 275,550 of CAWFIG010000011.1, forward strand.
ACTGGGAGTTGGAATTGTCGCCGTCGGCGCCGGCTAAGTCTCGGGATACGTCCAGGCGCCCGAGTACCCGTGCTCGCTGGCGAATTTGGGTCTTCTCCAGCCACTGCACGTTGCGCGGATCAGCAGATCGCCTCTTTCGGGCTCGGCCGGGCGAAAACCATCGTTTGCAGCGAAACCACGTAGGTCTTGTCCGAGCGCGATGCCGGCGGAGATAGTCCAGCGCCGCGTTGCATGGCGTCGTCGTCGGGCGTCACGCCGGCAATCCAGCAGGGCCAGGGTGCACAGTGCGCTGATGCCGCCGTGCATGATCGACGGTCTTCGTCGCTCCAGGAGCCGTCGGCCTGCTGCTGGTTCTTCAGGTAGGCGACGCCGCGGTCGATGGCCTGGCGGACCTGCTCGGCGGTGACTTCCGCCCGCAAAGTCCGCTACAATCGAAGCAAGCGCACCGGCGACGAGCACGGCGGAGGCCACAAGTCGTTTCACGCGAGCGGCTCCTTCGGCGGCGAGGGCGAAAAAAGCGGAAAACGGCAACATAAGTATCTTAGAATTAAGCAGTTAAGTCGGCAACTCCCTCCCGCGACACTGGGGGGGTGGTTTTGTATCCCACGCCCAATAATGATACCATCAAAGAAATAAGGATACCATCAAGGAATGATCGCGTTCAAAGGACGAATGACGAAGCTCAAATGACGAAGGAAGTCCGAATGACGAATGACGAAACGGGGGAATTCGTAATTTAGGTTTCGTCGTTCCGTCGACATTCTGATTTCGACCTCCGTCATTCTCGTTCCCTGTGAAACCGGCTTTTCAATAGCTATGCCCCCTACTACCACTCCCACTTCCGCTGCAAGATCTCGGAATCTCGGCGACGTCCTGCAAGAGTTCAGCCAGCACCGGCGGCTGATGCAGGAGGAATTGCAGAAGGTCATCGTCGGCCAGTCCGACGTGATCGAGCAGATCTTCGCCGCCATCTTCACCCGCGGCCACTGCCTGCTGGTCGGCGTGCCGGGGCTGGCCAAGACGCTGATGGTCAGCACCTTGGCCCGCATCCTCGACATCCAGTTCAAGCGGATCCAGTTCACGCCCGACCTGATGCCCTCGGACATCACCGGCACCAACGTGTTGGAAGAGGACGAGCACGGGCGGCGCGATTTCCGCTTCGTCGAGGGGCCGGTCTTCACCAACATCCTGCTGGCCGACGAAATCAACCGCACGCCGCCGAAGACCCAGGCGGCCCTGTTGCAGGCGATGCAGGAGCGCGAAGTGACGGTGGGCCAGCAGACCTATCCGCTGCCCGAGCCGTTCTTCACCATCGCCACGCAGAACCCGATCGAGCAGGAAGGGACGTATCCGCTGCCCGAGGCCCAGTTGGACCGCTTCATGTTCAACATCAAGGTCGATTATCCGTCGGCCGACGAGGAGGAGCGGATCCTGGCCAGCACCACCCGCGGCGAGAAGCCGGAGGTACACAAGGTTCTCTCGGCCAAGGCGATCCTGAACCTGCAAAACCTGGTGAACAAGGTGGCCGTCAGCGAATACATCATCCAGTACGTCTCGCGGCTGGTCCGGGCAACGCGGCCGAAGGACGCCTCGGCGCCGGCGTTCGTCCAGGAGTTGGTCGATTGGGGCGCCGGCCCGCGGGCCGGCCAGTTTCTCATCCAAGGCGGCAAGGCCCTGGCCGCGATGGACGGCCGATTCTCGGTGGCCATCGAAGACGTGCAGAAAGTGGCCATTCCCGTGCTGCGCCACCGCATCAGCACCAATTTCCAAGCCCAGGCCGAAGGCATGAGCAACGAGGACATCATCGAACGGTTGATCCGCGAGACGCCGCCGCCGGTGATTCCGAAGTACGAGAAGTAGCGGGCAAATGACCAGCAGAATATCCACCATTTGAAATGGAGGACATGATCATGAAAATCGCCACGTATGAAGGCGTCGTGGAAGATGGTTGCGTGCATGTTTCAGGCAACATTTCGCTTCCCGAAAAGGCAAAGGTCTATATTGTCGTGCCGGAAGTCATCGAAGTGGAAATACCACCCGCGCCTCGAATTCGCAGTCCGCATTTAGCTGATCCATCTCAAGCCGCCTTGTTCAAAATGGTTGTTACAAAGGAGGAGACGCCGGATGGTTGATTACGATGGACAACATTTCGACCCGCCGGCTCCCGTGGCGATAGTTTCCCTTGGCACGGTTGATCGCGACCGGCACGTGACAAATGTGCGAATGTTAATGGACACGGGCGCTGATGTTACATTGATTCCCCGATCGTGCGCTGAAGAACTTGGCTTGCTCGGAAAAACCGATGCCGTCTTTCGCTTGCAGGGTTATGACGGCGTTGACGCAGCGGTCGAGGCTGTTGGAGCGAGGTTGTTATTCCTGGGACAGGGTTATTGCGGCATATTTCCTCTGATTGACGACGATTGCGGTATTCTTGGCAGGAACATCCTCAACCGATTGTCGCTCGTGTTCGATGGCCCGAACCTGCGATGGCAAGAAACGTGAACCGTAGAAGAACGGCAGGTAGCAGGGGTAGGGTGCGTGCTTGCACGCGCCACAATACGCTGAGGCAAGCAACCAATGGTGCGAGCAAGCATGCACCCTACGCTTGAACTCATTCCATGTCCACCGCCGAAAAATATCTGAAGCCGGAAGTGATCCGCCAGATCAAGCGGCTGGACCTGCGCGCACAGTTCATCGTGAAGGGCTTCTTGCAGGGCTTGCACGCCAGCCCGTTTCATGGCTTTTCGGTCGAATTTAGCGAACATCGCAAGTACACGCCGGGCGACGATCCGAAGGACATCGACTGGCTGGTCTACGCCAAGACCGACAAGTATTACGTGAAGAAGTTCGAGGCCGAGACGAACATCACCGGCTACCTGGTGATGGACCTCAGCCGCTCGATGGGCTACACCTATCGGCAGGAGATGACGAAGTTCGATTACTCGATCTGCCTGGCGGCAGCCCTTTGTTATTTGATGATCCAGCAGCAAGACCCGGTGGGGCTGTTGACTTTCGACGAGAGAATCCGCCAAAGCCTTCGGCCGAAGGCGCGGCGAAGCCACCTGGGCGACGTGCTGTCGTTATTGGCGAACCTCAAGCCCGAGGGGGAGACGAACATCGCCCATAGCCTAGTACAGGTGGCGGCCATGCTGCGGCACGCCAGCCTGGTGATGATTTTCTCCGACCTGCTGGCCGACCCCGACCCGATCATGGAATCGCTCTACCGCCTGCGGCACGGCGGGCACGACGTGATCATCTTCCACGTCCTCGACGAGGCCGAGGTGCAATTCCCCTTCGCGGGTATGGTCGAATTGGAGGATCCCGAGACCCGGCAGCGCCTGGCAATCGACGCCGATGGTTTCCGCCGCGTCTATCTCGACGAGGTCGAGGCATTTCGCGACCGCTACCGCCGCGAGTGCCTCCAAGCCGGAATCGATTACGTGCCGCTGGACACCAGCATGAGGTTCGACCGTGCGTTGGCGGAGTATTTGATGCGGAGGAGCGAGAGAGGGTAAAGCAGAGACCGTTTAGCCCCGGCGTCCGCGCCGGGAAGAATAGCCAACCGAGAATACCACGGAGACACGGAGGGCACGGAGCCGAGAAGAGATGGCACACCGCAGAGGACGCTGAGGACGCAGAGGAAGAATATGGAGTTTAACGAATGGGCATTCAAGCCATTTCATTGTACTTACCTTCCTGATCTTCGCCTGCGAGTGGCCTTCTCCTCTGCGTTCTCCCCGTCCTCTGCGGTGCGATTCTCAGTGATCTTCGTTATCTCCGTACTCTCCGTGTCTCCGTGGTGAATGCCGCTTTATGACCTTTGTGAATCTCTCACTCCTGGCCGGAACAGCGCTGGTGGCGGTGCCGATCGTGCTGCACCTGATCATGCGCCGCAAGCCGACGCTGCTGGAGTTTCCGGCGCTGCGGTTCATCCAGCAGCGGGCCGATATGAACCGGCGGCGGCTGCGGCTGCGGCATCTGCTGCTGTTGCTGCTGCGGGCGGGGGCGATCGCGCTGCTGGCCTTCGCGCTGGCACGGCCGAGCATCAAGCTCGGCACGGCCGCCGGCAGCCAGGAGGCCCCAGTGGCCGCGGCGTTGGTCTTCGACGCCGCTCCGCGGATGGAATATCGCCACGAAAACAGGACGCGGATCGAAGTCGAGCGAGAACTGGGCCAGTGGTTGTTGGCGCAATTGCCCGAACAGAGCGAATTCGCGGTGATCGACACGCAGATCGGATCGGGCGGCGCGTTTCTGCCCGGCCGCGGCGCCGCCAAGGACCGGATCGCCAATCTGGCCAGCGTCGGCAACTCGCAACCGCTCACCACCGCCATCGACGCCGCCGTGAAACTCTTGCAGGATCCCGACCTCGACAAGAAGGGCATCTATCGCAAAGAGATTTACGTCTTCACCGACCTCTCGCGCGGCGCTGGCCCCAGGAGCAGGCCGCCCGGCTGCAAAAGCGACTCGCGGAACTGGGCGGCGTGGGGATTTACGTGATCGACGTCGGCGTGGCCAAGCCGATCGACTACGGCCTGAGCGAAGTCCGCTTGTCGGGCGAGGTTCTCTCCAGTCGCAGCCGGCTTTCGGTCGAAACCTCGCTGTCGTGCATCGGCACGCCGGCAAGCCGCTCCGTCGAGTTGCAAATGCAGGACGCCGACGGCAAGTTGCACAGCGGCGGCGTGCAGAGCGCCGAGGCGGCGCCGGGCGAACTGCGGCCGGTCAAGTTCAACGTCAGCGACTTGGCGCCGGGCACGCATCAGGGCCGCGTGCGGATCATCGGCCAAGACGGGCTGGCCGCCGACGATACGCGGTATTTTACCGTCCAGGTGAAGCCGGCGTGGCACGTGCTGTTGGCCGCGCCGAAGGCGGCGAACTCCGCCGAGAGCTATACTCTGTATCTCTCCGAGGCGCTGGCGCCCGACGAGTATCGCCAGCGCGGCCAGGCGCGATTCGATTGCGACGTCTGCGGGCTTGCCGACCTGTCGAAGCGGCCGCTTGCCGGCTATGCCGCCGTGTTCCTGTTGGATCCGACGCCGTTGGAGCCGGCCACGTGGCAGAAGTTGGCCAACTATGCGGCGGAAGGGCACGGCGTGGCGATTTTCCTCGGGCGAAACGCCTCGCCGGTCGATTCGTTCAACGAGCCCGAGGCACAGGCCATCTTGCCGGGCAAGCTGCTGCGAATCGCTCATGGGCCTGGCGACGATCTATACTTGGCGCCGCGCGATTTCCAGCACCCGATCCTCTCGGTCTTTCGCGGCCGAGCGAATTCGATCCCTTGGGACGCCTTTCCGGTATTCCGCTATTGGGAACTTGGTCCGTTGTCGAAAGGCGTGGGCATCGTAATGCCGTACAACGATGGAAAACCGGCGCTGCTGGAGCGGCCCGTGGGCAAGGGGCGCACGCTGACGATGACCACACCCGTCTCCGACCGGCCCAGCCGCGAGCCGTGGAACCTGCTGCCGGTCGACGCCTTTGGCGTCGGCTGGAACCCCTTCGTGATCCTAGCGAACCAGATGGCGACCTACCTGGTCGGCAGCAGCGGCGAGCAGTTGAACTATCTGGCCGGTCAGACCGCCATCGTGCGGCTGGATGCCGCCCAGCAGCGGCGCAGCTATCTGCTGTTTACGCCGGAGGGGCAAAGCTCTCCGTACTCGGCCGGTCCAAACATGCGTGAGTTGCCCATCACCGCGACCGAGCAGGTGGGCAACTACCGGCTCCAGGCGGGCGGCAAAGAGGGCGTAAAATTCGGCTTCAGCGTCAACTACGCCCCCGATCAGACCCGACTCGATCGGCTCAGCGACAAGGAGCTGGCGGCCATGTTCGGCCCGCTGAAGTATCAGCTTGCGCACACCCGCGAGCAGATCGACCGCGACGTCAGTGCCGGCCGGGTCGGCCGCGAGCTTTACCCGCCGCTGGTTTTGATGTTGGCGATGGTGTTGGCCTTGGAGATGTTGGTGGCGAATCGGTTCTATAAGGAATAGAGGAGGAGGCGATCTTGAGGGTAAGCGTTCACAGGCCGGAAACAGAGGGGGACGGAGGAGGTTTTCGGCGACAGTATCCGCCGCAGGAGAAGATATTTCTCCGAAAACCTCCTCCGTCCCCTTGCCGCCCAGTGAACGGTTACATCTTGAGGTGACAAATTGGCGTCTCAAGTTTGCGGCCCGCGTGAGTGTTTAGGGTCACAAAGTGTGACCTTAAATCGCGGCGGACTGGAAGCATTTGAGGTCGCAAATTATGATCTCACGTCCATTGGACACGGCGCCTTCAAGATCACAAATTGTGATCTTGGACTGCCGCGACTGAGAGGTTTGACATCGCCGTTTGTGATTTCAAACATGCGTGGAGACGCCTAGACACCCCCCCGGTGCGGAAACCTCACAAGACATAGCCTTTCGAGATTCAGAATGACCAATTCCCAATCGCTAATTCCAGTGGAGCGAATCGAACATTTGATCCTCGTCATCCGTGGCCAGGAAGTTATGTTAAGTCATGACTTGGCATCGCTTTACGACGTGGAACCGCGTACTCTTCTTAAGGCGGCAAAGCGCAACAAAGAGCGGTTCCCGGAAGACTTCATGTTTCAACTCACCTGGGAAGAAGTTGACCTCTTGGCATCGCGGCTGGTAGCGCCGGACGCTATCCCCTCGAAGGTGTCAAGATCACAATTTGCGATCTTGAAACACGGCGGCAACACCAAGTATCGCCCCTACGCCTTCACCGAGCAGGGGGTGGCCATGCTCTCCAGCGTGCTGCGGAGTCCGCGAGCGGTGGCGGTGAACATCGAGATTATGCGGGCGTTCGTGCGGCTGCGGCAGATGCTGCTCTCCCACGCCGACCTTGCCAAAAAAGTCGATGCCCTCGACAAGGAAGTGCGACAGCCAGTTCAAGGTCGTTTTCGACGCCCTGCGGCAGTTAATGCAGCCGCCGGAGGAGAAGCCGAAACGGCCGATCGGATTTCATGCAAGACCGTAAACCAAATTCGCCGCGTGGAGCGGCGAGGGGGACGGAGGAGGTTGTCGGAGAAACGTTATCCATTCGTGACACTCTCCGCCGACAACCTCCTCTGTCCCCTTCTGCTGTCCCAGACGCGGCGGCTAAACACTGAACACTGAACCCTCCATGTTCCGCCTCTATTTCTATCCGGTGTTCGACAGCTACCTGCTGGTGGCGGCGGTCGCACTGTTGCTGCTGGGGCTGATGTGGTTCGGGCCAAGCCGCGAGAAAACCGGGCGTGGCCGCCGGGCGATGATCGCACTGTTGCGGGCGGTGGTGATCGCGATGGTGTTGTTGCTGATGCTCCGGCCGACGTTGGTCTATACGCATACCGAGAAGCAGGCCGCCACGCTGGTGGTCCTGGTCGATCAGTCGCGGAGCATGAGCGTGCCCGACGCCGTGGGCGACACGACCCGCTGGAACGCCCTGCGCAGTGCGCTTGGCGACGCGGCGCCCGCACTCGCCAAATTGCAGGACGAATTCGAGTTGAAGGCGTACACCTTCGACGCCGACGTTCACGAAGTCCGCGCCGAGCGCGGCAAGATCGAGTTGCCCGAGAAGCCCGAGGGGCGGCAGACCGCCATCGGCGCGGTGCTCGACGAGGTGCTGCGGCGCGAAGCGGGCAAGCGGCTCTTGGGCGTGGTGCTGTTGAGCGACGGGGCGCAGCGGGCCTACGCGCCGCACGATCTGCCGCCGCAGACCGCCGCCGCGCGGCTGCGGCAGCTCGGCTATCCGATGTTCACGCTCCCCTTCGGCCAGTCGCGCGGGCTGGGCGAGGCCCGCGACGTCGCGGTGAAGGATCTCGTGGTCAGTCCGAGCGTGTTCGTCAAAAACGAGTTGGCGATCACCGGCAACGTTCGCGTCGACGGCTACGTCAATGCCGATATTCCCGTCCAAGTGTTGTTCGAGACCTCGCCCGGCAAGATGGAAGTCGTCGCCGAGCAGAAGATCCGCGCCGACGCCGACGGCCAACTGATTCCGATCAAGCTCAGCTACATTCCCGAGGTGCCCGGCGAGCACAAAGCTCACGCTCCGGGCCGTCGCCCAGCCCGGCGAGTTGGTGACCACCAACAACGAGTTGAGCACTTTCGTCAACGTGCTCAAGGGCGGGCTGAACGTGTTGTACATCGAAGGGACGTTGCGGGTCGAGCAGAAATTTATCCGCCGCGCGCTCGATTCCTCGCGCGACATCAAGGTCGATTACGTGCGGCTCGATCTCCGCGACCGGAAGAGCCGCCCCGCCGACTTCGCCGACCGTTTCAAGCCGGGCAAGTACGACGCCTACATCCTCGGCGACGTCGATTCGACGGCCTTCCAGGGGGATGAGCTTGCCGACCTGGCCGAGTGTGTCAACCGCGGGGCGGGACTGATGATGCTCGGCGGATTTCAGACCTTTGGGCCGGGCGGATACGGCGAAACGCCGCTGGCCAAGGTGCTGCCGGTCGGCATGGACCGGCTCGAACGGCAATCGCCCGACGAGCCCATTCGCGCCGACGTGCAATGGCGGGGCCCGCTGAAGATGCAGCCGACCAAGCTCGGGCTGATGCACTTCGCGCTGCAGATTGGCCGGCACGAAGGCGGAGAACGAGGCGATCTGGTCGAAGCTGCCGCCGCTGGAAGGGGCCAACAAGTTCCACGACCTCGCTCCGGGCGCCACCGTGCTGGCCGACGCCGGACCGGGCAAGCCGCTGCTGGTCGCCCATGACTTCGGCGCGGGACGCGTCATGGCCTTTGCCGGCGATTCGACCTGGCGCTGGTGGATGAACGGCTTCGAGTCGGCCGACAAGCGTTTCTGGCGGCAGATCAGTCCTCTGGTTGGCGCGGAAAGACCAGACGCCGGAGGGAATGGTTTGGATTCGGCTGGCGCAGCGGCGGTTCATGCCCTCACAGCAGGTCGATTTCCTCGTCGGCGCTACGTCGCCCGTCGGCGACCGGATTGCCGACGTCGAGTTCAAGGCCGAAGTGGTTCTGCCCGACGGCAAGACGCGGAAGGTGGTGCCGCTGGCGCGACAGAGCGAGCAGATGGTCGGCTCGTTCTCCGACACGCAGACGGCCGGCGATTACGCCATTGAGGTCACCGCCACGCTGAAAGGTCAGCCGTTGGGCTCCGCCGGGCGCGGTTCCTCGTAAGTCATCAGGATTTGGAACTCGACAACGCCTCGGCCGACGCGGCGACGATGGAGGCCCTGGCCGCGATGACCGGCGGCAAGTCGCTGGCCCCCGAGGAACTGCCCGCCCTGATCCGAAAACTTACCGAGGACACCAAACACCTGGACGTGCGCCGCGAAACGAAGAAGACCTTTTGGGACACCTGGGCGTTCTTCCTCACGCTTGTTGCCCTGCTGGGATTCGAGTGGTATCTTAGAAAGCGCTGGGGATTGGTGTAGTACTCCTCACGCTCCGCGTGAGTCGAGTCAGGTGAGCGTCAGAAAGTCAACCTCACGCGACAATAGCCGGGGGCCAACGGCCCGCGGAATGTGCTCGACAGCGCGACTGTCGGGGGCCCTTTTCCTTCATCACGAAATCGCGAAAGTGCGAAAACACGAAAACGAGAGAACGGCGAGAAGGCTCATAAGAACGATCTGTCTTTCGCGATTTCGCCCTTTCGCAATTTCGTGATGAGAAACAAGAGCCGAGCACTGTCACGTTTGGACGCTGACCGCAACGCATTCGCCAACCTTTGAGAATTTCACTAGCCATGAAGAAACGATCTCTGCTAACCATCGCATTTGGCGGCATCTGCGTCGCTGCCGCGCTTTCCGCCAACTCGTTCGCCGCCGAGGCGACGGCTTTTCGGCCGCCGGCCGTGCCGCTGGTGGTCCACGATCCATACTTCAGCATCTGGTCCTTTGCCGACAAGCTGACCGACGACTGGCCGCGCCACTGGACCGGTCGGATCAACGCCATGTGCAGCATGGTGCGGATCGACGGCAAGCCCTATCGCATCATGGGCGTTCAACCCGCCGACGTCCCGGCAATGAGGCAAACCGCCGTGCAGGTATGGCCGACGCGCACCGTCTACATGTTCGAAGCCGACGGCGTGCGATCGGCGCTGGTCTTCACGACTCCTTCGCTCCCGAACGATCTCGACGTTCTATCCCGGCCGCTCACCTATGTCGATTGGCGATTCCGCGCCGCCGACGGCAAGCAGCACACCGTATCGGTCTACTACGACAATTCGGCGGAAGCCGTCGTCAACGAGCCCAGTCAGCAGGTCGTTTGGTCGAAGCCGAAGATCGAGGGACTGACCGTTATGCGGGTCGGCTCGAAGGACCAGCCCGTGCTGCAGAAGGCCGGTGACGATCTTGCGCATCGACTGGGGATTACCTCTACGTGGCCGCGCCGGCGAGCGAGGGCGTCTCGATGCGCATCGCGGGCCACGAGAAGGCCCGAAAGGCGTTTGCCGCCGATGGCCGCCTCCCCGCGACCGACGACACCCGCATGCCGCGGGCCGCCAGCGACGACTGGCCCGTGACCGCTTGCGTTTTCAAGTCGGCCACCGTCGGCGATGAGCCCGACCGCGTTTACCTTGATGCTCGCCTACGACGACGAATACTCGATCGAATACCTCGGCACAAAACTGCGTCCCTACTGGCGACGCAACGGCATGAACATGGATAAGCTGCTGCAAACTGCCGCCAAAGAAGGCGACGAATTGCGAAAACGCTGCGGCAAGTTCAACGTCGATTTCGTGAGCGGATTTAGGCCGCGTGGGCGGAGCGGACTACGCCCAGTTCTGCTCGCTTGGCCTACCGCCAGGCGATCGGCGCCCACAAGCTGGTGGCCGCTCCCGACGGCCGGCCGATGCTCTTCACCAAGGAGTGTTTCACCAACGGCTGCATCGGCACGGTCGACGTGGTCTATCCGGCCGCGCCGATCTTCATGCTGCTGAACAACGAACTGCTGAAGGCCTCGGTCACGCCGGTGTTCGACTACGCCGCCACGACCGCGGTGGAAGTTCCCCTTCGCCCCGCACGACCTGGGCACCTATCCCAAGGCCAACGGCCAGCGTCTACGGCGGCGGCGAGACGTCCGAGGACGAACCAGATGCCGGTCGAGGAGTCGGGCAACATGCTGATCATCGCGGCCGTGATCTGCGCAACTCGACGGCAACACGAAGTACGCCGAAGCGTACTGGCCGCTACTGGAACGCTGGGCCGCGTACCTGAAGGAGAAGGGGCTCGACCCGGCGAACCAGCTCTGCACCGACGACTTCGCCGGCCACCTGGCCCACAACGCCAACCTCTCGCTCAAGGCGATCGTGGCCCTGGGCGGCCTACGCGAAGATGTGCGAGATGGCCGGCAAGAAGGACGAGGCCGCCGAGTATCGCCAGACGGCCGAGAAGTTCGCCAAGCAGTGGGTCAAGATGGCCGACGACGGCGACCACTACCGCCTGGCCTTCGACCGGCCGGGCACGTGGAGCCAGAAGTACAACCTGGTCTGGGACAAGCTGCTGGGCCTGAACCTCTTCCCGCCGGAAGTGGCCGCGCAAGGAGATCGCCTTCTACAAGACCAAGCTCAACCGCTACGGCCTGCCGCTGGACAACCGCGCCGCGCTACACCAAGACCGACTGGGAGGTATGGACGGCCACGCTGGCCGATTCGCGGGCCGATTTCGAGCAGCTGATGGAGCCGGTCTACGACTTCGTCAGCCACACGCCCGACCGCGTGCCGCTGACCGACTGGTACTGGACGCAAGAACGCCCGAATGCGCGGCTTCCAGGCCCGGCCGGTGATCGGCGGCGTGTTCATCAAGATGCTCGCCGACCCGGCGATCTGGAAGAAGTGGTCGAAGTCGCGCGGCGGGGCTCGGTAACGAGTCTGTCCGCGCTTCATCAACTGCCAATCCCGAAGGGATTTCTCGTAAGCCAGCCCCGATCGCTCCCGCCTGCCTGCGTGTGAATCCATATCCCGAATGGATTTCGTAAGATAGCCCGGGGTCGCCGCGCAGCGTCTACCCCGGGGATCGCCCCCGGTCCAGAGTACGGGCGAAGAGTACGACGTACCGTAGGGAGCAGGGCTGGGGATGTCTCCTTTTTGCCGGCGGTCGCTGTCGGTTGTACGCCGGTTGTACATTCCGGAGTTCTCGCACTGACGCCGTGGTGTCTCGCGTTGGCGTTCTGCCCAGCGGATTCGCTGCGGTCCAAGAAATGCGTAAGGCCCGCTCTACACGGGCCTTACGGCGTTCTCTGACTCGTTCTGACTTTCGCTGTCAAATAAGAGGCGCCGGTGGGAGTCGGACCCACGATGGCGGATTTGCAATCCGCTGCCTTAGCCACTTGGCTACGGCGCCTTGTCTAGCCCAACCTAATTTGTTCAAGCGGCAGTCTTTGTCCAAACTCGCTATCTTGCCGAAAAGGCAAGGTTTCCGCACGCTGCCGCCGAAGATTCTATGCTCGGCGCCGGCGTCTGTCAAGCGTGCCGGCAACCGGCGGAGCGACAACGCCGCCGAGAATTATCGACGCCGGGCCGACTCTCTCTTTGACTTTTGTGCCGGTTTTGCCGCTGGCCCGACAGAGGAGAATATGCCAACCCCCACTCCGTAGAGTTGAGCGGCGCGCGCTAGCGGCCCTCTTCGACCATCCGGGTCAGCCGGACCACCTGGCGCGAACCCCTTCCAGATCGGGATTCAACCGCATGCCCGGCGAAAACACTCGAGCGCCGAGACCGGATTGTCGAGTTGCAGATAGGTCTGGCCCATGCTCGTCGCGGCGACGAAATGGTACGGATTGATTTCGAGCGTCTGGTGGCAGTCGCGAATCGACTCGATCAGTCGCCCGAGGGCGGCATGGCCGACGGCGCGTTGATGCCAGGCTTCGGCGAACCACGGCGCCCGTTCGATCAGCCTGGTGGCGCGGGCGACGGCATCCGGCGACATCCGCGCGGCGTTCAACCGGATGATGACGGCGAGTTCCTGGCGTTCCGCCTCGTTTCCCGCTCGGTTCCAAACGGTGCGGATGCCGTTTTCGGCCAGCGTGCGGACGGTGCGGTCGTTGTCCAGCAGGGCACAGCCCAGCGTGTGGTTGGCGCTGTAGTCGCCGACGAAACCCAACGATAGCACGGCCGCGCGGCGGACTTCACGGCACGCGTGCCGCGCGAGCCGCTGGAGCGTGCCGGTCGTGTAGAGGCACGACACTTCGCGAACGAAACAGGCCGAATCCTGATGGGTGAGGTACTGCTGATACAGGACCAACAGGAACGGCGGTCGTGCAGGGTCGGAATTCACGCCACGATCTCCCGAAAGGGGGCGCACACTCAGCAAACACACTTCGATTGTAATCAGGCGAGTCAAGAATTGCCACCAGTAGCCCAGGAGAACTGCAAAGTCCGACGCAAAGGGGACAGGTCCATGTTTTCGGGCGGCGAATCTAAGGCAATCGCAACGACTTTCGGCCGAAAAATGGACCAGTCCCCGACTTTGCAGTTCTCCTGACGAGTAGCCGCCGAAGAGCGAACAGCCGCCCGAGAGCGGACGGCTTATTGGTGGACAGAGGGGGGGGGGAATGACGCGGGCAGTGCCGGGGAGCGTTGCTGGCCCTGGTGGGGCAGACATTTCTGTCTGCCAGAAGAACGGCCGCCACCGTGACAGACAAAGATGTCTGCCTCACCGCCGCTACACAGCCCCCGGGCCGCGGGCGCCGTCGTTGATCTGGATCGCCTGCTCGGCCGGAAGGACGAAGATCTTGCCGTCGCCGATGGTTCCCTCGAGGCCGGTCCGGGCGGTGTTGATGATCGTTTCCAGCGTGCGATCGAGAAAATCGTCGTTGACGACGATCTCCAGAACCACCTTCCGCAGCAGCGTGGTGGTGTATTCGTGGCCGCGGAACAACTCCGTCCGCCCCCGCTGACGCCCGAAGCCCTGGGCGTCGCAGATCGTCATCCTTGTCACCTCGATCTTCTCCAGCGCCTCGCGGACGGCGTTGAGTTTCGTCGGCTGGATGATGGCGATCACGAGTTTCACGGCGTTTCCCCTCTCCATCCAGGATAGCCGCCGCAGCGGTGGATGGAAAGAGGAAGACACGCCATTGTTACGGCCGCGGCTGGATCGGGCGGGCGTCGAGCACCTTGAGGATTCGCGTGGCCAGGTCGCCAAGATGCGAGCGGGTGTAGGTGTCCAGTTGCACCTTGCCGGCGAGAACCTGTTTCAGGCGAGCTTCCAGGCCGGCCAGTTCCACGGTGGCGACCGTCTGGCAATCGCTCGGGCGCCGCGCTGCTGCCCATCGCCATATCGGCCAAGCGCTCGAAATACCGCTGCTGCAAGTTGCGGCGGAGGTTGCTGATGGCCGGCTTGCGATCGGTGAACTTCGCGTCCTTGGCCTTTGCGAGCGTCTCGGTCTCGCTGAAGATCGAGCCGCGGTCAGCCCTTGCAGCAGTTCCGCGGCGGTAAAGGCGTCCTGGCTGCCGGGGGTCTTCGCCTCCGAATCGAGGATGCGCGACAACGTGATCGGCGAGAGGACCTGCCCCAGGACGTGGTCTTGCATCGCCAACACGATCTCATTCAATGCGAAGTCCGGCCGGCCCTGGCCTCTCATTCCCCAATGCCTCCAGTGCGTCGCGCCGAGGTAATCGTAGAGCTTGTCGGGAATTGATAGGCTTCGGGGCCGAAGACCCGCTTCTCCAGGACTTCAGGGCTCGCCGCTGCTTCTTCGGCTCGGTCACGATCAACGGCGGCTGCGCCGTTGGGATCGCCCTTGTGGTTGCGGTTCACGTAGATGCCGCCGATCTCGCGTGCCACGAAACCCATGGCGCGGTCGTGCTCGTGCACAGATGACGGCAAGGGCCTTGCGGACGCGGTCGTAGTCCTCGCCCGGCTCGACGACGCGATCGACCAGTCCCGGCAGCAATCTGGCCAATCAACTCCAGCCGCCAGCGGGCAAATTCCATCGGATCCTTGCTCAGATCGAAGCGATTGACGCGTCGGATCGGGCTCCAGCGGGCCGATGTCCTCATCCGTGGCGTATCGCAGCGCCGGCTCGTTGCAGCGCGAAGCGAGCTTTTCGAGTGCGGCCACTTCGTGTTCAGTGCCGCCGGGCAGCGGCTTATAGCCGTATTCGATCGCCCAGTAGTCGTAGGGGCCGATCGATCGCATGAAGTAGTCGCCCTGCTTCTTGCCCTTCGGCGCGACGTTCACCGGGAGGTAATCCATCACCGAAGCGGCCAGACCGATGGTGCGGTTCTTTTCCGGATCGTTGATCTCCTCCATCGTCAGCAGCGAACTGGCCTTGAAGTTGTGCCGCAGCCCGAGCGTGTGTCCAACCTCATGCGTGACAACGGATTTCACCCCTTCGACCAACAGCTTCTCGATTTGCGCCTTCGTGGCCGGCTTGGCGGCGGTCAAGGCCATCGCGCCGAAGGAGAATTGCTGCCCCAACACGTCGGTGTCGCTCTCGCGTCCGAACATCGGCCCCAGCGGCGAGCGTGTCGAGACGTCGCGGGGTTTGGCCGCGTCGGCCACGGCGCCGAACAGATCGAAGCCCGCAGCCGACTTCTCCAACTCCAACTGTTTTGTCCACGATCGGATGAAATCGGCGTCGAAGATGATGTCGGCGTCGAGGATCTGGCCGGTCATGCGGGTTGGTCCGCGCTCGGCCCCATGGCGAAGCCGGCGTTGGCGGTAATCCAGCGGAAGGTGTTGTAGCGGATGTCTTCAGGGTCCCAGGTGGCGTCGTCGGGCTGCTGGCGGACCTCGATGGCGTTGGAGAACCCCGCTCGCTCGAATGCCTTGTTCCACTCGAGAATCCCGTCGCGCACCGCCCCGCGATACTTGAAGGGGACGGTCTTCTCAATCCAGAACGACGATCGGGGTGCACCGGCGGCGACACTTCGGCCGAAGGCTCGGCCTTGCGCAAGTCCCAGCGATTGATGTATCGCACGAATTGATCCTCGCCGCCGATCTTCGAGAAATCCTTGAGGACCGTCAGGAAGTAGCCCACGCGATCGTCGGCCAGCCGCGGCTGGTAGCCCGTCTCGGGCAGGCGGCTGATCGAATAATGCACGTAGAGCGTTGCGGCGCGGGTGTCGGGCACGGTGTCGATCAACGCCAAACCGCTCGATGCGTACGTGGCCGCCACCTCGATCTCCACGTTCTTCGCGAACCCCTTGATCTTCGCCCACGTCGACCGGTCGGCGGCGAAGGCGAAGCCGTGCAGCATGTGCGAGAACTCCGGCAAGTCGCTCATAAACACCGGCGTTAAATCGACCACAAGATTGCCCGTCGGGCTGATCGTGGCGATCGGCAAGCTGAACAGGATGCTGTCGGTGTACGACAGGTAGACCGCCTTCTCCTGTGGCGACCCCTTATCGGCGCGGAACCGCACGTTCCGCCGCACGATCTGGATGCGGTCTTCGACCTTGCGGAATTGCCAAAGCCAGGTGTTGTTGAAATGGACCGTCATTCCGCCCAGCAGCGGCGTCTGGCCGATGCCGCGGGCGATGGCGATGGCGACAATGAAGTCTTTGTTCAGGTCGCCCTGTGGGATCTCGGCCAACAGGTGCGAGCCCTTGCGATGCAGCGTGATGAGCCCCGGGATGGCCTCCGCTTCACCGATCACCTGGGCGTACGGCGGAAACTTCGGCTTCTTCTCCTGGCCTGGATTTGCCCAAGTCTGCGAGACGGCGGCGAGTGAAAAAACGACTGCGGACAGTGCGAGCCGTAGGAGATGGCGGTTCATGGTGGTATTCCAATACAGAGGGGGTGGGTGGGATCGCAACGCTAAATATACCCTACCTTGCGCAAACTGCAATGTTTGCCCCCGCTGATGTCGGCAACACCGTGCCTGCGGCTCCTTCCCCCCACAACTCGTTATTTCCCGCCGCTTTCCACGCCGTGGTGGTATGGGGATGCCCTTCCTTCCCCCGGCGTCAAGAAGGCGTTAGCATTACGATCATGTCAACCGCCGAGATTTCACCGCCGCGCGCCGCGCCGCAGCCATTGCCGGGCAATTTCACCTCCATTCAACCGGGGGGTGGGCGGTGCTATCGCATCGAACTGGCCTGGGGACGATGGCGGCGCTGGTGGCTGACGCATTTTCGGCCGGGCTACGTCCGCCGCATGGCCGCCCTGCGCAAAGGGGACACCGCCGGGGCGCCGCACGAAATCCTCGACCCCCGCGACCTGAAATACTGCCGCAACCGCTGCTCCTGCTATTGGGAGCCGGCCGACGACCCGTTCCGCTGGCGCGGCGGACTGCCGTTTGCCCGATGGGGCCTGGCCGAGTTGCAACTGATGGGCTGGCCGCTCTTGGCGCTGACGATCCTGCTGGCCTGCACGCGATTCTGGTATGCGGCCATCGTGCCGGGCGTGCCGCTGTGCCTGGTCGTCTATTTCTTCCGCGATCCGTTGCGGCGGATTCCCGACCGATCCCGAGCGTGTTGGTTGCGCCGGCCGACGGCAAGGTGGTCGAAATCACGCGGCTCGACGCACGACGAGTTCATCGGCGGCCCGGCGGTTCGCATCGGCATATTCCTCTCGATTTTCAACGTACACTTGAATCGAGCCCCGACCGCCTCGCGGGTGATCGCGTTGCGGTATTCGCCCGGCGGGTTTCTCGAATGCGCTGAATCCCGAGTGCGCGATACGAAACGAGAACACGTGGATCGGGTTGGAGGAGCAGTCGCCGCCGCACCGGCGGATAGTCGTCCGCCAGATTTCCGGCGCGATCGCACGGCGAATCGTCTGCGACCTTCGGCCCGGCGAGGTGCTCGAGCGCGGGGCAGAAGATCGGCATGATCAAGTTCGGCTCGCGCACGGAATTGATCTTCCCGACACCGACGATCTGAAAGTCGAAGTCGAGATCGGCCGGAAGATACGAGCCGGCACGACGGTGATGGCACGCTTTGGAAAGAAATGACGAGATCCGAATGACGAATGACGAAGAAACGCGAAATCCAAAATCCAAATGGCGAATTGTCCCTTTCGTCAATCGAGCCTCGTAGTTTCCTCCGGTCCCTGCCCCCTGATCATTGACCCCTAATCCCTGCCCCCTTTTATGCGTCCGATCCGCACGATTGCCGTCTTTCCGACCCTGCTGACGCTGGGGAACCTGATCTGCGGGTTCTTCGCCATCGTCGTGGCGGCGCGGATCGTGAAGCCGAGCGTTGAAGGTCATCGACGTCCAGTTGGCCGACGACGCCGGAACATCTGATGCTCAGCGGTTGGTTGATCTTCTTGGCGATGGTGTTCGACGGTCTGGACGGTTACGTGGCCCGGCTGGCACGACCACCAGCGACTTCGGCGCCGAGTTGGACAGCCTCTGCGACGTGGTGAGTTTCGGCGTGGCGCCGGCGTTCCTGCTGGTCAAGATGTGTCCGCGGTTTACACTGGGCCACAACCAGACGATGTGGATCATTGCGGCGGCGTACGCGGCCTGCGCGGCGTTGCGGCTGGCCCGGTTCAACGTCGAGACCAGCGACGACGACGAGCACCTGCATTTCAGCGGCCTGCCCAGTCCGGCGGCGGCGGCGGTCATCGCCGGTTTCGCCATCATGTTCTACACGCTCCGGCAGGATACGACGGCCCGTTGAAGGAGGACGTCGACACGTGCCTGCAGGACGTGTTGCCGTTCTTCGGGCTGTTGGTGGCATTGTTGATGGTTTCGCGGATTCGCTATCCGCACGTCACCAATCGGGTGTTGCGCGGCCAGCGGAGTTTCGGCCACGTGGTGGCGGTGGTGTTCTTCTTCGTGGCGCCTGATGGTCGTGCGCGGCTACGCCATGCCGATCGCCGCCTCCGTGTTCGCCCTCTACGGGCCGATCCATCTCGCCTGGGAGAAATGGGTCCAGCACCGCAATCGGGAAGAACCGCTGTTTTAGGAGATGGGATGAAGGATGCGGATTCGAACGTCGTGTAGCCGCCGCGTCCACGGCCGGCCGTTAGACGAGTCTTCAGAAGGAGTCTTGCGATGTTTTCTGGAATTGTTGAAGCCCTGGGCACGGTCGTGGAGCTGCGCCACGAGCCGCCCGGCTGCCGGCTGATCGTCCGCGAGCCGAAGATCGCCGCCGAGACGAAGGTCGCCGACAGCATCTCGGTCAACGGCTGCTGCCTGACCGTGATCGACTGCCAGGGCGAGACGTTCGCCTTCCAGGCCGGCCCCGAGACGCTGGCCCGCACCAATCTCGGCGAATTGAAGCCCGGCAGCCCGGTGAATCTCGAACGGGCGCTGGCCGTCGGCGATCGGCTGGGCGGGCATTTCGTCAGCGGGCACATCGACGGCGTCGGCAAGCTGCTGCGCCGCGACGACAGCGGCCAGTGGTCGACCTTCTGGTTCTCCGTCCCCCGCGAGCTGGCCGTGCAGATGGCCTCGAAGGGCTCGATCGCCGTCGACGGCGTTAGCCTGACGATCGTCGAGAGCGAGCCCGACCGGTTCAGCATCGCCTTGATCCCCTACACACTGGCCGTGACCACGTTGGGCCCGCTGCAGGCCGGCGGCCGAGTGAATCTCGAAACCGACATCCTGGCCAAGTACGTGCAGCGGCTGGTCGAGGCGAAGGAGTGGGGAGAATGAGGATTGTTGATTGTTGATTGTCGACGTAAGCGTTCACAGGCCGGACAAGGGACGGAGGATTTCGGCGCAGTATCCGCCGCAGGAGATGAATTCTCCGAAAACTCCTCGTCGCTGCCGTGAACGGTTACATGTCGATTGACAGGAATCGGCAATCGAGCTGATCTCGGCAGTCCCTATTCTCGTTCAATCAGAAATCGCAATCAGATCAACAATCCCATGTCGTCCCCTCGCCAAACCCTCTCCTTCCTCATGCGTCGCTTCGAGGAGGCGGGCATTCGGCCGCACGACAAGTTCGGGCAGAACTTCCTGATCGACCTGAACCTGCTGCACGTGCTGTTCGACGCGGCCGCCGTCGGGCCCGACGACGTGGTGCTGGAGGTCGGCACGGGCACCGGCTCGCTGACGGCCCTGCTGGCCGAACAGGCCGCGGCCGTGGTGACCGTCGAGGTCGATCCGCAGATGTTCCAATTGGCCGGCGAGGAACTGCACCGCTTCGACAACGTCGTCATGCTCCAGCTCGACGCGCTGAAGAGCAAGAATCGCCTCAATCCGGCGGTGCTCGACGCGGTTCGCCCGCTAGTTGGCCGCCGCGCCGGGCCGGCAGTTCAAGCTGGTGGCCAATCTGCCCTACAACATCGCCACGCCGATCCTCGGCAACCTGCTGGCCGAGGAGAACCCGCCGCGGACGATGACCGCCACGATCCAGAAGGAGTTGGCCGAGCGGATCACCGCCCGGCCGGGCGACAAGGATTACGGCGCGCTGAGCATCTGGATTCAAGTCGCAGTGCCGGGTGGAGATCCTGCGGGTGTTGCCGCCGGAGGTCTTCTGGCCGCGGCCGAAGGTCTCGTCGGCCTTCATCCAGATGACGCTCGACGACGATCGCCGCGGGCGAATCGCCGACCGCAAGTTCTTCCACGAGTTCCTCCGCGCGATGTTCCTGCACCGCCGCAAGTTCCTGCGATCGCAACTCCATCAGCGCGGCAAAGGACAGGCTGGACAAGCCCGAGGTCGATGCTATCCTCGACAAGTTGAACCTTCCCGCTTCGACCCGCGCCGAACAACTCGACGTCGACGCGATGCTGGCGCTGTGCGAGGCGGTGCGGCTTCACGCATAGGGACAAGGTGCGCCGCCGCAAAGAGACCTTAATAGACCGAGGTTGAACCGTGAAAACCGCATTCCGCGTGCGAGATCTGATGCGGGCGGCGTGCGCCGTCTCGCTGGTGTTTGGCTGCGCCGCGTTGGCATTCGCCCAACCGCCGCCCGACGTGACTGGCCATCCCTATCTGCTCGACACGGGCCTGATCTCGCGGTCGTTGTCGTTCGAGAATCCCAGCGGCGCTCCGGGCCAAGGGGGACGGGCGGCGAGCAATCTGGGAGTGGGGCGAAAAGGCTCCCCCTGCCATGACTTCAAGCCCGGCGAAACCGTGCAACTCTGCGATCTTGACGGCCCGGGCGCCATCCGCCATCTGTGGATGACCGTGCGCAGGACGCCCGTGAATCTGCGGAGCATCGTGATTCGCGCCTACTGGGAGGGGCAAAAGCACCCGAGCATCGAATGCCCCTTGGGCGATTTCTTCGGCAACGCACACGGCAAAGTCACTTCGTTCCAGTCGGCCGTGCATTCCTGCACCGCCTCGGGCGGCATGAACTTATGGCTGCCGATGCCGTTCGTCAAGCACGCGCGAATCACCATAAGCAACGACGGCAAGGTCGCCACGCCGCTGTTCTATCAAATGGACCTGACGCTCGAGCGACAAACACCCGGACGACGTCGGCCGGCTGCACGTGCTCTTCCGCCGCGAGAATCCCACCACGGAGAAGAAGGATTTCGAGCTGCTGCCGCTGCGAAAGAACAAAGGCCGCTACATCGGCACGGTCATTGGGATGCGCGATCCCAGCCACCGGCAGGCCTGCGAAGGCGAAGTGAAGGTCTATATGGACGGCGACGCCAAATTTCCCACGATCTGCGGCACCGGCACCGAGGATTACGCCGGCCTGGCCTGGGGCATCTCGCCGGTGCATTTCCTCTATCACGGCTGCACTCTCGCACAGAACCACTTTTATACGTTCTACCGCTGGCACCTGCCCGACCCGTATAGCTGGCGGAAGGAGGCGCGGATCACGATCCAGCAGATGACCTGGTCGCCGAAGACGAGGCTGTTGGAGGAGACGCACAACGATTGGTGTTGCGCCACGTTCTGGTACGAGCCGACGCCGAGCGCGCCGTTGCCGCCGCTGCCGGACGTAAAAGCGCGGACGGCCGATCTCTGGGAGGAGTAGGGGCCTGCCGTTTAGCCGTTCTGTCCACTCGCTGCATGTGGCGACATCGATACGACTCGGTCATGCCCGCCAATTGAACGTCACGAAAGTAACGTCGCATCTGCCGTTTAGCGGGCGGGCTTGCCGTGAAGCGCCGGCATTTTCCGGCGAAGACACGGCGAACAAGTTCGCCGGCTAAACATTCCGCTCACAATTACCACGAACTTGCGCATGCCCCCGTGCGCTGCCCTTGCCTTTTCTCCGACGCGGCGGTAGCATTACGTGAGTCCTCTACCATGTTCGTGCTGTCGATGCGATATTTTTGGTGAGCCGATAAGTATGCCCGTTGGGCGCCTAACACAAAAGGCTCCGGCCGCGTGTATAGCCGCTGACCGGTTCGTCCGGCAACGGATCACACAACCCGGGGCCGAGGCCGCCCTCTTAGCACGACGGGCTCTCAAAAGAGCATCACCACGGCATTGCGGTGGAGGACTTTTTCGTTTGCCTATCCGTTCATAGAGCAAGGGGGACGGCGGAGGCTGTCGGGAAACCGCGCTCCATTGTGCAGGCATTCGTTTCGACAACCTCCTCCGTCCCCTTCCGTTCGCTTGAAAAGCCATGAGCGACGTCCTTTCCGAAGCGACTGCCGAGCTTTCGCCCGAGTTGGCCGCCAAGCGCGACCGGTTGATCGATTTGCTCCGCAGCTACGGGAGTTGCGCCGTGGCCTATTCCGGCGGCTTGGATAGCACGGTGCTGGCCAAGGCGGCGTATCTGGCCTTGGGCAATCGCGCCGTGGCCGTCACCGGAACCAGCGCCAGCATGGCCGCCGATCAGTTGGACGAGGCGAAGGGGATTGCCCGGAAGATCGGCATCCGCCACGAGACCGTGGCCACCGGCGAGCTGGCCGTTGCGGCCTACTACACCAACGACGCCGATCGCTGCTACCACTGCAAGAACGAATTGTTCGCCTGCGTCGAGGAGGTCGCCCAACGCGCCAACATGGCGGTGATCGTCGAAGGGAGCAACCGCGACGATCTCAACGATTACCGGCCGGGCTTCACGGCGGTCAAGGAGTGGAACGTCAAGAGCCCGCTGATCCAGTGCGAGTTGACGAAGGCCGACATCCGTCTGCTGGCCGAATCCTGGAGACTATCGCCGGCCGACAAGCCGGCCACGCCCTGCCTGAGCAGCCGCATCGCCTACGGCGAGCAGATCACCCCGGAGCGGTTGTCGATGGTCGATCGGGCCGAGCAGTTTTTGCGGCGGCAAGGCTTTCAGCCCGTGCGCGTGCGCTACCACAAGGACGACGTGGCGCGGATCGAGGTCGCCGTCGAGCAATTGCCGAAGTTCGCCGACCAGTGGCTTCGCCGCGAGGTGATCGAGTGCCTGAAGTCGCTCGGCTTCAAGTACGTCGCCGTCGATCTGGAGGGCTTTCGCAGCGGCAGTATGAACGCGACGTTGCTGCAAGGCGATAAGAAGGGTCCATAAGTAGCCGCGAGCCGACACGATAGCGCCATATCAGCCGCGAAGTCACGGAGAACACGGAGCAGGGCTCCGGAAACCACCGATCAACACGGATGGATACAGATGAACAGGAAGAATGTATCTGGGATTCCTATCGCAAACCGTGGACTATCCGTGATCATCTGCGTTCATCTGTGGTCTATGCCTCTTATTCTTGTTCGTCTTCTCCGTGTCTCCGTGGTAAGCCTATCGCTTGACGTTTGTCTCCCATGCCACTGCTGATCGACGGCTATAACCTTTTGAATGCGACCGGCATCGTGGGCGGCGGCGCCGGGCCGCCGAGCTTGGGACGCAGCCGGCTGGCGATGCTGAATTTCTTGGCGGCGTCGATCGATCCGCACGAACTGGCGCACACGACGGTGGTATTCGATGCCCACGATGCCCCGCCGGGCCTGCCGCGCGTCGTGCAGCACGGCCCTCTGTTGGTTCGTTTCGCGGCGAAGAAGCGGACGGCCGATGAGCTGATCGAAGAGCTGATCCGCGCCGATTTCGCCCCTCGACGGCTGGTGGTCGTTTCGAGCGATCACGAGATTCAGCGGGCCGCGCGGCGCCGCAGGGCAAGGGCCGTCGATAGCGAAGCCTGGTACGCCGAGTTGATCCTGCGCGGCGCCGGCGGGAAGAGGAGTCGGCCGATATTGCTGGCGCGGCCCAACGTTCCGCTGCTGGAAGAGGACGTAAGCTATTGGCTGCGTCAGTTCGGCGGCGAGTCGGAGTTGACGGCATTGTTAATGGGACGGGACGCGAAGGAGACGTTGAGAACGTCCCCCGAAGCCTCCGCGCAAGAAAGCCCGGAAGACCACTCCTTCGACAATCCCTTCCCGCCGGGCTACGGCGAGGATCTTCTACGCAACATGTAATAGATTATAAGAACTCTAATGCTGATGTATTAGGGGAAGATGGCGAAGATGGCCTTCCGGTCGCTTGGAGAGCGTGCGTAGAATTGGCGTCTTGTTCCGAGCCAGGCGGGGAAGTCGCCCTGACGGCGTTGTGCCGCCCAAGCCCCGCTGACCGTACCCCCGAGTTGGCTGGCGACCGGTCTAGTCTGGGAAACCAGGAGTTAGCAACAGCATGTCGAAGACCAGTGACACAGTTCGTGCGTTTATGGAGCAGTTGGCCGCCAAGAACCCCGGCCAGCCCGAGTTCCTTCAAGCGGTTCAAGAGGTCGCCGAATCGGTAATGCCGACCATCGAGAGCACGCCCGCTTACCGCAAGGCGAAGATCCTCGATCGGCTGGTGGAGCCGGAGCGCGTCATTATCTTCCGTGTTCCGTGGGTCGATGACCGCGGCGAAATCCAGGTGAATCGCGGGTTCCGCGTCGAGATGAACAGCGCCATCGGGCCGTACAAGGGCGGATTACGTTTCCATCCGACGGTGAATCTCGGCCTGCTGAAGTTCCTGGCCTTCGAGCAGGTCTTTAAGAACAGTCTCACCACGATCATGATGGGCGGCGGCAAGGGCGGCTGCGACTTCGATCCGAAGGGCAAGAGCGATCTGGAGGTCATGCGGTTCTGCCAGTCGTTCATGTCGGAGCTGTTCCGCCACATCGGCCCCGATACCGACGTGCCCGCCGGCGACATCGGCGTCGGCGGCCGCGAAATCGGCTTTCTCTTCGGACAGTACAAGAAGCTCGCCAATCGGTTTTGCGGCGTTTTGACCGGCAAGGGGCTCGAATACGGCGGGTCGCTGATCCGCCCCGAGGCCACCGGCTACGGCGCCGTCTACTTCGCCGAAGAGATGTTGGCCACTCGCGGGCAAAGCGTTAGCGGCAAGACGGCCTGCGTCTCCGGTTCGGGCAACGTCGCCCAATACACCGTGCAGAAGCTGCTGCAACTCGGCGCCAAGAGCGTGACGTTGTCCGACTCGAACGGCACGATCGTCGATCGCGACGGCATCGACGCCGACAAGCTCGCCTGGGTGATGGACCTCAAAAACGTCCGCCGCGGGCGGATCAGCGAGTATGCCGACAAGTTCAAGGGCTCGGAATTCCGCCCGAACAAGCGGCCGTGGGACGTCCCCTGCGCGTTGGCCTTCCCCAGCGCGACGCAGAACGAAATCAGCGGCGACGAGGCTCGCACGCTGGTCAAGAACGGCTGCATCTGCGTGTCGGAAGGGGCCAACATGCCGACCGAGCCCGAGGGGATCGACGTCTTCCTTGACGCCAAGATTCTTTACGGTCCCGGCAAGGCCGCCAACGCCGGCGGAGTGGCCGTCTCCGGCTTGGAGATGGCCCAGAACAGCCAGTTCTACAACTGGCGGCGCGACGAGGTCGATTCCCGGCTGCAAGGCATCATGCGTTCGATCCACGAGAACTGCGTCAAGTACGGCAAGGACGGCGACTACATCAATTACGTCCGCGGCGCCAACGTCGCCGGCTTCGTCAAAGTTGCCAACGCGATGCTCGCGCAGGGCGTAGTCTGACGGATGAACCTCGTAGACGCGGCGTCTCGCCGCGTTGTGTAAGAAATCAAGACTTGCGAGCCGGCGCAAAGCGGCGAGACGCCGCTTCTACGCCTGCCGACTTGCGAATCTCCGTAATACAAAGAACACGGAGCCCTCCGGCTGCTTCGGCGGCCGGCTCTCCGTGTTCTTCGCGCTTTGGAGGTTCCGACGTCTCCTCGCTATTTCACTTTCACTTCGATCCGCTTCTGCGGCGTCGGCGCCGTCTTCGGCAGCTTCAGAGTCAGCACGCCGTTGGTGTACTGCGCGTCGACGTGCTCGGTATCGACTCCCTCGGGCAGCGGCAGCGTGCGGCGGAACGAGCCGTAGCGGGTCTCGCTGTGGTAGACCCCCTTCTCCTTCGTTTCGCTCGACTCCTTCTTTTCGCCGCTGAGCACCAGGTGATTGTCGACGACCGATACGTCGAGGTCTTTCGCCTCGATGCCGGGCAGTTCGGCCCGGACGGTCAACTCCTTCTCGTCCTCGACCACGTCGATCGGCGGCGACCACTTGCCCCCGCCCCATTGCGGCCAATCGATGGCGCCGAAGGGCTCGCGGAGGAACGTGTCGAACAGCCGATCCATTTCGCTTCGCAGCGAAACCAGGGGCGCAATTCGCCCATGTCTTCTCGCTTGTTTCTCCAAGGTATTAAGCTCATGATTCACCTCCTTCTCGTTTTAGAGCAGTCGGGAGAGGCATGCTGGCTGTCAGCGGCCAGCAATCAGCCTCCAGCCATCTTGCGGACGCAACTGCCGCTTTTCATTCTGTCACTGTCAGCCCCCGCAGCCAGTGTCCATGATCGCGCGGCTACCCGCTGAAAGCTGATTGCTGAAAACTGAAAGCCGATTGCCTTCCGACAGATCTCATCGTTTTCCCAACACGTTCTGACCGTCCTCTTTTTCCCGTGTCTAGCAACACAGGTGGGACTGCGCTTGTCCCACCTTACACTCACGCGTTACTTGGCGGCGACGGCGATCTTCCGCGGCTTGAGGGCCTCGGCCTTCGGCAGACGCAGCGTCAACACGCCGTCGGCGTACTGGGCCGAGATCTTGCCGGCGTCGATCGCCTCGCTCACTTGGAAACTCCGATAGTAATCGCCCACGTCGTACTCCCGCAGCAGGCACGTATGGCCGTCGCACTCGCGCGGCTCGACGGCCGCTTGAATCTCCAACATGCCGTCCTCGAACTTCACGTCGATCGTGTCGCTCCGCGCCCGGGCACGTCGGCCACGACCAACAATTCGTCGTCCCTGCTCCAAAATGTCGACGTTCGGACGATAGCAGCAGCCGCTGCGCGTGCGTTCGGCCACTGCGGGCTGCTCGGCAGTAGTCTTGGCAACTGTGTTTTCATTGTCCATTGCAGTGGCTCCTTTCATCTCTCATGTGCTGGTGACGTTGATCTTTCGCGGCTTCGCGCTCTCCGCCTTTGGCAGCGTGATCGTCAGCACGCCGTCGCGAAGATCGGCTTCGACCCGATCGGCGTTGACTTCGATCGGCAACCGCACGATGCGACTAAACGAGCCGACCGGCCGTTCGCGCCGATGGTAGGTGACGCCCTCCTGAGCGTCGTCGGGGGCGTTGACCTTGACCGACAACTCGCCGCCAGCGACCGAAATGTCGAGTTGCTCGCCCTTGACGCCGGGCAACTCCATCTCGACCTTCAGAGCGTCGTCTTGCTCCCAAACGTTGATCGCAGGCTGGTTGCGAAACATGCCGGGCAGCAAGCCATCGGGCCGTCGGCCCGAGAACGCCCGTCAGCAGGCGATCTACCTCGTCGCGGAATTGGTGGAGCGGATTTCGCACAGTTCGATAACCAAAGACCATGGTAAATCCTCCTTCTTATTTTGCCGGGACCTCGGAACCCACCTGTTCCAAGTAGATTTGCAAAGGCCGTGCCAAACCAGTCCGCTCGGCGTTACCTGTTTCGTGACACAGGTTTGCGTTGCCACGACGGACTGGCTGGCAACCCTGCCGGTCTGCCATTTTGGCAGCCTCACGGTCGGCCGTGAGGTTGACGCCGAACGTAAGACCGGCGTTGGCAGTAGGTTATGACCGATTCCGCAAATTTGCTGGCGGGCTCAGGGCTGCCGTTGTGGACTGTTACCCCAATGGCTATACTAAGAGACTTAATTTTTTCCCCCGCGCAACCGCACATTGCCCAAGCCGATCATCCTTCCGAAGATCCCATGCGATTCTCGCTAATTGATCGCATCGTCGAGTTGGAACCGTGCGTGCGGATCACGGCGGTGAAGACACTGACGATGACCGAGGAGTACTTGGCCGACCATTTTCCCCATTTTCCCGTGATGCCGGGCGTGCTGATGCTCGAGGCGCTCACGCAGGCCGGGGCGTGGCTGGTGCGCGCCAGCGAGGATTTCGCCCATAGCATGGTCGTGTTGAAGCAGGCGAACAACGTAAAATACGCACAATTCGTCGAACCGGGGCAAACGCTCGCGGTCACCGCCGAGGTCCTCAAGTTCGACGACGGCGAGGTGAAACTGAAGGCTTATGGAACCGTCAGCGGCCGGGTCATCCTTACTGCCCGGCTCGCCTTGTCCTGTTATAATCTGTCCGACATTGATCCACACTACTTGCGGAGCGACGAGGCGACCCGGCAGGACTTGCGAACCCAATTCGCGATCCTGTACCAGCCGCAGATGGAAGCCGCGACGGCAACGAGTCCTTAAGACGTACTCTTCACGCTCCGCGTGAAGTAATTCCTGCTCCGCGCTGCTCTCGCGGAGCGAGAGGAGTACGTTCCCTGCAAACCCCCTGACGACATTCGATGCGATTTGAAGGCAAGACAGCGATCGTGACCGGCGGAAGCCGCGGCATCGGCCGGGCCTGTGTGGCTCGCCTGGCCGCCGAAGGCGCCAAGGTGGTGCTGATCTACCATAGCAACCAGCAGGCCGCCGACGCGCTGCTGGCCGAGTTGAAGGACGCGCCCGGCGAAGTCCGCGCCGTCCAGGCCGACGTCCGCGATCTGCAGCGGGCCCACGAAATCGTCGATCCGCTTGTTCGAGCAGTGGGGGCACATCGACGTGCTGATCAACTCGGCCGGCATCGTGCAGGACGGCCTGCTGGGCGCCATGACCGAGCAGCAGTGGCGCAACGTGATCGACACCAACCTGGGCGGAACGTTCAACTACTGCCACGCCGTAACGCAGCCGATGATGATGATGCGCCGCGGCAGCATCGTAAACATGTCGAGCACCGCGGCCGAGTTCGCCGCCCGCGGCCAGGTCAATTATGCCGCCAGCAAGGGGGGCATCAACGGCCTGACCCGCTCGTTGGCCAAGGAACTTGCCCCGCGAAACGTGCGGGTCAACGCCATCGCGCCGGGAATGATCGAAACCGACATGAGCCAGGTCGTTCGCGGCATCGCCGGCGACCAGATCAAAAAAATGATTCCGCTCAAACGCATCGGTTCGCCCGAGGAGATCGCCGCCGTGGCGGCCTTCTTGGCGAGCGACGACGCCGCGTACCTGACCGGTCAGGTGCTGCGCGTCGACGGCGGTTTGAGTTTGGGCGGCTACTAGCGGTTACTAACAACAGAGGAAGAAGGGGACAGTCCCCATTTGCCGGAACGGCCCGAAGGGTGCTTTGCACAAATGGGGACTGTCCCGTTTTTCCTCGAACAACGAGCACGTTTGGAGGTTATTTCATGCCAACGAAGGAAGAAGTCTTCGAGAAGATTCGGGCCGCATTGGTCGAGGCCCTCGGGGTGGACGACGAAGACGTGACCCCGCAGGCCACGCTTGTCGGAGACCTCGGCGCCGAGTCGATCGACTTCCTGGACATCGTCTTCCGCCTGGAAAAGGCGTTCGACATCAAGATTCCCCGCGGCGAGCTGTTTCCCGAGGACATTCTCACCGACGCCAAGTACGTTCAGGAGGGAAAGGTGACGGAGGAGGGCGTCGCCGAGTTGCGCAAGCGCATGCCGTTCGCCAACCTCGACGAATTCGCCAAGAAGCCCATCGTCCAGGATTTCGGCAACCTCCTGACGGTGGCCGACATGTGCCGCTTCGTGGAAAGCAAGGTGGAAGTGACCGATTGAGACGGGGGTAGTGGGTAGTGGATAGTGGATAGTGGGTAGGGGGTAGTGGGTAGTTTTCTAGCCGCTATCCACTTCGCATTGCTCCCAATGCACTATCCACCATCCACTAACCACCATCCACTAACCACTAGCCACTAACCCCTGGCCCCTGACCACTGAGGGTTGCCATGCGATGGTATTGGATCGATCGATTCGTCGAATTCGAGAGCGGGCGGTACGCCAAGGCCATCAAGAATCTCTCGCTGGCCGAGGACTACCTGCACGACCACTTTCCCTACTACCCCATGATCCCCAATTCACTGGTGATCGAGGGGATGGCGCAGACCGGCGGACTGCTGGTCTGCGAACACAACCAGTTCACCGAGAAGGTGGTGTTGGCCAAACTGCCGAAGGCCATTTTCTACTGCGCGGCGACGCCCGGCGACTCGCTCACGTATACCACGAAAATCGAATACATCCGTCCGGAAGGGGCGATGGTCACGGCCACCAGCTACAAAGGCGAGGTGCTGCACGCCGAGGCGGAGATCGTCTTCGCCCATCTGAACGACTCCCGCTTGGGCAGCCTGTTCGATCCGGAGACGTTCCTGCGAATGATGCGGCTGTTGGGCGCGTTCGACGTCGGCCACGCCGCCGACGGCAGCCGGCTACGCCCGCCCCAACGCCTCGTCGAAGCGGCCGGAAATGCGTAAACGTGGCAATTTCCCGCCATCTTCCGTATAATGCGGTGGGAAAGGAATGAACCATGACCACCGCCGTTCATGCCATCTTTAAGAACGGCGCGTTTCGTCCGGTCGAACCGGTTACTCTGCCGGAGTGTACCTCGGTGGAGATTGAGGTGCGCACGTCGGACAGGCCACGGGCTCCATTGCCAATGTCGGAAGGGCTGGCCAAGGTGTATGCCATCCTTGGGGAACGGTGCGATTCCGGCATCGCCGATACCGCGGCTCGGCATAACGAGCATCAGCCATGAGCCCAACGGTACTTCGACATCGTGGTTATCGTTTTTATTTCTTTTCCTGAGAAGAAAGGCAACTGCACATTCATGTTTCGTGCGCGGACGGCGCAAGGCCGGATTGACACAAGTGGAATTGGCCCGACTGGGGGGCATTCGCACGGAAACACTCAATCGCATCGAAAAAGGTAAGCACGCACCCATCGTCTCCACCATCGAGAAGATCGAACGAGCTTTGGCTAAGAAATGAACTAAGGAATTGAGGCATGAGACGACGTGTTGTAGTGACCGGCATCGGCTGCGTGACGCCGCTGGGGACCGATATTGAAACGATGTGGCGGCGGCTGCTCGCCGGCGAGTCGGGCGTGGGCTATACGACGCTTGTTCGACGCCAGCCAGTTTCCCACCAAGATCTCGGCCGAGGTCCGCGATTGGGACCTCTCTGACGTCGGCGAAAATCCCGACGACTGGAAGTATCAGGGCCGGCATACCCATTTCGCCGTCGGCGCCGCGAAGAAGGCGATGGCCGACTCGGGCATCGAGCTCGACAAGGTCGATCCCACCCGCTTCGGCGTCTACACCGGCAGCGGCGAGGGCCAGCAGGATTTCGACCGCTTCACGCAGATGATGGTCGCCGGGCTCAACGGCGGCGACAAGCTCGACCTCGACGAAGTTCATCCGCAAGGGCCTGGAAACGCTGCACCCGATCGCCGAGTTGGAGCAGGAGCCGAACATGCCCGCCGGCCATCTGGCCAGCCTCTTCAACGCCCAGGGACCGAACCTCAACTGCCTGACGGCCTGCGCGGCCAGCAGCCAGGCGGTGGGCGAGGCGGTCGAGATCATCCGCCGCGGCGAGGCCGACCTGATGCTCTCCGGCGGCACGCACACGATGATTCACCCCTTCGGCGTGACCGGCTTCAACCTGCTGACGGCCCTGAGCACCCGCAACGACGAGCCGACCCGAGCCTCGCGCCCGTTCGACCGCGATCGCGACGGTTTCGTGCTGGGCGAAGGCGCCGGCATGGTCGTTCTCGAAGCGCTGGAACACGCCCAGGCACGCGGGGCGAAGATTCACGGCGAGATCGTCGGCTACGGCTCGACCGCCGACGCCTTCCGCATCACCGACACGCATCCCGAGGGCCGCGGCGCGATCAGTTGCATGAAAATGGCGTTGGCCGACGCCGGCTTGGGGCTCGACGACGTCGATTACATCAACGCCCACGGCACGAGCACGACGGTGAACGACAAGGTCGAGACGCTGGCCATCAAGCAGGTCTTCGGCGACGCGGGCGTACAAGATCCCGGTGTCGAGCACGAAGAGCATGATGGGCCACTTGATCGCGGCGGCCGGGGCGACGGAACTGATTCTCTGCCTGTTGGCCATCCGCGACAACGTCGTGCCGCCGACGACCAACTACGACACGCCCGACCCCGAGTGCGATCTCGATTACGTTCCCAACGTCGCCCGCCAGCACCATTGCGACGTGGCGCTGAGCAACAGTTTCGGTTTCGGCGGCCAGGACATCGCTCTGTTGGCGAGCCGGTTCAACGGCTAGTCCGTTCACGGAACGACGGGGACGGAGGAGGTTGTCGGGAAGAGACCTTGCATTTCGCGGAATTCTTTCTCGACAACCTCCTCCGTCCCTTTTCTCTTGTCGAGTGTGGTTTTCGTAGACGCGGTGTCTCGCTGCGTTGTTCGAAAGCAACTGCTTTCCATGCCCGCGCAAAGCGGCAAAACGCCAATCCTGCTGCTTGACTTTGTCGGTTGCTGAAGGCTTCTTGCCTTTGTCGTTCGCAGCGGCGCACCTCGAAGAAATTCCGCGATTTCTTCGCGTTTCGATAAAGAGTTGTGTTGACTTTCTTTTTGCATCCGGCATAAAGAAGGTACTGGAACACAACGCGAATTCAAAGGCCGCTTGGCGACGGCCGCGAGTTGTCTCCGGCGTGAAAAGAAACGAGTGTGCTCTTTATGATCCGTGCTATCGGACCATTACGAAGTGCGTGGATGTACACGCGGTGCATGAGGCTGCCCCGATCCGGGCCGCCCGTCGGGGCGCTCAGGAAGCAACTGAACGCCCTCGAACGTCGCCGCCGGTTGCGCGAGCAACAGGAAGACCTTCAGGCCGGACTGGTCGATTACCTGGCGATTCCGCCATACCCGCATCGACCGCGGCCGCCATCGTAGCTCGGGCTTGAGTTTCTTCAACTCTTTCAGAGGAGGACCGTTGCATCGCCGGTTTTTGGGCGCCTTTTCGTTTTCTCTTGCACAGGAGGGTCGTTTCGATCGCAGACATCGTCAACGTTTTGCACGGCGCGTTTGCCCCTTTACGGACGTCATGCCTATTCGCGGGCTTTTAGCGGCACCTGATCCGCGGCCCCAGTAGCGTGCCTAAGCACGTCGCACGTCCTAGCGGCAAACGCGTCGGTATTTTTCTTGGCAACGAGAAAGACGCCGCTTGTGCGGCGACTGCCCACCGCGAACGTCCCAATAACGGCAAGCTACTTCTTCTCCAGCCATTCGACCTTGCCGGAATCGAGATGGTAGACGGCGGCCTCGATCCGAAACTGTTTCTCCTCGGCCGCTTTTCTCAGCACGTCGCTATGCTCGGTGATCGCTGCGGCTTGATGTAGAACGTTGTTCTTCACGGCGGCCAAGTGCATGGCCTCCGTCGCCTTCGGCAGGTGTTTGCCCACGAAAACGTGACGGATCAGCATGCCCAGATTTCCGCCGGGCTTTTTCGGATTCAACGCCGCGGAAACGGCGCCGCAATGGTCGTGCCCCAAGACTACGACCAACGGCGTGTGCAGGTGTTCCACTGCATACTCGATGGAGCCCAAGACGAACGGGTCGGCAATATTGCCGGCCACGCGCAGAACGAAAATATCGCCCAAGCCCTGATTGAAAATCAGTTCCGGCGGAACGCGCGAGTCTGCACAGGCGACGACAACGGCGAAAGGATGTTGCCCTTGCACTAACTCAAGGCGTCGCTGCCGGCCTGCATCTTGCTGTGCCAAACGATCTGTCGCATACCGATCGTTGCCTTTCTTCAACAACTGCAGAGCCTGCGAAGCTGAAACGAGCGATTTCTCTTCTGTGGCCCTCGATGTGCGCAGCGCCAAGCTGCCGCACAAACAGACAGCCACCAATCCCATTGTCAGTCTTGCCGCGATTTTCATGACGACCTCCCGGAGGACTTGAACTGCGATCAGCGAGTGTGCCGGCTGGCACCTTGCAATGATTGTGTAGACAGTCACGTCCGTCAAATCTAGGTGATGTTCCGTCAGAAAGACGCGAAGCGACAGGTGGGGATATTCCACTTTTTCGCCCCCCCGGCTGGTGGCCGACCTGGGTCGGGGCATCGGAAAGAGGCAAAACCGCGTCAACAAACGACCCGCAACGGCGGTCACTGACCGTGCTGGCGGCCTCTACCTGCCAAGCGCGGCAATTGCCGCCGCGACTTCCTGGAATTCTCTCCCTCGGGCACTTCCGCGCCACGACGAAGATCGGCCAACAAATCGCCGAGCAACTCGCGCTCGAGCCAGTCGGCCAGCCAGCCGGCGCGCTGCTGGGTGTAGCGGGCTTGCAGTCGGCCAAACAGCCGGCCGGCCGCCTGGCGGACGCCTTCGCTGGTGGTGCTGACGATGGCCTCGCCGCCGCCGGTAATGCCGCCGGTAATGGCGGCCTCGGTGGCGAGATGGCCGGCGGCGTTAACGGCTGCCTGGCCCGCAAGGTCGCCGGCGAAATGCAGGCCCGTGAAAAACAACGCCACGGTGACGACCGGCCGGGCGACCGCCGCGGCATGGTCGAGCGATTGCAGGAACCGCACCGCGCGGGGATTCGCGTCACGCCACGCATCGAGTTCCCCGCGCAGGAACGCCCGGTAATGCTCATCGACTGCCGGAAGGCTCTCGTGGGCGGCCTGCACCCGTTCGAGCAGGGTCGCGCGGGCGCGGCCACCCAACAGACGCATCAACCGCGGCCGGAGCGTGTCGTTGCCCACCTGTGCCAGGCGGCTCCAACTCGTCGAGCAGCTTCTCCACGGCCATGACGATCGCTGCCCGCTCTTGGCGTTGGAAGACGGCCAGCGGATCGGATTGCGGCCCTGCCACGGCGTCCCAGGCGGTGCGGAAAGGCCACGTCACGCCGCGGCCGATCACCCGGTAGAACCCGTGAATCTTCCGCGACCACTCCTGCCGCGAGGCGTCCCACCAATCGCGCATTTCATCGACCAGCACGCCGGCCGGCAGCGAGGGCCAGCCGACGCGGGCCATTTCCGTGGCCGAAACGCGCCTGGCCGCCGCCGAAAACTCGCCGGCCGCTCGGCGGATGGAATCCAAGTAAGCCGGCGCGCCGTGCTGCGGATCAAGTACTCGCTTTATCGCCCCACGGAACGTGCGAATCTTGATCGAGTCGAAACGCAACGAAGCCAAGGTCGCCGCGGAGGTCGGCTTCGTGCAGAGTCCCCTCTCCCTTTGGGAGAGGGTGAGGGCCGCTTCGATTTGGAGATTTGGAGTTTTGGAGACTTGGAGATGTTGATCCTTGAACGCTGGATTCTGAATGCTGGCTGGCCCTCACCCCCGGCCCCTCTTCCAAAGGGAGAGGGGAGGAAGATGATTCGATTGCGTAAAACTTTAGTCGCAACTCCTCGGCGGCGCGGCGATCGTAAGGGACGACGTAGGCCAACTCCGGCGCGCGCCGGTCTGCTGGCAAAACGTATCGAGCCACTGCGGCCAATAGGGGGCGTCGGCCTCCAGTTCGCATTGGTTGAAGACGACGATGATCGGCTTGTCGGCCTCGACGGCGGCGCGGAAGAACTGCTTCACGGCGGCGTCGTTGTACTTTTGCTGCGTCAGCACGGCCACCAGCACGTCGGCCGCCTGGCGAATCGCCCTGGCGCGGCGCCAATTGACCTCCGCGTCGGAATCGACGTCGGGGGCGTCCAACAGCAGCAGCCGCGGCGGCATCGTCTGCCCGACGCGCCAGAAGAGGCGGTCCTCGGTGGATTCGCCCAACGGATCGTCGGCCGAATGCCAGGCGTGAAGTTCGAACGGTTCGAACAGCCGCTTCAACAGGGCCGGATCGCCCAGCGGGGGCGGCGCGAGGCAGACGGGATGCTTCGTGCCGGCGGCCAGCGGGCTGGCGGCGCTGGCCACTTCGCCGGCGAGTTGGTTGAAGAGCGACGACTTGCCGATATTGGTGCCGCCGACGATCGCCACGACCAACAGCGGCGGCATGTCGAGCTGCGCCAACAGCTTGTTCCGCAGCAGATCGAACCACTCCTGGCCGGCCGGCGGCGCCACGCCCGCCGCGGCCGCCGACGGCGCGAGCGCCCCGATCGCCCGATCGAGCCGTCGCACGTCGGCGGCGAAGGATTGATAAGTCGGCATGTGTGGATCACGTGACGATGCGTTCCATCGCGGCCAACGACGGCGGGAGATCATCAACAACCGTGTCCCAGACGAAGTCAAGGTTGATGTCGAAATAGGCGTGGATGAGTCGGTTCCGCATGGAAACGACGTCTGCCCACGGAACTGCCGAAATTTCGGCTCGGTTCTGTTGCGAGACTCTCGAGGCAGCTTCACCGACAATCTCGATACAGCGAACGGGCGCATGGACCAACATCCGATTGTGATCCAGGTCCGATCGCTTCTTCCCCGCGATGTAGGATTGAGCCGCTCTTGCCGCGTCAGACATGTGGGGCAGCCTTACAAGGTCATTGTCGGTCGTAACCGTTCACTGGGCGGCAAGGGGACGGAGGAGGTTTTCGGAGAAATATCTTCTCCTGCGGCGGATACTGTCGCCGAAAACCTCCTCCGTCCCCCTCTGTTTCCGGCCTGTGAACGCTTACTTGTCGGTCATACAATATCTCAGCGGAACGGACCACGTCATCGCGGAAATAGCGGCTCAAATCAGCGGGGGTACGAATGTCTGCCTTCCGCCCGAGAACCTCTGAAAGTTCGCGCTCAATTCCCGCAAGCCGAATCAGACCGATCGATTGGCCGGGCTCAAACTCCACCGAAACATCCGCGTCGCTGTCCGGACGGAAACTCTCGCGCAGCACCGAGCCGAACAACGCCAAGCATCGGATACGGTGTCGCCGAGAGAAGTCGGCAATGGCGGCACGATCAATGGCGATGGCAGTTGGCACTAGCTACCCCTCCGTCGTTTCCTCACATTATAGCATAACGCACGCTGCGGCACACAACCGCGTCGCTTGCGTGTGCGGCAAGTATCTATGGCGCGAAAGGTAGGGGGGTTGTATAACTTGGGGCAATGTCTTGGGCTCTTCTCGGATTTGAGCGGGTTATGGTGTTAGGTTGAGGTCGCCGCAATGGAAGTAGATGGCATTTTTGAAGTTCTGCAGATTACGGAAGCCTCGGGCCGTGTGCTTCACCCATTGGATTTTTGCGTTGATGCTCTCGTTCGTGGCGTTCGTAATGCCGTGGGTAAGATACGTCAGGATGTTTTGCAGATGGGTTTTCAGCATCTTGCCTTTTCAATCATCGCCGGCAAACGACTGTTGTCGCGCAAACGGCAGACGCAACTACCGCCTGCGGCCACGATTTCGTTGAACAGTTGGAACTTCGCGCAGCCGCGATCGGTCACGTAGCAGCGGCCGGATTCCAAAGCCCTGGTTAGCACGGCTCGCTCGTCCGCCTCGCCTTTGCCGATGCCTTCGGTGACGTCGATGCGGATCTGACCTGCCCCCGTTTTCTGTACCAGGGGTTATGAGAGTATTGGTTGGGTAACGGGTAATGGTAAATCTCTGAGGTCTCGGCTGTGCCGCCGCTGCTGGAGCGGAGGCGCAGCCGGAGCGGAAGCAGCGGCGGCACAGCCGGCGGCAAACTCCGCAGGGGTCTGGTAGTCCAGCGAACTATGTGGCCGCCGGTGGTTGTATTCCAATCGCCAAGCGTCGGCCATGTAGTCGCGCTTCGGCCAGGTTCGTAAACTCTTCGCGGTTCGTCAGTTCGTCGCGCAGGCGGCTGTGGAACGATTCGGCGTAGCCGTTCTCCCAGGGCGAGCCAGGCTCCACGTACAGCGTCTCTACGCCCGCAAGAGACAACCACCGCCGAATCGCCTTGGCGATGAACTCCGGCCCATTGTCGCTGCGGATGTGCTTCGGAACGCCGCGGATGCGGAACAACTCCGCCAACACGTCGATCACCTTCTCGGCCGTGATGCTGCGATCCACCTCCAACGCCAAGCATTCTCGCGTGTACTCGTCCACGATCGATAGCCACTTCAGCGGCCGACCGTTCGTGGTTCGATCATGGATGAAGTCCCAGGTCCATACGTGGTCCTTGTGCTCCGCCTTCCGACGAACGCAACTGTTCTCGCTGTGGCCCAAACGCCGTCGTTTTCGCTGTTTCTGCGGCACTTTCAGCCCTTCCTGAACCCAAAGCCTGTAGATCCGTTTGCGATTCACACGCCAGCCCGATCGTCGCAGCAACGCCCATATACGCCGATAGCCGTAGCGAGGATGCTTGCCCACCAAGCTCAACATCTCGGCAATCAAGCGTTTCTCCTCCTCGTCCGTCAACGGCTTGTACCGCTGGCTCGATCGAGACTGGCTCAACGCCCTGCACGCCCGACGTTCAGACACGCTCAACTGCCGTTGAACGTGTTCGACCGTCGCTCGACGGCGAACAGGGCTCAGAAGTTTCCCGCAGCGCCTCTTTGAGGATGGCTTTATCC
The DNA here is from genome assembly GCA_963815695.1 of uncultured Planctomycetia bacterium. Classification (GTDB taxonomy): domain Bacteria; phylum Planctomycetota; class Planctomycetia; order Pirellulales; family Thermoguttaceae. The sequence goes on from CAWFIG010000011.1 coordinate 313,972, forward strand.
AGTTCCGCTTCGGCCAGCAGATGCTTCAGCCGCTTGTTCTCCTCCTCCAGGTGTTTGAGCCGCTTGGCCTCCTCGGCCTTCATCCCGCCGTACTGGGCTCGCCAACGGTGGAACGTCTGTTCGCTGATCTCCAGGCTTTGGCATGCCTGTCCAATCGTCTTGCCCGCCGACAGCATGGCATCTGCATCCCGCAGCTTGCTGATGATCTGCTCCGGCTTATGGTGCTTCTTTGGCATCGAGAGTCTCCTTGCCCTTCATGGGCTGTTAGGACTCTCATACCACATGGATCAGATTTTGGGGAGCAGGCCAGATCGGCACGCCGCGTTGCAGATCAAACTGGGTGTGGAGGCGAAACTTCGCCTTGAGCTTTGCTGTTCGCGGATCGGGGATCGCGGCCTGCATTAGCACGGGCAAACCCTTCATCAAGGCGCGATCGACCAGCGTCAGGGTGTGTTGCGCGTCTTTCAGCCGCGGATCACGGGCGATGGGTTCGAGTTGTTCGCCCAGTTCGGCGATAATTTTCTTCAGGCATTCCGGCAGAAAGACATCGGTGGCTACGCTGAGCGAGCCGAGCGAGGCCCGCTACAGCCGACCTCATGCAAGCGCGCGAGGAGTGGAGCGAGCTTGTCGACATATTTCAAGCCCGTCACGTCTTCTTCACGCACGACATCCCGGCATTTGCCACGGATGTCGGCAATTATGCACGCTTATCGAAAACGCGCAACACCACCTGTGCGGGGTGCGAATCAATGCACAAATTCCGTGCCGAACAGGACTGATCATCAGGCCGATTCTTTTACAAAGCCATCCCCACAGTGGGGGTCTTTGCGTTTTTTCCCGTACACCGACTCTTTTTCGGCGAAACTGTACCACTACCTTTCAGCGACGCCCCTTGATTAGCTTGGCATCCGTCTGGTAAACTTAGTCGTTTCTCAAGTGCAAGCGATCAGTTACCAGGACAGTGTCATGTACGCGATCATTTCCGAAGGCGGACGCCAGTTCAAAGTCGAAGAGGGGCAAGAGTTCGATATCGATTACCGTGACCTCGCCACCGGCGATCAGGTCACGTTCGATCGCGTGCTGGCCTATCGGAACGATGATGAGTTCCAGGTCGGGCAGCCGACCCTGGAAGGGGCCACCGTCACGGCCGAAGTCGTCTCGGTTGCTCAAGGCCCGAAGCTGGTCGTGCAGAAGGCCCGGCGGCGGAAGAACTACCGCCGCAAGACCGGCCATCGCCAACTCTACACCCGCGTGAAGATCAACAAGATCAACGTCGGGTAGCGGCGGATCGCCGAGAGCCGCCCGTGCCGGCAGCCGTTGCACCACCCGGAGATGGTGGATCTGCGCATTTTTGGGATTTGATTGGACAAGGGAGACCGAGTACAATCATCTCAATCAGCACCCCGCCGCCACAATCTCCCCCCCCCCGCCCCGAAGTCGCAACCCTCAATTCCGAACCGACGGTCCGCAGTTCAGCGTATTGCATCTAGAGAGAGGGGTCTTTCATGTCATAGCCGAGTTGGAAACTGCGCAGGAACCGGTGGCGGCGGTGTGGGATGTTGCCACGCCGGTTCCGCCCCCTGCGCCGCAGCAACGATTGCTTTCCCTCGACGCGCTGCGCGGCTTCACGATGTTCTGGATCATCGGTGGCGCCGAGGTGGTGATCGCGCTGACCAAATACGCTCATCCTCTGCTAGGGGGTGTCGTCGAGACGCAGCTTTATCATGCTACGTGGAAAGGCTTTACGGCCTTGGACATGGTGATGCCCCTGTTCCTCTTCATGGTGGGAACGGCGATGCCGTTTGCGATGGCCAAGCGAGTCGAGCCCGGCCAATCGTTGCGGCCGATCTACCGGCGAATCGCCCGACGCGTGGCCGTGCTTTGGACGTTTGGCATTCTGATCCAGTTGGCGAAGCAAATCGTCAGCGTCGAACCGATGCGTCTCGAGTTGTTCAGCAACACGCTCCAAGCCATTGCGGTGGGCTATCTCGTGACTTCGCTGGCTTTGCTGCATTTGCGGCTGGCAGGCCAGATCATTTTGACGTTTTCACTGATCGTGGGCTATTGGATCCTGCTGGTCTTCGTCCCGTTTCCCGGACACGCGGCCGGAACGCTGGAACGATACGCCAATCTTCCCCGCTACGTCGATATGTTGGTGCTGGACGTGTTTCGCCGCGACCACTCGTTCACCTGGATCGTCACCAGCCTCGGCTTCTCGGCTTCGGTTCTGCTGGGGGCGATGGCCGGGCATCTGATGCGGGCGCGGCTGGCCACGCCGCGGCGACTCGTCTGCCTCGTGCTCGTAGGTTTGGCCTGCGTGGCGGGGGGATGGGTTTGGAGCTATTCGCTGCCCTTCAACCGCCACTTGTGGACCAGTTCGATGATTCTCTGGGCCGGCGGATGGGGTTTCCTGCTGATGGCGCTGTTTCACGTCGTAATCGACGTCGGGAGGTTCCGCCACTGGGCCTTCCCACTGATAGTCATCGGATCCAACGCCCTCCTTGCCTACATGCTTGAGCCGTTTGTCTATCTGGCGATGCGCGGGCTTGGGGCGAAGCTGTTGCCGGCCGATCTTCCATCCCTGGAAGCACTGGTCAACGGCAGCGGGCTCGTGCTCATCTGGCTGCTTCTATGGTGGCTCTATCGCCGTCGGCTGTTTCTGCGGGCGTAGGCGGAGAATCCCCGCCCATGGCAGTAGAAACGGCCGCCTTGGCTCAGACGCTTCCCCGAAGAACTGCAACGGTATATACTGATTGGTGGCGATAATAGGGAAAGGATTCTGCCGCCGGGAACGAGACTTGCGGCTTCCGCGAGCAGTCCTTTGGAGCCACCGCCGTGAGCGGCCAGTGCGTAACTGATGACGTGTCAAGCGCGTCCACGACGCGGCGTCGGTTTTTGCAGACGCTCGCGGCCGGAGCGGGCGCGTCGGTCTTGCTTGGCCGTTCGGCCAGCGCCATGTCGATCGGCCAGCCGCGAAAGCCGTCCAAACGGCTTCCGACCGCCTTGGTCTACGACGAGATGAGCCGGTGTCACGTGTCGGCCAAGCCCCGGGTCGAGTGCCCGGAGCGTTACGACGCCGTGCTGGGGGCGCTGAAGAAGAGCGACTACTTCCCGTCGTTGTCGACCTATCGGGCGCGTCCGGCGACGGACAAGGAGATTCTGGCGTGTCATTCGGCCAAGTACCTGGCAGAGGTGCGGCGGGAGATCGAGTCGGGGGCTCGGCGGCTCAGCACCGGTGACACTTGGGTCTGCCGCAACTCGCTGACGGCCGCCGACTACGCCTGCGGCGCCGCCTGCGTGGCCGTCGATGCGGTGCTCGGCGGCAAGGCCGACAACGCTTTCTGTCTGGTGCGGCCGCCGGGCCACCACGCCACGCCGAATCGCGGCATGGGATTCTGCGTCTTCAACAACGCCGCGATTGCCGCACGCTATGCCCAGCGGAAACGGCGGGTGGGCAAGGTGCTGATTATCGATTGGGACGTGCATCACGGGAACGGCACGCAAGAGATCTTCTATGCGGACGACTCGGTCTTCTACTTCAGCACGCATCAGTCGCCATGGTATCCGTGGACGGGCAAGGCGGACGAGACGGGCCGCGGCAAAGGGCTGGGCTCGACGCTGAATTGCCCGATGAAGCGCGGCGCCGGCCGCGACGAGTTCATCGCGGCTTTTCGCGACAAGTTGGCCCCCGCCGCGAGCCGCTTCAAGCCGGAACTGATCATTCTGTCAGCCGGATTCGACGCCCGGCACGGTGATCCACTAGGCCGGCTCGAATTGACCGACCGGGATTTCCGCGATCTGACCAGCCTCGTCCTGGAAATATCCAAAGTGAACGCCGCGGGGCGCGTGGTCTCGATTCTCGAAGGCGGCTACAATCTGAGCGGTCTCGGGCTCGCCGCCGCCGCGCACGTCGGACGGTTGGCGCAGGGTTAGTCCTCTCTGAGCATCAAGGGCAGCTCGATGGCGACGGAAGTGCCGCGGCGGGGAGCGGACTCGATGGTGATGGCGCCGCCCAGCAGTCTTGCCCGCTCGCGGATGCCCTCCAGACCGAAGTGATCGTCCCTGACGGCCGCAGGGTCGAACCCTACTCCCCAGTCCTGGACTTTGATGCGGAGTGCATCGTCGCGCTGCGTCAGTTCGACCCGCACCCGGTCGCTCCTGCTATGCCGACAGGCGTTGGCCAGCGCCTCTTGAACGATGCGGTAGACCGCGTTTTCGAGGATGGGAACGAGCCGGTGGAAGGAGACGTGGCTGTGGAACTCGATTTTCAGATCGTTTTGCAGCCCCTGTTCGTTCACCAGATGCGCGACGGCCGCCACGATGCCGGATTCATCGAGAATCGGCGGCCGAACGCCGCTGATCAGACGTCGCGCCTCGAAGTGCGCCTGGCGCAGCATGGTCACGGCGGCCTCGTACGCCTTCGCTGCCTCATGGGGTCTTGCCTCCTTCTGATGCCAATAGGTTTCGATCTGCATGAGCGCCCCGGCCAACTGCTGCGCGAGCCCGTCGTGAATTTCATACGCGATCAACTGCCGCTCGTGATCGCTGGAGCTCAGCAAGTGCTTGAGCGTGCGATGCTCCTTCTTCAATGCCTCCTGCGCCTGGCGTCGCTCGGTCGTGTCGCGGAGAAGGTGGATTAAGCAGGGGCGCCCGTTGTAGGTGATCCGGTCCGACACGATATCCACGTAGACCACGTTGCCGTCTTTGCGCACGAGAGGGACGTCCTCGGCGTGCGTCAGCAGCCCCTCGATCATGGCTCGATGCCTCTCTCGCCAGACGGGGATCATCGCGGGTACTTGCAGCTTCTCGGCCGGAAGCGACTTGAGTTCTTCCTCGGAGTATCCGAGCAACTCGCAGATGGAGCGATTGGCCCGGATGCAGTCGTTCGTCTCGACGTCGAGGATCACGAGCCCCTCCGCCATGCCGTCGTGGATGGCTCGCAATTCCCCGTAGTGTTGCCGCAGGGCCTGATTGGCCCGCTTGCTTTCCGAGACGTCGCGAATGATCGCTATCGCTCCCGTCGGGCAACCTTGGGCGTCTCGGCTGATGACGGACGATAGCTCGACCGGCACCGTGGTCCCGTCCTTGCGAAGCGCGGTATATTCCGTCTGGCTGCGTCTGCCCACCTTGAGCAGGTCGGCGTAGTTCGCCGCCAGACGAGCGCGGTCGGCTTCGATGACGTAGTCGTAGGTGTTCTGGCCGACCAACTCCTCCTGCTCGGAGACGCCCAGCAGCTTCCAGGTCTGTTTGGAGACGAATAGCGTCTTGCCGCTCAGGTCCGAGGCGACGATCGAATCGGGACAAATATCGACCAAGCCGCGGTATTTCTCTTCGCTCTGGCGGAGCGTCTCTTCGTACTGCTTCCGCTCGGAAATATCGCGCACCACTGCCAGGATTGCCCAGGGTTGTTGCTCGGTGTTGGGGCCGGCGGCAGAGGAGATTTCCACAGGGAACGTCGTTCCATCCTTGCGCTGCGCCGTATATTCCGTGTTCCTGCGGATTCGCGTCTGCATCAGCTTGGGGACATTCGCGGCCAGCCGCGGCCGATCACTCTCGACGACGAAATCGAAAACGCTCTTGCCGACCAGGTCCTCATCATCCGGGAAACCGAGAAACTCCCAGGTGTGGTGCGAGGCGAAGAGAACGTTGCCCTTGATGTCGGCAAGGATGACGGCGTCGGGTGACGCTTCCACAAGGCTCTTGTATTTCTGCTCGCTCTGCCGGAGCGATTCGTTCGCGCCGGCCAGTTCGGCCGTCCGCGCTTCGACCCGCTTTTCGAGTTCGTCGCGGGCTTTCTCCAGCGCGGCCTCGGCGCGTTTGCGGGCGGTGATGTCGCGGGCGACGCCCATCACGGCGGTTATCGTGCCGTCTTCGCCTCTCAGGGGCATAAGTCGGGTATTAAGCCAGATTTCGTCGGGACCGAAACGGTACATGCCGTCCGCCTCGTGGACCTCGCCCGTCTCGAACACCCTGGCGACGCTGTCGCGGTGTCTCTTGACCTTCTCCGGCGAAAACAACTCCGTCTGCTTCAGGCCGACGAGGCTGTCGGCGTCGTATCGAATGCCCGCCGCCGCGCTGCGGTTGGCGTAGAGGATGTCGCCGGAACGGTTCAAGATGAAGATCATGTCGGTCGTGGATTCGGTGAGCATGCGATAGCGTTGTTCGCTCTGCCGCCGCGACTGCTCCGCCGCTTCCAACACGGCAGCTCGTTGACGAAGCCCCGCAATTTCTTCGAGTAGTTGGTCCCTGGTCTTGTCGCAGTTTCGCATGGAAGAAGAGCCCTTCTCAAGTGGTCGTGCATGGGTCGGCAGGGTGGCGGTGAGTCGCCTTCTACGGAATGACAATCGGGCGAACGGGCGCCCCATCAAGCATACAGCGCGGTCATGCGTTTTGCCCGTTCGGCGAGCAAACGGCGCAGCTCCGGCGGCTGGATCGCCTCGGCGTGGTCGCCGTAGCCGAGAATCCACCACGAAATCTCGTTCAAACCGGAGACGGTGACGTGAAAATCGAGCGTGCCGTCGTCGCGCCATGCCAACCGCTGCGTCTTGTGCCAGTTGACCTCGGCCACGTTCTGGGCGACGAGCTGGCTGAAGCGGACGACCACTTCGCTGTCGCCCCCTTTCTCGGGAATCATGTGCCAGGCGTTGCCGAGATACCGCTCGATCGAGAAGCCGCGGGGAACCTGGAAATGGTCGTCCAGCGTCTCGATCTCCAGGATGCGGCCGAGGTGAAAGGTGCGCTTCGCGCGATGCAGCGACGATCGGCCCACGACGTACCAGCTTCGGCGGCTGAAGAACAATCTGGTACGGGCTGAGCCGCGTGGCGATCTCCTTCTGTTCCTGAAGACTTTCGTAGCGGATGCGGACGCTGCGGCGGTTGACCATCGCCTCGAGCAATTGCTCGTAGATCGGCTTGCGGCCTTGCAGCGGGTTGATCGGCGGCGTCTGGATGCGGATGGTCGAGACGACGTCGCGGAGTTGCTCGCGCAAGCCGCGATGGGAAGGCTGCTTTCGATCTTGACGGCGGCGCTGCGGGCGGGACCGAGAAACGGCAAGTCCGCCGCCGTTGCCCAACTCGTGACACAGACACGACCAGCGACAACGCTTCTTCCGGCGTGAAGTTGGTCGGCGGAAGCAGACAGGAGCCGGGAATGCGATAGTACTGCTGCCGCTGGTCGAACGCCAGCGGAATGCCCGACTGTCGAAGCACGTCCAGATCGCGAAAGATGCGTGCGCCGGCTTACGCCGCATTCCAGCGCCAGCGACTCAGCGTTGTACCCCCTTCCAGCCTGAAGCAGACCGATCAGTTGCAGCAGACGATGGATTCTCGGCCAGATTCATGGCTGCCGCCCTTTTCTACGACGTTCCAGCCGGCGGGCAACACCAGTCGGTCAACCGCTCGCGCGACCCTCGATTGGTTCGCCGGCGGCTGCCAGCCGCTCGTACTGTCGCCATTGTCGGAGTTCCCCTTTGGGCCGACGTGACCCGCCGGCGCGACGTCGCCCGTTGGGGCGACAGGTGCACTGTCGCTCCTGGTCGCCGCCGCCGGCTTGCGGCGGCTCGGCGATCGTCCGCTCGGGTGTCGGCTCGGGCGTCGGGCTCGCCGGGACCGGCTCGGCGGGGAACGTCTCGGTGCGGAAGCGGCATCGGCTCGGGCTTCGGCGGCGCCGCCGTCGGCGCACCTTGCTTATTCGCTTTGCCGCTCTGGAACAGTTCGCCCGCCTTGAACACCTCGCCGCTCTTGCACGCCTCCCCGTCCGCGTTCTGGTTCGATCGGCCCGCGGCTGATCACCTTCGGCTGCGTGAAGCCGTAATCGAGGTACGTCGAAGCCGTCGCGGGCACGGGAGCGGCGGCGGGCGTCGAAGTACGCCTTGCCGGGCCACGGACCCTCGGCCAAGTAGACGCCATTATACTCCAGCAGCGAACCCTTGCGGTAGTGGACCTGCGCGATCGCCTTGTTGTAGTTGACCACCGCCCGATAGTAGTCGCTTTCGGCCTGCGAGAACTCCTGTTGGGCCCGCAAGAGGTCGTTAAGGATCGGGGTGCCCTCTTCGGTTGCCGCCGCGCCGCTTTCGTAAATCGCCTCGTCCGCCTTGAGTTGGTCTTCGGCGGCTTTGCGGCGATTGAAGGCGGTGTCCATAAGCACGTAGTCGGTCTCCAGGTCGCGGACGGCGTAGGCCAATTGGTGCGAGAGTTCGAGCTCGTCTTCCTGCAATTTGACCTGTTCTCGCGTCAAATCCAATTGGGCATTCCGCACGCCGGCCAATCTCGCGGCGGAATCCGATGTTGAGCTGGCCCTGGAATCCGATCTGCCATTCCTGATATTGGCCGTCGACCAGCGTGCGATAGGCATTCGAGTCGGCGGGGCTGAAGTTATCCAGATCGAGCGAGCTGGCTGCCGTCCAGCCGGTTGCCCAAGCCCGAGCCAGCGATACTGGCCCACCAGGTCCAGTCTGCGGGAGGAGGAAGTTCTTCGCGGCGATCAAATTCAATTCGCGCTGCTTGACGATCCATTTCTGTTCGCGCAATTCGGGGCTGCGCGCCAGGCCCTCGGCCAGCACGTCGTACCAATCGAAAGTGACTTTGGCGGTGGTCGGCTTCGTCCTTGGGACGGATCAGCCGGCCGTCGGTGGCGCGCCAGGCCCATCAGGTATCGCAGTTTCGACTTCGGTGGCGTACAAGCTCGTTGAGCGGCTTGCTCGGCCGTGCTGCGGTAAGATGATAGTATTGATCGCGGGTCGGGCCTCCGCGGCTTCGCGCTTCGCCGCCCTGGCTGCCGGTGCGTGAACAGCGTTGTAGATCTTCCGCCACATCTCCAAGGCGTCGTCGCGTCCCGGTGATCGCCGCGTCGAATCGCTGGTAGTCGAAGTACAACTCCCAATAGGCCGTCTCCACGTCGCTGACGAGGTTCCGCACGCTCATCTCGAAGTTGGTCAACGCGATGTCGGTGTTGATCCGCGCGAGCATCACGCCGTTGAACTGCGCCGGGCGTGGCGCCGGGTCCGGCAATGCGGTTGAATTGCACGCCGGCGCCTTGCAACAACGGCTGCCGCATCTCGGCCACGAGCTTGACGTTCCAGTCGGACGAATACAACTGGGTCGGGTTGTTGCTCATGGCGTAGGCGACGCTGTGCGTCAAGGCGAACGTTCCGCCGGTGGCCGCCGTCTTCTGCAATCGTGCCTGGAACGTGCCGAGATCGTCCTGGTTCACGTTGGGGAAGATGGCTGGTAAAAGCGGGGCCATGTTCTGCGGGCGTGTCTGTGCTTCTCCCACGTCAAACTGGTCTGCAATTGCGCGTCGAACGCCGACAGCGCCGCCTCCGGTGCCCGTACGAGGGTTGCTCTCGGCCAAGGCCGGATCGTAGATGGTCGGCGCCAACTTCGGGGTTGCGCGAGGATGAATCCGGCGGCCCCTGGACCTGCCCGCCGATGTTCCGCATCACCTTGTTGTTCTTCAGGCGATCTGCATCGCCTCTTCCAGCGTAAGATCCCAGACGTTCTTGCGGGTCGCGATCGCGCCAGCGAGAAAGGCCGCATGGGCTGGACACGTCGGGAAGGCGGTCGGCATCGACGTCAGGATAGTCGATCTGCGTGGCCTCGCCTTTCCAGTACTTCAGATCGTTATCGACGTTCTTCAGGTAGAACGGATCCTGCGGGTGACATCCTGCCAAAGCGGCCAGCGAGGATCGCCAATAACAACGCCGACATGGGGGGTTTGCCGACTCATAGACTTGAGTTCCTGTTCGGTTTGCTACCGGTGGGCCGCACACGTGCGGCCCAGCGGCAGGAAGGTAAATGCCTACCCCACCCATATTCACCATTCCCCCCCGGCCGACGCCTGTTTGGAGCCGCGCAACTGCGCGTGACCCCAAACGGAGCAATCGGCAAACTTGTTATCGGCAGCCCAACCGATAGACTTTGACCGATCTGCACGATCGGCAAAGCCATTTCATGTTATCAGTCTTTCTCAGTTTCCTTTCGCGGCACTAAAGCCCGCGGTTTGCCGCATGAAAGGAAGATATCGGAACCTCCAGAGGCGGATCGTCTGTCGCCCCCGCCGGCCGCAGGTTGACAGCAGAATCGTTCTATTGTATTCTAATGGCATACAGAAGAAATCGAGGTGCCTGATGTCCAAGACTGTAACGCTCCGGCTGAGCGACGATGTTTATCAACTGTTTCGCCGATCGGCGGAAAGCGACAATCGGCCATTGTCGAACTTTATCGAGACGGCAACAAAACGATTCATCGAGCAGAGCGAACTCGTTGACGAATCGGAAATGGCGGAAATCCGCGGCAATGCGGCCTTGAATCGCAGCATCCGCCGCGGACACTCCGACGCACGCTGCAAGCGGGGGCGGTTCGTTGAATAACTACCGCATCTTTGAGACCGATGAATTTCTGCGGAACGTACAGAGACCTGGATGCGCGGCATAAGGCGTTCGTGCAGCTCAAGCTGACGCAGCACGTGTACCCGCATCTCCGCCTCCAGCCGTGTTTCGGATCCAACGTCAAAAAACTGAGAGGATACCGTCCGACAACCTGGCGGTATCGAATTGGGCGGTTCCGGGTCTTCTACGGAATCGACGAATCGAATCGGATTGTCAACATTCTTGCCCTGGATGACCGAAAAGACGCGTACCGCTGAGTATGTCCGGTGGGGCAGACATTCCTGTCTGCCAAATGGGTTGCGTTTCCTCGGGCAGACAAGACGGTCTGGCCCCTCCGTGGAGAAACGCGTGGTGCTAATCTAGCGGCACCAGCTTCGGCGCCGGCACCTTTCGGCCGTAGACGCGGCCGTGTTGGGCGACCAACTCGCGGAAACTCAGCCGCAGAAAGCCGTACAGCGCCGGCGGCGGGTCGAGAGAGAGCCAGCGGTCCAGCAGGGCCTCGATGTGAACGTCGTACTGCTTTTGCGACGAGCCGTGGGCGAAGCAGCGGCCACCCAGCCGGCGGACGTCGCCGTCGAACTGCGGCCCGACGTGCCATAGCTCGTGCAGCACCGTGGTCAGCTTCTCCCGCAGCGGCAGGTCGAGAAACCGGGGCAGATAGAAGGTGAGAATGTAGAGCATCTCGTGGCCGTCCGGGTCGAACAGCCGCTGGATGCCCCAGCGGCGCTTGCGGCGGAAGGTGTGCATCCGCCCCCCGGCGAATCGCAGCGGCGTCAGCGTCGCGAACATCCCCTGCTGGCCGGCGCGGCGGGTTTGCGAGAAGCTCACCGCCACCCGCGACATATCGACGTGCCGCAGTTGTTCCAGCCGGGCCACCATGTCGTCGCAGAGCCGGCGAACGTGCGCGGTGAAGTTGAAGCCGTCCTGGGGCGGCTCGCGGCGATGAGACTGCGGCGGAGAGCGATGCATCGAATTGCCGTTTAGCCCCGGCGTCGTCGCCGGGCGCCTCGCCGCGTGGACACGGCGGCCAAACTACTCGGCGGCCGGTTCGGTGGTTTCCGGGGGCGACGGAGCGGCGGCCGGTGCGGGCTCCGACACGTCGGAATCGAACGAGGGCTTGGTGGACTTCTTGCGGACGCGGTCGTTCTTGCCGACCAATTCGAGGATGGCGCGGGTTCCGGCGTCGCCGAGGCGGGGCTTGGCCAGCCGCAGCACGCGGGTGTAGCCGCCCTGGCGGTCGGCGAAACGCGGGGCGATCTCGTCGAAGAGGATCTTCACTGCCTGCTTGTCGCCCAACAGCCGCAGGGCCCGCCGCCGCGCGGCAACCACCGGCGCGATCGTGCGGTTCCACTCTCGCCACTGGTCGCTGTCGCGCCACTGCCGCCACTGGTCGCTGTGGCGATCGGCGTTCGGCTCCAACTGGTCGGCCGCCTCCTGCTGGGAGAGCGTACGGCGGGCGATGGTGATGCACCGCTCGACCAGCGGCCGCACCTCCTTGGCCTTCTCGATCGTAGTGATGATTCGCCCCTTGACCTTCGGCTTGTTGTCGTCGTCTTCGGCGTCGCGCTCGGTCAGGAACAGCGCGGTGGCCAGACTTCGCAGCAAGGCCCGCTGATGGCTGGGATGGCGGCCGAGCTTCCGGCCTTTTCGTCGATGTCGCATGGTCGTGCCGTTTCGTTCAACAAAAGTACTGTTTTCTGTGTTCGCTGGTTGAGTGGCGCGACCATCGGCCGCTTTCGTCGTACTCTTCACGCTCCGCGGGGAGCAATTCGACTTTCCTGATCCTCTCGCCGAGCGAGAGGAGTACGCCAACTTCAAAGCACGGCGGGCGCCGGCGAAATCCGCATGCCCAGCCGCAGACCGATGTCGGCGAGCTTCTCGCGAACCTCCGACATCGTCGTCTCGCCGAAGTTGCGGACTTCCAACAACTGCTCCTCGGTGCGGGTGACCAGGTCGCGAACGGTGGTGATGTTCTCCGACTCCAGGCAGTTGGTGGCCCGGACCGACAGTTCCAACTCGGCCAGGCTCATGGCCAGCTTGGCCTCGGTCGCCTGGTCGATGCCCATTGATGCCGGCGGCGCGGGCCTCGCTGTGGACCAACGCCCCCAGTTCGCTGTACTGCACGAACGGGTTGAGGTGCTTGCGGAGGATCTTGGCCGCCTCGACCAGCGCCATCTCCGGCGACACCGAGCCGTTCGTCCAGATCTCGATGGTCAGCTTGTCGTAGTTCGTCTTCTGGCCGACGCGGGTTTCTTCGACCTCGTAACGAACGCGAACCACCGGGCTGAACGCGGCGTCGACCGGGATGATCCCGATCTCCTGCGCCTGCGGCGTGTGCTCGGTCGCCGGCACGTACCCGCGGCCGTTCTCGACCACCATCTCCAGCAGAAACGGCACGTCCTCGGTCAACGTGGCGATCACCAGGTCCTTGTTGATGACCTCGACCTGGTCGTCGGTGCGGACGTCGGCGCCGGTGATCGGGCCCTTCTGGTTCTTCTCGATCCGCACCACGCGGGTCTGCTCGCTGTGGTTCTTGACTACCAGCGACTTCACGTTCAGCACGATGTCGGTGACGTCTTCGATCACGCCGGGCAGCGAGCTGAACTCGTGCTGGGCGCCGTGCACCTTGATCTGGGTCACGGCGCTGCCTTCGAGGCTGGAAAGCAGAATCCGGCGAAGACTGTTGCCGACCGTCACGCCGAAACCGCGTTCAAACGGCTCGGCGATGAACTTGCCGTAGGTGGGCGAAAGGGTCGGTCGTTCGGCCGCAATCAGGCTGGGTAATTCCAGGCCGCGCCATCGAATACGCATGGGAAAGCTCCGATCCAATTACATGTACTGGCAGCAACGGGTGGCTACTTGGAACACAGCTCGACGATCAGGTGGGGCTGCACGGGAATCGACACGTCGGCGGCTTCCGGCAAGCGGAGAACGTGCCCCTCGGGCTGCGGCCCGTCGATCCGGTTGAGAAACTCCGGCACGTCGCGGCTCGACTGCGCCAACACCGACTGCACCAACTGCAGGCTCTTCGGGCGGTCCTTCACGCGAATCACGTCGCCGGGCCGCGTCAGGTAACTGGGAATGTCCACGCGCCGGCCGTTGACCGTCACGTGGCCGTGGCGCGATCAGCAGCCGGGCCTGCGCCCGCGAGAGGCCGAAACTCAAGCGATAGACGACGTTGTCCAACCGCCGCTCCAGCAGGCTCATCAGCCGCTCGCCGGTGTTGCCCTTGCCCTTGTTGGCCTCGGCGAACACCTTGCGAAACTGCTTTTCCAGCAGGCCGTAGTGATGCTTCACCTTCTGCTTCTCGCGGAGGTGGACGGCGTAGTCGGTCTGCTTGCCGCGGCGGAAGGAGTTCATGCCCGGCGCCGACTCGCGGCGCTCGAAGGCGCACTTGGGCGTATCGCAACGGGTGCCCTTGAGGAACAGCTTCATTCCTTCGCGGCGGCACATACGGCAAACGGGTGAATGTTGACGAGCCATACTTTGTTAGGGGTCAGGGACTAGGGGCTCAGGGGTCAGAGGTCAGAGTCTACGACAAAACACGACACGTCCGGACTCGATTCTGGTCCCTGATCCCTGGCCCCTCTTGTCTTCTCTCGCTTCTTACACGCGGCGGCGCTTCTTTGGACGGCAGCCGTTGTGCGGCAAGGGGGTGACGTCCTCGATCGACTTGATTTTCAGTCCCGCCGCCTGGAGGGCGGTGATCGCGCTTTCGCGGCCGCTGCCGGGTCCTTTCACCTTCACGTCCACCTCTTTCATGCCGCACTTCATGGCCTTGTCGGCCACCTGCTGCGCCGACATCTGGCCGGCAAAGGGGGTGCTCTTGCGGCTCCCCTTGAAACCGCGACGTGCCGGCGCTGGCCCAGCAGAGCGTGTCGCCCTTGGTGTCGGTGATCGTGATGATGGTATTGTTGAACGTCGCCTTGATGTGGACCGTCGCCCACCGTCACGTTGCGACGGACTTTCTTGCGCGCTGTGGTCGCTGTCGTTGTCTTGGCCACCGAATTGAAACTCCCTGCCTGAGAAACGGACTATGCCTCGAGACGCTCTCTGTCAACTCTGTCGCTACCGCAGATCCTTGACGCCCTTCTTGCCGGCGACGGTCTTCTTCGGACCCTTGCGGGTCCGCGCGTTGGTGCGGGTGCGCTGGCCGCGAACCGGCAGGCCGCGGCGATGCCGCAAGCCGCGGTAGCAGCCGATGTCCTTCAGCCGGGCGATGTTCTGGTTCCGCTGCCGCCGCAACTGCCCTTCGACCACGTAATCCTTGTCCAGCAGCGCCGCCAACCGCGCCAACTCGTCCTCGCGAAGCTCGCGGGCACGGACGTTGCGGATCGATGCCCGCCTTGTGGCAGAGATCGCGGGCGATCTTCGGCCCCACCCCGTAGAGGTAGGTCAGCGAAATCACCGTGGGGCGATCGTTCGGTATGTCAACACCCAACAGACGCGGCATAGCTCAGGCACTCCTGCTCTGCAATAAACCACCGGAAACGACGCAACTCTGCGATCCGTCTGCACCTGTTCCGGACGTGCAACGCGCAAACGACTCCCGTAGCGAGCTAACCCTGCCGCTGCTTGTGGCGCGGGTTGCTGCACACGACGTAGACGACGCCCCGGCGGCGGACGATCTTGCAGCTTTCACAGATTCGCTTGACGCTGGCACGGACTTTCATGGCGGCACACACTGGCTAGTTGCTTGACGGGGCAAAGTACCTCAGTATAAGCGTCGTGCCCTGATCATACAAGGCCCTCAGCGAAAATTTTCATGCGGCGCGATTATTGCACTCAACCACAACGACGAATCCGTCTGCATAACCACCCGAATTGCCTAGCTTCCTGCCGGTGCCCCACCGCAAAATCCGAACGCCAGAATCACGACATGACGAAAGAATGGCGATATCGAAGTGCCGAATGGCTCAATTCGAATACCTTCGTGCAATCCGCATGCACATCCCTCGTTTTCGTCATTTGCACTTCGTCATTCGTCCTTCTACCAGGTCTCTCCGTTGGGCCCGGCCGTCAGAACGACCGGCCCCTGCTCCGTGATGGCGATGGTGTGCTCGAAATGGGCACTGGGCTTGCCGTCGGCGGTCACTTGGGTCCAGTGGTCGGCCTGGTGCGGACCCGCTTCGTGCCCATGTTCACCATCGGCTCGACGGCAATCACCAAGCCCGGCACCAGCCGGAAATCGCCGTTGCCGCGGCGGAGTTGGCTGCTGACGAAAGTTCGGCACCTGGGGGTCTTCGTGCATCTCGCGGCCGATCCCGTGACCGACGAACGCCTCGACGACCGAGAAACTTGTGTCTCTTGACGTAGGCCTCCATCTCGGCCGGCCACCTCGCTCCAGCGCGAGCATCGTCCCATCAGCGTCGATGCCAGATTCGAGCGCATTCTTGCAGACGTCCAGCAGCCGCCGCACTCGGGGGCGATCCGGCCGACGGCGTAGGTCGCCGCGGCGTCGCCGCACCAGCCGTTCAGCTTGCAGCCCGTGTCGATGCTGACGATGTCGCCCTCCAGCAGTTGCCGCGGGCCGGGGATTCCGTGGACCACTTCTTCATTGACCGAGATGCAGGTGATGGCCGGGAACGGGCACCGTGCCGGGCAACGCCTTTGAACAGCGGCACGGCGTGGTGTTCCGCGAAGAACCGGTCGATCACGGCGTCGATCTCGGCGGTGGTGACGCCCGGGCCGGATGCATCGCGGCGGCCAGCTGGTGCGCCTCCCAGACCAGCAGCCCGGCCTTGCGCATCAGGGCGATTTCTCGCGGCGACCGTAGAATCTCCACACCTGCCGAGCTCCTCGCAAGCGGGACTAGGGATCACGGCTGGGGATCAGGGATCAGCAGTTCATGCTAAGCGGCCTCGTCCGCAATCCCTAGTCCCCAGTCTCCTAAGCCCCATTTGCTTCCAGCACCGCCTTCGCGCGGTCGAAAATCTCGTCGACCGTGCCCAGCCCGTCAATGCTCTTCAGCAGCCCCTTGCCGGCCGTAGTACTCCAGCAGCGGCTCGGTCTGCTTGCGATAGGCGACCAGCCGCTGGCGGATCACTTCGGGCGTGTCGTCGGCCCGGCCGCGACCGGCCAGGCGGCGGAACAACTCCTCCTCGGGCACCTTGAGTTCCAGGACGACGTCCAGGGGCGTCTTCTTCTCGGCCAGCATCGCGTCGAGCGCCTCGGCCTGGGCGATGGTCCGCGGGAAGCCGTCCAGCAGGTATCCCTGCTGGCAGTCCGGCTTCGCCAGCCGCTCGGCGATGATGGCCACGATGACGTCGTCGGGCACCAGCTGCCCCGGCGGACATGAACTTGTCGGCCTTCAGGCCGACGTCGGTTTTGGCGTCGCGCGCGGCGCGGAGCATGTCGCCGGTCGAGAGGTGGGCCAACTTGTAGGTCTTGACCAGCCGCTCGGCCTGCGTTCCTTTGCCCGCCCCCGGCGGTCCGATGAAACGACCATGTGCGCATGATCGATTACCCCTCTCTCCAGCAAGCCCCTTGTAGTTTCGCATCACCAGGTGGCTGTCGATCTTCTGCACCAGGTCGAAGGCCACGCTGACGGCGATCAGCAGGCTCGTGCCGCCGTAGAAGCTGGCCAACGCGTAGTCGATGCCCATCCAACGGCGAGATCAGCGTGGGGATGATGGCGACCACGGCCAGGAAGCCGGCGCCGACGTAGGTGATCCGCACCATGACTTTTTCCAGGTAGTCGGCCGTTCGCTTGCCCGGCCGGTAGCCGGGGATGAACGTGCCGTAGTTCTTCAGGTTGTCCGCCATGTCCTTGGGGTTGAAGGTGATGGCCGTCCAGAAATAGCAGAAGAAGTAGATCAGCACGATGTAGAGCATGTTGTAGATCCAGCCGTTCGCCACGGCTGAAGATCGTCGCTGTCAGCAGGCCCAGCCAAGGCCGTTCGGATAGGCTCTGCGCGACGGTACTGGAAGATCACGACGGGGAACAACAGCAAGCTGCTGGCGAAGATGATCGGCATGACGCCGGCCTGGTTCACCCGCAGCGGCAGGTACTGCCGCGTGCCGCCGTAGACCCGCCGGCCGCGGACGTGCTTGGCGCTTTGCGTCGGGATGCGGCGCTGGCCCAGCGTGATCAACACGACGCCGAACACCACGGCCACGAACAGACACCGCCAGGACCAGCAGCGTCTCGACGCCGATGCCGCCGCCGACGAGCCGCCGCCCAGCTCCAGCCCGCTCTGCTGACATCGGCTATGATGATGTCTGCGTAGCCGGCCGCGGGCATGCGGGCGAGGATGCCGGCCATGATCAGCAGGCTGATGCCGTTGCCGATGCCGTATTCGTCGATCTGCTCGCCGAGCCACATCAGGAAGATCGTGCCGGCGGTCATCGTCAGCACGGCGGTCAATTGCCAGCATAGGAAGCTGTCGTTGACTGCCGGATAGATCGAAGTGCCGTTGGCTCATCAGGAACCGGACGTAGAACCAGCTTTGGCCGAGGCACAGCACGACCGTGGCGTAGCGGGTGTATTCGTTGATCTTCTTCCGGCCGGTTTCGCCTTCCTTCTGCAGCTTCTCCAGCGGCGGATAGACGCTGCCCAGCAACTGGAAGATGATCGACGCCGAGATGTAGGGCATGATGCCCAGGCCGAAGATCGTGGCCTGGCTGAGCTGGCTGGCGCTGAACATCGGCCACCTGATTGAGAGTATCGCCCAGCCCGCCGCCGCGCTCTGCTGAAGAAGGCCGTCATCTTGCGTGTGATCGACGATCGGCAGCGGAATCTGCCAGCCGATCCGGTAGATGGCCAGCAGCACCAGCGTCAGCAGGATCTTCTGACGCAGTTCCGGGATGGTGAAGACGACGCGAATTTTTTCCCACATGGCTCGATCCGTCTGGAAAGAGGGGTCAGGGATCAGGGATTAGGGATCAGGGATCAGGGGGCAGGGATACAAAGCGGCCGCATCGAGCCCACCGACCTCCGAATCCCTAATCCCTGGCCCCTGATCCCTGACTCCTAACTCGCTTTTCACTTTCATCTTGTTCTTCACCACGGGCTTCTTGCCGGGCAGAACGACGGCTTGCCCGCCGGCCTTCTCGATCTTTTCCGCCGCCGAACGGCTGAAATGGTGCGCCGAAATCTTCAGCCTCTTGGTCAGCTCGCCGTCGCCGAGGACTTTCAGGACGTCGTAGCTCCCCTTCGCCAGGCCCTTGCCGCTGAATGCGCCTCGGGCGATGACCTCTTCGCCGCTCTCGAAATGCTTCTCCAGCGACGCCGAGATTGACGATCGCCACGACGTCGGCGAATTGGTTGGTGAAGCCGCGCTTGGGGATGCGGCGGACGAGGGGCATCTGGCCGCCCTCGAACACCGGCGAGGTGGAAGAGCCGGAGCGCGAGCCTTGCCCCTTGTGCCGCGGCCGGCGGTCTTGCCCTGGCCCGAGCCGGGGCCGCGGCCGATGCGCTTCCGCGCCTTGTTCTTATGGATTCCGTGATGGACGTCGTTCAGGTTCATGACAGCGAGACTCCCCGCAGCCGCTCGACTTCGCCTTGCTGAGCGAAGTTCTTGTAAGGCTTCGATCGTGGCTTTGACGAGGTTGGTCGGATTGGTCGAGCCGAAACTCTTGGTGAGGATGTCGCGCAGCCCGCAGGCTTCGCAAACGGCGCGGACGGCCGCCCCGGCGATGACGCCCGTGCCCGGCCCGGCCGGAACCAGAATCACCTGGGCCGCGCCGAACTGGCCCTTGACCGTGTGCGGAATCGTGCGTGCCTTCCATGTGGATAGGAAACAAGTTGCGGGTGCCGTCCTTGACGGCCTTCTCGACCGCCGGCGGCACCTCGTTGGCCTTGCCGTACCCCCAGCCGACCCGGCCCTGGCCGTCGCCGACGACCACCAGCGCCGTGAAGCTGAACCGCCGGCCGCCTTTGACCACGGCGGCGCACCGCCGAATCTTGATGACCTTATCGATCAATTGTCCTTGAACTGTATCGGTTGACATAAAGGGGTCAGGGGTCAGGGGTCAGGGGTCAGTCCGACGAACTGCTTGCGGTTTCGCACACGCAACTCTCCACTCTCCACTAAAACACCAGCCCCGCTTCACGAGCGGCCTGGGCCAGCGCCGCCACGCGGCCGTGGTATTTGTACTCGCGGCGGTCGAATACGACCTCCTTGATTCCGGCCTCGAGCGCCCGCTGGGCGATCGCCTTGCCGATTGCGATCGCGGCGGTCTTGTTGCCGCCGTAACGCAATTCGCCGCGAAGCTGCTTATCTTGGGTGCTGGCGGAGACCAACGTGCGGCCGGCGCCGTCGTCGATGATCTGCGCGTAGAAATTCTGATGGCTGCGGAAGACGCTCAGCCGGGGGCGAGTGGCGTCGCGCTTGATGCGATTGCGCACCCGCAACCCCCGCCGCTGCCGCTGTTTGCCCACTAATCGATCGTGTCTCATCGCCGATTCCTCCCCGCGACCGGTGGTCGCGGCTTTGCATTCTCAACGCGACCGGTGGTCGCGGCTGTACACTCCGCTATTTTGCCATTGCCTTGCCCTGCTTGCGGCGGACCGGCTCGCCGAGGAAGCGAATCCCCTTGCCCTTGTACGGCTCGGGCTTGCGCAGGGCGCGAACCGCCGCGGTAAAGTGGCCGACCTTCTGCTTCTCGATGCCCTGGATCACCACGTGTTGCTGGTCGGGGACGCTGACCTTGATCCCTTCGGGGATCGGCACTTGAAGCTCGTTGGCCAGGCCCACGCGGAGTTGCAGAATCTGGCCCTGCACGGCGGCAAGGTAGCCGACGCCCAGGATTTCCAGACGCCGCTCGTAGCCCTGTGTCACGCCGACGATCATGTTGGCGACCAGGGCGCGGGTCAGGCCGTGCAGCGCGCGGCTCTGCCGTTGGTCGTCTCGGCGCGTGACGGTAATCAGCTTCGCCGCGTCATCGTAGGCGACGGAGACTTCCGGGCGAAATTCCCACTGGAGCTTGCCCAGTTTCCCCTCGACCGTGATGGTGTGGTCGACGATCTGGACTTTGACGCCCGCGGGAACTGGCACAGGTTTCTTTCCGATCCGGGACATGGCGATTACTTCTGTCTTCTAACGAGACTGCAAATTGTCGACCGCAAATCTACAATTGCGGATTTTGGATCTTCAATTCTCGGTCTGCAATTCTGTCGTCTTATCGAACCTTGGTTTCTTCCTGTCTTGCCGAGCATTTCCCGTCGCGTCTACCAGACCTCGCAGAGCACTTCGCCGCCGAGTTTTCGTTGCCGTGCTTCCCGATCGCTAATCACGCCGCGGCTGGTGCTGATGATGCAGATTCCCAGCCCGCCGAGAATCGGGCGCAGCGCGGCGGCGCCGCTGTAGACGCGGCGGCCCGGCTTGCTGACGCGGCGAATGCGGCGGATCACGCGCTCGCCGTTCGGGCCGTACTTCAGGTGGACGCGAAGATGGTTGGCCGGCTTGGCCTCCACTTCCTCCCAATCCCAGATATAGCCCTCGCGCTTGAGCACTTCGGCTAGTCCCCGTTTGACCTTGGAGACGGGCATATCGACTTGAGGCCGTTCAACCCGCACCGCGTTGCGGATGCGCGTCAACATGTCGGCGATAGGGTCGGTCATCATCGGTATAGGGTCCCTTTACCAACTCGCTTTCCGGACGCCGGGAATCAGGCCTGCGTCGGCGAGATTACGGAAACAGATCCGGCAAATCCCAAACTTCTGATACACCGCGCGCGGACGCCCGCAAATCCGGCACCGCCTCACCAGGCGCGTGGAAAACTTGGGCTTGCGGGCCGATTTGGCGATCTTCGATTTACTGGCCATACGGTTGTCGTCCTTTATTTTCTTCTCTCGTGTTAGTCGGCAGTCGGCAGTCGGCAGTGGGCAGTGGGCAGTGGGCAGTTGAAAGTGCTATGAATTATGCCTCGGTTCTTGCAGTCCTCTAACAAACGCTTTTCGATGTCTCTGGTTCTCCAGCCACTCTCTACTGCCGATTGCCCGCTGCCCACTCCCGCTCATGCTGCTCGCAGCGGCATCCCAAGCCGGCGAAGCAACTCGCGGGCCTCGTCATCGCTATCGGTGCTGGTCACCAGCGTAATGTTCATTCCCTGCGGCGTCGTGAACTTGTCCGGATTCAACTCGGGAAAGACCAACTGCTCGGTCAGGCCCAGGTTGTAGTTCCCCCGCCCGTCGAAGGCGTCGGGATCGAGCCCGCGAAAGTCGCGTACCCGCGGCAAGGCGATCGAAACCAGCCGGTCGAAAAACTCCCACATCCGCTTTCCCCGCAACGTCACCTTGCAGCCGATCGGCATATTCTCGCGGAGCTTGAAATTGGCGATCGACTTGCGGCTCAGTCGGACTTGCGGCTTCTGGCCGGCGATTAGCGTCATCGCCGCCAGCGCGTCTTCCATGTGTTTTTTTTCGCCGATCGCCTTGCCCACGCCCATGTTGATGACGATCTTCTGCAAGCGGGGCAGCGACATCGGGTTGGTCCGCCCGAGCTTTTCGGCCAGGCCGGGCAGGATCTCCTTGTGGAACTTTTCCTGCAACCGCGGCGTTGGAATTGGTTCCGCCGCCTTCGCCGCTTCGGCCTTGCTCGGTTTTTTTGCTTTGGCTGCGCTCATGTCGTTTTGCACTCTCAATCGCGGCCGCGGACCGCACCGTTCTTCGGCGCGGCCGCCGGCCGTGGCGTTATTTCTTGGCGTATCGGGTCTTGGGCGGGGAGACTTGTCCGTTGCCCGCCCCGCACTTCTTGCAGTAACGTTCCTTGCCGCCGTTGGGCAGATAGCGCACGCCCAGGCGGGTAGCCGCGCCGCATCCCTCGCAGACCAAGAGCACGTTGCTGACGGCGATCGGCATCTCCTTCGAGAGCCGCCCGCCTTGCGGGTTCTTCTGGCTGCGCTTGACGTGCTTGTATACGCGGTTGACCCCCTCGACCACAAGCCTGCCCGTCTTGCGGTTGACCCGCAGCACCTTGGCGGTGGTTCCGCGGTCTTCGCCGGCGATCACTCGCACCGTGTCGTTCGTCTTAATCCACATCAGACCACCTCGCTGGCGAGGCTGACAATTTTCATGAAATTTCGATCGCGGAGCTCGCGGGCCACTGCGCCGAAGATCCGCGTGCCGCGGGGGTTCTTGTCGGCGTCGACGATCACGGCGGCGTTGCTGTCGAAGCGGACGTAGCTGCCGTCGGTCCGGCGGGTAGGCTGCTTGCAGCGGACGATCACCGCGCGGACCACCGCCCCCTTCTTGATCTCGCTGCCGGGGGCCACGCTCTTGACGCTGCAAACCACGATGTCGCCCAGCCGGGCGAAACGCTTCTTCGCCCCGCCCAAAACCTTGAAACAGCCCAACTCGCGGGCACCGGTGTTGTCGGCCACTGCCAGCCGCGTCTGCATCTGAATCATGATGGTTGCTCCTCGGCGGCGGCCTGCTTATCGTGGGCCTGACGAGCGGCGGCACGCATGGCCACCAGATCGACCATGCGGCCCTTCTCGACGACCCGCACCAATGCCCAGCGCTTCAACCGCGACATCGGCGGCGACTCGACGATCTCGACCAGGTCGCCCGTGTGCGACTCGTTGTTCTCGTCGTGTACGTGGCAGATCGTCTTGCGGCGGACGTACTTGCCGTACGCGCGGATGCTTGACCAGCCGCGGGATTTCCACGCGGCGCGTCTTTGCCGCCTTGTCGCTGGTGACGACCCCGGTTACTACTCGCTTGGGCATGGGTTTCTTCCTACTTCTCGACTATACTTTCGGCGGCGCCCTCCGCAGCCAGGCTCCTGGCCGCGGCGCGCTCGTGCTGAATCGTTCGGATTCGCGCGATCATCCGCCGCTGCTTGCGGAGCTCGCTGGGGGCGTCGAGCCGCTCGGTCTGCGCTTGCAGCCGCAGATGAAACAAGTTCTTGATCGTTTCATTCAACGTCAGCAGCAGCTGCTCGTCGCTCATTTCTCGAAATTCAGAGGCCTTGGTCATGGCTTCTCGTGCTCCTATATCGGCCGGCGACGGAGGAATCGCACGCGGACCGGCATCTTGTGTGCCAGCCGGGCGAAACACAGCCGCGCCGCTTCTTCGGAGATTCCGCTGATCTCATACAGCACCGTGCCGGGCCGCACCACCGCCGCCCAGTATTCCGGCTCGCCTTTGCCCTTGCCCATGCGGGTTTCCAAGGGGATCGAGGTGATCGGTTTGTGGGGGAAGACGCGGATATACAGGCGGCCCTCGGTGCGCAGGTACTGCTGGGCGGCGATACGGCCGGCCTCCAGCGTCTGCGCGCTGATCCAGCCGCCCTGCATCGCTTGCAGGCCGAAGTCGCCGTGGACGACTCGGTTGCCGCGGCCGGCGTCACCTCTTATACGTCCTCTTTGGCTTTTTCGGTGCTTGACCCGTTTTGGCATCAGCGCCATCGTTATCGTCCTCGTTGTACGAACCCTGGTTGATCCACACTTGCACGCCGATGTGTCCTTGGGCGATCAGCGCTTCGGTGAAGCCGTAGTCGATCTTCGCCTGCAAGGTGCTCAGCGGAATGGAACCGGAAATTTGTTTCTCGCGGCGCGACATTTCCGCTCCGCCCAGCCGGCCGGAGAGTTGAATCTTGATCCCCTTGGCCCCCGCCTCCATCGTCTGCTCCATCGCCCGCTTCATCGTGCGGCGGAAGCCCGCGCGCTTGATCAATTGCTCGGCGATGTCCTCGGCCACCAATTGGGCGACCACCTCGGGGCGGTTGATCTCCTCGATCTTGATGTTGATCCGCCGGCCGGTCTTCTCCTGCAACTCTTTCTGCAATTCCTCGACCCGCTCCCCCTTTCGCCCGATCAGCACGCCGGGCCGGGCCGAAAACAGCACCACCTTCACCTCGTCGCGCGTCCGCTCGATCTCGATCTTCGAGATCGACGGATAGAGTCCTTTGCCGAACTTGTCCTTGCGATCCTTGATATAGCGGCGGATCCGCTGGTCTTCGACCAGCAGATCGGCGAACTCCTGCTTCGAGGCGTACCAGCGGCTCTTCCAGCCGACCATGATGCCGGTGCGAAATCCGACGGGATTGACTTTTTGACCCATAGCTATTTCACCGCGTAGTTGCGGCGGCTAAACGTTGGAACGTAGGACGGATTTCCAAATCCGCCCAGGCTTTGGGGACGGATTTGGAAATCCGTCCTACAATACGTGGCCAACTTGTTCTTCTTATTCTTCTGCAACGCCCTAATCCAATTCGACGTGGATGTGCGAAAACCGCTTCTTTAGCACCGACGCCATGCCGCGGGCGTGGGGCCGCATCCGCTTGAACATCGGCCCGCCGTCGACGCGACAATCCGTCACCACCAGGTGGTGCAGGTTCTGGGCGCGGCGATCCTCGGCGTTGGCCATCGCGCTGTGCAACACTTTCTCCAGCATTCGCGCGCCGCGGTGCGGCTGGTACTTCAGGATGTCCAACGCGTCGTCGGCCAGTTTGCCGCGGATCAAGTCGGCCAGGGGGCGCACCTTGCGGGCGCTGATCCGTGCGAATCGGTGGGTCGCTGCGTACGCCATGATGCCGTCCCTATCGCTTGCCTTTCCCGCCGTGACCGCGGAACGTCCGCGTCGGCGCGAATTCTCCCAACCGGTGCCCGACCATCTCTTCGGTGACGAACACCTTCAGATGCACCTTGCCGTTGTGGACCATGAAGGTATGCCCCACGAACTCCGGCACGACGGTACAGGCGCGGGCCCAGGTCTTGATCGGCTCCTTCGTTCCCACGTCGTTCTGCTTCTGCACTTTCAGAAACAGCTTCGGATTGACAAAGGGGCCCTTTTTCAGTGATCTTCCCATAGGTGGTGGCTTTCGGCTTTCAGCAGCCAGCCGTCAGCTTGCAGCTTTCAGGATAAGCGGCTGAAAGCTGATTGCTGAAAGCTGATCGCTCATCTAATCTTCAGTTGCCCGTACCGCCGCGACTTTCGCCGCCGGACGATCGCCTTGTTCGAGGGTTTTCTTCGTTTGCGGGTCGAGCCGCCCTTGGCCAATTTGCCGGTGGGGCTGACCGGGTGACGCCCGCCCTTGGTGCGGCCTTCACCGCCGCCGTGCGGATGGTCGATCGGGTTCATCGTCGTGCCGCGGACGTGCGGCCGGCGACCCAGCCAGCGTTTACGGCCGGCCTTGCCCAGTACGATGCCCATGTGGTCCGAGTTGCCGACCACGCCGACGGTGGCGCGGCAGCGGGCCGGCACGCGGCGGATCTCGCCGCTGGGCAAATTGATCTGCGCCCAATCGGCGTCGCGGGCGACCAAAGTGGCCCGAACGCCTGCCGAACGGCACAACACGCCGCCGCGGCCGGGCACCATCTCGATGTTGTGAACGTTCATACCCAGCGGAATCGCCGATAGCGGAAGGCAGTTGCCGACCGTGGCGGGGGCGTCCGCACCGCTGAGAAGTTGATCGCCCGCCTTTAGCCCCTCGGGCGCCAGGATGTATCGCTTCTCGCCGTCGACGTAATGCAGCAACGCAATTCGGCATGAGCGATTCGGATCGTATTGGATCGAATCGACCTTGGCGGCGATGCCATCCTTGTCGCGGCGGAAGTCGATCAGCCGCAACTGCCGCTTGTGGCCGCCGCCGCGATGCCGCGCGGTGATCTTGCCCTGGTTATTGCGCCCGCCCTTGCGCTTCTTCGGCCGAAGCAGACTCTTCACCGGCCGTGCGCCCGGCGTCAACTCGGCAAAGTCGCTCACGGTGGCGCCGCGGCGGCCAGGCGTCGTCGGATTGTATTTGCGAATGCCCATAACAGCTTTCGGTTCTCAGCGTTCAGTTCTCAGCGTTCAGTTCTCAGCGTTCAGCTTTCAATTCCCAGCCCCTTAAGGCTCTGATAGCTGGCCGCTGATAGCTGGCCGCTAGAAGAAGTTGATTCGATGTTCTTTGCTCAGGGTCACAACGGCTTTTTTCCAGGCATTCGTGCTTCCGCTGCGGAAGCGGGCGCGGCGGGGCTTGCCCCTGCGGTTCTGGATGTTCACGCGCACCACTTTCACGTCGAACAGTTGCTCGACTGCCCGGCGGATGTCGTCCTTGCCGGCCTGCCGGCTAACTTCAAAGGCATAGGCGTTGCAGCGCTCCGCCTTGTGCATCCCCTTCTCGGTCACCAACGGCCGGAAGATGATCTGGTGCGGCTGCAATTCCAAGGCGGTTTTGGTGATGTCTCGGGCCATGGTGGTTCTCTTCCCTCAAAACCGCGACCACTGGTCGCGGCTTTACAATCATCTCACGGCCGCAACCAACGGTCGCGGCTTCACCGTCATTTTGCAGTGGCTTTTTCTCGGAAAGCATCCAACGCCGCGGTGGTCATCAACAACCGCTTCGGGTGCAGCACGTTCCATGCGTTCAGTTCCGCCACCGGCAGCACCGACACGCCGGCAAGGTTACGGATGCTCTTGTACACGTTCAGGTCGTGCCCGGCAGTGGTCACCAGCAGGCTGCTGCCGCTGAGCTTCAGCGCCTTCAACACGGCGGCCATCTCGCGGGTCTTCGGCTGCTCGAAAGCAAGGCTGTCGATCAGCGTGAGCTCGTTGTCGCTGATCCGCGATGCCAGAGCCATTCGCGTGGCAATGCGGAGGGCCTTTTTCGGCAGGCGGTACGACCAATCGCGCGGCTGTCGGGCGTGGATGTGTCCGCCACCGCGACGGGTGCCGCTGCGACGGGTGCCGGCGCGGGCGTTGCCGGTCCCCTTCTGCCGAAACATCTTCTTCGACGTCCCGGAGACCTCCGACCGGGTCTTCGTCTTCACCGAGCCCTGCCGCAGGTTGTTCTGGTACATGACCACGGCGTCGTGCATCAATTGCTTGCTGATGCGCGGCGCCAACTGCTCGGGATCGACCTCGTAGGCGCCGACCTCGTCGCCGCTGCGATTGTAGATGGGCAAACTGGCCATGACTTCTTCGTTTCTTGCTAAGCCGCAAGCGGCTTTCTGATCTTCTACAGTTTATTCGTCTGCCGAATCACCACGTAGCCGCCGTTTGGACCCGGCACGGCGCCGTTGACCAGCAGCAGGTTGTTGTCCAGATCGACGCGAACGACCTTCAGATTTCGGGCGGTGCAGCGAGCAGAGCCGTAATGGCCGGCCATTCGCCGGCCCTTGAAGACGTGGTGCGGATCGGTGTTGCAGCCGATCGAGCCGGGATGACGATGCACCTTCTTGACGCCGTGCGAAGCCCGCTGGCCGTGGAAATTATGCCGTTTCATCACGCCGGCGGTTCCGCGGCCTTTGCTGGTGCCGACCACATCAACCGCTTTGATTTCAGTGAAGATGTCGACCTTCAACTCCTGGCCGACTTCAGCCCCTTCGGCAGAACCGCGGAGTTCCCGAATGAATCGCGGTGGCTCGCAGGCCGCCTTCGCCGTGGCCTCGACTCCGGCCGCGGCACGGCGACGCTGCCGTTTGCTATCGAGTTTGGCGACGTGGCCGCGAGCGGCGCGGCTGGCAAGACGACGTGGCTTATCAAGATAGCCCAGTTGAACGGCTTCGTAGCCGTCCTTCTGCTGCGTCCGCACTTGAAGGACGTGGCATGGACCGGCCTGGATCACGGTTGCCGGGACCACTTGGCCGGTTGCGTCGAAAATCTGTGTCATCCCGACCTTGCGGCCGAGCAGTCCAACTACCATCGATCTATGCCTTTATGCTACGTCGCCGACGGGAACGACCGACTCATGGCCGGGTTTGCCCGTCGAGCTTCCGTTCCATATCGTTAGGGGCTAGGGGCTAGGGGCTAGGGGCCAGTACTCAAAACTGTCTTACTTCTCTCTGGCCCCTGATCCCTGATCCCTGATCCCTCTTTTCTACCTTCTGGTGGTGGCCTTGATCTTGATGTCAACCCCGGCGGGCAGGCTCAACTTGTTGAGTGCCTCTATCGTCTTCGCCGTCGCCTGCATGATATCGATCAGACGCTTGTGCGTCCGAATCTCGAACTGCTGGCGGGCCTTCTTGTCCACATGGGGACTGGACTGGACCGTATATCGCTCGACGCGCGTCGGCAGCGGAATTGGCCCGTGAACCACCGAACCGGTGCGCTTCGCCGTATCCACAATCTCCATCGCACTCAGATCCAGAATGGCGTGATCGTACGCCTCCATCCGGATCCGAATGACCTCACTTGTCTGACCAGCCACGGAAGTCCTCCGGGTAACTCGACCACCGACTTGCCAACGAACAGTCGCAGCCCGCCTCGCAGGCGGGAAACCTCAAATCGTATCATTGTCGTCCAGCAGCGTCAATGGGCTGTTTGGGAAAAAGTCGGAGGAAACCCAGGGCACGGGCGTATCATCCCGCGCCGCCAGAGAAGTTCTCGCAGACTGGGCATCTTAACGCCCAAGAATAGCCCCAGCGAGGGGAATCGCGGAAATGTTGACGCCCGACCACTGCCGCTGGATAATAGGCGATGCACGCCGATCCATCCGCTTCTGCAAAGGGGGATCAATGCCCGCCGCTAAAATGGTCTCGAACGTCTCGTGCCTTTCACGACGGCATCTATTGAAACTCGCTGCTGCCGGAGCCGCCGGCGCCTTTGCGGCTCCCTATTTCATTCCGTCCGGCGTTCTGGCGGCTGGTGGAAGACCGGGGGCAAACGAGCGCGTCACCGTGGGAGCCATCGGTGTCGGCGGCCGTGCTACCCTGTTGCTGAATCAACTGCCCGAAGCCGCCGAAATTGTCGCCCTCTGTGACTGCAACCTGCCGCGGGCGGAGAAGTTCAAGGCCGACCACAAGGGCTCTTGGCCGGTAATCCAGCACTACCAGAAGTTCCTCGAGCGCAAGGACATCGATGCGGTCATCGTCGGTACTGCCGAGTTCCAACGGGTGTTACCCTGCATCCACGCCTGCCAGGCCGGCAAAGACATCTACGCCGAAAAACCGTTGACTCTCTATATCCGCGAAGGCCGCGTGCTGGTCGAGGCCGTCCGAAAGTACAACCGAGTGCTTCAGGTCGGCACGCAGCAGCGGTCGATGGCCATCAACCGCATCGCCTGCGAACTGATCCGCACCGGCGGCTTGGGCAAAGTCCACGAGGTCCGCGCCGTGAGATACTCCGGCAGCGAGCCGTCTCCCTCACCGCTATTTCCGCAAGAGCCGACGCCAACGGGCCTCGATTGGGACGTGTGGCTCAATCAGGCCGCTTT
The DNA here is from genome assembly GCA_963815695.1 of uncultured Planctomycetia bacterium. Classification (GTDB taxonomy): domain Bacteria; phylum Planctomycetota; class Planctomycetia; order Pirellulales; family Thermoguttaceae. Next base: position 343,442 of record CAWFIG010000011.1, read on the forward strand.
TCGCCCCTTCAACCAACATTGGATGGGTTGGATGCGCTGGCGCGACTTCGCCGGCGGCGAAATGACCAACTGGGGCGCCCACGGCGTTGACCAGATCCAATGGGCGCTCGGCGCCGACGGCACTGGCCCGGTCGAAGTGCGGCCGCTGACACCGGGCCCCAACGGCCAGGTCGAGATGCACTATGCCAACGGCGTGCCGGTTCGCTTCATCCTCAAACGCGGCCCGATGGGCGGTGCGGTCTTCGTCTGCGAGAAGGGCAAACTGGAAATCAACCGCAACAAGTTCACCTCGAACCCCACAAGCATCGCCGCCGAACTGCTCAAGAAGGTCGACGCAGTCGCAGAGGAGAAGAAGTGGAGCGATCAAACCGCCCTTTGGCAGGCAAAATGGCACATGCAAAACTGGCTCGATTGCATCAAAACGCGGAACAGACCAGTGGCCGACGTCGAGATCGGCCATCGCTCGATCACCGTCTGCCACCTAGCGAACATCGCCCGGCGGCTCGGCCGTCCGCTGAAGTGGGACCCGGCCAAGGAGACGTTCCCGGGCGATGACGAAGCAAACAAGCTGGCCGAACTTCCGCGGCGCAAGGGCTACGAACTGCCCACCACTGGGTGATGCTACGGTTGGCCAATCAAATTGATGATCCAGTTGACCTCTGCATCGGAAACGCCCGCGGGTAACGGCAGCACTGTGCCGCCGTCGCCGAAGACCTAGTCCCAATACTTGCGTCCATCCCGCGACTTTTCGCGCACTTCGATGTCGTTTGCTTTAGAGCGTTTGATTCGCACCGGCTCGATGCGTCGAAACAGAGATGGCAAGGTGAAGCCTATTCCGCCGGCGGCTTGGCCGTAGAACGGATAGCTGGCCTCGGATCCCTGATAGAACGTCAACTCACCATCGCTCACAACGAAGCGCCAGGGCCGGTATGGCCGCAACGTGAGCAGGAAGAACCAAACCAGGAGAGCCAGCGCAACACTCCAGATCGTCAGCCAGACAATCACAAAATAAACGAACCGCTTGACGGGGCAATGAAAGAGGAAGCAAATGCCGAAGGCTTCGCCAAGGCTCCAGATAACAACATAGGGGAGCAAGTAATACTTCGCTCTTCGGTGATCCGCCTCCTCCAATGCCGTTCTTAGCAACACAACAGCAGCATCTTTCTCCATCGTAGCGGTCATCCGCGAACCATCGGGCAAGGCATTCAATATAGCGCTCATAATCATACCCATGCCACGAGAATTAGACTCACAACTCGCCGCATTGTTGCCAGGCAGACTCCGGCGGAAAAACTCTGGTCGCCCCAGCCAGTGGTTTGGTCGAACCGATCGTATCAGGCGTCAAGACGACTGCCACAGCGAAGCCGGATAGAGCCTGACCTCGGGCATGTGCAGCGGGCGAAGCTCGTCCGATTCGCGGTAGGTTCGCACGTCTCGATAGCGGCTATCGGCGGGATCGCGATGGACTACGATGGAGTGGTCAGCAACATCGACCACCCAATAGTCTGAAATGCCCGCCGCGGCGTATAGCTCGGCTTTCGCGCCCAAATCGAGCCGCAAAGTGCTCTCCGAAACCTCGACCACGAGCAAAACGTCTTCCGCCGTCGGGCGGCCGCGTCGATAATCGCGCCGCACAACCCAGGCTAAATCGGGCTCGGGCGCACTATCCAAAGCGGGAATCCCAATCGAGTTCTGCACGCGCACCCACACCCTTCTCTTGGGGAGTTCGGAAAAACTCCATTCCGTGAGATAGTCAAGGATGACTTCGTGTTCCGAGCCGATGGGAGTCATTTCCCGAAGTTCTCCGTAGATGAGTTCGAGCCGATTGTCCTCGCGCGGCTCGAACGCCCCGGCCGCGATCATGCGGTCGTATTCGGCGATCGTCAGATGGGTAATCGTGCTCATGGCAATCCCGCAGGTGGAGCCCACTCTCTTGTATGGTACAAATTCCACCCCCGCAGGTCAATGAGCGACGTAGGAGGCGACTCCTGTCGCCGATTGCCCGAGAACACCCATAAGATCGGCGATAGGGGTCGCCTACTACAGCGAAACGCTGATCGCTGGCGGGTCGATTACCGCAGCACCGTCTCTTGCGGCTGCTCCATCGGCTGCGGATGCGCGGTCTGCGTCGAGGTTGTCTTCGCGTAGACCGAAGCGGTCTCGCCCGCGGCGTGCCAGCCGGACGCCGGCAGCGTCTTCGGCTCGCTCAGGGCGACGGTCGAGGCCGCCGGTAGAGTGGTTCCACGGCCGGTATGACCGGGGATCGGGGTCAGCTCGGCGGTCAGCATCGGCGGCTGGCGGTCGCGAACGTGGTAGATCAAGTTCGGCTCGGGCCGAGGCCGACGGGCGTCGGCCAGCAGCGTGACGGGCCGCGGCTGCGCCACGGCCTCACCAGCGGCGACCCCTGCTTCGACCCACGCCAGCCAGGTGTTTTGCAGCGCGCCAAGGTCCTTGACCCCGTAATGCCGCGCCGCGGCGCCGCACCAATCGTCGCTCTTCAGCCCGTCGTCGAGAAACTTCACGTACTTCTGCCGTCCGCCGGACTGGATGAGGAACTCGGCCAGCGAATAGCCCTGCGCGTACAGCGCCATGTAGTCGGGCGGATACTCCATCATGGCGAACATCTGATTGAAGGCGATGCCGCGGTTGCTGCCGAGGAACGTCATCAGCATCTGGCGATACTTGTTGCGCTCGACGGCGCACTCGACGCTGGTCGCTCCGCCTTCGTCGGCCCAGCGCGGCAACGGCTGGCGGAAATGGCTGGCGAAGATCATGTGGGTGATTTCGTGCGGCAAGACCGAGTCGAGCACCCGCTGGCGCGAGCCCTGGATCGACATCCGCCAGCCGAAGACTTCGCCGTCCTGGAACTGGAAGGTCGTTGCCCCGCCGGCCCCCAGGTGCGGCGCGGCCTGGACGGTCATCACGCACGGCTGGTACCAGTTGGGCATCGCCTTGCCAAGCCAGGAGACCGCCAGTTCGCGACGATACTTCTCCGCCGCTTGGGAAACCTGTTGGGCGAAGGCCGGATCGTCGGTTTCGACGATGAAATTGGCGGTGCGCACGCTGGCGCCCATCGAAACCAACAGCAGGCACGCCAAAAGAACGAACCGTCCAGCGGCCGTCCGCAGGACGACCTTCGTGATGCGAGCTTCCATGCTACTTCCTCGCTTCCGTGCGAATTACTGCGTTGCGGATGGTGGGATAGCGGCAATCTATCCCACGGCAACGGAACGGCCAAGACCAGTTTTCGCCGTAGTGCTAGCAGTGCTAGCCAATGCTCAGCGTCACTTCGTTCTCTTCTGCGCGAACAGCCAGGCCATCACCTCGGGATTCGCGTACGTTGCGCTCCAGGAGTTGTGGTTGGCGCCGTGGTAGATCGTCATCTTCGGATGGCCGCCGGCCTTGCGAATCGCTGCGATCATGGCTTTGGTGTGCTCGACGGGCACGACCCGATCGCGGTCGCCGTGGAATGCCCAGATCGGCACGTCCTTCAGCCGCGCCGCCTGGTTCGTGTCGCCGCTGCCGCAGATCGGAACGGCTGCGGCGAACAACTTGGGCCGCCGCAGCAGCGCAGTTCCACGTGCCGATTCCGCCCGTGCAGAGCCCCGTCACGTAGACGCGCCTCTTGTCGATCGGCAGCGTGGCCGCAAGCTTGTCGACCAATTCCAGCGCCGCGTCCAGGGCATCGCGCGGCCGCCCGGATGTCTTTCTCTGATCCAATTTGAAGCTTCGCACGCCCCAACTGTCGCCCAGCGGACATTGTGGAAAGACGACAAAGCAGGGGTGCTTCGCGCGATTCTCGGGCTTGGCGAAATCCTCGGCGCCGATGTAGAGGTGCAGGTCGTTGTCGCTGCCGTTTTCGCCCCCGCCGTGCAGGAAGAGCACCAGGGGGTAGCTCTTGCCCGGCGCAATCTTCTCGGGCTTCAACAAGCGATACGGCAGTTTCCGCCCGGCAGTGCTTCGATAGGCTCCGGCCTGGTACAGTTTTCGCCAAGAGTCGGCCCCGCGAACGAAATGCGGAAACGCGAAGATTGCAGCAGCAGACACCAGAACCGCAAGACCGATGCGCCGCATTATCGCCTCCAAATTCGACCGCTGCCAAGACTCAACCCCGTCGGGATCTACCACGATGTGCGGAATCGTCGGCGCTCCGCTTCTGCTTGACCAGGCTGAGATGGATCAGCGTCTCTCCGGCTTGCGTCGCGACGTCGACGGACAACGTGCGTCGATCCTTCGTTGCCTTCAAGTAATGCGGCACTCTTATCGTACTGTCAATTTTCCAGCCGTCCTTCTTCAGTCTCTTCGCATAGAATGCCTCGACGTCGCCGACGGAATCGACCGTCGTCAGATCGACCCGCGTCTCTGTGTCGCTCGTTGCCGTCCGAATGGGCATTGCCTTCGGATATAGAGCGACGTCGGCGGGAAAATCGGCCGGCAACGCGACGGGTGTCTTTCCCCCGGCAAAGTGAACTTCTTCGCCGTCCATGCCCTTGTAGGTGAAATCCGCGCCGGCCTTGCTCGCCGAAAACTTCTCGCCGTTTGGCCCGACGATGGTTGTCGATCGTCTCTTGCAGCCGGATTGGACTGCCAGGAGCAGCACGAGCCCCGCCCATGCAAAATGCCAACTGCACAAACCGTGGAGCAAAGCGGCATGTCATTTTCGCACTCCTCGATCTTCGCCGGATGAAACGCAGTGTCGCCACGCCGGCATTCTATCGGGATTCTCATTCCCATGCCAGCGTGACCGGCGAGCCGACGCCGACGCCCAGCCGCTGGGCGGCATTGTCGCCTACCGATGCCAGTTCCAACCGGCCGCCCGAGCCGATTAGAGCTACCAGGGTTCCCCGGGGTTGCTCGGCGTAGGCGCGGCAGATGCCCCACGTTTCGTAGCGATCGCAGACTACACGCACGCGGCGATCGCTGGGTCGGCCGGCAAACATGTCGGCCGTCAGATTGGTGATGAGATTGCCGAACGAGTCGATTTCGATCACCTCGCCGTCGAGCCGCTTGGCGGATTGCCGCGGCTCGGGCCAGTCGAGCGTGATCAACCGATCGAAGGGCGAGCCGAGCCGGTCGGGATCGAGCCCCAGGGCTAGATGGGCCGCCGCGGGCGCCATGATGTCGCGGCCGTGAAACGTCGTCGAGACCCGCTCCAGCCAGTACGCCGGATCGGTCAGCCGAACAACCTTCGACGGCGGTGTACGGGCCGCCAGCCGGCTCAACAGGCCGTTGTCGGGAGCGATGAACTGCTGCCGCCCGATCCGCGCGTAGACGATCGCCCGATCCGTTCCCACGCCCGGATCGACCACGGCCACGTGGATCGTCTCCGCCGGAAACCAATCGGCCGCGTTATCCAACAGTATGGCCGCGTGGCGGACGTCCTGCGGCGGAACCTCATGGCTCAAGTCGACGATCGTCGCCGCCGGACAGATCGAGAGGATCACCCCCTTCATCGCCGCCGCATACTGGCTGTCGGAACCAAAGTCGGTGGTTAGGGTGATGATGCTCACAAGGCGACTTCTTGCCGCTGACCGCTGCTCTCGTCAACCAACACGAATTTTTCCTCGTCCTCGGCCCGGAGCTGGTCGTTCGCATTGAGGAGTTCGATGCCGTACACGGTGCCGTCGGGTGCGATGTCCACATTAACTTGGTCGCTGACCTGGACGGTGTCAACCTGGCCGAGTTTTTCATGGAGTCGCAGATAGGCGATGTTGTATCGTGGGTCGTACGTTAGTTTCATGACGATCCTCCCCTTCCATGATACCGTACAATTACGGTGATGACCAGCCAACCGCGTTCCTCGACCGCAAACGCTTCGACCTGTTTCGTCGCGTAGTGACGTCCTCGCCAAACATCGTTGAAAGGAAAGCGTTGTCGAAAGCCGGTTCTGCCGAATTTGGCGGGGAATCGCTTTCCCTTCAACACTGTCTCGATCACCTCCATTTCCGTTGCACCGCGCTGCACCAGTCTCGCGCGGGCATGGGGATGAAGAGTGACGTTCATCATCCACCTCTCTTAACGTGTTCCGCTTCGGCCTCCCCACGAAAGTCCAGCCGCACGATCAATTCCTGGCAAATCTCCCGCACCCGGCTGGCGTTGACGTTCGGATTCTCCTTTTTCGCCTGGCCGATCAGGGCGCCGAGGCCCTTGAGCTTGCCGTCGCGGACTTCGGCGGCGATTTTCGGATTGGCCTCGACAAGCTTTCGGCACAACTCCACCAGCGCCGACTCATCGACCGTCTCGATGCCCAGCGCGGCGACGGCGTCGGGCAGCGATTTTCGCTCGGCCACCATGACCCCGAGCACCTCGCGGCCGCGGCTGGTCTCGAACGCCCCGCCACGAACCATTTCGATCAACTCGGCCAGCGCCCTGGCGGCAACCGGATACTCGGTGATGCCGACCTGTCGCTCGCCCAGCCAACGCAGCACGTCCTGTTGAATCCAATTCGAGGCGGCCTTGCCGTCGCCGCAGGCCTCGGCCAACTCGATGTAGTAGTCCACCAGCGGCCGGCCTTGGTTCACCAACACGTCGGCGTCGTAGGGAGTGATGCCGTAGGTTTCTTCGAGCCTTTTTCGCAGCGCAGCGGGCAATTCGCCCAGCGACGCCCGCACATGCTCCACTTCCTCGTCCGTGACCGTCACCGGCAGCAGATCGGGGTCGGGAAAATAGCGATAATCGCTCGATTCCTCTTTCGATCGCTGCGGCCGGGTGGTTTGTGAGGCTTCATCCCAGCCGCGCGTCGTCTTGGGCACGTCGCCCAGTTTGTGTCCCGTCTCCTGCCACTCCTGCCACTGCCGCTGGGCTTCGTAGGCCAGCGCCCGCTCGACCGCGCGGAAGCTATTCATGTTTTTCACTTCAACGATCGGCGTGGCAATGACATCTGTCCCCTCTCCCTTTGCGAGAGAACCAGCATTAGTCCCCTCTCCCTTTGGGAGAGGGTCGGGGTGAGGGCCGTCGGCTGAAGGGGACGGAGGAGGTTGTCGGGAAGGATCTCGCAAAATGGGATGCGTTTTGCCGACAACCTCCGCCGTCCCCCTCGCCCCACGATCTGGAGATTCCAGCCCCTGACCCCTGACCCCTGACCCCTCTTGAGCAGCGTCGGAAAAGGGGACAGTCCCCATTTGCCGGAACGGCCCTTCGGGTGCTTCGCACAAATGGGGACTGTCCCCTTTTCCGACGTTGATGTGCAGATTGATATTGGCATCGACCCGCAGACTCCCCTCTTGCATGTTGCAGTCGGAGACGCCGAGGTAATTCAACAGCAGCTTCAATTCGGTGAGATACGCCTTGGCCTCTTCCGGCGAGCGCAAATCGGGCTGGCTGACGATTTCCAGCAGCGGCGTGCCCGCCCGATTCAGGTCGATGCGGCTGTCGGCCTTGCCGGCGGAAAAGGGGACAGTCCCCATTTGCCGGAACGGCCCTGCGGGTGCTTCGCACAAATGGGGACTGTCCCCTTTTCCCGCCCGCGCCGCCGCCGCTTTCGTCGTGCATGCTCTTGCCGGCGTCTTCTTCCAGATGGGCGCGGAGAATACGGATGCGTTTTGTCGCGGAGGGATTAGGGATTGGGGATTGGGGATTAGAGACCGGAGGCTCGCCCTGCCCACTGCCCACTGCCCACTGCCCACTAATCTCCAGCCAGCCGTTGTTGCTCATCGGCAGGTCGAATTGGCTGATCTGATAGCCCTTCGGCAGGTCGGGATAGTAGTAATTCTTGCGGTCCCACTTGGTAAAGTGCGGGATTTCGCAATTCAGCGCCACGGCCGTCTTCATCGCCAACTCGAACGCCTTGCGGTTCATCACCGGCAGCGAGCCGGGCATGCCGATGCACACCGGGCAGGTCTGCGTGTTCGGCGGCTCGCCGAATTTCGTGCTGCATCCGCAAAACATCTTGCTCTCGGCAAGCAATTGCACGTGAACTTCAAGGCCGATGATGATGGTGTATGGAGCAGTCACAATATAGCGGGCCTATTTCGGGGACTTGCAGTGAAAGGACGATCCATAAATGGGAAGCGAGCGAACGCGGATACGGCTCTCCTCAATCACGGCAACCGATCCAGTTGTCAATGCATCAACAAGCTCGGGCAGATTTGCGAGCAGCACCTCGACTTGGACTTCGGGACGACGCTGCGAAATCCGGCGGAGAAGCAGGACCGACGGTTTCTTCTCGTGTCGTTGCGCCAGCAATGCGCCGAAGTCGGTGTCGGCCGAGACTACCACTCGGTCATTTGCTTGGCACCACTCGAAAATGTCTTCGTCGGTGGCCTTTGCCATCCCAATCGCGCAGACGTGTATCGCGTCATAGCCGCCGGCGAGCAAGCCCTCCGCGACCACCGGTGATAACGCGTTGTCTATCAGTAGCTTCATGAGTGAGACAGAAGCGGGATTTCCCGCTCTTGAACGGCCTCGGCAGCGAAATGCAGCGATACGCGAATGTCTTCCGGCTCAAGGTCCGGATAGGCGGCCAAAATCTCGGTGTCCGTCATGCCATCCGCCACCATTCCAACAACGGTAGCGACGGGAATCCGCAGCCCACGAATGCACGGCACGCCGCCCATCTGATTCTGACGGATTGTGATGCGGTCAAACGTAGACTCACTCATCGTTGGCCTCGCTTTCAGCTAGCGTGGAAAATCCAGAAATCTTGTTGTAGATCGGCAGCTTTCCCTTATTCGTCTCTCTGAATCGGGTCAGCCAATAGTCCTCCCATCGCACTTGTTGGTCGGGGTCGGAAACGATGGAATACTCCACTCGGTCGAAATCCCAGTCCCGGCGCTCTGGTTGCGACAGCCGCGTTCTTATCTCACCACGCCCGATATACACGATCTCCCCATTTTCGCGGATGTAGCGATAGACCCCCCAGACGTTTGATGGAATTTCCGATGACTCGCGAGCGCGGCGTTCTTCAAACGCGGGACATAGTTGAATCACCCACAGTTTTCCTTCCCTGCTGGGCGTAAACCGCCTTTCGCGCGCTGCAAGACGGGCAACGCTTGCGATCCAAGCGTACTTCTGCCCCAGCCCTTGACCGGAACAGGTGAAGTCGTGTTTTCCTGCCCGTCGTGTTAGCCGGAAGGAGTTATGTTTCTTTCCGTTGTGGAAGTCAAACCCGATCTTGAGGCTCTCCGAATCCACGGAGATTGTGACGAACGTTTTCGTCTGTAATTCCGCGATCTTTGAGAACACGGAATTGAAGGTAATGTCGCTGCAGACCAATGTTGACGAACGGAGCATCGTGACCCTCGAAGAAGTCGTCTCGATTGAATACTTCCCACGCCATTGCCTACGCTCCGAAACCACAAGCTCGTTTCATGTCGTCCCCTGCATTTCGCTTGGCTCAACCTGCATGATGTGCAAGAGCGACACGGTCATCAGGCGGTCGTAAATGGGAGTCGGGTCATCAGATGCCGGCAATCCGATAGCCACTGCCGAGCGCCCCACCATCGCCATCTCAGGGTGTCGCACCGCATATGCTCGACCATCGGTTAGGGTCAGGCGGAAGGGCTGGAACGGCTTGTGCTGAAGAAGCTCGCGAACGTCTTCAGGTCGCATGATTTTCGTCCCTAAGGTCGATTGAAACTGCAACCTCCACACCAATGGCATTCTACCACCTGCAAGCCCTCCCAGTCCAGGGGGTTAGCTGAGCGGCGGCTGCTTCGTGTGCCAGTCGGTGCCGCGCTGAAACATCGTTGCGCCGCGAAGCAGACGCTCTTCCTGGAACGGCGGCGCTTGCAGGTGCAGGCCGATTGGAAGACCGGCGGAACTCAGGCCGCAGGGGATCGAGATGGCGGCGATGCCCGCAAGGTTCGTGCTGACGGTGTAGAGATCGAACAGGTACATCGCCAACGGATCGTCGATCCGCTCGCCGATCCGAAACGCCGGCGTCGGCGTCACCGGTCCGATAATCAGATCGACCTCGTCGAACGCCCGATCGAAGTCCTGGCGAATCAGCCGCCGCACCTTCAGGGCTTTCTTATAGTAGGCATCGTAGTAGCCGGCGCTCAGGGCGTACGTGCCGAGCATGATGCGACGCTTCACCTCCGCCCCAAAGCCTTCCGAGCGGCTGCAACGGTACATGTCGATCAGGGCGTTGTCGGAAGAAGGCGGAGAGCTGTGGGCGGAGGAATGACCGGAAGCAGGAACTGTTTCTCCCCGACCCCTGCCCCCTGGCCCCTGGCCCCCGGCCCCCGGCCCCTGGCCCCTGAACCCTGGCCCCTGGCCCCTATATCCATAGTGAACGCCGTCGTAGCGGGCCAGGTTGCTCGAGGCTTCGCAGGGGGCGATGATGTAGTACGTAGCGACGGCGTACTTGCCGTGCGGCAGCGAAAGCTCCTTCACGCTCGCCCCGAGCGACTGATAGACGCGCACCGCCTCGCGCACCGCCTGCTCGACCTCGGCGTCGAGCCCTTCGCCGAAATGCTCGCGCACCAGCCCGAGCCGCAGTCCGGTAAGCGGCTGGCCGACCGTTTCCGTGTATCGCGGCACGGGCAGATCGACGGAGGTAGAGTCCTTCGGATCGTGGCCGGCGAGCACCTCCAACAACAGTGCGCAATCTTCGGCGGTTTGGCCCATCGGCCCGATCTGGTCGAGGCTGCTGGCGAAGGCGACCAGCCCGTAGCGGCTCACGCGGCCGTAGGTCGGCTTCAGACCGGAAATGCCGCACAGCCCGGCGGGGCAACGGATCGAGCCGCCGGTGTCGGTGCCCAGGGCTAGCGGGGCCATCCGCGCGGCGACGGCCGCCGCCGAGCCGCCGCTGCTGCCGCCGGGAATCCGCGACAAATCCCAGGGATTGTGCGTCGGGAAGAAGGCGGAGTTCTCGTTCGACCCGCCCATGGCGAACTCGTCCATGTTCGTCCGCCCAATCAGCACGGCATCGGCCGCCTTCAGTTTGGCGACGGCCGTAGCGTCGTACGGCGGGCAAAAATGCTGCAACATCCGCGAGGCGCACGTGGTCGGCTCGCCCTGCGTGCAAAGCACGTCCTTGACGGCCACCGGCAGCCCGGCCAGCGCGCCCAGCGGCTTGCCGGCCTTGCGGCGACGGTCGATCTCATCGGCCTGGGCCAATGCCGCCGCCGGATCGACCCGCAGAAACGCCTTCACCCGCCCGTCATGCCGCTCGATGCGATCCAAGTACGACCTGGTAAGCTCGGCCGAAGTGATTTCGCCCCCGGCGAGTTGACGGACCAATTCGGTGGCGGTCTGGTTGGTCATGGCGGCGTGCCACTGCTTGGAACAAGCAGTGCCGGGCAGTAGGTCGCGATCAACACCGCTTCTGCGAAGCAGTGGCACACAGTTGTTGATTTGCGTCGGCTAACGGCAAATGTGGCCTATCCTTCATCGAACACGGCTGGCACCAAGTAACATTCGCCGTCGTGGTGCGGGGCGTTGGCCAAGGCCGCTTCGCGATCCAAGCTGGGGCGTACCGCATCGTCGCGGAAGGCGTTGGCCACGTCCAGCGCGTGGGCCATCGGCTCGACCCCGTCGGTGTTCACTTCGGAGAGCAGGTCGAAATAACCGAGGATGTCGCCCATTTGGCGAGTCATCCGATCGAGTTCCTCATCCGACAGCCGCAGCCGGGCCAGCAGCGAAACCTTTTCGACCTCGGCGCGGGAAATCGACATGACCAAGTGGTTAGTGGTTAGTGGTTAGTGAGTAGTGGTTAGTGGTTAGTGAGTAGTGGTTAGTGGTTAGTGGTTAGTGGATAGTGGTTAGTGGATGGCGTTCAAACACGCTGAAACGCACTCTACTGCCTACTGCCTACTGCCTACTGCCTACTGCCCAATGGCACTAAGTTTGTCTTGACACAAAAAGAGTCCTCCGTGACATAAGCCTTTTACCACAAAGGACTTTGTCAGGAGGACTCGAACGATGTTCACGGATGAACGAAGGTGTAATATATGGGATCGAATTCGTCAACACGATTTGCGGGTTTTTGGCAAAATACTGACGCCTGCGCTGTTGAAAGAAGCGGCGCAAGCTGCGGGTGTGAAGCTGGGAAGCAACCCGTTGAACTATGCCAACATGGTTTGGCTGGGGATTGCGGCTGGCCTGCACACCGCCAAGAATTTCGCCGACATCCTCGTCTTGACCTTCAAGTTGTTGGAGGATGCCGACCTGTGGAAGCCCGATCGTGTGCCTTCCAAACGGAAGCGGCGTGCCTCGAAGCACAATCCCCACGGCAAGAAGGGCGCGCTCACGAGCGAGGAAGCTTTCGTGCAGGCGCGGCAACGGATGCCGATGGATTTTTGGTCGTGGCTGATTCTGCTGCTGGTGCAACGCTTTCAGGTCCAGCATCCCGACGCCGTGCGGTGGAAGGGCTTTCGTTTGCTGGCGCTCGACGGCACGGAAATCGCCTTGCCCTACTGGAAAACGTTGGCCCAAACTTTCGGCACCAGCCGCAACGGCCGACGGCGACGACGCCCTCAGGCGCGAATGCTCATGTTGGCGTTTCCGCAATGCCGGCTGCCGTGGCGTTACGAACTGACGCCGCGATCGTGCCACGAGCAGACCTCGGCGGCCCGGCTGGTCGAATACCTGGAGCCGCGAGACCTGCTGTTGATGGACCGAGGCTTTTGGAGCTACGGGCTGTTTTGGCAAATCCAACGCCGACGGGCATTTTTCGGCATCCGGCTGCGTCGCGGCGTATTGCTGAAAACGTTGAAAAACCTCGGACCGGACGATCGGCTGGTGGAATGGAAAATGCCCAAAACGTCGCGGAAAAAGTGCGCGTGGAAAAGCCTGCCCGAGTTGCCGCAATCGCAGACGTTGCGGGTGGTCCGCTATCACATGGCCGGCTTTCGTCCCAGTGCCGTGGTCACCAACGTGCTCGATCCCAAAATCGTTTCCCGCGAGGATTGGGTGCGCATGGCGACCGCCGACGAGGCGGGCCACGTTCTGGAGGCAGGCTTGTACCATCGCCGCTGGGAAATCGAGACGATGTTTTGCGAATTGAAAGTTCGGCAGGGAATGCAGCGTTCGTTGCGCAGCCGCACGGCGGAAGGCGTGGCCTTCGAGGTGGCGGGCCACGTGCTGTTGTATTTCCTCACCCGCTGGCTGATTTTCGAGGCGGCAGAAGAGCATGGAGTTTCGCCGTTGCGAATCAGTTTCACGCAAGCGCTGCGCAAAATCAACGATATACGTCATGCGTTGCTGCTGGCCGATCCCCAGCGAGTGCGTCGGATTCTTCTGCCACGATTGTTGTTGCGAATAGCTCAACATTTAGTCCCGCTCCGTCCCGGTCGTCATTATCCGCGTCCCGCCGACCGCTACCGGAAAGGCAAGTATCGTCAAACAGCTAAACGAGTTACAAAACAAACTTAGTGCCATTGCCTACTGCCTACTGCCCACTGCCCACTGCCTACTTTCACTTCGCCTGAGCGTCCTTGGGCAGCTTGAAGGGGCTCTGCCGGATCCGCTTCGTGACGGCGCCGCTGCGAATGCACTGGGCGCAAACCCGCATCGTCTTGTGTGTGCCGTTGGCGGTGGCCACGTGAACCCGTTGAAGGTTCGGCCGGAACTTCCGCCGGCTGATCCCCGTGACTTTAGTTCCCACCCCACCGAGGTACTTGGCTTTTCCACGATGAGTTACTTGGTTGCCCAAGACGGGCTTCTTTCCACAGACTTCGCATTGTTGGGCCATTCCGAGGGCCTCCGTTAGGGCAACACCGTTGGCATGGGGCGAAACCTTTAATATACTCCCGTGTCCATCGGACGCAAGAGGGCTTGCGGCCCGATGGGGGCCGTTGGGCGATTGTGGCAGGCGACTCCCGTCGCCGATTTGCCGCTGCTTGCACCGGGATCGGCGACACGATTCGCCTCATACGGTCGAAGAAGCCAGCGTAGTGTCTCGCAAATAACGTGCTGTCGGGAACGGCCTCCGTGCCGTTCCCGTCATCACGGCGCAACGCCACGAAGGGCGTTCGCTACAGCTAACAACGATCCTCCCAGGACACGACACCGGCGGCGTCTACCCACATTCGAAGCACTGTGACCCCGTCGGCCTGCAAGAAACGCCGCACTGCGGCAACCGTCAAACGAGGGGGAGACGGTTCGACCTTGTTTCCGTAGCCCCGGCCGATTACGATACAATGATTGCCCGCCCGTTCAAGCCGGCGATCTTTACCAGGCTTCTTTTTTGAGGACTACCGAATGAGTTGCAGGATTTCGTTTGCTGCCCGTTGGCTGCTTGTTGGTGCATTGATGGTGGCTTTGTGCCCCCTGGCGTGGGCCGATCCGGTGGCCCCTGCCCCCAGCGATCGAGAGATCACCCGAGCGGTCACCTTGTTGGTGAAGCGAGAGCATCTGCTCGCCCACAACGCCGCCGCCCTTCCGTCGAATACCGAGATTTCGCAACGGTGTCTGAGCAATCTGCTGAAGTCGCTCGATCCGATGAAGGTCTATTTCTACCAGTCCGACATCGACCAGTTCGCGAAGCACAAGGACGCCCTGTACGACGAAATCGATAAGGGCGACCTGAGTTTCGCCTACGTCGTGTTTCGCACGTTTCTCCAGCGGGTCGACGAGCGGGTGAAAACGGTCAACGAACTGCTGGCCGGGCCGCTGGATTTCACCACCGACGAGCAGATGGTGACCGACCGCGACGCGGCGCACTATCCGCGCACTCCCTCCGAGGCCGTCGATCGCTGGCGGCACCGCATCAAGTACGACATGCTCCTCTTGAAGTCGGCCGACAAGAAGGAGGACAAGAAAGAGGGGCAGGAAGCCCGCGACAAGCTGAAACGCCGCTACAACAGCTTCGCCAAGCGGATGCACCAGACCAACAGCGAAGAACTGCTCGAGATCTATCTGAACGCCTTCACCACGTCGTTCGATCCGCACACCGACTATTTGTCGCCGCGGACCTATGCGAACTTCAAGATGCAAATGAGCCTGGAGTTGGAGGGAATCGGCGCTTCGCTGATGAGCGAAGACGGCTACGTCACGATCAAGCGGATCGTGCCCGGCGGTCCGGCGGCCAAAGACGGACGGTTGAAGATCAACGACAAGATCATCGGCGTCGGCCAGGACGATCAGGGTGAAATCGTCGACGTGGTCGATATGAAGCTCAATGACGTCGTCGACATGATTCGCGGCAAGCCGAATACGGTCGTGCGGCTGGAGGTGGTGCCCGCCAACGGCTCGGCGAAGAAGATCTACAAGATCACTCGTGAAAAAGTCACGTTGACCGACAGCGAGGCGCAGAGCAAGATATTCGACTTCGGCAAGAGGCCCGACGGCCATCCCTACCGCATCGGCGTGATCGACCTGCCCAGCTTCTACCGCGACACCGACGCCGAGCATCGCGGCAGACTCCGCCTTCAAGAGCGCCACGCACGACGTCCGCGTGATTCTCGACGACTTCCGCAGCAAGGGCGTGGAAGCGGTCATTCTCGACCTCCGCAACAACGGCGGCGGAGCGCTGAACGAGGCCATCAGCCTCACCAGCCTCTTCATCGATGACGGCAAGGTCGTCCAGGTGAAGGACGCCTACGGCCAGGTGCACGCTCTGGATGACGAAAACTCGAGCATTGCCTGGTCCGGCCCGCTGGTCGTGCTCATAAGCAAGTTCAGCGCCAGCGCCAGCGAAATTCTCGCCGGCGCGATCCAGGACTACCATCGCGGCCTGATCGTCGGCGACCACTCGACCCACGGCAAGGGCACGGTGCAAAGCCTGCTCGACCTGGGCCAGCTCTGGTTCAGACTGCCCGACTCGATGGGCGCGTTGAAGATCACGATGCAGCAATTCTACCGCCCCGACGGCGACAGCACCCAGCGGCGCGGCGTCGTGGCCGACGTCGAACTCCCCTCGATCACCTCGCACCTCGACGTGGGCGAGGCCGATCTCGATTATCCCCTGCCCTTCGACAAGATCGCGCCGACCGACTACAAGCGCTTCAACGACGTGACTCCGGCGATTTGCCAACAGCTTCGCCGGCTCTCCGCGCAACGGGTGGCGCATTCCGAGAAGTTCCAGAAGGTCGCCCGCAACATCGCCCGCTACCAAGAGCAGAAGGCCAAGAAGTACATCACGCTCAACGAGGCGAAGTTCCTCAAGGACCGGAGCGAAACGAACGCCGATCAAGAAGACGAAAAGGCCATCGACATGCTGCTCGACAACACCATCAAGCAAGATTACTACTTGGACGAGGTCATGGCCATCACCGCCGACTATCTCAACCTCGAGCAGTTGGCGAAATCACAGCCGTTGCCGTCGTTGGGAGTAAATCGGCCGTGACGCGGCGACGGGGACTGTCCCGATTTTCGCGGGCACTGCGGCGAAGCCGTGGTCGACGAAAAAGAGGACTGCCCCCCCGTTGGCCCCGAGTTGACGTCCCGACTTCTTGGCTTCGGCCCGGACGTCCAAGCGGCAGTAGCTCAGTTCGCCGAGCATTGGCCTCCCAATGCGAGTGGGGTTTCGCCGCGTCGGTGCAAGGGCTTGCGGTGACTCATGTTGTGTCGCCGTAAGGGTAAACCTCCGTGGAACCCGTCTTTTGGGTTGGGACAGAGAGACGATTCATCTGGTCTAAACCGGTCGGTTTGGGTAAAGCACGGTTCCATGAGTGCCATGCTTTTGCAGCATCGGGTAACCGTTCACTGGGCGGCAAGGGGACGGAGGAGGTTTTCGGAGAAATATCTTCTCCTGCGGCGGATACTGTCGCCGAAAACCTCCTCCGTCCCCCTCTGTTTCCGGCCTGTGAACGCTTACCAGCATCGGAAGCAACTCTTGCTGCCCACGTCGCCCGAGGTCATTGCCACGTAGTGGCAACAGCCCAATCATGTCTTTCGGCCTACAAAACCGGGCTAACAAGACGCAGGGCATTTTCGAGAAAACGTTGACGGCGCGGTCGCTTCGACCACTCCTCGGGGACCAGGCATTCACAGTCATCCATGTATGACTGCTGAAGTGCGTGCAGTTCCTCGGCAAATTCAGCCCCATAGACGAAGAGGGCTACCTCGTAGTTGAGCCAAAGGCTCCGCATATCGAGGTTGACCGTTCCGAACATGGATATCCGGCGGTCTGCCGTCATCGACTTCGTATGGAGCAGGCCTTTACGGTAGAGGTGGATCCGGACACCCACGTCCATCAACTCATCGTAGTACGATCGGCTGGCGTAGCGCGTAAGCACAGAATCCACCTTCTCGGGCAGGATCATGTCGACCTGCACGCCGCGTCCGGCCGCTCCTCGCAACGCTCGCAACATCGAATCGTCCGGGATAAAGTAGGGCGTTGTCAGCACGAGTTCCTCGCGGGCGGAGTTGATGACCGCAAGAAGCATCTGCAAGAGACCGTCATCGCTCTGGCCCGGTCCCGAGGGGATGACCTGCACATCCGCTGTTCCCTTCGGTTGAACGAGGCCGAGTCCTGCACTTTCAATGATCGTCTCGATCGATTCGGCAGTCTCAAGCATCCAGTCGCCGATGATCGTCATAGCCAGCGGGATGACGACCGTGCCTTCAACGCGGACCATTGCATCGACCCACTGACCGACGTTGGCATCCTGTTTGAAATAGCGGGGATCCACGAGATTCATACTGCCCGTCCATGCAACTTCGCCATCGATCACGACAATCTTCCGATGAAGACGGAGATCATTTCGGCTCGCAAGCGTCTGGAATAGCCCGACAGGCAAGGCGGGGCGAATCTGCACCCCGGCCGCGCGCAGCCGCTCCGGCTGCGGGCCTTTCCACCAAGGGTGAGCACCGAGCGCGTCAACGAGCGCTCGGCACGAAACGCCGCGCTGCGAGGCGCGAATGAGCGCCTCCAGAACCTCGTCGGCAGCACCTCCCTGGTTCCAAATGTAGAACTCCATGAGGACACTCTTGCGGGCGCGGTCGACGTCCGCGGCGATCGCCCTGAGTATTTGATCCGATGCCGAGTAGAGCCTGCCCCGGCTCCCCGCCACGGTCGGAATCCCCACCATAGTCGTGCCAAGCCGATCCATTCCGCGTGCTTCCGGTCGATGTTTGTCCCACTCAACATCGGTCAGTCCCTTGCCGATCATGCGCTGTGCCAACATTGCATAGCTATTACGCAGTTCGGCGATCCGTTGGGCTCGCCTAAGGCCGACTCTTCGTTCGCCCACAAGCAGATAGATCGCCGCTCCGACGAAAGGCACAACGGCGACGAGGAACAGCCATGCGAGAGCAACACCATTTGCCGGCCGCCGCATGATCACCCGTATGGAGATCAAGATTACGATCGTCGCGTGTGCGATACTCAGGAACGTAGAAAGCTGAAATAGCATGTATGGCGCCTACCTATTGGTGAGTGCTTTGGTAGCTTTGAAGATCGTGAGCCGCACGATCTTATGGCGGGTCTCCCCACGGTGCCTCCGACGATAGGTATATCCGGTGGCGTTCATTCTACACGCTTCCGCGGCGACGGCGAATATGGGGGCGCTTTCGCTCGCCTGCCCGTGCAATGCCCGAGGTACAAAAGCACCAGGCGCGTGATCTCGACCAAGCCCAGGGCGATCTCGTGTTGTGCCTGACGCCGTAACCGTTCACGGGTCAGTAGACGCGGCGTCTCGCCGCGTTGTTTGGGTCGTTTTGGGGGCTCGATTCGCGGCATAAAGCGGCGGGACGCCGCTTCTACGGTCACCGACCTGTGAACGGTTACCTGACGCCTTATCAATGAAGATCAGTTCCTTTGCAACGCCGTACTATTGCAGAGCATCGAGCTGCAAATCAGGGTCTTGGCTGCCTGTGCTGACACGGGCATACCCGACCAGACGAGGATCGTCGGGCGCAGTAAACATGGGAACACCGACTGTTGCGGATCAATGCTGCCTCACTGATTTTTGGACGTTAACAACCTGCCGGAAGATCCCATCCTCGCTAAATGACCGTGGCGGGTGACGTCGCAATACGGTGGTTTTTCGGGATGTCCGGGAATCGCATGAGTTCTAGGACTCGCAACGACCATCATGGTCAGGACACCAAGCCATTGAACATCAGCCTATTCCGATCGGGCTCGGCCGTTCAGTCTGCCTCGAACTCAGCAACCAGCGGCGTCTCCGCCGTGGCCAGCGGCACGACGTAGCCGTCCGTTTCGATCGCTAGCTTGCGATCCAACGCCCAACGGGCCAGTTCGCACTCGCAATCCCCCGTCCCGGCCAGCGCGACGACGGCCTGCTCGCGCGACAGGAAGGAGACCTCGTGCGAACCCGCCAGCCCGCGTGTATCCAGCAAGAGATATTGCCGGGACGACAGCGGCGTGACTTCCAGCACGGGTGGGGCAGCTTCAACCTGCCACGCGTTGCGCCATTCGGCCACCTCAGTGTCGATCCTTCGCATCAACTCCGAATCATCCCGCGAGGCGCTGTGGAAATCGCCGTCGAAGTGGTACGCGATGCGACCGACGTCAGCGTGCTCGGGGAGAATCGCCGCGTAGCTCGCGATCGGCCACAACCGGTGAATGCGGAACGACGCCGGCGCCGCAAAGTATGGGCTAAAGCGATCAAAGCGGATGGGCCCGAGGCCCATCGGCGGCGACAGATGGTGCAGCAGCGGTAGCCTCGCGAGCGTTTGTTCGTACTCGGCCACATGGTCGCCCGGCAGACTGCGGAGCAGGATCCACGACACCGCGATGCCGGCGCAACGGGCGTAGCGCAGCAGATCGAGGTTCTGCCGCGCCGTCGTGCCTTTGCGCATACGGCGCAGTAGACGCGAGCACACGGCCTCGATGCCGGGTTGGATGTGATCGAAACCGGCTTCGAATAGCGCGACCACGTCCGCCAGCGACAACGGCGCTCGCAGCATCGCCCAGAACCGCTGGCCCGGCAGATCACGTCGAAAGCGACCGACGAGTTCGCGCAGCTGGGCGCCGCCGAGGCTGTTGTCCGCAAACGCCACACGGTTGGACGGGTGGTGTTTGCACAGAACTGCGCAGCTCCTCTACGATGCGGTCGAGGGACTTTGTACGAAGGCCCTGCCGGCGCCGGAGAAGCCGCAGAAGGTGCAGCGATTCTTCCGTCCCCACCAGCATCCGCGGCTCGTCTGGTAGGTCAGCATCAGCCGATCGTCGCTCGCCAGCTCCGCCTGCGGAAGAAACCGATGAACTTGGTCGTAGAAGTCGGTGAACCGGGGCGTGGGGAGGCGGTCGAGGTCCTCACAGGGCCGCCCCGTAATCACGCCTGGCTCGAATCGCTCGCCCCGGCGCATTGCGCGGAGAAACTCGATGAACGAATCCTCCGACTCGCCGGAAAAGATGTAGTCGATCCCGGCGTCCAGGGAGCGAATACCTTGGGCCATTTCACCTTCGCAGCATGCCCCTCCCAGGATCGTCACCACGTCCGGTCGGGCCTGCTTGATCCCCCGTAGCAGCGCCACGCTTGCGGCGAGTTGTGTACCCATTGCGGAGCAGCCGACGATGCGGAAGTCCAGGGCCGCCACGCCTCGGATCAGCTTCTTCATCCAGCGAGCAGCCCGGGCTTCCAGAGCGAAAACCGTGGCGCAGGTCGATTCCGGGATGGGTCGCCTGGAACTCGTCGATCTTTCCGTCTCGGCGAGGAGACTGCGTCTCGTCCAAGCGGCGGCACGCCGAAGGCCGTTGCCGCGAACAGGCGGTCCCCCAGCAAGAGAGACACGGGGGGCTCGGAGATAACTGATGCGTACTCATCCTCGCCGATCTCGGCCGCCAGGAGGAATGTCGCGTACAGCACTCGCACCTCGAATCCTTCTCGTCGCGCCATCGCCTGCAGCAGGTGCGGGCCCAGCGTCGGCGCACCGAGCAGACCGAACGGAGGAACTACGATCAGCACGTCCCCGCGGCTCACTGCAGCCGAGATGCAATCCGGCAGTTTGGCCGACGCCCGGCTCATCGTCGGTCCCCCACTTCGATGGCACCCACGTCGGCCGGCCCGGCTTCGGGACCGACTTCGGCCTCGAAGGCGAGCAACCGGTCCACCCCAGATGTCGCAAGCGGGATGAATACTCCGTCGGCCTCCAGAGCCAACTGCCGATCAAGCGCCCATCGGGCATGCTCCGAACACCCGTTTCCCCGACCGGCGAGGACCGTCGCGGCCTGCGCACGCGACAAGAAGATGATTGGCTCCGCGTCCCGCAAGCCACGCGTGTCGATCAGCAGGAACAGGTTTTCCGAAAGGGGGGTCACCTCCAGCATGGGCACCTCCCGGTCGCACTGCCAGCGAGTTTGCCAGCTTCGGACCTCCTCGGCGATGCGCCCGGTCAAGTCGTGGCAGGAAAGCGACGCGCTGCGGAACTCGGCATCGAACCGGTAGGCGACGCGCCCGGCGTCGGCGCCTTCCGGCAGGATCGCCGCATAGCTCGCCGTTGGGCGGAGGTCTTCCAGGCCGAACGCAGCCGGATCGCGAAAGTATGCGCTGAAACGCTCGACGTACAACGGGAAGAAGCCGACTGGAGGCTGGAGGTGTCGCAGCAAAGGCAGGCAGGCGAGTGTCACCTCGTACTCCTCGCGCTCATCGCCAGGGAAGCCGTAAAGCAGGCTCCACGCGACCTCAAGACCAACGGCGCGGGCATAACGCAGCAGCGCCACGCGTTCGGCGACCGATCCGCCCTTGCGGATTCGCGTCAGCAGTGCCGGGCTCAGTGCCTCAACGCCTGCCAGAATCCGGCGGAAACCGGCCTCCTTCAGCGCGAGCACGTCGTCCAAAGACAGGTCCGTTTGTGTCTGACACAGTAGACGCAACGGGGGTAATTCGGCAGCCAGCCGGGGCAGCAGCTCGCGTAGCCGCTCTCTCGGGATAATGCTGTCGTAAAAGCACACGCTGCGGGACGGATGCCGCCGCAGGAGGTGCTTCAAGTCCTCGAACACGCGGTCAAGGAGTTTCGTGCGGTAAGCGATCGCCTCTCCATTGAGTCCGCAAAATGTGCATGCGCGGCGGTGGCCCCAGCAGCAGCCGCGGCTGGTTCGGTAGGGAAGCGAGGTGCCCTCTTTGCCCGTCAGCGTCGAGCCCGGCAGGCAACAATGCAGTTGCTCGAAGTATTCGGTGTAATCGGGAACGGGAAGGTCGTCGAGCCGCACGCATGGCGAGCAGGAAACGACGCCGCGTGGTGGCGGATGCCCGGCACGGACAGCGCGGAGGAACTCGACGAAGGCCTCCTCCGCCTCCCCGGAGAAGACGTAATCGACAGCATCGCTCAACGCAAGGACGCCCTCCGCCATATCGCCTTCGCAGTTGGCGCCGCCTAGGATTGTGCACAACTCTTCCCGCCTACGCTTCAGCCCGCCAAGCAGAGCCAGACTGGCCGACGTCTGGGCGAACATCGTCGAGCAACCCACGACCGGGAAGTCGCGGCGTGCCAAAGCATCGAGGAGATCGTCCATCCATGCGGTAGCGCGGGCCGTAATGCCGGCTAATTCGTCCAGCCGAACGCCGGGATATAACTCTGCCAAGGGCCCCCCACCGTCCGACCGCTTGTCGAGTGCCCTCCTGCCAAGCTGGGGAACGCCATAGGCCGAGGCGGCGAACACCCGCTCACCAAGCAGCCCGCCTATCGGGGCACGGCAGATCGCGACGTAGTTCTCCTCGCCAATCTCCGCGGCCAGGAGCAGTCCTGCGTAAAGCACGCCCACTTCGAAGCCCGCGAGTCGGGCGCAGGCTTGCAGCAAGTGCGGGCCCGCCGCCGGTACGGCGGGATCGGCAAACGGTGGGACCACCAACAACGCGTCAGAGAACGTCGACGGGAACACCGAATCGAGAGATGCCATCGCCACTTCCTGCCAAGAAGGTCTGCGAGAACGCTTTAGTCCGTATCTCTCGCGGGCCTTGCGCCCGTGGTCTGACCGCGGCTGTATCGAGACGGCATTTCGCTCGAAGGGCGCCGTCGTTCAGCGCGGTGCGCTCCCACGATGCCGGTGTCAATCGTCAGGCCGCTACCATTTCAACATCGGCTCGACCTTGAAGCCGAGCGATCCTAGCGCGCGACTTCCGGTGCCTCCTGGCCTAGCCCTGGCCCGCGTTATCGCCGCCTTCAAGGCCAACTGCTGCTCAAACGAAAGCGTCAGTCCTTCCCTACGAAGAACATCCACGGGATCCTGCAAAAACTTCTCCATCAGCGCCGGATCCCTGTTCAAACGCTGCTCAAGCTGGCCCAGGTCTAACATGCCCGTCTCCTTCGCGCCGGCAGATCATTTCCACCGCAACGACAGCCCCGCCGATATCGCCATCGTCGCCCCCCGACATGAAACGCATTCGCACCAGGCCGATTCTATATCCGCCGGCCGATTCGGTCAATCACGCGACTCGCTACACGACGCTTTGTTCGGCGCGTGACGATTACGCCGCTTTCCGTCGCCATGGGCCGTGGGCAGTGTAGCAAAGCCCTGCTGCTAAGGCGAGTAGTTTAGCTATACGCATCCCATCTTGAAGTGGCGCGGAGGACAAGCCTCAAAGTTGTTTATTGCCTACGCGTTACGAGTGCTAGCAAGATCGCTATTTCAAGATGAAATGCATATTAATCCCCACCAAGGGAACAACGGTCTCGGGCGCTGGGCAGGCCCAGCATGTCAAAATAGGTTCCTTTTCCAGCGGGCGGCTGACTCTCTCTTTCCCCGACTGCCCTTCCCAAGGAACCAGTCCCGGATTGCCATCAGCGAATTCAAACGCCGGAAAGCCGTGGCGCAAGGAGGTTTTCGGGGTAGTGAACAGGTCGCTTACGTGTCGTTAGCGGTCGGGATGATGTCCCATCGTTTTCTTCTTCCGCGCGGTACGACGGCCCAGCCCGAGTTGGCGCAACAACGTCGGCCCGTAATCGGCATACTGCGGGCGATACAACGCCGGCGACTGCTGTTTCGTCTCCTCCGGCGAATGCCGCTTTGGGGCCCGCCCACGCAGGCGATGCACGAGGCCGGCATCGCCGTCGCTCTGATATTGAGACCATGTCCGCTTCGGTCTGACGATAGCTCGGTCCCAGAGGTTCGCTCGCCTCAACCAGCGTCATCCCCCCCAACTTGACCCGGCTAAATGCCTCCAGCCGCTTTCGTTCCTTCCGACTCATCGAAATTGTCTCCATTTCCTCGTTTCCTTTCGGAAACGATCTTAGGGGACATTTCTATTGGTCGTTTGTGGGGTCAATTCTAAGGGCGCACGACACGCGTCCCTTGTGCAGGTCTACCCAACGCCAGGGACCGCTGCTATAATCTGCGACGTTGTCCCCGTAGCTCAATTGGACAGAGTGTCGGCCTCCGGAGCCGAAGGTTCCGCGTTCGAATCGCGGCGGGGATACTTCTAATCAAATCGACACAACCCAATACGCCGCAAGCTGCAACCGCCTGCGGCGTTTGGCTTTCCGTGCCCGATCTCTAGCCCGTGTCGCCACTTCCGTCGGCCACGGAAGCCGAAGCTCATGGCACTGTCATGCCCTGCTTCTGTGCAAATCGCGGCAGTCTGCTGCAAATCCCGGCGAGCCGTATGACACCAGGGCGAGCGACGTTGATGTGCTGATAGTGGGCGAGACGACTTTTGCCGACGTTGTGGCGGCAATCGCGCTTGCCCAGGACCAACTCAATCGCGAGGTGAATCCGACCGTCTATCCGCCGGCAGAGTTTCGGGCGAAGCTGGCGGCAGGTCAGCATTTCCTCAAAAATGTTACGGCGGGTGACAAGGTTCTTTTGATCGGGAATGAACGTGGGCTTGAAAGACTGGTTGAAGAACGGTTGGCTGACTGAGCATCAGACCAGCCGTCAGGAGATCGCCAACTTGCTGGGTGTCATTGACCGCGATGCGGCCCAATGCCAAGTCGCTGGACTGGGGCCCGACTGGCAACGGAACATCGCCTACAGGCCGCGTTGCAGGTCGCTACGGCCGCGTTGGCTGCCGCCGGTTATCGGGCCTCGCGCGACGCACAGCATTTTCGTGTGATTCAATCCCTGGAATACACGATGGGTGTCGACTCCCATTGCATTGCCCAATTGCAGAGCTATCGGAAGAAACGCAACATTAGTGACTACGAGCGGGCAGGCAATGTCTCACAACAAGAAGCCCACGAGATGATAGCCTTGGCCAATGAACTCCGCACCGACTTGGTGGCGTGGCTCATGTCAAATCACCCGGCACAACTGACGAGTCGTGATTAGCGCCTTCTTCGATTTCGTTTCGCATGCACGCGTTGGCCGTAGCGAGATGCTGTAAACGGCCACGTGTCGCAATAAAGCCGATCGGGTCGATCGAGCAGATTCTCGACGTGACCGAGCACAAAAGCGTTATTGAGGGCCTTCCTCCCTTCTTTGAAGAGTCGCGGCAGAGTTTTGTGCGGAACTCAAGGGCGATTCTGTGCCCGTGACATTGCTCGGCGGATATGGCTTGAGAGTTTTGCACGTTAGGGTTAGACTGCAACAGGGGCCAGCCATGCAACGTGGGTGGGGACGGGGGGACCGTCAGCCCGTCTGACACGTAGCGATCCGTCATATCGATGAGCGAAGAAATTTCGGAACGGTTGCACGAAGATGAACCGACGACGCCCGCGTCGCCGCCGCGGTCCGTCGACACGCCCGTGCCGGTTTCTGCGGACAGAGAGACGGATTCCGAGTCGCTGCCGGAGCTACCTGTTCCGCGTTGGCTGGTCAATTTGGTCGGTCACGTGCTGGCGGCGTTGCTTGGACTGATCCTCGGTTACTTGATCCTCGCGTGGCTTCGCCCGCTGACGTTTCCGCTGCCTTGGTATCATTAACGGCTGGGTCGGCGACGTATTGACGGCGGCTTGCAACCGTTCACGGGCGGGAAACAGAGGGGGACGGAGGAGGTTTTCGGCGGCGGCATTCGCCGCAAGGGAAGAGATTTCTCCGAAAAAGTCCTCCGTCCCCTTCCCCGCGTTTTGACAGTGGCTCTTACGGCTTTTCGGCCACGACCACCGAGTTCATCACCTCATGCTTCACCTGTAACCGCGGGTTTTTGAAGCCGGCGGATCGAAGGTCTTCGGCATACTCGTCGAAGGTGAACGTGCCGCCGCTGTCGGTGTTGACCAACATATTGACGGCGAACAGCGCGCCCTCGCGCGGAGTGGTGCGGTCGGGCTCCATCACCACGTCGCGTAGGGCGATTCGCCCGCCGGGCGCAGCGCGCAAAACACCTTGGCGAACAGTTCCCGGTTGTGCCGGCGCGAGTGCTGGTGACAGATCGCGCTCACCCAGGCGAAGTCGGCGCCCGCGGGCAGATCATCCGCGTAGAAGTCACCGGCCGCCAGAGTGACGCGATCGGCGAACTCCGTGCCGGCCAAACGACGCCGGGCTTGCTCGATGGCGTCGGGTAAATCGAAAATCGTGGCGGTGGCGGCGGGCACTGCGCGGAGAAACGCCAGCGTCCACGTGCCGGATGCCCCACCCACGTCGAGCAGGTGGTGGAATTTCGGCGGCCCCAGTTGTTGCACCAATTCGTCGGCCGTCGGGCCGGAAACGACGTGCATGGCGGCGATAAAGCTCGCGCGGTCAGCCTCCGGTCCACGTATGCTGGGAACCCGCGGCGCCGGCATACCCGACTTGGCGACCCAGGCCAACTGCGACCAAGTGCGGAGGATGGCCATCGCATGGCGCAGCATCGGCAGGATCGCCTCGGGGCTTTCTTCGACCAGCCAACCGCGCAGGTCCGACGGCACACTATAGCGGGCATCCCGTTTCTCCAGGAGCCCCAGTGCGGCGAGGGCGTCGAGCAGGTTGGTCGTCGCCCGCAGATCGGCATGGAGTTTCTCGGCGAGTTGCTCGGCCGAGAGCGATTGACCGCCCAGGCTGGTCCACACGTCCAGTTCGGCGGCCGCCCCGATCACGCAGGCGGGGCGAAAGCCGTTCATCATTTCCAGGATTTGCTGGCGATTGGGATGTGATTCCGACATATCGAAGTCTCCTGACGACGTGGACAACGGTTACGATTGAAGCGGTCGGCCGCAATGCGGACACGCCTTTGCCAGCCGCGAGACCACCTGGCCGCAGTCGGGGCAGGCGACGAGGTTCGGCCCGCGCGGGCGTCTTGCCGACTTGTTTGCCATGATGATCACAATCGCCACCGCGGCCATCACGGCGAGCGATCCCAAGCACATCACGCCGAGGATCAGCCAATGGATCGGAGCGAAGGTTCCCATGTCTTGCCCTGCTTTCGACCGATTTGAGGGGGGTTCGCAGCGCCGTGCGCCTGTGTCCGGCAAGCGGTTTCGGCTGGCGGCCGATCAGCCGGACCTACAGCAACCGCTCGAAGGACACGCGACATCACCCTGCGCGGGGGCCGCGCTTTCTTGTGTCAATGGCACTCCGGCTGACTTACAATAGATTGTACTGAATCGGCTTCGATTGTAATGAGGTGGAGCGATGCGAATTCGCATTTTTCTTGTGGCGGCGCTATGTTGGCTCGGCTTGGCGACTTCGGTTTGGGCCCAGTTCAAGGAGGGGGGGAGCGAATCGAACGGAATGAAGACCGGACAGACGCAGGTCACGCGCTGGCGGGCGGGCATGATCATCAAGGCGTCGGGGGGGGCTTGCCGCGGCATCGTCGGCTACGCCCCCGTCCCCACCGATTGGCCGGAACAGGAGGTCAACACCGTCAACGAAGAGAAGACCGGCGGGGCCCGAATCAATTACGAAATGGTCGGCGGCGGCGCGAGAATCATGACGGTGCGGGTAGGACACCTCGCGTCGGGCGACGAGGCGAGGGCGATCGTCACGGTCGAAATCCGCCGCAGCACGATCCTGCCGCCGGAAAAGACCGACATCTATTCGATCCCCGAGCCGGCGAAACTGACGCGGCAGATTCGTCTTTACCTGACGCCCAGCCCGCTGATCGAGAGCCGCGATCCGAAGATCCGCGCCTTGGCCAAGGAGATCGGGGTGGACAATAAGAAGGCGTGGGACCACGTCGAGGCGATCTACGATTGGGTCCGCAAGAAGGTGAAGTATACGAATGGCCCCATCAAGGGAGCGTTGGCGGCGCTGAAGGACGGCACCGGCGACTGCGAGGAGTTGACCTCGCTGTTCATCGCCATCTGCCGCGCGGCCGGCATTCCCGCCAGAACCGTGTGGGTGCCGGGCCACTGCTACGCCGAGTTTTACCTGGTGGACGACAAGGGGAAGGGGCGCTGGTTCCCGTGTCAATCGGCCGGCAAACGCGAGTTCGGCGGCATCAGCGAAATGCGGCCGATTCTACAGAAAGGGGACAACTTCCGACCGCCAAAGGGGACGAAGGAGCGTCAGCGTTACATGGCCGAAAGGGTGATAGGCACTCCATCACCCGGCGGTGGAAGGCCGCAGGTGCAGTGGATCCACGACACGGTGGCGAAGTAAGGAACGGGGCAAAGCGATGAAGGATGAGGGATGAGGGACGGGAGAGCCCATCACTCGTCGCTGTAAGCGTTCACAGGCCGGAAACAGAGGGGGACGGAGGAGGTTTTCGGCGACAGTATCCGCCGCAGGAGAAGATATTTCTCCGAAAACCTCCTCCGTCCCCTTGCCGCCCAGTGAACGGTTACCTCGTCGCTCTGCCATCTGTCGCCGTCGTAGCTGCGCCACGCAGATGGTGCTGCACCTGATCGCCACCGAGCCAGTTGCGAGATGTCCTCTCATCCCTGATCCTTCATCCCTCATCCTCCATTCGTCACCTATTCCGCCGCTTTCCCCGGCTGCATCGCGGCGCAAAAAGGGGCCGCCGCGTCCTTCGGTTGGAAGAGCGCGGCGGCCGTGATTCAAACTCCCCGCCGATTGCGACTGGATGCGTCGCTGCGAGACGAGCGAAGGTCAGGCGTGCTTCTGCACTAGCCGTGAAGTAGACCTCGGCTCACGCTATTATGGGTTGGCACCTCCGTCGGAATACCAGGCAGGAAGTTCGATACACGCTTGATTTGTGTACCCAGTCTATCGACACTTTTCCGCTTGAATTTGCAGAAGAATCGGCCGGATTTCGCAAGACTAGCACCCCCGCCACTCGGGCCGGCCTCAAACCTTTCCAGCCCCCTCCAAGCTATTTTCATTCTACGTCATAAACGGAGGGAAGGAAAGCAAATTCTTGCGTGATTGTCGACCCCCCGCCGGGAATTGCCGCAGCATAACGGACCGGTTATCATGATGGGTGCCTCGCCAGAGTGGGATTGCTGCTTCGGCTGGACACGACGAAGTACAATTGACTTGAGGTGCTCGACATGAAACCGTCGCTGTACATCGAAACAACGATTCCAAGTTTCATTGTCGGCGAGATCTCGCCGACTCTTCTCACCGCCGGGCACCAGCTTGCCACGAGGCAGTGGTGGGAAGAGCGCCGTCATGATTACCGACTCTACATTTCTTCACTCGTTGAGGAAGAAATCGCCGACGGCAATCCGGAAAACGCTCGACGCCGGCTCGCACTTGTGGCGGACTTGGCGCGGCTCCTCGTCGAGCCGCCGGTAGCGAAGTTGGCCGACTACCTGTTCGATTATCTGCATCTGCCGCAGGGGGCCGCTCCCGACGCCGTCCATCTTGCCGTTGCATCTCACTTCAATGTGGACTATCTCTTGACTTGGAATCTGAAGCACCTCGCCAACGGACAGGTGCGACACGCGTTGGAACACCTGGGCAAAACGAGGGGGCTTTTCATTCCAACCATCTGCACCCCCGACGAACTCTTGAATCGGAAGGATGAGATATGGTAGACGAAATCGTTGAGGAAGTGTATGCCGCCAGGAGGAAGATATGGGAAGAGTGTGGCTGCAGCTTCGACAAACTCGTGGAGCGACTGATTCGGTCGCAGGAAAAGCATCCGGAGTTGCTGGTCAGCGAGGTTCCCAAAACCGACCCGGAGCCATCGCCGACGTAATCAAAACAGTGATCTGACCGGCACGCTGAAGCCGGGAAGAACGTCGTCGCCGGTGAGTACGTCGGAGGAACTGAGAATCGTGATTCGGTTGCGATCGCGATGTACGGTCACAGTCACGTTTTCGGGATCGATGACCCAAACCAAGCGACAGCCGGCGGCCAGCCAGTCGTGGACCTTTGCCGCCACTTCGCTGGCGCGATCGCTGGGCGAAAGGATTTCGACCGCCAGGTCCGGCGCTTCGGGAAAGAAACCACGCAACGGGGTCGAGGGAACACGGTCGGCACGAATAAATGCCGCGTCAGGAGGCGCGAACGGTATCGGGATTGCGGCTTATCTGAAAGCCGGTCTCTGCCCCGGTCACAGTGCCGAGCGGTTGACGCTTGACGTACTCCTTCAAAGCCCAACCGATCTCAGCAGCAATCCGACCGTGCTCAAATCCGGCGGGCGTCATTGGGATCAATTCTCCGTAGATCAGTTCGCATCGCCCTAACCCGGGCGTCTGCAACAACTCCGCGGCAGTCATAAGGTGTTCGGTGATCATGACAAACCTATTATAGGAGATGGTGACGAACCGTCAAGTTAGGTGGGGGCGGAGGAATCGCCCGGTATCGTTCGTCTCGATGGCCGCGATCTCTTCCGGCGTGCCGACGGCGATGACTTGCCCGCCGGCTTCGCCGCCTTCGGGGCCGAGGTCGATGATCCAATCGGCGGTCTTCAGTACGTCGAGATTGTGCTCGATCACCAGCACCGTATTGCCGAGATCGACCAGCCGGCCGAGCACGGCCAGCAGCTTTCGCACGTCGTCGAAATGCAGGCCGGTGGTGGGCTCGTCGAGAATGTAGACGGTTTTGCCGGTATCGACGCGGCTTAGCTCGGCGGCGAGCTTGATGCGCTGGGCCTCGCCGCCGGAGAGCGTGGTGGACGACTGGCCGAGCGTCATGTAGCCGAGGCCCACTTCCAGCAAGCTGCGGACGAGCCGGGTGATGCTGCGGGAAGTTCTCGAAGAACTCGGCGGCCTCTTCGACCTGCATGTCGAGCACGTCGGCGATCGAGCGGTCGCGGTAGCGGATTTCGAGCGTCTGGCGGTTGAATCGCTTTCCTTCGCACACCGGGCAGGGGACGTAGAGGTCGGGCAGGAAGTTCATCTCGATCCGCCGCTGCCCTTGGCCCTGGCATTCTTCGCAGCGGCCGCCCTTGACGTTGAAACTGAACCGGCCGGCCTTGTAGCCGCGCTGCCGGGCGTCGCGGGTGTTGGCGAATACCTTGCGAATCTCGTCGAACACCCCGGTGAACGTGGCCGGATTGCTCCGCGGCGTGCGTCCGATGGGCGACTGGTCGATCTGCACGACCTTGTCGATCTGGCTGGCGCCGCGGAGGCTCGTGTATGGGCCCGGCTTGGGAGCGATGCCGCCCAAGCGGCGAACCAAGCGCGCGGGCGAGCGTTTCGTCCAACAGCGAGCTTTTGCCCGATCCGCTCACGCCGGTCACGCACACCATCGCCGAGAGCGGGAACTGGACGGTAATGCCCTTGAGGTTGTTGGT
Source organism: uncultured Planctomycetia bacterium (assembly GCA_963815695.1). Taxonomy (GTDB): domain Bacteria; phylum Planctomycetota; class Planctomycetia; order Pirellulales; family Thermoguttaceae. Next base: position 374,731 of record CAWFIG010000011.1, read on the forward strand.
CGTGACGCCTTCGATCGTGATGGCGCGGGTCTTGGCCACGCGGCGGCGGCGGCGCGGAACGGGAATCCGCTCGACGCCCGCCAGATAGCGGCCGGTGAGCGATTCCGAGTTGGCGGCGACCTCTGCTCGGGCGTGCCTTGGGCCACGACGCGCCCGCCGTGACGGCCGGCGCCGGGGCCAAGATCGACGATGCGATCGGCCCGTCGCATGATCGTCTCGTCATGCTCGACCACGACACACGGTGTTGCCGCGCGATTGCAGTTCGCCGAGCGTGTCGATCAGCCGCTGATTGTCGCGCGGGTGCAGGCCGATCGACGGCTCGTCGAGCACGTAGCAGACGCCGACCAATCCCGAGCCGAGCCCGGCGGCCAGCCGCACCCGCTGCAACTCGCCGCCGCTTAGCGTGCCGGCGGGCCGATCGAGCGTCAGATAACCGAGGCCGACGCGATCCATGAAATCGAGCCGCGAGGCGATCTCGGCCACGATCGGCTGGGCGATCGGCTGCTGATGAGGCAGGAAAGGAGGGAAGGGGAGACGAGGAGAGGGGGAGACGAGGAGAAGAACTATGCACTGGAATCTCGTGGTCTCCCCTTCTCTCCCTCTCCCCCTCTTCTTCTTCGGAACCAGGCCCTGAAGTGCCCAGCCCTCGCCCCAGCCCTTGGAAGAATTGCCGCGCGGCTACGACCGTCAAGGCGGTGACTTCGTGAATCGCCCGGCCGGCGATGCGCACGGAACGGGCCTCGGGCCGAAGCCGCGAGCCGCCGCACTCCTTGCAGATCAACTGCGCCGCGGAAGGCTTCGAGCTTCTGCCGCCGCGGCTCGCTGGCGGTGGTGGCGTACTCCTTTTCCAACATGCCCAACACGCCGGGAAACCGCTTGCCGGTGCCGTGCAGGAGTTGCTCGCGGAGCTTCGGCGAAAGCGCATCCAACGGCGTGTTCCAGCGGATGCCTGCTTTGGCCAGAAAGGGGCGAAGCTGGTTCTGGCGTTTTTGCATGGCGGCGGGCGTTTCGCCTCTCCACGGCGCGACGGCCCCGGCAGACAGCGAAAGCGCGGCATCGGGCAAGACCAATTCGGGATCGAACGCCGTCCGCGACCCGAGCCCTTCGCATGCCGGACATGCTCCGTAGGGACTGTTGAAGCTGAAGGTCCGCGGCTCCAACTCCTCGTAGCTGATCTTGCAGTTGGGGCAGGCATACTGCGTGCTGAAGAGCCGATCGCGCCACACCGGCCCGTCGGCGGTCTTCTCTTCATGAGCGGCCAGCACCAAGCCGTCGCCGTGCCGAACCGCCAGATTGATCGACTCGGCGATTCGATCGCGCACGCCCTCGCGGACCACGACGCGGTCGATCACCGCTTCGATGTCGTGCTTCTTCTGGGCCGTCAGCTCGCGGCGGATCGCCGACGTCGATCACCTGGCCGTCGACGCGGGCGCGGAGGAACCCGGCCTTGCGGATCGTCTCGAAGACGTCCTTGTGTTCCCCCTTTCGCCCGCGAACCAGCGGCGCGAGGATCATCACCCGCGTGCCGGCAGTCGAGTTCCATCAGGGCGTCGAGGATTTGCTCGGGCGTTTGCTGGCGGATCGGTTCGCCGCACTTGGTAGCATCGCGGCTCGCCGAGCCGGGCGAACAGCAGCCGCAGGTAGTCGTAGATTTCCGTGACGGTGGCCACGGTGCTGCGCGGATTGTGGCTGCCTGCCCGCTGGTCGATCGAGATCGTCGGTTGCAGGCCCTCGATCAGATCGACGTCGGGGCGTTCGAGTTGATGGAGAAACTGCCGGGCGTAGGTCGAGAGACTTTCGATGTACTGCCGTTGGCCCTCGGCGTAGAGGGTGTCGAAGGCCAGCGAGCTTTTGCCCGATCCGCTCGGCCCGGTAATCACCACGAAGCGGTCGCGCGGCAGATCGAGGTCGATATTCTGAAGGTTGTGCATCCGCGCCCCGCGGATGCGGATGCAGTCGTCAGCGGCAGCCAGGTTTTCCGAAGACATCCTATGCACGTGTGATAGCGTAGGGCGCATTCAGGCATTATCAAACTATCCAGCGTAGCACGGACGAGAGCGGAAGTAAAGCAAATGGCCTTGGCGAGGGACCACCTCGCTCGGGCCGGGCCGGAGTTGCAGAAGCTTGGCCAGAAAGGCATTCGATCCGTCCAGGCCCGGATCCAAGCCCCAAACCAGGCGTATCGCGCCAGGGCCATTGACAATCTCGATTCGTTCAAACGCGAGGTTATCCTCGCCCTGCGATTGAGAAAGAGACTCGCGGCTCCTTCTCACTCGAAATAGTTCGTGAGCACTTTCCATGCCACGTAGACTCCCGCCATGCTGCCAATCGTGCTGACCAGGAATGCGCCCATCAATCCAAGACCGATGGCATCGCCGGCCCACCAGCCGATGTATCCCCCCGCCGTCATCCCAACGCATATCAAGAGACGATTCACGGCTTGGCTCTCTCTTTGGAAGTAATGCCTCTGTGCCAAAGAAGAAGGGGAGCGGAGTTGCCTTGGCGTTCCATCGGTTCCTGAGGTTTGAAAGCTGTCCTGACCCCTCTGTACGTCCTCGACACAAGTGTAGCTCAGCCAGCCGCAGGGCGCCGCGGCTGAACTCCGGGATGGCGACTGGCCCGAGCCAGTCGTAATCGCCGCGAGCGCGAATTCCGGCGTTCGCGGCGGCCACGTTTCATCTGCTGTCGGCAGCGCAACCGAAACCCCCGACGGTTTCTGGCTCTCGTCTGTACTCGACCTCGTTGTCCTTCGTTGAAGAGACCTCTTACCCCCGTTCTGTCGATTCATCCGAGCGTCCAGCGTGTCCCCTCGACCCGCCTTGCCTTCCGGTGGGCAATTGTGGTATACTAAAGCACAATAAAGCTTGGTTACGTAGCGGAGGGGCCGCAAACCCTTCAGCTTCCCTCCAACCGTCTTCGCTTCGAGTCGCTGCTGGCGACCTGCCGCGGAAATCTCTTGGATCGCGGCTGATCTGCTTGCTTTGTTCGCGGGGCCGTTGTTCCGTCGTTCATCCTAAGCCCGCAGTGGGGGAAGGCGGCTGTTCGCGGCATAACCGCCATCCGCAGGGCTGTGGCGTGGCGCAGTCAAGGCGTGCGGCATCTTCGCATCAGTCACCGAAAAGGAACAATTCATGGCAAAAGACGGCAACACGTACGCGAAGAAAGCGAGAGAAACGCTGAAACGACAGAAGGCACAAGCCAAGCGAGAACGTCGCCAGAAGCGCAAGCAGCCGTTGGACGCCGCCGAGTCTCGCCCGGGCGATCCCCCCGCCGCCGTCGAGGTCTGACATCACGAGCCCCGGCAACCGGCACGGCTGCCGCTTCGGCTCTTGCAAAGTACGATAAGTGTGTGGTTCCAATCTGCAAAGGAGCAGCAAATGGCCTCTCTAGGCAAAGTGACGTTAACCAGTACGTCCGACAAGCGATACCGATTCAGGGTGTTCCCCTTCGGCACGCGCCTGCGAAACATCGCCGGCGTGTACCTGATTACACAGCGCACGAATCGCGCCGACGGCCGGCACCGGCACAAGGTGCTGTACGTCGGCCGCACCAAGGACTTCTCGCATCCGTTCGACGGGCACGGCAAGGCGCCCGATTTCGTGAAGTACGGCGCGAATTGCATCTGTGTGCTGTCCGACGTGTCGGTCGAGTCCCGTCGTGAAAAGGAGAGGGACTTGATCGCCAGCTTCAGCCCCGTGTGCAACGCAGCCAGCCCGGGCTGATCGACCGGGCAGCGGCAATCGCCCACAAGCCGAACATCCCGCGGCGCAATACGGTCGTTTCGGGACGCCGTAGCAGCGTTGTTGGCTGAAATCGCTCTCTTCCCAAAGAAGTACCGCGAAAACGCGGTACTTCAAAGACATGAAGCGCGATCAACGGCCGAGTGAACGTTGACGAGGATTCGTCGCTCGCATTTGCTCGTGTTTCGTGGTTTCGCCCTTTCGAGATTTCGGGTCTATCCGATTTTGATGCTGAAGTCTCGTCGTCCACGCCCCTCGCAGCCGCAAAATGTGAGCAACTTCTTGCCGCATCCTGCGAGAACATAGGCAGCATGACGGGCAATCACTGACGGGTACGCCGGAGCACTTCGTTGCGATCTTCGGTCCTCGCCGAGGTGCTCGACGTCGTGCTCGCGCTTGATGTGCATCGCGTTCGGTCTCCAAGGGCCTTGGTCCCCGGCGGGATCAAGGCGGATGAGCCGACGCAGGGCGAGCGCCCGCCGCAACCACCTCCGAACCTGGTTGCCGGCGGCCCCACAACCACCCCGGTTCGGCGGAGGATTTCGATCGATGAAAACGGCCCTTACCATCGCTTCTCGAGTCGTCGTGGCGATTGCGATTTTCACCGCCTTCGTCGCGACCGCACAAAGGACTTGTGCTGCGGCGACGCAAGGCAAGGACGCGTACATGGTCTGCGGATGGAATTGTCCTACTGCCTACACCGTCGTCGTTCTCATTTCGAAAAACGGCGGCCCCTGGCAGCAGAGGAACGTCCCTGTATGGGGATCAGACCACCAAGAGCATTGGACGGTAGGTCCTGGGACGTACCGCTTCAAGGCGCACGGAGTGAACCAGAGCGGGAAGAAGAAGCTAGTCGCCATTTTCCACGACAACACAGGCAATCCCCGTGTAGGCGAGCGTGTCGTTACGAACGCCGGCCAACACTTTGGAATCAGTTTTCACTGGGAGCGTGCAGCAGAGTAAGGATGGCGGACGCAGCCTGCGGCGATGTTGCTGTTGGCAGCTACGACAGGGATCTTCGGGGGGCACGAACCGATTGCGATTGTTTGCGAGACGCTCAGTGTTGCCTCAACTGCCAAATTCGATTTGTGTCCGCCGATGCCTGGGAAAGCGGGAACCGCCACGGCAAATCGCCCTGAAAAGGCGAAATGGCCCCGTTCGCCCCCCTCGCCGTTGGCAAGAAAACTCGACCGGATGGGTGGTCACGCACCCTCGACAATCACCGCCCGATAGTCCGCGCCGCGGAAGCGGTGCTCGCGGACTTTGCGGTAGGCGGGGCTATCGTACCAGGCCTTCGCCTCGGCAAAGGAGGGAAACTTCAGGATGACCACGCCCTCGACTTCCGGCCCTTCAAGCACCTCCTGCCGGCCGTACGCCGCCAGCACCGAAACCGGATGTCCAGCCAAGGTGCCACCGACCTGTCCAGAATACGTCGCAAGTTCGGCCGCATCCTTCGTCGATTCACGCGTGAAAACAATATAGGCTGCCATGATTTCTCCCTTGCAGTTTAACCTTCTTCCACCATCTGTCGCCCTACACTCGCCTCATTCTGAGACTTCGCGTACTTCTTCGATGGTAAGCGAGTAGATGGCCGACACGGACTCTTGGAGATTCCCGCCAGGATACACAACGTTCCCCTTACGAACGCCGCGCCTCACGATCGGGAACGCCACGCCATTGGGCACGACCGCGAGCCTTCCGGACCACGACGATCGGCGTGCCGTCGGAAATATCACGTAGCGGCCAACCGCCAGCCTGCTTGCTCGCCATTGCGACGGGGACTTGCTCATCTCCGAACCACAAGACGTGGAAAGGAGAGCTGCTCCCGACACAGTGGAACCTGCCGCACAGCGAAACCCGCTGCCCGGCAAGAGCCTGAAGCTCCCAACTCTTCGTCACCACGTGGATACGATCGACGTACCTGACGCAGCACCATTTGCCGAAGCCCAGAAATACCGCCACCAGCGCAATTACCAGGAGGATGTGCCTCAACGAGAACTGGAGTCTCTCGCGTGGCCTTTGCATTCGTGAGTCCCAACGGTTACCAGCACGGTCACGACACTGCTCAAGTCGCGGCAATCGTAGAAGCGGCGTCCCGCCGCTTTCTGACGGCGCTGCGGCGGCAAAAGCACCCAGCGAACGCGGCGAGACGCCGTGTCTACGAATACGGCCTCGACAATCCCTTTTTTCCCCTCTTGTCGCCACACCAAAGTGAATAGTCGGTCGCAGCCAACTCGGAAGGATTGTTGCTTATGTAGACGCGAAAGCGTTCGAGGTGGTCAGGACCGCGGACAATGTGATCGAAGTATTCTTTTTGCCAAAACGCGCCTCGCCAGTTGGGAAGACGCTTGCCGACGGCGTGCGAGGTGAACGACTTCCATGTGTGCAGGATCGCCGATAGGCCGTAGTCCAACAAGGGCGTGACTACGACATGCACGTGATTGGGCATGACAACCCACGCATCCAGCGCGTAGCGCGCGGCGTGGAAAAGCAGCAACGCATCCGTCACGACAGAACGGACTCTGCGATCAGCCAAGACGCACGATCCGTACCCGGCATCCAGCCACCTTTCGATTCTCGCCGTGAATCGCGTGTGGTACTGCCTAGTTACATCGTCATCCCAAGGCTTGGGATGACCAGCCAACCATGCGTTGCGATCTCGTTGCCATTCCTGCAACTTGGCTTGCGGCAGTGAGTCCGCAAGACGAAACGTGACAAAGTACGTCACGCCTTCTTGTCGCCAGTGCGGCAGGTTGCCTGCCAAATTGCCGACGGCCTCCCCAGGCCGGAAATACCCGAATTCAGTCGGCGTGTTGCAAATGCGACGTTCCGCCACATTGCCCCCACCCTTGGCAGGCGGCAGGCCGCCAATGTGCGATTGTCCGGTACGATCAAGCGGCGGGACGCCGCTTCTACGGTGCTCGCCCATCTCAATGACCACTCCGTCAGAGCAATCCTATGGAAACTTCACTTCCCGATTCTCCGCATCGCGGCATTCGATGACCAGATGTTCGGGGGCGGCGCCTTCGACGCCGATGACTTGGATCGCCATCTCGCCCTCCTCTTCGAGCCGCGCTAGTTCGTGCCGCTTGCGGTTGTTGAGGAAATCGGCCACCTCGTCCGAGACGCGCAGCGTCACCTTGACGACCGGCTCGCGCTGGCTGGCGAGGATCAGCAAACGGACGACGTCGATCGCCATGCTCTCCGGCGTCTTCACCACCGCCGAGCCGCCGCAGCTTGGGCATTCCATGTAGGCGCTGCGCTTGGGGTTGGTGCGGATGCGCTGGCGGGTCATCTCGATCAGGCCGAAGGGGCTGGTGCGGAGGATTTTCGTGCGGGCGCGGTCGCGCTTCATGGCAATCGCGCAACGCCCGCTCGATGCCGTGACGGTGCTTCTCCTTCCGCATGTCGATGAAGTCGTTGACGATCACGCCGCCGAGATCGCGCAGCCGGATTTGCCGGGCGATCTCCTTGGCCGCGTGCATGTTCATCTGATACGCGCTCTCCTCGGCGTCGCCTTCGGCGCGGAAGCTGCCGCTGTTGACGTCGATGGCCACCAGGGCCTCGGTCTGGTCGATCACGATCGATCCGCCCGACCGCAACGGCACGCGGCGGCGGTGGATCTTGGCGATCTCCTCGTCGAGGTTGTACTTGCGGAACAACGGCTCCTTGCCCTCGAACATTTGCAGGCGGTGAACGTAGCGGGGCATCACCAGTTGCAGGAATTCCTTGGCCCGATCGTGAGCCGCCGGCTCGTCGATGTAGATCGCATCGACGTCGCCGGTGACGATGTCGCGGATCGTGCGGATGATCATGTCGCTCTCTTCGTAGATGCCGGCGGGGGCGGGCAGCTTCTTGATTCGCCGCGCGATCACCTTCCAGAGGCGGAGCAGGTAGGCCATGTCGCGGGAAAGCTCGCGCTTGGTGCGGTCGGCGCCTGCGGTGCGGACGATGAAGCCGACGCCCTTCGGCGGGTTCAGCTCCAACATCACGTCGCGGAGGCGGCGGCGGACCGTCTCGTCCTCGATCTTCCGCGACACTCCGACGCGGCCGAGCGCGGGCATGAGCACGAGATAGCGGCCGGGGATGCTGATATAGGTCGAGAGCGTCGGCCCCTTGGTGCCGATGCCCTCCTTAATCACCTGCACGAGCACTTCGTCGCCGCGGCGGAGGATTTCCTGGATGGGCGGCTTGAAACGCGGCCGGCCGCCGAAGCGATAATTCTTCGGCCGATCGGGCCCGCCGTCGCGGCCTTCCTCGAACTCGTCGCCGACGTCCGAGTCGCCCGTGCGTTGCGGCGGGCGGCGCGGGCCGGAGGGGCCAAGCGATTTCGCCGGATCGAAACCGCCCTGGCGGAAGTATTGCGACTCGAGGTCGCTGACGTGCAAAAAGCCGTTGCGCCCCACGCCGAAATCGATAAACGCCGCCTGGATGCTCGGCTCCAGGTTGACGACGACGCCTTTGTAGATGTTTCCGACGTAATTGTCTTGTCCAGCCCTTTCTACATACAGTTCTTCGAGGGCTCCGTCTTCAACGATGGCAATCCGGCATTCTTCCGGCTGCGCGACGTTGATCAACATTTCCTGTTTCATCTGGTTGCTTTCTTGTTCGGCAATACCGACCAGGACGCATTCGCTGGAGGCGCGGGCCGTGGCGACCGAGGGGGACGGAGGAGATTGCCGCCGGGATATGCGACAATACCAAGACATGTTTCCCGGCAATCTCCTCCGTCCCCTTCTCGACAACCATGACTTCGCAGTTCTCCTGCATTCGTTTCGGGCGTGACCCACGGCGAGGATGGCTTAGGAGGCGATTCATGCGCGGATCTCCACGGCGGTGCGGCGCAGATGCGATCCTTGCCGCTCGATGCCGCTTAAACCCAAAGCTGCCACCACCTCGCGAGGGCCGACGCTGCCGCGGCTGTCCACGCGGAGCCGCATCTTCAACACACCCCCGTCGAACGTCAACTCCGACAGGAGCGGACGCAGGTCGATCGGCGCGCGCCCGCGGGCCCGCTCGATCGGCCACGACGATGCGGCCAGAAGATGCTCGATCCGTTGGCCCAGACCGGCCCGCTCGGGCGCGGGAATGGGGGCTTCGTAGGCGACGCTGTGGACACTGGCTTTCTTGCTCCCCGCGGGCAGCACCTCCACCGCGCGGAATGCGAGCCCTGGCGGGGCTTGCGGCGCCAATCGCCGCAGCAATTCCTCGGCGGTGGTCGTTTCGGCCAACTCCAATTCCATCACCTCGTCGTCGCCCTCGATTCCCACCGCCAGGGCCAGAGGGAAGGTCATCCGCGGTTTCGGATGGAACCCCTCGCTGAAACTCAGCGCCAGCCCGGCTCGGCGGAACAATCGCTCGAAGCACCGCATCAGGTCGCGGTGCCCGATCAGCCGCAGGTCTCCCTGCTTGGAAAAACGAACGCGTACTCGTAATCGAACCATCAGTCCGACTTCTCCCGCCACTGCCGTTGTCGGCGGGAAACCAAAAAATCTGTTTTCTCGTGTACTCGGGTTCTGCTTCCCACGCTCTGCGTAGGAACCAGCGGCACGTTGTGCCGAAGCATAACCTACTCCCGCTATCACTCGACAATCTCTCGTACGTATTTCTTCACTTCTTCCTTCAGATAGCTTCTCACGTCCCGGGCGTTTTCCAGCATCTTCACCCGCGCGGCGACGGCCTGGCATTCGGCCAACGACACGCTGCGGCAAAGATTCTTCACCTCGGGAATGGAACTGGGACTCACGCTGAAGCGGCGCAAGCCCATTCCCAGCAACAGCATCGTATACAACGGGCTGCCGCTCATCTGCCCGCACATGCTGATCGGCACGCTCTTGCGGTCGGCGGCCTCGATCGACATGGCGATCAACTTCAACACGGCCGGATCGGCCGGATTGTACAAGCCGACGACGTCCTTGTTGCTGCGGTCGACGGCCAGCGTGTACTGCACCAGGTCGTTCGTGCCGATGCTGAGGAAATCGACCTCCTCGACGAAGCGGTCGATCATCATCGCCGCGGCGGGCGTTTCGACCATCATCCCCACCGGCACGTTGCGGTTGAACGGAATGTTGTGCTCCTGCAGGTCTTCCATCACGTCGGCAAGCACCATTTTCGCCTGTCGCAGTTCCAGGAGCGTCGACACCAGCGGAAACATGATCTGGATGTTGCCCAGCGCCGTGGCCCGCAGCGCCGCCCGCAATTGCGTGCGGAACAGCGGCAGGTTGCGGAGTGCCAGGCGGATGCTGCGCAGCCCCAGGCAGGGGTTCCGCTCGTCGTCGGGCCGGGCCATCTTCGGCATCTTGTCGGCCCCAAGGTCGAAGGTGCGAATCACCACCGGCTTCTGCCCCATCGCCTGGACGACCCGCGAATACGCCTGAAAATGAACCTCCTCGGTCGGCTCGATCTCGGCGCCGAGGTAGAGGAACTCGGTGCGGTACAGCCCGACGCCGTCGGCCCCACGATCGACGCAGTGATCGACCTCGTAGGGAAACTCGATGTTGCCCAGCAACTCGATGCGGAGGCCGTCGACGGTTTGGGCGGGCAAATCGCGGAGCGGCTCCAGCTTGCTCGCCTGGATGCGAAGCTCTTCGGCCTCGTGGCGGTAACTGGCCAGCGTCTCTTCGTCGGGCTGGAGAATCACCAGTCCCTTGTCGCCGTCGATGATGGCCAACTCGCCGCCGGAGACTTCGGTCAGAGAAGGGCCCGGTGCCGACGACGGCCGGGATTTCCAGGGCCTCGGCCACGATCGCCGTGTGGCTGCCCGGCCCGCCGATCTCGGTGACGAACCCGCGAACGAAGCGGCGGTCGAGGTTCGACGTTTCGCTGGGCGTGAGATTGTGGGCCAGCACGAGCACCGGCGAGGCGAGATTGGAAATCCCCTCGCGGCGGCGGCCGAGCAGGTGCCGCAGCAGGCGTTTCTCGATGTCGAAGATGTCGTTGGCCCGTTCGGCCAGGTACGACGTCTCGAGCCGTTGGAAAACCTGGGCGTAGCGTCGCAGGATGCGGCTGACCGCGTACTCGGGCGAGTAGTGCCGCTGGCGAATCATCTCCTCCAGCTCGCTGCGGAGCCGCGAGTCCTGGAGCATTTGCAGATGGGCCTCGAAGATGGCCCCGTATTTCTCGCCCAACTCGGCGGAGACGGTCTCGCGGTGGTGGGCGATTTCGCTGGCGGCGGCCGAGATCGCCTTGTCGAGCCGCTCGAGCTCGTCGACCACCGCGTCGCGCGCCACGAACCGGCGAGGGATGCGGAATCCCTCCGTGTCCATCACCAGCGCCTCGCCGATGGCCACGCCCGGCGAAACGGCAATCCCTTGTAGTTTTTGCATCGACGCTTATTCGGATTTCTTGGCTTCGTCGCCAAATTGGCCGGCAAACAGCGGCTCGAGGGCATCGAGCACGGCGGCGGCGTCCGGTCCGGCGGCCGTCACCATCAGTCGTTGACCCGGCAAAGCCAGGAGCCCCGTGATCTGCAACACGGCGTCGGCCTCGACCTGCTCCTGGTCCTTGGCAATCGTCACTCTCGACTTGCCGCGTTGAACCGTTTGCACAATCGCCAGCGCTGATCGCAGATGCACCCCTGCCGGATCGGTAACCACCACGCTGCGAGTAATCGACTCCGACATGGCAGTCTTATGGTCCGAACTGGTTATTGTCGGCCTCGTTCAACAGGGTTTGGACGTCCTCCTTGTTCTTGGCCTGTTTGAGGAATTTGCAGAAAGTGTCGTCGCGAAGCTGCCGCGAGATGTTCTCCAGCGCCCGCAGGTGATCGCCGGGGCGGTCGGGGGGCGAAATCAGCAGGAAGAACAGGTGGACGACCTCGCCGTCGAGGCTGGCGAAATCGACGCCCTGGGGGCTGACGGCCACCGAGCCGACGAGCCGATCGACGCTGGGGTGCTTGGTGTGGGGGACGGCGACCCCGCGACCGATGCCGGTGCTGCCCAATTCCTCCCGCTTGAGGATCGCCTTGACGATGCTTTCAAATTCCTCTTTTTCGACCTTGCCCGCCTTGCACAACGACTCGACCATTTCACGGATGGCGCCTTCCTTGTCAACGGCATTGAGCCTGGCGAGGATGGCGTCGTGGCAAATAAAGTCGGCAAATCTCATTATTTCTCCTTTTGTTCCTCCCGATGCCCGGCACTACGATGGCGGTCCTGGACCTTTTCTTTGTGTTTCCGCAGTTGCTGCTCCATGTGGTCGACCGCCAGTTCGACCGCGGCCAGCAGGTTTTCGGCCTGGCCGGTCGCGACAAAGTCGTGTTTCTTGGCCGATACCTTCAGGTCGACCATGGGGGCTTCGCGGTGCTCCATGTCGACCGTGAGTTCGATCGCGCTGATGCGATCATAGAGGCGGGTCAGTTTGTCCAACTTCTCCCGAACTAAGGCCTGGGTCGCTTCGCTGACGTGCCCGTGCCGGACCGAAATGTTCATCTGCACCGAATCGACTCCTTGGGTAAGATAAACGCCTCATTCTAACGGATTGCCGCCGGCGACACAAATGCAAACGTGGCAAACGCCGCTCGGCGCTGGCAACTCATCATTCACAGTCTACCTTCTTGCCGGCGCGGCGTAAGGGGGTTCGCCAGATGTTCAGGCGGCAACAACAGAGGAATTATAGCTCTATGTGGGGGGTGTGGGCAAGTTCGGCGCGACGGAACGGCTGTCCAGCCGCACCCTCCAGGGAAGCGCTCACCGAAACGCCCGGACTCCGAAATGTTGTAGGTCCCGCTTGCCGAGCGGGACTTGGATGTGGAAGCGGAAGTCCCGCTCGGCAAGCGGGACCTACTGAGTTGAAAGCCGCTTTCGCGCCCTTGCGGCAGCCCCGCGTCTCCCGTAGCATAAAGTGGCTTGTTCGCGCCAATTCCGGGGGAAGTATCATGCTTATTACGCATGCCAAGCTTGTGCTGGTTGTTATCGTGTTGGGAACGCTCGCGGCCGGCTCTGCGGCCGCCCTGGAAGGGGGCCGGGGGATGCTGCGGCGTCGCCACAGAGTTTTGACGCCTCAGACAACGGCCGCCCCTGAAAAGGATCAGGCGACCGACGCCCGGGCCAAGAAGTTCGCGGCATACTACGAGGCGACCGTCCGCCCGCTGGAAATCGAAGCCAATCGGCTCTCCTGGACCGCCAATGTCACCGGCCGTGACGCCGACTTCCAGAAGAAGCAGGCCGCCGAAGACAAACTCGACCTTTGCCTGGCCGATCCGAAGCGTTTTGCCGAGTTGAAGGCGATCAAGGACGCCGGCGTGCGCGACCCGCTCTTGGCCCGGCAAATCGACGTCCTCTACCTCGAATTCCTCGGGCGGCAGGTTCCTTCCGAGCTGCTCAAGAAGATCTCGGCCAGGTCGAATGCGGTCGAGCGTGACTTCAACGTCTACCGTTACGAGGTCGGCGGCAAGCGACTGACGGAAAACGACATTTCGCGGATTCTGGTCGAGTCGCGCGATTCGAACCAGCGGAAAGCCGCTTGGGAAGCCCGCATGAGTCTTGGCCGAGCGGTGCTGCCCGATCTCATGGCAGTGGTGGCCCTGCGGAACGAGGCCGCCCGCAAGCTCGGCTTCTCGGACTACCACGCCATGCAGCTCTACCTGAACGAGCAGAGCGAGGCGGAGGTGCTCAAGCTGTTCGACCAACTCGACGCGCTGACCCGCGGGCCCTATCACGAGGCCAAGGCCGAGATCGACGCCGCGCTGGCCAAGCGCTATGGCATCCGCGTCGATCAGCTTCGGCCGTGGCACTACCACGATCCATATTTTGCCGAAGTGCCCGCCGTGCTCGGCGATCTGCCCGAGTCGGTCTATAAGCCGCTCGACACCTTGAAGGTGTGCCGCGAGTTCTACGCGGGCATCGGACTGCCGATCGACGACGTGCTGAAGCGGAGCAGCTTGTACGAGCAGCCGGGCAAGTGCCCGCACGCCTTCGAGACCGACATCGATCGCACGGGCAATAACGTTCGCATCCTGGTGAACATCGTCCCCGGCCGCGAGTGGCTGGCCACGACGCTGCACGAGCTGGGCCATGCCACGTACAGCAAGTACCTGCCGCACACGCTGCCCTACGTCTTGCGAACCGAAGCCCATCCGCTTTGCACCGAAGGCGTGGCGATGATGTTCGAGCGATTCGCGCAGAACGTCGATTGGCTGCAAGCGATGGGGGCCAAGGCGCCCGATCCCCAGCGTTTTCGGGCGGCGGCGGCCAAACTACAGCGCAACCGCCTGCTGATCTTCGCCCGTTGGTGCCAGGTCATGTTCCGCTTCGAGCGCGAGTTGTACGCAAATCCCAACCAGGACTTGAACCAACTGTGGTGGGACTTGGTCGAGAAGTATCAGGAGGTGAAGCGGCCGGCGGGCCGCAACGAGCCCGATTTCGCCGCCAAGTATCATTTCGTCGGCGCCCCGGCCTACTACCACAACTACATGCTGGGCGAGCTATTCGCCTCGCAAGTGCATCATGCCCTGATCCATGCCATCATGCCGGGCACGAATCCGATCGGTGCGATCTACGTCGGCAATAAGCAGGCCGGCCAGTTCATGCGCGAGCGCGTGTACGCGCCAGGTTTGACGTTAAACTGGAACCAGTTGACCCGCCACGCCACCGGCGAGGAGCTCAACGCCAAGGCATTTGCCGAGGATATCAAGTAGCGAACCAGGCGAGATTCCATGAGTCAAGCGAACTGCGACACGCAAACTCTTGCCAACCAAGCCACCGTTTTCGGCCATCCCGCCGGCCTGTACACCTTGTTCTTTGCCGAGATGTGGGAGCGATTCTCCTTCTACGGCATGCGCGCCCTGTTGGTCCTCTATTTGGTCAAGGGATTCCTCGGCTACGGCGACGACGACGCCTACACGATTTACGGCGCCTACACGGCCTTGATCTACATGATGCCGTTCTTCGGTGGAATGTTGGCCGACCGGCTGCTTGGCGCCAAGAGGGCAATCATCATCGGCGGGTTCTTGATGGCGACGGGCTCGTTCTGTCTGATGTTCCCCAGCACGTTTATTTTCTATACGGGCCTTGGGATCATCATCATCGGCAACGGGTTCTTTAAGCCGAACATTTCCAGCATTGTTGGAACGCTCTATCATCACTTTCCCGGCAAACGTGACGGCGGCTTCACCATCTTCTACATGGGCATCAACCTTGGCGCGGCCATTGCGCCTCTCGTGTGCGGCTACGTCGGCGAGAACTTCGGCTGGGCGAAAGGATTCGGCTTGGCCACCGTCGGCATGTTGATCGGGTTGGCCGTGTTCGTGCTGCCCGGCTGGATGGCGCAAATCTCCATCGGCGCCGGCGCGGTGGCGGCGGTCGTCGGGCTGCTTTGGTTTCATCCGACCGAACTGGTCTCGACGCTTGCCAACCTCTTTGTGGCGGCGGCGCTGTTGGTTTCGGCGACGGTTGCGATCCTGGCGATCGGCCGCGGCGGCATACCCTCCGACGCCGGCGGTCCGCCGGATCCTGCCCGGCTGAAGAAACGGCTGGGAGGCATTCTCCCCGTGCAATGGGCTGTCTACCTCGGCGTGCTCGTCATCGCGCCTCTCTGCGTGCTGCTCGTCTCCGGAGGAGCCCCGCTGAGAGAGAGCAACCGCCCTTATACGTTCCTGCAAAAGAGCTATATCAAAGGGTTGGAGAACAGCGGGAGCGTGGCGACTCAGGTCGGCGCCGTGCTGCTCAGACAGGTAGGCACGCCCGCCGGCCTTGTGCTGACCCTTGCCGCGCTGGTGGCTTACGGCTATCTGATAGTGGAAATGTTTCGCCTGGAGAGGATCGCGCGGCATCGCTTAGGCGTCGTTCTCATCTTGTTCATCTTCTGCCTGTTGTTCTTCGCCTTCTTCGAGCAGGCCGGCAGTTCCATGAACAACTTCACCGACAGGAACGTTGAACGCGTGTTTGGCGGTAGAGATGCGAAAACCATCACCACTTCGGACGTGGGAAAGACGGTTGAACTGGAACCAACTCAGGAGCAACTCGGTTTTCACAACGGCGATCAACTCTTCACGCTCGACAAGCTCACCAAATTGCGTGAGCAGAACAAAAATACCCTGGCTTTCAAGATTGACTGGAAGGTGACCCCCGACGACGTTGGAATGACCGTCGCACGGCGATCCGACGAGATTTCGGCCAGCGCATTCCAGGCGGTCAACCCGATCTACATTCTCATCCTGGGTCTCGCCTTCTCCGCGCTGTGGACGTTCCTCGGCACGCACGGGCTCGAACCGAGCACTCCCTTCAAGTTCGCTTTGGGACTGTTGCAGTTGGGACTCGGTTTTGTCGCGCTCTGGTATGGCGCTGGACGGCAAACGTCCGCGGCATGGTCGGCGTCGAGTGGCTACTATTGGCATATCTCCTGCACACGACGGGCGAACTGTGTCTGTCGCCGGTTGGACTTTCGATGGTTACCAAGTTGTCGCCCGCCCATCTCGTCAGCACAGTGATGGGTGGGTGGTTCCTGACGACCGCACTAGCCGAATTCCTTGCGGGCGTGATCGCCCAGTTCACGCAGGTTGGCGGCGAGGGAAAGGCCGCAGCGATTCCGCCCCCTTGCGAAACCGTTCATACTTACGGCAACGTCTACGGCGTCATCGCCATCGCCGCCGGTGTCGCCGCACTGATCTGTTTCTGCCTGGTTCCGCTGCTGAAACGATGGATGCATGAAGGCGAAGATGCGGCACCCTAGCTCGCCGTTCCCTACTCGCCGCTTACGCCATGCCCACTGCCGCCGAACTTCGCCGCGACGCGCTGCAAGTCTGGCGGGCCGGCGTCGATGCGGTCGTGCCGCAACGGCTTGTGCCGCAGTGCCTCCGCATCGAGGGGCAATCGCTGCTGATCGGCGACGACGCGATCCCGTTGGACACAATCCGCCGCATCGTCGTCGTCGGCGCGGGCAAGGCGGGGGCCGGAATGGCCGCGGCGGTCGAAGCGGCGCTCGGGCCGGGAGTCATGGCGGATAAGGAGCTTGCCGGCTGGATCAACGTGCCGGCCGACTGCGCCGGCCCGCTGCAACGCATCCACCTGCACCCGGCCCGGCTCGCCGGCGTGAACGAGCCGACGCCCGCGGGAGTGGCCGGCTCGATCGAAATCCTGCGGCTGGTCGAATCGCTCGGGCCGGACGACCTTTGCCTCTGCCTGATTTCCGGCGGCGGCTCGGCGCTGATGCCAGCCCCGGTCGAAGGCATTACGCTGGCCGACAAGCTGGCCGTTACGCGGCATCTCAGCGCCGCCGGCGCGAACATCGAGCAGCTCAACACGGTGCGAAAGCAGTTGAGCCGCATCAAGGGGGGCGGCCTCTTGAGAGCGTGCCGCGCCGGCCGATTGGTTTCCTTGATCATCTCCGACGTTCTCGGCGACCCCCTGGACATTATCGCCTCGGGCCCGACGGTGCCCGACACCTCGACGCCGCAAGCCGCGCTGGCGGTGCTCGAACGGTTCGGCGTGCCAGAAGCGAATGTCGCCCCCGCCGCGGTCGAGCATTTACAAAACGTCATCCATAGCCGGGGACCAACGGTCCGCGGAGAAGCTGTGGAGAATTCTGCCGGCGTCGTGAATCACGCCGACCGCGGGCCGTTGGCCCCCGGCTATTCTACTTCGTCGAGCAACCATCGACGCACGCTTCATTCGCATGTAACCGACATCATCCTCGCCAACAACGCCACCGCCGTTGCCGCTGCCGCAGGGGAAGCCGAGCGGCTCGGCTACTCGGTCACCACTGAGAGTGCAACACGTTCCGAGGGGCAGGCGGAAACAGTCGGCCGCGACCTGGCCGAAAGCGCCCTGGCGATGCGAGCCGCCGTTGGGCCAACCTGCTTCATCAGCGGCGGCGAGCCGGTGGTGAAACTGGTGGAATCGTCACGCCGTGGGCTCGGCGGGCGAAACCAGCAGTTGGTGCTGGCCGCGCTGCCACGGCTGCTCGACGACGGCGCGGACGGGATCGCGCTGCTCTCCGGCGGCACCGACGGCGAAGACGGTCCGACCGACGCTGCCGGGGCGCTGCTGGATGCCGACCTGTTGGCGGCCATCCGCGAACGAGACCTCGACCCGGCCGATTTTCTCGCCCGGAACGATGCCTATCGCTTCTTCGAGCCGCTCGGCGCGCTGATAAAGACGGGTCCGACACAGACGAACGTATGCGACCTGCGCGTGGTGGTCTGCGATGCGAGACCGCAAGAGGCAGGCGCGAAGCCGCCAGCGGATTGCTAGTCCCACCACCACTGGCCCTTGGCCAGATTGAGCTTGACGCCTTCGCGGGTCTTCGCCACCTTGCCCTTCTTGTCGGCGAGGAGGTTGTCGCTCTTCAGGGCTTGCGTCGCCTCGATGCTGACGCCGCCGCCGATGGGCGTCATCAGCGAATGTCCCTTCCAGATCGCGTTGACCGCCGTCTCCACCGTCTTGGGAATGCTGTAGACGTCGACCGGGAATTGCTGCTCGCTGCCGAAGAACGGCAGATTCCAGCCGGCCTTTTCGTAGTAGCCCTGCTGCTGGATGTAGGCGGCGGCGATCGACATGTCGATCAGATTCCGCAGTTGGGCATAGACCGGCGAGCGCTCGGCCAGCTCGGGATAGTGGGCGGTGAAGCTGGTGACGAAGGCGCGGCTGGCCTTGTTGCCGCGTCCGGCGGCCGCCTGCCGTTGGCCGTTGCCGAGAACAACCTCGTCCTCGCCGACCAACTTGACGCCGTCGCCGACCAATTCCATCGCAAGCTTATCGTCGCTCTCGCAGACGCATTTGTAGTCGGGCACGAAGAACCAGCGTTGCAGGGCATTGCGGCTGATCTCACCCGGCCGGGCGCGGTCGACGTAGCTGACCATCCTCACCGGCGGCCTTTCCAGCCCGATGCCGATCAGCTTCATGCGGTAGTCGGCCTCGACCATCACCTGGGCGAAATGCGTCCTCGGCCCGACGCCGTTGATGCTGACAAGCTGATAGCCGAGGCTGTTGCGGATGCCTCGACGAACGGTTCAGGATTGCCGGGATTCGGGCGATTGCCGCGAAGGAAGTTCTGCATCGAGGCCAGGCCCTCGGGGGTCGGATCGATCGAACAGCCGATTACCGCGGTCTTGTCGCCGCTGGGCGGAAACGCCCGCAACGCCACGACGAGGTCCTGCAACTGCACCACCGGCCGACCGGTGCTGATGCCGACGGTGCGGCCGGAGGCATCCGCCGCCCAACCCTCAGCCGGACCGGCCAGCACGATGTCCTTGCTCTCGGGATAATAGAAGACGTAGCGAACCCGCTGCAAACCGGCGAGGTATCGCATCTCGTCGGTCAGCGTGCCTTGATGATCGAGAATCGCCTGCTCCAGACGATTTAACGACACCTTGCGCAGCTTGCTGTAAGAGGCCAGTTTTGGCCCAAGGTTGGCCTTGGCCGCGGCGATCCGCTCTCTGGTGAGTTGTCCGCCGCGGTCTACGCCGGCCTTCACTCGCAGCACGCCCTGGGCGTCAATCGCGATGCCGGCGGCCGAGAGGCCGCTTCCGTTCGCGTTTGGCAGGTTGTTGGTATTATTGCCGCTATTGTTGTTGCCTTGCGCCAGGATCACCGAAGGAGCAAGCCACAGAATTCCCGCCGCCAGCGCAAGACACCAGAAGCCCAGTCCTCGACAACGCATGGGTAACATCTCCATCGAGTTTGCGGGAAGAAATTGTCCGGTACGCCCCCACGTCGTCGCGATGCAACTGGGCGTGGGAGCGAGTTAAGGTCACACGTACTTCTACACCCTTGATCTTAATTAGGCAACCTGGGCAAAGCAAGCAACTGGATCGGAATCGGCCGAAAAAGCCGACAATCAACCGCCGACAAGCCCCCTACAAAGAAGGGGCGATCGATCGTCACCTCATTTCCACATCCCCCAAAAGGGGCGGCACGCCCACGCGGGGCTACCGATATAATGTCACAAAGTTCCGAGGCCGCCAAGCTTGGAGGTTGTCGAGTGCCATGAAGGCCATGCTCTTGCGTCGCATCGCTCCGATCGGCTCCGCGCCGTTGGAATCCGTCGATCTGCCGCTGCCCGAGCCGGGGCCGGGCGAGGTGCGGATCCGCGTCCGCTGTTGCGCCATTTGCCGCACCGATCTGCACGTGATCGAAGGGGATCTGCCGCAAGAGAAAATGCCGATCATCCCCGGGCATCAAATCGTCGGGACGGTCGAGAAACTCGGTCCGCCGCTTGCGGCGTCGCAGCAGGCCCAACCGCTTGCGGTTTCGCAAAGCGAAGCTCCCCTGCAACTCGGCCGGCGCGTCGGCGTCGCGTGGCTTCGCCACACTTGCGGATACTGCGGCTCTTGTACAAGCGGAAAGGAGAACCTCTGCGACTCGGCCCGATTCACCGGCTACCATGCCGACGGCGGCTATGCCGAATACACCGTGGCGCCGGCGGCCTTCTGCTACGAGTTGCCCGAGGCGTTCGGCGACGTCGAGGCATCGCCGCTGCTGTGTTCCGGCATCATCGGCTATCGGGCGTTGCGACGCTGCAATCTTCCCAGCCGGCGGCCGGCTGGCGCTCTACGGATTCGGCTCGTCGGCGCACGTGGTCATTCAGATCGCGCTCCACCGCGGCTGCGAGGTCTACGTGGTCACGCGCGGCGAAAAGCACCGCGAACTGGCCCGGCGGATGGGTGCGGCCTGGGTGGGCGAAGACGCCGCGCAAATGCCGGTCAAGGTCGATAGCGCGATCATGTTTGCGCCGGTGGGCGAACTGGTGCTGCCGGCGCTCGAGTCGCTCAAAAAAGGCGGCACGCTCTCGCTGGCCGGAATCTACATGACGCCGATTCCGCAAATGGACTACCAGCGGTACGTCTTCTACGAGCGCGACCTGCATTCGGTCACGTGCAACACCCGGCAAGACGGCCGCGAGTTGTTGGCCGAGGCCGCCGCCATCCCCATCCGCCCGCACACGGCGGTCTATCCCCTGGCCGACGCAAACCGGGCGCTTCAGGACTTGAAGAACGACCGCATCAGCGGAACGGGCGTGCTGTCGATCGAATAGGTGCGTCTATGGATCGCAGTGGCCGGTAGCTGGGCTGCGCAACACCTGTGTAGTTTCCAGAAAACGGCGACTCAGTTTGGTGCGGATTTTTGTTCCGTGTCGCCGGAGCCTACTGCTCCACCGGCCTTGTGCCGGTGGGCGAAACGATTGGCCACTACCAAGCGATTGCGCAACTCCACGTCGCTCCATCGGCCCTGTGCCGGTGGGCGAAACGATTGGCCGCCTCCGCGCCCGGCCTGCTCCATCATTCGCTCCACCGACGCGGGGTCGGCGGGGCGCTTACGCGAGACCATTGCCGCTGTAGTGGCCAATCATTCGCTCCGCCGACGCGGGGTCGGCGGGGGCGGATCGTTGCAGCGAAAACCGTATCATTGGCCCGCTCCCCACAGGTCGAGTTTTGCGCAGCCCAGCCGGGAGCCAATTGGCTCCCGGCAACCGGTGTCTTGGGAAGTGTCCTCCCGTGCAAGTGTCCAACGGCGGAATTTTCCCGACTTCCGCCGATTCGGCGCTGCGGTTCGAGCGCTGACGTAGAATTGAAACGGGTGTGATGTGCGTGACAAACAAAGAACCAAGCGTTCGCAGGAGGAACGATCATGTTTGGTGTGGCAACAGCAGAAGAACTGAAGGTGGGCGATCTGGCCCCCGATTTCAGCTTGCCCGGCAGTGACGGCAAGACGTATCGACTATCGGACTACCGCGGCAAACAGGCCGTGGTGCTGGCATGGTTCCCAAGAGCATTTACGCCTGGCTGCACCACCGAGTGCAAGTTGATGGCGGCGCACGGGACGAAGCTCAAGGAGTTTGACGTGGCGTACTTTACCGCCAGCGTCGACGCGCCCGAGAAGAACAGCGAGTTTGCCCAATCGGTCGGCGCCGACTATCCGATCCTGAGCGATCACGGCGGCGAAGTGGCCCGCGAGTACGGCGTCACCGGTCTGGTCCAGCGCTGGGCGAGCCGCTGGACGTTCTTCATCGGCAAGGACGGCCGCATCCTCTTCATCGACAAGAACGTCCACCCGTCGACCCACGCCGACGACGTGGCCGCGAAACTCGAAGAACTGGGCGTCGCGAAGCGGACATGACCGCACGCCCATAAGTTCTCTCCCCTCCCCCTTTTCTGCTCATCATAAGGGGAGGGGCTTTTGCGCAAACTGGCAATCCCGGCGCCAGCGTTCCTCGCCTACTCCGCATCAAACCGCAGCAGTGTGACGCTGCACGGCGCGACCGTCACCGATTCGCTCTCGCCGCCCCGGATCGCCGGGCGTTCGAGTTGCGGCGGCGGCAATTTCTCGATCTTCACCGGCGGCTCCTTGCCCGGCGCGTTGTGGGCCATCGGATCATTGCCGGCGATCTGCCAGCCAAACCCCCGGGCCTTGAGATGTGCCCCGGCAATTCCGATTTTGAGCTTCGCCGGCTTCATCGTCGGATTGACGATGCCGACCGTCAGTGCCTTGCGATCGGCGGTCCAGGCGGCCGCGACGTCCAACGGCGCGCGCCGTTTTCGACTACGTCGACGGGAATCACGCCGAAATGGTGGCGGTAGAGTTCCAGCACCAGGCCGGTCGTGTCGAAGCAGCCGCCGTCTTGCTGGTCTTGATGCAGCCGATCACGTTGACCGTCTGGGCGTAGTTGGCCATGAAAGACGATGTCGCTTTGCCGGGCGTATTCGTGCAGGCCGGCGGCGATGCCCAGGGCGTCCTTCAAGTGAAATAGCGGGTGCCGAGCTCGCCGTACAGTTCCGGCGCCGTACCAGTAGTTCCACTCGTCCATCGCGATGCGGATGTCCTTGCCCTTGAGCGAATCGAGCCGCTTGCGGTAGTCGCGATGGGCCTCGGCGATGCGGCGGATGTTGTCGGGGATCTGCCGGACGTGGGCGGCCAGGCTGGGCGCGATTCTCGCCGCAATAGAAGTGCTCGCTGATCAGGTCCATGTGGTCGGCGCAGTTCCGCAGCATGCCCTCGCTCCACGGGCCGACGGCGCCGACGGCGACCAGCTTGATCGAGGGGTCGGCGGCCCGCATCGCCTCGGCGAACTCGTTGTGCCTGCCTGACGTACTTGTCCAGACCCACGTGGCCGAGCTGCCAGTCGCCGTACATCTCGTTGCCGATGCTCCACCAGCGCACGCCGTAGGGCTCGGGATGGCCGTTCTTTGCCCGCAGCTTGCCCCGGGGCGGTCGGCCTGGCCGTTGGCGTACTCGACCTCCTCGGCGGCCTCGGCGTCGCCCAGTCCGCTGTTGACGGCGATATACGGCTCCGGCCAACAGCCGGCAGAAGAGCATGAACTCGTCCAGCCCGAAGTCGTTGTGCTCGATGCCCGTCCAGGCCGGGTTCTTCCGCGGCGGGCGGCGGTCGCGGTCGCCGATGCCGTCCCGCCAGTTGTAGCCGCTGACGAAGTTGCCGCCGGGCCAGCGATAGATCGGCGCGTCGAGTCCTTGAGCAGCTCCAGCGTGTCGGCCCTCATCCCTTGGACGTTGTCGGCCGGCATCAGCGAAACCGTGCCGACGTGGAACGATCCGCTGCCGACGGAGGTGATTTCCAGCCGGCCGGCGTCGGTGTCGCCCCCGGCGGTGAACTGTAGCGGCGTTTTCGCGTAATCCGCGGCAATGGCGTCGACCGCGATCGTCTGCCGCTGGTCCTGGCCGTCGCCCCAAACCAGGCTGACCTTGACCGGCGCGGCCTTTGCATCGCCGGCCAGCCAAATTCGGCCGACGTACTGCTTGCCTTTGACCAGGGCCAAGTGCGCCTGGACGATGCCGGCCGCCTGACCGTCGCCGGGCAGTGTAATCTTCGGCGTATGGTCGCCGACGAAGGGCTTGTCGCGGTCCATCGTCACCTGGCTCGGCTGGCCCGACACGCCTTCCACGGCGACTGTCTTCGCTCCGACCGGGTAGAAGAACTTTCGGTCTTCGAGCATCTCGGCCCAGATGCCGCCGTAGATGCAGCGGCCCAGGTGCTCGATGAACTGGCCGTAGACGTACTTCGACAACGGCTCGCGGGTCTTGTTGCCGTGGATCTCGATGTAGGACGTTTGCGGCGCCGGATCGGCACACTCAGCGCGGCGGCTCATCAAGGCAAACGTGCAAGCGACCAACAGCACACCGAACAGTGAGCGGCTCATGGCAAAATCTCCGTAAGGCGGGGTGCACGCATGCCGCCCAGTAAAAGCTGAACGGCTCTACACGCGATGGGAGAGGATGGAAACCACATACTACGGGCGGCAACGTTGGATGTCAAGCTGCGCGTAGTATGCCGAAAGCCGAACGGACGAGTTCAAGAATAGCCGGGAGCCAACGGCTCCCGGAATGTGGCGCGGGTCTGCGTCGGCCCTCCGGGAGCTGTTAGCTCCCGGCTATTCGTCCGCGCGAGATACCTTCCATCCGGCGACCGCCGTCCATTGTCCCACCATGCCCCTGCATGGTATCTTACATCTTTGTCTGCGTAGCTCGTTGGGAAGAGAAGGGGACGGAGGAGGTTGTCGGAGAAAGGCTCTGGGGAATCGGAAACGTTTTCCGACAACCTCCTCCGTCCCCCTCGATCGCGGAAGAGACTCGAACGTGGCCAAGACCAAACCTGACTGGGGCGAAAAGCTCTTCCGCGTCTTGCCGCGGCAGGTCGATCAAACCGTTTCGGCCGCTTTGCGCGAGTGGCTGCCCGGCCAACCGTGGTCCGATGTCCGCCGGCTGCTGAAATCGCGGCGGGTGACGATCAACGGCAACCTCTGCGCCGACGCCGGCCGCCGGTTGCGGCTTACCGACGTGGTGAAAGTGCTGCCGCAGTCGCTTCCCCCGCCGCCCGACGAGCTTGACGTTCGCGTCGTCTATCTCGACAAGCACGTGGTGGTGGTCGAGAAGCCGTCGGGCATGACCACCACGCGGCACTCCGAGGAGCACGACATGTCGCCGCGGCGCCGGCAGCTTCAACCGACGCTCGACGAGCTGCTCCCCCGCCTGATTGCCAAGATCGAGCCGCGCGGAACGAAGAACACCCATGGCAAGAAGGGCCCGAGAAGAGGCGCGAGGCCGGTCCGCGCCGTGCACCGGCTCGACCGCGACACCTCGGGCCTGTTGGTCTTCGCCAGAACCCCGGAGGCACAGCAACACCTGGAACGGCAATTTCGCACGCACAGCACCCGGCGGCGATACCTGGCCGTCGTGCGCGGCGCCGTCGAGTCGCAGACGATCGAGAGCCGGCTGGTTCGCGACCGCGGCGACGGCCGGCGGGGGAGCACCACGCTGCCGAACCTCGGCCGGCGGGCGGTCACTCACGTTCGCGCCGTCGAGCGGCTCGGCGACTACACCCTGGTCGAATGCCGCCTGGAGACCGGACGGACGCACCAAATCCGCATCCATCTCTCCGAGAGGGGGCACCCGTTGTGCGGCGACAAGGTCTACGGCCAGCCGTTGTTTCGCGCCGGCACGCCCGACGCGAGCGGGGCACCGCGGCTGGCCCTTTGTGCCGTCGAGTTGGGCTTCGTGCACCCGATAACCGGCGAGCCGATGCACTTCGAGAGCCGGCCGCCACCCGATTTCGCCGAGTTCGTGCGGCGACTGCGGACGGCCGCAAGACGGCCAAAACCACCTCAGTAGGTTATGCCTCAGCATGACGTAGCCGACGCCTGCGGAATTTGTGCGCTACCGTGGCGGGCGGCATTGCGGAAAACCAAAAAAAGGGTGACAATAGGATCGAACTGTCGCTGTCCGTTGTACTTTCGGCGAACCAACGCCCTGGAGAGCGGTGAATTCACGGTGGCGTTTCCTGCGTTGGAACGGCAGTTGCACTGCCGTTTCCGAACGTGGGGTGGCGGTACAACTGCCGCCCCGGCAACACGCAACTGCCCACCCAACAACACACTGAAAACTGCATCGTGTGGTCAAGAAAGCGACTCGATATAGGCTGGTCGGACCTGCTGTTCGGGGCTGGCCGGGTCTTCGTTCCGCCTGACCGGACGTCCGTTTCCCGCCGGGTGGAATCGCTCTGGCCGGCGGCCGACAACACGCTGGCATGTCTCTCCGTGCGCAGCGGATTCGATCTCTTTCTCGCCGCGGTCGGCCTGCCGCGCGGCAGCGAGGTGCTGGTGTCGGCGATCACCATTCCCGACATGATCCGCATTATCGAGCATCACGGGCTGGTGCCGGTGCCGGTCGATCTCGATCCGCAGCGAATGGCGCCGACCGAGGAGCAGTGGCGGCTGGCGATCACGCCGGCCACGAGGTTGATTCTCGTCGCGCACCTGTTCGGCGGCCGCGCCGAGATGGGGCCCATTTTGGAATTGGCTCGGCGGCACAATCTCCTGGTGGTCGAGGACTGCGCCCAGGCGTTTGCCGGCCTCGGCTACGAGGGCGATCCGCAGGCCGACGCCAGCATGTTCAGTTTCGGCACGATCAAGTACGGCACGGCCCTCGGCGGCGCGATTATCCGCGTCCGCGACCGCGAAGTGCTGGCGAAGATGCGGGCCGCCCAGGAGACCTATCCGCTGCAATCCCGTTGGCCCTATTTCAAGCGGCTGGCCAAATACGCGATGCTCAAAGGTCTTGCCGCCCGGCCGATTTGCGCCTCGTTCGTGTACGTCTGTCGGGCCATCGGCTGCGATTACGACCGCATGGTCAATTCGGCCGCCCGCGGCTTTCCCGGTGACGATTTCTTCACCCAAATCCGGCACCGGCCGTCGTCGCCGCTTTTGGCGACGCTGGAACGTCGCCTGAAGCGTCACGATGCGGGCCGCTGCCAGCGCCACGTCGCCAAGGGAAAGGCCCTGGCCGAAAGCCTTCAAAACGCCATGCCGTGCCCTGGCACGGCGGTCGTTCCCAATACCTATTGGGTCTTTCCCGTCATCGCCGGCCACCCCGCCGAGTTGGTAGAGCACCTGACCCGGGCCGGCTTCGATGCCACGCAGGGCCAAAGCCTTTGCGTCGTTTCTCCGCCAGCCGACCGAGCCGCCCAGAAAGCAGCCGCCGCCGAGAAGCTATTGGCCAACGTCGTTTTCCTCCCGTTCTATCCCGAGCTGCCGCCCCGCGAGTCACGTCGCCTGGCCGAAACGGTTCTGGCGTTCTACACAGCGAACGGGCAAGCGGAGAAACCCTCCTCCGGCAACGGCCAAGCGATTGCGTAGCCGGCGGCCGGCGACTCAATCCGGCTCATCATCGCCGACACGGCTAATGAAGAAGCCGCCTCGCCGCCATCGTTCAGCCATATCGCGGCTGCCTGGAATCTCAACATACGCCCTTCTTCAGCACGTCTCATCTGGGAGTACGTTTGCTGGGAATGATGGTGGTCGATGTGACCGAAGCCGGTTAGCCGGAGTGTCTTCGTTTCCAGAAAACGGTCGTTTGTTGCGAGCCCGAGATTAGGTATGAGTTGATGTGACAGCAGGTAACCGTTCACTGGGCGGCAAGGGGACGGAGGAGGTTTTCGGAGAAATATCTTCTCCTGCGGCGGATACTGTCGCCGAAAACCTCCTCCGTCCCCCTCTGCTTCCGGCCTGTGAACGCTTACGACAGCAGAGGAGGTAACGTGCCGGCCACCGGTCCTGCGAAGCCGTAGGTGGTAGCAGAATCGGGTGCATTTGCTTGTTTTGGCAGAAGTTGCCCCGTCATCTCGATGTCCATGTAGTCCTTATGCCAGCTTACTCATGATGAGTCTGAATCTCGTACCGCTGATCGGACGCTCGGCAATCAGCTTTCCATCGTACACAATGCTGAAGACGCCATAGGGCGTCGGAAGCTCCCTTGACTGCTTGGCGCTCCTGACGCGAACCACTTTCGTCTTCAGCCCCAAAGCTCCGGCCGCCTCAGCAATATCCTCCACGCACTTTGGAACCATAGGGCACTGATCGGCAGCCAGGATCGTGAGGCCCTTCTTGTACCTCTTCAATGCTCGCTTTCTATCGACGATGAAATGAGGATCCGGGGCTGCCTTGTGGAACTTCTTGACGAGCAACTCGTAGGGAGGGCTGCTCTCCACCGAGACAAAACCCGCCTTGATGAACAAACCGCTTCCGGCCATGAAGCTATCTGAACTTGCGACAACTGCGACCCCTCGGCACTTGCTCTTCTTCGCGTCCCTCAGACAACTATCCAGCAGCAGAGCGCCGAGTCCTTTTCCCAGGTGCTTGCGGTTGATCATCATGCAATGGATGACAAAGTAACCCTCCGCCTCGACGGGTCTCCACGAATGACTGCCGGGGGCATACTCGATCACCCCGACATCACCGAATTCCCGTGAGCGGAGCACTTTGAACCGAAGGCCTTCCGCGTAGCGCTGCTTGAGCCAATTGCACTTGCGGCGATACCCCTCGGTCCTGCCAGGCTTGCGGCCACAGATGCCGCAACCGCCGATGTTGTCGGCATTGGTGTCGATGATCTCGTACTCTTTCATCCTGATCCTCCGCTCCGTCCTGCCAGACCGAGGTGCGGGATATCACGCCGGCGCGGCGTCGACGCAACATGAATCATGGTAAGCGTCAAGAAATCGCCATTGGTTAGGTTAGGCGGCAGGCGCTGGCAAATCACTCCATCTTCGAGTGGCTGGCTAAGACAAATGATATAACCGTCGGGGTCTGTAACCTCAAACTCGGCCAAACCGTAAAACATCCGCTCTAACCGTCGCGTCACGATACCCCGAGCGCTAAGCTCTGCAAACACCTCGCGGAAACGGCTGCCTTCGCGCCGCAAATATACGTCCCAATCATACTGTCGCGGTTTTGAGTGAACAGGCGGTGAGCCACGGCGTAGCATCAGTCCAACCTGCCCATGCCGGAGGATGGCAAACTCGTGAGGCGGTGCGGCGGGAAACGGGTCGCCGACGAAGCCGAGTGTGCTGCGATACCACTCGATGGAGCGAGCAACATCGGCTGCCCGCAATAGTGGGACTGCTTGTATAATAGGCATAATAACGTTGATGCGTGTGAAGCCGCCTAATAGGTACTCCACCGCCGAGCTGCGGTAAAACATTATTTTATTCTTCTAGCCGAATATAGCATTGTCAATCCTGGTGCGTCGTACTGGCAAACGAATTGCGACGAATTGCCAGCGAACGAATCCATGCTACACCGCACCGGGGACCACGCTATGCCAAGAGCCGCCCCAAAGCCCAGTGAACGCAAACTCAGAATCGTCATTGCCTATTGGGCGGCTGCGCCACGGCGAGCAACCCGCCTCCGGCGACGACGAGCCTGGGCCTCGCGCGATTCCTCTTCCCGCAGCTCAAGCTGGTGCTCGGAATGGATGGTGACCCAATGATCCGGCAGTCTAGGGCGGCGGTGTCGTTGGGCGCAATCGCCGGAAGGCGTCGCAACACGTCCGTCAGGTGCGGCCAGACGCCGACGCAGTTCGGTTTCGCACTTTGGACCAGCGTGTAGAGCGTCGCCGCTGGCTTCCCACGTTTCTCGCTTCCAAAGAACAGAAGGTTCTTTCGACCGATTACGCCCGGGGAAACATCTTCCGCAGGGTAACCAGTCCCAATCCGGCCACGCCTGCAATGCCGAGAGCGAACGTCGAGGGTTCGGGCACCGGCGCGACGTCGAGCGTCAGATTGTCGATATACGGTGGCAAGAGCGATCCCGAGATCATTCCGATGGAAGAGATGTTGGCGAGGGAGATCGGCGTCGGTGCGAACGAGATCACTTGGTTGGTTGGAGACAATTCGACCGCAACCGCCGACCAAGCGTCAGGGGACGTCTCATACAGCCGGACGCCAAACGTGCTTCCGTCGGTTCCATCCGCCACGGAGATGTCGGTCGCGCTGGTAAAGCCATTGAGCATGGGCTGAACCGCCGGCCGGTTGTTGCGCGGAGCAATGGCGATGGCGTGGCCTTCGTCCACGGTGGTGCTCCCATCCCAGGAAGGCGCCGCATCAAAGAAACCGAAAATCATGATGGCCGTGTCGTCGGTCGAAAGTCCGCGAGTCATCGTGGCGGACAGCGTGTAGACGTTTCCGCTGGTGATGGCCACCGGCATGGGCACGTACGCCGACTCGATGAACGCAGACAACGAAAATGACGCGCTCACCTTGGATCCATCGGTGGCGAATCCGGGGTGAGCCGTCCACGTGCCTCCGGGAGTGGTCGACGGAGTACTACCATTGAGTGGGCCAACGCGATTGAAATTGTCCTGAAAGACAATCTCGGCCCGAGCCGACATCGCACAAATGGATAACAACACAACAACCCCACAGATCATTTTGCGAAGCAGATTAAACGGCAATTGATGTGGCAAGCTCATTAGTTTATCCCTCATTGGCTATAGACTGCATTTTCTAAATTGGTATGCACTGTAACGGGTCTAGGCACGGTCTGACCAGTATTCTACGGACGCCCCGCCGTCGGGCAAGCGCTGGTTGAATTTCTCGAGTTTTTTCAGCGCCAGCCACCCTTCCGCGATTCAACAAGAAACGGTATAAGCCATCAGGGGCGTCACGACAGAATTCTCATCGTGCCGCCCACCGAGACGGGGGGTCGGGTCATTTTTCGGCCGCGGTCCCTTGCGTTCCTTCCTACTCGGCCTTACAGCGGAGATCCCTCGCTCTAAACTTGATCGTTGTAGGCTCTTGAACACAATTCGGTCGTTTACTGGGACTCGAGGAAGGTGGGTGAAGTGGTCCCAAGAATCTAGACAGGTGAACAAGGTGGATTTGGACTTTATTTCCGGTAAAATATTTTTCCGGGAAAGGAGACAGATTCACGATGGGAGGCAAGCGGAAGAGTTTTTCGGCGGATTTCAAGGCGAAGGTGGCCTTGGAGGCGATTCGCGGGATTTCGACGACGGCGGAGACCGCCTTGCGGCACAAGGTGCATCCGAACCAGATCGCGAAGTGGAAGAAGCAGGCCCTGGAGAACATGGCCGCACTCTTCGCCGATGGCCGCTCGAAAGCGAACAAGGGGGACGACGACCGGCTCAAGGACCGGCTTTACCAGCAGATCGGCCAGCTCCAGTTCGAGCTCGACTGGCTCAAAAAAAAAGTCGGAGATGCCGATTGAGGCCAAGCGGTTGCTCGTTGAACCGGAGCAGGAACGGCTTTCGATCGTCCGGCAGTGCAAACTGCTGGGGATGTCGCGGGCGGCCTACTACTACGAGCCGTGGGTGTGGGGCGAGACGGCCCTGGCGATGCTGCGGGCGATCGACGAAGAGTACACGCGGCATCCGTTCTTGGGCAAGCGGCGGATGTGCGATTACCTTGCGGAACTCGGCTACGACGTGGGCGTCAAACTGCGCGCGGACATTGATGGCGTGGCTGGGTCTGGAAGCGATTTATCCGAAAAAGAACCTGAGCGTGCCGAATCGAGAGCACAAGAAATATCCGTACTTGCTCAAGCGATTGCCGATCATCCGCCCGAACCAGGTTTGGGCGAGCGACATCACTTACGTGCGTTTGAGCCGCGGATTTGCGTATTTGACGGTGGTCATGGACTGGTTCAGCCGCTACGTGATCGCCTGGGAGCTTTCGACGACCTTGGATTCGGATTTTTGCGTGCGGTGCCTGGAGCGGGCGTTGGAGACGGGCAAGCCCGAGATTTTCAACACCGACCAAGGCGTGCAATATACGAGCGAAGATTTCACGAAGACGCTGCTGGCGGCCGACGTGCAGATCAGCATGAACGGGGCGGGCCGCTGCTTCGACAACATCATGGTCGAACGCTTGTGGCGCTCTGTGAAGCAGGAGGAAGTGTACCTGAAGGAATACGAGGACGTGCCCGATTGCCGCGAGAACCTCGGCGAGTATTTCGCGTACTACAACGGCCGACGGCGTCACAGCAAGTTGAACGCCCGGCCTGTGGAGATTTACTTCGATGCAATTTGAAAAACGAAAAATGTTTTTGTTTCCTGCTGGGGCTCCGCCCCAGACCCCGGGATTTTTTAAGGCATGACAAAAAAGTGTCTTGTGGAGGTGAAGGCGGATTGGTATGCTGACGAAAAAGAAAAAGCCTCGAAGAGTTGAAGTCTTCAAGGCTCGTGTCCAAAGACACTTCTTTGGTCCGGTTATCCCTCGGCGGGTTGCTTCCCAGCAGAGCCCGCCTCCGTTTCACCGAACAGGTAAAGCATAAACAAAAGAGAGTTTCAGTCAAGCGGATAGCGTAAATGTCCCTTGATCTAACAAATCGGTTTCCACCTTATTCAAGGGTGCTTTTCTGTCAGAAAAACGGGACCAGCTCAGGGGCCGTCCTGGGACGCCACGGGTCCGCCGTCGAGGAACCTCGAATGCCGTCGACGTAAGGCGACTCTCGGCGCACCCGCTCGGGCAGTAGGACCGCGGCGCCTTCGTGCCCATGTTGCAAACAAGAATCTCCGCGCCCGAGTCATTGCGACGTAAAGGAGTCGTCTTTCCTCGGCGATATCCACATCCGGACGAGGAACAATGCCTTCCTCAACGTACATTTGGTGGTGTCAAATCTCAAATGCAACGTTTTGTCTCGGCAATTCGCGGGCTGCTAGCAATGCTATCGCGCGGGCATGTCACGGAGAGCAAATGCCTTGCGTCAAATTTCGTTGAATCTGCTCGGTTTCGCCCGGCTTTTTGCGTGTTGCGTTTCAGATTTGACACCACCGACGCCATACACAATCACCTTGAATTGCATATGACGTCCCCGTAATCCCCAATAGCTTTCGAGGTACTGACGGCCCTCAGCGAACAGCGGACGCTTCTCGTAATCACAATACCAAATCTCGTTCTCCAACCAGAACCGACACAGAAACCGCTCAAAAGACTCTTCACAGAAAATGATTTGATCGGGGTCAGGCGGCTCCTTCTCCCATTGCTCCGCCTCAGCACCATAGAAATCAGGCGAGGCAACCACGCAGTGCGCTGATTTGTTCGGCAGCAGGTAGAGGCACCAGAAGATGCACCCCTGCGAGTCGGCAAGGAACCGCAGGAGGAACCCATCAGCGACCGGAGACGGAACAAAAACTGGCGAAAGATCGAGGAAACAGTCGGTGCATGACCGGACGCGCTGCTGAAGCTCGGGCGAGCGGAAATACTCCACGAACTCCGATGGGAGCGTTAGGCCGCGAGCAGTCGCCTCTTGTGGCAAGGCTGAAAGCACCGCCGCGTTTTCTGTGGGCTTCTCCCTCGCGATGTTGTCGGTGCGAGACGGCTGGCCACGAAGCCACGCGAAGTCGCCGCGAGTTTTGTAGGGAAGCGGCGGCAGATCTTGGTGAGGGTAGCGTCCGTAGGTGCCAACGTCTCGCCGAATGTCGTCCAGTCCTTGGCCCCACCAACCGGCTGGAAATGGAGTCTCGTCAACTCGCATAGCGTCCGCCGTAGCCGAACCTGGTTATGGCTAGTTTCTATGTATTGCCTGTCGGCCGCACAATTGCGGCCTATCACGCTTGGATCGAGTTGCCCCCACTCGCCTTGTAGCCATGCCTTGTGTCGTTTGACTCGGTTTGTGGGCGTGATAGAGCATGGCGATGAACCCCGTCAACGGCGGTCATTCTACCACGGGTGCGAGCACCTTGAACAGCCACGAGGGCACCGTCCTCGATGCACCAGCCCCTTGTACGGTGAGCAGTGACTGGCATGCCCAGCGAAGGTACTTGTTTCGCCCTTTCTTTCGTCGAGTCTCTGGCGCAAACTGCGTCGGTGGCGCACGCCGACGCACGTTGGCTGCTTGCGTTTGGAGAGGGAGGTGCGACACTCCTTCGCAGGTTAGACATCGTTCTGGAAATCGCTCGTTTGATCGGCCCTTGTTGGGAACACTGCCTTTTCTAAGACGCACCCGACCGCCGCAACCTCCGGCTGCCTCTCCGTCGAGCGACTTTGAGACGGCGTGACTCGTCGATGAAACCAGAAAGGGCCGAGCCATCAAGCAGTGGCTCGGCCCGAAGCGTCGACACTCCGATGCAGACGGGAGGAAGCTGGGCTCTTCTATGCCGGGGTACGCGCCCCGCACACGTTGAGTGAGGTTATTGGGGAGTCTGGGCATGAAGAACCGTCACGTGTCAGCTTCGATCGCGCACGGGCCGATCGCCCAGCCAGCCGGGGATCGCCTCTTGGCCTCGTGCGAGGTTATTGTCGTTCCAACGGTCGGCGGCTTCTTTGATTCGGCCCTTCACTGCGTCTGCCATGTCACTCACAACAGCGACGCCCTTCTCCAGGCAGCGTCTCGTGATCGTTGGATTACACATTGTCCGGGAAGATCACAGGTCTTCACTTATCCGGACCAGCACGTTATCTCCCTCGACCTTAACCTCATGCACCGCGAGGTCTACGGAAGCCGGCCGCGAGAGAACCTCGCCGGTGCGAATGTCAAATCGAGCCCCGTGCCGCGGACAAGTGACGATGTAGCCCTTCAACCTGCCAGCGACTAATTGCCCGCCGTCGTGCGTACACCTATCATCCGTTGCCCAGAACCGCCCGGAAACATGAAATAGAGCCACCGCGCGGCCGCCGGCCTTGACGACCGTCGAGCCCGGATCGGGAAGGTCGGCAACCCTGCACACGCATACGAATCCATCAGTCTCGCTTACGGATTTCATTCCTTCCTCCTTGGCATCGCGCTTCGACGCTGCCATCTAATCCGCGCCACATCGAATTATACGCTGCCGGGATCGTTCCCCGGGCAAGGGGGACGGAAGAAGTTGTTGTGGGAACACGCTTCGCCTTGTGCGGGGCGTCTTGCCGACAACCTCCTCCATCCCCTTCCGTTTTGTCGTTCCCGCAAACGGCCACAATATAGCGGATACTCGGCGGTGACCATCAACGCGGAATACTCATGAACCACGTTTTACCAATCGTTGACAATGTTTTACCACAGTATTACGCGACTGCTGGCGCTTCGGGCAGAGGCCGTTTTCCCGAGGAATCGCGCGATTCTCGCTTGTCCGGGCCGCCCCTTAAGGGCCAATCGATACTCTTAGGTGGGTGCCAAGCACTCGATCGCGGCACGCCACCTCGGCATAGCGCACGAAAGATTCATTGTGACCAATCGAGATTCCAGTGGGCGTCGGCGGCGCGGCGGACCACAGTGGCGTTTTACGGGACCGACCCCCTAAGTTCACTTTTGAAAGCATGTGTGCAATGAAGATTTCATCAGAAGATATTGTCAGGTGTGATAGTGATTTGGATGAACCACTGGATGCCGCGACCGATGTGGCCGTGGCGACGGCGAGAGCCGAATCGTCCCCCGTTCTAACACCCGTTATTTCGGCTCCGCTTCCAACAGAGCGATGGTCGCATGGTCTTGACTGGACGGCCATCGGTTGGATCGGATTGGTCCACGTCGGCGCCTTGGCAGCGCCATTCGTATTCACTTGGAAGGGCCTATTGCTATTCCTTGTTCTGTCGTGGGTGACCGGCGGGTTGGGCGTGTGCTTGGGCTACCATCGGCTGTTGGCTCACGTCAGCTTCCAGACGTATCCGGTCGTGCGGCGCATTCTGGCGTTTCTCGGCGCTTTGGCCGGCCAAGGTCCACCCATCACCTGGATTGGCGTGCATCGCAAGCATCATCAGTACACTGACATGCCCGGCGACCCCCATTCGCCCCGCGAAGGCGCTTGGTGGAGCCACGTCCTTTGGCTCTTTCCTCGACCGCGTGAACCACAATGGACCAAAATGATCCGTCGCTACAGCAAAGATCTGTTGAATGACCCGCTCATGCGGTTCCTCGATAAGACCTACCTGGCTTGGCACCTGGTGTTGGGCGCCGCTCTGCTGGCTACCGGGTGGCTGGGCTGGGGGTTTTCGACCGGGTTGTCTTTTCTCGTCTACGGCATGTTCCTTCGACTGGTGTGGGTGATGCACATCACCTGGGCGGTCAATTCGGCGTCCCACATGTGGGGCTACCGGAATTACGATACGCCCGACGACAGCCGCAATCTGTGGTGGGTCGGACTGCTGGCCTACGGCGAAGGCTGGCACAACAATCACCATGCCTTTTCCGACTGCGCCCGGCACGGCCACCGCTGGTGGGAAGTCGACATGACCTACATGGTCATCTGCGTGATGGAGAAGGTCGGATTGGCCTGGAACATTGTGCGTAAGCGACCGTCGAACGCGATGCCGTCATGATGGTTCGGTCGCTCCTTCGGCGAGTGCTTCCCACCACGGGCCCTACAGCCCAACGGCGGCAAGCCGGTTCCTGGACTGCGATGCCGAAAAAATCGTTCGGTTGCTCGGCCTTTGTTGAGACCACTGCCTTTTCTGAGACGCACCCGATCGCCGCAACCTCCGGCTGCCGCCTCGTCAAGCAACTTCGAGAGGGCGTGACTTTTCAATGAAACCAGAAAACGCCGAGCCATCAAGCAGTGGCTCGGCCCGAAGCATCGATACTCCGATGCAGACGGGAGGAAGCTGGGCTCTTCTATGCCGGGGTACGCGCCCCGCACACGTTGAGTGAGGTTATTGGGCAGTCTGGGCATGAAGAACCGTCACGTGCCAGCTTCGATCGCGCACGGGCCGATCGCGCAGCCAGCCGGGCATCGCCTTTTGGCAGACGACGGTCTGGGAGTGGTCAAGTTTGCCACGGCAATCTGCAGAAGCACCCGCAGTAGATGAATTTGGGTGCCCTCGGGCCTGATCCTCGGTATTGGCAACCGTTCACTGGGCGGCAAGGGGACGGAGGAGGTTTTCGGAGAAATATCTTCTCCTGCGGCGGATACTGTCGCCGAAAACCTCCTCCGTCCCCCCTCTGTTTCCGGCCTGTCAACGCTTACCCGTATTGTCGCCCGACATGCGGAGGGTATAGAATACCTGTATGATGATGAGGCGTGGAAAACGGCTTGTCGAACCATTGACCCTTCTTCGGAGAGCAAGATCATGATCCTCCAAGAAATTCTCGATGCCAAGGGCAGTGCGGTGCAAACGATCTCTCCCGGTGTCACGCTCGACACTGTGGCCCATTCACTGGTCGAACATCGAATCGGCGCGCTGCTTGTTGTCCGGCAAGGGCCGTCGGGCGAACAGGAACTTTTGGGCATCGTCACCGAGCGCGACATACTTTACCACTGCGCGAAAAGCAACCAGCCCCTGGCCGCCGTCGAGGTGACCACGGTGATGAGTTCGCCGCTAATAACCGCCTTGCCCAGCGACAGCGTCGAGCAGGTCATGGGTCTGATGACCACCAAGCGCATCCGCCACGTGCCGGTGCTTGTCGAAGGCCGCCTGATAGGCATCATCTCCATCGGCGACATCGTGAAAGCCGAACACGACCGCCTGGCGATGGAAAATCGGTATATGAAGGAATACATCAACGGATAGCGACCTGGAATGATATCGAAAGGGAACCGTCAGATGGGCATGTTTGACACGGTCGGCGACCGCGGCCGAGCAGGGGCAACGCAAGGAGAACACGCTGCGGAAGCTCGAACGCATGAAGAAGACCCTCCGCCACGAAGAGCCCGACCGCGTGCCGGTCAGCGACTTCTTCTGGGGCAGCTTCATCCAACGCTGGCGGAAGGAACTCGGCCTGCCCGCCGACGCCAATCCGTATTACTACTACGATCTCGATTGGATCGTCACCGTCTCGAACATGGACCCGTGGATTCGCCCGTTCGAGACGATCAAGGAGACGCAGGACGAGGTGGTGGTCAAAACGGGCTACGGGGCGATCATGCGGAAGCTGTTTCGCTGCCCGATGCCGGAGTTCATCGGCTGGGAGACCGACACGCTGGAGAAGCTCGAAGCGGCCGAGTTCGACGATCCCCGCGATCCGCGGCGGTACTTTTCGGCGGGCGACAACCAGATCGCCGGGGTGGGCGACGGTTTCGAGCGGAACTCGCCCCCCTGGATCGACACGGTCAAGTCGCTCTGGCCCGACTTCCCGGTCTACGGCAGCATGACGGAGTGCTCGGAGTGCATGACGCGGATGATCGGCCCGCAGAACCACCTGATGTGGATCGCGTTGGAGCCCGAGCGGATGGCAGCGGTGCTGCGCCGTGTCGGGCAGTTCTATCTCGACTGCGCCAAGGCGGCCATCGACGCCGCCGGGCCGTGGCTCGACGGCTTTGTGATCTGGGGCGACGTGGCCTATAAGAAGAGCACGTTCATGCACCCGGACTATTGGCGGCGAACTACAAGCCCTGGGTCAAGGCGATCGCCGATTACGCCCACTCGAAGGGGCTCGACGTGATCTACCACGGCTGCGGCAACGTCAATTCGATCTTCGCGGATTACATCGACGCCGGCATCGACGCCATCAATCCGCTGGAAGTCAAGGCGGACATGGACGTTCTCGACTTGCGGCGGCGCTTCGGCCATCGCATGGGCTTCTGCGGCAATAGCAACATCCAGGTCTGGGAATCGGGCGACCGCGAGGCCATCCGACGTGAGGTCTTGACCAAACTGAACGCCGCCCGCGGCGGCGGGTTCATCTTCCAGTCGGACCACTCCGTCTCCAGCGCCGTCTCGGGCCAGACCTATGACTACATCGTCAAGCTCGTCCGCGAATACGGGGAATATCCGCTACGGCTCGGCGAATTCGACGAGCCGATTTCCTGTGCCGAGGAGACGTGAGATAGCGGTGGGCATTTGTTTCGTAACAATCATCGGTATGCTATGGGCGGGCAGTTCATCCGGTATCACGGCGGAACGACGTTGTTTGTGTGCTTGCCAAGTTGCCCGCTGACCGCTAAAGTGACCGTCATCCCGTCATGGGCGGCGTCTCCAGACGCCGAATTTGGGCCTGGCGCAAACCAAGGTAACACTCCGGCGACGAATCTGTAGGGAACGGGCTCTGTCCCGTTCCTTGGTCCTCGAGCACTACAGCGGGCGTTGCCCGGTCCCGGAACGCCGCAGAGGGCGTTCCCTACAGACCTGACTTCCCGCAAACGGTTCGGCCCGCTTGCCTCCAGCAATCCAAGGAAATCCATGAACGCCGTCATTGGAGTCTTTCTTCACGGGGTGGCCGCTCTGTTCGCGGCGAACTGCTACGCACCGCAGAAATACATCAAGCGTTGGTCCTGGGAGACGTTCTGGATGACCCAGGCGGCATGGTGCTGGCTTCTCTGGCCGTTGATCGGGGCGCTGTGTACGATTCCACATCTTGGACAGGTATTGGCCGAATCGCCGAAGCTGCCGATGCTTTACGGCTTCCTGATGGGCGCTGCCTTCGGCATCGGCGGCACCGCCTTCAACGTCGCCATTCGCTACATCGGCTTTGCCCTGACCTATTCCATCGCCATCGGACTGTCGGGAGTGCTCGGCACGTTCACCGGGCCGTTGGCAAAGGGGACGCTCGCCGCAACCATGCAGAAGCCCGGTGCGGGCTGGCTGATGGCCGGTGTGGGCGTTGGCGTGCTCGGCATCGCCCTATGCGGCGTCGCGGGCCGGCTCAAAGAACTCGACTTGCAGAAGAACGAAACCGCGCCGGGGCGAATTCTCCTTGCCCAAAGGACTATCGCTGGCCTTGCTCGCCGGAGTCCTCTCGGCCGTCTACGGAATCGCCATCAGCGACGTGGCCGAGCCGGTCGTCGCGATAGCGGCGAAGTACAAAGCCGCGTATTGGCAGGGCAACGTCGCGTATGTGTTCGTCAATCCCGGCGCTTTTCTCACGGCGCTCGTGTACACCCTCTATCTCGCCCGCAAAAACCGCACGCTTGGCGAGCTGGTTCGGCTTGCCCCCGGTCCGCAGCGCGCGAGCCTCGCGGTGAACTACCTGCTGGCGATCCTGGTCGGCGGGCTATGGTACGGGCAGTTCTTCGTCTACACTCTCGGCCGCGTGCGGCTGGGCGACGCTTACAAGTTTTCAAGCTGGGCCATGCTGATGATCATGATCGTGCTGTTCAGCAACCTCTTGGCCCTGATATTTCGCGAATGGAAAGGCTGCCGGCCCCGTACCTGGGCAGCCATCGTGCTCGCCGTCGTGGTGCTCGTGGCCGCGGTGCTTCTGCTGACCCGCGGCAACTATCTGGGCAGCCTGCCCGCCGAATAAGGAGCGAATTCGATGACTCGATATGGTAGCGTGATCGGTCTAAACGCCGACAAGTTGGACGAGTACAAGCGGCTGCACGCCGCGGTGTGGCCCGACGTGCTCAAGATGATCAAGCAGTGCAACATCCGCAACTACTCGATCTACTTGCGCCGGCTTGAGGGCCGTTATTACCTCTTCAGCTACTTCGAGTACACCGGCGCGGACTTCGCCGCCGACATGGCCCAGATGGCAGCCGACCCCACGACGCAGCGCTGGTGGGAGTGCTGCAAACCTTGCCAGGCCCCCCTGGCCGATCGGCAGAAGGGGGAGTGGTGGGCAAGCATGGAAGAGGTCTTCCACCTGGATTAGCGGCATTTTGCGAGGTTTAGTCGATAGTACGCGCCGCGCGCTACACCAACCCGAAGCGCAAGCGAGGACAACTCTTTCGCCCGCCCTCGCTTGCGCTTCGGGTTGGTGCCGGGGCATGAACAATCCCGCGTAGCGCGGTTTGTCGCGAATGGCGTGGCACGGGCGTCCAAGCCCGTCGTCTCGGCAGCCTGGGCAAGATGCCCCGGGAAAAGCCCTGTCTGCACGTGATCCCAGCGAAGTCGGCGCTCGAGCGCAATCGCGTCGCCAAGAAACTGGCCTTCTCCGCCCCGGCGGTTTTTGGTATGAACCGCCCCCGCTTGTCGCGCCGCAAGACGCCTTATCTGCTCGCTTATACCCCTCCAAACGGGGAATTGCCATGAAAGTCCTCCTCGTCAGACTTGGTGTATTGGGAACCGTGATTGCGCTTGGGTGGTTCACGATTGCGAACGCCCAGCACAGACGATGACGGCGGAAATCCGCTCCGCGCCGAGGCTGCGGCGTCGGACGACTCGGCTGCGGCGGCGAACGAGCCGGCTGCGGCGGCGAACGAGCCGGCCCCGAGCCGCCCGCCCGCCAACGACCCGTTCGGCCTTCAGACCCGGCGTGCGCCGCCTGCGGCGGCCGCCGGCTCTTCTGGGGCCGGAGACACGATTCCCGATGCGGGCGCGGCTGGATTGTCGCCGACTTCGCCGCGAACCGACGCCGACGCCGGCACGGTACCGGCCGCGTCCGGCCGCTTCGGCTTCGGCGGAAGCGTCGCCGACTGGTCCCACGTTGACCCCTGCGCAATTCCTCCCGGCCGGCCGACAATCGCTTTGCCCCTGCGACGGCACGCGACGGCTCGTTGAGCCGCTGCCGGCAGCCGGTATGCGGGCGGGCCGGCGGCCACAAACTTGCCGGCCGACGCCCAGGAGCCGCCGCACCTTCTCCGCGCCGATCCGTCGGCAATGCCGGCTGGCTCGATAGCAGGAACATCCCCCCGCGCGACGGCCTCAAAGCACCGACCAATAATCGTAAGAGCTTCACGGCGCCGGTATCGGCCAACAACCGTTTCGCAGAGATTTCCGCTGAAGGGGAGGGCGTCGGTCAGCCCGGCGACGCGCAGCTCGAAGGCGTGCAGAGTCCGCAGTTGTCGATTCAGAAGTTGGCCCCGAAAGAAGTCCAGGTGGGCAAGCCGGCCACGTTCCGCGTTACGGTTCGCAATACCGGCACGATCCCCGCGTGCGAGGTCGAAGTGTGCGACCAGGTGCCGCGCGGGGCCCGGTTGGTCGCCACGATGCCGCAGGCCAGGCGCGGCGTGCGCGGCGAGTTGGTGTGGACGCTGGGCACGATTCGGCCCGGCGAGGAGTCGAAAATCGAGATGCAGGTGATGCCGGTGGCCGAAGGCGAGATCGGCAGCGTGGCCACGGTCCATTTCGGCGCCGACGCCTCGGCCCGCAGCATCGTCACCCGGCCGCAATTGGTCGTGGACACCAAGGCCCCAAACAAGGTGATGATCGGCGATCAGCGTGACGATGTCGATTACGGTTTCGAACCCCGGCACGGGCGTGGCCACGGGCGTGGTGCTGCTGGAGCGAATTCCGCCCGGATTGCAGCATCCGGCCGGAACCGAGTTGGAGTATCAAGTGGGCGATCTGAAGCCGGGCGAAAGCCGTAAGCTCGATCTGCCGTTGGTGGCGAGCCCGGCCAGGCGCGGCCACCAATCTGTTGACGCGCTCGCGGCGACGGAAACCTCCACGCCGAGAACCAGTGCAAGCTCGAAGTGCTTGCCCCGCAGTTGGACGTTGCGGTGGAAGGGCCGAAACGCCGCTACCTGGAGCGCCAGGCGACGTATGAGTTCTCGGTCAGCGAATCCCGGCACGGCGGCGGCCAAAGGGGTCGATCTGGTAGCCCAGTTGCCGCCCGGGCTTGAAGTTCATGAAGGCCAACAATGCCGGCTACTACGAGGAATCGACGCGAACCGTGCATTGGCGGCTGGAGGAATTGCCCGCCAACGAAACCGGCAGCGTCAAGTTGGTGACGATGCCGGTCGAGGCCGGCCAACAGCGTTGAAGCTCCGCGGCACCGCCGAGAAGGGGTTGATCGCCGAAAAGGAGCAGCCCGTGCTGGTCGAGGGCATCGCCGCGATCCTCTTCCAGGTGTCCGACTACGGTCGATCCGGTCGAGATCGGCGGCGAAACGACGTACGAGGTCCACGTAGTGAATCAGGGATCGAAGGCGTCGGCCAACGTGCGGCTGGCGGTCGACCTGCCGCCGGAGCTAAAGCCGGTGGCTGCCGAAGGCCCGACGCGGCACCTGCTCGAAGGCAACCGGATTACGTTCGACGGCCTCTCGCAATTGCCCCCGAAGGCCGACACGACCTACCGCATTCGCGTGAAGGCCATGAAGGCCGGCGATCTGCGGACACGCTTCCAACTGATGACCGACGACATGCGAACGCCGGTGCTGAAGGAAGAGAGCACCCGCGTCTACTCGGACGAGTAGGGCGTGCCGAAAGTCAGGCGATCTTGCGCACTTTGAGTAGTTCGCCCAACTCCCGCGACATGGGGAGCATCGCTGCGGCCGGTTCACCTCGCAAGACCGCAACGACCTGGTCTAGTTGCTCTTCGGGGCCAAGGTCAAGATCGAGAAAGAGGAATTTTCGGCCTCTTCAGTTCGCAGCCGCCTCCGCCGTTTCCGGCAAAGCACTCCTGCCGCACGGTGTATCCCACCCGCACCGCCAAATCGAGCGCCTGATCGAGTATCTCAACCGTGTGCATCCCAGCTTCTCCAGTCCGCCCGTCTCCGTGGCTGTAGGAAGTGACTCCCGTCGCCGATTGCACGCCGCCGGTGGGATAAGACGATCGGCGACGGGAGTCGCCTCCTACAACTGGGCCCCGTTTTCTTCGCGCCGGCCGCGATTATAGCGGCTTCTTCTACAGTTGACGAGCCGAGTTCGACGATACCGCCAAGCGGATAAGTACTTGACTCATTGAGAGTTAAAGCACGTTGTCTTGGAAAGAGAGCAAGAACGCCAGACTTGGGTCATCGTGGCGGACGTGGCGTTTTGCGTGAAATTGTGCGGCTCGCAAGGGGAAGAGGGGACAGTCCCCATTTGCCGGAACGGCCCGAAGGGTGCTTCGCACAAATGGGGACTGTCCCCTTTTCCCCGATCTGCAAGAGCGGAGAGCGAGCTCGTGACGAATGGCAGCAGCGACGAAAACCTGAATCTTCAGCAGCAAGTCGAAGTGCTCAAGCAGCAGCTTGGCCAAGCCCAGCGGCTGACGGCCCTCGGCGAGTTGGTCAGCACGACGACGCACGAGTTCAACAACGTGCTGATGACGATCCTCAACTACGCGAAGATGGGCGTGCGTCACAAGGACGCCGCGACGCGCGACAAGTGCTTCGAGAAGATCCTGGCCTCGGCCAATCGCGCCGCGACGATCACCAACACGGTGCTGGGCATGGCCCGAAACCGCGCCGCCGGCCAGGAGCCGACCGACCTGGTGAAATTGGTCGACGACACGCTGCTGCTGTTGGAACGCGAGATG
Organism: uncultured Planctomycetia bacterium; assembly: GCA_963815695.1. Classification (GTDB taxonomy): domain Bacteria; phylum Planctomycetota; class Planctomycetia; order Pirellulales; family Thermoguttaceae. The sequence continues at coordinate 418,179 of CAWFIG010000011.1, forward strand.
AACAAGTATCGGGTGATGGTCGAGAAGAGCTACCAGGCGATCCCGCCGGCGCTGCGTCAACGGCAACCAGATTCAGCAGGTGCTGCTGAACCTGCTGATCAACGCCCGGCAAGCGATGCCCAACGGCGGCCGGCTTTGGATCAAGCTCCTGCACGACGCCGAGAACAACATGATCGATCTGGTGGTGCGCGACAACGGCTGCGGCATTCCGGCCGAGAAGCTGCCGCGGATTTTCGAGTCGTTCTACACCACGAAGAGCGGCCCCGACGCCAGCGGCAAGGGCGGCACCGGCCTCGGGCTCTCGATGTGCCGCGAAATTCTCGAATCGCATCACGGCCGGATTCGCGTCGATAGCACGGTCGGCAGAGGCACGGCCTTCACGCTGAAACTGCCCGTCGCCGCGAAACCCGCTCCGTCGCAGCGCCCTGCGCCGCTGCCGGCAATTACGATGCCTGTTGACGCGGGCGCGCTGCCGGCGCTAACGTAGAGATTGTGTAACACTGCTTCGCCGGAAGCAGTGCCTCTGCCCGCCCGCTGCCGAACACTGCTTGTGCCAAGCAGTGGCAGACCATCGCGCCGAATTCGGCGAAGACTATCCTGCTCCCACGCCGCGGTCGAAGGCGTCTTGGTCGCGCTGGTAGAGGGCCAACACCGACTCGAACGTGGCGCTGGAAATCTTCCACGTCGGCTGCTCGTCGGTATAGGCGTTGCAGTGGGCGGTGAACAGGCGGTACATGAACTTGAACAGGTGCCGCGGCACCCGCAGCAGGGCGAAGGCGTCGATCAGCCGTCGGCCGTCGACGCCGTCGAACAGATCGGTCAACTTCGGCGCGCCGCCCTCGGCCGCGCAGGCCGCGATCCGCGCATTGGCCATGTCGTAGAGCGATTGGCCCGTCCAACTGAGCGAGCGGATCAGATTCTGCTTGTCCAGCCGCGCCCGCTGGTGAAAATCGCGGCTCTCGCGGTCGAGCAGCCGCTCCAACTCGATCGGCAGCAGCATTTTCAGGCCGAGGCCCGGGTGCTTCAGGAACTTGTTGTCCAGCATCGGCCAGACCAGCGCCCGCATCAGCTCGGTCGAGCCGTTGATCAGATACGGCTCGTCGACGCGATCGACCAGCACGAGGATTCCGTCGAAGTGCATCGAGCGGAGCACGCCCTGGAGCTTCGAGAGCAACTCGTAGCGGTCGTCGGTGCGCGGCAAGGCGGGCAGCGGCTGGCCGACGATCTTCCCGCCGGGAAAGTTCAACAGCGTGCGGCAGAGCAGTTTCGCGCTGCGGTTCAGCACGCGGGTGTTCCGGGCGATCTGCCACGCCTTCCACCACCAGCGCAGCAGCCGCCAGCAGCGCGGGCCCACGCCGGCAACCACCGCCAGAGTACGGCCACCACGAGGCGAACCAGGACCAGTCGCCTTCCACGCCTCGCCACACGAGGAAGCGCGAAGACCGCCACGGTCACCAAGACGCCGACGGCCAAATCCCACTTCGACCGCCACGTCGAGAATCGCAGTTTCTTCCGCAACCGGCTCCAGCGCTGGAACGAGTTCTCGGCGGTCGATTGGTCGTAGCAGGCCGCCAGCAGCATTACGTCGCGGACCTGCGCCGCGTCGAGCGATTCGACCGGCAGCGCGTCGTCGCGGGCCGCGGCGTGTCGGGCCTGGCGGTTTTCCAGAATGCGATCGACCAATTGGGTGACGGCCAGCGATAGAATCGCGTCGATATGGTCCCACAGCCGCCACTGTTCCAACAGCCGATCGGGCCGGCGGCGACGGCCGGAAAAACGGTCGCGAAACCGATCCAGGAAGGCGTTGAAATCGTCGTACTCGACGACGAACACCTGGTGCTCGCGGCTGCTCGGCGTTGTGATCGGCCAGATGCCGGGCGAGTTGCAGCCGGATGGCCGTCTTGCCCGAGCCCTTCTCGCCGAACACGACCGCCGTGGCCGGCTCCGACGGATCGCCGTAAATCTTGTCCCACGTCGGATGGTACGTGTTGCGGATGCAGGCGCCCTTGAAGACCAGGTCGGTCTGGGCGTCTTCGTCGGCAAAGGGGTTGGTGGCGATCCCGTGATGGTCGAGGAAGGGTTGGATTTTCATTATTAGAAGATCGCATGGAGGATGAAGAACAGGACGATCACGGCCAACATCAGCGAGACGGCGAAGACGATCTGCACGGTATTCGACCGTCTGCGGCGATAATTGGGAGCGCCGCCGGAGCGAACGGACGTGAGCACGAGTCTTCGGGGCATCGGGCTCCTGGTCGGTGATTGTCGGGGGGCGACGACAGTTGCGGAAACACCTTGCCGGCCGTCTGCCAGTTTTGCCAGCCCTCGTGCCAGACGAGCGAATCGGCGCTGATGCGTCCTTCGACGATCCACGCCCGCATCACGTCGGCCGCCGCTGGGCCGAACTGTCCGCCAGACGGCGGATGAACGAACCAAACGACGTCTCCCGCCTCCGCCAACGGATCGCGGGAGGCGAATCGATTTGCGGGGATTGTACCAATTTTCTTCTCGGCGGGGATTGTCCCAATTTTCGCGGGCACCGCGGCGCAGCCGTGGTCGCCGAAAATGCGACTCTCCCCTTCTCCCTCGGCGTTCAAATCCACCGTCGCCGACCGAGCCGGCTGCTGAGCGAGGGTCTGGGACGCCAGGGCGTTCACGGTTTCGCCCCCCTGTTGGAGTGACCGCTGTTGCTTCGAGCTTCGCCGTGTGCTCTGCAACGGGATTGGCATCTTCACCCCGCAATAGGGACAAATCCCCGTCTGTCCCGCCTGGAAGTCCTTGACGTTCAATTTGTGCCCATTCGGGCAGAAAAAGCGTATGCCCATAGCATCACCGCTCACCGCGATCGCCCTTGCCCACTCGATTATACCCCGCAAAGCCAACGTTCACCACCGCAGGGAACATTCGGCCGCTGCCCAACGTAGGGCGGCGCAGAGCCCGCCCTACAATGTTGGCGACCTGGGAAGGCCGGCAGTCATCGCCCCGTTGAATCGCCGAAACGCCCAGACTATCATAAAGGGTTCGTCAGCCATTGGAGGCAAAGATGCGAATTGCGGTGGGAAGCGATCACCGGGGGGTGGAGTTGCGGGCGAAGTTGATCGATTATCTTCGCCAACTCGGCCAGGAGATCGTCGACGTAGGCACGCACGACAGGCACGAGGTCGATTACCCCGACATCGCCGCCCAGGTCGCTCGCAAAGTGGCCAGCCGAGAGGTGGATCGCGGCATTCTGGTCTGCGGGACCGGCGTAGGCATGTGCATCGTGGCCAACAAGTTTCCCGGCGTGCGCGCCGCCCCCTGCCACGACCACATCACCGCCGAGCTGAGCCGCCGGCACAACGATCTCAACGTCTTGTGCCTTTCCGGCGACCTGATCGGCGAAAAACTGGCCGACCACCTGGTCGAAATCTGGCTGAACACGCCATTCGAAGGCGGCCGCCACGCCCGCCGCAACGTGAAGATCGAAGCCCTCGAAGGCGCCGACAACCGGGATTAGGGCCTGCAAAAGAATAACTTGGTGGATTACATGTAGGACGGATTTCCAAATCCGTCCAGTTTTCGGCGACGGATTCGGAAATCCGTCCTGCAAATGCAACCAACTTATTTTGACGCGACGCCTTATGTTCCAATCGGCCGCAGCGTGCCTCCGGCCAGTGGTAGCTTTTTGCGGCCCGTCGGCTGCGCGAAATCGACGGTCGCTTTGCGATTCTCTCCGCTGCCGCTTAAGGCGATGACTTGCCCCAATCCATACACTTCGTGGAGCACGATCATCCCCTGGCGGAAAGCGTCGGGCCTCAAGGCGGCCGGCTCGCCGCCGCCAGCCATCGCCGCTGCCGTGGTCAAAGAGATCGGACGCGGCGCCGGTACGGGTGGGGCGACGTTTCCATCCTCATGCCACACCTGCTCCTCGCTGCCAAAATCGCCGCCGAAATCGTCGTCACAGGCGTCGCCATGCCCCGCGGCCGCTTCTCCCCGCTCGCTCGCCCGCTGCGCGACGCCGGCCCAATCGACGTCCATCTCGCCGCGGGGCAACTCCATGAGGAACGAGCTGGGGATCGTCAGCTTCCGCTGGCCGCGGAAGTCGCGGTATCGGGCCGTGCTGAGCTGAAGCTCCTGCTGCGCCCGGGTGATGCCGACGAACATCAGCCGCCGCTCCTCTTCGAGCTGCTCGGGATGCTCGCGGCTCCGCTCGTGCGGCAAGATGCCCCTCCTCGACCGCCGTCAGATAGACCACCGGAAACTCCAGCCCCTTCGAGGCGTGCAGCGTCATCAGCGTCACGCGGTCGGCGTCGGTCTCCCAGGCGTCGGTGTCGTTGACCAGGCTGGTCTCTTCCAGGAACGCCTCGAGCTGGCCGGCCTCGCCCGTGCCGCTCGTCGAACTCGCGGGCGACGGTCAGCAACTCCTCGATGTTGGCCAGCCGCTGCTGGTCCTCCTCGTCTTCCGACTCCTGCAACTGCTTCTGATAGCCGGTCTCGGCCAGCACGAGCCCGAGGATCTCCTCGACGGCCCGCGCGACGGCGGCCGAGAGCCGATCGAACAGGGCGACGAACTTCGCCACCAATGCCGCCGGCCGCGGCTCGATCGACGTCGATGCGGCCGGCCTGGCGGGCGGCCTCCAACAGCGGCAGGCCGTGCGCGGTCGGCATGGTCGGCCAGCCGCTCGATCGTCGTCTTGCCGATGCCCCGCGGCGGCGTGTTGATGACCCGCAGCAGCGCCACGTCGTCCTGCGGGTTGTTCAGCAGGTGCAGGTAGGCCAGAACGTCCTTGATCTCCTTGCGTTGGAAGAACTCGAGCCCGTTGACCATCTGGTAGGGCACGCCGCTGCTCGCGCAGGGCGAACTCGAACGCCCGGCTCAGGGCGTTGACGCGATAGAAGATGGCGAAATCGCGCGGCCGGCGGCGGCCGGCCGCGAATCTCGGCGGCGATCCGGGCGGCGATCCCCTCGGCCTCGTCCTTCTGCGTCGGCATAGGTGACCAGCCGCACCGGCACGCCCTCGCCGTTCTCGGTGAAAAGCCCCTTCTCCTTGCGGCGGACGTTGTGGGCGATCAGTTCGGCGGCCACGCGCAGGATCCGCTTCGTGCTGCGGTAGTTCTGCTCCAGCCGGACGACGTGGACCTCGGGAAAGTCCCGCTCGAACTCGAGGATGTTGTTCAGGTTCGCCCCGCGCCAGCCGTAGATCGACTGGTCCGGGTCGCCGGTGACCGCCAGGTTGGGATGGTCGATCGACAACGCCCGGGCGATGGCGTATTGGGCCAGATTCGTGTCCTGGTACTCGTCGACCAGGATGAAGCGATAGCGCTCGTCGAGGCCGGCGCGGATCTCGGGGTTGTCGCGCAGCAGCGTGGCGACGTGGAACAGCAGGTCGTCGAAATCGGCGGCGTTCGATTGCGGCCAGCTGACTTTGGTAGGCCGGATAGGCCGCCTCGACCACTGCGCCCAGCGGCATGGCCCGGCCGCGGCTTGTACTCGTCGGGCGCGATCAGATTGTTCTTGGCCCAACTGATGGCCTTGGCGATGCGCGTCGGGCGTGAATCGCTCGGCGTCGATCTCGCAGCCGGCCCGAGCGCCTGCCGCAGCGCCCGGAGGCTGTCGTCGGTGTCGTAGATCGTGTAGTTCTCTTGCAGCCCGACCAGCGGGGCGTACTTCCGCAGCAGCCGGCGCAGAAGCGGTGAAACGTGCCCACCCAGACCGTCGGATCGCCGGCGAGCCGCTCGATCCGGCGGCTCATCTCGTCGGCCGCCTTGTTGGTGAAGGTCAGGGCGAGAACCTGCTGGCCGGGGATCCCCTGTTCCAGCAGCCAGGCGACGCGGTGGGTGACCACGCGGGTCTTGCCGCTGCCCGGGCCGGCCAGGATCAGCAGCGGGCCGTCGAGGTGTGTAACCGCTTCCCGTTGGGCGTCGGTGAGTCCATCCAAGGCGATCATAGACCAGTAGTATAAACGAGATAGGCAACGCTGGCGACGCCTGTCCGCAGCTTGCGGAGAATTCTCCGTGGACGTCGCCATCCGCCAAGCCACCTCAAGAAGCCAGTCTCTTGCGGCGGAATTCCCGTTCTCGGCCGTTGATTCGGCAGCCAACACAGTGTGCACTTGAAGTGTACATTCAGGAGTGCACTGACATGAAAGCGTCTATCTTGGACGTGCGACGCCGGATGAGCGAAGTCTTGAAATCGCTCGAACGCAGCGAGCCGGTCTCAATTCTGCATCGAGGCAAAGAGAAGGGGGTCATCTATCCCGTGGCTCCCAAACACGGCGAACTATCGATCAAACAACATCCGGCTTTTGGAATGTGGAAGGACCGCGACGATCTGAACGACGTCGACCGTGCCGTCCGCGACCTTGCGAAAGGGACGCGGCCATGCTCTTTGACACTGGCGTGCTGATTTGGGTGCTGCGGGGAAACTCGGAAGCGGCCAAGACCGTCGAAAAGAGCGACCGGCGATACGTGTCGGTCGTCACCTATATGGAATTGCTCCAGGGACGCGCAACCGGCAGGAAGTAAAGACGATCAAGAGCTTCTTGACGCAATTTGCCTTCCAGATGTTGCCGCTGACGGAGAACATCGGCCATCGTGCCGCAATTTACATGGAGGAGTACGGCCTGAAAGTTGCAATGTGCATGGCCGACGCGCTGTCGGCCGCCACGGCTGTCGAATCGCAACTCGTGCTCTGCACCGGCAACCGCAAACACTACGGCCCGATCGCTGAACTCGATCTCAGCGCGTTTCGGCCGTAGCAGTCGGGCGCGACGGCATTGTGCGGCGACTTTCGCGGCGGATGGGCTGACGGCTTCACCGTCCAGAGGAATCGGGTGTCGATAATGCAGTTGGTCAACGGGTGCCGCATGATCTCTCCGAGCTGCGGCGATCCTTGTGAAAATTGCCGCGCACGCTCCATCGACAACTTCTCGTCGTAGATGAACCCGATGTGAGCGTCCGACAGGTACTGCTCGAATCGCTTCGCCTGCCAATACGGCACGACGGCGTTATTCACAAGCCCGTCGAGATTGATGATCCGCCGCCGGCTGAAATAGCCGGGAATGCCGGCGTTGAAACAGCCGACGCGGGCACCGGCGGGCAAGGCCCTGTCGACCGGCTCAATCGCGGTATAGACGTCGCGCTGCCAGGCCCAAAATCCATACTGCCAGGTTTGCGCGTATCGGACCAGTCCGAGCAAGGTGAGCACACCGCCCGCGACGACGGCCTTGAAAGCCCAGCCTTTCGCCCGCTCGGCGTCGATAGCGGTGACGCAAATCGCTGACCCGAGAACCACCAGCACCAGATAGGTTTCCAGATACGGCAGAGTCAGATACCAGCATTGGACGTCGGCGAAGCAGGCCGAATAGATCGCCCCGGCGACAGCCACGTGAGCGACCGCATAGCCAACAGCGGGAAAGACGCGGCCCACGGCTTGTCGAACCTGCAGCGGGGATCGCTTGAGGTAGATCACCACCGCGGCCAGAAGGCAAAGCCAGGCGAACGTTGTTGCCACGACCGAGATCACGCCGCCGCCCCAGGTCCACGGCAGCGAGTACGCCAGCCACGTGGCGTATCGCGTTGCGTAGATCCAAAGGCGCTCGGCCGGATTGAGGCCCGAGATTTCGCCCTGCATCCACAGCGTCTTCATGACGCCGCTGGACTGCCGAATCGTGCCGAAGGTGCGCAGGCTGTAGAGGAGCCAGGGGAGGATAACCACCAGCGCCGCCACGCTCGTGAGAACGGCGCGCCGGCACGCTTCGATCATCGAGGAAAACGACAGGTTGATTCTGCCGACCCTCCGTTCTCTTTCGGAGCGCGCTTTTCCGTCGACGGGCGGACTTGCGGCAGGCCACGCCAACAGGGCCGCCACGCCGAGCCAACCGACTGCGCAAGCCAACAGCACGATCGCTTCGGTCCGCGCCCACAGACACAGGCCCAGGGCCACGCCGAACAACAGGAGGTTCGTCGTAGGAATGCGGCGTCGGCAGTTTCCGCCCAAAGGTCGCAGCCAGGGTTCGATTCGACCGAGATAGACCGAGTAGCTCAGCAGGAATGCGACGCAGTATAGGCTGGTCTCCAGGGCGAAGCTGGCGACGACGAGCGGCAGGTAGCCGAACAACCAGAAGCCCGCCGCCAGCGCCGCGGTCTTGCTGGAGACGAATCGCAGCAGACAACGATAGAGCAGCCAGCCCGCCAGGGCGTGCAGCGCGAGCCCCATGGCAACGACGATGCGGACCAGTTGATCGCCTGAAGCCCAGTGGGCAGCCATCGCAACCAGCGCCATCCACCCCGGATGATAGCCGCTTGCGAGGTTTTGGCCGTCGAACGTCGAGACGCCCGTCGCGGCAATGTTGCGGCCGACGACCAGGTAGTAGAAGGCATCGTCGGGCACAACGCCCACCAGGGTCTTCATCGGCAGAGATGCCACAACGACCGCCAGGACCAACGCCGCGGCAAGAAGGCTGATGCCGAGCATCTTCTCCGCGAACGACTCGATTTCACGTACTCTCGACATAATCCGACTACCTCACCGACCATTGTGGCTGTGATGAATTCCAACCGCCATTAACCGGAACAGCGACTTTCGGCGGCGCACGGCCGCCTCCGAGGGTTACCGGCTGCACCGCCCAGACGAATCGAGTCCTGGCCATCGACCCGGTAAGCCGATGCCGGGTGATCTCCGTAAGCTGCGGAAATCGCTGCGAGAACTGCCGCGCTCGTCCCAGCGTAATCTTGTCGTCATAGATCACGCCGATCCGCGCGTCGGACAAATACTCGCTAAACCGCCTCGCCTGCCAATAGGAAACGACGGTGTTGTTGACCAACCCGTCGAGATTGACGATCGGAAGCCGCCCGAAATAGGCGGGGATGCCGGCGTTGAAGCAGCCGACCCGGACCCCCGGCGGCAACGTCGCTTCGATGCGACCAATCGACGCATAGATGTCCTGTTGGCAGGGCCAGTAGCCATACTGCCAAGTCTGCAAATATCGCAGGAAGCCCACCGCAGTGAAAAGAAGAGCCGCTGCAAAGGCCGCGGCAGCCCAGCGTTTGACGCGCACGTGCCGCGCTAGCGGCACGGTAGATCATTCCACCGAGGATCGCCAGCACCAGGTAGCATTCCAGACACGGCAGGGCGTAGTACCATTCGTGCACTTCGCTGAAGTAAGTCGAGTAGACGATGCCGGCGACAAGCAGGTGCGTCAGGGGATAGGCGACGATGAACGGCGCTCGGCCGACTGCGCGACGAACGTCCTGCGGACCGCGGAGAATATAGGCCGCCGTGAAGACGATAAGGCCGAGCCACCCCAGCGACGTCCACAGGCACACGCCGAAGCCCCCACCCGACCAGGGCGCGGAGACCGCCAGCCAATGCACGAATCCGCTTCCATGTTGCCACAGGCGTTCACCCAGATCGAGGCGGGCCACGTCGTCTTTCATCCACAGCATTTTCATCACGCCGCTGGCCTGTCGCATCGAGCCGAACGTGTGCAGGCTATAGAGGAGCCACGGAGCAATGGTCGCGGCGGCCGCCCCGCCAGTCAGAACACCGCGACGAGACGCCTCGAACAGGCCTTTCAGGAAGGCGCGGCGTCGCAGCGACGTAATGCCGAGCCAGGCAATCGCACATGCCAACAGCAGAACGGCCTCGGTGCGCACCCACAAACAAAGGCCGATGGCGAGGCCAAACAGCAGTAGGTTCGCGGTCGGTATCGCCTGCTGTTGTTCCTTGCCCGCCGGCCTCAAATACGGTTCGATTCGGTCAAGATAGATCAAGTAACTCAGCAAGAACGCGAAACAGTAGAGCCCGCACTCCATAGCGAAGGTGGCGGTCAGCAGAGGAGTATAGCTGAGCGTCCAGAACGCGGCTGCCAGCGCCGCGCCCACGCCTGACATAGACCTTTTCAGACACAGATAGAGGAGCCAGCCGGCGGCAGCGTGAAGAGCAAGTCCCATGAAAACCGCGCTGCGCAGCAACTCGCCGGCGCCGCTGAACCAGCGGGCGACCATCGTGATAAGCATCATCCAGCCGGGATGATAACCGTTGGCCAGATTCTGGCCGTCGAAGGTCGAGACGCCCGTCTGGGCGATATGGCGACCGATGACCAGGTAGTAGAAGGCATCGTCGGCCACGATTCCCGTCAGAGTCTTCGTCGGGAGACATGCCACGACGATCGCCAGAGCCAATGTCGCCGCAAGAAAGCCGACAACGATGGCCTTTTCCGTGGACGGCTTCCATGCGAGTTCGTTCGACATGATCTAGCTGCTCTTCCCCGATTCTTGACGTCTTGGCCCGCGTTTCTCACCGCGGCGAGGCAGGCATTCCGGGCTGCCACGAGAAACGGCCGCATATCTGTCATCCAGGAACGCCGACCCCGCTGAGCGTGCTGTTGCCAACGCACCTTAAGCGGCGAAAATCGCTCCGAACAGGTTCCGTGCACGCCACACCACCCATATATGGCATATAATAGTCGCCTTTAACTAACCAACTAATGATAGGTTGCGTTGGCGGCCGAGGATTAAGAGGGCGCACCGTTGGAGTTTCCCGCAGTTCGGGTATAATCGTGCGAGGTTGTGCGAATTTGCTTGCAATCTCTCAGATTCCATGAAATACTTGACATAGAACGAATGTTTCCTCTCTTTCCTGGGCGAATTCCATGCTGGCTGAGCAACGTCGGAACACCCTGTTGGAGTTAGTCAGAGTCCGGCGATTCGCCTCGCTGCCGGATCTGGCCGAGCGACTTGCGGTGTCGGAATCGACGGTTCGGCGTGATCTGGACCAGTTGGAGGAGCAAGGCGTCGCCCGGCGTCTCCACGGCGGCGTGCTGTACACGGGCGTTTCGCCCAAATTGCCCCATTTCGACGCCCAGCAGCCTGCCGACTGGGAGAAGAAACACGTGATCGCGATGGCCGCGACCGGGCTGATCGACGACGGCGACACGATTCTTCTGGACGGAGGCAGCACCACGTACGAGCTCGCTCGCCTGTTGGTCGGGCGGCCGCTGCACGTGGTTACCACCTCGCTGCCGGTGGCCAACTTGTTCGCTTCCGACGGCAAGAGCGATCTGGTGCTGATCGGCGGCAATATCTGCCCGCGGACCGGCGTCGCCCGCGGACCTTACACCGATCAAATGCTGTCGATGGTTCGCGTGCGCAAGACGATTCTCAGCCCAGCGGGTGTTTGCGAAGAGGGCTTCTTCAACAACGATCTGTTGTTGGTCGAGACGGAGCGGGCGATGGTCCGCACGGCCGCCGAAGTGATCGTGGTGGCCGACAGCACGAAGTTCGGCCGTCAAAGCCTTACGCACCTTTGCCCGCTGGACGCCGTGCAGCACCTGGTCGTCGATGACGGCATTACGCCCGAGTGGCGCGAAAAAGTGAAAGCGGCGGGCGTCGATCTGATCGTCGCCGAGGTTAACCCGGAACAGAATCCAACGGTTCGCTGATTTCCACCATGAGCACTGCCCCATCCCTAGATCGACGCCCCATCGACCGGCCTCTTGTCGAGCAGATCGTTCGGGAGATCGTGCTCTCACAACTCGGCGGTCCGCCGGGCAAGCCGAATCTCGTGGTAAGCGTCTCGGCGCGGCACGTTCACCTGACCGATCGCGACGTCGAGACGCTCTTCGGCGCCGGCCACAAGCTGACCGTGGCGAAGGATCTGTACCAGGACGGGTTCTTTGCGGCCGAGGAGACGTTGATGGTGGTCGGCCCACGGCGGCGGATGCTGCCGACCGTGCGGATTCTGGGTCCCACTCGGCCCGAGAGCCAGGTGGAACTGGCGTTTACCGACGGCATCTCACTGGGCATCGACCTGCCTGTACGCCCCAGCGGGAAGATCGACGGCACGCCCGGCTGCGTGCTGGTCGGGCCGAAGGGGGTCGTCGAGTTGAACAGGGGCGTCATCCGCGCCGAGCGGCACGTCCACATGGGCCCCGCCGACGCCGAGTCTTACGGCGTCAAGGACAAGGATCACGTGAGTCTTCGCGTGACGTCGAGTTGCAGTACGACGTTCCACAACCTGTTGGTTCGGGTGGGCAAGAAGATCAAGCTGGAAGTCCACCTCGACACCGACGAGGGCAACGCCTGCGACATCGATCACGCGACGAGTGTGGAGTTAATCAAAGCGTAACGTTACCCAATGTCATTCAACCCCCGGGAGTTTCTCGTTTTTGGAGAACACGTATCATGGCAAAGAAAATGGAAGCGTTGGGAATGATTGAGACCAAGGGCTTCGTCGTCCTGGTCGAGGCCACCGACGCGATGCTGAAGGCCGCCAACGTCCAGTTCTTGGGCTGGGACAAGGTCGGCAGCGGCCTGGTCACCGTCTTCGTCACCGGCGACGTGGCCGCCGTCAAAGCCGCCACCGACGCCGGCGCCGCCTCGGGCGGACGCATCGGCGAGGTCGTCAGCGTCCAGGTCATTCCCCGGCCGCACGAAGACCTCGACATCGTCTTGCCGGCCAAGAAGTCGGCCGACTAACCGCGTATCCCGCACACGCCGTGCGCGGACCGCAGCATTCCACACACGACGTGTGCGGAGTACATTGCTGCAAACGTCCAACACCACAAATCAACGACCCAGATAACAAGGGAAAACACTGCTATGCAAGACGCCATTGGATTGATCGAAACGAAGGGCCTCGTCTCGCTGGTCGAAGCGACCGACGCGATGGCCAAGGCCGCCAACGTGCAAATTGTCAAGCGAGTCCAGATCGGCGGCGGGCTGGTGACCACCGTCGTCCGCGGCGATGTCGGCAGCGTTCGGGCGGCCGTCGAGGCCGGCGCGAACGCCGCCTCACAGGTCGGCGAACTGGTCGCCAGCCACATCATCCCTCGTCCCGCCGACGGCGTGATCGAGGCGTATTTGAAATAGGGATGAGGGATCAGGGATCAGGGGTCAGGGACGAGGGATCGCGAAGACTGACAGCCGCTGGCCGCCTTGCACTGCCCACTGCCCACTGCCCACTGCCCACTGCCCACTGCCCACTGCCCACTGCCCAATGGCACTAAGTTTGTTTTGTAACTCGTTTAGCTGTTTGACGATACTTGCCTTTCCGGTAGCGGTCGGCGGGACGCGGATAATGACGACCGGGACGGAGCGGGACTAAATGTTGAGCTATTCGCAACAACAATCGTGGCAGAAGAATCCGACGCACTCGCTGGGGATCGGCCAGCAGCAACGCATGACGTATATCGTTGATTTCGCGCAGCGCTTGCGTGAAACTGATTCGCAACGGCGAAACTCCATGCTCTTCTGCCGCCTCGAAAATCAGCCAGCGGGTGAGGAAATACAACAGCACGTGGCCCGCCACCTCGAAGGCCACGCCTTCCGCCGTGCGGCTGCGCAACGAACGCTGCATTCCCTGCCGAACTTTCAATTCGCAAAACATCGTCTCGATTTCCCAGCGGCGATGGTACAAGCCTGCCTCCAGAACGTGGCCCGCCTCGTCGGCGGTCGCCATGCGCACCCAATCCTCGCGGGAAACGATTTTGGGATCGAGCACGTTGGTGACCACGGCACTGGGACGAAAGCCGGCCATGTGATAGCGGACCACCCGCAACGTCTGCGATTGCGGCAACTCGGGCAGGCTTTTCCACGCGCACTTTTTCCGCGACGTTTTGGGCATTTTCCATTCCACCAGCCGATCGTCCGGTCCGAGGTTTTTCAACGTTTTCAGCAATACGCCGCGACGCAGCCGGATGCCGAAAAATGCCCGTCGGCGTTGGATTTGCCAAAACAGCCCGTAGCTCCAAAAGCCTCGGTCCATCAACAGCAGGTCTCGCGGCTCCAGGTATTCGACCAGCCGGGCCGCCGAGGTCTGCTCGTGGCACGATCGCGGCGTCAGTTCGTAACGCCACGGCAGCCGGCATTGCGGAAACGCCAACATGAGCATTCGCGCCTGAGGGCGTCGTCGCCGTCGGCCGTTGCGGCTGGTGCCGAAAGTTTGGGCCAACGTTTTCCAGTAGGGCAAGGCGATTTCCGTGCCGTCGAGCGCCAGCAAACGAAAGCCCTTCCACCGCACGGCGTCGGGATGCTGGACCTGAAAGCGTTGCACCAGCAGCAGAATCAGCCACGACCAAAAATCCATCGGCATCCGTTGCCGCGCCTGCACGAAAGCTTCCTCGCTCGTGAGCGCGCCCTTCTTGCCGTGGGGATTGTGCTTCGAGGCACGCCGCTTCCGTTTGGAAGGCACACGATCGGGCTTCCACAGGTCGGCATCCTCCAACAACTTGAAGGTCAAGACGAGGATGTCGGCGAAATTCTTGGCGGTGTGCAGGCCAGCCGCAATCCCCAGCCAAACCATGTTGGCATAGTTCAACGGGTTGCTTCCCAGCTTCACACCCGCAGCTTGCGCCGCTTCTTTCAACAGCGCAGGCGTCAGTATTTTGCCAAAAACCCGCAAATCGTGTTGACGAATTCGATCCCATATATTACACCTTCGTTCATCCGTGAACATCGTTCGAGTCCTCCTGACAAAGTCCTTTGTGGTAAAAGGCTTATGTCACGGAGGACTCTTTTTGTGTCAAGACAAACTTAGTGCCATTGCCCACTGCCCACTGCCCACTGCCCACTGCCCACTGCCACTGCCCACTATCATGAAGATCCTGGTCGCCAACCTCGGCTCGACAAGCTTCAAGTACCGGCTATTCGACATGACCGGCAACGTGCAGCTTGCGCGCGGAGGAATCGAGCGGATCGGCTCGCCGCAGAGTCGCTGCTTCGTCGAAGTCGCTGGCCGGCGACAGGAAAAGACGCTACGGGTGGCGGACCATGCCGAGGCGGTTCGCCAGTGTCTCGCCCAACTGACCGACGGCGAGCACGGATGCCTGAAGGATGCCGCGGAGGTGTCGGCTATCGCGTTCAAGGCGGTGCACGGCGGACGCGTAAGCGGCGTGCAGCGGGTGACGCCGGAAGTGCTCGCTGCGATGGAAGAGATCAGCGATGTGGCCCCCGCCCACAATCCGCCCTACATCAACGCGATGCGGCTGCTGGGCGAGAAGCTGCCCGGCATCCCGCTGGTGGCGGCGTTCGAAACCGATTTCCACCGCACCGTTCCCGACGGCAATCGCTATTTTGCCGTTCCCTACGACTGGGCGGAAAAGGCCCTGGTCCGTCGCCACGGATTCCACGGCGCCAGTCACCGCTACATCGCCGAACGCACGGCCGAACTGCTCGGGCCGGGCTTGCGGATCATCTCCTGCCATCTGGGCGGATCGAGCTCGCTGTGCGCGATCCGCGACGGAAAGAGCGTGGCCACCAGCATGGGCTTCAGCGCCCAGAGCGGCCTGCCGCAGAACAACCGCGTCGGAGATTTCGACCCCTTCGCCCTGCCGATCATCATGAAGCACACCGGCAAATCGTTGACGGAAGTGCTCGCGATCCTGGCTAGCCAGGGCGGGCTGCTGGCCCTGAGCGGCGTGAGCGGCGATTTACGCGACATCGATGAAGCCGCCGCGGCCGGCAACGCCCGGGCAAAGCTGGCGTTGGATGTGTTCTCGTCGAGCGTCCGGCATTATCTCGGCGCGTATCTGGTCGAGCTCGGCGGAGCCGACGTAATCGTTTTCACCGGCGGTATCGGCGAAAATCGCCCCGCCTTCCGCGAGACCGTCTGCCGCAACCTCGAAGAACTCGGCATCGTGCTCGACCCGGCAGGCCAACCACACGGCCAGGGGCGAGGCAAAGGTAAGCACCGCCAGCAGCCGCGTGCAGGTTTGGATCATCCCGACCAACGAGGAGTTGATCGTCGCCCGGCAGGCCGCACAACTCTTGTCGAAAGGTTAATGCCATGTTGATCGCCAAAGTAACCGGATCGCTGGTGTCTACCGAGAAGGTCGGCTCGATGGTCGGTTTCAAGCTGCTCGTTGGTCGAGCCGTATCGCGTCGATCCGAAGACCCGCGGCAGTCTCGTGACCACCGGCCGTTCGATGGTCGCCGTCGATACCGTGGGGGCTGGCGAGGGCGAATTCGTGTTGATTACCCAAGGATCGAGCGCCCGGCTCACGCCCGAGACAAAATCGCTGCCGGTCGATACGGTCATCATCGGCATCATCGACACCGTCCACGTCGCGCACGATTGCGTATATCACAAAGAGAAAGAAGGGATCAGGGATTAGGGATTGGAGATTAACCAGCCGCTTGCGGCTTCGCACTGCCGACTGCCCACTGTCCACTAACTACTATCATGCAAGTTGACGAAAGACTCATCCGAAGCGTCGTCGAGCAAGTGTTGACTCGGCTTGGCAACAACGGAAACGGCCGCGTGGGCCCAGGCGGCGGCGGTTACCAGGGCCGGCTGCGGGTTGTTTACCGACGTGAACGAAGCCGTCGCCGCGGCTCGCGAGTCGTTCGAGCGGCTCTCGCGCCGCACGATCGAAGACCGCACCCGCATCATCTGCCACATCCGCCGGATCGCCATCGACCAGTGCGTCGAGCTCGGCACGATGGAGATGCAGGAGACGAAGATCGGCCGGCTTGCCGCACAAGATCGAGAAGCTCAAGACGCTGGGCGAACGCTCGCCGGGCGTCGAGTTCATGCGGAGCGAGGTCTTCAGCGGCGATCACGGCCTGGCGGTCATCGAGCACGCCCCCTTCGGCGTCATCTGTGCGATCACGCCGGTGACGCATTCACTGCCCACGCTCACCGGCAACGCCGTCAGCATGATTGCGGCGGGCAACACGGTGGTGTTCAACCCGCATCCGAGCGGCCGGCGCGTCGCGGCCGAGGGCGTGCGACGCTACAACGAGGCGATCTACCGCGATCTGGGCATCGACAACCTGATGTGCGTCATTACCGAGCCGACCATCGAGATCGCCAACGCCCTGTTCAAGCATCCCGACATCAATCTGATTTGCGTCACCGGCGGCCCCGGCCGTCGGCCGAGCGGCGATGCAGCAGGCGAAGCGGGCGATCGTCGCCGGGCCGGGCAATCCGCCCGTGGTGGTCGACGAAACCGCCGACCTCGACCGCGCCGCCCGATGCATCATCCAGGGCGGCGCCTACGACAATAACCTGCTGTGCATCGCCGAGAAGCAGGTGTTTGCCGTCGAGCACGATTTTCGATCGACTGATGGCCGCGATGGAGCGGGCCGGGGCCGTGCGGCTCAATGCCGCCGAAATCAACACCCTGACGAAGGCGGCGATCACGTCGGTCGGCGAAGGGACGGCGAAGCACGACGTGGCGAACAAGGATTTCATCGGCAAGGACGCCGCGGTGTTGGCCCGCGCGGCGGGCAAGAACATCCCGACCGAGGTGGAATTGATTTTCGGCGAGACCGACGAGTCGAACCCGTTCGTGCCGGTCGAGCAGATGATGCCCTTCGTGCCGTTCGTCCGCTGCCGCGACATCGACGACGCCATCGAGATGGCCCGGCGGAGCGAGCACGGCTTCCGCCACACGGCGATGATCCACTCGAACAACGTCCACAACATGACGAAGATGGGCAAGGCCGTCGATACGACGCTGTTCGTCAAGAACGGCCCGAGCATGGCCGGACTTGGGACTCGGCGGCGAAGGATACTGTTCGTTCTCGATCGCCGGCCCGACCGGCGAAGGCGTAACCACGCCGCTGACGTTCACCCGCGAACGCCGCTGCTCGATGATCGACGATTTGAGGATTTTGGGGAAATAGCGTTCGTCTTTCACTGTAAAGCCGCGACCACCGCTTGCGGCTTCGCACGAGGACCAAAAATGTTTCTCGGCCGCGTGATGGGTAACGCCACCGCAACAGTGAAACATCCTTCGATGGAAGGATGGAAGCTGCTGTTGGTGATGGCCCTGCAAGCCGACGGCCGAACGATTGAGGGCGATCCGATCCTCGTGGTCGATTCGATCGGGGCCGGAAGGGGAGAGACCGTGGTGATTACCAGCGACGGCATCGGCGCCCGCGAGTTGCTCGGCGACAACACGACGCCAGTCCGCTGGTCGGTATTGGGGATTCGCGACGAATGAGCCAGTCAGCGATTGACATCGAGCTTGTCGTCCGCGAGGTTCTCGCGCAGCTCGAAGCTGCGCCGCAAGCGGCCGAAGGGCGGGGACACTTCAGTGCCCAGTGAAGTCGGCAGTCGGCAGTCGGCAGTCGGCAGTCAAGCAACAACCGCCGATCAACCATTCACACTTGCTGTTGCGTGCTCGCGTGGTGACGATGAACGACGTTGCCGGGCGGCTGGACTCGATTCGCCGGGTGGTGGTTTCGCGCGAGGCGATCGTCACGCCGGCGGTGCGCGACGAATTGCTACGGCGAGGAATCGCCCTGGAGTGTGCGAAGTCGCCCGGCGGCGCTGCGGCGACGGTTCGGCTGAGCCTGATGATCTCCGGCACCGATTTCGATGCGACGGCGTTGATGGCGGCGTTGACTCGCGAAGGATTTCAGGTCAAGCCGTCGAGTTCCGATTGTCTGATTGCCGCCGGCGACCAATTGGCGGCCGAAATTCGGCAGCCGAACGCCTTGGGCGTGTTGTTGAGCCCGTCATGCGGCGGCGGGGTTGTGTTTGGCGAATCGGCTGCCCGGCGTTCGGGCGGTCGGCGGCATCGAGGCCCCGGCGGTTGCAGCCGCCAGCGCAGCGGTCGGCGCCAACCTGTTGGTCGTCGATCCGCGGGCAGGCACTTTCTTTCAATTGAAGCAAGCGATCACGGAATTTGCCCGCGGCGGGGTTCGCCCCTGCCCGGCAGCGTTTCGCGGAACGATTGGCGTAGGAGCAATACCATGCGAATCGGCGACGTGATTGGAACGGTGACGCTCAATCGTGCTCATCCGAGCCTGGTCGGCGCTCGATTCAAGCTCGTCGCGCCGCTGAGTTGGGACAATCTCGCCGACCGCTGGGACGAACGCCTTGAGGAGATTGCGGTGTTCGACGAATTGGGCGCCGGCGCGGGCAGCCGCATCGCCATCAGCGAAGGCCGCGAGGCCGCCATGCCCTTTTACCCTGAAATCAAACCGATCGACGCCTACAACGCCGCGATTCTCGACACGCTGGACTATGTAACGCCGGAAGGAAAGCATCATGATCAACATCCAGAAAATCAAGCAGGAAATCTGCGACATCGGCGACCGGCTCTACAAGAAGGGCTTCGCCGCGGCCAACGACGGCAATATCAGCTACCGCGTCGGCGAAAACCAGGTCGTTTGCACGCCGACGATGATCTCGAAGGGCTTTATGAAGCCCGACGATCTGTGCATCGTCGACATGGAGGGCAAGCAGCTCAGCGGCAAGCGGAAGATGACCAGCGAGGTCAAGCTGCACCTGGCGATCATGAAGGAGCGGTCGGACATCAAGTCGGTGGTCCATTGCCATCCGCCGCACGCCACGGCCTTCGGCATCGCCCGCGAGCCGGTGCCCAGTTGCGTGCTGCCGGAGGTCGAAATCTTCTTGGGCGACGTGCCGATCGCCAGGTACGAAATTCCCGGCAGCCAGACGTTCGCCGACACGATCCTGCCGTTCGTCCACAAGTCGAACGTCATTATCCTGGCCAACCACGGCACGGTCAGCTTCGGCGAGACGGTCGAGAAGGCCTATTGGTGGACGGAAATTCTCGATGCCTACTGCCGCATGTTGATGCTGGCCCGCGGACTCGGGTCGGTCAACTATTTCACCGAGCCGGAAGCCCGGGCGTTGTTGGATCTGAAGCAGAAATGGGGCTTCACCGACCCGCGGCTGGAGATGAAGAACTGCGACATCTGCGCGAACGACGCTTTCCGCGAGAGTTGGAAGGCCGCGGGCGTGGCGCCAAAAGCGTTTCAGCCACCGGTGCATTGCGGGACGTCCGACGTCGGTTCCACCAGCGCCGCCGCTCCCGCCGACCAGGAAGCGCTGATCCAGGCGATCACCGATCGCGTGATGACGATGCTTGAATCACGGCCGCGGTAGTGCATCGACAAAATCAACGGGGACTGGTTGAGAGAATCTGGGGAACGTCGTTTAGCGGCCGCGTCCACGCGGTGAACCCCCGGCGAGGACGCCGGGGCTAAACGGTCATGCCCAGTCGATTTTCCAGCACCCAGCCGGAATTCGGTCTATTTGCTTTCTCCCGGCGGGTGATCGTTCAGCCCCTCCACGAACGCCCTCAGTTCATCATAGTATTCCGCCGGCAGCGGATCGTTGTGGTCGTGGCCGGGATAGATGATGAGCTTCTTCGGCTGGTTGGCCGCTGCATAAAGAGCTTGGGCAAAACGCAGCGGCACAATCGTGTCGGCGTCGCCGTGGACCTGCAACAGCGGACCGTGGTAATTGGCGATCTTCGCCGCCGAGTCGAGACGCGTCCGCATCAGCCAGCGAACCGGCAGGAACGGATAGTGGTAGGCGGCCACGTCGGGCAGGTTGTTGAAGGTGCTTTCGAGGACGAGTGCTCGGGCGCCGTCGCGGGCCGCCAAATCGACGGCCACCGCCCCGCCGAGCGATTCGCCCATCAGCACGATGTCGGTCTCGGCGATCTTCTCGCGATTGGCCAGCCAGCGTCGGGCGGCGCGGGCGTCGGCCAGTATGCCGGCCTCGCTCGGCTTGCCTTCGCTGCGGCCGTAGCCGCGATAGTCGAAAATCAGCGTCGAGACGCCGACCCGCCGATTCAGGATCTCGAGGACTGGCAGCCGGTCGCTCAAGTTGCCGGCGTTGCCGTGGCAGAAGAGGATGACCGCCCGCCGGTTCTTCGTGGGCACGTACCAACCGTGCAGCCGCACACCGTCGGCCGACTGAAACCAGGCGTCTTCAACCGCGAGTGCGTTCTGATTCCAGTTGCCCACTGGATAGCGCGAGGGAAAGTAGATCAACGAGTCTTCCAGGAACATGGCAACCAAGACCACCACGAGATAGACGACCAGCAACGCGCGAATCGTGCGCCAAACCCGGCAGCACCGCTTAGCGTTCTCTCGCCCGCCGGTGTCTCCCGCCACATCGCTTCTCTGGCATGCCTTCAGGTTGAGAGCATCACGCATCGGGCATCTCCGGTCATGACGCGCCAATGATAGCTATGATAGCACGGTTGGGAAATGCGACCCAAGGGGGGTTGTGAATGAAAGGGTGGATGCTAGGATGAACGATTAGCTGGAATAGTCTTGGCGTTCCGATCATTCATAGCGTAGAAGGAGAGACGTTATGTTGGCGACCGCTCCGGGTTGCAAGTTGGACGTCGAGCGCGGTCCTGGTTGGCTGTTGGTGCGCGTTGCCAATCTGGACGAGGCGGGGCCCGACGCTCCTCAATTGGCAGAACGGATTTGGCGACTTCTGCAACAGCACTTCACCTATCGGCTGGTGCTGGAACTCGATCAAATCCGCCTGTTGACCAGCCGCCTGATTGCACAGTTGCTGCAGTTGCACGGGCGGATCGAAGAACACAGCGGCATGATGAGGGTGTGCGGCCTTTCGCCGCATAATCGCGAAGTACTACACACCTGCCGCCTGGATAATCGCCTGACGCCCTACCAGAACCGTCAGGCAGCCATCATGGGGTGCGAGCCGCCACGGCAGCCGCGGTAGAGTTGCACTCTGAGTCGCTCAGGAGGCGTCTGCCAACGCTGTAGGAGGCGTCTCCAGACGCCGATGGCAACACCGCAAAATCCGCGACAGGAGTCGCCTCCTGCAATCCGAATCCCCGGCCACCCTCTCTTCCAAGCAGTGGCACACGCGCAGTCGGGGCGGCAGTTGCACTTCCACCCCAGCAACGCCGTTCCGCGATCAACCCCAACAGACTTCCAGTTCGTTGGCGATCTCATCGATGCCATCGACGTTTCGCAGTGACTCTTGGGCCATCTGCTTCTGGAAGTAGGTGTTGACCACGCCCCGCAGTGTGACGCGACCAGCACTGGTTTCGAACCGCAAGTTGCGGCGTGCAAGATAGGGGTTTCGTTCTAGCGCGGTGAGTACCCGATCGTCAAGCGGCATGTCGATCATTTCTCTTCAAGCCTTCTCAAAGAACCCCAGTGAAATATCCAGCCCTTCGGGCAGGGTGGCGTCATGGGTGCCCGAATCGCCAGCCTCATGTCGTTCGCTACCTTGCATCGGCAAGCTGCACGATTTCCGTAAACCTTAGCCAGAAAGAAAACTGCATGTCCTGGGCAAACTGGTTGAGATTTGCGGATCGTGCCGGCTGTCGGCCTGAGCGACCGATGGGCAACCGCCCTTCGTTCGCCGCCGGAACCAGCCGGAACTCATGGGACCACGATGCGAACCCGTCGTTGAAAGCTAGCTTGCGGTTTGGCGCAAAGACGGATTGGGGAGAAAAATGCGATGAAGATAGCGTACAGCAAACTGCCGCCAGAGGGGTGCGAAGCAATCAAGGCAGGTTGTGCTTCAGCATAACGAAGCTGTTGCGGGGTAAGCGTTCATAGGCCGGAAACAGAGGGGGACGGAGGAGGTTTTCGGCGACAGTATCCGCCGCAGGAGAAGATATTTCTCCGAAAACCTCCTCCGTCCCCTTGCCGCCCAGTGAACGGTTACTGTTGCGGGTAACCAGATTATGCCAAGGCATAACCTACGGCGGCAAGGGCTCCGCGCCGGTCTGTGCTTCCTGGTCCGCTGCCGCAAGATCGGCGTCGCCGGCCAACTCGTCCCAAAAATGCCGCTCCTTCAACTCCGCCCAGTATCTTACCAACTCGTCGAAGGTGGTCTGGCGATGGTCGCAGCGATCCTTCCGCAAGTATTCGATGCCGGGCTGCAAACGCAGGAACCGGCCGGCATGGCCGAACATCACCACGATGCGGTCGCGCTGCTCGGAGGCGAAGGCGTCGAGATGATCGAGCCAAACGTCACAATCATGGATGTCGCCCAACAGCGTTTGCAGCCGCTTGACCGTCTCCACGGCGGCGTCGAGCCGACCCAGATGGATCTGGCGTGAAATCTCCAGCGTATACCGCAGCCGCTTCACCGCGATCCGCATGGCATGGTGACGCACGCGATCCTCGGGGTCGCCGAGGCTGCCCTCGTACTGGAACAGATCATCGAGTTGCCGCTGGACGTGCTGCTTGATCGGCTCGCAAGCTGCGGGAACATGCGGGCACCCGGGCGCTGAAACCGGCTTGTCGAGAAACTCCTCTGCCTTCAGCCGAATCTTTCGCAACACCCGGTCGGCCTCGATGCGATCGACCGCCTTGACCACCTTCCGCTGCAACCGCTCGCGGTCGCGTTCCAGTTGCACCAGTACGTGGACGATGCCCGGAAAACACTCTTTCGCGTTGAGCGCCGAAAGGGCGCCGCAGAGGAACTCGATCTGCACGTCGCGGTCGCGGGCGTCGCCGAGCGAGTCTGTGAGGCGGCGAATCGCCTTCCGCCATCGCTTGACCTGCTCCGGGGCGAAACAGTGTCCGAACATCGCCAGCGAAGTCCGAAGCCGCCGCGTGGCGACCCGCGCACGATGCACGTATTCGATGTCTTCAGCCGCGCGCACGCCGTCCAATTGTCTGGCAAGCTGTCGGGCTTGCTGACGTATGTACTTCACGGCGAGCCGTCGGTGATGGCAATCCATGGCTCCTAGAGTATAGCAGGCGAAGGTAGTGCCCGCCATTGGGGCAAACTGGGCAATATCGGTCGCAGAAAAGGGGACGGAGGAGATTGCCGCCTGAAGACATGGCAAAACCGGACTTGATTCCCGGCAATCTCCTCCGTCCCCCTATCGGCGGCCGCAAACGTGCGGTTCTCTTGGAGGGAAAGAGGGGATAGGTCCAATTTGCCGGAACGGCCCGGCGTGTGCTTCGCACGAATTGAACCTGTCCCCTTTTTCCCGCCCGGGGGCTATTGAACGGTACCGTTTTTCGCTAGTATGGGGGCACTTATGAGCCCCTCTCCTTTCGTGAGAGCGGCGTCGGTGGCGGAATCTCGGGAGAATCAGTATGAAAAAGGAAGAAATCCTCGCCCAAGTGGCGGCAGGAAAACTCTCAGTCGATGAAGCCGCGAAGCTGTTGGCCGACCAGGACACCCCAAAACGCGGAGCGCTCTACTGCAAAGTGAGCAGCAAAGGGGGCGTTAGCCTCTACGGCCTGCAACGCATGCCCGTCACGCTCTACGTCGAGCAATGGGAGCGACTGCTGAACTTCGCCGATGAGCTTCGCGAGTTCCTCAAAGAGCATGACTCCGAGTTGAAACGCAAAGAGCGATAGGACTGCCACTCGTACCGCGGTGGGGCAGACATTCTTGTCTGCCAGAAGAGCGTGTTGGGGCGGCAGTGCAACCGCCAGCCCAACGTTCGCACGCAACGTTTGTGAAACGCAAGGAGCGATAGCACAGCCATGCCTCGGCGAATCCTCGTTCTCTCGGCATCCGTGGGCGCCGGCCATCTGCGCGCGGCCGAAGCCGTCGAATTGGCGCTGCGGCGGCTCGCTCCGACTGCCGTCGTGCAGAACCTCGACGTGCTCGACTTCACCAATGCCGCGTTCCGGCAAGTGTATGGCCGGGCGTATCTCGACTTGGTGAATCGAGCACCCCACGCACTGGGATACTTCTACGATCTGCTCGATCGCGTCCCCTCGGCGCAGCACAAGAGCGACCGACTGCGATTGCTGGTCGAGAAGCTGAACCTTCGGCGGCTGTCTGAAGTTCTTGCGAACCGAAACGTGGGACGTCATCGTCAACACGCATTTCCTCCCGGCCGAAATGATCGCCGCCTTGCGGCGCAAGGGCGAACTCAATACTCCGCAACTCACGGTCACCACCGACTTCGAGACGCACCGGCTCTGGGTCAACCAGCCGTGCGACCGCTACTTCACGGCCACCGAGGAAGGTGCGTTGAATCTGCAGCACTGGGGCGTGCCCGCCGCCGACGTTGTCGTGACCGGCATCCCCGTTCACCCCGCCTTCAGCGAGCCGAAAGATCGCGTGGAATGCCAGCGATGGCAAGGGCTCAGCGGCGGCCGGCCCGTGCTGCTGCAACTGGCGGGCGGGTTCGGCGTCGGGCCCATCGAGAAGCTCTTCGAGAGCATCCTGCTAATCGAGACGCCCATCGAGCTGGTCGTCGTCGCCGGCCGAAACGCCGAGTTGAAGACCCGGCTCGAACAGATCGCAATCCCCCCGCGTCACCTGGCCCACGTGCTCGGGTTCACCACCGCGATGGACGAACTGATGGCGGCGGCCGATCTGGTGGTGTCGAAGCCCGGCGGGCTGACCACTTCCGAAGCACTCGCGCGAGGCACGCCGATGGCGGTGGTCAATCCGATCCCCGGCCAGGAGAGCCGCAACAGCGATTTCCTGCTCGAAAACGCCGCGGCCATCAAGGTGAACAATGTCGCCACGCTCCCCTACAAGCTCGATCAACTGCTCGCCACGCCGGGCCGACTTGCCCAGTTGACCGCCAACGCCAAGCGGCTGGGACGCCCCCGAGCGGCGTTCGACGTGGCCCAAGCGGCGCTCGATTGGCCGACGAATGAACCGACGTAGCTTGCCCGGAGTCGCGGGCGTCTCGCCCGCCCAGATGCGGCCGAGACGGCCTGCGCTCCGCAGATCAGCGGCAATTGACGAACCAGTAGGCGTAGTCGTCGATCAATTCGCAGTTCGGGTTGTCTTCCATGACGCCGAATTCCGCCAGAGGCAACTCCAATACTGCGTGGTGATGATGCGCCTTGCCTATCAAACCATGATGAACGTGATTGCGGCCGTGCCGCGGATTCAGCAGTTCCGTAACCTGAACGTAGTGGATCAGGTGTCGCATCTTGCCGCCGTTTTGGCAGTACAGCGCGTCGAACGGCAACGTCAAATTGGCGATCAGGTGGTCGTAGTACGTCGCCAGCGTCTCCTCGCGGACCAGCGGCAGCGGCGCGTCGCTCGGCAGCCCGAAGATCTTGCGAAGCCGGTCGTCCTGGTTCGGGACGGGGAAGTGGTACGGACGGCCGTCGGCATGACGGTTATTGACCTGCGATGTAAGATAAGACTCGTTCGTCTGCGGCATGAGCAGCCCTCCGGGAATCTCCGAGCAAATCACCACGGTGGCGTACTCCCTATTCTCGGCTGTGAACAAGGAAATTGCAAGAGGGCCTCCGAAAAAAGCCTCCCCCAAGCCACCTGTGACGAATGATCCGTTTTTGATGAGCGGCAGCTTGTAACGCCTTTCCTGGTCCAAGGGAACTGGACAACCGACGAAGCGGAGACGAAAATACTACCGACTATGCATACCCATAGGTCCAAGACCATTTTCTTCGTACTCGAAGGCTTGAACTCCGTCGCCACGTCGTACTTCAGCAATTACATCTTCTTTTTGCTGCGCGATCGCTTCGGCTTCGGCAACCTCGGCAACCTCTCGGCCTCGGCGCTCGGCGGCCTTGTCTACATGCTCGCCTCGTGGCAGGGCGGGCGTTTTGCCCAGCGTTTCGGCTACTTCACGGCCCTGAAGAGCGGGTTCCTCGGCATGGCTGCCTGCTTGGGGCTGGGCGTGCTCTACCCCTCACTTCTGACGGCCTTGCTGGCGTACGTCGGTTGGATGGCAATGATGTGCTTCACTTGGCCGGCATCGAAGCCCTCGTGAGCGACGGTGTCAGCGATGACCAACTTCCGAAAAACATCGGCATCTACAACGTCGTCTGGTCGGGGGGTATGGCGGCAACCTATTTTTTCGGCGGCACGCTCTACGAGACACTGGGCCACGACAGCATCTTCTGGCTGCCGCCAGTCGTCTTCGGCGTACAATACCTGATCGTCCTGCGTCTGGGCGAGAATCCCGTCCACACGCCGCTCGCCGCTCCGCAGGCGGCGGTGCCACATCCCAGTGAAGCGGCTGCTTTCGCCCAGCCCGTCAGCCCGCGGGCCTTCTTGCGGATGGCATGGTTGGCGATCCCCTTCTCGTACATAGGCATCACCACTGTCGTCGCCGTCATCCCGGCGCCTGGCGAAGACGCTGGAACTCTCCACGGCGCAGGCCGGGCTCTTCTGCTCGATCTGGATGTTTGTTCGCCTGGGAACCTTCGTTGCGCTCTGGCAATGGATCGGTTGGCACTACCGCTTCCGCTGGCTGCTGGGTGGATTTCTCGGGCTGACGGGCAGTTTCAGCCTGCTGGTCCTTTCGCACGACTTCGTGCTGCTGTTGGCCGCGCAAATCGTCTTTGGCGTCTCGGTCGGCCTCATTTACTACTCGTCGTTGTTCTACTCGATGGACGTCGGCGAGACGAAGGGCGAACACGGCGGATTGCATGAAGCGATGATTGGCGCGGGCGCTTGTCTGGGGCCGGCGGTCGGGGCCCTGAGCCTCTACCTCACGCCCGGCTCTCCGAATGCCGGCGCCTATGCGGTCGCGGCGCTGCTGGCCTGCGGACTGGCCGGCTTGATCGGCCTGCGCGTGCGGCGGGCGGCGTGAGCTTGGCAGCCACTCACTGCTTCGCGGCGGCAACCATATCCGCCGCCAGGCTCTTGGTAAGCGTTCACAGGCCGGAAGCAGAGGGGGACGGAGGAGGCTTTCGGCGACAGTATCCGCCGCAGGAGAAGATATTTCTCCGAAAACCTCCTGCGTCCCCTCGCCGCCCAGTGAACGGTTGCGGCTCTTGATGAAAACCTGTTTGTCCTGGTGTACACGTTTGGGCATCGTCATACCAACGAATAAGCCACGCATCCTTGCGAATGTCCTGTCGCCCGCATTTCCACACTTTTCGCCACGAAGTGCGGCCTCCTGATTGCGGTGGACCGGGTTGGGCGAGTATGCCGTGGCCGCGCTCGTCGTAGAGGATGCCGGTGTATTGGTCCTGGCCGTCCATGTCGGCCTGGTATCCGGCGCCGACCCAACGACCGACCCTCTTCGGCTCGTCGCGGCTGCGGTATTGCACGCCGGATTTGGCGAAGCCCGGGTTGGGCATGGCGGAATTCGAGTTTCAGCTAGAAATCGGCGAGCCAGTCGCCGCGCCAAATCAGGAACGTGTTGTTTTTGGCGGGGTTTTCGGCGGTAGTCTGTCCGGTAATCGCCCCGTCCTCGACGCGCCAGAGTTTTGCGTCGCCCTCCCAGCCGCGAAGCGTTCGGCCGTCGAAAATCGGCTTGAGACCATCGTCGGCGGCGGCGACGCCGCGGGCGAGCAGCAGCACGAACAATAGCCCCGACGGTTTTGCGAGGCTTTGCATGATCTTCTCTTGACAGGGTTAAGAGTTGGCGCCGGTCGTCTCCTCGTCTTTCGGAGGCAGATTCGCCTGGCAACTGTTTGGCGTGGAGTGGCCGACGATTTCGAGCAGGTGGCGCGCGGCGGCGGCGAAGAGGAAGAGCCACGTCGCCGCGATCGCGGTGATGACCGCCCACGCCCCGCCGCTGCCGGAGCCGTACGAGTGCATCCCGCTTCCCCAGACGAAATTGACGAAGTACCAGGTGCAGACGATGGCGGTGAATCCGAACACGGCTGCCACGGCCATGGCGAAATCGCCCGACCAGCGGAGGGACCGCATGCGGAGGATAAGGGAGCGGAGGTGGAGGATCAGCAGATAGATCAGCAGCGAAATAAGCGCCAGGTCTCTTTCGGATCCCAGCTCCAGAAACGCCCCCAGGCTTCATCGGCCCACACGGCGCCGAGGATCGTGCCCGCGGCCAGCAACAGGACCGTGATTTTGATCGCCGCGTAAATGAAGCCGGCGAGGATATGACAGGCCACGGGCGGCCGACGCATGTTGCCTTCGTCGCGGTAGCGGCCGAACAGGTAATAGCCCAAGGCGAT
Organism: uncultured Planctomycetia bacterium; assembly: GCA_963815695.1. Lineage (GTDB taxonomy): Bacteria > Planctomycetota > Planctomycetia > Pirellulales > Thermoguttaceae. The sequence continues at coordinate 446,754 of CAWFIG010000011.1, forward strand.
GTAGCCTAGGATCAGGGCGATGGCAGCCGAGGCGTAGCTGGCCATGATCGTTACGACGTGGACGGCGAGCCAGAAGTTGTCGCGAAGAATGGGCGTGACGGCTCCGATGTTGCGGTGCATCACCGTTGCGGGGGCGTAGTAGGCCAGCACGGCGGCCGTGAAACTGACGATCGCGCCGGCCACGGCGAATAGCCGCCGCTGGAGGACTAGGTCGATGCGCGTCGGTGAACCGGTTGGTGGGCCGTTTAGTGAGCGGTCTAGTGGGCGCTGAAGTGCCCACCCCACGGGGCGCCAGAGGGGTGATAAGGCGAACCAGAGGCCGAGCAGGCCGGCGTAGAGGGCGACGAACTCGACCGTCTCGAACATGCCGGTCAGCGGCACTAAGCCGGTGACGTAGCCGCGAAGCCCCATGCCGACGATGGCGAGCATCTGACCCGCTATTAAGACCGCTGCACCCAGGCAGAACAGCGGCTTTCGCCAATGTCCGACCGCCAGCAGCAAGCAGAGCGCCGCCGCCAGGCTCACGGCCCATGACCAGAAAAATGGATCGAGGCGGTTGTAGAAAACCTCGGCAATGGTGGAACCGGGCCGTGGGTACGCCGTCGCTTCCATCAACTCCTCGTCGCGGTGCCGCAACGGAAGCCGCTGACGTAGCGGCTCGATGCCCTCGGCCAGCGCGCGGAGCGATTTGGCGAAGCAGTCCATCGCGGTGGAGAACCTGCCAGCCCGATCGGCCTCGCCGCGTTCGGCGTAGGCGCCCTTCACCTGGGCAAATGCCAGGCGACGCTCGCGTCAATTCCGCCCGCGGATATGCTCGGAGCAGGTCGTCCGAACCGTAAAGCAAGGCTTGAAAGCTGAGCCAGGGCGAAGCGTCGTCGTCCGGCGTGCGGTTCTCTTCGAGCGCACCCGGATCGAGTGCGGGCACCAGCCGCAACGTCTGGCCGTCGTCGTACAGGGCTCTCTGCATTTCTGCGGCCTGATGACACAGATTGGCAGCCAAAGCGGTCGTGACCGCGTCGCTGGGGGAACTGAGCCGCACCGCCAGTCGATCGGCCGCCCGGCGGAACTCCGCCACGGCCGGCTCCATCTTTTGCAACGAGAAGCTGCCCTGGCGCATTACGCCGAGCAGCTTCTGCCACGCCTCGGCAGCCTTCACCATCTCCGCGCGAGTTTCCGGCTCGTCGCGGATCTTCTCCGCCACCCGCGAATCGCCGGCCAGCCGCAGCAGGGCGTCTTTGGCCACCCGCGTCCGATCGTCGAACCGCTGCGACGTGACTGGCTGCGAGCGAGGGTCGCACGTCAACGCCCGATAGAGGCTGCACGCGTCGAACAAGCGATCGAGCTTCGTTTCGACGTCAGTCAGGTGAAACTTCTTGCCTTCCGCCTCGGCCCGCTGCATAATTTCGGTCAGGCGGCGGCGGACCGCGGCACTCTCCTTCACGTAACGGGGCGAGACGCACCGCAGCCGGCGGCCCGTCGCGTCTCGCAGCGGCAACCCGATGTCGAGACGCAACTGCTCGTCGTCGGCCGGCAAGAACGGCACGTCTTCCCATTTTTCCGGCTCGGCCAGCCAGGCGAACAGCAGCTCGGCGGCGGAGAACTCTCGCGGCCGAGCATCGGGCGGGGCATCCGGCCCGCTGAGCGTTGGATTCGGGCAACCGCAGATCGACCGTACGACCTGCTGCGCAAACGTGTCCAGCGGTGCGACGCGGCCTTCGCTCAACACCGGCAGATGCCGCCACGTGCTCCAATCGAGCGGCGCGTCCTCGGCGCGGACGCTGCCACCGAACGACAGCAGAGTGATGCTCGCGAGAAGGAGTCCCCGGAGGAATACGTCTGCTTGTGTTCGCGGGGCTTGCGAATCTGCAAGCGGCTTGTTGCGGCGTAAATAATACACGATGCCGATGCCGACGACGATCAACAGGCTGCCGATGTACTTTAACCATCTCCCCGGATCGTAGTTCACGCTCAGCCGCGAGACGTACACTTGATCGCGGTCGCGGCGGCCGTGGGTCAACTGGTCGAACTCCTTGTCGCCGGGCAACCACGGGCCGGCAAAGCTCGACTGAAAGAAGCGATACGTCCGGCCCGTCTTCGGGTCGGTGAAATCGACCGGCGCGTTGAGTGTGATGAGGACATTTTTGCGCAGTTTCTTCTCGACTACCCACGATTTGGCTGGATCGCTACGTTGGAGAAAATCGACTTCGCTCGAATAGTGCGACGGCATCCCGCTGCCCGGATCGAGCCGACGGCGGAATTGACGCAGATAGACCCAGAACCCCAACTCCAGTCGCCCTGCTTTTCCATCTCGGCCATCACCCTGTTGCCGATCGACTTCGGCGGTGTGGCTGGGCAGGCCTTCACACAGTGACATCTCGGCGTCAATGCCTGCCCAGCGGGTTGCGGCACAGCCGGCCAACAGCACGAGGATGCCACCGTGCGTGACGAGAAATCCGATCTGCCGCCGCCGCCACGGAAAGCGGATGAGCATGGCGGACAGCACATTCACAGCCAGTGCAACGTTGATTGCAGTGAACCAGCCGGCGCCGTACACGACGGATCGGGCCGCCGCGCCGGCGTACTTGTTGTCGATCCATGTCGCCGCGGCCAACACCGCGGCATAGACTGCGATCAGCACCACGGCCAGTTGCAGCGACGCCAGGGCGCGAAAACAGAACTTGAGAGCGGAAAAAGGAGTCGGGAAAGAGTGGAACGATGGGCGGCCGGCCGGAAATTCACCGGGCAATGGGGCTGCGTGTTCGTCGTCGCTCATCCTGTCACCGCCAGTCGTAAGCGTTCACAGGCCGGAAACAGAGGGGGACGGAGGAGGTTTTCGGCGACAGTATCCGCCGCACGAGAAGATGTTTCTCCGAAAACCTCCTCCGTCCCCTTGCCGCCCAGTGAACGGTTACCGCCAGTCGCTCGCCGCGTGGATGCGGCGGCAAAACGTGCCTGTTTCCGGATTTTACCACCGCAGGGGGACAAAGTTTAGACGCGATCAACCCCGGCTTCAATTTCGTTCCAAAAACTCCCATCAGCATCGTATTAGCCGGACGAATGTGGAAAACTCCCAAACCGCTTGGAAACAAGGCTCTTCCTGAGTTTTAACAGCCGCCAGTGTCAAATGCAGCTTGTGAGGGGGACGCCCGCGCAACTTCCCACGCCACAGGGCCTTAAGACAACTCGTCGTGGAATGATTGACCTCGATGAGGAAATCGTTAAACTTGGACTTTTTCGGCCGTATATTGTAGGCCTTACGGAACGAGGTACAATATATGGTAGGAAGGATGCCAACACAAACGCCTGATGGAATGAGGAATTTTCCCATGGACAGGTCAGAACACGATAGCAGCGGGGATGCGGTTGCGATGGCCGATCACCCGACGACAAAATTGAACAAAGCCGCGGTTGCAGGGCTGCACGTGCCGGCGCTGTTTTGCCCGGATGACGGCGCGGATCCGTTCGCCACGGTCGAGTGGGATCTGCGGACCGCCGCGATCAAGGGCGAGGGGGGCGAGGTGCTCTTCGAGCAGCAGGACTGCGAAATTCCCACCTCGTGGAGCCAATTGGCCACGAACGTGGTGGCCAACAAGTATTTCTACGGCGAGGTGGGCACCGGCGAACGCGAAAAGGGCGTCCGCCAGTTGATCCACCGCGTCTGCCGCACGATTGCCGACTGGGGCACCGAGGACGGCTATTTCGCCAGCAAGGCGGACGGCGAGCGGTTCTATCGCGAGTTGGCTTGGTTGTGCCTGCATCAGCACGCCTCGTTCAATTCGCCGGTCTGGTTCAACGTCGGCTTGTATCACCAGTACGGCATCAAGGGGGCGATGTGCAATTGGCACTGGGACCATAAGGCCGGCCAGGCGATTCAGCCGGAGAATCCTTACGAGTATCCGCAGGCGTCGGCGTGTTTCATCCAGAGCGTGGGCGACAACATGGAAGACATCATGGAGTTGGCCCGCAGCGAGGCGATGCTCTTCAAGTTCGGCTCGGGGACGGGGACCGATCTTTCGACGCTGCGCTCGCACCGCGAGAAGCTCTCGGGCGGCGGCCGTCCCTCCGGGCCGCTGTCGTTCATGCGGGTGTACGATCAGATTGCGGCGGTAGTCAAGAGCGGCGGCAAGACCCGCCGGGCCGCCAAGATGCAGTCGATCAAGGACTGGCATCCCGACGTGATGGAGTTCATCGAGTGCAAGAATCGCGAGGAGAAGAAGGTCCGCACGCTGGTCGAGCAGGGCTACGATCCACAGGAAGCCTACGACACCGTGCTGTTCCAGAACGCGAATCTCTCGGTTCGCCTGAGCGACGAGTTCATGCGGGCGGTCGAAACCGACCAGCCGTGGACCACGCACTGGGTCACCAAGCCGGACGTGGCGGGACCGAGCTATCCGGCGCGGGAAATGTTCACGAAGATGGCCAATTCCACCTGGTGCTGCGGCGATCCGGGCGTGCAGTACGACACCACGATCAACCACTGGCACACCTGCCCGAACTCGGGACGGATCAATGCGAGTAACCCGTGCTCGGAATATATGTTCGTCGACGATTCGGCGTGCAATTTGGCGAGCATCAACCTGATGAAGTTCCGCAACGACGACGGGACGTTCGACCACGAGCGGTTTGTCTCGGCGTGCCGGCTGGTGTTTATCGCCCAGGAGATTCTGGTCGATCATGCCAGTTACCCGACGAAGCGGATCGCCACGAACAGCCATCGCTTCCGGCCGATCGGGCTGGGCTATTCGAACCTGGGCAGTCTGGTGATGACGGCGGGGCTGGCGTACGATTCGGACGAAGCCCGCGGGCTGTGCGGGGTGATTACGGCGCTTTTGCACGGGGCGGCTTGCCACGCGAGCACCGAGCTGGCGGCGGCGGTCGGGCCGTTCGACGACTACGAGAAGAACCGCGAGCCGATGCTGCACGTGATGGAGATGCACTTCGAGAAGGTCGATCAGATCAGGGCCTGCCCGAAGGACTTGCAGGAGGCGGCCCGCGACCTGTGGGACAAAGTGCTGGCGCACGGGCGGCGGCACGGCTTCCGCAACGCCCAATCGACGGTGCTGGCCCCGACCGGCACGATCAGTTTCATGATGGACTGCGACACGACGGGCATCGAGCCCGACATCGCGCTGGTGAAATACAAGCAGCTTGCCGGCGGCGGGATGCTGAAGATGGTCAACCAGGAGGTGCCGCTGGCCCTGCAAACGCTGGGCTACGATCAGCCCGAGGTCGAGGCGATCGTGGCGTACATCGACCAGCACGATACGATCGAGGGGGCGGTCGAGTTGAAGGCCGAGCACCTTTCGGTGTTCGACTGCGCCTTTCCGCCGCGGAACGGCCATCGCTCGATCGCGTGGCGGGCGCACATCCGGATGATGGCGGCGGCGCAGCCGTTTGTCTCGGGGGCGATCTCGAAGACGGTGAACATGCCGAAGGAGAGCACGCCCGAGGACGTGGCCGACGCTTACATGGAGGGTTGGCGGCTGGGACTGAAGGCGTTGGCGATCTACCGCGACGGGTCGAAGGAGGTGCAGCCGCTTTCGACGAAGAGCAAGGCGGCCAAGGCGGCGGAGAAGCTGGTGGCGGCGCCGCGGCGCGAGCGGCTGCCCGACACGCGGAAGTCGATCACGCACAAGTTCAGCGTCTCGGGGCACGAGGGCTACATCACCGTGGGGCTGTATCCCGACGGGCGGCCCGGCGAGCTCTTCATCACTATGGCCAAGGAGGGGAGCACGATCGGCGGGCTGATGGACTGCTTCGGCACGGCGGTTTCGATGAGCCTGCAATACGGCGTGCCGCTCGACGTGTACGTGAACAAGTTCTCGCACACGCGGTTCGAGCCGATGGGCTTTACGAAGAACCCGGACATCAAGATCGCCAAGAGCATCGTGGATTACATTTTCCGCTGGCTGGGGATCACGTTCCTGCCGGGTTTCCGCGAGGCGAACAAGATGGTGCCGCCGTCGCCGAGCGATCCGACGCCGCCGGAGCCGGGACCGGGGGATGCGGAAACAGAGCCCCGGCCCGCCGCCACGACGGTCGGCGGGCCAATTGCGGCCAACGGATCGGCGGGCAGCAACGGCGGAGCGAACGGCACGGCCCACGCCTCGGGCAACGGCCATGCGGGTCCGAAGCAGGCGGCCCGGCGGAACGGCACGCCGATCGGGGCGGTAAAGAAGGACCGGGTGGTCGTGGCCGTAGGGGCCGAAGTCTCGGCGTCGCCGCTGTCGCAGAGCGAGCAATTCGCCGCGTTCCAGGCCGACGCCCCCTCGTGCGACAACTGCGGCGCCATCACGGTCCGCAGCGGCAACTGCTACCTGTGTTACAACTGTGGGAGCAGCATGGGGTGTTCTTGAGGGGCTAGGGGCTAGGGATTGGACGGCAACGGGGTTAGCGGTTTGCGAGGGCGGCGCGGACGTATTGCATGAGGGCATTGCCAAGAGTTGCCTTGCTGACGCGATCGCGGATCTCTTCGTCGTAGGGGACTAGCTGGCCGCGACTGGTGACGACGGGGAGCAGATCGGGGGGAGGGGGCGACAGGTTCTGGTAGAACTTGTGGGCGGCCGTCCAGTCGGAAACGCCGAGGTCGGTGATTTCGTAGAGGGTCTGACGGATTTCTTGGCCGTCGACGATCGAGGTCGAGGCGCTGGGGACGACGTGGTTGGCGATGACCATGCGCATCATCAGGCGCGAGAAAGAGGCGGGACTCTGGCGGATGCCGAAGGTGCGGAGGGCCTGCGAAACTGTTTGCCGGTTTGCGGGCCGGCGAAGAGGAGGTTGAGGGTTAGGTATTGGAGCGGGGTCAGGGTCGGGAGGGGCATGGGGGGTCAGGGGCCAGGGGTCAGGGGCCAGGGGCCAGGGGCCAGGGGCCAGGGGCCAGGGGTCAGGGATTGGAGGCTGGGGGCAACGGTGCAGTGTAGCGGGCGGGGGAGCGGTCGTCACGGCGAGTTTTTGGCCACCTGGGCGGCGTACGCGGCGAGATATTCGCCTTTTTGGCAGCCCTCGCGTGGAGGGAGAATGCGGCGGCGACGAGGAGGTGGCCAATAAGTTGGCTTGAGGCAAGGAGTTGCAGCTGGTAGAATTTGAGCGTTGTCGGAAGACGATTTTGAGCGATGCGACAGTCGATTCTGGTTGCGTGTTCGTAACATCAAGTGTGGCAAGGGGTACGGGCGATTTTTGCGAGGGGATCGTGAGCAGGGCTTTTCAGAAAGTTGGCGCAAGGGAGTTGCGTTGCGACGAGGGTGGCTTGGAATCGCCGCAACCGATTGATATTGGACCAGTTGCGGCAATCGCGGCGCGTGGCGTTGAAGCCGTAAGTGCTGATTAGCGCCAGGGTGATTAGCGCGGCGCTTCGCGCTAATTAGCGCGTGGCGCGGGCGTAAATTGGGGCCAGAGAACGATGGTGGCCATGCGACGGTGTCACCGTAAGAAGTTAAGAAGTGAGGATTGCGGCGGTGAAGCAGCAAAAGGAATCTCGCGCTCGATGGGAGCGCTACCGAGCCCGATGAGATCGTGATAAGAAGGGTGCGCGGATACCCCACGGCCGTGACATCCAATGATCTTCGTTCCCAATTCCTGCCGGAGGAAGGCGAGATGAAAGTAATTGAACCGCTCAGAAGAACAGACATCGGCAACTCCGTTGCGGAATTCGATACGCACCTACAGCACTACTTCCTTGAAACACAGATATACTCGGACTTTGTCAGCGGGCGTTACGACATCGTTTCTGGCGACAAGGGCACAGGGAAGACTGCCATCTATAGAATCGTTCGCGACAAGTATCGCGAGATCCCAGAACTCCACGATGTTGAACTGCTTTCGGGCTTCAACGACTCCGGCAATCCAATATTCCAGCGTCTAACTCAGGCCGACGTTCTCACGGAAGGCCAATATATCACCGTATGGAAGACGTATCTGCTTTCTCTGGTGGGTAACTTCGTACTTGACATTTGCGAGGGTGAGTTCTCTGATGGAGTGGACCGGCTGAACCGACTTCTCAATGCGATTGACTTGCGGACCAAAGACCCAACTGCATCTACGGTCTTCTCTCAGCTTGCCAATCTGCTGCGAAGGTTGGCGCATCCGAAGAGTGCGGAAATCGCGATGTCGGTTACCGATGTTGGGATGCCCGTTGTCGTGCCGAGGATCGAGTTTGGGGACATTCCCCATACCGCGGGTGCCACATCGGACGTGATAAACAACGACGACGCGCTGCATATTCTGGATAGCGCGGTCGAAGAACTAGGCGGGTGTCCAAGAATAACTTGTGAGTTTTCGTGAAATCTGGTACAAGGCTTCCTCGACCTTCACGGAAGGAGGAAGCCGATGCCTGAACGGGATGTTCATCAGTGTCAATGCCCCATTTGCTCGCACAACGAGAATCATGCGGACCGGGAATTGCACCGACAGTTCAACCTCCTGTTGAGCCGCTTGGACGAGCAACAACGCCGCTGGATGGTGGCGTTGGAATCCAAGAAGATTGGACACGGGGGCGATCGGTTCATGGCCGCCGTCAGCGGGCTGAGCGTCGAAACGATTCGCCGTGGTCGCCAGGAACTGGACGACGATCTTGCCGGGCGGCCCACCGACCGAGTGCGATTGCCCGGCGCGGGACAGCCACCGATCGAAAAAAAACGCCCGAGGTCTGCCAGCGACTGAGCCGCTTGGTCGAAGACGAAACCGGCGGCGAGCCGACCGGCACCAAACGATTCGTGCGCAGTTCGCTGCGTTCGTTGGCCGACCGCCTCGGGCAGGGTTCGCCCACCACGGTAGGGCGGCTGCTGCGAGGCTTGGGCTTTTCGCCAAGGGTGAATGTGAAGCGGTTTACCGGCCCGCCTCATCCCGACCGCGACAAGCAGTTTCAGTACCTTCGCCGTCAGCGTCGAAAGTTTCAGAAGGCCGGATGTCCCACCGTTAGCGTGGATGCGAAAAAGAAGGAACTGGTGGGCAACTTCCGCAACGCGGGCCGCAAGTGGTCGCGCCATGCGGAGGAAGTCAACGCCCATGACTTTCCACAAGACGCCCAGTGCCGGGCGGCTCCCTACGGCATCTACGATACGGCTCGCCATGTCGGGCACGTATGCGTCGGCGTCTCGACGGAAACCTCCGAGTTCGCCGTCGATGCGTTGCGTCAGTGGTGGCGTACTCACGGCAAACGGGCGTATCCGGGAGCCCGGAAAATCTTCATCGAAGCCGACGCCGGCGGCAGCAACGGCTATCGTCGCCGCCTGTGGAAGCGGGAATTGCAACGCTGGGCGAACACAGACGGGCTGGAGATCACCGTCTGCCATTATCCCACCGGGGCATCGAAATGGAATCCGGTGGAACATCGCCTCTTCGGACCGATCAGCACCAATTGGGCAGGGCAACCGTTGCGGACGCTGGACACCCTGCTCGGATTCATTCGCGGCACCCGTAGCCGAACCGGTCTGCGCGTAACAGCCCGACTCAACACCAAATGCTACGCCGCCAAAATCCGCGTGACGGATGACGAAATGGCTCAGATCAACATCCATGGTCACCAGACCTGTCCGCAGTGGAATTACACCATCAAACCAAAGCTACGCCGATAAACTCAAAAGTTATTCTTGGACACCCGCTAGGCATCGAGGTGTGGCTGATACTAGACAGACTTGATGAGGCATTTGTCGGCTATCCCGCAGTTGAAACACCTGCGTTGCGAGCGCTCTTTCGAACGCATCTCGATTTACAAGCGTTCAGAAGGCTGCGATTGAAGCTGTTTGTGCGCAATGACTTGTTTCGCAAGATTACACGAGGCGGTTTCGTGAATCTGACGCATGTGAATGCGAGGCGAGTTCAGATTCGTTGGGCGCCAGAGGATCTCTATGCACTTTTGTGTAGCCGTCTTCGGACCTGCCCCGGGTTGTTGGATCTCCTGGGGCTAGCTGCGGCCTCGTGCAATGATGATCTCTTTTCGCGGCTATTCCCAGAGCAGATCGACATGGGTGAGAAGAAGCCGACAACATGGAATTGGATCATCGCACGCATACGTGATGCAAATGGAACCATGCCACCGCGCAATCTCATCGATCTGTTTAACAAGGCCAAGGAAATACAGATTCGAAGAGAGGAGCGCGATCCGCGGGAGACTGCTTCGGACACCGTCTTGCTTGAGCCGGACGCTTTACGTAAGGGATTGGACGCTTTGAGCGATCAACGTGTCCAGGACACTCTTTTAGCGGAGAGCGGAGACTATGCGCAGCTTATCGACAAGTTCCGAAACGGGAAGGCTGAACACAACCGCGATACACTTGTGAAAACGCTCGGGTGCTCTGAGGGCGCGCTGGGGGACATGATTGAGGAACTTAAGGCAATTGGCTTTATCGAGGCCGTTGGCGACTCCTACAAGATACCGATGTTGTATCGTGGGGGCTTGAACATAACTCAAGGGAAAGCATTTGCGTGAAGCCTTGCGGGCAACTTTGATAGCGCAGGCGGCTGTGATCGCTCTGCCGCAGGCAGAGGTGGATTTCGAGATGGTGTGAAACCCTCTAGCGGCTTCACCACCCCGATAGGCGAGCTATCGGGGCTACACGGGCTCGGCTATGATTCGGAAAAGAAGACCCGCTGGGCGAATCTGTTGAAAGACCCATGAGCATCGCAACGCCGGAACTCTGTGCTGAGTAGATCGTTCCCGAGGAACTATCGGCGTTGGTCGATCCGCAGACGGCGATTCCGGCGATTGATGAGGATGCGCGGCTGGTGAGGATGAGCGAGGAGGCGGTGGCGCGGGGTTGTGCGACCCCTTCAGGGTCGAAAAGGGGTGTTCGGATCGGTACCCAGGGCGGCGCTGCGCTTGCCCTGGGCTATCGTATGTGACGCTTTCAGCGTCGGGGAGATTGGAGCTGGAACCCAGGTCGGCTGGGCTATCGTATGTGACGCTTTCAGCGTCGGGGAGCGGCGCCGGTGGTGGTGGCGGTTCGGTGCGAAGCCGCAAGCGGCTGGTCGGGAAGCGAAACCGTTGCTGGTGGCGGTTCGTTGCGAAGCCGCAAGCGGCTGGTCGAGGAGCGGCGGGGTCGAGAGCGCTTCCCTTCGGGACGCGGCTCAACGGACTGTGTGCGGACCGATGCCGCACCTCTTGATAGCAGACGATTAGCGCGGGTGGCTCCGATAACTCGCTATCGGGGCTGCACGGGTTCGGCTATAATTTGGGAATGAAGACCGGCTGGGCGAATCTGTTGAAAGACCCATGAGCATCGCAACGCCGGATTTCTGTGCTGAGCAATTCGTGCCCGAGGAGTTGTCGGCGTTGGCTGATTTGCAGACGGCGATTCCGGCGATTGATGAGGATGCGCGGCTGGTGAGGATGAGCGAGGAGGCGGTGAAGCGGGGTTGCGCGACCCCTTCAGGGTCGAAAAGGGGTGTTCGGATCGAGTACCCAGGGCGGCGCTGCGCTTGCCCTGGGCTATCGTATGTGACGCTTTCAGCGTCGGGGAGATTGGAGCTGGAACCCAGATCGGCTGGGCTATCGTATGTGACGCTTTCAGCGTCGGGGAGCGGCACCGGTGGTGGTGGCGGTTCGGTGCGAAGCCGCAAGCGGCTGGTCGGGGAGCGGCGGGGTCGAGAGCGCTTCCCTTTGGGCGCGGCTCAACGGACTCAGGCAGACGGCGTCGCTCTAGGTTCTCGTGACGTTGCTGCTGGCGGTGGCGGCCGTGTACGAGGCGGTTGAAGTCATCTATATCGTTCCGCTGTTTCGCTGAACAGCCGGCGGTCGCCCATCCAGAAAATGCTGGCCTGCCGGTCGGAGAAAGGTCTGGAGCCGGGGTTTCCCGCCGCAGCGGAGGTTCGCGCAGCGATTTCCCGCCACTTTGCCGCTTGCTCACGGCGGCGCCGCCGCAACAATTGCGGGGAAGGACATTCGGAACCCGTCGTGGCCCTGCAATTGCCGGGCAAGCTCACGACGACAACCAGTAACACGAGGAACGGAACAATGGCTCGTATCAATCCAGCGGAGCAGAAGACCAATTCCAAGAATCGGGAATTGTGGGAGTCGATAGAAAAGAAGATGGGAACCGTGCCGAACGTCATCGCGACGATGGCCCAATCGCCGGCTGTCGTGCAGGCGTTTCTCGACAGCAGCCAGGACTTGGAGCGGGGACTGCTTTCCGATAGGTTGCGGCAGCAGATCGCACTTACGGTCAGCGAGACCAATCAGTGCGACTATTGCGTCTCGGCCCATAGCTTCTTAGGAAGCAGGGTCGGCCTGAGCGAATCGGACATGCTCGATGCCCGGCACGGAACGTCGTCGAACCGCAAGACGAACGCCGCGTTGACTCTCGCTCGCAAGATCGTGGAAGACCGCGGTCACGTGAGCGATGAGGACTTGGACGAGGTCCGCCAGGCCGGCTTTACCGACGGCGAGATTGTCGAGATCGTCGCCAATACCTGCCTAGTCAGCTTCACGAACTACCTGAACCAGGTGGCGGGCACAGAGATCGATTTCCCGCAGGTGCCGTTGTTGGTGGCCGTCTGAGACGGCCTCGATCGCAAAAGAACGCTCCATCGCGCGAGTATCCACGCCTTGCCCGCGGGTGAAGGTGCGCTGGAGCGATCATTCGGTGCGTCGTCAGTGCGAGACGCTCCAAATCAACCGCTCGGTCGGCCGTTCAGGGACGATGCCGACCGAGCGGTCGATTCTTTGCCGTTAGGCAGAGCGAAGCAATAACTTTGACCCTTTCAAAGTAGTCCGCACACGCCGAGTGCCGTCGGTGCGTTACGGCACGCGGCGTGTAGGCTGCGCAAAACCTGATAAATTGACGCTGCCAGGGAACACTTCGGCGCGTTTGTTCCAGGACTCGCCGTAGCGGCCGGGCCGAAGGCCCCGTGGTTCTCCCAGGCCAGGGCAACGCCCTGGTTGGGTGGGCATAGCGGGAACATGCCGGCCCAACGGGCCAACCGTTCTCCTCGCCTCGGGCGAACGGTTGGCCCGCTGGGCCGACAGCGTGTGCGCGCCCCCGTTTCCGCCGGGCGTTGCCCGGGGCTGAGAGAACTGCTGCCCCCTTCGGGGCGACTTCATCGCGTCTCGACACGGAATAGAATGTGGATAAACGCCGACAGCCAAAGAAGCACACTTTTGCGCAGTCCACACGGCGTGTGCGGGCTACGATTTGTCAATGTTACTCTTTCGCTCTGCCTTAGCCGACGGGCGCCGGCTCGTGCGCCAAGCGGCTGATTTCTTTGAACTCGGGCGTGCCGGCGGCTTCGCACCACTCGAACATCGCCGCCTCGGCGGTGGTCAACGCGGCCCCGGCGGAATCGATCCGCCCCAGGGCGGTGCGGCAGTCGATCTCGAAGCGTGATCCGACCGCATCAACCGCCACGTAGACCCGCCAGCCGTCGGCCAGCAGATCGAAAACCGTCTGCGCGACGCACACGTGGGCTTCGATCCCGCAGACCAGGATTTTGTAGAAGCCACGACTGCGAAGGTCGGCGAAAATCTCCGGGCAGCCGCCGGCACTGAACGTGAGCTTCGACGGCATTGAGCCAAGCCGCGCGGCCAACTCAGGCACGGTCGGCCCCAGGCCCTTGGGATACTGCTCGGTGGCCGCGACCGGCATCGCAAGGATTTTCGCGGCATCGATCAAGCGCCGCACGTTCCACGCGACCCGCGGGCCGTCGGCGATCGCGGGCAGCAGCTTCTCCTGCACGTCGATAACCAGCAGAGCGGTATCGCCGCGCCACATCAATTCCGGACTTCGCGGCAGTCGAGTGTCTTCGTTCATAGGCAAGAGCATATCGCAGAAACGGTCGAAAGGCAATGTTCCTCAGGGTGGGGCGAGCGAGGCGAGCCCCACCGATTTTTCTCCGTTCCGTGCAAGAGGGGAGGATGGGAAAGGGAAAAAGGGAAGATGCCATTATAGAAGACGCCCCGCATTTTTCCCCGCAATATGTCGTCGCTGCTCCCTCGTTCTCATGCTCTGCGTATGAACGAGGAAATAGGGATCCAGTATTGGCGATTCCCCTTTTTCCCCTTTCCCCTTTTTCCTGCTTGCACGAACCGCGTCACCTCCCCCAAGTCGACCGTTTCTTGTCGCCCCCTTCGCACTGGCTCACGGACAAGGTAAACTGCGCCTTCCTGCTGGGTTCTTGCGGATGCACGATTTCCCCACCTATCTGCCGCTGATTGGCGTGTCGCTGGGTCTGCTGACCCTGTGGGGGGCGTTCCGCGCGGGCCGACGCCGCCGCCTGGTCGAAAACCTGCCCACCTCGAAGACCACGGGCGTGTTCATCGGCCTGGTCGAGTTGAAGGGGACCGCCGAGTCGGCCGGTCCGCTGACGAGCTTCCTGGCCGAGCAGCCCTGCGTCGATTACCGCTGGAGCGTCGACGAGCACTGGTCGCGGACCGTCACCGAAACCTATACCGACAGTGACGGCAAGACGCAGACGCGCACCCGTCACGAGAGCGGCTGGACCACCGTGGCCAGCGGCGGCGAAATGATCCCTTTCTACTTGGAAGACGACTGCGGCGTGATCCTGATTCGTCCCGAGGGGGCCAAGCTCGAAACGGTCGAGATGTTCGACGAAACGGTCGGCCGCGGCGATCCGCTCTATTACGCCAAGGGCCCCGCCGGCGCGGTGAGCGACTCGGACCATCGCCGGCGATTCACCGAGCGCGGCATCCCGCTGCACGCCATGCTCTACGTGATGGGCCAGGCTCGCGAACGCGAGGACGTGGTGGCGGCGGAGATCGCCTACGACCGCGGCGCTCCGATGTTTCTGATTTCGACCCGTTCCGAGGAGCAGATCGATTCGAGCATGATGTGGGGCCAGTACGGCTGGGCATTTTTCGGCCTGCTGCTGACCGTCGGCGGCTTCGTCGGGCGCGACGCGGCGATCAACAACGCCTTGGAGCGGTGCGTACCGCTTTACGTCGCCGCCGGCCTGGGCTACCTCGCCGTCGGCTCGCTGGCGTGGATTTGGATGGTTTTCAACAGTCTCGTCGAGCTGCGGCAGCGGGTGCGTCAGGCGTGGTCACTGGTCGACGTGCAATTGCAGCGGCGGCACGACCTGATTCCGAACCTGGTCGGCGCCGTCAAGGGCTACAGCGACTACGAGAAGCAGCTTCAGCCGGAGTTGGCCGCGCTCCGCGGCGAACTGGCGGCGACGCCCCCCGGCGTGACCGGTCCCGACTTCAACGCGGTCACCCGAACCGCCGCGGCGATTGCCGAACGCTATCCCGAACTGAAGGCCGACACGACGTTCAGGGCGTTGCAGAAGAACCTGATCGACACGGAGCAGCGGATCGCCCTGGCCCGGGGCTATTTTAACGACATTGCCACCCAGTACAACACGCGGCTGGAGGTCGTGCCGGAGCGATACGTGGCGGGGCTGGCGGCGATGCGGCCGCAGGCGTTGATGGCGGCCAACGATTTCCAGCGGGCGGCGGTGAAAGTGGAGTTGGCCCACGATTGACAGCCGGCCCGGCAACCCCTACAATCTCGGTTTTTGCTGCCTCCTTCCGCGGGATCAACCTCTAGCGCACGGGGAATTCCATGCCGAACGCCTTGCTCTTCGCCGCCTCGGAATCGGGAATCGACATCCGGCTCCACATGAGCTCGGTCGACTACGTCATCGTCGCCATCTACTTTTTCATCGTCCTGGGGATCGGCTTCTACCTGAAGAAGTTCGCCGGCACCGGCGAGGACTTCTTCATGGCGGGCCGCAAGATGACCGCCTGGATCGCCGGACTGAGCTTCATTTCGGCCAACCTCAGTTCGCTGGAGACGATGGGCTGGTCGGCGCAGGCCTATCAGTACGGCATGTTGGCCGCCCACGCCTATCTGATCAGCGGCGCGCTGCCGATTCTCTTCCTGGCCGTCGTAATGATGCCGTTCTACTATATCTGCCGGACACACTCGGTGCCGGGCTATCTGAAACTCCGCTACGGCGAGTCGAGCCGCTCGATGGCCGGAATTACGTTCGCCGCCATGACGCTGCTGGTCAGCGGGACGAGCATGTTCGCGATGGCGAAGATTCTGAACCTGCTGCTCGGCTGGAACATGCACTGGAGCATCCTGGTCTCTTCGCTAACCGTCGCCATTTACGTGACCCTCGGCGGTCTGATTTCCGCGGTATTCAACGAGGTCGTGCAGTTCTTCCTGATCTGGCTGGGCACGCTGCTGGTGCCGATCTTGGGCCTGATTAGCTGCGGCGGCTGGAGTAGTATGCTGCACAAGATTCAGGAGAACGTGAAGGTCATTCATCCGGCCTTCGCCAATGCCGATTTCACCTGCCTGTGGCACAACTTGGGCACGTTCGACAACCCGATGGGCATCAATTGGTTCGGCATGTTGTTCGGCCAGGGGCTGGCGATCGGCTTCGCCTACTGGTGTACCGACTTCCTCCAGGTGCAGCGGGTGATCGTGGCCAAAGACCTGCGCTCGGCGCAAAACGGCACGATCATCGGGGCGATGCTGAAGATGTGCGTGCCGTTGATTGTGATCCTTCCCGGCCTGCTGGGGTTGGCCTTGCTGAGGAACGCGGACGGCTCGCTGATGGTGCTGGTGCCCGAAAGCGATCCCCGCGCCATGATTACCAACCACACGTTCAACGACGTACTTCCGCTGTTGATGGGCAAGTATCTCGGGCCCGGGCTTGCTGGGGCTGGGCATTACGGCCATGATCGCCGGGTTCATGTCGGGCATGGCCGGCAACGTCAGCGCCTTCGCCACCGTTTGGACCTACGACGTCTACCGCCCGCTGATCGTCAAGAATGCCAGCGATCACCACTACCTGAAGGTCGGCCGCTGGTGCTCGATCCTCGGCGTGCTGTTGTCGATCGGCGCGGCGTACACGGTGTTCTTCTTTCAGAATATCCTCGACTATCTCCAGGTGTTGTTGACCTTCTTCATCGTCCCGCTGTTCGCCGTGGTGATTATCGGCATGTTGTGGAAGCGGGCCACGCCGAAGGGCGGCTTCTGGGGATTTCTTCGTCGGCATCATTTTTGCCATCGGACTGTGGGGCTTCGTCCACTACTTCCCCGCCGGATACAAGCCGCAGCCGAAAATCGTGATCGGAGAAAACGCGGTCGTCAGCGTCGAAACGCGCGCCGCCCCAACCGCGGAGAATCCGAATGCCAAGGAAATCGTCAAAGTGGTGATCCAGAAGGGCGATCTGACCGTCACCGACGTTCCGGTTCCGAAAGAGATCGGAGGGGCCAAGAGTGACGTTGCCGGCTACCGCCCCGGCGCTTTTGACAGCCATCGGCGAGGACAGCGGAGAGAAGGTGAAAGTCCGCGTCCTGGCGAAAAAGGTAAAGCTGGAGGGAACGGAGGAGTTCAGCAAATTCGGGCTGCTGGGCGTGCCGGTCGTGGTCGAACCGGGGGTGAAGATCAAATCAGAAGACGTCTTTCAGCACTTCGCTCCGAAGGTGTTCAATCCCGACCACGCCGAGCTCGTCGCCGGCTCTCGGATTGCCCAGCCGATGGCGGTGAACGTTTGCAGCGCCTTCTGGACGCTGGTGCTCTCGATGGTGGTCGCCATCGTCGTCAGCCTGTTTACCAAGCCGAAGCCGGACGCGGAACTGAAGAACATCGTGATGGGTTTGACGCCGCTGCCCGACGAAGGCCCTTGCCCGTGGTATAAGAAGCCGATGCTCTGGGCCGCCGTGGTCTTCGCTCTGATTGTCCTGGTCAATATCATCTTCTGGTAAGCTATAATTATTGGTAAGGAACGAACCGATGCACGAAGAACATCAAGTGCCTATTTGGTTTTTTATCGGCTGTCTGCTGCTGGCGTACGGGCTGAT
Source organism: uncultured Planctomycetia bacterium (assembly GCA_963815695.1). Classification (GTDB taxonomy): domain Bacteria; phylum Planctomycetota; class Planctomycetia; order Pirellulales; family Thermoguttaceae. The sequence goes on from CAWFIG010000011.1 coordinate 464,522, forward strand.
TATCACCGCAACCGGGATTTGGCTCTGGATTTGGCCCCCGGTGCATCAACTGGAGGTGTATAAGTACCACGCCGACGTGTGGTGGGGCTGCCTGCTGGTGGTTCTCGGCCTGTTTTACACGATTCGCTTCAACCCCTGGCGCCGTCGCGAAACGATCTACGGCCGCGACTGAGTACCGATCATGAATTCACGCCAACGCATCGAAGCGGCTTTGAATCACCGGCAGCCGGATCGGGTGCCGCTTGGACTTGGGGGCGACGCCCGGTCTCCGGCATGCACGTCAGTTGCGTCTACAAGCTCCGCCAGGCGCTCGGGCTGGACAAGCCGGGCACGCCGGTGAAGGTCATCGAGCCCTACCAGATGCTCGGCGAGATCGCCCCCGACCTGCAAGACGCGCTGGGGATCGACGTGGTCGGGCTGGGCAGTCCGAACACCATGTTCGGCTTTCCGACTGACGGACTGGAAGCCGTGGACGACCTTCGACGGCACGCCGGTGCTCGTGCCCGGCGGCTTCAACACCGAGCCGGAGCCCAACGGCGACATCCTCATGTATCCCGAGGGGGACAAGTCGGTGCCGCCGAGCGGCCGGATGCCCAAGGGCGGGCTTCTACTTCGACTCGATCATCCGCCAGGAGCCGATCGACGACGAGAAGCTGAACGTCGAGGACAACCTGGAGGAGTTCGGCCCGGTGTCGGACGCGACGCTGCAATACTTCGCCACGGAGGCCGATCGGCTGCGGCAGCAGAGCGAACAGGCGATCGTGGCCAATTTCGGCGGCACGGCCTTCGGCGACATCGCCCTGGTGCCCGGCCCGTGGATGAAGCATCCCGAAGGGCATCCGCGACGTGGCCGAGTGGTACATGAGCACGGTCAGCCGCTTCGACTACGTCTACGAGGTCTTTCGCCGCCAGTGCGAGATCGCGCTGGCGAACTTCGCCAAGTATCTACGAGGCGGTGGGCGATCGCATCTCGGTGGTGATCGTCACCGGCACCGACTTCGGCACGCAAAACGGGCCGTTCATCGGTCCGCCCGCCTACCGCAAGCTCTTCCAGCCGTTCCATCGCCGCGTGAACGACTGGATTCACCAGCACACGCCGTGGAAGACGTTCATCCACACCTGCGGCTCGGTCATGGCCCTGCTGCCCGACCTTGATCGACGCCGGCTTCGATATCCTCAATCCGGTGCAGTGCTCGGCGGCGAACATGGACCCGCGCACGCTCAAGGAGCAAGTTCGGCGACAAGGTGACGTTCTGGGGCGGCGGCGTCGATACGCAAAAGACGCTGCCCTTCGGCACGCCGGACGAGATTCGCCGACAAGTCCGTGGGCGGATCGATATCTTCAACGCCGGCGGCGGCTTCGTGTTCAACACGATCCACAACGTCCAGGCGGGCGTGCCCGTCGATAACCTGCTGGCGATGTACGCCGCCGTGCGCGAAGCGCAATGAACCGGCGGTAGGGGAGCGTCGGTAGGTTATGCTTCAGCATAACGCGGCGTAGCCGCAACCAATGGACGTTGACGGCGTGCCTTTTCACTAGCCCAGGCGTTCACGCCTGGGAAACAAGGCGCAAATCTCCTTCCCTTTTCTGTCTCGCCCCCTTAAGGGGGCTGAACAAAAAAGGGACAGATATGGCGCGGCATTCTTCCCACAGGCGTAAACGCCTGGGCTACGGAAAAGGTACGAAGTCAACGTTCAACATTGAGGATTCCTCGTCAATCCCAAAACCTAATGGCATAACAGTCCGGCTGCGGTGGGCTTTGTTATGCTAAAGCATAACCTACGGGGAGGATCTGCCGCGGTTACGACTCGCCGGCGGTCTCTTCGTTGACGATCTGCTCGCGCGGGATCGAAACGCCCTTGAGAATCCCCTCGCAGACCAGGTTCCGGTGGACGAAGCACTGGAACTCGCAGGTCATGATCGAGCGGCGGACCTTCAACATGCGGCAGACGATAACGAAGCGGTCGCCCGGCCGCACCACGCCGCGGAAGCGGACGTCTTGGAGGCCGCCGAAGCCGATAACCCCCTCCATCAGCTTGTGGCGGTGGCTGTAGTAGCTCGACAACTGGGCGGCGGCCTCGCACATGATCACGCCCGGCATCAGCGGCAAGCCGGGCATGTGGCCGCGGACCCAGAATTCGTCCGGCCCCAGATCCTTGTAGCCGACGCAGATGCCGCGCACCGTGTCTTCGTAGCAGATCGCCGTCAGTTGCTCCATCTCGAAGCGCTGCGGATTATAGCGGCGGATTTCCTCCGTGTCGGCCACAACATTGTTGAGGTCGTACTCGGAAAAATCGATGATCAATTCTCTCTTGGCCACGGGGGGCTCCTCGGCGGCTCAGGTGCGAACCACCCGGCGCTTGGCCTTGCGGCCCTTGGCGCTGGCGGGACGTTTCCCGTGGTTGGCTTTCTTCACAGCGCGGTGGGGTTTGGCCATCGGTCGGACTCCAGAGGGGGGACAAATAGGCTCGAATTTGACAGTTTACCAATTTGGCGGCCGGATGGGAAGGCGTGTCTCGCGTGCGTCCCCATCCATCGGTTCACTAATTGCCCCTCCGATGCAGGAGGTGCTGGAGCATAGCCGTTACCCGCCGTCGCCCGGTTCGAAGCGGTAGCCGATGTCGCGGATCGTGATGATGTGCCGCGGCTTGCGGGGGTCGTCTTCGATCTTGGCCCGCAGCGTCGTCACGCAGCGATCGACGCTCCGCGCGGTGACGATCACCGACCGGCCCCAGACGGCGTTGAGGATTTCGTTGCGGGTCAGGGCGCGGCCGGGCCGGCTCGCGAAATGCTCCAACAGGCGGAACTCCTTGGCCGTCAGCGGCGTCTCGATCCCGCCGCGGAAGAACTTCCGCGCACCGAGGTCGAGCCGGCACTGGCCGAAACGGTACATCCTCGCTGGCGCTGGCATGGCGGCGGCGCAGGAACGCCGCGGCCCGGGCCAGCAGCTCGCGGATGCTAAACGGCTTGGTCACGTAGTCGTCGGCGCCCAGGTCCAGCCCGCGGACGATGTCCTCCTCTTGCCCCTTGGCCGTGAGCATGATGATCGGCATGTCGAGACCGTGCTGGCGGATCAGGCGGCACACCTCGTAGCCGTTGATCTTCGGCAGCATGATGTCCAGGAGCGATCAGATCGGGCGGGCTGCGCGAGCGCCGCGTCGAGTCCCGCCTGGCCGTCGGCAGCCGTGCGACCACGTCGGTAACCTGTGCGACGCGAAGTTGTCCTTGAGCCCGCGCAGCATCGTCGGGTCGTCTTCGATGATGAGGACGGTCGTGATGGCCATGCGATGTGTTGCTCCTCAACGTCCTCGCAAGTGTACTCGTCGCGCTATGCGATCGGAAGGCGAAACGGATCTTCACGCGGAGCTGAAGAATAATCTAGTATGTCGGCAGGGCAAGGCGATCGTGAACGTGCTTCCTTGCCCGGCTGGCTGCGGACGCTCACGCGTGCCGCCGTGGCCTTCGACGATGAACTCGACGATGCTCAATCCCAGGCCGCAGCCGCCGCGGCTGCGCGACAGTTCGCGATCGACCTGATAGAACCGCTCGAAGACCCTCTTGCAGGCCGCCCGCGAGAGCCCGATGCCGTTGTCGGAGACGGCGAAGCAGACGCCGCCGTCGTCGCCGTACGCCCGCAGCGTGATCTGCTTGTCGCCGTCGCTGTATTTCCAGGCGTTGTCCAGCAGGTTGACCAGTGCGGTCGTCATGGCGTCGGCATCGGCCGTGACGGGCGGCAGATCGGGCTCGACGCTGGACCTCGAAGCGGCAGCCGGCCTGCTCGAACCGCTCGCGGACCGCGTCGGCCGCCGACGCGACAATGGCCGCCGGCTCGACCGGATCGAACGGAGAACGCCTGCTTGTTCCGCTCCATCCGCGAAAACGTCAGGAAGTTGTCGATCAACCGGCTCAGCCGGGCGTTCTCCTTGGCGATCAGTTCCAGGTACTCGCGGACAAGCTTCGGGTCGTGAAGCCCGGCGGCGAACATAAGGGGACGGAGGAGGTTGTCGGTGGAACTTTCTGAGCTTGGGAACGTGTTCTCCGACAACCTCCTCCGTCCCCCTCGCCTCGTCGGCGGCCAGCAGCGTATCGACCAACAGGCGGATCGAGGCCAGCGGCGTCTTCAATTCGTGCGACACCGTGGCCACCAGATCGTTCTTCAGCCGGGTTAGCCGCATCTGCCGCAGGAACCGCAGCGCGATCCACAGGGCCAGCCCCGCCGCGATCGCCACGGCCAACAGGCCAGTCAGCATGTAGGCGGCGATTTTGCCGCGGGCCGTGGCGTTGACCAACTGTTCGTCGTTCCATGCCAGCCCGAGTTGCCAACCGGGCATGCGATCGCCGGCTGGCAGGACGTGGAGAAATCCCGAAAGGTCGGGCGTCTGATCGGCGGCAGCAGTTCGACGCGGACGCCGGTCGGCAGTCTCTCCTCCGGCGGCCAGCTTCTCGAGTTCTCGATGGATCGTCTCATCTCGAAACAGCGCAACCGATACTTCCGTTGGCCGAGCCGAATTGCCAAACGCCCGGCAGTCCGGCGGATTGCAAGACTGGGCTTGCCGCTGGCGGCGTAGCGGAGTCGAGAAACTCCGCCGCCAATTCTTCGGCCGGAAGCGTGGGCAAATCGAGTAGTTCCAAAGTACGTGGCCGCAGATGCCGCAGCGACATCATGAGGAAGAGCCGTTGCGATGAACGCAGCAGCGGGTCGAAATAGATCGCGAGACGACTATCGAGACTGGGCATCGGTCTGTATCGAGACTGTGCCAGAGGCTCCGACTGGAGCCGTCAGAACAATTCCAGTGCTCGCAGTTCTGCGTCGGCGACGATCAGCCGTCCGGCAGCGATCGACGGCGCGTTCGAATCGTTTTTCGGCCACCGGGCCGGTCAGCACGTCAATCGCTTCGTGGTGGTGACGGCCAGCTTTGGCAAGACAGCGGGCCTGCGCTACGATATGCACGGGCGGCGAGGTTGATGTCGCTGGCGTTGGCTAGCCAGCGCGGCAAACGCTTGGGATGCCAGGAAGAATCGGGCGGGCTGGTCGGCGGGAGTTTTCGCGGGAGTGAACTCCAACTCGCTTGCCCGTGTCCACGCGGGGGAATCGGCTCGGGCGGCTCGACAAGGGCGGGGAAGCAATCGTGGGATAGCTTGGCCGGGCTGAACTTGTCGCAGCAAACGGCGCTGATCGGCCATGCCCATGCCAAACAATGGCTGCGAAACGCTCCTGTGCCGGCTTCCCGGCCCCCACGCGATCGAGTTCCGCCGCCTTTGTCCGCCAGTGCTCGTCCCAGTTCTTTTGCAGGCGGACCAGGTCTCGTGCGGCAGGCTTCGGCCAAGACCTGGCGCACGGCCGAGCGCTCGTTGTCGATGGCCCTGCTCATCATCCACAGCAGGCAGGCCGTGGGGAGCAGGACCACCGCCAACAGCAGCAGCAACAGGGGCCACCAGCGCGGATCGCGGCCCCGGTACGTTGTTCGTTCGCGTCTTTTGCCGAACACTACGGATTCTCCGACCGGTTGAAGCGGCAGTGTACTGCCGCACCGAGTTGGTAGGCAGTGTACTGCCACCCCAACGACTTCGCTCGTTCGCGTTGCGTGCCGAACACTACTTGATCTCAAGGCTTTCGAGAACGGGACCGAGGGCTTTTTTCGCCCGATCAAGGCTATCCCTTGGACAATTCACCATCAATATTGCGGCCTTCGTTTTGCCGAAGATGAAGACGACGTACTCGGCCATCGCACGGCCGTCGATGGCGACAAAATCGGCCACACAACTGGCGGCGGGTTGGCCAGCGATCGTCATCGACTGCCATGAATCGCCCCGGACCTTCAGATCCTTCAGCCGTTTGGCGGCCGCGGGCAATCCTTCGTTGGCCCACGCCCATGGAGACTTCTTCGCCCCGGCCGAGAGCTTCTCCAGCTTCAGTCGTAGTGACGTGAATGTCCCAATTGACGTCGGGAGACAGAAGAAGGGCTGTGTCCGGCTTTGGCACGGTAGACGTACCAGCCGGTCGGCAAGGTGAGGGAAATGTCGGCGTCCGAGTATTTCCTGGTTTCGCCCGGCGTGCATCCGCTCGATCTTCACGAGCGGCATCGACACGCCATTGGCGTCGATCTTGACCGGATAGCGGTGCTCGTCGTCCGAGAACCAGAAGGTCTGGTTGATCGGCGTCGGCAGCAGTACCTTGAAGCACTTGAATTTGCCGGCGGGAACCTCGACAGTGTCTTTGCCTTGCACTTCAAAGCCAATGGTGATCGCCGTTCCTCCAAAGGAAGTGAAGATCGGCACTTGCGCCTTGTATTTTTCGGCCATCGGAAGGCAGCGGAAGACGAACAGGCCCTCTTCATTGTCGTACGGGGCCGGGCTGACCTCGATAGTGTTGGTCGTCTGCTTGCCGCCGGCAATGCTCGTCACGACGACCTTGCCGGGTTCGTACCGGCACTTTTCGTGGCCGGCCCCGCCGATCGTCCACGAACTGTCGATCGGCATGAGGGTGTCGAAGTCGGCGTCGACGCGGCTGGCGATCTGCCGTCTGGCGGCAAGGGTTCGCGAGCGGAATCGCCAGATTTTCTTGCCGTCGAGCGTGGCCTGCTCGGCGGAATAGATGATCGTGCCGATTTCCAGTCCGCCGCCTAATTTGATGGAATAGTGGAGCGCCTCGCCTTCGCCCCACATGGGCGGCAGGAGCTTGAGCCCGGGCGCGGTGGGCAGGCGTTTTCTCGCGGCTGCCACGATCTCCTTCTCGCCGGGATACTGCCGCATGACCTCCTCTAATGCGGCAATGCCCGCCTTCTTCTTCCCCTGCTTCAACAGACAGAGCCCCAGTCGATACTGGGCCTTGGCGGCGACGGCCTGGGTTTTCTTGGCTTCGGCGATCGCCTCTCGGTAAAGCTTGGCGGCGGCGGCCAGGTCGCCGACCGTCTCCTCGGTGTAGATGCCCTTTTCCAGCAGCGCCGACGGGGACTCGGCGGCGCGGGCAGCGGCAGCGGAGGCCGCAATCGTGGCCAAGACGGCGACCAGCAGGCCAAAAGCGAATGTTCTGCAACACATGATTCGATCTCCCAGGGTTTGTTGTACTCCGCGGAGACAGACATGTCATCCCCGCCTTACCGCCCTGAATTGTGCCGCAGCGGTGTTACCGATTTGTTACCTCTTCATCCTGAGCATGTCCTGTTTTCACGCAAGCATCGCACGTCAGGTCAGGGTCTACGGCCGCTGTTGGATTCGCTTGATTTCCTTCTCGAAATCACTCTCGAACACTCGATCCTGCTGAACACGGAAAGTCGCGTACCGTTCCTCAGCCAACCGTTTGGCAACCTCGGCGGAGACGGAGCCGGCGTTGGTGAGCACTTCGTATTCGTTGAAAGCGAGAAAGGCGTCGAGTTTCTCCACCCAGTCGGCCATCCGCATCGGTATTTGACGCGAGGCTTGGTTTTCGGCATAGTCGAGGTACATGGTGACGATCCGCTCCAACTCCTTGATCTCCTTCTCGATCAGGTAGTTCTTGGCGATTGAAACGTCGCCTTTGAGGATTTTGCCGTGCGGTGCGTTCTTCCAGGCGGTCAATCCCATCGATGGCCTCGCGGCGTCGGACCTTTCGGCGATGATCTCGGCAGCGGTCTTGCCGGTCACCGCCCAATGCAGCTTGTTCTGGACGGTTTTGAAGAACGTCTTGCTGATTTCCGCGTTCTTGTCGTAGTCGATGCTGCACTGTTCGTAGATGTCGGTGATTTTCAGGTAGAAGCGGCGTTCGCTGGCCCGAATCTCACGGATACGCTCGATAAGCTCGTCGAAGTAGTCTTTGCCGAAGCGTCTGTTGAGCTTCAGCCGCTCGTCGTCGAGCACAAAACCTTTGACGACGAACTCCCGCAGTGTTTGGGTGGCCCAAATGCGAAATTGCGTGGCTTGGGCGCTGTTGACGCGGTAGCCGACGGAGATGATGGCGTCAAGGTTGTAGAATTCGATCTCGCGGGTGACGTCGCGGTCGCCCTCGCGTTGAACTCTCCGAATTTTTTGGAGAGTTGCCGCCTGACTCAACTCGCCCGAAGCGTAAATCTCTCCCAAATGGTAACTTATGGTCCGAGTATCGACCCCAAATAGCTCGGCGATCTTCTTCTGGTTGAGCCAAAAGGTGTCGGACTGGTAAAGCACCTCAATTCTGACCGTGCCGGCTTCGGTCTGGTAGAGAATAAGTTGCCCTTCATCGGGTCTTTCGGGTCCGCTCATGAGCCAGTTTCCCTTCGGCGGGCTTGCGGCTGTTGGTCAACAACTTGTCGAATATTCGTGGCTTGCCAGTCAAACACTGCGCAACGGTGGTTACCAGAGAATATCACGATTCCGTCGAAATCGCTGCTGAACAGCGTTTCCGCCCATCCGTCCATTTCAATACCGCCGAGACGCCCCATAGCGATGCACCAACCAAGCCAGCGAAGTTCACTTGGGCTCATGGTCCAGCGAAGATCGTCGGAGTCGGCCTGGCACCACGCCAACCGAAGCCTTGGGTGCGACAGCCCTTGCCCCTGGGGCAGATTCTTCAGCATTATCTTCATGAGATCATCGAATTCGCGATCATCCACAGGCAAAGTAACAACGACTGCGCCTGGAACCGTCGCGATAAACGCGTATCGTGGAACCGGGCCGGGACTTCATGACGTGCCGCGCCATCGTCGGCGGCAGATCGAACTGGAGCGTCCCGTAATGGCAGTGCACCCAGTCTTTCGGAATCACCGCCTCCGGCATCGGCTGTGCAGGGAGCCCCTTCACATGGTTCAGACCTGCCCGCGCCGCCGCCAACCGCCACAGAATATGATAGCGGAAATGAAAGCCCACCCCCAGCAACACGACCAAGATTGCGGCTGCGACGAGGATCGTCCGACGCCGAAAATGATACCAACGGCGTTGCGGCTGACATGTTGCTGGCTGGGATTCCGCCATGGTCATGGCATCCGGCATAGTGCTGCCAACTTTGTTGTTACCACCGTGAGTAACCGTTGACTGGGCGGCAAGGGGACGGAGGAGGTTTTCGGAGAAATATCTTCTCCTGCGGCGGATACTGTCGCCGAAAACCTCCTCCGTCCCCCTCTGTTTCCGGCCTGTGAACGCTTACCCACCCTGATTGCCGACAAGAGAAGAGTCAATATACAGCAAAATGGGCGATCTGCAAGATTACCGCCATGATGAAGAAGGCCCGACTGCGCTCACTTGCAGCATTGCTCGTTGGAAGGCGGCGATGAGTCACCGCACTCCAAAAGAAACCGGCCGGTCGAGCGGCACGCCCTCTGTTCCGCGGGGCGTGCCGTTCGAACCGGCCGCAAGTAGCCGGCTGCCTCTTGAGGGACAGCCCTGTTGTCGCTCGCGCGAGAATCGGGGCGGTCCCCAGCCGCTATTTCCTCGTGAACGCCAAGCCCGGATCGGCGGGATTGTTGCCGGCGAGCTTGAAGTTGAAATGGTTGGCGTCGGATTGTGTGATCTGGCCGATCATCGCCGGATTGCCGCCCTCTTTGAGGATCAGCAAATTGTCGGCCACGGTGTAGCCGCCGCTGAAATTCTGCGATTTGCCTTGCAGCGTATGCCGCCAGGAGTAGGTTCCGTCTTTGGCCAGCTCGAGCGAGAACGAGGCGCCGTCGGAGCGCGTGACCGTCCAATTGCCGACCAGACCGGCGGCAGTCACGGGCTTGGCCGGGGCGGCGGGCGCGGCGGAGGGCATCGGCGCAAGCGAGGGCTTCAGGTCGGCGGGATTTCGCTGCTGCGTCAACGCGGCCAACAGTTGCGCCGACAACTGATCCCGCGGACTCAGCCGCACGACCTGTTTCAATTCCGCGATCGCCGCGTCGAGATGCCCGCAGGTCATGTAGTGATAGGCCAAGAGAAAATGCGGTGCGGCTACGTTGGGGTGGTCGTTGCGGTATTGCTCCAAGGCGCGGAGCTGCGCCGTGTAGACGTTGATGTCGGGATACATGCCGGCCAGCGTCGCCCAGTCCCAGCCGGGACCAACCGAAAGGACGGCGTAGACCGCTCCCGCGGCCTCCTGGTATCGCCTTGTGGCAAAGAGCACCAGGGCGCGGAACTCGTGCGGCACGGTGTCGTTCGGCTTCTGGGCGATCGCCGCATTGACCTGCGCCATCGCCGCGGTGTAATCGCCGCGGGCAAAGGCGTCGTGGGCGGCGTCGAGATACTGCCCCGCCCGTTGGTCGGCCAGCGTCGGGTCGGTGCTCGGCGTCTTCGCAACCACGATCGGCTGCGAGTAGTCGTAAGGCGACTCGCCGACCACCAGCACTGTCGGGCAGTAGGGGTTGTAGTACGACCAGTAACCCCAGCGCCAAGGAGTGTCCCACACCAGCGCCGGTCACAACGCCGGCAGAGAACCAAGCCACCGGGCCATAGTGCCAGGGATGGTTCCAGCGGTAGTGATCGTGCCAATCGCCGTGATACCAATGGCCGTAGTAGCCATGATGGTAGGCCATCGGTCCGACGGGATGACCCGCGCGGGCATAGGAGTGGCCGCTGTACGGATGACCTCCGGTGGGATGGCCACTATAGGGGTGGCTGCCGGAGGAACGGCCGCCGGGATTACCCCGCGATGCCGATGACCCTGAATGAGACGGTCCGAAGGAAGGGCCGTGGCTGCTATCGGCGCGGCCTCCACCGCCACCCCATCCTCCGCCGCCATGACCACCGCTGTCACGACCACCGCCGCCATGACCACCGCCGCCATGACCACCGCCGCGTTGTGCCCGAACCGTGGCCGACGGATTGACAAGAAAAATTGCAAAGGCAGTCAACGCCAACAGGTTTATGAAGTTCTTCTTCATCGGAAATCCTCCGCCAACAACCGATAGATTACGCTCCCCCGCAACATTATCGCACCACGTGGGTTATGCCTCAGCATAACCTACGGACTTACAGCCACCCTTTCTGCCGGGGTAAGCGTTCACAGGCCGGAAACAGAGGGGGACGGAGGAGGTTTTCGGCGACAGTATCCGCCGCAGGAGAAGATAGGTTCTCCGAAAACCTCCTCCGTCCCCTTGCCGCCCAGTGAACGGTTACCTGCCGGGCAATATAGTCCGTGATGCCGGAATCTCCAACACCGAATTGCCGCCTCCAAGCTCTTCAAGCTGTAAACCGCGCCGGAAAGTGCTGGCCCCTTTCAGGGCCGAGCCTTAGCACGACGCCCATCAGGCCATGTGCGCCTGGAGGTCGCCATCATTCGGAGCTTTCACGGGCAAATCTCTCCTCGCTAAGGATATTATTGAGTCCATACTACTATACTACGGAGTCAAGTGTATTTTTGGGAGACAAACACCGCTGCCGTCAAGCCCATCGCCAATACACTGCGCCAAATGGATGGTTTGGGGTGTGGCCCTAGGGTGCTTCGGGGGTCAAGGTCTGCGAGAGTGGACCTTCGGGCCGTGTCGGGCTGAAATCCGACTTGATCCAGGTCAAGGACGCCCTCGGCCGGAGGAGCTACAATTCTGCTTGGTTCTCGGTCCTCCCCTTGCAAGGAATTCGTATGAGTTCGTTCTCGTGCCCAGATTTGGAGATGGAATGTGAATACTGCATGAGACTACAGACGGATTGCGTCCCTGGGCGTCCCGGTTGCGTTCTCTCGAAGAATTCCGTGTTCGCCGTTCCCGTCGAGGATCGAATCCGTGCGGAGGAAGAAGCCAGGCGGCGAGTGCAAGACATCGGATGGCCGGCCTGGCCGTTGATTGGGACAGGACAGCATAGGAGGCAACGTGATCCTCCCAACATGGGAGGAGTCTGCATCGAAGCCGCCCCGGAGAGACGCTCCATGAGCCACGTTTTTATTGTTCGTCATGTGCCGCACGAAACGGCCGGATCGCTCGAATCCTATTTGGCCGAAGCGGGGATGGAGGCCACATCGCCGTCGGCACCTCGTGGACGCCTCCAGCGGCCTGCATGGAGGCAGCATCCGCCGCCCACGAAGGCGCACCGCCAGCCTGTGTTGCGAAAGTTGAGTATCGGCATATACTTATCCCCATTTGGCCGGTTGCTGTTCAAATCATGTCGATGAAGCGATTATGGGTCGTGCGATCAGATCAAAATCACTGCTCCTCCTCGTGGCTGTTCCTGTTGGCCTGTTAGCGGGGATTGGCGCTTATACCTTCAATTATGCGGAAGGTCTCTCGTACTTCTCGACCGATCCGAAAGCCTGCGTCAACTGCCACATTATGAACGATGAATACGATTCCTGGCGAAAAGGCCCGCACCACGCTGTCGCCGTGTGCGTCGATTGCCACCTGCCTCACGATCTGATCGGCAAGTACATTGCCAAGGCGTCAAACGGCTACCACCATTCCAAAGGGTTTACATTCCAGGATTTTCACGAGCCAATTCTCATCAAGCCGCACAATGCGCAGATTCTTCAGGAGAACTGCCTCCGCTGTCATGGAGACTTCGTTCACCAGATCGTGCAGGGTGCTAAGACCGACGCTGATGCCGTACAATGCGTCCACTGCCACGCGGGCGTAGGCCACGGCGCACGACGTTAGGAATCGGGAATCATAAGGTATCTGCCATGAATCAATCGAACAATCAGCAACCGCGAAAACTCATCCGTTGGACGCTGGGCTTTCTCGCGGTGGTCGTGGTGACGGCCGCGGCGGCAGCGCTGGTCACTGGGCTGCTGGTCAACATCTTCCAGCGCAAGGAAGAGGCGCGAAATCCTTACCTTAAGCTCGTGAATGTCACGGAAGACACGACTGACCCAGCGCCCTGGGGAATGAACTGGCCGCGCGAGTACGATCAGTACAAGCGAACCTCCGAAGCGTCCCGCACCAACTTCGGCGGCGGCGACGCACCGGCCACCGAAGAGAAAGCCGAGCGCGATCCGTGGCTCACTCGTATGTTCGCCGGCTACGCCTTCTCGTTGGACTACCGCGATCGCCGCGGTCACGCCTACATGCTCCTCGACCAGGAAAAGACCCGTCGCGTCACGGAGCGTCCCCAGCCCGGCTCATGCCTGCACTGCCATGCGTCGATCATCCCCACCTATCGCAAGGCGGGCGACGGCGACGTGATGAAGGGCTTCGAGAAGGTTTGCGCCATGAAGTACCAGGACGCCCACGCCCTGGTAGTCAAGGTTGGCTCGCGAGAATCCGTTGCCAAGCCTCACGGGTAAGGATTTCCAACACGTGGAGGGCGCACACCCTGTAAGCTGCGTTGATTGCCACGACCCGCGCACGATGGAATTGCGAGTGACTCGTCCGGCGTTCATCAACGGAATTAAGGCCCTCAAGAAACATCAGGGAATTGAGGACTATGACCCGAACCGTGACGCCACTCGCCAGGAAATGCGGTCTTTTGTCTGCGGACAATGCCACGTCGAATACTATTGCGGGCCGAAGACCACGCTGTTCTTCCCGTGGAACAATGGCCTAAAGGTGGAGGAAATCGAAGCCTATTACGACTCCTACAAGTTCAACGACGGCCACCGCTTCTACGACTGGAAGCACGCCGAGACCGGAGCCGAGGTGCTCAAGGCCCAGCACCCGGAGTTCGAGATGTGGAACCAGGGGATTCACGCCCGTAGCGGTGTCGCGTGTGCAGATTGCCACATGCCCTACATGAGGCAAGGTGCCATGAAAGTCTCCGACCACTATGTCCGTAGCCCACTGCTGATGGTCAACCGCGCGTGCCAGGTCTGTCACCCGTACCCCGAGGAAGAGATCAAGTCGCGCGTGTTGGCGATCCAGAACCGCAATTATGCCCTGCTGAAACGCGCCGGTGCCGCGCTTACCGACATGCTGGATGCCATTGCCGTCGCCAAGAAGGCCGGTGCCACCGATGCCCAGTTGGTCAACATCTGGGAACTGCAACGCAAGGCACAGTGGCGACTGGACTTTGTGGCCGCCGAAAACTCTATGGGTTTCCATGCTCCGCAGGAAGCCGCCCGAATTCTCGGCGAAGCGATTGACTACTCGCGGCAGGCGCAGCTTGGTGCGCAGGCATTGGGCACTCCAAGTCGTTCGTCGCCGTAGGTGTGTCAGTCGCAACCCCGGCAGAAAGGCAACGGTTTAGAGCGAGATAATCAAATCCTACGAAAAGAAATTAAGGGACTGTGGAAACCAAAGGACTTCAGAACGCTGCTGCTTTCACTTTCTTCGTGAGCATGGACATCTTGCTTGTCGGCGAATACTCTGCCAACCATCAATGGACACCGCGCGAATCATAAAACCCGCCGTGCAAAGAGACGTTCAATGCAATCCAGTACACAAGGAGACGTTGTAATGAGTCCGTCTACCAACGGTGCCAATCGGCGTATGGTCATTTCATCCTTGTGGCTGCAAGTCGCCATCCTGACGTTTCTTGCGGGATTCGCGGTGCTGCTCTACCTGGCCTACCGTATCCACGCGGAACCGCCTCCAATTCCCGGTCGCGTGGTTGCCGAAGACGGAAGCACGCTCTTCACCGGCGACGACATCATGGCCGGTCAGCACATCTTTCAGAAATACGGGCTCATGCAATACGGCACGATCTTCGGTCATGGCGCCTACCTGGGGCCGGATTTCACGGCCCAGTATCTGCACGAAGCAGCCAAAGCGATGGTCGATTTCCACCGTGGCCAGGGGCATGTTGAGGCCGAGGCCCGCAAGCTGACTAGCAACGAACTGAAGCAGAATCGCTTCGATCCGCAGTCCGATGTCCTCCATTACACGGCCAGCCAGACTCACGCCTTTCATCAGCTTGCCACGTTCTATGCGACCTACTTCGGTCCAGTGGCGGAGCAGACCGGATTGCGGCGACCGGCCATTACGGATCGGGACGAAATCCATCAGTTGACAGCCTACTTCGCCTGGTCGGCATGGGCGGCAGCCGCCACACGGCCTGGCACCGATTACTCTTATACCAACAACTGGCCGTCCGAACCGATGGCTGCCAACACGCCGACCGCCGAAGCGATACTCTGGAGCACACTGAGCCTTATTACGCTGTTGGGTGGAACGGGGCTGATGTTCTTCGTCGTCGGACGCTGGGATTTGTTGGGCTGGCATCGGGCCGATGAAGAGCGGCCCGGCCAGCGCTTGCGGTTCCGCCCGCCAGAGGAAGTCCGACTCGCGCCAGCCCAGCGCGCCACGGCGTGGTATTTCCTGGTGATTGCCGGGTTGTTCCTCTTGCAGGGCATGTTGGGAGCGGCCAATGCTCATTATCATGTCGAGCCGGGCGGTTTCTACGGTCTGAAACTGGGCGACTGGCTGCCCTACAACCTGTCACGCATGTGGCACGTTCAGTTGGCTCTGTTCTTTGTCGCCGCAAGTTACCTGGCGATGGGGATTTTCCTGGCCCCGATGATCGCCCGACGCGAGCCAAAGCACCAGGACAAACTGGCGCTGATCCTGTTCGGCGCAGTGGTTGTTGTCGTCGTCGGGAGTCTCCTGGGCGAGGCGGCCAGCCTCAAGGGCATCATTCCCACCAGCGGCCCTTGGTTCTGGATCGGCGCTCAGGGCTGGGAGTACCTTGATCTCGGGCGGCTTTGGCAAATCCTGCTGACCGCCGGGATGTTTTTCTGGGTGGTCATTCTCGTGCGTGGGCTGTGGAGCCGTTTGCCGGACGAACATCCAGGCAATCTGCCTTATCTGTTCCTCTACAGTGCGCTGTCAGCATCCCACTTTTTTATGCCGTAGGCATGGTCTTCGGCAAGAACGTCAATTTCGCCGTGATGGACTTCTGGCGGTTCTGGGTCGTTCACCTCTGGGTCGAGGATTTTTTGGAACTGTTCACGACCATCATGGTGGCATACATCTACGTTCTCTTGGGCGTGGTTCGTCCCGCCACGGCCACCCGAGTCGTCTATCTCGACATCATCCTCTATTCCATCGGCGGGGTGATCGGCACGATGCACCATCTCTACTTCAGCGGCGCGCCTGCGATTCACATGGCGATGGGGGCCGTGTTCTCCGCTATGGAAGTGATCCCACTGGTGCTTTTGACCTTCGAGGCTTGGCGCTTCATGCGACTGGGCGCTCAGGAGAGATCAAGCTCGGTCATCGGCACCTCCAGTGCCAACTTCCCACACAAATGGGCCGTGATGTTCCTAATCGCCGTCGGCTTCTGGAACTTCTTGGGCGCGGGGGTGTTCGGCTTCCTCATCAACCTGCCCATCGTGAGCTACTACGAGATCGGCACCGCCTTCACAGCCAATCACGCCCACGGGGCGCTGATGGGCGTGTATGGCATGTTGGCGATAGGCTTCTTCATGTTCATCGCCCGACACTTTATTCCACCCGACCGCGGTTCCGAGAGGGCGATGAAGCTTTCGTTCTGGGGCCTGAACGTCGGCCTGGGATTGATGCTGTGCGCGAACCTGATCCCAATGGGCGGGTTACAGCTTTACGATGCAGTCCAGAACGGCTATTGGCACGCTAGGCAACCGGAGTTCTTCCAGCAGCCGTGGCCCCGCATCATCGAGTGGTTGCGGATGCCCGGCGACCTGATCTTCCTCTTCGTCGGTATTCTGCCGGTGGTCTATCTGGCGCTTCGCATGTTCGCCGCGCGACGGCGCTATGCGAGACTTCCGGCTGAGACCACCACCGAAGAGTTCACGCAGTGGTACGAGGAGGCATGAGCAGTGCCAAGAACGAAGATTAGGCGATGTCGCTTTGGGATGCCGTTATGTAGAGACTTTGGAGCGGTTCTTTGACAGATTTATCTGGTCGAGGGGGAAGCAATCATGGCTACGCGATTACACCTCAAAACGAAGCGCGTTTACGACTCGCCCAGCGAGGACGACGGGATTCGCTATTTGGTCGATCGCCTCTGGCCACGTGGGCTGAAGAAAGAAGCACTTCAACTCACCGCCTGGCTGAAAGACGCATCGCCCAGCGCCCAACTGCGCCGCCGCTTTGGACACGATCCACGACGATGGGACGAGTTTCAGCGCGCGTTTGCGGCCGAGTTGGACGCCAATCCCTCAGTCTGGCAGCCCATCTTGGATGCAGCGCTACGCGAGAAGGTCACCCTCTTGTTCGGAGCACGCGACACGGAGCATAACAACGCCGTCGCCTTGAAGTCTTACTTGGAGGCCAGGACTAAACACACGGCGAAGTCACAATGAGTTTCTTCTCGTGCAGTTTCAGGTACTGCCCTACAGACGTTTCATCGTCAAGCCCTGCGACAGCATGACGCAGGCCAGCGCGTCACCGACCTCGCCGGTCTGCTCCTCGATCTCCACGAACTTGGTTCCCCAAGGCGGATAGCCCTTTGGGCCATACAATTCGTTGCGTAAATCCGCCGCGACCGCCTCAATCCGATCCAGTAGTTGCTGGCTGAGTGCCATCCTCGGCTACCTCCCTTACCTGGTCTATGTCGGATTGGCCCACGGCCAAGCAAAATCTTCCCCCCTTCGGTTTACCAACTAGCGGATGCTGAGCAAAGTGCAACTTGCACGCCGCACGCCGCACGCCGCTCGCTGTTTTCTGAAAATTCGGCCTTGACGCGAGACGGCAAATTCCATATTCTCGCCGCCTCAAGGATTTATCCGTGCGGATGGGGCCGCATTTGGGTTCTCGCTTGGCGAGATCTCAGCGGACCACGAAGCGAACGACCGTCGCAAGGACGTGACGGCGTGCTTCGGACATACCAGGAACGCCCGGCCTGACGGCCCTGTGGACCGTGAGGGTGGCGGAGCGTCCAATCGCTCCCGGAAAAGTTTCGTATCCTAAGCCCCCCTGGGATACAGCGTTTCCGGGGGCTTTTTTTGCGCACTCGGCAACCCCTTTTCTACTGACGATCAAACGTCCGAGCATCTTCGTGGTGATGCAATACGCATCCGACTTGGCAAAAGACAAAAAGATCGACGAATTGGCAAAGTAGCTCTGTGGGGAACGCCCTCTGTGGCGTTCCGGGACCGGGGAACGGGACGGAGCCCGTTCCCTACAGATTCGTCGCCGGAGTGTTACGCTGAACCAGGCCGAAAATCCGAAAAAATCGACGGATCGGCAAAAGAAGCTAATGGCGAAGGGCTCGCCGGCCGATAAACGGTCCCGGACCAGCCGCCACAAGCAAGAAATCTGGACATCAGGGGGATTTTCAATGGACGGGAGCAGAATCCATGTTGCCGTGCAGCCCCTGCAAGCGTCTTTGTCGGCCTGCCGTTGCGGTTGAAGTTTTTCGGGCCATCGCTGCCTTGCTCTTTGCGTGCATGGCGTGTGCGGGGCCGGCTCTTGCCGCCTCGTTCGATCCTTCGATTCCCGAGCCGCTGCTGTTGCCCGCCGACAACGCCGAACGGGCGACGCCGGTACCCGTGTGGCACAGCAGGTACGCCGATTCGCCGAGCGATCAAACGCGCCCGGCCGCGGCGCCACAGCACCGACGTCAGCAATCGCGTCGCCCCCGCACCGTTTCCGGCGTCAAGCAGACAGCCTATCAATATCGACCGGTCGCCTACCGAAGTCCGCAACCGGTAGTCGTCGCGCAGAACGGGCCGTCGTACGCCGGCGTGGCGGTTTGGGGCGACGACGCCCCCGACGCCGCTCCCGGGCAGTACGTCGAGGGTGATTGCCCCAGCCAAAGCTGCGGCGGTGAATGTGCCGATGCTGGCGGCGACTGCGGCGACTGTGTCGAGGGAGAATGCTGCCCGAGTTGTGATGGTTGTGACGCTGGCGATCTCATCGAGTTCGAACTGCCATTTGCCGGCCGACTGTGGGCTCGCGGCGAATATCTACTCTGGTGGACGCGGGATGCCAGCCTGCCGCCATTGGCGACCACCAGCCCTGCCGGCACCGCACGCAACATCGCCGGCCGACTGGACCAGCCGACCACAACGATCCTCCTCGGCGACGGAAACGGGCTGAGCAGCGACGCACGCTCCGGCGCCCGCGTCGAGCTTGGCTACTGGCTGATGCCGTGCCAAGGTCTCGGTTTCGAGGTGACCTACCTGGATCTGGGCAGCCAGACGTCGCAATTCGAAGCGGACAGCAACAACTTTGCGATCCTCACCCGGCCGTTCTACAACCTGGAGACCGGCAGCGAGGGGCAGGACGCGGCGCTGATTGCCTTTCCCAGCGTTGCCAGCGGCTCGATCACCGTTGCCTCCACCAACAAGTTTCAGAGCCTCGAAGGCTTGCTGCGGCGTCACGTGCTACAGGAATGCGGCCGGACGATCGACTTCGTCGGCGGATACCGTTACGCGTATTTGCAGGGCGGTCTCTTGATCGACGAGACCATGACTTCTCTCGATCGCCAGTCGCCCGCGCCCTTCGGAACGACGCTCAGGACGGTGGACCAGTTTGACACGCAGAACCGATTCAACGGCGGCGAGGTTGGCGTCATCTTCCAACAGTGCTATCGCCGCTGGTCGCTCGAACTGTTGATGAAGCTGGCCCTGGGCAGCACTCAGTCGCAGGTGGCGATCAACGGTTCGACGTCGATCACGCCGCCGGGAGCAGGCACTACCGCCTACACCGGCGGCATCCTGGCTCTGCCGACGAACATCGGCACTTACGAAGAGACCAAGTTCTCGCTGATGCCCGAACTAGGCGTCACGCTTGGTTGCGACGTCACCCGGCACTTGCGGGCGACGGTCGGTTACACGTTCCTCTACTGGAGCAACGTGGCGCGGCCGGGCGACCAGATCGACACGGAAGTGAACGCGTCGCAATTTCCGCCCGGCACGCTGACCGGCGCGGCCCGCCCGCAGTTCGTGTTCCATACCACCGACTTCTGGCGCAAGGCTTCAACCTCGGCCTGGAATACCGCTTCTAAACGGCATCTGCCGCACGTCGCAAGTGGCCGAAAGTGTGCCACTGTTTCGCAGAAGCAGTGCGGGGCGCAACTCGCTGCCCTAGCACTGCTTGTTCCAAGCAGTGGCACACGGCGGCGAGAACTGCGGGCTAAACCTCTTCGACCCAGTCTCCCACCGTCTCCAAGAGTTGGTCGGACGCCAGTGCTCGAAGCGTGTCGTGACCGCCGGCGATTGCCGAGGCCCGCACGCGTTTGAAACCAAAGACCGTCTCGACGAAGCCGTCGCCCGACAACGAGACAACGTCTCCCTGGGCGGTCAAGGAATCGTCGCCGGGCGAATCGAACAGCGCGGCCTGGACGCCTTCGCCACGGCCGTCGATCTGGACGTCTTGCACGTCGGCCACGTTGACCGTGTAGCCGATGCCCTGCAACGTGGCCGAGCCGGATTGGAGTTGAGCGGATTCGGCCAGGGCAGCGAGCCCCACGGCCGTCAGCTTTGCCGTGTCGTTTCCGCCACCACCGTCAAAATGGAACGTGGTCACTTCGGCGGCCGCAAACGCGTAGCTCTGGCCCGCGACAATCACCGTGTGCTCCGACGCCCCGGCGACGAACTCGAACGTTTCGTCCGCCGCCGTGCCCGTCACCACGACTTCGCTGCCGTTGCGAACGACGCTCGGCACCGGCGGATCGGGCGTCGGCACTGGAGCATCCTCCACGGGATCGGCGCTTGCAGCGGGCGGCGCCGCTGTCGATTCCTGAGTGGCCTGCTGCGGAGTAGTTTGTGCGGGAGTCGCCGTTGACGCACTTGCCGCGGCAACGCTCTGCTGGAGGTTGACGGCGGCGGGCGACGACGCTTGTTGCACGGACGATGTTGGCGCGGGCGGATCGCTGATGCTCGCCGTCGCCACCGTGCTGTACGCCATTCCATCGTAGGCCACAAAGGTGACGATGCGGTTTATGTCGGGAGCAAGCAGCGTCGTCGCCGTGTCGTCGTAAGTGATGCTGCGAAGAACCTTGGCATAGTCGGCGATGGGAGCGACTCCGGTCAGCGTCAGCACGCCGTTTGTGTAGGATTTCGAGATGCTCGTGCTGGTGACGTCGGCGTCGAGCACTTCGGCGGCGCCGTCGTAAGGATTCGTGATCGTCACGGCGAGCGAGACCAACGTCGGGCTGTCCGAATCCAAAATCGTCGCCCCGGCGGGCGTAATCGTGATCGGTCCGCCGTCGGCGAAGAACTTGGTGGTCAGGTCGTTGCCCGCTGCCGCACCGTTGAGGTCCACCACCGGCGGGACGTTCAGGTTGCGGACGATCTGCGACATGCTGGGCGTGGAGCTTAAGAACAGCCGCCGAGAGATATACTGTGGTTTCAGCCCCCCGTCGCCGAAGCTCGCGTTCTTCCGCGTGCTTTCCGGCAGATTGACGACGATGGTATTCGTTCCGCCTTCCGTGAATTGCACCGGCTGCGTCTCGATCACCCGATACGTGCCGGCCGGCAAATCGCCGAAGCCGTACCATCCCTGATCGTTCGTTTGCCGGTAGGGGCTCGTCGTCCAATTCTGCCACGCTCCGTTGCTGTCCTGGTATTGCAGGGTGATGGTAACGTGCGGGATCGTGGCATTTCCGGCGTAAACGCCGTCGCCGTCGTTGTCGCAGTAGACGAAGCCGACGATAGAGGAATTGGCGATCTGCACCGTGACAGTGTCGCTGGCAGTGTTGTTGGTCTCGTCGTTCTCGGCGACAACGTCGCCGGGGTCCGCCGTCGCCGTGCCGCTGGTGCGAGGATTGGCGAACTCCCCAGCCGCAGTCGGCGTAGCCGTGAACTGCACGTCAAAGCTGCCGCCCGCCGCAATGGTCACACTGCCCCCGGTAGCCGTGGCCGTCAAGTCGTCAGCGGTGCTGATGCCGGCCACGATCGTGCCGGTAATGCCGCTAAGGTTTGTCACGGTCACGGCGCCATAACCGACGTTGCTGTTGGGGAGGTTATCCAGAAGGAGCGTTTGGCCGCTGCTGAAAGTGGCCGGCGCGTTGCCGACATTAGCCACGTGCAGCGTCCACGTCCAGGGGTTGCCCGGCGTGGTGGTGTGGCTGACGCTATCCGTCTTCGCCAGCGTCAGGTCGGGCGCGGTCACCGTCAACGTGCCGTTCTCAAAGCTAAACTGGTAGTTCTCCGCCGAGAGCGTTCCCGCCGCCGCTGTGATTGGGTACGAGCCAGCGGGGCTGCTGGATGTGGCCGTGGTGGTTAGACTCGGGCTCCCCGTCACACCAGAAGTTCCTAGTGTCTCGCCGTTCTTAAAGCCGTCATACGTGGCGGTAAACGTCGGATTGGCATCGCCGTACGCACGGCTCGCGCTGTCTGCCGTTACGGTCAGGGTCGCCGGCGTTACCGTCAATTGGCCGTCGGCGAAGCTGAATTGGTAGTTTTCCCCGGAAAGCGTGCCCACTGCCGCCGTGATGGCGTAGGGGCTCCCGGAAACGGCGCTGGTGGGCGTGGCCGTCGTCGTCAGGCTCGGGCTTCCCGTCACGCCGGAGGTCGCTAGCGTCTCGCCGTTCTTAAACCCGTCGTATGTGGCCGTGAACGTGGGATTGGCATCGCCATACTCGCGGCTCTCGTTGTTCACCGTTATGGTTAAGGTCGCCGGCGTTACCGTCAACTGGCCGTCAACGACGCTGAACTGGTAGTTCTCCGCGGAAAGCGTCCCCACCGCCGCCGTGATCGTGTAGGGACTCCCGGAAACCGCGCTGGTGGGCGTGGCCGTGGTAGTCAGACTCGGGCTCCCCGTCACACCGGAAGTCCCTAGCGTCTCGCCGTTCTTAAAGCCGTCATACGTGGCGGTAAACGTCGGATTGGCATCGCCGTACGCACGGCTCGCGCTGTCTGCCGTTACCGTCAAGGTCGCCGGCGTTACTGTCAACTGGCCGTCAACAAAGCTGAACTGGTAGTTCTCTGCGGAAAGCGTCCCCACCGCCGCTGTGATCGTGTAAGAGCCCGTGGGGCTGGTGGGCGTGGCCGTCGTCGTCAGGCTCGGGCTCCCCGTCACGCCGGAGGTCGCTAGCGTCTCGCCGTTCTTAAACCCGTCGTATGTGGCCGTGAACGTCGGATTGGCATCGCCATACTCGCGGCTCTCGTTGTTCACCGTTATGGTTAAGGTCGCCGGCGTTACCGTCAACTGGCCGTCAACGACGCTGAACTGGTAGTTCTCCGCGGAAAGCGTCCCCACCGCCGCCGTGATCGTGTAGGGACTCCCGGAAACCGCGCTGGTCGGCGTGGCAGTGGTGGACAGGCTCGGGCTCCCCGTCACGCCGGAAGTCCCGAGCGTCTCGCCGTTCTTAAAACCATCATACGTAACCGTGAGCGTCGGATTCGCATCGCCGTAGGTGCGACTCACGTTATCCGCCGTTACCGTCAAGGTCGCCGGCGTTACCGTCCAATCGACTGGCGACGACGAACTGCTGGGCGCAAAGTTGATGTCGCCGCCGTAAGTGGCTGTGATCAAATGGGCGCCGGCAGAAAGGGAAGAAACAGCAGAGCAAGTCGCCGTACCATTTATCAGTTGCCCTGAGCCGATGAGCGTGGCGCCGTCATAGAAACTCACGATGCCCGTGGGGTCGCCGATCTCCGAGGACACAGGAACGACAGTCGCGTCGAACGTGACCGCATCGCCGTAAACAGAACTGCCGGGAGCGGTCGTGATCGTGGTGGTTGTGCTCGCCTCACCAGTCACAGTCAACGTGCCGTCAACAAAGCTAAACTGATAGTTCACCGCGGAGAGCGTCCCTGCCGCCGCTGTGATCGGGTACGTGCCAGCGGGGCTGGTGGGCGTAGCCGCGGTAGCCAGGCTCGGGCTCCCCGTCACATCGGAAGTTGCTAGCGTCTCGCCGTTCTTAAAGCCGCTGTACGTGGCGGTGAACGTCGGATTCGCATCGCCGTAGAGGCGACTCGCATTGTCCACCGTTACGGTTAAGGTTGCCGGCGTTACCGTCAACTGGCCGTCAACGAAGCTGAACTCGTAGTTCCCCGTCGAAAGCGTCCCCACCGCCGCTGTGATTGTGTAGGAGCCAGCGGGACTGCCGGGCGTGGCCGTCGTCGTCAGGCTCGGGCTCCCGGTCACGTCGGAGGTCGCTAGCGTCTCGCCGTTCTTAAACCCGTCATACGTGGCCGTGAATGTCGGATTTGCACCGCCATACTCGCGGCTCTCGTTGTCCGCCGTTACGGTTAAGGCTGCCGGCGTTACCATCAACTCGCCGTCAACGAAGCTGAACTGGTAGTTCGCCGCGGAAAGCGTCCCCACGGCCGCCGTGATGGCGTAGGGGCTCCCGGAAACGGCGCCGCTGGGCGTTGCCGTGGCGGTCAGGCCCGGGCTCCCCGTCACACCGGACGTCGCCAGCGTCTCGCCGTTCTTGAAGCCGGCGTATGTGGCCGTGAACATCGGATTCGCATCGCCGTAGATGCGACTCGCGTTGTTCGCTGTTACCGTTAAGGTCGCTGGCGTTACCGTCAACTGGCCGTCAACCAAGCTGAACTGGTAGTTCGCCGCCGAAAGCGTCCCTGTCGTCGCTGTGATTGCGTAAGAGCCAGCGGGGCTGCTGGGCGTGGCTGTCGTCGTCAGGCTCGGACTCCCCGTCACGCCGGAGGTCGCTAGCGTCTCGCCGTTCTGAAAACCGCTGTAGGTGATCGTGAACGTCGGATTGGCGTTGCCGTAGACGCGGCTCGCACTGTTTGCCGTTACGGTTAAGGTCGCCTGATTGACCGTCTGTTGGAGTACCGGGGAGGTGCTGCCGAGAGTTGTCGCGTCGCCACCGTAGACGGCCGTAATGTTATGGACGCCGGCGCCGAACTTCGAAGTGGTGTAAGTGGCCGTTCCGCCGACAAGCGGGCTCGGAGGATTCAGGGGCGTAAGACCGTCAAAGAACGTGACGCTGCCCGACGGCGCGCCGGCGGCAGTAACCGTCGCTGTAAAGGTGACCGAGTCTCCGTAGTTTGATGGATTGATCGACGATTCCAGGCTCGTGGCCGAGCTGCTTTGGTTCGACGTTACCGTGATGGCTCCGCCGCCGGGTCCGGGACCGGTGAAGCTGATGCCGTTTAGGGGCACGGCGCCAAGGGAATCCCACATCTGCACCGTGTCGACCGAGGCGTTGGCGCCGTGGACAAGGTCGCCGGATATGCCGAACGTGCCGGCGCCCACGGAAACAACATGGATCGGCACGTCGAGCAACAGAAGCGCCTCGCCCGGCGAGGCCGGACGGACGGGGGTCAAGCCTCCCACGTCCAACATCGCCCCCGCAGAGCCGACCCCGTGCGTACTGGCCGTAAATATCGAACCGTGATACGTGAGATCGCCGAGCGAAGTGGGAAATGACACGATATCGGGAAAAGTCAGGTCGAAATAGGCTTGGAAGACTCCTCCCAAGGCACCGCCCTGCGCGTCCTGAACGTAGACCTGGAGCTTGTAATCGCCGCCTACGTTCAGGGAATCGACCTGCGTCGTCTCGGCAACGTCGGTGATCTTGAAGGCGACGTTGACCAGCGTGCTCAGGAGCCGGCGGTCCTCTAGTGGCTCCAAACGAAGCCTGCGAGCTAGCTGCGGCGCGGCGAGACGATTTCCCTGCCGCCGCGGACAACGGGCGCTGCCGCGACGGCCCCCCCCATATCCGAATTGAAGTGACTTCCCCATGATGTTCGATTCACTCTTATTAAAGCACGAGTTGGCGCGGGGGCTACGCTTATGGGCTGACGATCACTTTGACGCTCACGAAATTCAGCGCCCCGAACTGCACAACCGAGGCGTACTCCAACAGGTCGGTCTCGGCAGCGGGCGGGATGCCGATCACGGGATCAGGATTGCCACCGTTGATCGTCACGGTGCCCAATAGGTGCGAGAGCGGCACGGCCGGCGTCGCGCTTCCCTGGTAGTCAATGTTCACCGTATCCTGGCTGTCGCCCAAGATGATGTCGGTGCTGACGGTCACGTCCGTTTTCTGAATGGTCACCAGGTCGTTGCCGTCCCCGGTTGTGATCGTCAGGGACGTGAGCGTATTCCGCGTCGTGTTTGGCAATGCGGTGCTGATCAGGGAAATCTGATTGTCGCCATTGCCCAGATTGAGGACGGTTGGGCCGCCGACCTGGCTGTCGGTGATCGTGACGACGTCGGCGCCGTCGTCGCCGACGACGGTGAGGCCGGAAGTGAGAACCGGCGGCGGGTAGGTGCTGACCTGGCTATTGACGATCTTGGTCACGCTGCCGTCGGTCTGACCCGCTGCCCCGTTAAGGATCGCAAGGCCCCACTTGGCGCTGGAGCTCTCCATATCGAATTCGTCGAAGCCCTGGCCGTGGACAACTGTCACCGGCCCGCCGACGGCCACGTCGCTGCCCAGGTTGCTGCCGGGGAGCGGATTTCCGATGACGGTCTTGCTGTCGCCGGAGGCGCCGGTGATCACCACCGGTCCCTTGACCTCCGTGCCGGTGAATACCACGGTATCGGCGATTCCCACGCCGATGAAACTCGTGCCACTGGCGATTGACAGCGGCCCGTAGAGCGTGGTGGTGTTTTGGCCGCTGGCGTTGGGTGTGCCGGCATAGGTCGTAAAGACGTTTCGGCTGCCGCCGTCTCCGTTGTTGATCGTCGTAGCCCCGCCGGCGGAACTGCCGACGGTCGATCCCTCGATGTCGATCAGGTCGGCGCCAGTGCCGTTGGCGATCGTCAAGCTGCCGCGGAGTTGGCAACCTTGGATAGTCGTGTTGCTGTCGCCGTTGCTTCCTCCGTTGTTGTTGTCCACCGTCGCACTGTCGACAACAATGCAGTCGACGAGCTTCAAATCACTGCGACCGTTGCCGCCGATCTTGGTCACCAGCAGCGCGCCGTCGATCTTGACGTCCTGGATCGTGTTGGAATCCCCGCCGCCACTGTTGACGATCGTAAGGTCGCCTTCCAACTCAGACCTCGTTCCGCCCAACGAGCCTGGACCGCCCAAGTCGCCCTGAGACAAGAAGTGGAGGGTGTCGCTGCCCGCTCCTAACGCCACGACGATGTTCTTGATGTTTGTAAACTGTAGCGGCGCTGTGCCGTTGTTTAGCAGCGTGGCGGTTCCGGCTCCGCCCGCGACCCAGAACTCGCCGGGGTTTGAACCCTGCCAAAGCTCAATCGAATTGTCGGAAAAATCGGTAGGCGGAAGAGCGGTCAGGTTCAGAGTCTGCCCCGCACCGACAGCAGCGGTGACGACGCCGCTCAACAGGTGCCGGGGCTCCAAGGGTTCGAGCCTCAACAACTTGGCATTGAGCCGGCCGCGGCTTTTCAAGTTTCTCCTGCCACTGGTTCCTTGCTTGCTGCACCAAAACATATACTGTTTCCTCCCGACGAAAACCGGATGTGTCATGCCGTCCGTGAGTGTGGATTGGTAAACCCAAACCCCACTCCCTCAGAGTCTGGACGCACATCGAAAGACAGACGTATTCGCTGGAGCGCTGGCGACCGCTATTTCAACGTCGCTTGTGGTGAAGTTCGCTGGTTAGCTAATGTAGCAAGTGTTGGCATCATGGGTTACTTGTGAGTGATGCGTAATTTACCAACTACCTGGGGAAGTGTCAACTATTCTGTTTCTACCGATTACAGAACTATGTCAAACAACTCCGTGTGGACAACCCCCCTGCATAGCGTGTGCGCGGCGGGGGTCGACGGGACCGCCAGAACCTGCCGATTTCAGGCTGGAGCATCAGGATGACTATTGGGCGCTGGCGGCGATCGGAGGCATGGGGCAGGCCAGGGCGGCGGCGATCGCCTGCAGCAGGGCCCCCTCCTGTAGCGTCACCTTGCCGTCGAAGGCGATGCACGCCGTCACCGCCGCGATGAGCTCGCGCTTCAGATTGGGGCTCGACATGACCAGTTCCGCCAAGGCGGCGTCGAATTTCCCCAGCGTACACTCCGGTAGCGGCAGCAGCGCCGCCCGACCGGGCAGGCTCTTCGCGCCGCTTGAAACGCCTTTTCGATCTCCTCGGGCTGTTCTTGCCCGACGTAGGCCAACGCGGAAAGCACGACCGTGAGCGGTCGGGCCACTGCGTCCACCGTGCGATACCGCACCGCCGGCGGCTTCTTCAGCCCGAAGTGAACGTCCAGGTAGCTAAACAACATCGTGCGCAGGCAGTACTCGAAGAGATCGACCTCGCCGTCGGCGCTGATCAACGTGTTGACCACCTCGCGGAACCTGGCGTACTGCTGCGGCGACGACCGCTTGATCGCCGGCATCGCCAGATCGACCAGCGGCAGCCGAGTCGTCGGCGGCAGCGATTCCACGGCGGCGGCAAGCTGGCCCGTCTCGCGGTACAACGGCTGCTCGACCAGCGATTGAAGCTGCTCGAATTGCTTGCTCCGCACGGCCTCGTCGTGGCTCAGCAACAGTGCGAAAACCACGGCCTGCGCGACGAACGGCTCGCGGGCGGCATTCAGCAGCAGCGGCGGCAGATTGGCGATCGTCTGGTTGGCGCCGTGCAGGTCTTCGGCCTGCGGAGCGCCGACGCGCCGGGTCGCGGTTCCCGCGTCCAACGGCATGGCACCGCCGACCAGGATTGCGGGAATAGGGATGCGGGATGGGGATCGTGCCGGGCGCCCTGGCGGCACGGGCGGGTTCGGGCTCGGCTGTGGCCGCAACCGGCTCAACCGGCGGGAAGGCGCCGTCGAAGTCCGGCTCCAACGCCCGAATCCGCTCGTCCAGCGGCGGATGCGTGGCGAAGAGTCGAAAGAACGACCCGGCAAAGGCGTCGCCGAAGAACATGTGGCTGATTTCCTCGGCGTGGGCGTCGCGGATCCGCGAACCGTCCGCCAGTCCGCCGATCTTCTTCAGCGCCCCGGCGATTCCGCCCGGGTAGCGGGTGAATTGGACGGCCGAGGCGTCGGCCAGGAACTCGCGCTGCCGGCTGATGGCCGCCTTGATCAGCTTGCCGAAGAAGACGCCCAGCTAGCCGAGGATCAACCAGCGCCAGGCCGAGCAAGAAGATCGGCGGCGCGCGCCGTCGTCCCTGCTCGACCGACGGCCGGAAAGGCCGCCGAATCGCAGGATGTAGTAGCCGAGGATGGCCAGCACGAGGATGCCGTAGACGACTGCCGATCAGCCGCAGGTTCAGCCGCATGTCGCCGTTGAGGATGTGGCTGAACTCGTGGCCCATCACGCCTTGCAGCTCGTCGCGCGTGAGATACCGCAGGCAGCCGGCCGAGACGGCCACCACCGCGTCGCCCGGCTGGTGGCCCGGCGGCGAAGGCGTTGATCGCCCGGCTCGTTATCCAGCACGAAGACCGGCGGCACGGGAATGCCCGAGGCCAGGGCCATCTCCTCGACCACGTTCAACAGCCGCCGTTCGGCCAGATCGGTGGTTTGCGGATCGATCGGCCCGGCCGCCGAGCATCAGGGCGACGGTCTCGCCGCCGGCCGAAAGCTCGGCGATCTTGTACAGGCTGCCCAAGGCCGACCACCAGCAGCGTTCCCAGCCGCGATGCCCAGGAACAGCTCGGGCTGCCACAGGCCGCGATGGGCGGGAACCGATGAGCGTTCCACTTGGCCGTAGACCGCATGATGGACTTCGGTCGACTCGACGCCGGTCAACCCGACGGCCACCACCAGATAGATCGCCACGATGATGGCCACCACCGACAAAGCGAACAGAACCAGCAGCCGCATCGTCTGGCGGCGAGCGTGATCCTGCCGGTCGAAGAAATCGGTCGCCATCGATTGCAAGTCCCTCGACAGATAAGAGCGTACTCGTCACGCTGCGCGTGAGGTGAATCTCCGGTGCGAATTCGGCCCGCAGTTCCTCCTCACGCGGAGCGTGAGGGCTACATCTTACGTGAACGAAACCTTGGGTGCTTCCCGCTCCGTGCGGCTGCTCGACCTCGAACAGGTGGGCCTCCTGGAAGTTGAACATCCCGGCGATGATCGACGTGGGAAACACCTCGCGCTGGGTGTTGTAGACCATCACCGAGTCGTTGTAGGCCTGTCGGGCGAAGGCGATCTTGTTCTCGGTGGCCGACAGCTCCTCTTGCAGGGCCAGCATGTTCTGGTTGGCCTTCAGGTCGGGATAGGCCTCGGCCACGGCGAACAGCCGGCCCAGGGCACCGGTCAAGTTGGCCTTCGGCGCCGCCCAGGGCGGTCATCGCCGCGGGGTCGCCGGGGTTCTGCGGCCGCCTGCTGGCCGGCCGAGTAGGCCGCGTTGCGGGCCTGTGACCACCGCTTCGAGCGTCTCCCGCTCGTGCTTGATGTAGCCCTTGGCCACTTCGACCAGGTTCGGAATCAGGTCGTACCGCCGCTTCAACTGCACGTCGATCTGCGAAAAGGCGTTCTTGTAGCGGTTTCGCAGGGTAACCAGGCGGTTGTACATGCCAACGACGGCCATTACCGCAACAACCACAATCCCCAGCAGCACCAGCAGAACGATAAGCACGGAACTCATGGAAACGGTTCCTTTCTTGTTTCTTGACGGCCCCTT
Organism: uncultured Planctomycetia bacterium; assembly: GCA_963815695.1. GTDB lineage: Bacteria > Planctomycetota > Planctomycetia > Pirellulales > Thermoguttaceae. The sequence goes on from CAWFIG010000011.1 coordinate 494,686, forward strand.
GGAAGGCCGTTCCAGGCGACTGCCGCCATCAGGTCATTCGGAAAACTCCTCCTGGCATTGGCTTAGCATACCACCCTCGGCGCGAGATGCCAATATCCTTGCCGGTCGCGAGGGGGACGGCGGAATCGTTCGTAGTCCCGGCTTCAGCCGGCTCTACCCGCGGAGTTTCCGCCTGAAGGCGGCAGTGTGGACGCCGCATCTCGACGCAGGCGGGGCGAGAAACCGCGTCCACGAGTGCCGCAGACAGTTGCTCGATGTCTGATATGCCGCGTGAGTGTACTGCCTTACCAGCTATACTGATGCAAAAGACTATGGCAAATCGTAGACTTCTTGCAACGTTCGTTGACGAAATTGCGCCGCCGCGGTTTATACTGTTTCGTGTGGAAGCAGCGTTGTTCGTACAAGCAGCACACCAGCAGATTGCGGGCAAGGTGTTACGCTAAGGCATAGCCTTCGGACTGCGAACCACGCGCCGTCGCCCCCACTGAATTCACTCGATTGACTCCGACGGGCCAACCAAAACCCTACGACTTCGGTCCCTTTCCTATAGAAAAGGCGGCAAGCCATGAATCGAGGCAATGCTGAGCTTCGAGTTCGCGGGGCGACCGGTTTTACTCTCGTCGAGCTTCTGGTGGTCATCACGATCATCGGCATCCTGATCGCGCTATTGCTTCCCGCCGTCCAGGCGGCGCGCGAAGCGGCCCGCCGTCTGCAATGCAGCAATAACCTCAAGCAGTTGGGCTTGGCGATGCACGGTTTTCAGGAGGCACAGGGCGCCTTGCCTTCCGGCGGCTACGGATACGAGTGGGCGCCGCACCCCGATCGCGGCGTCGACATCGATCAGCCCGGCAGTTGGATCTACTCCATCCTCCCATACCTCGAACAGCAAGCGCTTTTTGACTTGGGTGCGGGAGTGGGGCCGAACACTAACAACTCCGTGCTGCAAGCTGCCAACGTACAGCGGTTCAAGACTCCGCTGAGTGTCTTAACATGCCCCACCCGCCGCAAGGCCATCAACTATCCGGTGGCCTATCCGGGATTCTTCATTGGGCAGCCGATCCTGTGCGGGCCGCTCGACGTCGACTCCCGCTGCTGCTATGCGGTCAACGGCGGCGAAAACTGGGTTAGCTTCGGACCCGGGCCCGCCAGTCTGAGCGCCGTCGGCAGCTACGTGTTTCCCTCGCCTAAGGACAACACCGGCATCGTGATGGTCCACAACCGCTTCAAGTTTACCGATATCGAGGACGGACTCTCCAACACCTTCATGATCGGCGAAAAATCGATCAATCCCGATTGGTACACCACGGGCGAGACGCTGGGCGACGACCAGGGGCCCTTTGTTGCCGACGAGCGCGACTCTACCGCGCGATTGCGTGGGATGTATTGGCCTCCGGCCAAACAAGCGGGAACATGATGCCCTTCCGACAGGACACTCCGGGCGCGGACGATTCGTTTGCCTTTGGCAGCGCCCATTCCGGCGGGCTCTATTTCGCGCTTTGCGACGGTTCCGTGCGGTTCATCAACTACAGCATCACCGAGGTGGTTCTTCGTCACTTAGCCAACCGAAAAGACGGGTTCGTGCTCGATCCAAAACAGTTCTAGCGACAAACACCGTTGAGGCGGCAGCCGAATGATCGTTGGGGCGACAATCGAAAAATGAAAAGCGTCCGACTGCTAGAGCAGAATTCCACAAGGTCGCTTTTGTGCAAGACATTTCCGTCATCCTCGAAGGGCTCACTGGACGCTCAGCTAGGATTCGGGGTGATGATCGTACCGGCGGTCGCCATCCGCGCGGCCTGCCAACGGCAACACGAATGGGCTTAGCCTCTCCGTCGTCTGTCGGCTACAATGGATTCCATGCCCCGCCGTTTCTTCATCCAAACCGTCGGCTGCCAGATGAACATCCTCGACAGCGAGTTGCTCGCCGCCGAGTTGCTCCGGGCGGGTCACGAGCAGGTCGATGCGATGGGGCGAGCCGACACGATCCTGCTGAACACCTGCAGCGTGCGGCAACATGCCGAGGACAAGATCTACAGTCTACTGGGCCGGCTGAAGCAATTGAAACAACAGCGGCCGGAATTGATCGTCGGTGTGTTCGGCTGCATGGCCCAGAAGGATCGGCACGAAATCCTCCGCCGCGCCGCGCACGTTGATCTCGTCGTGGGGCCGGGCCAGTTGCACAAGTTGCCGGCCCTGATCGAACGGGTCGCCGCCGGCGGCGGGCCGCAATTGGAAATCAGCCTCGATCGGAGCGGAAAACGACCGCGCGGCAGTCGAGCAGAGCTTCGTCCAATTCGCGCCCGACCGCACGGCCGTTCGCCGCCCGGCGCCGCATCAGGCGATGGTGCGGATCATGTTCGGCTGCGATAAGTTCTGCAGCTATTGCATCGTGCCGCGCGTGCGCGGGCCGGAACAGAGCCGCCCGGCCGCAGAGATCGTCGAAGAGGTTCGCCGGCTGGCCGAAAACGGCTGCCTTGAAGTGACGCTGCTCGGCCAGACGGTCAACAGCTACTGCGACGCGACCGGCCCGCGCACCGTCGAGCTGGCCGATCTGCTTTACATGTTGCACGAGATCGACGGCATCCGCCGGCTGCGGTTTGTGACCAATCATCCGAAGCACGTGACCGCCGCATTGCTGCGGGCGATGCGCGACCTGCCCAAGGTGTCGCCTTACCTGCACGTTCCGGCGCAGAGCGGCTCGAACGCGATTCTGGAGCGGATGAAACGCGGCTACACGGCCGAGTTCTACCGCGAAATGCTGGCCCGCATCCGCGAGATGCTGCCCCACATCGCAATAACGAGCGATTTCATCGTCGGCTTTTGCGGCGAGACGGAAGAGGACTTCCGGCAGACGGCCGAACTGGTGCGCGACGCGCGGTTCAAGAACAGTTTCATTTTCAAGTACAGCGGCCGCCCCGGCACCAAGGCCGACGAGCTTACGTGGACGACGTGCCCGAGGCGGTCAAGCGGCGGCGAAACAACGAGTCTGCTGGCGATCCAGAACGCGATCTCGCTGGAAGACAATCAGCCGTTTCTCGGCCGCACCGTTGAAATTCTCGTCGAGGGGCCGAGCAAGATGGCGAAGAAACGGGGGACGCGCGGCGGCTCTCGCTCGAATGACGAGAAGACGGCGCAGCTCGTGGGCCGGACAACCTGCGATCGCATCGTCGTCTTTGAAGGTTCCTCCGACCTTATCGGCCGCATTTTGCCGATAACCATTGAGAAGGTCGATGCGTTTACACTGTTCGGGCGGGCGGACGTTCGCGTCGATCAACCGTGACCAATTCTCCCGTTTAGCCGCCGCCTCCACGCGGCGTAGAGCGGATTCCAATTCAACGCCGCATGGACGCGGCGGCTAAACGCATTTCCTAAAGACCATGAGCGATGCGAGCAGCGTGCCGACGATTCTCGATCGCCGCCGCGCCAGACGTCTCGCCGTTTGGAACGGCGCGGTTTGGGCGATCGGCAATGGACTGGTCAGCACCACGCTGATTATCTACTGGGCCAAGGAGCTGCACGCGACCTGGATCGGATTGGGCCTCGGCCTGGTGGGGGCCGCGCCGCAGATCGTCGGACTGTTGCGGCTCGCGGCGCCGGCCATGATCGCTCGACTGGCCGATCGAAAACGCTTCTGCATCTTGGGATTCCTGCTAAGCGTCTTGCCGTTGGCGATGATCCCACTGCTGTGTGCGCCGGGCTTGCTCCCCTCGCCGAGTTGGTCGTTGGCGGCGTTGATCGTGCTTTGGTGCCTGCATCAACTTCTGCAATACCTCGCCACCGTTGCGTTGTGGTCGTGGCTGGCCGACGCGGCGCCGGTGAGGATCCGCGGGCGGTTCCTGGGATGGCGGCAGCGGTGGATGATGGCCGGCGCCGCCGCGGCGACGGTCATTGCCGCGCTGGCCACCAGCAACGCCCAGGACATCAACGAGTTCATCCACGAGACAAATCGCGCCTTTCCCACGTGGGTTTCCTACGGCTTTGTCGCGGGGCTTGGGGCTGTTTTCCTGCTGCTGGCTTTGGCGCCGCTGGAACTAATGCCGTCGTGCCAACGCAGCCAGCCGCGCCCGCGCCTGCCCCGCAAACCGGCCGCAGGTTGGACGACGCCCTTCCGCGACCGGCGCTTCCTGCGGCTGCTGGCGTTCGGTTGCTGGTTCTCGTTCTTCAACGGCATTACGCAAGCGGCCCAGGGCTATTACCCGCTCTGCGTACTGAACATCACCTTGATGGTCGCGCTGGCGCTCCATACCGGCACGTACCTGGGTCAATGGGTCGTCAGCCCGTGGGTCGGTCGGCTGGCCGATCGGCTGGGCAATCGGCGGGTGATGTTTGTCAGCGAACTGCTAGTGGCCGCTGGCCTGCTGTTTTTCGCCGTTGCCACGCCACGGCAATGGTGGTGGCTCATCGGGGCCTCGATATTATGGATCGCTTACGCCGGCATGAATGTCTGCCTGCCGAACTTGATGCTAAAGCTCGCCCCGCGCGAGTCGAACGCCTCGTACATCGCCGCTTTCGAGACGACAAGGGGCTTGTGCTTCGCCGCCAGCGCGATCCTCGGTGGAGTGGTTCTCGATTACCACCGAACCTGGACCGGCCTGGTGCTCGGCGGCCTGTCGCTTTCCTTTTTCCCGTGCTTGTTCGTCTTCGGGTGGATCGTGCGCAGCCTGGGAGCGCTTTTGGTCCTGTGGGTCGTCGAGCCCACGGAAAGACGAGCCGCCGCGTAGGTTATGCTCTAGCATAACAAAGGCCGCCGGAGGGAGGAGGCGAGTGTTATGCCATTAGGTTTTGGGATTGAGGAGGAATCCTCAATGTTGAACGTTGACTTCGTACCTTTTCCGTAGCCCAGGCGTTTACGCCTGTGGGAAAGGCACCGCGCCATATCTGTCCCTTTTTCGTTCAGCCCCCTTAAGGGGGCGAGACAGAAAAGGGAAGGAATTCGGGGCCCTGTTTCCCAGGCGTGAACGCCTGGGCTAGTGAAAAGGCACGCCGTCAACGGCCATTGGTTGCGGCTACGCGCTTATGCTGAAGCGTAACCTACGGGTTGTTTCTTTCTGCCAAAACGGCAGTCTTTCCCGATCCGGCAGGTGGATAATTCGTGCGATGCGGGCCGCATTTTCGACGTAGTATAGAACGTGCCGATGCTGTAAGATGTGCCCCGGCCGTTGGTTATCGTCGATTGGGCCCCTGCGGGGCGGGGGATTGCGGCAGATGGCACACAAGTTGCTCTGCGTCAGGTGGAACCCTGGCAAACAAGGCAAATCGAGCCATGCTGATTGAACCACCCTCACTGCTGATCACCGACGACGACCCCGGCTTCCGGGAGACGCTGGCGGTCGTGTTCCAGCCGCGAGGGTTTCGCACCCTCCTGGCGGGCGACGGCGAGGAGGCGCTGAAGATCGTTCATCGCGAGAAGGTGGACGTGGTTCTCTTGGACATGCACATGCCCAAGCTCACCGGTTTGGAGACCCTGCGGCAGACTGAAGGAGTTTCGGGCGATGCTGCCGTGCATTCTGTTCTCGGCCCAGTTGGACGAGCGGATTGTCGAGCAGGCCCGGCTTGCCCATGCTTACTCGGTGCTCTCGAAGACGGTCACGCTGCGCCAGATCACGAGCATCGTGTTTCAAGCCCTCCAGCGAACGTACGCGTGGCACGGATGAAGACGGAGAGGGAACAGCGGGGATCTTCCGCTTCCAACCGATTCCGTGACGGGATACCAATTCTCGATTTCGGATTTGCTGTGCCATGGCCAAGGTGTTGGTTACCGGCGCCAGTGGATTCATCGGAACGCACCTGGTTGCGGCATTGGCCGAGCGGGGCGATCAAGTCACCTGCCTGGTGCGGCAGAGCTCGCGGATCGAACCGCTTGCGCCAGGCCGGCGCGGCTTCGTCTATGGCGACGTTACCGACCGCGGCAGCCTCATTCCGGCCGTCGAAGGGCAGGAGATCGTCTATCACGTCGCCGGATGCACGCAGGCCCTCGGCGCGCGGCACTTCTATCGCGTAAACCAGCGCGGCGTGGCCAACGTCGCGCAGGTGCTGCGCCGGGCAAACCACCCCGCCGGTGCTGGTCTCCGTTTCGTCGCTTGCCGCGGCCGGCCCGGCCAACGCGGGCGTGCCGAAAACCGAAGCCGATCGGCCCGAGCCCGTCTCGCACTATGGCCACAGCAAGCGGGCGGGCGAACGGGCCGCCGAATCTTCGCCGACCGCGTGCCCATCACCATCGTCCGCCCGCCGATCGTCTTGGGCGAGGCCGACCGGCTGGGGCTGCCGCTGTTCCGCTCCATCGCTCGCTTCGGCGTCCACATGGTGCCGGGGCTCGACCGGCGGCGATTCTCGCTGATCCATGCCGACGATCTGGTCGCAACTGCTGATTCTCGCCGCCGAGCGCGGCAAGCGGTTGCCGCCGCGCGGACGCTCCGAGTCGCATGGGCCGCAGGGCTATTACTTCGCCGCGTGCGAGGAGGACCCCACCTACGCCGATCTCGGCCGGATGGTGGCCGAATCGATGGGACGCCGGCTGGTCGTCGTCGTTCCCACCGCCACGCCGCTGGTATGGATGGTGGCGGTGGCGGGCGAGGCCATTTCGCGGATTCGGCACGATCCGCTGTTTATGAACCTCGACAAAGCCCGCGAGATCACAGCCGGCAACTGGCTCTGTTCGGCCCAAGCCGCCGCCGACGAGTTGGATTTCGCCGTCGCCGCCCCATTGCTCGAGCGGACTGCGGCAGACCGCCGAGTGGTATCGTGAGAAGAAGTGGCTGTGAGATGATAAGAAGGGCGGCAAGATGCCGCAGGGTGTAACTTGTAGTCTGCGCGCGTTAGGCGGCGGCATGATAGTGGCGTTGACCGGTGGCGCGAGCGGGCCGGTCCCTCCAAAAGGTGGCCAGCGGATTGGTTTCGCTCAGGTAATCCGCCGCCAGTTGAAGGAGGGCTTCGGCACCGCCCTCTGACCAGAACTTTTCCGTGCCTTTTACCCGACAGTTGATCTGTTTGACCGTCGATTCGATGTGGCTGCTGGTGATCGGCAGACCCAGGCGACGGTAGGCGTCATAGTGCATCCGCGATTTCTGGTTTTCCAAGTACCGCAAGGCGTCGGCCACCTTCGCTCGTGGCGATTCCACGTCCGTCGCCTTATCCGCGACGGGCACTGCTGGACAAGCCGGCAGTGGCGCCCGCGCGGTCTGTCTTAGCAGTCCGTTGCGCGTTAGGCGGAAACTGCCTGTCACGCAGAGAAGGCGTTGCAATGCAGCAACTCCCTGCTAGAATGTGACTTGCGAAAAGTGTCTGCCTCTGAGGGACCGATTCATGGATACGTGGAAGTTCTTCGACATCACTCATCGTAGGCACGTGGTGTGCAATCCCACGAGCGAGGAGAAGCTCGCACGCTTGGTGGACCTGGTGCAGCTTCCGACAGCCGCACGCGTGGTTGACATCGCCTGCGGGAAGGGCGAATTCCTGATACGTCTGGTGGAGGCATACGGAGTGCGCGGCGTAGGCGTGGACCTCTCGCCCTTCTTCATCGCCGACGCAGAACGAACGCTCAGAGCGCGTGTGCCACAGGCAAGAATCACCTTCACCCAAATGGATGGCGCTGATTTCAAACCCGACAAGCCAAACAGCCTCGCTCTGGCTTCGTGCATTGGGGCGAGCTGGGTTTTCGGCGGGCACGCGCGGACTCTGGACGCGCTCGTCGGCATGGCCGAGCCCGACGGCTGGGTGATAGTGGGGGAGCCGTACTGGTTGCGGGAGCCGTCGGACGAGCACTTGCGGGCGTGCGGGCTAACAAGAGATGCCTTTGGAAGCCACGCGGAAAACGCTGAAGCAGGCCAGCGGCGAGGGCTCGACCTCGTGCACACGCTGGTAAGCAGCAACGACGACTGGGACCGATACGAAGGTCTTCAGTGGTATGCGATGGCGGACTACGCCGCGCACCGACCGAGATGACGCTGATCTTCCAGAAATGCTCGAGCGCGTGGCGAAGGAGAAATCAACCTACTTGAAGTGGGGTAGAGACGCCTTGGGCTGGGCGATCTACGTATTCAGATGTCCACACGCTCGGGGTACTGAGGCGGTGTCGGGCGCCTAAATAGATGTCGTTGCGGAAATCCGAGAAGCTGCCGACCAACAGCCCACTCTCCGATCAATTATTTTCAGCCTGTGCGTCGTCCGAAGTCCTCGCCACGCCAGCACTTGCCGACGCCCACAGCCCGGTTTTCCTATTTTTCACATCTGCTCCCTCCGCCAAACCAAGGCTGTACCGTAATCCTATCTGCTTGTCAAAGAAGAACTTAAGAGTCAACACCGTCGTTAGATTCCTATGGTGCAAACGCAAACCAGCCGGAAAAACGGAAAGAACCGACGACGGCGCAAGCTCGTCACCAGCAGACGTAAACGCTCGCACGCCAAAACCTCGAGTCACAAGACGAGACCGCAACGAACCCAGGTGCCTCTTGCCCGGCGGGAATCAATCCATCAAAATACGTGATCCCCCACCGCCCCCAATCAACAATCCACAATCCACAATCGCCCCCAAACCCCACGACCTTCCCATGAAATCCTGCGTTCTGGCGTACTCTGGCGGATTGGATACTTCGGTTCTTGTCGGCTGGCTGATGGACGAAGGGTTTGACGTCCATGCGGTCTACGTCGATCTCGGGCAGCCGTGCGAAGACCGCGAGGCGATTATGGAGAAGGCGCGGAAGATCGGGGCCCGCTCGGCCCGGATCGTCGACGCCCGGGAAGAACTCTGCCGCGACTTCGCCTTTCCCGTGCTCCAGTGGCAGGCGAAGTACGAGGGGATGTATCTGCTGGGCACGTCGATCGCCCGGCCGCTGATCTCGAAAATCTGCCTCCAGGTGGCCCGCGAAGTCGGGGCGGAGTATTTCGTCCACGGGGCGACCGGCAAGGGGAACGACCAGTGCCGCTTCCAGCTTGCCGCCGAGGCGCTCGATCCGAACGTGAAAATCATCGCCCCGTGGCGGATCGAACGCTTCCGCCAGACCTTTCCCGGCCGGACCGCGATGATCGACTATTGCCGGCAGAAGAACATCCCGGTCAAGGCGTCGGTCGCCAAGCCGTATAGCTCGGACGAGAACTGCCTGCACATCAGCTACGAGGCCGGGCAAGCTGGAAGACCTGATGCGTAAACGGGACCGAACTGGTCGAGTTCGGCATGACCGTCTCGCCGCAGAAGGCACCCGACAAGATCGAAAACGTCAAGATCGGCTTCGAGGCGGGCGTGCCGGTCACGGTCAACGGCAAGCGGCTGAGCGCGTTCGAGATCGTTTCGACGCTAAACCAGATCGGCGGCCGCAACGGCGTCGGGCCAGATCGACATGGTCGAGAACCGCTTCGTCGGCATGAAGAGCCGCGGCGTTTACGAAGCCCCCGGCATGACGATGCTCTACGCGGCCCATCGCGTGGTCGAGCAGTTGACGCTCGACCGCGACCTGATGCACCTGCGCGACCGGCTCGCGCCGGAAGTGGCCGAGATGGTCTACTACGGCTTCTGGTATCACGCCAAGCTCGACGCCCTGATGGCGTTCATCCGCCAGGCCCAGAAGCCGGTCAGCGGCGAGGTGAGCCTGAACCTGTACAAGGGCAACATCATCGTCGACGGCCGCAGCAGCCCGAACAGCCTCTACGACGAGGGGATCGCCACGATGGAGGGCGGCGGCTCGTACAACCAGACCGACGCCGAGGGCTTCTCTGCGGATCCAAGGGCCTGCCCGAGCCGGGTGCAGGCGAAGGTGTCGCCGCGGAAGTACTGAGCGGAAGCGCACAGCAGAGTATCTACCGCTCCATCGCCGCCAGCAGTTCGGCCACGTAGTCGCCGATCTCGTCGAGGACTTGCTCGCGCGGCTTCGTGCCGGCTTCGGCCATGCGGCGGACGATGGCCGAGCCGACGATCAGGCCGTCGGCCACCGGGGCCAGCATCCGCACGTGCTCGGGGCGGCTGATGCCGAAGCCGATGCAGATCGGCAGCGGCGTCTGCCCGCGAAGCCAGCCGACGTTGTCGACAATCTCGGGCGGCAGCTCGGTCCGCTCGCCGGTGATGCCGGTCACCGAGACGTAGTAGATGAAGCCGGTGGTGCGCTCGGCGATTCGCAGGGCCCGGTCGCGCGGCGTGGTGGGCGTGATGAGTTGGATGAGCGTGAAGTCCTCGCGGCGGCAGATCTCGGCCAGCGGGCCGGCCTCCTCGACGGGCAGGTCGGGCACGATCGCCCCGGCCGCGCCCGCCCGCCTTTGCGTCGGCCACGTAGCGCTCCAGCCCGTGGCGATAGACGATCGAGTAGCTGACCATCGTGACGATGTGGACAAGGGGGACGGAGGAGGTTGTCGGAAGAAGGTTGTCAGCGCGGGCGGAGCATGTTTCCGACAACCTCCTCCGTCCCCTTCCGCACCGCCCGTCAACCGGCCGAGCATCGCCAGGATGTCGGCCAGCTTGGTCTTGTGGCCAGTGCCCGGGTGTACGACGCCTGGATCACCGGGCCGTCGGCGATCGGGTCGCTGTAGGGGATGCCCAACTCGAAGAGGCTGCGCCGCGGGCGGCCAGCCGGCGGATCACCTCGGCGGTGAAATCCAGGTCGGGATCGCCGGCCGTGACGAACGGCATGAACGCCTTGCGGCCGGCGGAGCGAAGCTGCTGGAAGAGCGTGTCGATGGCGGACATGGGGGAATGGTGAATGCGGATTGCTGAATGTTGATTGCTGAATGAGAACCGCTTGCGGCTTCGCACCCTTCGCTCTGGCTGCTCTTGCTCGCTTCAAAACTCCACGCCTCGGAGCCGGGCGATCTCGGCGGCGTCCTTGTCGCCGCGGCCGGAGAGGCAGACGACGACGATCTCGTCGCGCTTCGCGCCGCGGCGGCCAGCTTCATCGCCTTGGCCACGGCGTGGGAGCTTTCCAACGCGGGCAGGATGCCTTCGATCCGGGCCAGCGTGTCGAACGCGGCGAGGGCTTCGTCGTCCTGGCGCTGGTGTAGCGTCGCCCGGCCGGTCTCTTTCCAATAGCTGTGCTCGGGCCCGGCGCCGGGATAGTCGAGCCCGGCCGAGATGCTGTGGACGTCGCAGGTCTGGCCGTCGTCGTCCTGCAGGACGTAGCTGAAGCTGCCGTGCAGCACGCCGGGCCGGCCGAGGCAGAGCGTGGCGGCGTGGTCGCCGGGCTTGGTCGAGCGCCCGCCCGCCTCGACGCCCACCAGGGCCACGCCCTCGTCGTCGATGAACGGATAGAACATGCCGGCGGCGTTGCTGCCGCCGCCGACGCAGGCCACGATCAGGTCGGGCAGCCGGCCGATCTGTTCGAGGCACTGCCGCGCGGGTCTCGCGGCCGATGACCGACTGGAAGTCGCGGACGATCCGCGGAAACGGATGCGGCCCGACGACCGAGCCGAGGCAGTAGTGCGTCGTCTCGACCGAGGCCATCCAGTCGCGGAAGGCCTCGTTGATCGCGTCGCGCAGGGTCCGCGAGCCGCTGGCGACCGGCCGGACTTCGGCGCCGAGCAGCTTCATGCTGAACACGTTGGGCCGCTGCCGGCGGATGTCTTCCTCGCCCATGTAGACGACGCATTCCAGGCCGAACAGGGCGCAGGCGGTGGCGGTGGCCACGCCGTGCTGCCCGGCGCCGGTCTCGGCGATCACGCGGCGGTTTGCCCATCCGCCGGGTCAGCAGGGCCTGGCCGAGCGTGTTGTTGATCTTGTGGGCGCCGGTGTGGTTGAGGTCCTCGCGCTTCAGATAGATCTGGGCCCCGCCGCACTGCTCGCTGAGCCGCCGGGCGTGGTACAGCGGCGACGGCCGGCCGACGTAGTGCCGATACAGATCGGCCAGTTCCGCGTGAAACGACTGGTCGGCCACGGCCTTCTCGTACTCGGCGGTCAGTTCGTCCAAGGCACGGGTGAGGGTCTCGGGCACATAGCGGCCGCCGAACGGTCCGAAACGGCCGGCGGCGTCGGGCACATGGGGGCTGGCTGGCATAGGGCTTCGCTCGCAACAGGATGGACGGACGCTCGTATTGTCCATCGACGGCAGCGGTCGGTCAAGATGCTGCAGAATGGGGCGAAGCGACGGATTTCGGGGCTCGACGCTTGGGACTCGATTTTGCCGCATTCCCTTCCCTTGCTGGCCGTGCGCGATAGAATGCGTCATATTGGCGGGGGAGTCATCGTAGGAAACGCATTGAGGACTACATTATCATGTCAACCAAACGTGTGTTGATTGTCGGCGGCGTGGCCGGTGGGGCGTCGTGCGCGGCGCGGCTTCGCCGCATGGACGAGCAGGCTGAAATCTTCATCTTCGAGCGGACCGGCGACGTCTCGTTCGCCAACTGCGGCCTGCCGTACTACATCGGCGGCGCGATCGCCGACCGGAAGCGGCTGCTGGTGGCCACGCCCGAGCGGTTCCGCGATTTTTTCAACATCGAAGTCCGCACGCGGCACGAGGTTCGCAGCATCGACCGCCAGAACCAGACGATCGAGGTACGAAAATCTCGCCACCGGGGCCACGGCCGTCGAGCACTACGACGCCCTGGTGCTCGCCCCCGGCGCCGCGCCGGTGCGGCCGCCGCTGCCGGGCATCGACCAGCCGGGCATCTTCACCGTCCGCAACATGGACGACATCGATCAGATCTACGCCTGGATCGACCATCGTCGGACCGTCCGCGCGGTCGTCGTCGGCGGAGGCTACATCGGTCTGGAAATGGTCGAAAACCTCAGCCGTCGCGGCATCACCGTCACGCTGCTGGAGCTTGCCGATCAGGTCATGCCGCCAGCCGACGCGAAATGGTCGCGCCCGATCCACGCAGGAATTGAAGCGGCAAGGGCGTCGACCTTCGGCTCGGCAACGCCGTGACGGCATTCGAGCCGGGGCCGGACGAGAGGATCACGGTGGTGGCCCAACGCGACGAGCGATTCACGGCGGGTCTGGTGATCCTGGCGGATGGGCGTGCGGCCGGATACGAAGCTGGCCCGCGAGGCGGGCCTGGAAATCGGCCCGACGGGCGGCATCCGCGTCGACGACCAGATGCGCACCAGCGATCCGCAGATTTTCGCGGTCGGCGACGCGGTCGAGGTTCGCGAGTTCGTGACCGGCCGGCCGGCGCTGGTTCCGCTGGCCGGTCCGGCCAATCGGCAGGGGCGCGTTGCGGCCGACGTGATCTGCGGGCGCGACGCCCATTTCCGCGGCTCGCAGGGCACGGCCGTCGTCGGCGTGTTCGACCTGACGCTGGCCATGACCGGCGAGACCGAAAAATCGCTCCGCGCCGCCGGCATGGCGTTCGAGAAATCGTACATCCATCCGATGCACCACGCCTCGTATTATCCGGGCGCCGAGCGGATTTCGCTGAAGCTGCTGTTTTCGCCCGACTCCGGCCGCGTGCTGGGGGCGCAGGCCGTCGGTCGGGCGGGCGTCGAAAAGCGGATCGACGTGCTGGCGATGGCCATCCAGATGAAGGCGACCGTTTTCGATCTCGAAGAGGCCGAACTGTGCTATGCCCCGCAATACGGCAGCGCGAAGGACCCGGTGAACTTGGCCGGCTTCGTGGCGGCGAACATTCTCCGCGGCGACGTTCAGGTGGGGCAATGGCCGGAGTGGAAGCGGCTGCAAGCGTCGGGCAACGGGCCGCTGACGCTCGACGTTCGTCCGGGAACCGTCGCCGCCGCCGAGGTGATTCCCGGCACGATCCGCATCCCCTTCGGCGAACTTCGCGCCCGGCTCGGCGAGCTGCCCCGCGACCGCGAAATCTGGGTGCACTGCGTCACCGGCCAGACTTCCTACAACGCCGCCCGCCTGTTGGAACAGAACGGCTTCAAGGTCCGCAACATCTCCGGCGGGATTACGTCATACAAGATGGAGGCGTGACAGGGCCATGAAGTGCGAAAACCTTTTCGCGGGCGTCCCCCAACAACTCCCGGAAGAACTGGTCACCGTGCTATGCCGCGACAAGGGCATCCGGATCGAGCGGATCGTCTCCGACGGGCAGCAGTCGCCGGAGGGTTCCTGGTACGATCAGAAGCGGCACGAATGGGTGATTGTCCTCGAAGGGCGTGCGGCGATTGAATTCGAGGGGGAGGCGAAACTGGTGGAAATGGGGCGGGGTTGCTATCTGCACATTCCCGCCCACACGCGGCATCGGGTCGCCTGGACGAGCACGACCGAGAAGACCATCTGGCTGGTGGTTCTTTACGCCGGGGCGTAGGCCGTTTCGTTCGTAAGTTCTCGTTCGGGCTAACGCTGTGCAGGGAACGCCCTCCGTGGCGTTCCGCGATCCAGGAACGGGACGGAGCCCGTCCGCTAGAGGCTCGTTGCTTATGTGCTGGCCTGGTTCCAAGCAGGCGGACTACAGTCCGCCTACGCTGGGCACCGGCTCGGCGCTTGCGGCCTGAGAGGTAATCGAGCCGGGACTGCGAATGCGCTTTTTGTGCTTTTTTGAGTGACACTCCCCCCATGCGGGCGATACAACCCAAAGAAATGTGGCAGAAATAGCCCGCCTGAGGGGTGCAAGGAAAGGGTGCAATTCGGTATCCTTATTGAGTTGCAGTGAATTGTCGTGCTGGAGGAATCATGTGTACGTTGGCGATTCTGTACCGCGTGGCTCGTGGTACGCCCATTCTGGTCGCTGCCAACCGCGAGGAGCGTTTTGACCGCCCCACGCAATACCCGAAGATTCAGTCGGGGACGCCGCGGGTGGTTTGCGGGACCGATAGGCGGGCGGGCGGAACGTGGCTGGGAGTGAACCAGAACGGGCTGTTCTGTGCCGTGGCTAACCGCAGAAAGACGATCGTGCCGGCGGAGCCCCGCTCGCGTGGGTTGCTCTGCCGCGAGTTGCTCGAGCTTCGCACGGCCAGGGAAGCCGCCGCATACGCCGCCAAGGAGTTGGCCAAGGGTCTCTACGCCGGCGCCAATTACGTCTGCGCCGACGGCCGATACGCCGCGGTGATTCATGGCGGCGACAGGATCGAGATCGTCGAGTTGACGCCGGGCCTGCACATCGTCACCAACGGCGACATCGACGATCCGAAGGACGAGCGTCAGCAGTTCGTCCGCCGCATGTTGACGCTGCAAACGCTGGACTCGGCGGTGGCGTTTCTGGCGGTGGCCAGCCGGATATTTTCACGAAAGCCCGACAGCGAGGGCCGCCGCGGCGTGGTGGTGCTGGGCAGCGAGTTCGGCACGGTCTCCTCGACGTTGATTTCGTTGCCGCGAAAGCTGCAACATGCGGCGTATCAGTACACGCCCGGCCCGCCCTGCGACTATCCCTACGACGATCTCTCCGCGCTTTTGCGACAGGTTCTCTCGACCGAGCGCAGCCGTCGGAACCGCGAAGGCAACGGCCAGCCGCACAAGCACCCGCATCCGCCGAAGCCGAAATTCAAAGTCAAGGTGTCGGCGGGAAAGACGCTGGTGAAGAAGGGCAAGTAGCGGCGGGTTGCACTCCGCTGCGGCACCGGGTCACGTAGGACGGATTTCTCAATCCGTCCCGCCTTCTGGGCGGATTGAGAAATCCGTCCTACTCTGCCCGGCGCTTTAGCCCGGATTATTCATGGCCCAGCGGAAATGCTCGCACGGTGTGTCATACCAACCCGAAGCGCAAGCGAGGGTAACTCCCTTTACTGTCCTCGCTTGCACTTCGGGTTGGTATCGCGTCATGAATAATCCGGGTTAGCCGTGGCGGTGTAGTTGGGATCTGCCGGACACAACCGATCGTGCTGATAGCACTGCTGCCAGCGCAAGGGATAGCGGTGGGGCGGCGATCCGCTGAATCTCGCGGACAAGTGCCAAGATCCGATTGTCGACAAGCGCGCGTCGGAGCAAAAACGCTGCCAATTCGGCGGATTCTTCCTCGCGATTTCGCCGGAAAAAGCGGCATTGTACGGCTTGCAGCAAATCGGTATCTTTGGGGCCGCGTGAGAAATCTCGTGGCAGCAGGAGACGATGCGTCGCTAGTCGTTTGTTTCATTCGCTACGCGTGAGAACCCGCGGCGCCGATCTGCGGCCACTGAATCGGCGGCGGACCTCGCCGATACGATGACGAGGGCGGTTTTCACGGATGGGGAGTGCAGGAGGCCTCTCCGTTGCGAGATGCGTGCGGCTCGGGCCTCTGCGGCCGGTGAGTTGAACGCAAACACTCAACCTCATAATGGGCGCATGGAAGCGCCCGAGGCTGGGTGTCTTTTCTCTTCCGGGTATAGTAGGCCCAAACCATGTCCGAGCCCTCGTCGCTGCACGTGTCGGTGCTGCTGGAGCAAGTCGTCGATTGGCTGCAACCGCGGGCCGGGGCGGTGATGGTCGACGGCACGCTCGGCGGGGCGGGCCACGCGAAGGCGCTGGCGGCAGCCGTGGGCAAGGATGGTTTGGTGATCGGCATCGACCGCGATCCGGCGGCGATCGAGGCCGCCACGAAGGAATTGCACGGGCTGCCGGTACGGTTGGCGCAGGCGAACTTCTGCGACCTGCCGGAGGTGCTGGAACAACTGAAAATCGAAAAGGTTGACGGCGTGGTGCTGGACCTGGGCTTGTCGAGCGACCAGTTGGCCGACCGCAGCCGGGGGTTCAGTTTTTCGGCGGACGGCCCGCTGGATCTGCGGTTTGACCCGACCAGCGGCGAGCCGGCGCGGCGGCTAGTAAACCGGTTGAGTGTGGAGCATTTGACCCAACTGATTTCGAGCTACGGCGAGGAGCGATACAGCCCGCGGATTGCCCGGGCGATTGTCCAGCAGAGGCGGCGAAAGCCGATCGAGACGGCGGCCGAGTTGGCTGAGCTGGTGCGCGGCTGCGTGCCCAACCCGCCGGGCGGAGCGCGGATCGATCCGGCGACGCGGACGTTTCAGGCCCTGCGGATCGCGGTGAACGACGAATTGAAATCGCTGGAGATCGCCCTGCGGCGCATTCCCGACTGCCTGCGGGCGGGGGCGCGGATGGCGGTCATCAGCTTTCACTCGCTGGAAGATCGGCGGGTGAAGGAGGCGTTTCGGACGGACCAGCGGCTGAAAGCACTGACGCGGCGGCCCCTGCGCCCGACGACCAGGAGACGGCCGACAACCCGCGATCGCGAAGCGCAAGTTGCGGGTTGCGGAACGAGTGTAACGGAGACAGGAAGCGCGAGGAGCCGTCCGCGGGCCGTTGGCCCCCGGCTACTTGTTTCTCGCAAAATGGAATTGAGAATCGAAATCCGACAAGACGTTTAGTCCCGGCACTTTTGCCGGGAGAGGTTCAAGCAAGGAGGCTCGAACATGAATCCGCAAGAAAAGGAAGAACGCGGCCATCAGCGCGAAGAGAAGAACCACGAGGAGAAACGGAAGGAGAAGTCCGACAAGCCGTCGCGATTGGGCAGGGAAGCCAAGATCGGCGTGGTGGTGATCCTGCTGTTGTTGGGCACGTTTGCGGCGGTCGTGGCGGTGAAGATGACGAAGGGGGATTCCGACGACAAGCAGTTGGCCCGCGCGGACCACGACGGCGGAAAGAAGCACAAGCCGCCGTTGGCCGCCAACGGCGACGATCTGTTCAAGGGCGTCAGTGCGAAGTCGTTTGGCCGGCAGCCGACGATGGTGCCGCCGGCCAGGGCGGCCTCGACCGCGCTGCCCGGAGGCATCGACAGCAAGCTGGACAAATGGAAGCTGCCGTCGGAGCGGAACGCGTCGAGGCAGGTGGTGAGCCGCTACGGTGCGCCGCTGGCGCCGCCGTCGTTTGTGGCGGATCCGCCCAAGCCGGCGCGTGGCGGCCGCTACGGATCGGCGGCCAAGGATTCGCTGCCGGGCCTGGAAGCAGAGAAGCCGAGGCACTTCGGCCAGAAGGCGAAGGACTTGTCTCCGCCCCCGCCCGAGGTGAACGTGAAGAAGCGATCGGCCCACGCCGATTCGGTCGCAGCGGCCATGACGCGCGGCAGTTTCGAGCGTAGCGAGTCGAGCGGCTTTGCGGATGCCGGCGGGCCGCCTGCCGCCCATCACGAGAAATCGCGCTACGAGCCGTCGGCGGCGTTGATGGCGCCGGAGCCGCCGCGCGAGAGGCCGTCGTACGACCGGGGAGGCCGTTCCTTCGCAGGCTCGACGCGCCGGCAACATAACGACGATTTCCCCCGCGCTTCCGCGCCGCCCTCTTACGAGCGCGAAAAGCCGTCGCACAAGGACGGCGAGGGGCGTTCCTTCGCGGGCTCGACGCGCCGGCAGTATGACGACGATTTTCCCCGCGCTTCCGCGCCGCCCTCGTACGAGCGCGAGAGGCCGGATCGCTACGACGCGCCGTCGTTCGGCAGCCGTTCACCGCGGCGCCGCGACGGCAAGTACGAGGTGCAGCCCGGCGACAGTTATTGGACGATTTCGGAGAGGATCTACGGCAGCGGCGCGTATTACCAGGCGTTGGCCGAGCAGAATCGCGGCAAGGTCGGCAGTTCGGACCGCCTGACGCCGGGCGACGTGATCGTGACGCCGTCGGTGGCGCAGCTCGCCAGCACGTATCCGGAGTTGTGTCCGAAGCCGGGTCGGCGCGAGACGCAGGAGAGCCGGACGATGGCCGTCAGCACGCGGCGGTCGTATCGCGGCGGCCGGAGCTACACGGTGACCGAGGGGGACACGCTGTTCAACATCGCCCGCTATGAACTGGGCAAAGCGGGGCGTTGGGTCGAGATCTACGATCTGAACCGCGACGTGCTGGGCAAGGATTACAACTATCTGACGCCCGGCATGAAGCTGGTGCTGCCGGACAACGAAAAGGGCGACGTGATGGCACGCAGATCGGGGGATTTGAATCGCTAGTGGTTTGCCAAGCGATTAGTGGCAGATTTCGCGTCCCGCTCGGTAGGTTCCGCCTGCCGGGCGGGACTTTTCGGGGCAGGACACACACAAGTCCCGCCCGGCAGGCGGGACCTACCGAAGGAACGCTAGCCGTTGGTGCGGCAGTACAACTACCGCACCAACGAACCTGTCGATTTCGGCTTGGTGGAGCACTAGAGCACGCGCAGTGGCGTAGGGGTGAAGCCGATGATGATGAAGGCGAGCGTGAGCCAGCCGAGGATGGTGCGTACGATGCCCAGCGGCTCGCTGTCGTCGGCGGTGGGCGGATGAACCGGTCCCATGATCACCAGCAGGATCAGCATCAGCGTCCAGACGTAAAGCTCCCTGAAGTCCAAGGCGACGACCACCAGCGCCGCCATCAGCAGCAGCGAAGCGACCCTGTTCGCCTTCCGCCGCAGCAGGGCGTAGAGCACGTGCCCGCCGTCGAGTTGTCCGATGGGCATCAGGTTCAGCGACGTGATCAGCAGGCCGACCCAGCCGGCGAAGGCCATGGGATGGGGGACGACCTCCATTCCAGCGGGCACGTGAAGAATCAAATCCGCGAGAAACGTGAAGAACAAGGGATCGCCGAATAGCAGGCCGTGTTCTGGTCGTGGACCGTACGTGGAATAGTGTAGGCCGACGATCAAGAAGATGAACGTCGGCACCAAACCCGCCAGCGGTCCGGTGATGCCGATGTCGAAGAGGGCCTTTCGGTGGCCCATCCGCGGTTCCATAACGATGACGGCGCCAAGGGTACCCAGCGGTGAACCCGGAAGCGGGAGAAAGTAGGGCCAACTGGCGTAGACCCCGTAGCGATAGGCCTGAACAAAGTGGCCCATCTCGTGGCAGACAAGGATGATCATCACTGGCACCGCGTACCACAGGCCAGTCTCGAATGAGGCGAGCCACCCCACCGCTCGCGGATCAGCCATGCCTGAGACGAGCGTGCTCAAGCACGTGGCGGCAAACAGCAGCGCGGGCAACCACACACGTCGCCGCCGCGGCGGCACGGGGCGGACTTCGCGCCACTCCCACGGCGCACCCGGCGCCATCTCTTCGACCAACTCCGCCTGGACGACGTCCGGGCTGTAATCGTCGTCGCGGTTCATCGAGCTATTCATCTTTTGCATTCTAACCTGTTGGGGGTGGGAGGCAAGTCGTAACGACATGGCGGCAGCGGTAGAAGCGGCGTCCCGTCGCTTTTGTGTCGGCAGGCCGGCTCGGAGCCGGAATTCATGGTCTGGGGGACGGTACGCACCGGGCACGATATTAACCCGAAGCGCAAGCGAGAACGAGGGCAATACCTTCTCCGGCCCTCGCTTGCGCTTCGGGTTGGTATGGCACCGTGAATGACTCCGGCCGGACCGGCGCGCAACGCGGCGAGCCGCCGCGTCTACGGCCGGGCTTGCCGACCCCGGCGGGGAATTGCATACTACGGGCTACTGAGTACGAGGAGCACCGAACATGCTCGATCGCTTCTTCCACCTCTCGGAAAACCGGACCAACGTCCGCACGGAGTTGCTGGCCGGGCTGACGACCTTCCTGACGATGGCCTATATCATCGTCGTGCAGCCGATGGTTCTCTCGGGCAAGATGAGCGGCGAGCCGACGGGGATGGACTTCGGCGCGGTCACCACGGCCACGTGCATTGCGGCGGCGCTGGCCTCGGCCATCATGGGGCTCTACGGCCGCTACCCGATCGCCCAGGCGCCCGGCATGGGCGAGAACTTCTTCTTTGTATCCTTGGTTGCCGGCTCGACGGCGGTCATGTCGTGGCAGACCGGACTGGGCGTGGTGTTCTACTCGGGCGTGGTCTTTCTGCTGCTTTCGATGCTGGGAGTGCGCGAGAAGCTAATGGAGGCGATCAGCCCCAGCATGCGCAACGGCATCGCGGTGGGCATCGGGCTGTTCATCGTGCTGATCGGCATGGGCAACACACACTTGCTGTTGAAAAGCCCGGCCTCGGGCTGGCGGCTGAATCCCGAGTTCGCCTCGCCCGACCTGATCGTGTTCTTCGTCGGCCTGCTGGTCACCGCGGCGCTGCACGCTCGCCGGGTTCGCGGGTCGATCATTTTGGGGATCGCGGCGGCAACGGGACTGGCGGCGGCGATGAAACTCGGGCTGCCGCTGCTCGGGCCGCGAATCACGGAGCTGCCGCTGGTGGCAAAATCGATGCTGGCTACGCATTTCACGTTTGCCGAGAAAGCGATGGGACTGCCGCCGCCGATCGGGCCGACGCTGTTGAAGCTCGACCTGGTCACTCCGTTGTCGTGGGCGATGGCCCCGTTTATTCTGATCTTCCTGTTCATGGTGCTGTTCGACACGTTGGGCACGCTGATCGGTGTGGCCGAGCAGGCCGGGCTGGTGCGCGACAACCGACTGCCCCGCGCGCGGCAGGCGCTGATGTCGGACGCGGTCGGCACCGTGGCCGGCGCGGCCTTGGGCACCAGCACGGTGACCAGTTTTATCGAAAGCGCCGCGGGCGTCGAGCAGGGCGGGCGGACCGGACTGACCGCCCTGGTGGCGGCGGCCTTGTTCCTGCTGGCCCTCTTCTTCAGTCCGATCATCGACATGATCGGCAGCTATCCGCCGATCACCGCGCCGGCACTGGTGGTGGTCGGCACGATGATGATGCGGAACGTGATGAAGATCGACTGGGAGAATTACGCCGAAAGCCTGCCCGCGTTCCTGGTGATTGCCGGCATTCCGTTGTGCTTCTCGATAGCCGACGGTCTGGCGTTAGGATTCATCGCGTATCCGCTGGTGAAGCTGCTGTCGGGCCAGGGGCGCGACGTGAAGTGGCTGATGTACGTGATGGCGGCCGTGCTGGTGGCGTATTTCGTGGTGGTCCGCGTCCAGTTGGTGTAGCGGACCCAGCGGGCACCTTCGGTTACCGGCTAAACAGTGGTCGGATTCTCGACGTTCTGAAACGCCGGCCGCGTCCGATTGGTGGGTTCCTGCGGTTGTTGACGCCTCTGACGGGCGTTTGTCTCGAAAAACTCCCCTGTCGGGTGGTTTGCGGCGTGCAAATTCTTGGACAGAGCCGTGGCATTGGATTTATCATGGAGGGATTGATGGGCAAGTCTCCCCTCTGAGTCGCCACAACGATGCACAAACGCTCTACAAGACGGTCTGGAAGTCTAGGACGCAATCGGAGATTCAACGGGTTAGGCAAAACGGGCCGGCGATGTTCGTTCGAGGCCCTCGAATCGCGGCAGTTGTTGTCGATCACGCTGCCTGCGCTTTCTAACGTGACGCTGCCGGCGGGAACAACGATGTACATCCCGCTCGACGGCAGCGCCGCCGGCCAGACGCTGAGCTATGCGGTGACGGCTTCGGACTATTCCAGCGTCACGCCCGTCTTGATGCCGCAAACGAACAAGATCCTGGAACTGACCGTCGACATCGGCGGCACGGCGAAGACGATGGATTTTCAGTTGTTCGACAATCTCTCGCCGGCGACTACCGCCGCGATCGAGGCGTTGGTCAACTCGGGATTCTACGACGGTCTGGAGATCTACCGCAACGCGCCGAACGGAAGCGGCGGCACCTTTGTGCTCCAAGGCGGCAACCAAGACCCGACGACCGGCCCTATCAAGACGCAACCGGCGGATATGGCCGAGGAGTTTAACCCGAATCTCGAATATACCTCGGCCGGTTTTCTTGCCATGGCGCGGTCGAGCCCGGGCACCAGCTCGACCGAGTTCTTCATCACGGGCGAACCGACTCGAAGTCTCGACTTCAGCTACACGATCTTCGGCATCCAAACCAGCGGATTCGACGTGTTCAGCCAAATCGCGGCCATGCCGAACCAGACGTCGAGCGAGTATCTCCAGACACCGGTGACGATCACGTCGGCCTCGATCATCACCGACAGCCAGACCGGCGTGCTGCAAATTAGCGCGCCGGCGGGCGCGACGGGCACGACCACGGTTACGGTGACCGCCAGCGACGGGACCGACACGCCGGTGACGCAGTCGTTTACCGTTACGTTCACCACCGACGATCCGTCGAATCCCGTCAATCCGTTTGCCGCGGACGTTCCGACGACGCCCACCGGACTGTCCTTGATTCCCGCGAACGGAGGCAGCAGCACGGCGACGAACTTGAACAACTCGAGCAGCGCCGATGCCTTGCAGTTCCTGGTCTCCGGCGTTGCCAGCGGCAACGTCGTGGAGATCCTTTGCGACGGCAACGTCATCGGTCAAGCGACCGCCGCCGACACGAGCGTGACGGTGTCGACCGACGGCTCGACGACGCTGAGCGACGGCACGCATACGTTTACCGCGATTCAGATTGCTCCAAATCAGACCGTGAGCATCACCGAGATAGGCGGCACGACGCCGCTGGACAAGACGGCCGACGTGCCCAGTTTCAATTCGCCGGGCGTGCAATTGGCGGTCGACACGGTGGCGCCGCAGTTCAATTTTCCGGCGGCCGTCACCGCCGTGGCGGACGTGCCCTACCAGTGCCAGGTGTCGGTTAGCGAGGGGAGCGACACCGGCGTACAGTATTCCTTGTTGGGAACGCCGCCGGACGGCATGGCGATCGACCCGAACAGCGGCCTGATTACGTGGACGCCGAACGCTTCGCAAGTAGGAACGGCGGACGTGACCGTGCAGGCAACCGATACGGCGGGCAACACGGCCTCGCAGCAATATTCGATCAACGTTCTGGCGAGCAACGCCGCTCCGATTCTCACGGCGGCGGAGCCTTCGTTGGGGACCACCGATGAAAATACCGCCACGACGATCGCTCTGGCGGCGTTCATCAGCAGCAGCGATGCCGCGGGCAGTACAGGCGTCAGCGACGTCGACACCGACGCCGTGTTGGGCGGAATCGCCCTGAGCGGCACGACCGGCAGCGGAACCTGGGCCTATTCGGTTGACGGCGGCGCGACGTTCACCGACGTCGGCGCCGTCAGCGAGAGTTCGGCGTTGCTGATGCCGTACAACGCCGAGCTGCGCTACACGCCGAACGGCATTAGCGGCGGAACCGCCACGATCACCTACCACGCCTGGGACACGACCGGAGGGGCAGCCACCGGCCGGAGCGATCTGACGCAGACGGACGCCACGGGCGGCTCGACTGCTTTCAGCACCGGCAGCGACACCGCCTCGCTTACCGTCACCGACGTGAACGACGCGCCCGTACTGACGCCCGCCGCCCCTTCGTTGGGAAGCGTCGACGACCAGACCTCCACGACAATCGCCTTGACGACGTTTATCAACAACGGCACGGGCGCCACGAGCATCAGCGACGTGGATCCGAGCGCCGTGGTGGGCGGAATCGCGCTGACCGCGACGACCGGCGGTGGAAACTGGACCTACTCGGTTGACGGGACGAACTTCACCGACGTCGGCAATGTATCGGCGACTGCCGCGTTGTTGCTGCCCTACAACGCCGAACTGCAATACACCCCGACCGGCGCCGGCGCCGAAACGGCCACGATCACCTATTGCGCCTGGGACACCACCAGCGGCACGGCCGGATCGACTGCGGACACCTCGTTGAACGGCACTCCCACGGCATTCAGCAGCGCGACCGACACCGCCTCGCTTGCGGTGACGTCCAACGTCGCGCCGGCGCTGACGGCGGCTTCCCCGTCGTTGGGAAGCATCAGCGTGAGCGCGACCACCACGATCAGCCTGGTGACGTTCATCAACAACGGCACGGGCACCACGACCATTACCGACGCGGACTCGGGACAGGCCGTTGGCGGAATTGCCCTGACGGGCGTGACCGGCGGCGGAACCTGGGCCTATTCGCTCGACGGGACGAGCTTCACCGACGTCGGCACGGTGTCCGCGACTGCCGCCCTACTGTTGCCCAACACCGCCAAACTGCGATACACCGCCACCGCCGCCGGCGAGACGCCGACCATCACCTACTGCGCCGTGGGACACCTACACCGGCACGGCCGGCGGCACGGCCGACACCACCGGCAACGGCGGCGTGACGGCCTTCAGCACCGATAGCGACACCGCCTCGCTCTCGGTGGGCGCGTGCAGCATCTCGGGGTTCGTCTACATCGACGTCGATAACGACGGACTGATGGCGAAGGGCAGCCAGGCGAATACGGTCCTTCAAGGCGTTCTCGTCAAGCTCTACGACGCCAGCAGCGGGTCGGAACTGAACGAGGTCGTGACGGGCCACGACGGTTCCTACCATTTCGACGGCCTCGGGGCCGGGAGCTATCGCGTTGCCGAGTCGCAACCCTCAAATTACCTTGACGGCAAGGAAACCGTCGGAACGGTCGGCGGCGTAAGCAAGGGGACCGTCGGCGCCGATCAATTCGTGATCCCGCTGACCGCCAGCGACGCTGCCGTGGGCTATAACTTCGGCGAAGCAGGGCTGAAGCCGAGCATGATCTCGCTGAGCATGTCGCTGGCGTCGGCTACCGCGTCGGCCTCCGCGTTCGCGACGGTCGTCGACGTCGGCATGGTGGCCAATCCGGCGTTCCAGTCGGGGCTGACCTGCACGGTCACGGCCACCGACGGCGTGATCAACGCCGCGAAGGCGACCTCGACCGGCTTCACCATTTCCGGCGCTACGATCGGCGCCACCTTCCAATACTCGATCGCCAGCAGTGGCGGCGGCACGCCCATTACCAGCACCGGAGCGATCACCTCGGCCACGCAGCAAGTGACGGGCATCGACGTTTCGTCGCTGCCGAACGGAACCTTGACTATTAGCGTTACGCTCAGCAGCGGCGGCGCCACCGGCCCGACCGCCACGGCTACCGCGACCCTCGACCAAACCGCGCCTAGCGGCTATGCCATTACCGCCGACGACGCAAACGTGAATGCGGCGAGCGCGACCGCCACCGGATTCACCATCGCCGGCGCGGAAGTGAACGCGACCTATACCTACACGATTACGAGCAGCGCGGGCGGCACGGCGTTGGCCGGAAGTGGAACCATCAACTCGGCGGCCCAGGACGTAAGCGGCATCGACGTCTCGTCCTTGCCCGACGGAACCTTGACCTACGACGTATTTCTCACCGACTCGGCCGGAAACGCCGGCAGCCACGTGACGGCGAGCGCCGTGCTCGACCGAACCGCGCCGACGGGATACACCATCACGCCGACGAATTTGCTGATCAATTCCAGCGAGGCGGCCTCAACCGGCTTCACCGTCAGCGGCGGCGAGGAATTCACCAACTACAGTTACACGATAAGCAGCGACGGCGACGGCGGCGTCACACAAGTGACCGGAGGTGGAGTGCTATTGTTGGCGACGCAGCTCATCGACAACATCGACGTTTCGTCGTTGCCCGACGGCACGCTCACGTTTAGCGTCACCCTGACCGACGACGCCGGCAACGTCGGACCGATCGTGACAGCTACGGCGACGCTGGATACGACCGCACCGAGCGGCTATTCGATTTCGGTGGATCAGCCTACGATCGACGCCAGCACGGAATTGGCGGCCAGCTTCACCTTTGCCAACGCGGAGTTTGCCGACGGCACGACGTACAGCTACACGGTGACCAGCAGCGGCGGGGGCAGCCTGTCGGCCGAAATCGGCGCACTCACGGCGGCCGATCAGCAGGTGACGGGCATCGACGTTTCGGGCTTGATGGACGGCACCTTGACGTTCACCGTGACGGTGATCGATGCGGCGGGGAACGTGGGAGCTCCCGTCACGGCCACGGCGGTTTTGGAACGAGGGGCACCGACCGGCTACGGCATCACGTTGGGCAACGACGCGGTCAACGCCGCGGAGGCCGGCTCGACCAGCTTCACGTTCGCCGGGGCGGAAATCGGCTCGCAGTACGACTACACCATCACGAGCAGCGGCGGCGGCACGCCAATCACCGGATCCGGGACGATTACGTCGACGACGCAGCAGATCACCGGGATCGACGTCTCGTCGCTGCCCGACGGAACCCTTACTTTCAGCGTCATCTTGACCGACACGAACAGCAACATCGGAGATGCGGTTACGGCCACGGCGACCCTGGATCAGACGCCGCCAAGCGGCTACTCGATCACGGTCGACCAGGACCCGATCGACGCCGGCACGGCGACGGACGTCAGCTTCACGTTTGCGGGCGCGGAAGAGGGGGCGACCTACAGCTATACGATCACCAGCGATGGCGGCGACGGCGAAGTGATCGGAAGCGGGACCGTTTTGTCGACGTCGCAGCAGATCACGGGGATCGACGTCTCGTCGCTGCCGTCCGGGCTGCTCACGTTTACAGTGACGTTGACCGATGCCGCGGGAAACGTGGGCGTCTCGGTGACGGACACCGCAACACTGTCGTAGCATCTTGTGGAGCGGCTCAATATCGGTAATCGAAACCGACGTTCAAGCCCTGCGCCCAGAAATCGGTGGTGACGGGCCGGAAGGCGGGCGACGGATCGCCGCGAAGCGTTCCGGGGGGGAGTTGCGTCGGGTTGACGTTGACGTCGATCTGATCGGCCGGCCGCATCACGTCGCTCCAGTAGAGGAACGTCCAGCCGAAGGTGGCCTTCAAGCGGCAAGTCAGATCGTAGCCCAGCGTGACGCCGAATTCGGGAATGACCGAGAGATCGTTGCGCTGAAAATCGCCGATGTTCGTCGGCAGGGCCAGCACGCCGCCGTTGTAGCTCAGCGGCGTTTGTCCGGGAACGGTCACGACCGTGTTGCCGCTGATGTTCACCCGTGAGCGCGTGCTGCCGACGGCCAGTTTCGTCATCAGTTCGAGCGACCATCGGCAATAGCGGGTTCGTGCGGCAAAGCCGATCTCGCCGCCGTTGAATTCGTTGGTCGTCTTGAACAAATCGGATGCCGTGATCACGGTTCCGACGGGGATCTGCCCGACCGTGCTGATGTAATCGGACGATTGGTCGATGCCGATGCTTTCGTTGAATCGGCCGTAGCGGTAACCGATCAGGAAGTCCAACTCGCGGTTGCACTGGCGGAGCACGCCTTGGCGGTAGAGCACTTCGAGGGAGTTCAACTCGTTGGCGTCGCGGACGTCGAGGGCGCCGGTCTGCTGGCCCGGGTAGGCGACGATGACGGAGTCTTGCAGTGCGGTGCTCACGTTGAAGAAAGGCCTCGCGAGGATCGGGTCGTTGCCGCTGGCGCCGGCGAAGGTCGCGGCCTTGCTGCCGAGGACCGTGTAGGCGATGTCGAGTCCGCTGTCGCGGCAGGGAGTAAACCAGTAGCCGAGCCGCAGACGCACGCCGGGGTGAACGCCCTGATCGCCGTTGTTGTCGCCGAAGAGGATTTCCGTGCCGGACTGACCGAGCACTCCCGATTGGGCCCGCGCGGTGGTTGCCGGGCTGGTGGTGGCCAGGGGGGGCGCGGAGGACGACTTGGTCCACCAGTTGAGATACTCGCCACGGAACGAAAGCTGCCCGCAGGGCTCGAAGATCGGCCAGTGGCACCATTCGGTTACGCTGCACTCGTCGTCGCATCGCCCGCGATCGGCGTCACACGGCTGGTCGCCGCAATTGTTGCCGTCGCAGGATGGGCACGGAGAAGCCGGCGGTGGAACCTGCTGACCCTGGTAGGGGTGCGCTTGCCACGGGGCGTCCGGGCTCCCATCGTATTGCGCGGCGGCCGGCGCAGCGGCTAGGCCGACGCCGAGGAGCAGTATCACGCTAAGGACCGTCGCGGCGCGATTGCCGCGAATCCAAACAGGAAGTGGTATTGCTGACATGATCGGGATCCAGACGAGCGAGTTACTCCCCCTACAGGGCTGCCCGTAGGTACATTAGATAAGACAGGAAGACCTTAACGGCACGTTTATCGGCACTCCGGTTGTTCATCCTTGATGGTTTTTCGTGGCATGGTTCAATTCGTCACCCGTTGGGGACTGATTTGGCCACCGCCGCAATGCTCTGTAGAGAACGCCCTCTGTGGCGTTCCGGGATCCAGGAACGGGGCAGAGCCCGTTCCCTACAAATTCGTCGCCGGCCCGTTGCGTTGGTGTGAACAGACCCCTTCTTCCAGCCCGTGAGCGTGGCGACGGCGTGAGAAATGGTGTCAGGTTCTCGCGTTGTTCTTAATAGTGGCTGACTGCGCGTGTGCGGCGGTATGCTTGACAGTCACCCATCAGGCTGGTCTATTGGCACACGTTGGGTACGGCCCCGCTGGAGGGTTGATGCGGCAGTGGTGGATACGTCGTCTCAAGCTTGGGCGGTTTTCGCAGTGGAAGAGCGGCGTGTAACCGCTGGAAAAAGGGATTTCTCGCCCGATTGTGAGCTTACTGCGAACTTTTGAGGCTCCAGTGTCGTCATTAGATTATTTGCCATTTGTGCCGGGACCCGGTTTCCCCCAAGTGTTCGGTTTGGGATCGTGGCGTGTCGGAAGGGGACAGAGGACGTTGTCGGGAGAGAATCGTTCGAAGGAATGACCTCTTCCCCATAACCTCATCCGTCCCCTTCGTCGCTCGAACGGGAAAACGGGGAAAGTGGAATCCAATAACGATGCGGTAGCTTCGAATTGTCTGGCAGCGGGGCACGGTTCGCAATATAGGATGCCGCGATGACTTCTCGACTTCTCGCGATGGCGGCGGCGGCACGCGGGCTTGCACTGCTGGGACTGGTCATCCTGCCGCCATCGGCGCCGGCATGGGGGGATGACGCGCCGCGCACAAGGAAGCGGCCTCGGGACCGAAGGGGCAAGCCCTGATCCTGGTGGGGCTGCCGGGCGACGAGGAGCATGAAAGACTGTTTGCCGAGACGGCGAAGCAGTGGCGGCAGTGGCTGATCGGCCCGTTGGGTTTTCGTCCAGGTGACGTCCGCGTGCTATTCGGCGGGGCGGCGCCACAGCGGCGTCGCGGAGGGGGCGGCCACCCGTGAGACGATCGAGAAAGAGGCGGCCCGCTTGAAACAGACGCTTCGGCCGGGCGATCGGCTTTGGGTCTTCTTCCTCGGACACGCCAACTACGACGGCGAACATGCCTGGTTCCATCTGCCCGGGCCCGATCTGCGCGAGGACGAGATTGGCAAACTGTTTGCCGGGCTGCCATGCCGCGAGCAGGTCTTCTGGATGACGACTGCGGAATCGGGGCGGTTCGTCAAGAGCCTTTCGGCCAAGAGGCGGATCGTGATTGCCGCCACCCGCAGCAGCGGTGAAGACAACGAGACCGAGTTTCCCCAGTCGCTTTCGGCGGTCGTAGCGCGTCCGTTGGAGGATTTGGACGTCAACCGGGACGGCAAGCTCTCGGTGCTCGAACTCTACTATCGGATCATGGCCGACGTGCGGGCGCGCTATGCGGCCGACAAGCGGCTATCGACCGAGCACGCGCAGCTCGATGACAACGGCGACGGCGTGGGCGCGGAGCGGCCGTTGGTTCCCGAGCCGGGCAAGAAGATCGGCCCGGGCGACGACGGGATTCTCTCGCTGGCGACGATTTTGCCCTATCACGCCTCGCCGCCGAAGGAAAAACGCGCGGAACCGAAACCACCAAAAGCCTTGAAACCTAATCGCTGAGAACCCTCCCAATGTCGAAGCGAGCGTTGGGGTGGCAGTTCAACTGCCGCCCCAACGCATTTGAACCGCTGTCCCAACGTATTTGAACCGCTGTCCCAACGTATTTGAACCGCTGTCCCAACGTATTTGAACCGCTGTCCCAACGCATTTGAACCGCTGTCCCAACGTATTTGAACCGCTGTCCCAACGTATTTGAACTGCGACCCCGACGTGGACTTTAACCCCTGAGAACGTTCATGGAAAAACTGATTGAAGCGACCAAGATTGCCGACCAGGATGCGGCTGCGGCAGTGGCCCGGTTGAAGGAGGCTCGCAACAAGCTCCGCGCAGAGCTATCGAAGGTTGTCGTGGGGCAGGACAAAGTCCTCGATGCGTTGCTGGTCGGGCTTGCTCTGCCGGGGACACGTGCTGATGCTGGGCGTGCCGGGGCTGGGCAAGACGCTGATGGCGCGGACGATCGCGCAGACGCTCGATCTGAGCTTCCACCGCATCCAGTTCACGCCCGACCTGATGCCCGCCGACATCACCGGCACCGACATCATCGAGGAGGACCCGCAGACGGGCCGGCGGAGGCTGGAGTTCATGCAGGGGCCGCTGTTCACGAATTTCCTGCTGGCCGACGAGATCAACCGCGCCCCGCCGAAGACGCAATCGGCCTTGCTGCAGGCGATGCAGGAGTTGGAGGTTTCCGTCGGCCGGCAGACCTACAAGCTGCCGCCGCCGTTCTTCGTGGTGGCCACGCAGAATCCGATCGAGCAGGAAGGGACGTATCCGCTGCCCGAGGCGCAGTTGGACCGGTTCATGTTCAACATTCCGGTCAACTACCCGACGCCCGAGGAGGAGGCGGCGATCGTCACCAGCACCACGACGAACCGGCAGGTCGACGGTCAAGCCGGTGCTCTCGGCGGCCGAGATCATCCAGTTGCAGGAGTTGGTCCGCGGGGTGCCGGTCGCCGATCCGGTGGTGCAATACGCGGTCAACCTGGTGGCGGCCACGCGGCCCGGCTACCAGCCGCAGCCGAGCAAGGATGGAGTCCACAAGTACATCCGCTACGGCGGCAGTCCGCGGGCGACGCAATACCTGATCCTCGGCGCGAAGGCCCGCGCGGTCCTCAGCGGGCGGTTCCACGTCGATTTCGCCGACGTCCGCGCCGTGGCCATCCCGGTGCTGCGGCACCGGCTGGTGTTGACGTTCCACGCCCGGGCGGAGAACGTCGATGCCGACGCGCTGGTGGCGCGGCTGGTGCAGAACGTGCCCGAAAAGACCAACGTGGTGAAAGCGGCGGTGGTGAAATAGCCGATGGTCACGCAACCGATCAAAACCGCGGCCCGGCAACTGGTCGATCCCGAGTTCTTCACCTCGCTGGAAGACCTGAGCCTGATCGCCCGCACGGTCGTCGACGGTTTTCTGCACGGCCTGCATCGCAGCCCTTACGTCGGTTTCTCGCTGGAGTTCGCCTCGCACCGGTAGTATCTGAAGGGGGACGATCTGCGGCATCTCAACTGGAAGCTCTACGGACGGCAGGACAAGCTCTACGTCAAGCAGTACGACGCGGAGACGAACCTCGATCTGCACCTGGTGATCGACTGGAGCGGGTCGATGACGACCGATTCCGTCGGCGGAATGACCAAGCAGCGGTATGCGGCTTGTCTGGCCGCGGCGGTTGCCCATCTCGCGCTGATGCAGCACGACGCGGTGGGGCTGACGCTGTTCTCGAACGTGATCCAGGAGCATCTGCCGCCGCGGGCGAAATCGAACCAACTCAACGAAATCCTCAACACGCTGGTGCGCGTGCCGCCGCGGCCGCACGGCGAGTCGGCCCGCATCCTTCACGAGGTGGCCGAGCTGATGCCCCGCCGCGGCCTGGTGGTGTTGCTGAGCGACCTGTTCTACGAGCCCGACGAGTTGTTTTCGGCCTTGGACCACTTGCAGTTTCGCGGGCACGACGTCTTGATTTTCCAGATTCTCGATCCGCTGGAACGCAGCCTGCCGGTGGGCGGGTCGGTGCGTTTTCGGGAACTGGAGACCGGCCAGCGAACTGACCACGCAGGCCGACGAGATTCGGCCCGCGTACCAGGCCGTGATCGAGCAATGGCTGGCCGACCTGGACGACGGTTGCCGGCGGCGCGAGTTGGACCGCGTTCTGATGACCACCGACGAGCCGCTGGTCGGCGTGCTGCACAATTACCTGGCCCGGCGTGCGGGGCATTATTGAGAGGAAGACGGGGACGGAGGAGGTTGTCGGATGGAGTTTAACGTGACGGGAAGATCTCTTTCGACAACCTCCTCCGTCCCCCTCGCCCTCTGAGGATTGGTGTCTATGTTCGGATTGAGCCTGATTCATGCCGGTTTCCTTGCGGCCGCGGCGGCGGTGACGATTCCGATCTTGATCCATCTGCTGTTGCGGCCGCGTGCCCGGCAGGTGTCGATCGGAACGCTGCGATTCCTCCGCCTGGCGATCAAGGAGACCAGGCACCGGCGGAGGATTCGCCGCTGGCTGCTGCTGGCGATGCGGGTCGCCGCGGTGCTGCTGTTGGCGCTGCTGTTCGCCAGGCCCTATCTCACGGCCGCCACGAGCGGAATAGGCCAGGATTGCGAAGTCATCGTGCTGGTCGATCGGTCGGGCAGCATGGCGGCGATGTACTCGGGCGAGAACCTCTTCTCCTGCGCAAGCGGCGGCGGAAAAGATCCTCGCCGGCGTTCCGCAAGGGACGAAGGTCCATCTGGGCTACTTCGACGATCGCGGCGCGACGGAGAGTCCCGAGGCCCGGATCGATTCGCAGCGCCAGCCCGGTTATGCGGGCACCGATTTCGGCCAGGCGCTGTGCTGGGCACGCGACGTCTTCTTGACGTCGAGCCGGCAGCACCGCAAGCTCTATCTGATCACCGATCTTCAACGCACCGGCCAGCACACCGTCGGCAAGGGATTTCCCGCGGACGTGGAGGTCGAGGTGGTCGAGGTGGGCAAGCCGCTGATGGGCAACCTGGCCGTCGAGAAGGCCGAGGTCGTGCAGCCGACGATCCGCCCTCAAGAGCCAATCGCCGTGAGCGCGCTGGTGTCGAATGCCGGAGTGTTGCCTGCCCACAACGTTCAAGTGCGGCTGCGGCTGGAGGGGAACGGGGCGAAGCTGGCGGACCAATCGAAGACGGTCTCGATCGCGGCCGTCGGCGTCGCAGCAGGTGAATTTCTCGGTGCTGATCGATCGGCCGGGGCTTTACCACGGTTTTGTCGAGGTTGCCGCCGACGACGGCTTTGCGGCCGACAACCGCCGTTGGCTGGCGTTTGAAGCCCGCGGGGCGGATCGCATCTTGTTGGTCGACGGCGAGCCGGGCAGCTCGGTTTTCGGCAACGAGACGTATTATCTTGAAACGGCCCTGCGGCTGGCTTTGCCCGGCAAGGAATCGGCGCTGACGCCCTACGAGCCGGTGCGCTGGGCTCTCGAAGGGGGATCGCGGCTGCCGGAACTGACGCCTTGCGGCGTGGTGGTGCTCTGCAACGTGGCGGGGCTTGGCAACGACGATTTGGCCCGGCTGCAAACGTTCGTGGTGGGCGGCGGCCGGCTGTTGATCTTTACCGGCGGGAAGGTCGAGCCGGCCAGCTACGCGGCGATGGAACAGGCCGGCTTGCTGCCGGGTTGGGTGGAAGGGGCGAGCCCGGCCGGGCTGTTCCGCTTCCAAACCTGGGAAAAGGACCATCCGATCTTCCGGCCGCTGAGCGATCCGCAGCAGGGCGATCTGCGGCGGGTGACGTTCCGAAAAATCACTCGCGTGAAACCGTCGCCGGACGCCAAGGTGCTGGCCACGGCGTCCGGCGGCCATCCGCTGCTGCTGGAAAAGACGCTGGGCCGCGGCATCGTGCTGCTGTTTGCCTCGGCGGTCGACCGCGACTGGGGCGACTGGCCGCAGTCGAGGCTTTACGTGCCGATTGTGCACCAGATTGTCGGCTACCTGACCGATCGCCTGCCGGAGAATCGGCGGGTGCGTGCGGAGATCGCCGGGCCCGGCGCCGATCGTCCGCCGGGCGTGGCCAGCGAGAACAATTTGCTGCTGGTGCGGAACCTCGACGCGCGGGAATCGCGGATCGAGCGCTATTCGCAGAAGCAGTTCCGCGAGGAGTTTCAACTGGGCGCGGTGAAGGTCGCCGAGCTGCCGCGGCCGACGGTGGCGGCGGTGTTGCCGGCCGGCGTCGAACGCCCGAACGAGCTCTGGACCTACCTGATCTTGGCGTTGTTGGCCGTGCTGGCGGTCGAGATGTTTGTTGCGAATCGAACCCATGCGTGAAGTGCAGAGAGTGTGGTTGGGCATTTGTAGCACGGATTTCCAAATCCGTCCGCAAAATCGGACAGTTCTCCAAACCCGCCCTCGAAACGTGGACGGATTTGGAAATCCGTCCTACGTGAACTCCCGCGAGAAGGAGACGTCCGATGATAGCAGTGGCACCACCACCGAAAGAGCCGGGCCCGAGCGGCGCTGAGTTGGCGCGGCGCCAGGCCGTGTTGGTCGATCGCGTGGAACGGACGCGGCGGCAGTGCCACCGCTTCCTCTTGCTTCAGGCGGTGGTCTGGACGATCCTGGCGGCGTTGATCGCCGGGGGATTGCTGGCGACGGCCGATTACTACTGGGTGCTCGGGCGGGCGATCCGCCAGGCGAATTGGCTGCTGGCGGGCGTGTTCGTGGCGGCGCTGCTCGTCTGGCGAATCGTCCGCGGCCGGCGGGCGGCAATCAATCGGCTCGACACCGCGGTGGAGATCGAAACGGCGTTTCCCGACCTCGGCCAGCGGGTCTGCACGACGCTGGAGTACGCCGAGCCGACACCGAGCACCATGCCGGCGTGGCCGTCGTTGGTCCGGGCGCTGACGACCGACACCGAAGAGCGAACCGAGCCGTTGGATTTCGCACAGGTCGTGCCGTGGCGTCGGCTGCGATTGCCGACGTGGACCGCGGCTCTGTTGGCGGCGATTGTCGTGCTGGCGATTGCCATCTGGCCGTCGGCGCGGATCGCGGCCATGCGGCTGTTCCTCGTTCCCGTCCACTACACGCAGCTTGCGGTCGAGCCGGGCGACCAGTCGGTCAAATTCGGCCACGACGTGAAGATTCGCGCGATCATCTCGGGCCGGCCGGTGAGCAAGGCGGAGTTGCAGACGCGCAAAGCGGGCAGCGACGATCCCTGGTCCGCCGTTTCGCTTGCCCCGGACGATTCGCAAGGGGCTCCGCTGCTCGGCAAGCTGGAGAAGTCGCTGAAGAACTGCCGCGAGGACATCGAGTATCGGGTGACTGCCGGCGAAGTGGAGAGCGAGACGTACCGGCTGACGATACTGCACCCGCTGTTGCTGCGAAAGATCGAGGCCGTCGTCGAACCGCCGGCGTACACGCGGAAGAAGCCCTCGACGGTCGAAGGAGGGGGATTTCGAGGCGATTGAGGGCTCCGGCCGTCCACTTCCGCTTCGAGTTGGACCGGCCTGCGCAGACCGCCTGGCTGCGGCTGGTTCCGACGGGCAAAGGCGGCGAAGGCACTGCCGCCGGCGCCGATGAGAATCGACGGGAAGAACCTGGAGGGGACGCTGGACAAACGTGAACGCGGGATTTGGACTACGAGATCAACGCCGAGGCCGCCGACGGCATGAAACTCGAGCCGCAGAAGTTTCGCATCACGGTTCAGCCCGATCGCAAGCCGACGCTGCACTTCGTCAAGCCGGCGGTGGTCATCGAAGCCCTGCCGACGACCGAAGTGACGATGCAGCTCGAAGGCAAGCGACGATTTCGGGCTGACGAAGGTGGGAATCGTTTACCAGATCGGCGACGGCCCGAAGGAGACGCTGCGGCTCGACGAAGATCCGCAGCAGCCGGTCTCGTTGACGAGCCTGGCGACGCTTTATCTGGAAAAGCACAAGCTGAATTATCAGGACGCGCATCGTTTACTACGCGCTTTGCCGAAGACAACTATCCGTCGGGCCCGCACCGCGTCACGTCGGACCTGCAATTCATCGACATTCGGCCGTACAAGCGGAAGTTCAGTTCGCG
The DNA here is from genome assembly GCA_963815695.1 of uncultured Planctomycetia bacterium. GTDB lineage: Bacteria > Planctomycetota > Planctomycetia > Pirellulales > Thermoguttaceae. The sequence continues at coordinate 530,898 of CAWFIG010000011.1, forward strand.
CAAGCATGGCGGCAAGCCGGGAGAATCGGTCACGCTCGAACTGCTTGATCAGCCGGCAGCGGACGAATTTGCAGCACACCTTCGTCCAATGCGGCGAAGCGAAAGCCGACGCCCGGGTCGCCAAGCGGATGGCCAGAGCAGAGACGGTAGTTGGCCAAGTTGACCGAGGAGCTTCGCCGCCGCGGTGGCCGAGCGGTTCGGACCGATCCCCTGCCTTGACCAGGCCGTCGAGGCGATGCGGGCGGCCGCCACGGAACTCGATAAGAAGAACATGAAGCCGGCCTGCCGCAAGGAGGAGATCGCCCTGGCCCAACTGATTCAAGCCCGGCGAGAATCTCCGCCTGCTGCTGGCCAATCCCAAGTCGGGCGGCGAAGCCGAGAGGATGGACTACCAGGCGCAAAGAACATGCCCGAAAAACCGAAGCAAGAGGACGAGGACGAGGAGGACGAGGACCGAGGAGAACCTTCAGAAGCAGATCGCGGAACTCGCGAAGACCGAGCGGGACACGGCGGAAGAACTCGAAGGCAAGTCGGGCGGCAATGCGAGCAGTCCCCCATCGCCGAAGACGACAACGCGAAGCCATCGCCCTCGCAAGCCGGCCGCAGCAGAGCGGGCAATCGCAACAAGTGAGCAACCGTCAGCAAGAACCAGCCGCCGCAGAAGGGCCAACCATCGCAAGGCGGCGGCCCGTCACAGGGCGAATCGGGCAAGCTGGCCGAACGGCAGCAACGGCGCCGCCGAAAAGGCCGCCGAAATCTGCCGAGAAAAATGGAGTCGGACGAGGCGATGACCGACTTGGCCAAGCGAGCGCATGGCCAATGCCGAGCGCTGCGATCCGCTCCAGCGCCAAATCCTTGGAGCAAGGCGACGAAGGGCAACGCCGGCCGAGAGGCCCGCGAGCGGCCGCGGCCAGTTGGAGCGTTTGGCCCAGCAGGTCGGCAGCGTTGAAGGCGGCGGAGTTGGCCGCCAAGCTCCAGGCCGCCGAAAGCATCGCTCGCCAGGCTCGCCCAAGCCAGCACGACGCCGAGAAGGCGGAGAACGCGAACGAGAGGAGAAGAGCGAGAGGCACCGGCCAATCGCCCGGGGTCGAAAGCGGACAAGGCCAGCAGGGCGACGAATCGCCCAGTGAAGGCGGAGAGGGGCGTGACGGGGAAGGCGATTCCCGGTTCCGCGCGCTCGGCCAACCGGCAGCGCGCCAGGCCGAAGAGGTCCGGACCGTCGAGGATATTCTTAAGCAAGCCCGAGTAGGACGCGAGCCTGGCCGATCCGGACCTCGTCCGCGCCTTGGAGGAGGCGGCCGCGGAGAATTCGCCCAAAGAGATCGCCGCCGCAGATGGACCGGGCCGCCAAGGCCTTGTCGGCCGGCCAGCGCGAGCGGGCCAATCGCGAAATCGCGCGACTCGGCCAAGCGGCTGGACGCACTGGCCAATCAGATCGAGGCGGCGCGGCACGGCTTCACCGAGCCGAAGCTCGAAGCGCTGATCGCGGCCGAGAAGACAGGCGGCCGAACTGCAAAAGGAAGTTCGAGATGCCCGTCGCCGACCAGACGGCGAGGGACGAAATCGAAAAGAAGATGGGCGACCTGCGCGGCACGCTCGGCCCGTTGCGCGGGCACGGATCGCAATCTCGGCAAAGAGGCGAACGCGCTGGCCGACGCGATCGAAGGCGGTTACTTCGGGCCGGGTCGTCTGGCGGCAATCGTACGCGGCAGGGATACTACGAACCGCCGCAGCTCTATGCGTCGACCGTGCAGCGCGTGGCACCGCGCACTGCAGGTGCGGATCCAGGCGATGATCCTCAAGGATGCGATTCTGGACCGGGACCAGCCGGTTCCCGAGCAGTACCGGAAACACGTGGAAGAATACTATCCGCACGCTGTCGGAGGACTTGAGATAACACCATGCCGACGCTTCAATGGTTGCCTCCGTATCTCGATTGCGGTCTACTTGGGCCTGCTGGCCGGGTGCGCTGCTGGTGCTTTGGCTTGCGCGGCGGTGGGCCACGTCGCCGCTGGCGCGGAGCCCGGTGCTGCTGGTTCTGCGGGCGATCGTGTTGAGCCTGCTGATCCTGATGCTGTTGAACCCCGTCGTATCGCAGCGAAATCCGCTCGCCGCCGCGGCCCGCGCGAAATCGTGTTTCTGGTGGATTGCTCGAAGAGCATGGGATTGAATCGGCCCGGCAACCGGCTGGAACAGGTGAAAGAAGCGCTGCGGCAGTGCAACGTCGCGACGCGGTCTTCCGTGCGGCCGAGCGTGTTCCGCTTCGGGCGGCAGACTCTCGGCGGCGTCGGCCATCGAGGAACTCCGCGCCGACGACGACGCCACGCTGCTGCTGGATGCCTTGCAGCGGCTGCCGGCGCGGTTCGGCGCCGATCGGCCGGCGGGCGTGGTGATCTTCTCCGACGGGCGCACGACGGAAACCGCCGGCTTCCAGGAGGCGGCGGAGAGCTATCGCAAGAGCGGAAAATGCCCTTGCACGTCTTTCCGGTGCAGCGACCGGGGCATGATGGGCGACGTGGTGATTCAGGAATTGGTGGTTCCGCGGTTCGCTCCGCCGGGCAGCCGCGTGCCCGTCCGCGTGCAGATCGCCGGTTACGGATTTGCAGGGTCGGCGGGCGGAAATCCGCATCCGGCCGGCGGCCAATCCGTGGGCCAGGCCGCTCGCCGTCGCTCCCGTCACGCTTCGCCGGCGCGCCGGAAACGCTACGATCTGATGATCGAGCCCGACCCGTCGGGCGGCGAACATGGTCCTCGAAGTGCCGCCGCTGGCCGGCGAGGCCATCGACGGAGAACAACCAGGTGCCGTTTCGCATCGCCTCGCAGATCAAGAAGCTGCGCGTGATCTACATGGAAGCGACCCTCGGCGACGAATACCATTGGCTGCGCGACGCCCTGGTCGAAGATCCAACGATCGAGTGCCTGCCGATGGAGGTCCAGGCCCAGTTCATCAACAACCAGCGTCTGCAGCGCGTCGGCGATCCCGGGCGGGGATATCCGCGAGACGCGGGAAGAGTTGTTTCACTACGACGTGGTGATCTGCAGCGACATCAGCCGGAACGCATTCACCCAGGAGCAACTCGATTGGACCGTCGATCTCGTGGCCCGCCGCGGCGGCGGGTTCGCCATGGTCGGCGGCAACACCAGTTTCGGCGCGGGCGGATGGGATCGAACGGTCTGGGACCAGTTGATTCCCGTCAAGATGAGCGGCGATCGGCCCAATTCGTTCGGCCAAGGGTACACCAGCGGCGAATTCCGGGTGCTCGTTCCGCCGACGGCCGAGCGGCATCCGATCTGGCGGCTCGCGGAAGATCCGCGGCAGAACATCGCGATTCTCAATGGCATGCCGCGATTCTACGGCACGAATCTCGATCGATCGCGTGAAACCGGGAGCGACCGTGCTGGGAATGTCCGATCGGCCGACTGCCGCGTGGCGGGCGTCATGCCGGTCTTCGCCTGCCAGCACGTTCGGCCGCGGGCGAACCTTCGCCATGACCACCGACACCACCGTCCACCTGGGGCCGGGATTTCGAATCCGAGTGGGGCGAAGGCGACAACCGCTACTTCCGCAAGTTCTGGCGGAACGTGGTCAAATGGCTGGGCGAAAACTCGATCGGCGGAAGCCAGCGGCTGCGGATCGAAACCGACAAGGTCATCTACCGGCCCGGCCAGCCGATCCAAGTCATCGCCCACGCCTACGACGACAAGCTGGAGGAGACCGGCAAGTATCGGATCGTCGCCCGGCTGAAGCCGGCGACGGCTGGTGAACGACGGCATCGGCGTCTTCGCCGCCGTTCTGGAAGAGACGCCGCTGTTGCCCGACGGCGGAGAGCTTGCCTATCGCGGCCAGCTCACCGCCCCGGCGATCAGCTCGCTGAAGAGCGACTCGCCGCGGCCTTCCTCTTCGCTGCGGAGCCTGGTGCTGGAGGTGATCGCGTATGACGGGAGCAATGTTGCCGGCCGCGGAGAGCTCGACGTGCAGGTTCTCGACGATTCGGCCGAATACCACGACCTTCGCCCCGATCCGCAACGCCTGGAAGACATGGCTCAGATCAGCGGCGGCCAGCGTGCTGCACAACTCGCAGGATTTGAGCCGGCTGTTGGCCAGCATCAAGCCGACGGTGGGCGAAGCGGTCGTCGCCCGGCAGCCGGCCTGGGACAATCCGGCCTTCTGGTTCCTGCTGCTCGCTGCTGCTGACGGTGGAATGGATGTTTCGCCGCTACCGCGGGCTGGCGTGAAGTCGTTTCTGCAAATACGGGCAGCGTGGTGTCTACTGTAGTGTCTCGCAAATGACGTTCTGTCGCGAACGGCCTCCGTGCCGTTTCCATCACGGCGCGACGCCACGGAGGGCGTTCGCTACAGGCGGCGATCGTCCCGAGACACTACACCACCTGACAGATCAGGCGTGTGAATCCACCAGCCTGTTACCGTTCACTGGGCGGCAAGGGGACGGAGGAGGCTTTCGGAGAAATATCTCCTCCTGCGGCGGATACTGTCGCCGAAAACCTCCTCCGTCCCCCTCTGTTTCCGGCCTGTGAACGCTTACCACCAGCCTTATCAACCGATAGCCGGCCGACTTCTTTCCGAACACGTCGATCGTCTCGACCTCGATGCGGTGGTAGCCGGGTTTCATGTCGTCGGGCAGCAGCGCGGTCCAGATGTGCGTTGACGGGGATGGCTTCGACAGATTGTGCCAGGGCTTCTTCTTCGAGCTTCTCGTCGATCTGCCAGGCCCGGCGGAGGGCCGGGTCGATCAGAGGCTCCCGCTTCATCTCGATCCAACGGCCTTCGTCGATTCGCATTCTCACGATCGATCGCGCGGAGCCGTTGAACACATTGGCCAGCACCTTGGTTTTTGCGGCCTTGGTTAGCGGCAATTCATCGGGCGCGGAGATTTGCATCTGGTAGTCTTTGCTGCGGCCAGCCGCCCTATACTCCTGCGTGTACTTATTGCCGTCGAAGGTGATGATCGAGTAGCCGTTGGGAGTGCCGTCGCTCATGGTTGCATTGGGGATTCCGCGTTCGTCGGGACAGCCGTGCCACCAGCAGCCGCAGGCGGCGCCGCTGATGTAGTGGTGGTGCGGCTGCGGCCCGCGCCAGCCGTCCTTGGGGCCGATGAAATAGTGCTCCTGCGTGTGCGTGTGGCCTGACATCGAGAAGCAATGCGGCCGATTCTCGATCAGGCGATAGATGCTCTGCCGCGCGGGAATTTCGAGGATGGGGACGTGCATCATCAGCACGACCAATGTCTCTTGCGGGACGCCGGCAAGGTCGTTCTTGATGAACTCGATCTGATCGTTGCCCATGCCGACCCCCCACGTCGTTTCCTTTGTCTGCTTGTCGACGACGGTGCAGACGTCGTCGAGAACGATGAAGTGCGTCGGGCCATAGTTGAAACTGTAGTGGGACGGTCCGAACAGTCGCTCGAAGGTCTCGTCGGTGTAGCGGAGTTGCCTGGCGTCGTAGTTCATGTCGTGGTTGCCGATGACGTTGTGCCAGGGGATGCCCACCTTGGAGACAACCTGCGTCTCCGGCTCGAGAATCGACAGATCGTTGAAAACGATGTCGCCCAGCGTGACGCCGAAAGCGGCGTCCGTGCCGATCAACTCCTCGACGACGTCGTGGGCCAGATAGGCGACGTCCCGCCGGTCGTACGTCTGCGTGTCGGCGAAGACGAGCATCTTGTATTTGTCCGGCTCGTTTTGCGGATAAAGCGGGAAATCGACCGACTTGGGCAACGGGCCGGTCGGGGCCGCGCCGGGAAATCGCGACTTCGGCGAACCGTGGGGTTTATAGATGTAGTAGAACCGCGGCAGGTTCGTCTTGCTCAACGGCGACCGCCAGCCCCGCGGCTTGATTACGAAGATGATCGTGTCGTCGCCGACCGGAATCCGATAGCGGCCGGCGCTATCGGTAGTCACCACGTCCCGACCGTTCGAAACTCGCATCCCCGGCAGCGGCTTCTCGCCCTCGTCATACTTTCGGTTGCCGTTCGCATCGTGAAACACGACGCCCTTGGCGACCTTCGCTTCCGGCTTTCTCTCGGGTTGTTTGCCGTAACTTCCAGTGACGCAAATCACGACGCTCACTACCGCGGCGACAAGCAAATTGCACGGTTTCATCTGTCGATTCTCCATGAACGAGGACTGAAGAGACTCGCGGTGTGGGAAGACCGACTACCGCGCCGGCACCTGCGAGAAGTGCTTGCGGAATCGTCTGCTGAAGTGACGGCGTCGGGTGGCCGACCCTGCTGGAGCGATGGGGATGGTCATGGATAAGGCACAATCCATGCTAGCATGGGCACGGGTCGCTTTCAAGGTCGGCAGCCGGGACGAACGAAGGTCGGGCCGCAGCAAGTCTCATTCTGTAGGGAACGCCCTCCGCGGCGTTCCGCGCCGAAGCGAAGCCGTACTCACTGTCACGGAACGCCGCGGAGGGCATTCCCTACAGGCAATTTGTCCCATTATTGTGGATGTTGGGCCGGCAGTGCAACTGCCGGCCCAACAAAATGCACAACGTTAGCGACGGATTCGGAAATCCGTCCTGCAAATGCAACCAACTTATTCTGACGCGACGCCTTAGCCGGGACATTCCCGACTCCGCTGTCGGCGAAAGACTGCGAGACCGACGAATCCCAGGCCGAATACGCCGAGCCATAGCAGCATGGCGAAGCTGGACGGCTCGGGCACGGCAGTAACGGCTACGGAACCAGTGTTGTTCACGGTGTAGAACAGGTTGTCGGAACTGACGGATGTCTGCGTGTACCCCAACTGTTGGAATGCCGGAGTGCCTGCAAAATCGTCGATGTGGAGCCAGAAGTCATTGGTCGAAGGGCTGTAGATAATGGTATCCGCGCCACTCGCGACACCACCCACCCTCAGAGTCCCGGCGGGATAGGAGCCCTCCGCGGCCGGATTGTAGGTAAACGAGACGCCGACCCCAACGCAATATTCAAGCTGGTCAACGAGATGTCGGCGGTGTCGTCCACCACGTGCACTGCCGGGTCGAGTGTAATAGTGAAACTGCCGGTGACGGGATCGACCGGCGCCGGGTCTGCTCCCGAGCCGACCTGGAAAGTGTTCGCGCTGAATGAGACATCGTAAGTCATCAGCGTGGCACTGGCGGGGCCGGCTGCCAGCAGTATCAGCGCCAGTGCAGGCAAAGCGTAAACCGATCGCCTGACGCCAATTCTTACTCCGTCAGTCAGCATGGTCAAACGAGTCTTAGTCTTCATGAGAAAACTCCTCTGGGCAAAAGGGTTAAGAAACGCAAAACGTCGAGAAACCAACGGTATGGCCCGATTCGGGCCCAACGCGATTGCCGCGATTTCCCGCTGCGGCGGCTCCACGATCGGGCGAACGGCGACCGATCTGTGGAACCCAATTGAGTACGCAAAGACGCGTTCCTCTCGATGTCCTCCGAAAACGATCGATCGCCGGAGCTGTCGTCTCTCTTACTAACGCCCGGCCATAGTCGATCGTGTCCATCACGCTGAACCGCGTTTCTATGACTGTATGCACCGCCGAGCCGCGAGTCCACGACGAAAACGCAATTCTGTTCAAGATTGGGGACATTGCTGATACCGCGGCGAGGACATCCGCCCATAGGTGAAACAATGGTGGGCACCGGTCGCTTTCGAGGTCGGCAGCCGGGACGGACGGACAAGCCAGCAGTGGCGCCCGCGCGTGAACACGGGCGTACAGGTCGGCCGCCGGGCAGTTCGGCGTTTGTGGCTCGTTTGGAGAAACCTGTTGGTCTCGTCTTGAAACCGCAGAAACCCGGCCCCAAGCCCAAAGCACGCAAGCCGCGAAGAAGAAAGGCCAGGAGTCAGGTATTATGCCCCCGGAACAAAGCAATTCAGGCCACCAGATGTGCGGAAAATGGGGTAGTATAGGCTTACACACAGCTATAATTGTGTGACCTGTTTCACTGAAAAATATTACACGCCTTTTTTGTTGACAACATAAAATCAACGCAGTTAGAATCAACTTTTGAAACGGTTCCGATTACAGTGAGTCCACCGCTCGCCCCGACAATAGCGGTTCGCTCTTCAGTCTTTTTCAATTCCATAACCCCTGAGATAGCGTCGGCTGAACAAGAACCGGATCGAAGCAACACAAGTTGTTTGTCTTCGATGCTTGGTCCTGGGTTGGCCATAGGATAGGCATCAAGTCAAACCGCTTCACGCACCGTCCGCTTATTAGTTCGTTGGCTACACCGACATCCTCTATCGCGACAAAAGACCGTGGTTGCCCTCAGTTGCTTTTGTATGTCTGGTTTTGTATGTCGGTCGCCGCCGGTCTTGTGTTGTGAATATGCGCGTTCGGATATTTGCGGTTCAGTTCCCAGCGATTTCAGTTTCATTGTTGATGTTTTTTAACACACGAGGAGCAAGCCATGTTTTCAAAGTTCAGACAGATTGCATTTGGCGTCGCGGTTCTGGGGTGTTGCAGTTTGGCAAATGCCACTGTTCTCACCCATTACACTTTTGACGGCACGTTGGCGGATGTGGCCACGTCGGGTTCGACCGCGGACAACTTGACTGCCTACGACAACACAGGGACAGAAGTACCGGCCGTCTTCGGAGCGGGAATTTTCGGAAGCGCTGCGGCCGTTGGACTCGCGAGTTCAAACCGACCGAACGTCCTAGAGGCTATTGATTCCAACGACCTGGATCTGGGGACAGCCGCGTGGACCATTGAAATGTACATTCGACCCGACTCGCTGTTGGGGGATGGCTGGGACCGAATCTGCCTGAAGTGGGTCAACGGCATCGGCTATCAATATCATTGGAATCTTCAGTATGCAGAAAATGTCCAGCAACTCTACCTCAATGGTGGAGCCACAGCGCTGGTGGGCACGACAACAGTGGCCCCCGCGGCTTGGACCCACATCGCCATTACCAACAGCGTGACAGATGGCCTGAAAATATGGCAAAATGGCGACGTCGTCGCTACGGCTGGCTATCAGACGATCGCCAACGACACCTGCACTCTTGATTTCGCCAACCTGTTGGGCGGCAACTTTGACCCGAATACCCAATTCTCCGGGTTGATCGATGATTTCATGATCCACGATGAAGCAATGGACGCCGCTTACATGCAGAGCCGGACTGCGGCCATTCCCGAACCTTCGACCATGGCGCTTCTTTTGGTAGCACTGGGGATGTTCCTGTACCGGACCATTCGGCGCTAAAACCATTGGGTAACTGATAACGTCGCGAACGAGACTTCCATCGTGCAGATGGGCGCCGGTGTCGCTGTTGTCGACGGCCGTGCCGTAGACGTACTGTGGCGCCTGGCTCGTCCGCTGGCCGTCGGCCGTGTTGTTGCTGGTGACGCTCTCGGTCAATCCCTGTGTCCCGATCTGATTGACGTCCCCGCGCAGGTGCCACTGCTGGCTTGCCCAGCAGTGGCCGTTGTGGGCAGAAGGACGGCATGGGACGAACTCCGGGACATCGAAAACGAATTCGGCACTACCACGATCCCGGCCATATTCGCGGATTGACCTTTTCTTGCTGCCATCGTTGGCCCTTGTTGACCAACGACGCTTGGCGCGGGATGCTGTCTGAGAGCGTGAATCGGGCGATGCAAGGCCGTCGTTATCGGCCGACAGCGTTTGTGTTCATGCCCGAGCATGTGCATTCGATGATTTATCCGCTTCCCGACGCGGACACAATCGACGCCTTGTTGAAAGCCGTCAAGCGGCCGTTCTCCTATCGCATCAAGCAATTGCCGATTCAATCGGGAAGCCGGTTGCTCGATCGCCTGACAGTCCAGCAACGTCCGGGAGTCAAAACGTTTCGGTATTGGCAGGAAGGTCCAGGCTACGATCGGAATTACACCATCGCTTGGTGCCGCAGACGTTGCCTAGCTGCTCTTGCTCCGAGGGCGGGATTTGGGTACATTCCATTGCTCCTGATTCGCGGCCCCTTCGGCCGGGGGGGCAACGGAGGTTCTCTCGTCTCGGAAAGGAATCCCCTTCATGCAGGCTACCCTTGCCGAGCTTGCGGCTCTGGTTGGCGGACAGTTGGTCGGCGACGGCCGGCTGGTGATCTTCGGCGCGGCCACGCTGTGTGACGCCGAACCGGGACAGATCACGCTGATCGACCAGGCCGAGAAAGCTCATTTGCTGGGACAGTGCCGCGCGGCCGCCGTCGTGGCGCCGAGAGGGTTCGCGTCCGAGCGACTTCCGGCCATTCAGGTCGATGACGTTCACGCCGCGTTTACGGCGATTGTGACCCATTTTTGCCCACCGCCGCAAGCGCGACGGATCGGCATTAGCCCGCTGGCCGCCGTCAGCCCGACCGCCACGATCGGCAGCGACGTTGACGTCCATCCTTTCGCCACCATCGGCGACGGCGTATCGATTGGCGACGGCTCGACGATCCACTCGGGCGCCCACGTCATGGCCGGCTCGCAGATCGGCGAGAACGTAACGATTTTTCCGAACGCCGTGCTCTACGAAAACACCGTCGTCGGGCCGCGATGCCTGATCCACGCCAACGCCGTGCTCGGGGCCTATGGCTTCGGCTACGGCTTCGCCAACGGGCGGCACGTGCTGTCGGCCCAGTTGGGCAACGTGGTGCTGGGGGCGGACGTCGAGATCGGCGCCGGCTCGACCATCGACCGCGGCACCTACGGCCCGACGAGCATCGGCGAGGGGACGAAGATCGACGACTCGGTGATGGTCGCCCACAACTGCCGCATCGGCCGGCACAATATGCTCTGCTCGCAGGTCGGCGTGGCCGGCAGCACCACCACCGGCGATTACGTGGTGATGGCCGGCCAGGTGGGCGTGCGCGATCACGTTCACATCGGCGATCGGGCGGTGCTGGGCGCAATGGCCGGAGTGACCAACGACGTGCCCGCCGACGCGCGGATGATCGGCATTCCCGCCACGCCCGAACGCGAACAGAAGATCAAACAGGCGGCGCTGAGCAAATTGCCGGAGATGCGGCGGCAGTTAAAGCAGTTCGAACGAGCCGTCGAATTGCTGCTGAAGCAATCGTCGGCCGCCGGCACGATCGCCATTAAGGCCGAAGATCCGCCCGACGAGGCCGATGGGCGCCGGGCGGTGGCGTAAAAGCAGTGGGCAGTGGGCAGTCGGCAGTCGGCAGTCGGCAGTCGGCAGTCGGCAGTCGGCAGTGGGCAGTCGGCAGTGGGCAGTCGGCAGTGGGCAGTGGGCAGTGGGCAGTGGGCAGTCGGCAGGGTGCAAGAAGAAGGCGGGGAATGCACATGGCAGTGCGGAACTACCGCGACCTGATCCTGTGGCAAAAGGCGATGGACCTCGTGGAACTTGTCTACAGAGTCACGATGCACTTCCCCCAGGATGAGTTGTATGGCTTGCGCAGCCAAATGAGAAGGGCCGCCGTATCTGTTCCCTCCAACATCGCGGAAGGTGAAGGCCGGCGTTCCGCGGGCGACTTTTTGCGATTCCTGTCGATAGCCAACGGTTCGCGGCGAGAAGTCGAAACACAGGCGATAATTGCGCAGCGCCTCGGCTATATCAACGCGCAGGACTGCGAGAAAGTCCTTGCTTTGGCCTCCGAGGTCGGCCGTTTGCGGCAAGGACTGGCGGATTCCCTCGATCATCAATAATCTGCGAGCGACCGAATATTCCCTGCCCACTGCCGACTGCCGACTGCCCACTGCCCACTGCCGACTGCCCACTTCCCACTGCCCACTATCTTCTATGTCCTCGCCTTCTGAAAAACGTCGCATCGGAATGCTGGCCGGCTGGGGGCGGTATCCGATCGTGATCGCCGAGGCGCTGCGGCGGCAGGGGTGCGAAGTCTATTGCCTGGGGACGATCGGGCACGCCGATCCGGCGCTGGCCGAGGTCTGCACCGACTTCCACTGGCTGGGGTTGGCGAAGTTCGGCACCGCCATCCGCTACTTCCATCGCCACGGGGTGACGGAGATCATGATGGCGGGCAAGATTTTCAAGGTGCGGTTGTTTCAGCGTTGGGCGTGGCTGCGGCACCTGCCCGACCTGCGGACGATCCGCATGTTTCTGCCCCATTTTTGGACGCGAAAGAAGGACTGCCGCGACGACACGCTCTTGCTGGCGATTGTCGAGGAGTTTGCCCAGGAGGGGATTCGCTTCGCCCCGCCGACCGATTACGCACCGGAGTTGCTCGTGAAAGCAGGACAGCTTACCCGCCGCGGCCCGACGGCGTGGCAACAGAAGGACATCGAGTTCGGCTGGCGGATGGCCAAGGAGATGGGCCGGCTCGACATTGGACAAAGCGTGGCGGTGAAGGACCAGGCCGTGCTGGCGGTCGAGGCGGTCGAGGGGACCGACGAGTGCATCCGCCGCGCCGGGGTGCTCTGCCGCGCCGGCGGCTTCACCGTGGTCAAGGTGGCCAAGCCGCAGCAGGACATGCGGTTCGACGTGCCCACCATCGGACTCGGCACGCTGGAGACGATGCATGCCGCCGGCGGCAAGGTGCTGGCGGTCGAAGCCGGGCGAACCATCTTCCTCGATCAAGACGCAGTGGTCGATTTCGCCGACCGCAACGGGCTGGTGATCGTGGCGATTTCCAACGAAGAGTAGGGGTGTCGCGAAAAGGAAGTGTGGTCCAGAACCGCGCCTTGAGGCAGCGATTGCTTGCGGCTATGGTTTGAGTTGCTGGGTGACTGGCTCCAGATGAACGGCTTGCCGTTCCACCCGTGGCGCCTGATACAGCATGTGGAATCCTGCCGCAGGGGACACAGGGTCGAAAAGTGATAGGAAATTCGATTTCCCCGACACCTGATCCTACCCGGGCCGACCCGGTTAGTCGATGTGGGGTATCAGGAGGGGGAAGGCGGCCATGGCCGCCTTCCCCCTCCTGACTCTGCGGCGGCTCCTCGTGGCTTCCGAGAGGCGTTTTGGCGTCGCCGTCTTTTTGCCCGAGCCCCATCGTCGCCCCGCAAGCTTGTTGTCGCCCGGCCCTCACGCAGTCTGGTGATTCTCCTACGCTCACGTAGGCGAGACGCCTGCACCACAACCTTTCAGCGTGCGCTGTCAGCCGCCTGGCAGGCGGGGCAAAAAAACGTCGAGCGCTGGGCCTGCACGATTCGCTGGATCTCCGCTTGGCCGCAGCGCGGGCAGGGCTGGCCGTGGCGCTGATAGACGCGGAAGGCGTATTTGCCCGGCTTGCCGTCGGCGGCGGTGTAGACCTTGTCGGCCAAGGTGGATCCCTGGTGAAGCAATGCTTCGTGCAAGACTTTGCGCATCGCGGCGTGCAGCCGCGTCCATTGGCGTGGCGTCAGTTTGTTGCAGGCTGTGGCAGGATGGATGCCCACCACGTGCAAGGTTTCCGAGGCGTAGATGTTCCCGATGCCGGCCAGTGCTTTCTGATCGAGCAAGGCTACCTTGATGGCGCGGCCGCTGCTCTCAAGACGCTTGCGCAACTGGGCGGTGGAAATCTCCAGCGCGTCCGGCCCGATCTTGTCGGGGCCATAGCGCGACTGGAACTCTGCCGGCGAAAGGAGCCGCACGACGCCCAATCCGCGCTGATCCCAAAACAGCAACTGCTTTGCCGCTCCGGAAAGGTCAAAAATCAGCCGCAAGTGCGTGCGGTCACGGGGCTTGGCCAAGATCACCGAGCCCGACATCCGCGGTTCGATGACGATGCGGTCGCGCGAGTCGAGTTCGAGCACGATCCGTTTGCCGACCCGCCCGACGGCCATGATCTTCTGCCCGACAACCCGCCGGTGAAGCGCGCGAAAATTGGGGGTGAACTCGATCGACTGCAATCGCGAGCGCGGTCTGCGGCAATCGCGGATGGTGCAGCCCACTATGGACGCAACACCGCGGCGCATGGTTTCGACTTCAGGAAGTTCGGGCATAGTGAGCGTCTCGTTGTTGGTGAATGGATGCCGTCATTATAACTCAATGCGGCATGCCGCGAATCGGTCACCCGCGTAGCAGTCACAGCAGCAGTCGCACCCCATGTGCTCACGGCTTAACAGGCGGAGGCTCCTTTGCTGCGTCGAACGCGAGGAGAGATGATTGATCTGCTCCCTGGCGGGAGTATAATCATCGTTGGCATGATCCTGGCCATCTTGGCATTCCCACAGGGAAAGGAGGTAAGCGTTCACAGGCAGGAAACAGAGGGGGACGGAGGAGGTTTTCGGCGACAGTATCCGCCGCAGGAGAAGATATTTCTCCGAAAACCTCCTCCGTCCCCTTGCCGCCCAGTGAACGGTTACGGAAAGGAGTGTCTTCATGCTGCGGCGATATTTGGCGTTCGATATCGAGACGGCAAAAGACGTTCCCGGCGTTGACTTCAATTGGCGAGCCTATCGCCCGCTGGGCATCTCTTGCGCCGCCGCTCTGCGATGCGACGTAAGCGAGCCGATCCTCTGGCACGGGAAAAGCGCTGGTGGGACGCCGGCAGGACGAATGTCGTCGAGCGAGGCGAGAGACCTTGTCCATGAACTGGCCAGACTCACGACGGAGGGCTACACACTGCTTACATGGAACGGACTGGGGTTCGATTTTGATGTCCTTGCAGAGGAGTCCGATTGCCGCGATGAGTGCAAAGAGTTGGTGCTCAACCACGTGGACATGATGTTCCACGTGTTCTGTGATCGCGGCTTTCCCGTGGCCCTAGAGAAGGCGGCCGAGGCTCTCGGAATCCCCGGCAAGCCGAAAGGAATGTCCGGAGTGCTGGCGCCGCAGCTTTGGGCGCAAGGACGCCACCAGGAGGTGCTCGACTATGTGGCCCAGGATGTGCGGATCGCGCTCCAGATCGCCCACGCTTGCGAGAAACAGCGGCGATTCCGCTGGAAAACGCAACGGGGCAAGACAAGCTCGATGGATTTGCCGCGGGGGTGGCTGACTGTTGCCGACGCGATGCGCCTGCCGCTGCCGGATACGTCTTGGATGGATCAGGCCATTCCACGACATACATTCACGAGTTGGGTAACTGGGAAGAAAGGAACCCACCATGAACGAAAAGACTGATCGTCGTTGTTTCTTGCGCGAGGCATTGCCGGGGCGGCCGGTGTTGGGGCGGCTTTGGGCAGCATCGAGGAACGCACCTTGCTGGCCGCCACGCAGGATGGCTCCGTGCAGCCCGCGGCGAGCAAGCGGCCGAAGACCGACATTCCGCCGGGGAGCCTGCCCTGCGGCAAGATCGGCAAGCTGTCGATCAGCCGGCTGGTGCTCGGCGGCAATCTGATCGGCGGCTGGGCGCATAGCCGCGATCTGATGTACGCCTCGAAGCTGTTCACTTCGTACAACACCGAGGCGAAGATTTTTGAGACGCTCGAACTGGCCCAGGCGTGCGGAATCAACGCGATCCAGGTCGACCCGCGGGCGTGGGGCGCCGTGCTGAAGTATAACAAGGCCCGTGCCACGAAGATCCAGACGATCCCGTGCATCTCGTTCTTCAAGGACAAGACGAAGATGAACGACGAGATCAAGCTGCGGATCGACCAGGGCGCGACGATGCTCTATTCGCACGGCGGCGAGACCGATGCCTTCATGATGAACGGCGGGCGAATCGACGTGATCGGGCAAATGGTCGATCTGATCAAGGCCCAGGGCGTGCCGGCCGGCGTCGGCGGGCACTCGCTGAACATGGTCAAGGCGTGCGAGGCGGCCAGGCTCAGCGTCGATTTCTACGTCAAAACGCTGCACCTCGACCGCTACTGGTCGGCCACGCCAAAGGACCACCGCCAGGAATACGACTGGATGGAGTGGCACGCCGACGACCACAACGCCAACAACGACAACATGTGGTGCAACGATCCCGCGGAGACGATCGCCTACATGGAGAAGATCGAGAAGCCCTGGATCGCGTTCAAGGTGATGGCGGCCGGAGCGATTCCGCCGCGGATGGGGTTTTCCTATGCCTATCGCGGTGGAGCCGACTTCGTGATGGCCGGCATGTTCGACTTCCAGGTCGAAACCGACGTGAAGTTGGCCATCGAGAGCCTGAAGAAGGCCGCCAGCCGCAAACGGCCGTGGCGGGCATGAGAGAACGCTCTGGTGCCCGCGAACGCCTACCGCCGCCATTTGCCTTTCCCTGCCTGCGCCCTATGTTTGGGGGGAAGAACCATAGTATTGTCGGGAAACCGGCGAACCTCCAAACCGAAACTCGCAGAAGGAAAGGTCGACAGGCATGTTGGCTCACGACGGAAGAACGATAGAGAACTCACTGGGGCTCACACTTGGTTTGCTGCTCGCCATCGGCGTTCTCGTTGCGTCGGCCAGTTATGGTCAAGAGCCGCCGGGGGCGAATCCGGACGCCGCCATCGCCGCAGCCGTGTCGGGGTTGACCGAGGCGCTGTACGACCCGAGCCCCGCGGTTCGCGATGCCGCCGCGATGGCCTTGCGCGAAATGGGGCCGGCTGCAAAGCCCGCCATCCCGGCGCTGGCGCAGATGCTCCGCGATCCGGACGGTTACCTCCGCGTTACGGCCGCACATACGTTGGACAGGATGGGAGCCGACGCCGTGCCCAGCCTCGTGCCGCTGCTGCGGGATTGCGATCCTCGCGTGCGAGCGCTGGTGGCGGATACCTTGGGAGCGATCGGGGTCGATGCGAAAGCGGCCGTGCCGGCGCTGACCGAGAGCCTTCGCGATCCGAACCCTTCGGTTCGTGACGCCGCTGCGCTGGCGCTGCAGGAGATGGGGCCGGACGCGAGGTATGCGATTCCCGCGCTGGCGGAGATGCTCTGCGACCCGGACGGCTATCTCCGCGTCACCGCTTCGCACACGCTGGAGAGGTTGGGCCAGGACGCCATACCGGCTCTTGTCATGATGCTCCGAGCGCCCGACACCCGTGCCCGAGAACTTGCCGCAAACACTCTGCAACGAATCCGGGCGAACATGGACCTGAGCGCTGCGGGCGGCTACCGCTAGAACTGGCGGCAAGATCAGTTGGCGATTCTCGTAGGACGGATTTGCAAATCCGTCCTATGACTAGTTGTTCGCGGTCGCCGGCGGAGTGCCGACCCGTTTGGCCAGTCTGAGCAGTCTGGCATCGACGTGCAGCCCCGCCCGGCGGGCGGAATCGACGTTGATCTCGATCGCGATTCGATCGTTAGCGGCGACGAAGTCGGCAATTCCGCCGCGCTCGGCGAATCCGGGAGTCTCGCCGACCACCAGGACGGGCTTGCCTGAGGTCTTGGCGATTACGGCCGCCTGCTGCTCGGCCGACAGCGAGCGGCTGACAAACAGTATCTGGCAGGGCGGCTTGTAGGCTTCCAGCGTGGCAAACCGCTTGACGACGATCGGCCGCCCCTGGACGGTCCTCTTCTTGGCGATCTCATCCAGCGCGCCGCCGAACCGATCTTCGCCGAGAACGCCGATAACGAACGGCGCTTTGGCCGTGGCGAACGACGTCTTGGGCCATTCGACGTAGCGGCCGAACGAATAGAGAAACACCGCTTTGAGCGTGTATGCCTTGGGCGCGTCCGAAGGTTCCCTCGGCTCGTCCGTTGACTCGGAATCCTGGGCCTTGACAAACGCCGGGCGCTCGGCCAGGAGCACGCCGCCAGCAGCGCGGCCGCGAGCAGCAATCGTGGCAGACCGCCGAAACGCGGCCGGCGAACGGTCCCGATTT
Source organism: uncultured Planctomycetia bacterium (assembly GCA_963815695.1). Classification (GTDB taxonomy): domain Bacteria; phylum Planctomycetota; class Planctomycetia; order Pirellulales; family Thermoguttaceae. Next base: position 548,460 of record CAWFIG010000011.1, read on the forward strand.
TCGCGGGCGCCGCGGCGTAGCCGTGGTCGGCGAAAACGCGACTGTCCTCTTTGGCAGCTCGTGCAAGACTGCTGAAAATCGCCACGTTTCGCGGTTCCTCGTTCAGAATCGGCCGTCGACGCCCAGGATAGCGGAAAAACCGGGTTCCGGAATGAACGCGGGAACGCCGGCGGGATTCAAAATGACCAACGATCCCGGCTCGTAGTAATAGGTGTTCAGCAGGTTCTCCAGCGAAAGCGAGACGCGGAGGTTCTTTCGCAGGCGGTAGTAACCGCCCAGGTCGAAAACGGCGAACGCCGGCGACGGCAATTCGGCGAGGCTGGTGGCCACCTCGTGCTGGCTGTTCACCAGGCGAGCGGTGAACTCCGTGCCCCATTTGTCCTGCTCGGGATCGGAGACGCGGAGGCTGATTCGCCCGTTGAACGGGTACATGTACGGCAGCGGCTCGGCGCCGCCGTTGGGGACAACGATGCTGTTTCCGGCGCTATCCATCGTCACGTGAAGGGGATGGACGTTCTCGCCATGTACATACGACATGCAGCCGAAGACGGAGAGCCCCTTGCGAAACTCGATTTCGCCGAACAGCTCGCCGCCGGCCATCGTGGCCAGCGGGATATTGTAGGACTTGTAGCCGGCCTGAACCGTATCGCCGTTCTCGCTGGGCAGACCGAGATCGCCGCGCTCGTCGGGAGAAAAGCCCTGAAAATTGCGGCCGAGAACGTGCGTGGAATCATCGGGCGCGGACGTGTAGTTCGGGATCGACTCGATGTAATCCCAGATCGTGGCGTAGAAGCCTCGCGCCCCGTAGCGAACGCGGCCTCTCTGCGAGGTGACTCCCAGGTCGAATTGCCAGTTCTTCTCCGGTTGCAGCGACGAGAGGCCGTCGGTGAAACTATTGCCGAATCGGCAAATCGGAACGAACGGTTCGAAGGAATAGAGTTCAGCCGGATCGGCGGTGCGCATGGCGAAGCCGCTGCCGATGCTCAGAGTGTCGTGGTCGTTCAGCTTCAGCTTCGCCATGGCGTAGGCCATGCCCAGGGTGTAGTCGGGCGTATCGAACCCCGCCTCGTAATCGCCTTCACTGAGGGTGACGATTGGATCGTCGGGGTTCACCCACGCGCTGCAATAATCGACTCGGCCGCCGAACGTAAGCGAAAGCCGCTCGCCGGCCGGCAGCAGCAGATTGGTCAAGACGCCCACGTCGTCGGTGCGCGATTGCGGAACGCCGTAGACGCTGCCGTCATAGACCGATTGGCCGGCGGCGTCGACGTCCTGCTCCAGGTATCGCTGCTCAGAGCGGCGCCAGTCGGCGCCGATGGTCCACTGCGGGCCGTCGGCCTGGCCGAAAGTCCGCAGGCCGCGAACGCCCGTCGAACCCGAATAGCCGTTGCTCAGCGTGGTGACGGGGCGGGTCAATCCATGATCCGCGGGAATCTCGCGATGAAATCCTGGTAGAAGGACTGCTGTTTCGAGGCCCGCGACGCATCGCCGTAGAACGCGGTCTCCTGGTGCCACGACTGCAAGAGCAACTGCTGAGGGCCGTCGCGGTCCTCCTGAACGATGTAGCGGAGGTTGTACTGGTTGTTCGTCGAGTTGTTCAGGTCGTAGACGATGCCGGGCATCTCCACGTTGTTCATCTCGGTGTGCAACATGTCGAACTCGATCCGGGACAACGCGTTGAGATCGATGCTCAGCGAGAGCATCGTGTCCCATTTCTCGAAACTGGAGGGGACGGCGAAGTCCGCAGCGCCGCCGGCGCGATAATCGTCGCCCGTCCGCACGCCGTAGCTGCCATAAGCCCCCCAGTCACGGCCGCCGCCCATGACGTTCTCGCGGCCGTAAAGGATCTGGCCGTTGCTGTCGTAATTGAAAAACGTCGAGCTGTGCACCTGCGGACGATCGTACCGCTGCGGACCGAAGAGGTTGGCGGTGATGAACGCGAATCCGGGACCGTAGAGCGAGGTGTAGGGGCCGTCGATGACCGTGACGTCCTGGATCACGCCGGGATCGATCTGGCTGAGCAGCGAATCGATGTCTTGAATCGATCGCCGCTGTGTCATTCCGTTGGCGCTGGCGTTCAACTGCGAAGAATTGTAGCCGCGGACTGCGCGGATCGACGTTGATGCCCGAAAGGCGGCGGCCGCTGACGTTGGGAAGCTGCTTGAGCAGATCGCCGGTGCTGGTCGCCGTGGAAAACTCGATATCCTTGGAACTCAGCGTGTCGTTGGGCGAACCGCCGTTGCTGGAGAGGTTGCTGGAACTGTCGACGCGAACCTCCGCCAGCTTGCCAATGTCTTTTTCGGCCAGGTTCAACAGGTCGTCGAGTTTCTTCTCGTCGACCGTCGCCGCGTGGACGTCGGACGAGCCGGGCGGCAAGGGCGCCGCGGCGGCAGCTTGCCCGGCCGCCGACGGCGAAATTGCGAGCAGCAGCACGATGGCGATGGCCGTCAGGCCGGGTCGCGTCGCCACGATGCCTTGTCGTGGCCGGTTCAGCGGTGTCGTTGGTGCGTGCATGGAACAGAGACGAATCGCGATACCCCACGGCCGTCTACGCCACTATCCTGCTATTTCGACGTCCCAAAAAGAGGATAATAAGGGTTAGTCTTCGGAAAACGCCTGTAGCGACCGCAGAAGGCCGCAATGTGGATGCAGATTGCCCAAGGCCCCATCGCGCGACCCGGCAGCCCCACAGTCGGCGACGGCCGTCGGGGGGACTGTCCCGATTCGCTCGCCGGCGAAATACGGCGGCGTCCCCGTCGACTGCGTCGCCGACGGAAGTCAGCCGCGACATGATCGAGTCCACGCCGGCCAGGCGTTCCATGTTCACTGAACCGTTACTTGCCTATAGCCTGCCAAGAAACGCAAGAAGGACTCGCGCCTCATCGACGTAAGTCCTTATGCTGTAGGCAGTGCGGGAAACAGGACTTGAACCTGCACGGCCTTGCGGCCACTAGGCCCTCAACAGGAGGGGGTATTTTCCACAAGTCCTTGTGGCATAACGATAAACGACGACGCTAAAAGGACTTAGATTGCGTCTCGTTCCCAGTCGTTCCCCCTCATTTTGCCTCATTTCGCTTGCATTTTGGGGGCGCCGTGGGGGCACTTGGCGCTAGGTTTTGGGGCCACTAGGTTCCGAGGCTAGCGCAGCGGTCCGGTCGGTGGGCGCGAAGGGACGCATCCCTGCTGAATGGTGGCCGTCAGTGCGAGACACACTAGGTTTCATGCCTAGAACGACTGGCCCCGCCGGATGGCCCGCTCTGACGGGCTTCCTGATGGCCCTGATCGCATTTCGTTTGTTTCGGATATTGCTTTTGTTTCGTTTAAGGGCTACGATTGAATAGGCCGATGAACAGAACAGATTGACCGATTTCAGGTGTTCCCATGACTGCCGTTGCCTTGAACCTTCCCGAAACCGTTACGCCCACCGAGGCCGACACTCGGCTTGCCGAGGAATCGAGCCGTCGCCTAACCCGTCTGATGGGCAAGCGCCGTCGCAAACTTAGCCTCAGCGTCCAAGCCGACGATGAGGTTGAGGAAACCGTCGCCATTCCGGTTCCCGCGTTCCGGTTGCTGACGGACATCCTGACCGAGATGGCTCAAGGCAACGCCGTGACGCTGATGCCGGTCCATGCGGAACTCACCACGCAGCAGGCCGCTGAACTGCTGAATGTCTCGCGCCCTTTCTTGATCCGGCTGATTGAGGAGGGCAAGATTCCATTCCGCAAGGTCGGCACGCATCGGCGGATTCGTTTCGACGACCTGATGGGCTACAAGCGGAACGTCGATCAGGATCGCCTGAAGGCCCTGGAAGAACTGGCGGCTGAAGCACAGAAGCACGGCATGGGCTATTGAGCGTGAGCCAATTCACCGCCATTCTCGATGCGTGCGTTCTCTACCCGGCCCCGCTGCGCGATTTGCTCATGCACTTGGCGCTGACGGACCTATTCCGCGCCAAGTGGACTGAGGCAATCCACGAAGAATGGATTCGTAGCGTCTTGGAGAATCGTCCCGACCTCACCCGTGGGCAGTTGGACCGGACCCGGCAACTGATGGACGCCCACGTTCGGGATTGCCTAGTCACGGATTACGAAGACCTCATTCCGGCGCTAACGCTCCCCGATTCCGATGATCGTCACGTCCTGGCCGCGGCGATTCGGTCAAACGCTGATGTGATCGTCACCTTCAACTTGGACGACTTTCCGCCAGAGACCTTGAAGAAATGGGGAATCGAGGCACAGCACCCCGACGACTTCATCAATCACCTGCTCGACCTCGCTCCACATATCGTCTGTGCCGCCGCAAAACGGCAACGGGAGAGCCTCAAGAGCCCGCCCATGCCCGTGGACGACTTCCTCGCGGCACTGGAACGGCAAGGATTGGCCCAGACCGTTGCGGCACTGCGACGATTCGCAGATTTAATTTGACGGCCTCGCTAAACCGCGTACTCGTTCTCATCCTTGTCGGCCGGCGGTCCAGCGGTCAGCGAGATGCCGAAACCTTCTCGATTCTCTGGTTCCTGAGTCACTCGCCCGCCATGCCGTTTCAGCTCTGATACGGGCGTTTCCAAGGTATCTGAGCTTGGCAGTAACATGTGGGCACCGGCCAAAAGACGAAGAGAGTAAAGGGGTCGGGAGTCTTTGTTCTTGACAGAACGGCGGATAGATGGTAATCTCCAGCCATCATGCCGCGACGATTGCGAGTTTCCAGCGGAGGATATGCGCACCACGTGCTGAACCGAGCAGCGGGGCGGATGCGGATTTTTGGGAAAGAGCGTGATTTCGAGGCGTTCGAGGAAGTGATTGGAGAGGCCAAGTGCCGGCTGCCGATGCGGGTTTTGGCGTGGTGCGTTATGTCCAATCATTGGCATTTCGTGCTTTGGCCGCGCGGCGACGGCGACCTGTCGGAATTCATGCGGTGGCTGACGGTCACGCACACGCAACGTTGGCGCGCCGCGCATCGCACGGCGGGCGCGGGCCCGTTGTACCAAGGCCGTTTCAAGTCGTTTCCGATCCAAGAAGACGATCATTTATGGACAGTGCTGCGGTATGTGGAGCGAAACCCGTTGCGAGCGAATCTGGTCGAAGCGGCCGATGCGTGGCGGTGGTCGAGCCTCTGGCATCGCGTCCGCGGCAACAGGGCGGGACTCTTGGACGACGGTCCGCTGGCGCTGCCGAGACGTTGGCGACAGCACGTGCAATCGCCGCAGACCGCAGCGGAGTTGGAGGCGTTGCGGCGTTCCGTGGTGCGTGGCTGTCCGTTTGGCGAAGCGTCTTGGCAGCAGCGGACGGCGAAGCGATTGGGTCTGCAATCGACGCTCCGTCCCCGCGGCCGTCCGTGGAAATCACCGACCGGCAGTCAATAAAGACTCCCGACCCCTTTATTCCTTCCTCGGATTAACAGTGATGTCCCCTTTTCAGACCTCAGCCAGCCCCTTTCGTGAGTGCCACCCCGCCGACCCGATCCGTTTCGACTCTCACTTCAACAGTGCCTCCCAGCCGATTTCCGCCTGTCCCCTCTATTTCGAGTCTTCTTCGCAATGCTGCCAACGCAAATTGCCCCCATTACAAGAATGGCAAACGAAGAAGGTTCGGGAACGGAGGTGACTGAGACATCGTCGATAACAGGACCATAGAAATAGTTTCCATACATGGTTGAATTGATGGTCAGAGTTGTCGAGGTGGAGTTGGCAGTGAAGTTGAAGATACATTCTTTCCACTTCATGTCTGTGTAAGTGTTCGCTTCAGCTGCAATATCAAAAGAAAAACTGGCGGATTCCCCGGCAGCTGTGACCGACAGAGTTTTGTTATCAGGCTCTGACGGTCCATCCGGATTAGGATTGCCGGAGAGGAAGAACTGCACCTCGTATTCCGAACCTGGAACAGTAGAAAAGGTTTGGCTTACGCCACCATGACCAGATGTGCCGCACAGATCCAGGCTATTGTTGCCATCGTGTGTCTGCCATGCACTGGTGTTAGCTATGTCAATTTGCCCGGTAACCGTCCAGCCATCGAGGCTGTCTGTGGCGATATTGAAGTCAAACTGATAGTGGTAGTCCCAGTACATCACAGGCACGGCATACGTCTCGAAGCTGCCGTTGATCAACAGGTTCTCAGCACGGAGTTGTCCTACACCGACGAATACTACGGCCACAGTAACACAAATCATGCTCTTCATTGTAAGACTCCAGATTGCCAAGTTGTGTGTTGGAAGATCGCTCGGCTACGTGCCGGCAGTAGTATCGTCTACCAAAATCCCATATAACGCATAGAGTGCCAAACAGAGATATCCGCTTTGAAATGGAACAGATGAGGGAAAATACACAACACTAGACCGCCTACTGGTGCGAAAATAGGTGAGTACACATGTTGCGCTGTCTCTATCTTGACCTAACTAGCAGAAATCATAATATAGCAAAGATAGGGGGTAAAGTCAAGTGGCAACCGTTCACGCCCTGGGAAGCGTTTGAGCGTCTTGATTGTGGGTGGGAAATTCGGTATGAAGCCGTTTTCGCCAGGAGGTTTACCTATTTTCCGCCGAACCAAGGAGGGAAGGCTATGGATCGCACGCCTGAGGAATTGGCCGAAGTCCAACGGATACATGATGTTCTGTTGAAAGCGATGGATCGAGAGATTTGGCAAATCGCCGAGCTAATGGTTGGCAAGCGGGACGATCAGTTGTTTGGGGAAACAGAGTTCACCTTGCGAGACAAGGTACTGTGAATGGGGGCGCAAGCCCTGGAAGCAACGGTTGACGACCGGAAAAAAAGGGATACCAAGGCAGCAGCGTTGTCTGCCCCAAGTGCGGCCAAGACGCGCGTTTTGTCGGCTGGCGGACGCGGAATATCGTGAGCTTGATGGGACCGATCGGCGTTAACGCGGGAAATCGGGGGACAGGGGGACACAATACCACATCGGGGGAACCACATCAGGGGACACAATACCGGTTTTGGAAAGATAGACAGCAGTCAGGGGACACGCAATAAGGGGACACAATACCGGGTTTGGCAAGACAGGCATGTGACTTCGTGGACGACAAGAAAGGGTAGAGTCGAGAGGTGGCGAGGTGGGGTAGGCTTCGACATAGTTCGTTTCGGGGTTTGCCCGGCTGTGCCTCAATAGTCGCATGCCGTGCTCCGTTTCCACCTCCCGCTCATCGAACCGGACGGGCGGATTTCCGTAAGCGTCAAAGAACCGCCAGCGGCTATCTCACGCCCCGTCTCCGCTGCCGGTGACTCACTCCCCAGCCGAAACTGCCACAATGGCCTCAAGGACGGCTTCGCGGGACGCAGGTTTGGTCAGATGCGCGGCGGGTGCCACTGCTGGCTTGCCCAGCAGTGCCGTTCGGACGGGCTAACGCGGCTCGCTCAGCCACTCGGCCGGCAGGCTGGAATCGGGGGACGAATCGGTGGACACGAACCGATTTTGACAATGGTAGCGGACACGACTGAGTGTCCACAGCCCTCCACGTCATAGCAGCAGAATGCTATGACGATCCAAACTTGACTTTTCACAGCTTTGGTTGACAATTCTTGCGGTCGTGACAGGGCGTTTCCGATTCGCGCGGCGGTCGGGCGACGCGGAAACCCTCTTTGCCGAAAGGAGCCTAGCATGTACCGCTGGACACAATGCTTGACGTTGGCGGCATCTGCCGTCCTGCTCAACTCCGCCTTGGGCGTGGCCGCTTCGGCCGCCGCCCGCGGGGCGGCTAGCCTGCCGCAAACGTCACGGCTGGACGATGAGCTTCGCCAGACCGGCCAATCGCTCGACTCGATCGCCGCGCGAACGTCTCGCGTCGAACACTCGGTCCAATCCGCCCGCAAGAGAGCGCAGGACGTGGGCGGCATCGCCAAGGCGATCGCCGATATCGACAACCGCGTCAGCCGCATCAAGCGCCAGATCGAATCCATCTCGAAGATCCCGCAACTGCGGCTCGTGCGCCCGCTGGTGGCCAACCTGGAAGACGTCCGCCGCCAGATCCACACCGTCCGCCTCAAGACCGACAAGATCAACCGTGAAGCGATCCAGCCGCTGATCGGCCGGCTGAAAAAGGTGGAGCGCAAACTGGAAACGAAGGTGGCCGAGTTCCGGCACGCCGCCTCGCAGACGGCGCAAACCCGCCGGAAAGTGGAGGAGCTTCGCAGCTTCGTGCAGTCGCGCGGCTATCAGCGCACCGAGGTTGCTGCGCTTGAGTCGCTCGCCAAGCCGGCGCGCTCGGCGATCCATCCGCTGCAGCAAGTGGTTTCGCAAACCGACCGCTCGCTGGGCGACGTCGCCGGCGAGTTCGATGCTCTCGCTCGCCCGTTCGACAGCGTTGCCGAAGCCAAGGGCCCGGTGCAAAAACTCGATCGCGACCTGTCGCCCGCCGACCAGGCCGCTCGCGAGTTGGACAAGGTGCTCTCCACCCGGATTGCGGTCAAAATCTTCACCAAGAACATCGGCTTTACGGTTCGCCAGGTGCTTGAATCTCCGGGCAAGGTTCTCGACGTAGCCCTCAAGCCGCTTCAGAAGATGGCCGACAAGGCCCTCAAGCCGGTCTTGAGCAAGCTGCACATCCAAGTCCAAGTCCCGCGCGAGATAGCCGACTTGCCGAAAAAATTCGACGGCCTGAAGTCGGTCAACGACGTCGCCGACGCTCCGATCGCCAAGGTCGAGAACGCCTTGCGGCTGGAAATGCCGAAGGAGTATCAAAACCAGATTGACCTCTTGGCGAAGACGGCTACGTCGCAGTTGTCACGCCAAGCCATGCACGGACCGGCGCCGCACCGGCCGCCGCACCATTGGAGGCGTTAGCAATGGTAGCCGCCGCAGAGCGACACCCCCATTAGCCCGTTGAAAACCTGTAGCAGGCGACTCCCGTCGCCGATTTCCTGGTTTTTTGAGTCCTGTCGGCGACAGGAGTCGCCTCCTACACAGCTTTTGCAACGGCCTGCTAGCTCAGCCCCCCCTCGTCCCCGCCTGGCCCAAGAACTCCTCCAGAAACGCCCCCGTCCTTCTGGTATGGGTAAGCATGTGCAGTATCTCCAGCCGCAACGTCCATAACCCGGATTATTCATGGCCCAGCGGAAATGCTCGCACGCTGTGTCATACCAACCCGAAGCGCAAGCGAGGATAACTCCCTTTACTGTCCTCGCTTGCGCTTTGGGTTGGTATCGCGTCATGAATAATCCGGCATAATCGTCTCCGCTCGCCCTATACCCCCCAAAGGAGCCGTGAACAACTGGAAGAACCGAAAGCTAGTGTCCGCAAGCTCTTGCGCTCCGTCACCGCAATTGGATCGCAGATCAAAGGGTATGCAAAAACTAGAAAAAGCCCCCGCTCTCTCAGCATTGGTGGGGGAAAGTCGCTGGCGTCCGCAACGTGCTGCAAAAGCTCCAGCCGCAACAATCCGTGGTGACGCCCCACCTACTTGTACCACAAGTGTAAATCCGCAAGAATCGAGATAAATCCCGACGATCGGACCGCCCGCTTCCTTCGTCCGATCAGCCTGTCGCGAGGGCCCCAAGGCTCGCTTCCCACTGGAGATTGCCGCCCATGAAGACAAACCAAGCGATTCTGCTCGTCGCCGCCATAATCCTCGTAGGCCCGAACTCGCCCGTTGCGCAAACGGCCGAGGAGAACTGGCCGCAGTTTCTCGGCCCGGGCGCCGTGCGGTGAGCAACAATGCCGACTTGCCCGAACGATGGTCGGCCACCGAGAACGTGGCGTGGAAACGAGAGATTCCGGGCCGAGGCTGGTCGTCGCCGATCGCGTGGGGAGACCGCGTCTTTCTGACGAGCGTCGTGGAAGAGGGCAAGAACGTGGAGCCGCCGAAAAAGGGATTCTTCCGGGCGCCCCCGACCTCGGCAAACGCAAAATACCAGTGGAATGTGCTATGTCTTGACCCGAATTCCGGCAAGATCCTCTGGCAACGGACGGTACACGAAGGTGCGCCCTTTCGCCCTACACACGCGAAGAACAGCTTCGCTTCGGAAACGCCGGCGACCGACGGCGAGCGCGTGTACGCCTACTTCGGCAACGTAGGCGTGTTCTGCTTCGACTTCAAGGGAGAGCCGGTTTGGCAACAGAAGATCGAGCCGCACCGCATGAGATTCGACTGGGGCACCGCCACTTCGCCCATCTTGCACGGCGACCGGCTCTATATCCTCAACGACAACGACGAAGACTCGTATCTGCTGGCGCTCGACAAGCGGACCGGCGAGAAGGTGTGGCGGGTCGATCGGGACGAAAAGAGCAATTGGTCGACGCCTTACGTGTGGAAGAATGCGAAACGCACCGAAATCGTCACGGCGGGCACCGGCAAGGTCCGCTCCTATGACCTCGACGGCAAGCTGCTCTGGTGGTTGCAGGGGATGTCGCGGATCACCGTCGCCACGCCTTATGCGGATGGTGGACTGCTGTACGTCAGCTCCGGTTTTACGATGGACAGGAACCGGCCGCTGTACGCGATTCGACCCGGCAGCGCCGGCGACGTTTCGCTGGCACCCGGCAAGTCGGGCAACGCGGCGATCGCCTGGAGCAAGCCGACCGCCGCACCGTACATCCCCACGACGTTGGTCTACGACGGGCGACTCTATGTGCTCTACGACACCGGGACGATGAGCGCGCTTCAATGCACAGACCGGTGCGCCGCTGTTCGAGCGTCAAAGAATACCGGGCGGCAAGCACTTCACCTCCTCTCCCTGGGCCAACAACGGCCGGGTGTTCTGCGTGGACGAAGACGGCGTGACGTTCGCCGTCCGCGCGGGCGACAAGTTCGAGTTGCTGCGGAAGAACCCGTTGGGCGACGACGACGGCTGCCTGGCTACGCCGGCGATGGTCGGCGATCGATTGCTCATCCGCACGGTGTCTCGCGTCTACTGCATCCGAAAGAACGCTCCAGGTGAATCGAAACCGGCCAGGTAGCAGTTGAGGAACCACACGATGCTCGGACGAATCTGGCGGCGGGGGTGGCGGCTGCTCGTGGCGGTATGGAACGGCTGGCGGAAACACGACGGCGGGATGCTCAGCGCGGCCATCGCCTACTATGGTGTGTTCTCGCTCTTTCCGCTCTGCCTGGTCCTGATCGCCGGCGTGGGCGTCGTCGCCCGCTATTCCACCTTCGTGCAAACCGAGCAGCAAGCCCTGATCTCGCATGTTGCCAAGGACATCAGCCCTTGGCTGGCCGACGAACTGGGCACCGTGCTCAAAGGCATTCAGGCGCAAGCCTCGTTGGGCGGAGGGATCGGTCTGGCGGCGCTGATTCTGGCCGCCATCGGCATCTTCATGCAGCTCGACAACGTCTTCGCCCGCATCTGGCAGTCGCCCCCGCCGACCGGCAGCGGTTGGCTGGCCGGAATTCGCGAGGTGTTGTGGAGCCGACTGTCGGCTTTCCTCACGCTGCTGGCCATCGGGATCATGCTGGTCGTGGTCTTCGTGACGGACGTGGTGTTGGCGAGCGTTCGCCCTTATCTGACGGACTTGCCCGCCGGCCGGCTCGCCTGGAAAGCGGTGCAGACGCTGGTCACCGTCGGCTGCGACGCGACGCTGCTGGCGACGGTCTATTGGGTGGTTCCGAAGGCCCGCGTCCCGTGGAAAGCGGCGCTGGGCGGAGGGCTGTTTGCCGCGGTGATTTGGGCCGTCGGCCGCTGGCTGCTGCTGTTGCTCTTGGTCGGAAAGAAGTACAGCGCCTACGGCATCCTCGGCGCCTGATGGGCGTGATGCTCTGGTACTACTTCGCCAGCGTGGTGATCTTTCTCGGCGCGGAATTCGTACACGCCCTGTCGGAAGACAAAGACGCCACGTAGATTCGCCGGGTGGCAAAGGGGCTTGTCATCGGCCGGTTTCTTGGGTAGGCTTGGTTGCTGATCTTTGGTGGCTGTAGCTCAGTTGGTTAGAGTGCCAGATTGTGGATCTGGATGTCGTGGGTTCAAGTCCCATCAGCCACCCTCTATGGTTTCGTCGTGGGCTACACTGGTCAGCGATACGCTCGAACGTCCCAAGCGCCCTTCTCAACGGCACTTGGGGCGTTTCTGTTGGCTGCTCTTCGGCCCCACCGCGACTGGATGAAGCGTGCCCCCTGATGGACAAGAATGGCCTCCGAGGGACCACAGCGGGAGCAACACGGGAGCAACATGCCTGGCCAGCGCACCCCCAACCGCGGTCTCGAAAACGCCGCCAAAATCCATCCCACCCTCTTGTTGAAGGCGTGGCTCTTCAGCCACGTTTTCGCCCAGTCCTGAAGGCTGTCGGGGCTGATCTGAAGCGCTGGCATGTCTTCAAGCAGCGCCATAATCGTGCCGCCAACATACTCAACCCCACTACCCGAACCTCACGCGCACTCCCTGTTCCGGCTCGGCTTCGACGGTGTCGCGGAGCTTGATGGTGGCGCCGGGAGGGGCGCGGCGCTCGGAGACGATGCCGCGGGCGGTGGTGGAGAGGAACTCGTAGAAGAGTGCGGCGGGGCCGACGGGGAATTGGGTGCGGAGCTGTTCGAGCACGTCCGGCCAACGCAGGCCGCTGCGGTAGATCACGCGGTAGGCCGTCATCAATTCCTGGATGGCGGCCTGCTTGAAGCCCGCCCGCCGCAGCCCGATTTTGTTCAGTCCGACGACCAGACTGCTCAATCCGTCAACGGTCACATAAGGGGGAACGTCCTGTACCATGTGGGCCTGGCCGCCGACCATGGCGAACGTGCCGACGCGGCAGAACTGATGCACGCCGGCCGCCCCGGAAATGTACGCCCGATCGCCGACCACCACGTGGCCGGCCAACATGGCGTTGTTGGTTACGATCACGTTGTTGCCCACGTGGCAGTCGTGGGCGACGTGGCAACCGACCATCAGCAGGCAATTGTCGCCGATCGCCGTCGTATGGTCGGGCACCAGCGCACGATGAATCGTCACGTTCTCGCGGATGACGTTGTTCGAGCCGATCACCACATTGCCGGGATTGTCCGGGACGTGGACATGCTGCGGCAACCCGCCGAGGATGGTCCCCTCCGAGACACGGTTGTTTGTGCCGAGAGTCGTCCCCTGCTTGACGGTCACCCGGCCGTCGAGAACGCAACCGCCCCCGATGACAGCACCCGACTCGACGATACAGAAGGGGCCGATCTGGACATCCGGCCCGATCTGGGCCGAGGAACTGACAATCGCCGATGGGTGAACGCTCACGGAAGACACCTCGTGGAAGGGCTAAGACTGGGAAAGGCAAGCGTTTGGGGCTGCCAAATCTGTTAAGCTCTATCGGTTGCCGAAAGCTCGCCCGTTAAACGCATCATGCCGACGATAACGGCTTTCCCGGTTTCGCCAGCTTAAACCAGACGCATGGGGGCTGCGTTCCCAGTCTGTAGACTTTCGCATCGCCCATTCCTCATCGCTGGCCCCTGATCGCTGGCCCCTGATCCCTTCGCCCCTGATCCTTTTCCTTCCGTCTGCCTTTCGTTAGACTGAGTGTTTACAGTCGTTTCCACGAATCTCGGAGTTGGTTTCTCATGGCGACCATCGAACAGCAGTATGACGAGGCGATCGAATTGCAGCAGCAGGGAAAGTTGGAGGAGGCGGTCGGCAAGTTGCAGGCCCTGGTTGCCGAGCAGCCCGACTACGCCCTGGCCCATGCCGCCCTGAGCGTCTTTTACGGTAAGTTGGGCCGCCACGACGAGGCCATCGAGCACGCCAAGAAGGTCTGCGAGCTCGAGCCGGACGACTCGTTCAGCTTTATGGCGATGAGTCTGATCTGTCAGCGCGCCGGCCGGCTCCCCGAGGCCGAAGAAGCCCTCGGCCTAGCGATGCAAAAGCAGTGGGCGGCACAAAGGGCGACGTAGGAGCAACGCAAATCTGCGTGTTCAACAACCGTGCCGACTACATGCTGGCGGGCAGGTTCGATTCTCAGATCACCGAGGACATGCAGGTCGCCAAGAGACTGCTGGTCAAGGCGAAACGCGAGAGGCCGTGGTGCTGATGGCCAGAAAGGGAGGGGGGGAAAGGGGGGCAAGTCCAATTGCGGGAGCGATGAACCGTTGGATCTATCCGTTCTCCTCATCTTCTGCCGGTTTGCGCCCGTCGCAAACGGTGATACAATAGACTATTGGTGACTTTGCCCGTTTTCGGCGGTTGGCGGCAATGGCGGGGAGCAGGATGCACATACGGTTCTACCGCGATCCCGAGACGGGCGAGCCACACATTTATGAGCACGGTGTGACGGAAGAGGAAGTCTCGCAAGTCCTTCACCGTCCAGGCGAAGACTTGCCGGCTGCCGACGGAGCACGGATGGCGCTCGGACAAACGGTCGGCGGTAGATGCCTCCGCGTCATCTACGTACCCGATCCTGAACCAGACAGCGTGTTCGTGGTTACTGCATACGAGCTGCGCGGCAAGCCGCTGACTGCCTTTCGCCGCCGCCAACGAAGGAGACGACGATGAGCCAACCAGAGAAGTTTCCGTCCGGCTGGGACGCGGAGCGGGTGCAGCGACTGATCGCCCACTACGACGCCCTAGACGAAGAGCACCAGGTCGCCGAGGACGAAGCTGCCCAGGAGCAGCCGAGCCAAACAACCGTTGTAGTCCCGATCGAGTTCATGCCCGCAATCCGGCAGATGTTTGCACAGAAGAGCGGGAATTGAGACAACACGTGGGAGAGAAGGGAATCGGTCCCACTTCCCAATCGTTGCAGATAACTGGACCTATCCACATTCTTTTCCCCATTCTCCCAAATGGCGTACTCACATGGCCTTTTTTTCGCGTCACCGCCATTCTCGTTGGGGTATTGAAGCTCATGATTGCCGGTTTGCTGGTTCTTGGGGTTCTTGCGGACGCCAATCACGCATTTGGGGTGGCGTACAGGCCGCCGGAATGGCATCCGGTTCATTTTGTGCTCATCCTTGGCGCGGTCGGCATTGCATATCCATACTCACTAATGCCCTCGTTTCTGCCGCTGTCACTGGCTTTCCTCGCGCTCGCGTCGATTCCGACCTTCATCGGGATCAACCAGGGGATCAACGACATGGCAAAACATCCCGCTTCCGACGACTGGCTGAATTGGGTTTCTTGCGTGCTCCCTTTCTTGCTCGCGGTTATCGAGATCGCCTTTCGACATATCGCCGACAAGGGCAAAAAGACGATGGCTGCAGCGTGAGGAACGGAGAAAAGGGAATAGGGACAGCGTTGCCATCGTTAGCATCATGAATGCCTATAGTAGCGGGTAGCGCGCTTACTTCGGCTGCCGCGCAGGCGAAATCGCGATAGGACGCCAATGCCGATCGTCAACCCTTCGTGCCTGTAGCACCCCGAACGGGGAACCATCGGCGCCATGCGCCCTCTTGCACCCTTATCGCCCCGGTCGCTAAGTTGTTGTAAGTTCTGCTCTTCTCCGTAAAGTGACAATGTCGGGAGGCCATGCGCGATGCTCTACCTGCAAAAAGGCGTCTTTCAGAAGGTTGTCCGCTGGCTTGCTGGCCGGTGGATGACGGCAAATCAGGCCACCTGCTTCGGGATTCTGTTCGTCCTGCTGACCGCTGCGTCGTTCTATCTTGGGCTCACCTACGCAACGTGCCGCTGGATGTTGCTGCTGGTTCCGCCGTTCCTGATTCTGCGGATGGCCGCCAACGCGCTCGACGGGATGCTGGCGCGGGAATACGGCACCGGGAGCGTGGCCGGCGAACTGTTTAACGAGGGACTGGACGTCATCGGCGACACGGTCTGCTACGGCAGCCTGTTTTTCGTGCCCGACGGGCCGCAATTGAGCCTGACGCTGTTGCTGATCCTGTCGTGGATGGCCGAGTTCTTCGGTGTGCTGGGCAAGGGGTTTCCCGGCGGCATTCGCAGGCACGAGACGTTCTTGGGCGGAAAGCCCGACCGGGCGGTCTGGATGGCGGTGCTGGCCGTGCTGCTGTTCTTATGGCCGGAGTTCATCCACTCGATCGCCTACTACCTGCTGACGGTGTCATTGTTCGTCTTCGGAACCAGCGTCATCCGCATCCGTAAGATCCTGTTGGCCACCAAGGGCCAGCACTACGAATCGTACACCTGGATCGGAAGGTAAACGGATGAAGCCGCTGCAAATGCTCCTGCTGGTGCTGGTCATCGGCGTTTCGCTGTCGCTGCTGGTCTACAATCACGACGTCAAGATGCTGGCGGTGATGGTTCCGCTGCTGGGGCTTCTGCTGCTATTTTCGCTGATTTGGCGGCTGATGGAGCGGAAACACCTGCCGACGGCCGATGAAATTCGCGACCGCACCTTGACCTGGTGGTGGATGGTCGCCGTCTTCTTTCTGGCGATCGCGACGCACCGCATCGTCTCGTTCCTCTTCCTTGGCTTCCTCTGTTTCGCATCGCTGCGGGAGTATTTCGCGCTGCTGCCGGCGGAAGAGATCGTTTCGTCGCGAATCGTCTCGTTCAAAGACCGGATTGCGATCTTCCTGTGCTATCTCTCGATCCCGGCGATCATCTGCATTGCATACGTCAAATGGTACTTGCTGTTCATGATTTTCATTCCGGTGTACGTCGTCTTGCTGCTGCCGATCCTCTTCGTGCTGCAAAACCGCACGCAGGGGAGCCTGAAATCGCTGGCCATCCTCTCGTTGGGGCTGCTGTTCTTCGTCCACAACCTGGGCCATTGTCTGTTCATGATCAACTTCGGCGCGCTGCTGCTGATGTACTGTTTCACGTTGACCGAGGCGCGGGATTTGGCGTCGTATTGGATCGGCAAGTCGTTTGCGAAGCTGGCGGGGAGGATGCAGGATGGGTTTTGGCGCCGGCTGTTGGACGCCCGGATCGCCCCGGACGTGAGCCCCAAGAAGACCTGGTCGGCCGGTCTGTGCGCCGCGGTGTTGATCTCGGCGATGTCGTTGTTGTTCGTGCCGCTCTTGCCCGATTTCCCCGCTCGCAACCTCTCCTATCCGTATTGCGCCTTCGTCGGGTTCATGATCGGCTTTGCCGGGCTGTTCGGCGACCTGGTGTTTTCGATGATCAAGCGGGACATCGGCGTGAAGGACTCGGCACGACGCTCCCCGGCCACGGCGGCATCATCGACCGCGTCGACAGCCTCGTCTTCACCACTCCCATCACGTTCCATCTCATCTACTGGCACTGTTTCTAGCAGGCGCTGTGCAATTTGCTGCAACCCGCCGCCGGCCGAGACGATCTACGGCATGGGCTTCAGAGCTCCATCGCGGGCCAAAACCGCCAGCAAGGCGTAGTAGTTGTCGGTGAGGAAGCCCTCGTAGCCCCAGGGCGTGCCGTCCCAGGCCTTCCAGTCGTTGCTCATGCCATTATGGCCGACGCCCTCGAAGCCGCCTTTTTCGAACGAGTCGAGCATGGGGAAGAGGATCTTGTCGGCCTCGTCGCGGCGGCCGAGATCGTAGAGGGCCGCCAAGGTGTGGAAGGCATGGCAGGCCGTGGCCCCGCCGTTCTCGTAGATTTGGAAGCCATCGGAGCCGTCCTCCTTATCGCTCCCGCCAAAGCGCCGATTCAGATCAACGTAATCCTTCCGAGCGACCGGGATAAGATTGCCCGGCAGTCCCAGGTCGAAGCGGGTGAAGCCGACCGCCTTCATCTTCGCCATCAGTTTGTCCATGATCGCGTTGGCTTCATTTTTCGGGACCAAGCCATAGTGGATGGCGATGCCGTTGACCGGCAGGAAGTAGTAGTCGTGCAGCTTCCCGTCGGCGCTCTTCCAGCCGGCCAGGATTCCGGTGGCGGGGTTGTAGAAGTTCTTGAAGTAGGCGTCGCGGAGCTTGTCGGCGGCCGCGGCGTAGCGGGCCGTGTCGTCGGCCTTGTCCTGTCGCTTCGCCAGCGCCGCCATGCCGCGCAGACGCGCGATAGGCCAGCGCGTTCGAGTAGGCGTCTTCGTGGCCGTAGCCGATCGTGTCCCACCAGTTGGCCGGCCGGACGTAGGGGCGCCCGGTCCACGAGCCGGAGTTGCCGCTGGCGCAGTATTCGATCAAGCCGTTGCCGTCGTGGTCTTCGGCGAGCATCTTGTCGGCCCATTGCTTGACGCCGGCGTAGTTCTTCGCCAGCCAGACGTCATCCTTGCTCCCATCGACGTAATCCCAGGCGGCGATCAGAAGCGAGGGATAGGTGTCGAGCGACGGCTGGGGATAGTTGTTATTCGGCGGGAAATCGTAAGAGTAACCGGGCATGCCGTAGGTCTTGCCGCCCGCGAGAATGCGATCGAGAGTCAGGCGAATCAGGTCGAGCGCGGTGAAGCCCCTGGCCAACGGCGGGGTGTACCGGGCAACGTCGGCATACTCGTAATAGCACAAGGCGCAGGTGTCGCTGGCCGTGTTGTTGGCCAAGGCACGCAGCCGGGGACTGAGTTGGAAAATGTTCAACCAGTTGCGGCGAAAACCGTCGAATCGCCGATCCTTCGCGATTCCCGCCGCCGGCGGCGATATGGCGACGACGTCCCAACGGTACTCGACGCGGGGCCGCTGCCGGCTGGCCGGCGGAAAAACAACCCGGATGAAGCGGATAATCGCGCCGCCGGTTCGCTGGGCATCGTACCCCAACGACGCTTCTTTTTGATCGGGCGCGGTGATTCGCAGCGTACCCTGGCCGGGCAAATGGAGAATCGCCGGCAGGCGCACGCTGCCGTCCCGGTTGAATCGGCCCAGCAGCGTCGCGCGGCTGAGCTTCGGATTGAACTCGATTACGATCGGCTCGGGCGGATCCGCCTCCGACCAGCGCGAAACCAGCGTGAGGCCGTTCGAGTTGAAATCGATCGTCCAGCGGGTGGGCGCCGAAGCGTCGAGGCCCTGCCGGCGATACTCGACGCTGGTGGTGGTGTACTTGCCGACAGTCGGCGGCGACGCGGCGGCAGCGGCGGATCGTTGCAGTTCGCCGTGTCGGAACCGGCTACGTCCCAGGCTATCCAATGAAAGATACAAGAACTGCGGACGCGCCAACGAGACCGTCGCGTCCAGGTAGCCGCTGGTGGCATGGTAAGCCGAGCGGCCAGCAGCGACGGAGGATACGCCCTCGTGGGAGATTTCGGCTTCCTTTTCCGCGGCAGGCGCCGCCGGGACGAACATCGCTACTGCGGCCACTGCAATCACGAGCATGCGCATCATTGGATTCGTCCTCTGCGAGGTGGAAGGTGTCGAGTCGCACATCGCCGTACATTTTACAGCCGCCTCGTCGGCGAAACAACCAAGGCTCGCGCGGGCGGCTCTGCGACTTGCGAGGCAGTGCAGCAACGTCCTTTCCGCTTACGAGGGGCAGCGACGTGGGCGCCGCGTCCTTCATGGCCGCGCTTCGCGTGGCGGCCGTTTGACAGGTGACAGGAGTTACCCCACGGCCGCACCGAGAACTACCACGTTTACCTGCGCAGCAAGCCGTTCCCGAGGCTGTAGGAGACGACCGAGGACGCGAATCCTCGCTGAAAGCGTGCCTTGCGGCCGGTCGCATGTCTTCCGGCGTGTCCGCGGATGTGCCGACGGGGCGCCGAGTTCTCTACGCCGTCTGCTTCAGATCGTCGAAGTGAATCTGGTACAGCCGGTGGTAGAGGCTGCACCGGGCGAGCAACTCTTCGTGGCGGCCGACGTCGAGAATCCGGCCGGCTTGCATCGCCACGATCCGATCGGCCAACGACAGCACGGCCAGGCGATGGGTGATGATAATCGTGGTCCGGCCGCGAGTGAACTTCTCCAGGACCTGTTGGATCGCTTGTTCGCTTTCGAGATCGACCTGGCTGGTGGCCTCGTCGAGAATCAGGATGGCCGGATCGCGGAGGATCGCGCGGGCCAACGCGATCCGCTGCCGCTGGCCGCCGGAGAGACAATTGCCCAGGGCCCCCGCCGAGGTTCTCGTAGCCGTCGGGCAGCTCGGTCTCGATGAAGCGATGGGCGTGGGCCTGCTTGGCGGCCTCGATCACCTGCTCGCGGCTGGCATGGGGCGTGCCGTAGCGGATGTTGTTGAAAATCGTGTCGTCGAACAACATCGTCTCTTGCGTCACCAGCCCGATCTGGCCGCGGAGGTTGCGCAACCGCATCTCGGCAAGCGGCACGCCGTCGAGCTTCACCGTGCCGCCGGTCGGGTCGGCGAAACGCGGAATCAGGTTGGCCAACGTGCTCTTGCCGCAGCCGTTCGGGCCGACCACCGCGATCGTCTCGCCGAAAGCGATCTTCAGGCTGATCTCTTCCAGCACCGGCTTGCCGGGCTGATAGGCGAAACCGACGTTCTCGAACGACAGTTCGCGGTGGTGCCGCTGGAACGGGGCCGGCTGTTTCGGGTCGCGCACCGTCGCCTGGCGGTCCAGCCGCGAGAAGATCCGGTCGGACGCGGCAAAGCCCGCCTGCACGTTGCTGAAAATGTCGGACATCTTCCGCAGCGGGTCGGCCATGCCGGCCAGCAGGGCGAAGAACGTCAGCATCGCGCTCTGGCCGATCTGCCAACTGGCCAGACTGATGCCGAAGATCGACGGTTTCGGCGCGAGGATCAACCATCCGCCGACGACCATCACCACCGAGATCGTGGCGATGCCCAGCACTTCGGTCATCGGATGCGTCAGGGCGTCGTAGCGGGCGATCCGCATCGACTTGTGGTAGTAGCTCTTGTTGTTGTTGTGGAACCGCTTGCGCTCCTGCGATTCGGTGGTGAAGGCCTTGACGATTTTGATGCTGCGGAAGGTCTCTTCGAGGGTGGTGTAGATGCCGGCCATCTCTTCCATCGCGCGGCGGTTCGCCCGCTTGAGCATCTTGGCAAGCCATTGGATCGAGAAGGCGGCCACCGGAGTGATGAACAACGTCAGCAGCAGCAGCCGCCAACTGATATACGCCGCTCCGGCCAGGCAGGCGAACATCTTCAGCGGCTCGCGGATCAGCTTGCCGAACAGCGAATCGAGCCCCTTGGCCACCTGGCCGACGTCGTTGGTGAATCGGCTCATCAGATCGGCGGTGCCGTCTTCGCTGAAAGTGGCCAGGTCCATCCGCAGCGTGCGGCGATAGAACAGCTTTCGCAGATCGAACGTGGCCAGTTGGGACAATCGCGCGGTCAACACGTTGTTGGCCACGAGGAAGAGGTCTTTTATGACCGTCCCGATGAAGAGGAAGACGGTAATGAACAGGAGCGTCTGGAACGGGCTGTCCGGCAGATAGTCGATGTACGGCTTGGCGGTCTTTGCCGCCCACAGGCTCCAGCCGGCTTTGAGGTTTTCGTACTCCGCGTCTTTGATCTTCGGTTGAAGCTCGGCGATCGCCGTCTTGTTGCCGCTCTGCTTGGCGGCGGCCAGGTCTTTCCGCAGTTGTTCGAGTTCGGATGACTTCGCGTCGTCGGCCTTTTGGGTTTCCTCGATCTTCTCGGCGATCCACTGGTTCATCGACTTGTTTTTGAAGACCACCTCGACCACCGGATAGACCGCCCCGATGATTCCTCCCCACAGGATCGCCACCATCAGGGCCGAGAAGATCGTGGCCGCAAAGGTGAATTTGTAGCGGATCGCCATCCGCACGACTCGACCGAAGTTCATAGCAGGCAATCCCTTGCAGTGGTTTCCGTTGCCAATCGTGGCTCTTGTAGCAAATTTCGTCCCGCAGGCCAAGAGCAGAGGGCCGGCAAGCGGAGTGATGGCGGCTGATGAAATAGGGCTGGGCTTATCAGTGCCCCGTGCGATAGAAGGCCAAGTCGGGCCCCATCCCCTCTTCCCTCCCTCGGTGTGGGAGCCTAACAGCCGCGATACTCTGCATCACAAGTCGTTATGGAACACCACGTTGTGCGGTGTGCTGAAAACTTCTGCTGGTAGAATGGGCAAACTCCTGATAGCCTGTCAGTTGGTGTCCGTTACGATGTTGGTGTCTGCTGGGTGTGTCGGTCATGTTGACCGTCATGCTAGCGGAAACGCGGTTGTTCGGGGGGGGGTTCTTCACCGTTTCGGTTAGGAGTCCTGGGCAGTGGCGGCTTTTTCTGATTCGGGCGCGGCAAGCCGCCCAGAGGCACGAGATGCGTATGGCTTCGGTGGCGGCAGCTAGATCAAGCATTATGAAGGTTGTGGCAAAAAGACAGTACGAAGGGTTTGAAATTCATGGTTGAGAGGATCACAAATGACTGCAAGAATGACGGTTCGAGGTTTGTGTGCGGCAGCGTTGGTGACGACCCTGTATGTTGCGACGGCGAGGGCTGACGCCATTCTTCCGACCGGCTTGGCTCCGGGCAGCCAGTACCAGATCGCCTTCGTTACGGCTGACACAATCACTGCCGAAAGCGACTCCGAGAGCACCTACAACAACTTCGTAACGGCGGAGGCGGCCAACTCTCCTGCACTTGCTTCACTTGGAGCGTCCTGGACCGCGATTACCTCGACGGCGGACGGCGCCAACGCCTCGACGAACGCTGCGACGTTTGGTGTTCCCATCTACAATACGCTGGGGCAGTTGGTGGTCGGTAACGGAGCGCTGTACGGCACTTGGGATTCCTATAATGGCTATTCGCCAGTAGTGCTCAGCAATCCAATCGTTGCCGACCAGAACGGAACATCGGTGTCGGCAGGAGGCGTCGCAGTCTGGACCGGATCCGAGCCTGACGGCAACGCGGCTCATATTAACGCGTTCCAGCTCGGGGCCACCAACGGCGAAACCCTGGTCGGACAAGCGGAGCCGGGACTTGCAGATAACCATTGGATAACGTACGGCGAGGACAACATCCTCTACTACGGAACGCCCATAAGCCATCCGGTCTATGCTTTGTCCTCGGTGATCACTGTCCCAGTTCCCGAACCAACAACGCTTGCGATCTTGGGATCGGCGCTGCCGGGGCTGGCGGCCGTCTATCTTCGGCGGCGGAAGGTGGCGGGTTGATGACCGCTAACTCGGCGTTTCGGGCGCAACCGGCGATTAGCGTTGGACTCGAGCGTTCTGCGAGAAGTTGCCTGTTTTTTCAATATACCAGTCGTGGCTGACCTGGCAATTCTTGGGCCTGTAAAAGGACAACTTGGTGGATTACACGTAGGACCGATTTCCGAATCCGTCTAGTTTTCGGCGACGGATTCGGAAATCCGTCCTGCAGTTATTCTTTTACAGGCCCTTACCTTTCGGCCGAACTCGAACGAGAATCGAGATCCTCACCCATCTGCGATGATTGGCACTGCTTTGTGAATACAGCGACCGCCGTCCCGCCGGCGCGGGTTCCGGGATGACTCCATGAGACATGAGCCGGTCGAGTCGCGAGCGGTGCGATCGCTACTTTTCTGCGGCCGGTTCTGCGGGCGGTTCGGGCAGACCTTCGTCTTTGTCTCTCTTGGGGGCTCTTGCCGGCTTCTTGGCCGCGGGCTTGGCGGGCGGGTGCTTCCTGTCAACCTTCTCGGCCTTGTCGACCTTTCCGGCCTTCTCGGGCTTGTCCGCGTCCGGCGCCTCCGGTAATTTGACCGTCACTTCCAGAGCTTCGATCATGTTCGGCTGACGCGGTGAGCGGATCCCCTTGACCGAGACCTCCTGGCCGCGGCGGACGAGACTCATATCGGCCATGTCGATGGCAACCTTGGCTTGCTCGCTCAGTTCGAACGGCAACATCCCGCGGCCGGGCTGAACCGACATCGCGCCGCCGCGACCCACGATCAGCCGGCCGACGATGCGGCATCTGCCCATGATCGGCGCGCGGCTGGCATGGGCGGTTCGCTTCCCCGCCCTGTCGAAATTGTTGGCGCCGCCGCCGAAGCCGTCGGCCTCGGGAAAAATGCCCATCGGTCTTTCCCTGGTAAGCGAGGTGACCGTCAAGGTGTCGATTTTGCCTTCAATCCTGCCGCGATTGTTGAGTTCGGCGTTGAGTTCCACGATCAATCCCGATCGCAGATTGCTGACCTTGGCGGTGCCGGTGACCTGCACTTTCGTGCCGACCGAGACCTTCGTGGCGGGCACAATGGCGACGCGAAACACCTGACGATTTTCGTTGGAAATCACGATGCCGTTGCGAGCGACGCCTTGGATTATCCCCGAGACGTCCACCTGTTGCATAACGGCTTGCTGCCGTCCGAACTGGGAACGGTGGGGGGTGACCGGGACAAACTGGGCTTCGAGCAACGCCGGCAGGCAAAGCACCAGACTGGCAGCGAGAAAAAAGCGGCGTGACACGGGCAGGCTCCTTACAGCTGGCGCTCCTGGCGGCTCCTCTTCTCCCTACGCAGGATCGGTCTGGTCGGCCAACCGACTCGCCAGTCGCAACCGTTCTCTTCAACATACCCCCCGGCAACGTCGTTGAACAGGGAAATTTTACGGGAAAGGCTCGCTCGATGCAAGAAAATCGGCCGGCCGCCTGCCGAGAGCGTAGCACCGGCATCCCGCCCATGGTTCACGGCCGGGATGGCGGTGCTACGGGGGAGAACCGGCTCAAGCCGTTGCGACAAGCGACGCACTGTTGCCGCGGACCAGGACTGTTTAGAATAGAAATCGCAATCCAACCCCGAAATTCCACCGCTTTTCACCGCCATGACCGACTCACAGCAGATTACCGTTCCCCAATTCACCGCCATGAAGGCGGCGGGCCGCAAAATCACCATGCTGACCGCCTACGACTACGCCCTGGCCGGCCTCGTTGATGCGGCCGGCATCGAGGGGATTCTCGTCGGCGACAGCCTCTCGATGGTCGTGCAGGGACACGGCACCACCTTGCCGGTAACGCTGGAGGAGATGATCTACCACGCCGAGATGGTGGGCCGGGCGGTGCGGCACGCCCTGGTGATTGTCGATATGCCATTTCCCAGCTTCCATTTGGGACCGTACAAGGCCATCGAGAACGCCGGCCGCATCCTCAAGGAGACCCGCTGTCAGGCGGTGAAGATCGAAGGGGGCGTCGAGCAGACCGAGGTGATTTCGGCGCTGGTTTCGGCGGGCGTCCCGGTGATGGCCCATTGTGGATTGCGTCCGCAGAGCATCCACCAGCTCGGCGGCTACCGCGTGCAGCGCGACGAGCGGCAACTGCTGGCCGACGCCCAGGCGGCCGAGATTTCCGGGGCGTTCGCCATCGTGTTGGAGTGCATTCCCGCCGCCACCGCCGCGCGGATCACCGCCGCGGTGCGGATTCCCACCATCGGCATCGGCGCGGGGGCCGACTGCGACGGCCAAGTGCTCGTGCTGCACGACCTGCTCGGATTGAACGCCGGCTACATGCCGCGGCACGTCAAGGCCTACGCCGATTTGAAGAAGGCAGTAACCGACGCCGTCGGCTGCTATCGCGACGAAGTCCGCGAAGGGAAGTTCCCGGGGGAGGAACACACGTTTCAATAGAAGTGAAAATGCGTCCCGTTTGTCTATCCTTTCTTCTCTCCCAATGAAGTACGGAATAACAAACGTCGTATCAAGCCTCGAGAGGTTCATTGACATCTCTCCGGACGAATTCGAGAGGCTGAAACAGGCGAAAGCCGATTGTCTCAAGGCGCTGAGAGTTGAAGAGAAATTCGATCTCGTTGTAGAAGACTATGCCGAGTTTGAGGAGACGTTACTGCACCTTACCATGCGGCACATGCTTTTTCGCCATGTCGATTGGTCGTTGCTGGTCGATGATGTACAAACGATCAATCGGCGACTTGTCAACATGTTGTCTGCGTGTCGCCTCTACATCGATCAAGTGAAGCATGAAGTGAGCGAGAAGTCCGGGGTTCAAGACAACTTGAAGAAAGCGTTCTCCTCGGTGTACGATGCGAACCTTGGCTACCGTGTTCTCGACGCTCTGCGAAATCACGTGCAACACCGGGATCTGCCGGTTCGTGCACTCATCTATGGCCCTCGGGACGAAAGCAACGGGGCAAAGCCTGGAGAATACGTTTGCGTTCCCCTTCTGAAGGTAGACGCGATTGAGGAAGCGGGCAAATTCAAGGCGTCTGTTCTCAAAGAACTCAAGGCGATTGGCGAGAAGGTCGATCTTAGACCACTTGTGCGAGATTACGTCGCAGGCATCGGCAGCGTACATGAAAAGCTGCGTGGATGGTTGGATGCCGACACGAAAGAGAGCGTGCGGATCCTCAAAGAAGCCCAAGATCGGTTTACGGGACAATTTGGTGGAAGAACGAATTGCATGGCAGTGGTGGCTCGCGACGACCATAGCGCCATCGAGTCATTTCATATCTTTGACGGCTTCATGAAACGCAGAAAGCGCCTGATGATGAAAAACATGTCCCAAGCGACCTATCGCGACCATTTCGTGTCCGGCGAAGCGAATCAGCCGGTGGCCTCGTAAAGTATTCGTCGGGGTCATGCGAGAGTAACAGCAAACTACTCGGTGAAAGGAAGCAATCCGATGGTCAAAGAACTTCAGCCGTCCCCGTCCGAGGGACATCAGTCGCCTTTCGAGCTTATCCGCCGCACGAATGAAGCGGGGCGGGAGTTTTGGTCCAGTCGAGACTTCGCACGGATTCTCGACTACGGCGACTACCGCAATTTTGAACAGGTTATTCAGAAGGCCAGAATGGCCTGTTTTAATAGCGGGCAACGCATCGAGGATCATTTCGTTGAAGTCACCGATATGATCGAAATCGGCAAAGGAGGCAGGCGGCCTGTTCCGACCACCCTCCTGTCGAGGTATGCCTGCTATCTTGTCGTTCAGAATGCCGACCCCTCGAAGGAAATCGTTGCGTTGGGACAAACCTATTTTGCCGTTCAGACCCGCCGTCAAGAATTGACGGATCAGGCCACGGAAGATGATCGCCGCCTACTCCTGCGGGAGGAAATGAAGCTCCATAACGTGAAACTTGCCGGTGCCGCGAGAGACGCCGGAGTGATTCAGCCGATGGATTACGCCATTTTCCAGAACCACGGCTACATGGGACTGTACGGTGGCCTGGATGCGCAGGAAATTCACCGGCGGAAGGAGCTGAAGAAGAGCCAACAAATACTCGTTCACATGGGCAGCACCGAGTTGGCTGCCAATCTCTTTCGTGCCACCCAGACCGAGGAGAAACTGCGACGGGAAGGGATCAAGGGAAAGGCTAGAGCGAACCAAGTACATTATGACGTCGGCAAGAAAGTCCGCCAAACGATCAAGGAACTCGGGGGCACCATGCCCGAGAATCTCCCTGCCGCCGAAAGCATCAAGAGACTGCGAACTCGGAAAGAAGGGAAACTGCAGAAGGACGGACCAAAGGAATGAATCGCGGACGAAGAAACCGCGACAGCACAACCGCCGCTCAGCTTGGCATGAGCGGCACTGCGCTGTCGCGGTGAATTGAACTTGATCCGCCCAACTTGCCGGCGGCTACTTCTTCTTTTGGTCGGCAGCCTTCTTTTCGGCGGCTTCCTTGGCGGCCTTCTCTTCAGCAGCCTTCTTCTCTTCGGCCTCCTTGGCGGCCTTCTCCTCAGCAGCCTTCTCTTCGGCTTCCTTGGCAGCCTTCTCTTCGGCAGCCTTCTTCTCGGCGGCTTCCTTGGCAGCCTTCTCTTCGGCCTCCTTGGCAGCCTTCTCTTCGGCCTCCTTGGCGGCCTTCTCTTCGGAGGCCTTCTCCTCGGCGGCTTCCTTGGCAGCCTTCTCCTCAGCGGCCTTCTCCTCGGCAGCCTTGGCGGCCTTCTCCTCGGCGGCCTTCTCCTCGGCGGCCTTCTTGTCGGCCGCGGCCTTTTCTTGAGCGGCCTTCTCCGCGTTAGCCTTCTTGGCCGGCTTGTTTGGCGTCTGTGGGCAGCCCGTCAAAAACAATCCGACGCACAGCAGAAGCATCAATAGTCCCAGCTTCCTCATCGACACACCTCCGTCCTCAATATAGACACAACCGGATCCCATTAAGGCAGGACCACCCTGCGGACATTCCCGATGAATATGATACCGTCGCCATCCGCCTTATTCCATGCTACGGCACCGGTCAACACAATTTGGAATAGGCGGCGGCTTCCCGTGTAAAAATGGGCGAAACCGGCGACCTGGTTCGTCAGTGACGTCCTATTCTGCTACGAAGCGGCAAGCAGCTTCTCAATCTCAGCGCGGGCGGCCTCCAGGGCGGCGGGAAGTTGGTGCGGCAGCTTGCCGCCGGCTTGGGCCATATCGGGCCGTCCGCCGCCACCCCCGTCCACCACTGCCGCCGCCGCTTTGACCCACGCCACTGCGTCCAGGCCGCGGCTGACCAGATCGCGGCTGAGGCCGGCGATCAGCGTCACCTTTTGCCCCTCATCCTGGCGATTGGCCAGCAGCACCGCCACCGGCGCGGCCTTGCGGCGAAGCTGGTCGATCGCCTGCCGCAACTCGTTCGGTCCGCCGGGCACTTCGGCGATCACCACCTTCACGCCGCCCATGTCGGCTGCGTCGGCGATCAGTTGATCGACCGAGGGGCCGCTCCTGGGCCCTGCCGTCGCCTGCTTTCTTAGTTGCCGCAGCTCCTTGCCCAGCGTTTCGACGCGGTCGGGCAATTCGTCGGGCGGCACCTTGAGCAAGCCCGCTGCCTGGCGAACGATCGTCTGAACCTTGCGAATGCTGTCCATCGCGCCGCGGCCGGTCAAGGCGGTAATGCGTCGCGTGCCCGCCGCCACGCTCTCCTCGCCGATGATCTTGAAGATGCCCACCTGCGCACTGTTGTCCAGGTGCGTGCCGCCGCACAGTTCCTTGCTGAAATCGCCGACCGAGACGACGCGGACCACGTCGCAATACTTCTCGCCGAAGAGCATCGTCGCCCCGGTGGTGCGGGCCTCGGTCAGCGGCATCTCGACGTGGCCGACCGGCTCGCCGGCCAAGATCTTCTCGTTCACCTCGTTCTCGATCTGAACCAGTTGCTCGTCGCTGACGGCCGACGGATTGGCGAAATCGAACCGCAGCCAGTCGCAATCGACCTTCGAGCCCTGTTGCAGGGCGTGGGAACCGAGGTACTTTTGCAGGGCGTGGTGGAGCAGGTGCGTGGCGGTGTGCGCGCGGCTGATGCCCTGGCGGTGTTCACGATCGACCCGCGCGGTGACGGTGGCGCCGAGTTCGATGCAGCCTTCGCGGAGGTGGCCGCGATGCAGGGTGAAGCCGCCGTCGATCTGCGCGTCGATCACCTCGAAGTGAAAGCCGGGGGCGACGATCTCGCCATGATCGCCCACCTGGCCGCCCATCTCGCCGTAGAAGGGGGTCTTGTCGAGCACCACGACAATCGGCTGCTCGTGGTCCACCTCGTCGATCCGGTCGCAGAGTTGATCGTTGGCGATGATGCCGACCACCTTGGCGTCGGCCACGTCGAGGGCTTCGTAGCCGAGGAAGCGGCTGCCGTGCAGGGCCTTTTTCAGCCCTTCCAGCGGGTCGTGGCGGAACAGCTCGACCTTCTGGCCGCCGCCCGACTCGATGCCGTGCTTCTCCATCTCTTCGCGAAAGCCCTTCCAATCGAAGGCCAGGTTGCGTTCGGCGGCCAACGTCTCGAACAGTTCGGGCGGAAAACCGTGGGTTTGGAACATGTCGGCGGCCTCGGCCCCGGAGACGATGCCGCGGTGCTGCGATTTCATCTCGGTGAAGATGCGTTCGATGCGGTCCAGCCCGCTGTCGAGCGTGGCCAGGAAGTTGGCCTCCTCCTTCTCGATCACGTCGGAGACCGCGGGCAGCGTTTCGCCAAGCTCGGGATAGGGGTTTTTCATCAGTTCGGCGACCGTGTCCACCAGTTTGTGCAAGAAAGGCTCGCGGACGCCCATCTGATGGCCGTCGAGCACCGCACGCCGCAGCAGCCGCCGAATGACGTAGCCCTGCTTCTTATTGCCGGGGTAGACGTTTTCGTGAACGGCGAACGTGCAGGCGCGGACGTGGTCGGCGATGCGGCGCAGGCGGCGGCCGTTCTCGTCGGCGGGATTGTAGCGCACGCCGCAGATTTCGCCCGCCCTTTCGACCAGCGGGCGGAGGATGTCAATGTGGAAGTTCGTTTCGACCCCCTGCATCACTGCGGCGGTGCGCTCCAGCCCCATGCCGGTGTCGATGTTCTTGCTCGGCAGCGGCCGCAGGTTGCCGGGCGGGTCGCCGACGCGGTTGAACTGGGTGAAGACGAGGTTCCAGATTTCGACCTGGCCGAAGGGGGTTTGGCAGTAGATTTCGCTGCACGGGCCGCATACGCCGTCGGGACCCTGGCTCGGCGCGTTGGCCGGCCAGAAGTTCTCGTCCTCGCCCAGGCGTTGCAGCCGCTCGGGCGGCAGCTTGATCTCGTCGAGCCAAACGTCGGCCGCCTCGTCGTCGTCGAGGTAGATCGTCACCGAGAGTCTGTCGGGGGGCAGATGAAGCCACTTCTTATGCGTCAGAAACTCCCATGCCCAGCGGATGGCGTCGCGCTTGAAATAGTCGCCGAAGCTGAAATTGCCGAGCATCTCGAAGAAGGTGTGATGGTAGGCGGTTCGCCCCACGTTGTCGATGTCGCCGGTGCGGAGGCATTTTTGGCAAGTCGTCGCCCGGGTGAAATCGACCCTGGTCGCGGCCGAGGAAATGGTCCTTGAACTGGTTCATGCCGGCGGGCGTGAACAGCACCGAGGGATCCCAGCGCGGCACCAGCACGTCGCTGGGCCGCCGCGTGCAGCCTTTTGACTCGAAGAAGGCCAGGTATTTTTCGCGGAGTTCGTCGGTTTTCATGATTTCACGTTCGTTTAGCCGGCGGGCTTGCCCGCCGCGAAGGTTTATGACCGAATGCACTATCATATCCGCCCAGGGGGGTGCTGAAAAGGCGGGCGTCTTGGGTTGCCGCACCCCCAACCGTAGGTGATAATGGGAAGGGAAAAGGAAAAAGGGGAAGCAAAGGAGCTTGTGATGGCCATCCTCGTGTTTGATCCGTATGTCGAAGAACAAGTCCTAGCCTCGCGCGTGGGCACGGACGGCGACAAATACGACGAAGTCTGGGAAGGAGTCTATATCGTGACACCGTTGCCGAGCAACGAACATCAGCGGCTGGTAAACAAGTTGTGCGTGATCCTGAGCGAGGCCGTGGAGGCGAAGGATCTGGGCGACGTGTTCTCGGGCGTAAATTTGAGCGATCGGAATGAGGGCTGGGACCGGAACTTCCGCGAGCCCGATGTGGCGGTTTTTCTGCACAGCGGTCGGGCGATCGATCGCGGCACCCACTGGCAAGGGGCGGCCGATTTCCTCATTGAAATTATCAGCCCCGGCGAGCGCACCCGCGAAAAAATCCCTTTCTACAGCAGCATCGGCGTCGTCGAATTGCTCATCGTCGATCGCGATCCCTGGTCGCTTGAACTCTATCGCCACGAGAACGGCCAACTGAGCAAGGTGGGCCAATCCACGCCGGCAACCCCCGATGTGCTCGAAAGCCGAACGGTCGGCCTGACGTTCCAACTTCTCCCGGGCGAGCCGAGGCCGCAGATTCAGGTCACACATCCAGCCGGCGGGCGGCAGTGGGTGTTCTGACATACGAAAAGCACTGGGGATCGTCGACTAGGACGCCTTAATGGCCACATTCAACGAGTCGCTGACCATTGAGCAGGGCAACACGGTATTCCGAATCTGCAAGGGACTGCGAATCACTCGCGCGAAGCGAGGCGCTGGAGTTTGTCTGCTTTTGGACCTGGGCCGCTTGAGTCGCGAAACCCTGGCAGTGCCGAGCCGCTCAAAGCCGTTGCGCACCTGCCATGGACAGATCTGTTTCATGATTGAGTCGGACTGGCGAGTGGAAAGACCACGCTCCATTCACTTCGGGAGCGGATTCTCCGACCGTCGAATTGACACGCTGCTCAATTCGTTGATCGG
Source organism: uncultured Planctomycetia bacterium (assembly GCA_963815695.1). Lineage (GTDB taxonomy): Bacteria > Planctomycetota > Planctomycetia > Pirellulales > Thermoguttaceae. The sequence goes on from CAWFIG010000011.1 coordinate 580,033, forward strand.
CAAGAGAACCGCGAGCGTGGAGATCTTGGGCCGTCTTCCCGAACTCAGAATGGAACTCGACGACGGCAGAGCAATTTCGACGTTCACGAACTGGACCAACCAACCCGGCTGGTCCGTCGGCATCAAGGATGCAGAGCTGTTCACACCGCGTGCGTTGCCGAGGGGCGCCGACGTCAGTCCTTGGATCCATGTCCGGCAGGGCCGTCTGGAAGTCGAGTATTGCTATGATGATGCCAACGTCAACGCAAGGCGATTCTTCCGTCAATTAGGGCGTGCCTAGGGCGCCGGCACTGCAGTGGCCCTATTCAGGGAGCGCTGCGTCGAATCAGTTCGCCATCGCCAAGGGGTTCTCCACCCGCAGCATCCCGTAGACCGAGTCAGGCGAGAAATCCTCCGACCACAAGCGCGTGCACCGCGCCAACTCGGCCGCAGCCACGATTGAGGCGTGCCAGAAGTGGATGCCGTGCCGCGCATGAAGTTCCAAGCCGCGACGAATCAGCGCCGGAGTAAGCTGCACGACCTCCAGTGATTCGAATTGGAGCAAACGCCGGATGACGGTCTCGGTGTCCTGGTGCAGCTTGTAAGTTGCAACAGAGGCATATTCCTGCAACACCTGGGTTGAGATAACTCCACACTGTTGGGCGATACAATCCGCCAGGAGGTTCGTGGCCGTCGCTTGCTTTCGCCGATCCCGATGGTCATTGGCGTAAACCAGGATATTCGTATCCAGGAATACCTTGTTCACATCCAACTCCCGCGCTTATGGATTTCTTCCCGATTGAAGCGCCAGCCCTCTTCCGAACAGCCGGACTGCTCAAGTGCTTCACGTCTAAATTCTTCTGCCACTTCTTTGGGATCGCGAGGGCTCGCCAAGACCGTGAGGTAGTCACGAATCAGGTCATTCAGCGTGGTATTGTGGGCCTGGGCGTAAGCACGGGCGTCGGCGATCAGGCGTTCGTCGGCTGAGAGGGTGATGTTCTTCATGACTTTGGCTTTCGCACATACACTGTGTACACATAATAAGTATATACTTGGCGGAACGAGAAGTCAAGTCCGCTACTGCGGCGCCGATTTGCTGCCGTTCGGCGAGCGGGCGATCGGTTCGCCGGTGCGCGACAGTCGGACGGCGATACGACAACATCGCGGCGAGGAGCATTTTCGGCAGGAAGCGTCAGTCTTCGCTGGTCCGAATCCAGCGTTCAGCGCGGGGCGAGAGAATCACCAGATGATCTTGGAGTTTTTCCCCATAGTGCGACGCCAGGAAGGCAGACAGCAGTCTTGCTACGTTTGCTGTGGTGGCTGGATGGGCCTTGATGCGGATTACGCCCGGATGCTCGTGGAGTGGCAGAACGGCCCAGTGACCGAAATGCTCGTCCATCGTGACGAGAATTTCGGCGTTCCTGGATTGCCTTTTGGAGGATTTCTGCATCGTCCGCTTTCGCCTGGCCCGCCTCGGAGTGCACAAAACGTCGTGCCCCTGCAATCGAAGGGCATCTGCCAGATCGAGCCGGAACATCTGGTCCAGATAGAGCTTCATTGCCGATCATTCTACGCCAGCCGAGATGATCTCTGTGTGCTCCACCGATGCCTTGGCAAAGAGAATGGCCGCTCGAATGTCTTCGCGGGCCAGCCCTGGGTAGCCGGTGAGAAGAGAATCCCAGCTTTCGCCCGCGGCAAGCTGGTCGAGAAGGACGGCAACGGGAATGCGTGTGCCCTTGATTACCGGCGTTCCGCCGCAACGACGCGGTTCGATTTCGATGCGGTCAAACATATTGTATCCTCCGCTTCAAGCTTACACGCGAATCCGCCGCTTGGTCAATCCCTCTACTGCGCCGCCGATTTGCTGCCGTTCGGCGAGCCGGCGATCGGCTCGCCCATCGGCAAGGGGCGGGCGGCAATCGTGTAGCCGAGACGGTACAACTCCTTGCGGATCTTCGCGAAAGGCGTCGAAGCCGTCGGGATAGACCCAAATGGTGATCGTCGTTCGGCCCGGCAGGATTTTGGCCAGCGTTCTGGCGGAAGTCGGAGCCCTGCTCGAGCGCCAATCGCACCGGCTCGCCCAGGTCGTTCGCGGTGGGCACCAGCGACCAGCGCTTCAGGCCGAGCGTAGCTGCCGCCGCGGCCGGTCATCCGCATCTCCTCGGGCGAAACGTCGTGACGCTCCAGCGTGTAGCGAAGCCGGAAAGCCTTCGATCGGCCCGACCGTGTCGGTCAACTCCGGCTGGTCGGCCAGCTTGTAGACTTGCCGCTTCGCTTGCGATTGGAATTCCTCCAACAGCGCCTGCAACGGCACGAACAGGACGCGGCCGTTGGAAATCAGCAGATGCGCCTCGGGCCCGTCCACCGCGCGGCTGATCGGCGTGGGATAGCTCTCGACGACGACCGGCGCCGCGGCGGCCTCGGCCGCCTCGTTCACGCTGCCGATCGAGCTGATCGAGTTGGAACTTCGCTTCCGACAGGCCGCGGGCGAGGTCGAAGTCGGCCTGCTTGGCGGCGTCGAGCTTCTTGCCGACGCTCTTGAATCTTCTTGCTCCACGGCCGTGACCATCGTGGCCAGCACGTCGCGTTGCAGGCCGCGGCGGGCGACCTCTTGCTGCAACTGGCGCGTCTCGTTCGCCTAGTCTTGAAGCACGTCGCCCCGAAGCGATCTGCTCCGTGGCCACGTCCTTCTCCAATTCCGTCATGGCGGGATTGGACGGAATCGCCACCGTCACCGGCGCGTTCTTGATCCTCATGCCCACCATCACCACCATGATAATCATGATGCTCACGACGCTGGCCACGATGTCCAGGAAGGAATCGCCGTTGACCGGCTCGCCATGTTGTGGAATGGGACGGGGCATGGGAGAATGGATAATGATGTGATGAATGATGAATGAAAAATGGAAAATGAAAAATGAAGGATTAGCGATGAGTGATGAATGTTATGCCGCAGTTGTCAGGATCGGCAATTCATCTCATCATTCCGCATTCATCATTTTCACTACTTCCTCTTCACCGTCAGCCCGCTGCCGTCGAGCAAAGCCGACAGATCGGCAAAACGCTCTTCGCCGCCCGGTGGCGACCCGGACCTGCAGCACGGGGCGCCAATACATGCCGCGGCCGGCGATTCCCCAGCCCTCGATGTGCTCCCAAATCGCCGAAATGAACGTGTCGATCGACGACGCGGTGTGCGCGGGCCCAGCGGAACGACCTTGCTGTCGGCCGGACTGCGGTCGGAAACGACCACGAGCCGGTCGGCATAACACTCGATGCGGATCGGCCGGGTAACGCCGACCGAACCGCGGGCGGCGTCGCGCAGCCCCCAGTCCTCGCCGCGTTGCTCGGCCAGGCTTTTCGGCGGTTTGTGATGCTTCTTCTGTCGTCGTCCTTCTTGTCGTCGCGGGGCTTCGGCGGAGGCTCGGGCGTCGGCTCCCATTCGCCGGGCCGCAGAACGTGTGCCACGCGCTCCTTCGGACGGCTGCTGCGAATTGTTGGACGTCGGCCCGTGTCGATGCCTCGCGAGCAGGCTGGCCGACAACGTAGCCCTCGGGACGCTCGATGGCTGGCCCCTTGTTTTGCCCACCATTGGGACACTGAGACGGCACCGGGCATGAGCCGCCAGAGGTAGCGGCATGGGAGCCGGAAGGTCGCGCCGCCGCTGCCAGTGTCCGGGGTCTCCGTGCGTTGCGGCACGGTGACATAAGGATAGAGGCGTTTCCGCTCCCCGCCGCCGCGCATCGGGTTCGGGGAGACGTCCGTACCGACGGAATCGCCATTCCGCTGACTCGCTGCCATTTCCATCGCCACTTTCCTACTACCGCTTCCGCCGACAACACTGCCCCCGCCGACTTCCGCTGCCCCCCGATTCCACCGCCGCCAGCTCCACGGTGCCCACTCCACTGCGTGCCAACCCGTCTACCGCCGCCGATCCCACCGCCGCCGCTCCACTGCCGCCAGCACTTCCGCTGCCGCCAGTTCCACTGCCGCCAGCTCCGCGACCTGCCGCTAACTCCGACCGCGTTGCCGTCAGCGGCGCCGCCGGCCCCTTGGAGCTTCCGGGCAAGCCTGCACGCCTCCGGACTCGTCGGCGTTCGGGCAGCGACGGCATAGGGATTATATTGCTGCCGTTCCGGTTCCCGGCCGACCGTAGCCACCGCTGCCGTGACCGCCGTGCCGTTTCCCTCGATTGCCATCGCCGCCGCCGTTGTGTCCGACCGCGCCGGCGGCGTCGGCGGGGCGATAACCGCCGTCATCATCGTCTGAAGCCGCTCTCGTCGCGGACGAATCCGCCGTCGGGCCGATGCCCGATAGGTCGCCTCTCGATCGCGAAGCATATTGTCGCGGCGCGGCCGCGATCAGCCGCGCCTGGTTGATTCGTGCCGAGCCGATCGCCTCGGCGCACAACCTCGGCCAACCGCGGATCGGGGCGGGTAGGCGAGTTTCCAATCGTCGCCGATCAATTCGTAGCCGAAATCGCATCCCCACGACTTCATCGCCTCGCGGGCCGCATAGTAGGCGCCAATTCCTTCCGGCCGAACCAGCAGCAGCGGATAGGGCTCGCCCGCCTGCGGATCGAACTGGCGTTCGGCCAACAGGTGTTCGCGTGCCGCCCGCAATGCGGCCGCCAGCGGATTGCCGGGGCCCATCGGTCCCTCGAAATCGGCCTCGGTCAGTCGGATGCCCTCGGGCTGCATCACGACGGCGTCGGCGCGGCATTCGAGGTAGATCGGCCGGCGGCGGGTTTGGTTCGGCCCCTCGTAGGGAACCACGGCATAGGAGCGCGGCCGGTCGGCGGCGTCCTTGCGCAGCCTGCGTCGACCTGCTGCCGGGCCGCGGCGATCTGCTCGACGGAGCTGCTGCAATTCCGCTTCCGATTGGCCGTGCTTTTGGCTGTCGGCGCTTTTCGACGTTTTCGAGATCGGCGATCGTGTTCCCTGTATCGTTCGAGCTCGCCCGCAGTCGCCGCGAGTGGTCTTCGAGATGGCCCAATTCGAGCCGTGCGTCGGCCAACTGCGACTGGGCCCGCTTGCGGGACGTTTTTCAGCTGCTCGATTCGCCATTGCACGTCTTCCCGATTGCGTTTGCAGTTCGACGTTGTGCTTGGCGGCTTGCTTCGGTCGCTTTGGCCACGGCGGCGGCTTCGGCCTGAAGCCGCGCGGTGTGCATCATGGCCAGCAGCAGCGGCACCAGGGCGCCCATCGTGCAGATCAATACCGCCAGGAACGGGAACAGCGAAATGCTCAGGCCCCGTTCGAGCGGCGAGTCGGCGTTGAGGTCGCAGTGTGAATTTCATGCCGCGTGAGCCGGGCGTCGCGTGGGTTCCAGACGGATCGGAGCGTTCGGCGTTTCGGCCAGCCGAGCGCTGAGCATGTTGACAGCCGCCGCCAGACTCAGAACGGTTTGCTCAAAATGTTTGGCGCCGGCCAGTGCGGCGAGGTTGCGGTTCAGGGCGTCTTCAGCCGGGTGACTTCGCCGGCGGCCTCGACCGCCCGCTGGAGCACGTCGCTCTGTCGCGCCAGATTCGCCGGTGGCCGCCGACATCGCTGTCTGAACGTGTCCGGCCGCGGTCTCCGACATCTTGGCCCAGTGCCGGGCGGCCGAATCGACCGACGCCCTGCCAAAGTTCGGCCTGGCGCCGCACCAACGACGTCGGTCGCCTGCATCATCGCCTCGGCCATCCGCCGAACGGCGACCAATTGGCCGTCGGCGCCGGCAGGGCTTGCCGTCGCGGCGGCGAATCGGCCCTCCAATTCGTCCTGCACTCGGCGGTCCACCTGATCCAGCAGTCCGTACTCCGCCTGCTCCACGCAGAAGTGGACAAACATCAAAACCATCGAAAGCGCCAGGGCCAGCGCCGTCGTGTCGAACTTCAAGCCCAGCCCGTTGAGCACTTGCAGCATCGACTTGTCGGGCGCCTGCAAGTCGACGCGTTCAGCGCCATCGTGATGCCGATCACCGTGCCCAGAAAGCCGAGGATCGGGATCGCCCAGACGATGACGCGGAACAGTCCATAGCCGGTGTGCAGGCGGCCGGCGTCGATGTCGGAGAGGTACTTCAATTCGTCATCGAGCGTCTCGGCCGAGCCGTGCCGCCGGACATGCTGCAAGCGCCGCACGCAGGCGGGCGACGTAGTATTCGCCTTGGCGACGGCGGGGAAGCTCGTCGAGCCTCGCCAGCAGCTCCGCGCTGCTCTTCGCTCGACTGCGGCGCGATCGACGCCGGCCCAAGCGCGGAACGCGTAAGCCCCGCTCGCTGCGCGGCGATGTCGAAGACCTTGACGATCAGCGCCGCCAGCCCGACCGAGAACATCACCGTCAGCATGTACTCGACCGGATGGTGGGTGAAGTACCGCAGGACAAACGTCATGCCCGGCACGTCCGGCGGGATGGCATCAGATCAGGCCGTAGAATCCGACGGACCCCAATACGCCCCACAGGAATGGCGATCTCGTGACGGAGCTGGACGAGTTGGCTCGATTTACTCATCGCGGATTGATCCTTTCTTGGTTCGGCATCGCGCCGAGAAGATGACTCCTGCCGCCGATTACCCCAAGCGCGCACGGAGAGCCAAGTCACCCTGAAAATCGGCGTAATCGCTACAGTTTATTAGTCCAATCGACGACAAGTGTTAAGCTGGGGCGTTAGGGAGAAAACGGGAAGTCAGTTTAGCCGGCGGGCTTGCCCGCCGTGACCTGCCGATGCTCCGCGGCGAATGCGCGACGGCCAACTTCGCTGGCCTTCACCATCCAGAGCGATTACGTCGCGCCGGCAAACGCCCCGCGAGCAGGGTCGTGGGGGCGAAGACAGGGGCGAACTCCGCCCGCGGCGACCGCAGTCGCGGGGCGTTCAGACGACAGCGACTCTCTGGCGGTCGATGCTCGCCACGAACGACCATTTCGTACATCTCCGCCCAACCGGCAAAGTTTTCCAAAGTGCGTGGCGGCGAAAGACCGATGATGAGGTTCTGAACTGGCTTGTGTTCGCGCTATTACGTATTCCCAGGGGGGGAAACAGTCCGGCGTCGGCCCATCAAGGGTCGCCCGGACTGTTGCTTTTCTTGACCTGTTGATTGGCCCTGCCCAGGTGACGCCGCACGTTGACGTTCGCGCGGCCATTGCGGACAATACAGATTGGCCTGCACTCCAAAACCTCCGCAACAGCGCCGGGCCGATGAAGCAACGCAAGCACAGATCGCCGAAGGACGCCCCGGAGCGGCCCGGCAGCCCCGCGAGCGATCGGCCCGGCGATTCTCCCGCCATCGCTGCTTGGTTTTTGCGATGGAAGGGCTGCTTGGCCGCGATGGCCTTGGCGGCGGCGGTTTTCGCGGCCTATCAGCCGGCTTGGCACGGGGGGTTCATCTGGGACGACGACGCGCACGTCCGGCCCGACCTGCAATCGTGGAACGGGCTGTACCGGATCTGGTTCGACGTGAAGGCCACGCAGCAATACTACCCCTTGGTACACAGCGCGTTCTGGCTGGAGTATAGGCTTTGGGGCAAGGCGACGCTCGGCTACCATCTCGTCAACATCTCGCTGCACGTCTTGGCGGCCCTGCTGGTGGCGGTGATTCTGAAGCGGTTGAAAGTGCCCGGCGCGTACCTGGCGGCGGCGATTTTCGCGCTGCACCCGGTCGAGGTCGAGTCGGTCGCCTGGATCACGGAACTGAAGAACACGCTATCGGCCGTGTTCTATCTATCCGCCGCCCTGGTCTATCTTCGCTTCGACCAGGGCCGGAAGATCCCTTGGTACTTTCTGGCTCTGGGCCTGTTCGTGCTCGGGCTGTTGAGCAAGACGGTGACGGCGACGTTGCCGGCGGCGTTGCTGGTGGTCTTCTGGTGGCAACGGGGGCGATTGTCGTGGCGGCGCGACGTCCTGCCGCTTCTCCCCTTCTTCGTCCTCGGCGCGGCCGCCGGCGTGGTCACCGCCCTGGTCGAACGCATCCTCGGCGGCGCCGAAGGGGCGGCCTTCGATTTCACGATCATCGAACGATGCCTTATCGCCGGCCGCGCGATCTGGTTCTACCTCGGCAAGCTCGTCTGGCCCGCCGACTTGATCTTCATCTATCCGCGGTGGCACGTCAGCCAGGCGGTGTGGTGGCAATATCTGTTTCCCGTTGCCGCGCTGTTGCTGGTCACGGGGCTGTGGGCCGTTCGACGGCGTTGGCGCGGTCCGCTGGCGGCGCTGTTGTTCTTCATTGGGACCTTGTTCCCCGGCCTCGGTTTCTGCAACGTCTATCCCTTTATCTTCTCGTTCGTGGCCGACCATTTTCAGTATTTGGCCGGCTTGGGAATCATCGCGCTGGCGTCGGCCGGCGTTGCGATGCTATTGGCCCGATGGCGGCTCTGGGGACGGTGGCCGGCCTATTGCCTGTGTGCCCCGCTGTTGATGGTCTTGGCAACGCTCACCTGGAAACAGTGCTGGGACTACTACGACGTCATTCAGCTCTACGCCACGACGATCGAGGCGAATCCCGATTGCTGGATGGCCTACCACAATCTCGGCACGACGCTTGCCGAACGTGGGGACTTCGACGACGCACTGAAATGCTACGACAATGCGCTGAAAATCAAACCCGATTACGAAGCCACCCATCTGAATCGCGGCGAGGCTTTGGTCCATCTCGGTCGGCCGGACGAAGGGATGGCGGAATACCACGCGGCCTTGGCGATCAAGCCGGCCTATGCCGAGGCCCATTACAATCTCGGCATTGTCCTTATGGCCCGCAAGCAGTTGCCCCAGGCGATGGCCGAATATCGCGAGGCGTTGGATCTGCAGCCCTACTACGCCGAGGCCCGCTGCAATCTCGGCGTGGCGTTGGCTGCCGCCGGCCGGACGGAAGAGGCGATCGCCGAATACGAGAAGGCGCTGGCGATCCGGCCCGATTACGCCGGCGCCCGCTGCAACCTCGGCAACGCCCTGCTCGCGCTTCGCCGCTACGACGAGGCGGTGGCCGAGTATCGCCAGGCGCTGGCGATCCGCCCCGATTTCGCCGAGGCGAGACACAACCTCGACGCCGTCTTATCGCACCTGGAGAAGCTTCGAGCGAAGGGCGCACCGCCCAACAGTGCGAAGTGAAGTTCACTCCACCGGCACAACGTCGGCGAAGACGAAGCCGTCGTGTTCGACCGTCTCGCCGACGTCTGACGGGAATCGGCCGGCGAAACATCGGGCCGTCGACGACCACCGTGTGAAACTCGCCGTTCTCGCGCAGGGATCGACGCTGGGGGCAGGCCGTCGAGAAACGCCTGCGACCATTGGCGACCGGCGCAGTTCGCGCGGCAGTTTGCGGGGATCGACGCAGGTGACGATCGCCCGCAGGCCGCCGGCGAGCATCTCGGCGGCCAGTTCATGCGTCGGCCTGTTCCACAACGGGAAGAGCGGCGAGATGCCCGTCGGCAGCAATTGCTTCTCGCGGTACTGGCGGATGTCCTGCAAGAAGAGGTCGCCGAAGGCCATGCACTCGACGCCGCGAACGATCGCGTCGTCGATGAACCGCCGCATGACCGCCTCGTACTGTTCGTTGCTGCACGGCTCGGGGATTTCGAGCAGCTCCAGCGGCAGGCCGACGGCCTCGGCCTGAAGTTCGAGCAGCCGCAAGCGGACCGCGTGCATGGCCACGCGCTGGCGTTCGGCGTTGACGGTCGTGAACAGCCCGGCCAGTTCGATTTCGGGGTCTTGCCGCAGCAGGTGCAGCGCCCAGGCGCTGTCCTTGCCGCTGCTCCAACTCAATAGCGTGCGTTTGCTCATTCGATCACCTGATTGCCTGTGAGTTACCGCCTCTTATGATGCCCTTCGCGGCGGCGGTTGTCGAGATCAGAAATTTCGTCGGTTTTTGGCGGCCGCCGTCTCGGGGGCACTGCCCCGCCCACAATGGACGTTGCGACCTTCGCCGCGACGCCGAATCCTATCATGATTCTATCGGGTGTCTTGCCTCGCGGAGAGCCGCTGCATAAAAGTCAATAGAGGCCGAGCGCGGGGCGAAAGGGGGCAAGGGCCGGAGGCGCAAGCGTCCGGCGGCGAAATCGGCCGCACGGCGGCTCCCGCCCGCGCCGAAGAACTGCTCGTCCCGCTCTTGTCGTGGCTAAGTGTCTTGACCACGGCGGCGGTAAATGTGAAGGGCGGCTTGAGTGGCGGAGATTCAATCATGACAGCAACGATCAACATCCTCGTCGTCGCCGACGATGAAGAGGCGTGCACGTACCTGGCGAAAATCCTCTCAGCAAAACCCTGGCGGACGGATCAGGCGTGGATCGGCTCGAAGGCGTTGGAGTTCGCACGGAGCAACACGTACGATGCCGTCGTTTTCGACTATCGCAAGCCCGGCCTGGACGGGGCGGAAGTCTGCCGCCGCGTCCGCGAGGCGCAGCCCAACGCCCGCCATGTGTTCATCACGGGCACGGCAAACGTCGAGACGGTACACCAGGCCGTGCAAGCCGGCGCAGACCGCGTGCTGGCCAAACCGGTCGACCCCACCGAGCTTGTCCGCGTCCTCGAAGCGGAGGACATCAATTCGGCATGAGCCGAGGAAACACGATTCGTGTCGGCAGCCGGAATTACGGCCGCCGACGTCTTGTCACCAGGTGAAAGTGATTCTTCTGCGGCTGCGGCCGCGAGAGGAGGTGCGTTATGCGATTGGCGATATTAACTCTGATCTTTGCGGGCTTTCTGGCCGTCGGCACAACCGCGGCCGTTGCCCAGAGTGCCGCCGCAAACTTGTCGGCAATTCCGTACGTGACGGCTTCGGCGAACGTCCACTCGGCGGTGACGCCGGTGCGGTGGCACGTTTACGGGTATCCGCGCCGCTACGGATTCTACACGCATCCGAATTACGGCTACGTGCGTCCGTATTACCGCTACTACACGTATCGTCCCGGATTCTACTGGAACGGCGTGCCGAGCTACGGCTACTACGCCTATCCGTATTCGAGCTACTTCTACGCTCCCAACGGCGTCTACTACCGTGCCGCACGGCCGTTTATCTACGTCTATTGACACTTGTTCCGAGCAGTTCGGGGCATTGTTGGGTCGCCGGTAATCGTTCACGGGCCGGAAATCGTAGAAGCGGCGTCTCGCCGCTTTTAAACTGCCGATAAAGTGAGAAATCACCACCGCAACGCGGCGAGACGCCGCGTCTACTGACCCGTGAACGCTTACGGGTCGCCGGCGGTAGGAGGGGGGGCGATTTCAGTGAACTCCCTACCGCCGGATTGCGTTCGTGTTGCACCCAAGGCGGTAATTGTCTTTCTGCCTGAAGCACCTTCATAATTCGGTGGCTTCGCAACGATGTATGGAAGTCGCGACGCCATGGGATCGAACGAATTCAGTATTCCAAGGAGTCAGGATCATGAAGAAGTTCTGTTTTCACGCGGGAGCGTTTCTGGCGGGCATGACGGCGATGGCCGCGCTGCTGGCGAGTACGGCCGTCGGCGCCGAGGATACCAGTATTCCCCCGCCGGCGCCGGCCAATTCCACTGCTGGCGGCGGCAATGTTGCCGGCATGGAGGTGATGACGCGCGGACCGATTCACGAAGCGTTCGCGCAGCCGGTAAGCGCCGGCGCCGTCAACCAATTGGTGGTTCCCAAGGATCCTCCGGCAGCGATCGACGAGATCCCGCCCGACGAAAAACCGGCCGATGAAAACGCGACCTGGATCGGCGGCTATTGGGCCTGGGACGACGGGCGAAAGGATTTCGATTGGGTCAGCGGCGTCTGGCGCGTGCCGCCGCCGAACCAGCGCTGGGTGGCCGGTTATTGGACGGACGTCAGCGGCGGCCATAGTTGGGTGCCCGGCTTCTGGACCACTACGACCGCGGAGAACGTGGTCTACTATCCCGAGCCGCCGGCCTCGCTCGAGCAGGGTCCGACCAGCGAGCAGCCCTCGTCGAACGACCTATGGATACCCGGCTGCTGGCGCTGGGTCAATGCGCGTTACGCTTGGCAGCCGGGCTATTGGGCGGCGGCCCAGCCCGACTGGATCTGGACACCGGCCTCGTACTGCTGGAGCCCGCGCGGCTGGGTCTTCTGCAACGGCTTCTGGGACTACCGACTCAACCGCCGCGGCTTGCTGTTCGCGCCGGTCTCGTTCACCAGCCCGATCTTCCGCCGCGCCGGCTATACGTACTGTCCGTCGGTGGTGATCGATAGCGGGGTGTTGCCTTTCTACCTGTTCGTGCGGCCCGATTGCAGCCAATACTACTTCGGCGACTATTACGCCGCCAACTACGACAGGTTGGGCATCTATCCCTGGTGTGCCGTCGGCCGACATCGGGGTTACGGCTACGATCCGTTGTTCACGTATTACCGTTGGCGAAACGTTGGTCGCGACCCGGACTGGGCAAAGAATCTCAGAGGTTGGTACGCGTACTATCGCGCCCATCCCGAACGACGCTTGCCACACACCCTGACGGCAACACAACGCGCCCTGGCGTCGGCGGGCAACCGAACGGATCGTCAGTTCATGAGGATTGCCGATACACTGCACGACCTCCGCAAGAACCCCCGCTCCGATGTTCGTCTTACCGCCGTCTCGTCCGAACAGCGGATCAGGTATCGACAAGACGCGGTCGTGATGCGGCAGTTCGGCAAGGAGCGGCGCCGAATAGAAACGAACGTCGCTGCGGCGACGGGAAGAGGAAAACTCGTCGGGCCGAATGCGGCGACCAGGCGGAAGACGCCGGAGACGCTCCACTTCCCTGCGGTGGCCCGTAGCTTCAACGACCACACGATGGGTCACATCCAGGGAACCGTCCGGCAAACGATGAAGCCGATCGTTCCCCCGGCGTCGCCCGAGCGGCGATCGGCGACGATCCAGAGGGAAGCGCGCCGGCCGGTGATTCACACCCAGCCGCCAATGAAGCACGGCGGCACGCAGGGCACGGTGCATAGGGATACGCCGAAATCCGTGCAAAAGCCACAGCGACTCCCGGAGAAGAAGATGCCAAAGGCCGGAGGAAAAAACCTCGGTCCATCGACTGGACCGACCCCGCACACGGGGCGGGGTGGAACGGAATCGCCGCGGCATCGAGGAGAGAAGAAGGGCAGTGATCTGAAGAAGCCGTAATTTGCCCTGAAGACGCTGTTGGGGCGACAACTGCCCAGTGCCCTGTCGCCCCGCGGGCGGCGGGCCGATTGCCAGTTCGACGCCGGTGTCTGACGCGATTGCCAAGTCCACCTCGGTGGCGGCAAAACATGGAGACGCTGATGTCTCTGATCGACTTCCTCATTTTGTTGTTGGTGGCAGGGGCGTGCGGGGCGTTGGGACAGTCCATCGCCGGATACTCACACGGCGGCTGCCTGATGTCGATTGCGCTTGGTTTCATAGGCGCGCTGTTGGGCACTTGGCTGGCGCGAACCCTGGAATTGCCCCACTTGCTTGCCGTGTCAGTCGGCGGCCGGGAATTCCCCGTTATCTGGTCGATCATCGGCGCGGCCCTCTTCGTGGCGCTGTTGCACCTGATTTCCTCGCACCGTCCGCGGTTGCCGTGAGTATCACATCGAAACACCTAGTCAGCGAAGGAGCATGACCATGACAAAGATGATTGCCCGTCTGACGAGTGCAATTTTGGTCTTGCCGCTGGTGCTGCCGACCGTCGGCTGCCGCCAAAAGGAACCCGAGCACAAGAACCACAACGCCGTGGACGTTCAAATCGACGCCGGCAAGACCAAGGTGAAAATCAAAGGCAGTACGAAGCCGGATGAAAAAGCGAGGCACGTCGACGTTGACGTGGAACGTCATCCGGGTCAGAACCCTAAACCCGCCGACAAGGCCAGATGAACAGAGCCATCGTCGGCGGTTTGCCGAGGCGTTGTCGCGTTCAAGAGCTTCTGCCGCAACGGTCACGAGAGACAAAGCAGGGACGGTTGCGGTGTTAGCCCAGCAGCAGCTTCGTGCTTCAACGAGAAGTAGACGCCCAGCCTGGCTGGCTTCACGCGAAGGGTGAAGGCTGCGTTCTTCATGACGCCGGGCAGCAGCCGCCTGATTTCCTGATCTTGGCGGCCCGCGCCGTGTCCGCTTGGAGTTCCGGCACTTCGTTGAAGCACTTGGCCAGACATTCCAGCAGTTTCTTGTGGAATGGCGTCTTCGCGGGGGCAAGGCGGTAGTGACTCCAGAGGCCCGACTTGCGGACGGTCACGAGCTTGGCCTTTCGCAAGTAGGCCAGGTGCCGGGAAATGCGCGGCTGCGGAGCCTGGAGAATGTCCACGATGTCGCCGACGCAAAGTTCTCCGCCTTGCAGCACGTGGAGAATCCGCAGCCGCGTTCGGTCGGAAAACGCCCGGAACATCGAGTCCGTCGTGGTAACGGGTTGGGTGGCTGTTGCCGATTTTTTCATGTCGCGCCCTTATCCCGAAAGCACCAGGGCCTTTATTGTACCAAAAGGAGGCTGCATCCGTCAGTAGGCTCGTTGCCGCCCGCTCAAGAAGGAAAGCTTACGCGGCCTCAACGATGCCATCGACGACGTCGTGACTGGCGATGGCGCCGTACTTTAGCCGCAGAATTCGCTTTGCTCGCTTGGCGGCGCGGGGATCGTGCGTCACCATCACGATGGTGCGGCCCTCGCGGTTGAACTCCTCCAGGAACCCGATGATCTGCTGGCTGGTCTCGGGATCGAGATTGCCGGTCGGCTCGTCGGCGAGAATGACGGCGGGATCATTGGCCAACATTCGCGCCAGGGCGACCCGCTGCTGCTGGCCGACGCTCAACTCACACGGCTTATGATGAAGCCGATCGGCCAGACCGACCCGCTCCAACAGGGCAAGGGCGCGCTCGCGCTGGGCGGCCGGCGGCACTTTGGCGAGAAAGAGCGGAACTTGTACGTTCTCCAACGCCGAGAGATACGCGACCAGGTTGAACGTCTGAAACACGAATCCGACTTTCTCTCGTCGCAACCGCGCGCGATCAGTGGGGTGCATGTCGTAGACCGATTGACCTTCCATCAGAATTCGGCCCTGGGAAGGGGAGAGCATCCCGCCCAGGATCAACAGCAACGTGCTCTTGCCGCTGCCGCTGGGCCCTACCACCGAGACGAAATCGCCGCGGGGGATGTGCAGGGTGGCGTTATCGAGGGCCGTGACCACCCCGCCGCGATGCCGGTAGGCTTTGCTGACGTTTTCCATCTTCAACATGGATCAGACCTCCTGGAATGTCGCACAAGGGTCGAGCTTGGCCGCCCGCCGAGCAGGGAAGTAGCTGGCCAGCAGCGTCAGTCCGACGGAAATGCCGATGGCCGCAATCGCCAACTGCCACATCGGCCACACCCTGATGCCGGCCAACTGAGGGCCGAGCAAGAAAGCAAGAAGCGAGCCGAGCACGTAGCCGCCGATTCCGCCGGCGGCGCCCAGCAAGAGTGCCTTCAGCAGGAAGACCTTCAGCACCAGCCGCGAGTCGGCCCCGAGCGCCATCAGCGTGCCGATCTCCCGCCGCCGCTCGAAGACGTTCGCATACATGTAGTTGGCGATGCTCGCCCCGCCCACGAAGACGATAATCACCAGGAACATCAGCGACAGATTCGACATCATGCCGTTGACTCTTTGCTGCGAGTGGACGATTTGCTTGACGGTCGTCACCTTGGCCTCGGGCAGCAGCTTATCGACTTTATCCAGCACTCCCCGCGAAATCTCCTTGCAGCAGGCGATGATTTCGATGGCGTTGATGACCGGTCCCTTTCTTGGTCAGGTCCTGAACCGTGTGCAGGTGGGCGAAGATCCGCGAATCGTCCACCGTGCCGGTCTCCGGCAACACGGCCGTCACCGTGAACTTCTTGCCGAGCACATCGAGCGAGTCGTTCTGCTTGAGCTTGAGAATGCCGGCGACCTCGGCGCCGAGGAGCACTTCGCTGGCGTCGAGGGTCGAGATGATCTTTTTGCGGCTGAGGGTTTTCTTGTCGTCCGATTCCATCATTCCGACCGAAGCGCCGCAGCCGATCGGCCGCGAGCGGATGCCGGCGCCGCTCCACGCCATTTTCGCCTGGAACTCGCTGGCCGGCAGAATGCCCGTCAACGTGAATTGCTTCCCCCGCACTTCCACCGGCACGGACAGCTTGGGCGAGACGTTGTCGATTCCCTGCCGATTCGCCATCGCCAGTTGCGTGACGTATTCCTCGGGAATCGTATCGCTTTGCAGATCGGCCCTGTAGTATTCCTGCACCGTGGCCGACTTGGGCAAGCACCAGCACGTTGGCCCCGAGGGAATCCATCTCCTGGGCGATGGCTCCTTCGGAGTAGCTGAGTGATATTCTTGATGGAAACGATCACCGTGATTCCCAACAGGATCGCCACGAAGCTGGTGAGCAGTTGGCTCTTCCGCTCGAAGATTTCACGCAACACAAGGGTTCGCAATCGCATGATTCCCGCCTCCTAGTGATGACAGTTGCAGCCGGGGCCGCAAGACGACGTCGCGGCGTTGACTGCGGTTTCGATCGCCTGCTTGGTCATTGCTCCGCTGAAGCGGGCGACCGGAGCCCCGGGCGGCATCACCAGCAGAGTCATGGCCGTTTCCGTCCGCGGATCGACCTCAAGATCCTTGAGGAAACGCTGCTCCGCCTTGTCGGCGGGATTCAACATAATGACCTCGATCCCCTGGGTGTATTTGGGATCGTTCTTGAACTCTTTGACGCCCTGCATCGCTTCCTTATTCTCTTTCGTCTTGTCGTTTTGGATGCACAACAGGATCGAACGGCGGTCCTGGATCGCCCTCATGCACTTGGCCGTACACGGGCTGACGAACGCCTGTTGCAGTTGGGCGGCGTCGAATTGCTTGGGAAAAGCCTTGGTGGCGGCGCCGCTGGGAGCGATGGCCAGCACCAGCGGCAGCGGAGCCCCGCGGACGTGAAACCGTTCGACAATCGGCTTCTCGGCCGGGTCCACGACGTTGATCGCCAGCGAGTCGGCCCGTTCCTTCATCGCCTTCATCGCCTGCTGAAAGACGCCGTACATCGTGCGGGTTTGCACGCCTTCCGCGTCCTGGAAGAAAAACACGAACAGATACTTGTCGTGTTTCGCGGCCGTTTTCAAGGCCGTGGCCGCGCGGCCGGCGCTCGCCGCAGACTTCGCTTTGGGTGCGGCTCCCCTGGCCTCGGACATGCTGAAACCCAGCGCCAGCGCGGCCAACGCGAGCAGGCCAATCCCCGAGCAAATTACTCGTACCGTCTTCGACATCTCTTCTTCTCCTTGAACGAGTTTCGCGCTTCCGCCGCCGGATGCGGCGAGACGAATATAGCATACATGCGGCTGCGCGTATAGATGTCTTTGCAGCCAAGCGACGAGTTCTTTCTCTTTGCGACGGGTGAATTGCCAAGCGGACGCCCAAAACGACTTCACAACGTCGTATTGCGGCCGCCTTGGCCCCCCGAGCAGGCGAGACGCCTGCACCACAACACACTCCCGCGCAGCAGCCGAGCACCCGTGTCGGGGAGTCAGTCTTTCGATCCCGCGAAGAAGTGCCACGATGCCGCTACCCCGGATTATTCCTTCATAATGAAGAAGCACCGTGAATTGCTGATGTTGTGAAGAACGGGGTGCCTTTGAGGGGTACGAATTCAAGTGCTTATTCTGCGCCCTCCATGCCATGCATCGATTCCAGATGGCTGGACCCGCGGTCGCCAGCGTCCATGATGTCCATCCGCAGCTTTTCGACTCTCGGCGCGGTTGCCGAGAGCGAAAGACTGACCGCCCTTGGAGGAGGGCGATGTCGCTGCTCAGCGGCAACAGGAAGAGTCGGCCGAACAGCAGCAATCCGACTTCGTTTTGCCGAGCGCACGGCTGATGACGGCCGTGGCACAGCCCACGCCGGCGCGAACCGTGACGGCCCCGAAGGCACAGTTTCTCGCGCAGGCCCCGCATTCCATGCAGGCGTCGCAGTCGGCGATTCGCGCCCTGTTGTTCTCGACCGCGAACACGCCCTGCGGGCAGACGACGGCACAAAGACCGCAACCGCTGCACTTCTCAGCATCCAAGCGCAGCGTAACGACGCCTGTAAGATACCGCAACGGAGCCATGGCCTTCACCTCACAATTCGATCGATCACGTGAAGCGGCCGATCAGCCAGAGGAGCATCCCCAGCGTGAACGTCGTCGCTTGGATGGGTATGGCGCGACGGACTTCCCACTGCACGCCGGAGAGCGACGTGTACGTCGTCGAACCCGTGTAGATTAGCGACATGTAGCTCGAAATTGACGGCAACAGCAAGGCCCAAGCGACCGTCGGCATCCAGCCGTTCATCCAGTCGCCCAATGGACCGCTGGTGGTCCAGTGCCATGCGGCGGCGGCCGCGAACAGGGCAATCCCCGTCCAAGCGCCCTTCAGGGCAAGCCCGCCCCGGCAGCAGTGGAAGCAGGACTGGCGTGAGGACCGTGCCCCCGACGTATGCCAAGAGAAAACAGATGGCCGAGGGAATTCCGATCGAAATCGCGCGAGCGACGGAATAACCGTCGGACGCCAAACCGGCGAGAACGAGCAAGACCGCGGCAAGGGCGAAGGCGTATTTCGCCGACTGCACCAAATCGACCGGAACGACGGCCAAACGGTCGCGGAGCGGAAATCGAACTCGCCGCATCTCCGCCGTGGCTTGCATGTCGGCAGCGAGAAAAGCGGGAACGTCGGCCGCTCGTACCGGCCCATACACCACGCGAAAGCCGCTGGCCTTCCGCACCTCGTGAGCGGCGACGCCCGTGCGCCGAGCTGCGGCACGATCAAGGTCCTATGGCTTACTACGTCCGACAAGTGGCACGCTTCGACACGCCGGACGATTTCGTCCGTGCCGAACGTCCCCTTGCCCGCCGCACACCAGACATTGATGCCGTTGGTGTCGATCACCAGCATCCACGCGTTCAACCCCGCGAGTTCGCGGCGAAGGCGGTCGAAACTCAGCTTGTAGTTGGCCGACACGAGCACGGGCGATTCGCCGCCGGGCTCGCCGACGGCATACAGACCGGGCTCGACGCGATAGTGCATTCGCCCGATGCCCCAACGCGCCTTCCACGCACCGACCCGGTCGGCCAACGTCAGACTCGTGCCGACTTGGGGCAGATTGCCGACGGCCGTCGCTACCGAGGCGACGACCCACGGCTTTGTGCCGCAACAGCAGCCAGCTTTCGTCTCGCGCGGTTCCATCGTCAACCGACCTCAAAAACGTACTTCAGCGAGAAGTAGACGCCCAACAGCACGAAGACCCAGCCGGTGCTTTGACGCGCCCACCACTCGACCTTCGAGATGGCGTTGTAAGCCCTGCCGATCGACTTGGCGCTATAGGCCAGCAGGAAGGCGATAAATATCACCGGCAGCGCGGTGGCGATGCCGTAAAGACAAGGCAACACTATCGCGCCGCCGGCCAGCGACGCCTTGGGCAGCACCAGACCGACCTTGGCCAGCACGGCGGCGATCGCGCCCGATTCGGCGCCGAGGATCAGTGTGATCAGTCCGAAGTAGAGCATCGCCGACGTGGGGCAGAAGGCGACCGCGAAGAGCACGCCCAACAGCAGCGCGCCCCAGATGCCCAGGGCGTCGATTCGCTTCTGCATTCCTTCGGTCATTACGGCCCCGCCCATGCTCGTGGTGATTAGCCCGACCAGGAACATCCCGAGGATCAAGAAGATCGGGCCGAGCACCAGGTGCATGTAGTTTTGCAGCAACCGCGAGACGACGTCGCTGGCCATCGCCGTTTCGGCCAGCAGCACGGCGAGGCCGACGTAGAGCAGGCAGCGGCCCAACGTGTAGAGCAGGCCGGCGGTCATTACCGCCCGCGGGCTGCCGACCTTGCGGCCCACGTACGAGATGGCCGCAATGTTCGTCGCCAGCGGGCAAGGGCTGATCGCCGTCAGCACGCCCAAATACGCGGCGGCGACGGCGTAGAGCAGATAGGCGGACATGAGGCTGTCCTCACACTATTTGAGGGCGTCTTTCACGTTGTGCTGAACGTACGCGATAAACGCCTCCTTGTCGCCGACCTTCGACCACATCTCTTCGAGGTTGACGAATTTCACAACCTTGTTCTTTACAACCTTGGCGACGATCAGCGACGGCCCCTTCACCTGGTAGCCTTGGGCGATCCTGGCGTTCTTCTTGTCTTGGAAGTCGATCAGGTAGAATTCGACCTTGTGTTGCTTCAGCAGCTTGGCGAAACCGCTCTCGACCGCCTGCTCGCTGTAGCTGCCCATCTTGCGGCAGGTCGGGCAACGCTGCGTGCGATGGAAATACATCACCACGACGCGATTGGCGGGCACGGCCGGCTTCTTGACCTTGGTCTTGCTCTTTGTCGCGGCCTCGGCCTTCGCGGCGGAAATGTCCTTCTTTGCCGCGGTTTCGGCGGCGAGGACCGCCCGCGAAATGGCTGCCGTAAAGATCGCGACAACGCCGAGAACAACAACGGCGGTGACAATGCGTTTCATGACTTCGTTCTCCTTTGAAAATTGCGGATCAACAGACTCTATTGCCGGTTCCCACACGGGGCGTGGGAACGAACGTGTTTCATTCCGGCACGGGAAGGTCGGTCGGCGGCTCCGTTGACTTGTCCGCTGCCGGCTTCTCCGCCGGCAGCATCCGCTCGATCTCGCCGCACACGTACTTTGCGAAAACCGGCTTATCGCCGACCATCGCCCAAACCTTGTCCAGCCGCTCCCACTTTTCGATGTTGCCGTCCTTCATTCTTGCCAGAACCACCACGGGCATCTCAACCTTGAACTTGGCGGCCAGCGGCTTGCCCGCGGGCTGATCGTAGTTGGCGACTCTCCAATACACTTCGCCCTTGCTCAGTTGCGAGGCGAAGTGGGTCTCGACCGCCTCCTTGGCCTGCGCCTCGATCGCGCGGCAGGTCGGGCATCGCGTATTGCTGTGAAGATAATAGACGACCAGACCGTCGCCGACGGCTTCCGCCGCGGCGGCATCGCTCGGTGCGGTCGCCAATCCGCCCTGCTTGCGAATCGCGCGAAGCTCATCGGCGATGCTGGTCAACTGCGGCTGGAGTTGCGAGGCCGCCTGATTGTCGAGCGTGCGGGCGATCAAGACCACCAGCGTCGCCGAGAACAGCGAAATCAGGCCTACCGCAACGGCATTTTTCAGATTCATGGCCGCTCTCCTCGTCTTTCAGCGCCGACTTGCCCAACAGGTAGGACGGATTTCCAAATCCGTCCTACCTGTTGGGGTGGCAGTTCAACTGCCACCCCAACATCGTGGCGTCTACTGGCTTCGCAGAACGTCCGATATGCCGCAACCAGGGCCGTTCGGTAGGCCGCATCCTCGTTGGGTCCAATGGCATGATAAATCCGCACGGTCTCCAGCAGCTTGTCGGCCGAGGCTTCTTCCGCGAGCAGGCCTTTCTTGCGCAAGTGCTCGAAGATCACGGGCAGGCCGTTGATTGTAACCGGCCGGCCGTTGATCTCCAAACTGCCGTGCGGCGAAGGGCCACCACAGGAACAGCACGTCGCGCCCGCGGGGGCTGCCTCGCTCGACTCGCCCGCGGCGCCGGACGCCGTCAAGGCATCGACCTCGGCGGCGATCCGCTCGGCAGCGAGCCATACCGCCTCCTCGTCGTTCTTGTCGGCATCGCGGGTCGAACGATGGCACGCTCTTGCCCGATCGCCGAGCAGGTCGGCCACGACCAGCGATGCGCTCACTTGTCCGCTGTATTGCTCCGTGCCGCGCTTGGCGCACAGCTTCGAGCAACCATCGACGGTAATCGTGGGATGCTCGCGAGCGAAACGCCGCTCCCCCTCCTCGCCGGCCAGAAACAACGGCAGGCACAGTGTTACCGTGCGTTGCGGCCGCAGGGCTTCCAGCACCCGGCGAACCGCCTGCCGGGCAACGGCGCCTTCCGCGATCTCTTCGCCGCTGCACGAAATAACGCCAATTTTGGAAACTGCTTCTCCCATGACCTTCCTCAAACGTTGTCGTGGCAAGGGGGACGGAGGAGGTTGCCGGAAAAAGACTCCACAGAATGGAAAGTGCTTTCCCGACAACCTCCTCCGTCCCCGTCCACTTCCTCAAACCGTGTCCGATTGCTCCGCCGCCTGCGCGATTTCGGCTGCAAGTTCTTCGGCGACCGCCCAGCCCTCTTGGCTCAATGCCGTTGCCGTGCCGAAGTCTGCGCCGCGATGGCGTTTCATCGTGTCGTAGACGCGAATCCCCTTGCTGATTTTTCCGCCGGCCAGCTCGACGTTCTTGTAGGCGCAGAGCTTGGGACAGCCGTCAATGGTGATGCAGGGCGGCTTGCCGAACCTTCTGCTTGGTTTCGGCGTCGCCGGTCACCAGCAGAGCGAGGCAGACCGTGTCGACCGCCTCGGGCGCGGCGTCGATCGCACGGTAGACCGCCTCGCGGCTCACCAGCCCGTGTACCTTGCCGATTCCGCTGCAAGGAATCACCAGCGTCTTCGCGTTTTGTTGGTTTTCGCCCATTAGCCGTTTCCGTTCGCTGCGACAATGAGTTTCTTGATGTCTTCGACGTTCGGCACGCGGCCGGCGGCTTTCACGGCACCGTCGATCACCAGCCCCGGCGTCATCAGAATCTCGAACGCCATGATCTTCTGGATGTCCTCCACCTTTTCGACCAGGGCGTCGATGCCCAACTCCTCAACCGCCTTTTGGGCGTTTTCAAAGAGCGTCTTGCACCTCGTACACCCGGTCCCGAGCACTTGAATGATCACTATTGCACTCCTTCTTCAATCACGATTTCCGCTTCCACTATGATTTCCGATTTCACCGAATTGGCGACCAGACTGTACTTCTGCGCCGCCTGCAGCGCGCGGCGGACTCGCGCCTCGACCGCCGGCGGCGGTTCGCCGCACGACGCCACGCGAATGCGAGGATGGAAATGCAGACGGCTGAAGATCTCCGTCCGGTCCAACTCGATCAGCTTGGTCCCCTCGGTGCGGCATTCGTAGCCGAGCAGCTTGAGCCTGAACCGTTCGGTCGCCCAGATGAACATCATCATCACGCAGGTGTTGGCGGCGGCGACAAAGGCGTCTTCCGGCGTGAACACGCCGTCGTAGCCGTGGGCGTCGGGCGGGGCGGAGAAATCCATCTCGGGGCCGTTGCCCATCGCGAGGTGCCCCCGGTGCTCGCCGGTCCAACGAACGGTCGTATGATACGTTGCGGTATGGGCCATCAGCCGATCTCCTCCTCCGCCTGCGAACGCATGACCGCCAGATAGGCGTCGGCGTCGAGCAGCCTTGCGCGTGCCGCTGCCCAGTCCGTGGCCTCGATCACGGCCAGCCAGCCGCGGCCGTAGGGGTCCTGGTTGACGATCTCCGGCGACGCGTCGAGGCTCGCATTGACTTCGACAATCGTCCCGCCGACCGGCGCGAACAGGCTCTGGTTGACCTTGATCGTCTCAAGTTCGGCAAACTCGTCGCCCTCGCCGAAACTTGTTTCCTTGGGCTTTACGTGGACAAATGCCACGTCGCCGCCGCGCTGCTGCAAGAAATCGGACAATCCGACCCGCACGGCGTTCCCTTCCGCCTGCGCCCAAATCCCATCGGCGCTGTAGAGGCGATCGGTGGCCACGCGGAAAACGAACTTGTCGATGGTTGTCTCAAGATACTCTGGCATCCCTCAGCCCTTTCTTGCCAATCTACGCGGCATGAGCCCTATTCCTCGACATTAGCGGAAGAACTCCGGCCCTGGCGATTCTTCTGCTCGACCGATTTCTTGATCCGCTCCATCAACTCCCGCGCCTTTTCCAGCCTTGTCCGCGCTTGCTCGTCTTTCGGCTCCGCCGTGGGGTTTCTGACGTTCCACGTGATCTTCCCGCTAAGCGGCGGCTCGGGATAAGCGCCGGATCGCTCAGGACGTACTTGCCAAAAGGGGTCGGCTCCTGCTGGTAGCACGCCTGAATGGCCTGGCGCAACACCTCCGGCGAACCCTCGTCGACAAGATCGATCACCGTCACCTGCCGGCGAAACCGCTCGATGAATTCCAGGGGGACATTGTAAAGGTAAGGCGTAAGCGCTTTCGCGGCGACGATCCGCTTCTCCGCATCGACTCCGTTGGCAGCCAGCGACAGAATCGCGTCGCCGACCAGATGCCCCGGCGTCTCCGGTCCACAGACGACAAGGAAGCGAACGTTCGGATTGGCCACGAGATTGCAGATCACCTTTTCCAAGCCGATGTTTTCGGTTTGCAGCGTGCCCGCCAGGGCGGCGCCGCTCTCCACGGCGACGCGGACCAGTTGCTCGATCGACGGCGGCGTCTTCTCGCGTTCCCAACGCAGAATCACCACCACCGCAACGGGCGAGTAGTCGTTTCCGCGCAAGTAGCATCCCGGTTCGGGCGGATACCCAGCCGCCGGCGCAGTCTTCTTCATCTCAATTGGTCTTTGCATTACACTCGCCGGCCCTACTTCTTGTGTTGATTTGTGCCGCTGCTCGATTGGTCGGGCCTTCGCTCGACGCGGCGGAACTCGGCGTAGAAGTTCTCTTTGATCTTCGGTGCGCATCTTTGTCGCGACCTGCTCGAAACCCGCCGCCGCGATTTCGCGGAAGTAGACCTCCTTCGCCGCCCTCGCCCGCTTCTTTACGAACTTGTCACTGTCCTTGCGAAGGTCGAAGTCGATGATGACCAGCCGCCCGCCGGGCCGCAAGGCGCGGTGGATCGACGCGAGCATCTTCGCCGGGTGCTCGAAGTGATGATACGTGTCGCAGAGGAAGGCGACGTCGACCGAGCCGGCCGGCAGCTCCGTCGAGTCCTGCTTGTTCAAGATCGTCTTGATGGTGCGGTCGAGCCCGCGTTGCTTGGCCTGTTGGCCGATGTACTTGATGAACACCGGGCTGATATCGACGGCGTAGACCCTACCCTTCGGGCCAACCGCGGCGGCGAACAGTTCGGTGAACAGGCCGGTGCCGGCGCCGACGTCGGCCACCGCCTCGCCGGCGTGCAGACCGACGGCCCGCGTAATCTCGCGGCGCTTGACGTAGACGTCGCGCGCTTCAGTTTCCCAGAGTTTCACGAACTTGTGAATGTCGGCGTTCGGGTCGGTGAACTTCTTGTTCATCGCGCGGATAGGGGGCCGGCCCCTGCCCCCGGGCGCATCCTCGGCGGACGCGGCCGAAACGGCAATCGCCAGGCAAATGCCCAACCAGCCGATCGTAGCGAGATTTCGACGCATGGTCTCATCCTCCTGCTAAAGGAACTTGTGACGCCGAGTCGGTTGCACCTGCAAAGTACCGCCGGCGGAAATACAGCGACACATTGACCAGCCCGATCATCACCGGCACTTCGACCAATGGGCCGATCACGGCGGCCAGCGCCACGCCGCTATGGATGGTGAATACGGCCACGGCCACGGCGATGGCCAGCTCGAAATTGTTGCTGGCGGCCGTGAACGACAGCGTGGCCGTCTTGCCATAGTCGGCCCCGATAAGCCGTCCCATGAAAAAACTCACCAGGAACATCACGACGAAGTAGATCAACAGCGGCACGGCGATTATCAGCACGTCGAACGGGATGCGCACGATCTGATCGCCCTTCAGGCTGAACATGACCAGGATCGTGAACAGCAGCGCCACCAGCGTGATCGGGCTTATTTTGGGAATGAACGACTTTTCGTACCACGCTCGCCCCTTGAGGTTCAGCAGCACGATGCGAGTGATCAAGCCTGCCAGAAAGGGAATCCCGAGGTAGATGAAAACGCTTTGGGCTATCTGCCCCATACTGACCTGAACGACTTTGCCCTCCAGACCGAGCAGCGGCGGAAGCCAGGTGATGAACACCCAGGCGTAGACGCTGTAGAAGAACACTTGGAAGAGACTGTTGAATGCCACGAGGCCCGCGGCATACTCCGTGTCGCCTTTGGCCAGATCGTTCCATACGATGACCATCGCAATGCAGCGCGCCAGGCCGATGAGGATCAAGCCCGTCATGTACTGCATGAACTTGGGATCCGCGGGGAGAAATGCTGGAAACAGAAACCCCATGAAACCGACGGCGAGCACGAACATCAGGATCGGCCCGACGATCCAGTTCTGCACCAACGACAAGCCCAGCACTTTCCAGTCGCGAAACACGTCGCCGAGTTCTTCGTACTTGACTTTGGCCAGCGGCGGATACATCATCAGGATCAAGCCGATGGCGATGGGGATGTTGGTCGTTCCCGCCTGGAAGCGGTCGATAAACGACCCAATATCGGGCATGTAGTGTCCCAGCCCGACCCCGACCGCCATCGCCAGGAAAATCCAGACGGTCAGGTAGCGATCCAGGAACGACAATCTGCCAGCGGGGACGGCCGCGCGGTTCATCGGCAACTCCTTCGGGCCTGCGGCCCCTTGTACTTGTCGCACAACGCCTCGCGATCGATCTTGAGAATCTGCGTAAGCCGCTTGGCGTCTGTGCGGGCTTGCGGATCGTCGGCCAACAACTGCGAGACCAACGCGGCGATCTTGCGGGCCTCGACCGGCGCAGTCCCGCTTGGCGAGACAGTAGAAGATCCACCGCCCCTCCTTTCGGCAGTCAACCAGCCGGGCCTGCTTGAGAATTGTCAGATGCTTCGAGACGGTCGAGGGGGCCAGGCCGAGCAATTCGATGATCTGGCACACGCACAGTTCCCCCGGCCCGAGCGCCAGCAGCACCCGCACCCGGTTTTCGTCCGCCAGGGCCTTGAGGACCGCCATAAGTTGACGCATCGCCGATGCTCCCATTCACAACGTCATTTCGCCATCTATCGAAATGATACCGCCTCCCCTTTTCGGCGTCAAGAGGGGTTTTTCCGGGGCGTGGGAAACCTCTCATTTCGGACAACGAGCGACGCCGTTGTTTGCCGGGCCCGACGGGGGAGTGATAGGTTTGTGATACGGTGTAATGCGGCCCACGGCGCCGGCGGTCTCAATCAACAGCAACACACGGGGATTTCGGCAGCGTTTATGCCAGCTTCTCCGACAAAATCGTTGTAGGTCAAGCGACAGGCTCGACGAGCATCATCAACGCCGATGATGGTGGCCTGATCTCGGTCGGCAGCATCCTTAGAGGCGACGGCATCGCCGACTTCAATTTCGGCGGCGGCCTGCTTGCCGCTACCGGCGATGTGGATGTGACTGGCGCCACCTTTGACTTCTCACAGTTGGGGGCGTGCGCAGGGCCGACCTACACGTTTCTCACCTACGGTGGAATGTTGACCGGGACGCCCACGATCGCCAACGTGCCGAGCGGCTACGCGGCCCAGATCGGGGGCGGCGTGGGCAGTTTGACGCCAGTGCCTGAGCCGTCGACCCTGGCGCTGTTGGCCTGCGGCCTGATGGGTCTGGTGGCTTATGCTTGGAGGAAGCGGAAGTAGTCCTAGTTTCCGTCTTTTGCAGGGAAGCGACTTGACCTCCGGCGTCGTTACGAGCAGACCCTCGTGACGACGCACGGAGGTTTTTGCTTCTTGTCGAAGGCAATCTTCGCCGTACGGTCGCCTCGTCGCCGGCTCCTTGCAATGCCGCCCGCCAGGACCTATTATTCGTTATAATGTGCGGCATCGCCGGCGCGGCGTGGAACGATTCGAGCAAAGCCGTGGAGCGGGCAACCCTCCAGCGGATGATTGATGTGCTGCGCCATCGCGGGCCCGACGGTGATGGGGCG
The DNA here is from genome assembly GCA_963815695.1 of uncultured Planctomycetia bacterium. Lineage (GTDB taxonomy): Bacteria > Planctomycetota > Planctomycetia > Pirellulales > Thermoguttaceae. The sequence continues at coordinate 607,551 of CAWFIG010000011.1, forward strand.
TACGTGGCGGAGAGCCATGTGCAGCCCGAGCCGCGACTTACGCCCGGCGTCGCTCTGGGCCATCGCCGGCTGGCGATTATCGACGTGGCAGGCGGGCAGCAGCCGCTGGCGAACGAGGACGAGTTCGGTTTGGATCGTCTTCAACGGCGAAATCTACAACTTCCGCGATCTCCGCCGCCGGCTCGAAGGCGCCGGGCCATCGGTTTCGCACCCATAGCGACACCGAGGCCATCGTTCATCTCTACGAGGAGGAGGGGCCCGAGTTCGTCACGCACCTCAACGGCATGTTCGCCTTGGCCCTCTGGGACGCCAAGCGGCAGCAGTTGATCCTGGCCCGCGATCGGCTGGGACAGAAGCCGCTGGTTTATCGTCACGAGCCCGGCCGGCTGCTGTTCGCCAGCGAGTTGAAGAGCCTGCTGGAAGTGCCGGGCGTGCCGCGCGAGATCGATCCGCAGGCGCTCGACGAGTATCTCACGTATCAATACGTGCCGCACCCGCGCACGATCTTTCCGGGGAATCGCCAAGTTGCCGCCGGGCCACTGTCGCCGTGTATCGGGAGGGGCGGCTCGACGTGCGGCCGTATCTGGCAGCCGGATTTCAACCTCGAAGAGGCTCGGCCGGCCGCCGAGTATGCCGAGGAGCTTCGCACGCTGTTGACCTCGGCCGTCGAGATGCGTTTGCAGAGCGAAGTGCCGCTGGGGGCGTTCCTTTCCGGCGGGATCGACTCGACCGTGATCGTCGGGCTGATGTCGCAATTGGCCGCCGAGCCGGTGCGGACCTTCTCGATCGGCTTTCCGGTCAAGGAGTTCGACGAAACCGGCTACGCCCGGGAAGCGGCCGAACGGTTCGGCACGATCCACGAGGAGTTTCAGGTGCGGCCCGACGCGATGGAGATTTTGCCGCGGCTGGTGTGGCACTACGACGAGCCGTTCGCCGACAGTTCGGCCGTGCCGACGTGGTACGTTTCGCAACTGACCCGGCAGCGCGTCACGGTGGCGCTGAGCGGCGACGGCGGCGACGAATTATTCGCCGGCTATCCGCGCTACTTGGCGGTGTGGCTGGCCGAAGGCTTCGATCGCCTGCCGCGATTGGCTCGGCGGCTGCTCGGCGGGCCGGCTCTTGGCAGCGGTCTGCCCTCGGGCACGCGGCAGAAGTCGATGAGGCGGCGTTTCAAGCGGTTTGTCGAGATGCTCGGCCAATCGCCGCCGCGGCGCTATCATGGAATGGATCGCCATTTTCGGCGAGGCGCGTCGGGCGGCGCTGTATAGCGACGAGTTTCTCGCCCGACTGCCCGACGAAGACCCGTCGAGTTTCCTCACCGCCGCGTTGGCCCGCAGCAACCGCCGCGATCCGCTCACGGCCTTCAGCCTGGCCGATCTGGTGACGTATCTGCCGTGCGATCTGATGACGAAAGTGGACATCGCCTCGATGGCCCACGGGCTGGAATGCCGGCAGCCGTTTCTGGACTATCGCGTGGTGGAATTGGCGGCGCGGATGCCGCGGCGGCTGAAGTTCCGCCGCGGCCGCGGCAAGCGGATTCTCCGCGAGACGTTTGCCGATCTGCTGCCGCGGTCGATCCAACGTCGGCCGAAGATGGGCTTCGGCGTGCCGTTGGACCACTGGTTCCGCCACGAGCTGCGCGATTTCACGCGCGAGATCTTGCTCGACCGAAGAACGCTCGATCGCGGCTATTTCCGCCCGGAGGCGGTCCGGCAACTTTGGGACGAGCACCAGCAAGCCCGATTCAACCACGGCTACCGGCTCTGGTCGCTGCTGATATTGGAGCTTTGGCAGCGGGAGTGGCTGGACCAGCGCAGGCTGACGCGGCGGGCGGCTCCGGCGACGAATCTGTAGGGAACGGGCTCCGTCCCGTTCCCTGATCCCGGAACGCCACAAGGCGTTCTGCGGTCGCGGAACGCCACAGAGGGCGTGCCCTACAGAGCGTTGCGGCACGTACGCTAACGGGTGACGGAATTGAACCATGCCGAAATCTCGCGGCCGAAAGCCCACATTTGCCGGTTGTTATGCCGAAGCATAGCCTACCGGCGGGGCTGACATCACACCACGACCTCTTTTTTGCGACAAGTATACCTCACTTATGATGTTCGATTAGGCAGATTTCGACGCAGAACATACCGCTTCCCGTTGTTGCTTCCGTCTGCACCGACACGCTGGTAAAATGAACGGGTTGAAATTGCTTTATGTTAGGGCTGTGCTATTATCGAAAGAATACTCGGTATAAGAGGCGAAAATGAAGGATGTTTTGGCCGTCATTCTTGCGGGGGGAAAGGGGTCGCGGCTCGATCCGCTTACCCGCGATCGGGCCAAACCGGCCGTGCCATTCGGCGGGGCTTATCGGATTATCGATTTCACCCTCTCGAATTGCCTCAATAGCGGGGTGCGAAAAAACCTCGTCCTCACCCAATACAAGGCGATGAGCCTTGATCGGCACATCAACCTCGGCTGGCAGGGCTATCTCTGCCGCGAGTTGGGCGAGTTCATCGAGATTGTGCCGCCCCAGCAACGCATCGACGAGCACTGGTATCAAGGCACCGCCGACGCCGTCTACCAGAACATCTATACGATCGAGAAGGAGCGGCCAAAATACGTCGTGATTCTCGCTGGCGACCACATCTATAAGATGAACTACGCCAAACTGGTCGAGCGCCACATCGAAAGCGGCGCCGATCTGACGGTCGGCACGCTGCCGGTGGGCGTCCATGCCGCGGCGGGCCAATTCGGCGTCGTCGAGGTCGATGCCGACAGCCGCGTGGTCGGCTTCGAGGAGAAGCCGCCGCATCCCAAGTCGATTCCCGGCGATCCCGCATCGCGCGTTGGCCTCGATGGGCATCTACGTCTCTTCTGCTCGCTTCCTCTTCGAGCAGCTTTGTCTCGACGCCACACGGCACGGCAGCCGCCACGATTTCGGTCACGACATGATTCCGGCCGTGATCGAATCGCACCGCGTGTTTGCCTATCCGTTCATGGACGAAAACCGGAAGAAGGAGGCCTACTGGCGCAACGTTGGCACGTTGGACGCCTACTATCGACGCCAACATGGACCTGATCTCGGTCGATCCGCAGTTGAACCTGTACGACGCCGAGTGGCCGATTCGCACGTATCAGCCGAACCTGCCCCCTCCGAAGTTCGTGTTTGCCGAGGAAGGACCGAACGGCCGGCGCGGAACGGCGGTGGACAGCATCGTCTGCCAGGGCTGCATCGTCTCGGGCGGCCAACTCGAACGAACGATCCTCGGCCCCGATTCCCGCATCAACAGCTACGCCCACGTCGCCGATTCGATCTTGTTTGAAGGGGTGAACGTCGGCCGATACGCCAAGATTCGCCGGGCGATCATCGACAAGGGCGTTCACATCCCCTCCGGCATCGAAATCGGCTACGATCACGATTTGGACCGCAGCCGCGGCTTCACCGTGACCGACGCCGGCGTGACCGTGATCGCCAAGACCCACGGCGTCGAGCACTTCTTGGAAAAGCCCAAGACGTAGACGAGTGGGTTCGTTCGTGGGCAACGGACGGCGACTCGAAAGACTTCCCGGCAGACTCGGCAATCGCTGTGCTCACGTCGGAAATTCGCATCACCGCGCGGCATTCGGGGCATTTTTCCAGCTTGCCCCGCAGACTATTGGGACGGCGGAAGACCGACGTGCAGTTGGGACATTGAAGCTCGACCTTTCTTTCGCCGCGCACCAGGACTTGGAACTCGGGGTATCCTACCGGCATGCCCGGCATTCTGGCCCGGCGGGGAGCCGAAGGCACCGGCGTGCTGCGCCGCGCTGACCGGCGCCGCGTCCGGAACGGCCGGTTGCGGCTCGATCGGGCTCGCCTCCAACGTGCTGCGCACGGTCTGGGGCGGCGCGGCGTCTGGAGCGGTTGTTCGCGGCTCGAACAGGCTCGCTTCGAACGAGCTGCGCCACCCTGAGGCGGCGGCGGCTCGTCCGGAACCGTTGTTCGCGGCTCCAACAGGCTCGGCTCGGCGAGATCGACCGTCTGATCCGCTGCTGCCTCATGCGGAAAGATTGAACCGCCGTGTCGGAGTTCACCGTTGCTCGACGGCTGGCGACGGGTAGGAGTATCGTTTTCGTCCACCGCGGTGGGAGATTCACGATCAGGTTCGGCATCGGGCCTGCGCAGACTGGGCGATGGCGGGCCTTGGGCAAACACACTAGCAGAAGTAGGCCAAGAGGACCGAAGAGCAGGCAGAACAGACCCCACGTCACGGCGAGGCGCCTACGGCTTCGGGCAAGTGCGGCCCCGACGATGCCGCAGGCCAGAAGGAGGCCGAGACCGGCGATCACCGCATATAGGACGAGATCATCCACAACAATATCACCCATAACATTCCCCCCGTCGCCACCGACGCAGGCAAACTTCGATGCAGCGCATCCCCCATTAGTGTAAATCCCCGACGGCCGGTCGTCAACAAAAAAACAACTTGCCGCGTGCCTTTTACAGATCGCTATTGCCCGGTTTCGGAGGTCTAAGTATACTGTCTCCCCCTAACGGGCCGGTATGTTCCGAGTTGGGTCATTCGTCGTCTCTTGGTGCGTTTATCGGTGGTCTCCCGCATAGGTCGTCGTCATGGGGCTCTTTGTTACGTTTCAGCAGCCGCCCGATGAATATGCGAACCATCTCGGCGGTTCCGCAACCGGAGCGGCTGCGGCTTCCGCCGGCACATTGGCTGTTGCTGATCTGGTGTTGCTGTGTCTGATTCCGCGGGCGGTGATGGCGCTGCGAATCCCGAGCGTCTGCCCCGATGGCGTGCTCTATATCCACATTGCCCAGGCGATCGACGCCGGCGACTGGCGGTCGGGATTCCGCGGGATGGCGCTGAACATCTATCCCGATGATCCTGATGGGTCTTGCATCGTCTGGGGCTCGACTGGGAGTTGGCGGCGGCGCTTTGGGGGGTGACGGTTTCCAGCCTCGTGGTGTTGCCGCTGTGGGGTTGGGCTCGCCGGCAATTCGACGACCGCGTCGCGCTGGTGGCGTGCTTGCTCTACGCGGTCCATCCGAAGTTCATCGAATGGAGCCCCGAGGTCATGCGCGATCCGACCTTCTGGCTCCTCTTCATGCTGGCGATCTACTGGCTGTGGCGGGCGGTGACGGAAGTGCGTTACGGCTATTTCATCGCCGCCGGCGCTGCGATCATGCTGGCCTCGCTGACGCGCATCGGAGGGCCTGTTCCTGCTGATTCCCCTGACGCTGTGGACCTTCTGGCGGTTGCCGGCGCTGCGGACGGATCGCGAGCAAACTGTTGCTCGGCGCGGTGCTGTGCGTGGTGGTCTTTCCCGCGCTGTTGGCGCTGGTCAATGTCGGCTGGGCGTGGGGGCATTCCGGCTGGGCGGGGCTGCGGCTGAGCCCGTTGGCCCGCGTGCGAGCCGTGGCTCGAGTCGCTGCTGGGCCATGCGCAACGCCAACCTGGACGCCGAGCGGCTTCGGAAAACCGCTCGGCTTCGGCCGAATGATCTGGATGTTCTTTCCGACGATGACGCGCGGGCTTTCGCCGGTGTTTGCGCTGCTGATGTTCGGCGGCATTTGGGGATGGCGTCGCGTCTGGGGTCGCCGCGATCATCAGCCGCTGTTCTACGTCGGCCGATGGTCATCATGCTGCGGCATTTGGGTTCAATTGTGGTACGACCGCAACATCTGCCCGCGGTACGCCCTGCCGATCGTGCTTGATGGCCTCGCCGTTTGCCGCGTTGGGGCTGCTGGGGCTTGATCGAGCGATTGCTGCGCATTGCCGGCTGGCTGCGCTGGGGCGTCCGCCGCGGCAGACCGTGGTTGCGCCGTGGCCGGCCGATTGTCGGCGGTCAGCCTGGCCGACGCCATGACCAGCAACGGAAAGTATTTCGAAACGCGGCAGATGGCCGTCGGATCTGGGTTGCTGGGTGCGCGAACGAGTATGCCGACGCCCGCCGGCGATTGTCGGCCCGGTGGGCATCACGCCGATCATCAGTTTCTACGCCACAGCGGCACCCTATCGAGCCGTTCCGTTGGGAAACCGAACAACGACTCGATCCTGGTCGATGATCGACGAGAGCCGCGCTGCCATCGTGCTCTTGCAGCCGGCGAAGGAGTTGACCGAGCAACGATGCGCCGCATTGGCGGCCCGTCTGAAGGCGGTCGGGACTCGAACCGCGTCGATCGCAGCGCCCTGCCCGCATCGTGCGACGGGCTCTCCGTCCTGGTGCCGACGGGAAGCAAAGTCCGCGCATGGTGCGGGAGCCGTCGCGAGTGTACTGAGAGTCGGCCCAGGCAAGAGGAAGTTCCCGCTCCCTTTGCGAGAGGGTTAGGGTGAGGGCGGGCGAGCGAAACACGGCCGCCATTCCGTGCTTTTGTAGTTCATACCAAGCCCTCACCCCCTGCCCCTCTCCCAAAGGGAGAGGGGAGACACGTACAGACCTCCCATGCCCGCGTTCCATCCAACCGTTGCCCTCGTCCATCCAACCGTTGCCCTCGTCCATCTAACCGTTGCCCTGGTCTCCACGCAGCGCCGTTGGCACGGCGGCGAAGAGCAGGCGCGGCTGCTGGCCGTCGGGTTGCGGTCGGCGCGGCTGCCGATGCGTGGTGCTGGCTCGCCGCGGCGGGGCCTTCGCCGAGCGAATGGCGGCCGAGGGCTTCGAAGTCGTCGCCTTTGCGGGCGGGGGACGCAATCCGGCGGCGCTCTGGCAGATCCGCCGCGGGCTGCGGCGAATTCGGCCCGACGTGCTGCACTACAACGATTCCCATGCGATCGTCGCCGCGGGCCTGGCCGCGCTGGGGATGCACGTTCCCGCACGAATCGCCGCCCGACGGGTCGATTTTCCGTTCCGCTCGCCGCGGACCTATCGCTGGTTCTGCGATCGCGTCGTCTGCGTGTCGCAAGCGGTGCGGCGCGTGTGCCGCGAGGGCGGACTGCCCGAGGCCATGCTGCGGGTTGTTCACGACGGCGTCGATCCCGCCCGCGTCGCCGCGGGCGATCGCTGTCGCGGGCGGCAGTCGCTCGCACTGGCCGACGATCAGACGCTGCTTGCTACGCGTTGCCAAGCTGACCGACCACAAGGGCCACCGCTTTCTGCTGGAAGCCCTGCCCGACGTGATCGCGGCAACTGCCCGAACGTGGTCGTTGCTCTGGCCGGCGACGGCGAGCTGCGCGAACCGCTCGAACAGCAGGCCGAGCAACTGGGCGTGCGGTCGCACGTCCGCTTTCTCGGCTTTCGCAACGACGTGTATGACCTGATTCATGCGGCCGATGTGTTCGTCTTGCCGTCGCATCTGGAAGGGCTCTGTTCGACGCTGATCGACGTCATGCTCGCCCGGCGGACGATCGTGACCACCACCGCGGGCGGAATCCCCGACCTGGTCGGCGGCGACCAATCCGGCGGCGCCCGGTGGCGTGGATGGTGCCGCCGCGCAATCCGACAGCGCTCGCCGAAGCGATCCTTCGGGCGCTGGCTTCGCCCGAGGAATGCGTCGAGGATGCAAGAGCTGGCCCGCCGGCCGCGCCGAAGAGCGTTTCACGGCCGACTGCATGGTCGAAGCCACGTTGGCGGTGTATCGGGACGTTGTGCGGATGAAGGATGAGGGATGAAGGATGAGGGAGGGAAGACAGCGGGGGTAATCTTGAGACGCGAAGTTTAAGCCGCTTACGGTTTCGCACGCCCAGCCAAACAGGTTTCCCAACCCGCCGCTAGCACTGCTTGCATCTTATCGCCGATTTGCTCTTGCCCCGGCGGGCGATTTCGAGGAGACTACCGCCCCCAAATTGGAGCGGAACTCATCAATCGGCAGGGATTGCCATGCGCAATGCCATAGCGGCGGGAATGATCGCGGCGACTTCGGCGGCTGCGGAATGGGGCCCGAGTATACGGCTCGCCGTCGTGTCCGCCGGGCTATGCACCGCGCCGGCCCAGACTGCGCCGCCGCCGCCGGTCGTCTACGCCAATCCAGCTTGATTCCCGATCGGCGATCCGCAATGTGCATGGGAGACGATCGTCGACGTGGTCGATGACTATTTTCGCATCAAGGACGAAGACGCCGGTTCGCGTCGGCGGGCAACTGCACGACCGACGGCAGCCTCACGACGTTTCCCGCAGGTCAGCCCGACGATCTTCGAGCCCTGGCGGCACGATACGGTCGATCCCGACCAGCGGGTCGAGAACACGCTGCAAACGATGCGTCGCTGGGCGGTGGTTCACGTGAAGCCCGCCCAGGGCGGCTACACGGTCGACGTGGCCGTGTTCAAGGAACTCGAAAACGTCGTGCGGCCGGAACACGCCACGGCCGGCGCCGCGACCTTCCGCTACGACGACACACTGACAGGCGTCGTCAATCCCGATCGGCGGCGAGCCGATCGCCATGAAGGCTGGATCGGCCGCGGCCGCGACACCGCGATGGAGCAGTACATCATCGCCAACCTGCTAAGCCGCTCCGGGCAAACCGCCACGCCCGGCGTCGTGATGCGCGGACAGGACGAATAGCCGTGCCGGCTGCACGGCGTTGAGTGCCGAAAGGCTGATTGTCGGGCAGCGGTGACGATGCTAAAATAGTATTGGATTTTGTGTGAAACGGCTGGTGAGCCAAGTATATGTCACTGCAAGTAACTCTCGAATTGCCTGCCGACGTAGAAGAGCGGTTGCGCCGCGAGACGCCCGATCTTAACGCCGACGTAAGAGAGACCTACGCCTTGGAACTCTTTCGTCGCGGAAAGCTCACTCATTTCGAGCTTTCTCGCGTGTTGGGACTCGACCGCTCCGCAACCGACGCTTATCTCAAGAAGCATAAGGTTGTGGAAGGCTCGCTGACGATGGCGGATCTCGAAGCCGACCGGCAGACGCTGGATCGCGTGTTGGGCGGAGTTCACTGATGATCGTTGTCGCCGACAGCTCTCCGCTGATCGTGCTGATAGAGATCGGGCACGTCGATCTGTTGCCTGAGCTCTTTCACGAGATCATCGTTCCACCGCAGGTGTTGGCGGAAACGCTCCAGTTTCGACGGCGACACGTGGTACATGACTTCTTCGCCGTTGCTCACGCTTGGCTTGTCGAGCGAACGCCGTCAACAATAGAGGCGATTCCCGCGCTCCACGCCGGTGAACTCGCTGCCATCAGCCTTGCACGAGAGTTGAACGCGGAATTGCTGCTTATTGATGAGATCGCTGGGCGAAGAGCTGCTGCTGACCGGCATATCCCTCTCACGGGAACGATCGGAGTGCTTGAGTTGGCCGCCGATCGTGGATTGCTCGATCTGCGCGATGCTTTCGAAAGGGTAAAGCGAACCGACTTCTGGATTTCGCCCAGACTTCTTGACGAGCGGCTCGAGCTGCATCTGGCACGGAAAAAGCCCCGCTGACCGTTCTCATCAACTTGCAAACCTTGACACAGGAAACGGCCTCCAAAGCGATTGCCCCTTCTTTCGCAGTCCTCACGTGGAACGCTTGCCCGGGGGCATATAATCTAATGGCGCCCTCAGAGGCCGGATCGTGACGTTTTGTCGACGGGCTCGGAGGAGATGGGAGGGCATGGCGATGGCCGATCAGAAAGAGTACCGGGTTCTCACGCCCGATGGACACCTCTCGCACGAGACGTTCGTCGTGGCCTGCGAACAGCCTAAGACAATCCAGGCGGACTGCGTCGTCGTCGTCAACGTTGACGATGGCGCGCAACTGACGGTCCATCGCGATCGGCTCTTCTTGACTGCCGACGCCGGGGAGCGGAAGAGGGCGTGCCTGCGCTGCGGGCAAGTGTTGGGCGTGGCCGAGGATCAAGTACACTGCCCCTACGATGAGGGCAACCCGTGCGAGTTGCTCGAGCCGCCCGACGGCTTTCCGGCCACGCAGCCCTGCGCGAGCATTCGACCTAGATTGACTTCTTAACGGGCGGCTGGCTACTTCTTCTCGCCCACCACTTCGTCGTCAACCGTTTCCGCTCCAGCCGGCACGCGGAAAGCGAAAATGCGCGGCGTAGTCGGCATAATTTCACCGCCACGGGCCTTTACAGGGCAGGGACATTATTAGTATGATACTATAAGTAATCGCGCTGGAATAGGCCCGATGGCCGATATGCTGCCGATCACTTGTCGGCCAGCGGAGGGCCGCGGCGGGTAGCGTTGTCGAGGCCGGGCCTACAAAAAAGAGCGCGTTTCCCTGACAATGTCCTCTGCGGCTTTCTTCCGGTGAATCGTCCCCTCAGGTGGCATAATGACTGCAAATCCCCAGCACAAGATCCGCCGCAAGCGGCTCAGCGAAGAGTTGACCGCCCGGCTTCGAAAGTACATTATCGATAATGGCCTGAAGCCGGGCGATCCGCTGCCGACGGAGAACGAGATGGTCGAGCAGTTCGGCGTGAGCCACACGGTCGTGCGCGAGGCCACTAAGGCGCTCGATTTCCTGGGAATTATCCGTGCGGCGCCCCGCCGGGGGATGTTCGTCAACGAGTTCAATTTTCAGCGCGCCAGCGAGTACTTCGGTTTCCACTTCGCCCTGTGCGACTATCCCAAGGACGAACTGCTCGGGTCGCGCGAAGCGATCGAGCTTGGCGTTCTGCCGTACACCGTGAAGGCCCTCAAGAAGGATCAGGGTTTGTACCGGCGGCTTGCGGACCTCGCTCAATCGGGCCCCGACGGAGGACTAGCCGACGATCGCTGGATCGCCTACGACATCGCGTTCCATCGGGCGCTGGTCGAGGCGAGCGGTCTGCGGCCGCTTGCGGCGATCTGCGACCTGCTGCAAGCCTTCTTTCACAAGTTCCGCCAGTACATGAGCGACGTCGTCGGAGGCAAGAAATCGCACTGTGAGATTGTCGAGGCCCTTCACAACGGGAACCTGGACTTAGCCGTCACCTTATTGCGCCATCACCTGAGCGGCTACGAGAAGCTCAGCGAAGAATCGGCGGAACACCACCAGGGACCAAAGGTCAGAAAGGAGCCGCGATGAAGCGGGTCGTGACCTTCGGGGAACTGCTGCTGAGTCTCAGTTCGAAGAACCGCCAGCGTCTGTTGCAGGCCGAGGAGTTCGTTGCCCGCTACACGGGTGCGGAGGCGAATGTCGCGGTTTCGCTGGCGCAATTCGGTTTCGAGGCGTTCGCGGTGTCGAAAGTTCCGGCCCACGATATTGGCCAGGCCTGCATCAACGCACTGCGGCGATACGGCGTGAAGACGGACTACATCGTCCGCGGCGGCGACCGGCTGGGGCTGCTCTATATGGAGCAGGGCGCGTCGGATCGTCCCACCAAGGTGATCTACGATCGATCGCCCAGCAGCATCCGCCAGCTTCGGCCGGGCGAGATCGACTGGGACGCGATCCTGGCCGGCAAGGACTGGTTTCATTTTTCGGGCACGGCGCCCGCATTGGGCGGGGAGGTCGTCGAGGCGCTCACCGCCGGATTGGCGGCCGCCCGACGGTTGGGCGTCCCGGTCAGTTGCGACTGCAACTACCGCGGCAAGTTGTGGAGCATGGACGAGGCGGGCCGGGCGATCGCGCCGCTGTTGCCCTACTGCACTGCGGTGATTTGTGGGCAGGACGATCCCGAGAGGATTTTTGGCCTCGTGCCCCAACAGGCAGGACTGCCCCAGGCCGAGCACGAACAAGGGATGGCCGAATTGCTGCGGCGGCAGTTCGACCTCGACATTGTCGCCATGACCTTCCGCGAGACGGTTTCGGCGTCGCTGAACGGATGGTCGGCGATGCTTTGCCGGCAGGACGGTTGCCGCCGCAGCCGGCACTACCAGATTCAGATCGTCGATCGGGTCGGCGGCGGCGACGCCTTCGCCGCGGGCTTGATCTTTGCGATGCTCTCCGACTATCCGCCGCAGCAAGCGATCGACTTTGCCGCTGCCGCCGCCTGTTTGAAGCACTCCGTTCCCGGCGACTTCAACCTGGTTTCTCGCGACGAGGTGGAGCAGTTGTTGGCCGGCGGACAATCCGGCTGCGTGCAGCGGTGATCGTAAAGGGTTTTTGCAGCACAGGATTCCAAATGCCACACAAGTTCAAAGCTGTTGTCACCGATTTCATCGCCGACGCCTTGGAGGCCGAAAAACGCATCCTCGGCGACATCGCCGACGTGACGGCGTTCGATGCCCTTGATGAAGAAGAGTTGGAGGGCAAGATCGAAGATGCCGACGCGATCATGCTGTACCACAACCTCGCGCTGACGCGGAAGACGATCGAGCGGCTGCAGCACTGCAAGTTGATCGTGCGTTGTGGCGTCGGTATCGACAACGTCGACCACGCGCTGGCCCGGCAGCGAGGCATTCCGGTGGCCAACGTGCCGGACTATGGCAGCGAGGAGGTGGCCGACTCGGCGATCGGGCTGATGCTGGCGCTCACGCGGGGAATCAGCCGCACCAACTCGCTTTTGCGGGCGGGCATCGGCCCCTGGTCGTACACCCAGGTCGTGCCGCTGCGCCGGCTGCGCGGCCGCGTGTTCGGCATCGTCGGCCTCGGACGCATCGGCACCGCGACGGCCCTGCGGGCGAAAGCCCTCGGAATGGACGTCGTCTTCTACGATCCGTACAAGCCCAGCGGCTACGACAAGGCCGTGGGCGTACGGTGCATCGAAGACATTGACGAACTGTTCGCCCAAAGCCACGTGTTGAGCCTGCACTGCCCGCTGACGGATGAAACCCATCACATGGTGAACCGGCGGACGCTGGCGATGTTGCCTGCCGGGGCATATTTGATCAACACGGCCCGGGGAAAGGTCGTCGATACGGCGGCGCTGCCCGCGGCGCTGGCGTCGGGCCACCTGGCCGGGGCCGGCATCGACGTGCTCGAACACGAGCCCCCATCGTCCGATCATCCGTTGATCGTCGCCTGGCGCGATCCGAACCATGCCGCCCACCATCGCCTGATTATCAATCCCCATCTGGCCTTCTACAGCGAGGAGGGCTCGATGGACATGCGGACCAAGGGATCGAACGCCTGCCGAAAAGCGTTGTGCGGCCAGCCGATCCCGAACGTCGTTAACGACGTGGAGACATAGAGCGTTTTCGTGGAAACGAATTGGTTGCGGCAGCGCGTGCGAAACCGCAAACGGTACGTCGGGCATCAACATCACTATATCACTATATCACTATAATCCCTTTGGTAAATCTTGTGAGCATCATGGAGCAACAGGCAAAGACGGTTTCCGTTTCCGATCTGACCGAGTTTGGCGTGGCGGCGCTGTGCCAGTGCGGCGTGAGCGAGGCCGACGCCCGGCTGGCGATCGACGTGCTGGTGACCACCGACGCCTTCGGCGTCTTCACCCACGGCGTGAAGTGCCTGCGGGGCTACGTCACGCGGCTTCGGGCGGGCGGTCTGAAGGCCGATGCCCGGCCGCGGGTTGACCGCCAGGGGCCGGCCTGGGCCATCGTCGACGGCCAGTGCGCCCTCGGCATGGTCACTTCCGTCTTCGCCATGAACCAAGCCATCGAAAAGGCCAAGACCGCGGGCGTCGGCTACGTCGGCGTTCGCAACAGTTGCCATTTTGGCGCCGCCGGATACTACGCCCTCCTCGCCGCCAAGGCCGACATGATCGGCATGGCGATGGCCAACGATTATCCGAGCATGGCGATTCTCGGCGCGAAAAAGGCGGTGCTGGGCACCAATCCGTTCGCCTACGCGGCGCCGGCCGGCAAGACCGATCCGATCTTTCTCGACATTGCCACGAGCACCGTGGCCGGCGGCAAGGTCCGCATCGCGCAGACCAAGAACCAGAAGGTGCCCGATACGTGGATGGTCGATACCGACGGCATTCCGACCACCGACCCGTTCCTTTATCCGCAATCCGCGTTTCTGCTCCCCTTTGCCGGCCACAAAGGTTACGGAATCGCGCTGATGATCGAGAGCCTGGCGGGCGTGTTGACCGGAACCGGGGCGATGTACGATCTGCAAAACTGGATTGACGGCCCGAAGGACGTTCCCACCAACCACGGCACGGCGTTCCTGGCTTTCAACATCGGCGCGATCACCCCCTTGGACGCCTTCAAGGATCGCGTCGATCGGTTGATCCGCGACATCCATGAGACGCCGAAGGCCAAAGGCACCGATCGGCTTTACGTGCCGGGCGAAATGGAATGGCAAAACCGCCGGGCCGCCCTGGCCGACGGCATCACCCTGCCGCCCGACGTCGTCGAAAGCCTGCGCGGCTTGGCCGGCGATTTGGGGCTTAAAGCAAATTGGCTGTAATGACAATGCCGGGGCACGTCGCTTGGCCGGTGAACTTGTTCGCCGCGATTGTGCCAAGAACCCGGCACTTCGCGGCGAACAAGTTCGCCGGCTAAACAGTAGGTACGACGTTACGTTTGTGGCGGTCACACTCAGAATGCGAGAACGATCATGCGAATCAATCTTCGATTTCCGGCGTCGGCGATGTCCGCGGTGTTTGCCGTGATTCTGGTCGCCGGCGCCGCTTTGGCGGCTCCAGCCGTCAGCCCGGCGGAGATGGGCGAGAAGGACCAGTGGGTCAAGCAATATCTGCTGGCCCCCGACGTGCCGCAACCGCCGTTTTCCTTCATCTACGACGGAAAACCCTGCGGCGAGCTGCTGAAGACATGGCAGCGGCAAACCGCGACAAAGAAGCTCGATGACGCCCGCACGCAATACACGATTACGTGGACCGATGCGAAGACGGGCTTGGAAGTCCGTTGCGTGGCCGTGGATTACAGCGACTTCCCCACGGTGGAATGGACGTTGTATTTCCAGAACAACGGCAAGGAAGACACGCCTCTGCTCTCGCAAGTTGAGGCCCTGGATACGCGGATCGGCAGCAACGATAAGAAGTTCATCTTGCACCACAACAACGGGACAATGGTTACGGCGGCGGACTTCCAGCCGCACGCAACCGACCTGTCGTTGGGCGAACAACTCACGCTGACGTCGAGTCAGCGGAGGACCCTGCGCCGCGGTTTGGCCCTATTTCAATCTCCAGTGCGGCGACGGCGGGCGGATCATCGTCGTCGGATGGCCGGGCAAGTGGGCCGCACTCGTTCGACCACAGGACCGGCCCGGGGCTGCGGGTGACGGCCGGGCAGGAACTCGTCCACTTGAAACTCCATCCCGGCGAGCAGATTCGCACGCCGCTAGTCGTGCAGATGTTCTATCACGGCGACGTGGTGCGGGCACAGAACTTGTGGCGGCGCTGGATGCTCGCCCACAACGTGCCGCGGCCCGGCGGCAAATTGCCCACCCCGCAAATGACGCCGTGCAGTTCCCATCAATACGCCGAAATGACCAAGGCCGACGAAGCCAGCCAAAAACTGTTCATCGACCGCTACCTCGCCGAGCGAATCAAGATCGACTACTGGTGGATGGACGCCGGCTGGTATCCGTGTGGTGGAAACTGGGGGAAGACGGGCACGTGGGAGGTCGATAAGACGCGATTCCCCCACGGCCTGCGGGCGGTCAGCGATTACGCCCACCGCAAGGGCATCAAGATCATCGTCTGGTTCGAGCCGGAACGGGTTGCACCAGGCACGTGGCTCTACGATAACCATAAGAACGACTGGCTGCTCCAGGGAACGCTGCTGAACCTGGGCAACCCGCAGGCACGGAAGTGGCTCACCAAGCACATCGGCGACACGATCGCCGCGCAGGGGATCGACCTCTATCGCCAGGATTACAACATCGATCCGTTGCCGTACTGGCGGAAGAACGACACGGCGGACCGCCAGGGCATCACTGAGAATAAGTACGTGACCGGCTACCTGACCTATTGGGACGCGCTGCGAAAACGGTTTCCGAACATGTTGATCGATTCGTGCGCCAGCGGCGGCCACCGCAACGATCTGGAGACGATGCGGCGAGCGGTGCCGCTGTTGCGCAGCGATTATATCTTCGAGCCGGTCGGGCAACAGGGGCACACCTACGGATTGGCCCAGTGGCTCCCCTACTTCGGCACCGGCGAAATCGCCGTCGATTCCTACATATTCCGAAGCTGTATGTGTCCCGGCATGATCGCCTGTTGGGACATGCGCAACAAGAGCCTCGACTACAACCTGCTGCGCAAACTCGCCGGCCAGTGGCGGGCCGTCGCGGCCAATTACCTGGGCGACTACTATCCGCTGACGCCTTACAGCCTCGACAAGGCAGCGTGGATCGCCTGGCAGTTCGACCGGCCGGAGCAGGGCGAAGGGCTCGTTCAGGCGTTCCGCCGCGATGGGTGCGCGGATTCAGCGAAGACTTTCCGCCTGCACGGGCTCGACCCGGCTGCAACCTACGAGGTGACGAATCTCGACGTCGGAACTCCGACGCAGATCTCCGGCGCGGATTTGATGGGAAAGGGATTGACCGTCGATATCAAATCCAAGCCCGGCGCCGCGGTCATTGCCTACCGCAAGCTGAAGTAGCGGGAATGCACGCGAGGGAAGCGGACATGGTTACCAGCAAGGAACTGGTGAAGCAAGCGGTGCAATTCCGGGGGCCGGAGCGGATCCCGCTGTCGTATCCCTACGACCTGACCGTGTCGGATATCGTCAACGTCGAGGTCGTGCGGAACTTCATGGGGCCGAACAAGGCGTTGTCCGAGTGGGGCTTCGAGTGGCAGCACCTCGAAAACGACCTGCTGATGGGCCAGCCGAAGGAAGCGGTCCTCAAGACGTGGGGCGACCTCGATGGCTACCGGCCGCCCGACCCTCGCGACCCGGCCCGCTTCGATGCGATGAAGAAGACGCGGAAAGAGCTGGGCGACGACAAATATTATAAGGCCAACTTCGTCCTCTCCGGCTTCACGGTGATGGCTTTCCTCCGCGGCTTCTCCGAGACGCTGGAGGACATGTACCTCGAACGCGAGAACCTCGAACGGCTGGCCGACGTCGTTTTCGGCTTCGAAGAAGAGGTCATCAAGCAACTGAAGCGGCAGGGGTTCGACGCCGTCAGTTTCGCCGACGACTGGGGCAACCAGAAGAGCATGTTCATCTCGCCGAAGCTCTGGCGGGAGATCTTCAAACCCCGTTACAGGCGGCAGATCGATTTGGCCCACCAGTGCGGGCTCGATCTCTACTTCCATTGCTGCGGCTACATTTACGACATTATGCCCGACTTCGTCGAGATCGGCCTCGATATCCTCAACCCCGGCCAGCCGAACATCAACGGTATCCGGCGCATGGGCGAGGACTTCTCGGGCAAGATGTGCTTCGCCTGTCCCGTCAGCTACCAAACCACCGGCATCTCGGGAACCAGGGAACAAATCTATCGCGAAACCCAAGAGCTCGTCGATTGCCTGGGCAATCATAACGGCGGGCTGATCGGCATCATCCCCAGCGACGTCGTCGGCCTCGGCGCCAGGCCCGAAAACGTCGCCTACATGTTTGATGCCTTTCGAACCTCCTACAAGAAATGAGGCCGGCGACGCCGCTTGCCACGCGAATTCACCGGGAGCCACTGATGCTTACGAGCAAGGAACGATTTCAACGCATTCTCAACCACCAGCCGGTCGATCGCATCGGCCTGTTCGAGGTCTATTGGCGGGAGACCGCGCAGAAATGGTCCGAACGGGGCCACTTCGAGAAGCCGGAGATGATCAGCGATCATTTTGGGCTCGACGTGCGGCGAACCGGCTACGAAATCACGCCCGTCCTCTGGACGATCATCGATTTGACGGCCGACCTGGACGCGGGCGAGCAGATCGTCGAGGAGACGGAGACGACGAAGCTCGTCCGAAACGGCAACGGAGCGATCCTCCGTTGGGTCAAGGACCGCGCCAGCGCCGCCGAGCACGTCGATTTCCTGGTGAAGGACCGCAAGGCGTGGGAGGAGCACGTCCGGCCGCGACTGGTCAATGCAAGCGACTACCCGCGGCGTGTCGCCCGGGAAATGTACCGCAACATGCGCGCGACTGCGCACACAAGAACGTGTTTCTATCGACGGCCGTGCTCGGCGCCTTCGACGCGATGAACGCGCTTTGCGGGCACCAGTGCGTCCTGAGCGGCATGGCGACCGATCCCGACTGGATCAAGGACATGTGCAACGTCTATGCGACGGTGACGGTCGAAATGCTCGAAACGGCGTATCAAGAAGTGGGTTTGCCCGACGGCCTTTGGGTCTGGGACGACCTGGGGTTCAAGAATCGTCCTTTTATGTCGCCCGGCATGTATCGCGAGATTGTCCTTCCTGCGCACAAGCGGCTGATGGATTTCGCCCACGCCAGAGGCTTGCCGGTCGTCCTGCACTGCGACGGCATGGTCGAGGCGTTGATCCCCAGCCTGATCGAGGCGGGCATCAATTGCCTTCAGCCGCTGGAGGTCAAGGCGGGAATGGACCTGCTGCGGATCAAGAAGACGTTCGGCGACCGGATCGCCTTGATCGGCGGAATGGACGTTCGCACCTTGTTGTCGAACGATCTCGACGTCGTCCGCCGCGAGTTGGAAGCCAAGGTGCCCGGCGTGATGGCCGGCGGCGGATACGTTCTACAGGTCGATCACAGCGTCCCCGACCAGATCGACTATGACACCTACCGGTACTTCGTCGAAAAAGGCCTTGAGCTGGGAACTTACAAATAGGACGTCGCCGCAAATGGCTGGAAAGAGCGGATCGAGCTACACCCCGCGAGACCGAGTTCTCTGCGCCTTGACTCACGAGGAGCCGGACCGCGTGCCGCTGTTCCTCGGCACTTCCGGCGCGACCACGGTCTTGGGGCCGGGATACGGAAGGCTGAAAGACTATCTGGGGATCAAGGGTGGGCCGGAACGATGGTTCTCCAAGGCCCTGCAATACCGCTGGCTCGACGAGGAGGTCATGCTGCGGCTGGGCAGCGACGCCCGTGCGATCGTTCCCGGCCCCGCCGAATCGGTCTTCGCCAAGGAGGTCGCCGACGATCACATCATCGACATCTGGGGAACTCCCTGGCGGAAGGCCCCCGACAGCATCTACTTCGAGATCGCCGGTTTCCCCTTGCGGACCGCGACCATCGACGACATCGAGAAGTATCCCTGGCCCAAGCTCACCTCCCCGTCGCGCTTCGTCGGTCTGGTCGAGCAAGCCCAGACGATTCAGAAGGCGGGCTATGCCACCGTCCTGGTGGCAGGCGTTACGGTCTTTGAGCAGGCGTGCCTGATGCGCGGCATGGACACGTTGTTGATGGACATGGCGTCGGATGAGGACTTTTTCACCGCGATTCTGACGAAGCTGAAGAATCTCGGCGTCGAGTACGTCGGGGCCCTGCTCCGCGACGTCGGCCCGTACGTCGATGTATTGGTAACCGGCGACGATCTCGGCATGACGGCCGGCCCGATGATGTCGCCGGCGGCCTATCGCCGGCTGATCAAACCGCACCATGCCGACCTGCTCGGGGCGATCAAGCGGCGAACGTCCGGCAAGATCTTCTTCCACAGTTGTGGAAACGTCTATCGCCTGCTGGGCGACCTGGCCGACGTGGGCGTGGACTTGTTGAATCCGGTGCAGGTCTCGGCGGGCGAACTGGGCGACACCGCCCGGCTGAAACGCGAGTTCGGCAATCGTCTCTCCTTCTGCGGCGGGATCGACACGCGGCAGGTCATGCCGCAGGGCACGCCGGATGACGTCCGCCGCGAAGTTCGCCGGCGGATCAGAGACCTGGCTCCCGGCGGCGGATACGTCGCCGCGGCCGTCCACTGCTTGCAGCCCGACGTCCCGCCGGAGAACATCGTGGCGATGTGCGACGAAGTGAAGAAGGCCGGGCGGTATCCGCTCAACATTCAATCCGAATAACGGCAACGACCATGAATAAACAACAGGTTATTGAACGGATGTGCGAATCGGGCGTCTGTCCCGTGTTTCGCACCTCGGACGTGCGTCACCTTACGGCAGCCAGCCGCGCGATCTACGACGGCAGCATCGCGTGTGTCGAGTACACGATGACGATGCCCGACGCGCTGGAATTGGTCAAGCGGGGCGCCGCCGCGCTGCCCAAGGATCTGTACTTGGGCGCCGGGACCGTCACCGACGGCAAGACGGTCGATGCGGCGGTCAAGGCGGGCGCCAGCTTTATCGCCAGCCCGGGCATCAGCCCGGAAATGATCAAGGCGTGCCGCAACAACGGCGTGGCGAGCGTGGTCGGCGCGGTGACGCCTACCGAGATCATGAATGCGCTCGACCTGGGCGCCGACGTGATCAAGGTGTTCTGCGCCGCGTCGGTCGGCCCGGTGTTCTTCGAGAACATGCTCGGCCCCTTTCCGGGGATCTGCATGATGGCGGCGGGCGGCATCACGCTGCAAAACCTCGAGGACTACATCCGCGCCGGGGCCGAGATCGTCACCTATGTCCCCAATCTTCTCGATCCGGCGGCGTACGCAGCCGGCGATGCCGCCCCCATTGCCCGCACCGCCACGACGTACGTCGAGACGGTCAAAGCCGCACGGCGGTCACGAAAGTAGAGAGATTCCCCTCGTTCCCATGCTCCGCGTGGGGACGCACCGTTTGTGACGCTCCGCATCGCTTGAGCGGACGCGGAGTGTCGGAGAAAATGAGGTTCCCGCGCGGAGCGTGGGAACCAGAAAGAAAGCAGGTAGAAAGGTTGCATCATGGCGAAGAAACACGAGGTGATGGCGGCTCTGCGCAACAGCGGGGTGATTGCCGTCATTCGAACCGAGAATCCCGCGGATCTGGTCTCTGTTTCCAGGGCACTGAGCGAAGGCGGCGTCAAGTTCATCGAGATCACCATGACCGTGCCGGGCGCGCTGGAGATCATCCGCGACGCGGCCGCACAGTTGAAGGACACCGACGTGCTGATCGGCGCGGGCACGGTTCTCGACGCGCCGACGGCCAGGGCGGCGATCATCGCCGGCGCACAGTTCGTCGTCGGGCCCGTCTTCGACGTCGAAACCGTGCGGCTCTGCAATTCCTACGGCGTCGTCGTGATACCCGGCGCGCTGACGCCGACGGAGATATTCCAGGCATGGAGAAGCGGGGCCGACGTGGTCAAGGTCTTTCCCGCAAGCGTCGGAGGGCCCGATTATCTCAAGGCGATCAAGGAGCCGCTGCCGCAACTCGAGCTTCTGCCCACCAGGGGTGTGGACTTCGACGCCGCCGCGGCCTACATTAAGGCTGGCGCGATCGCCGTCGGCGCCGGCGCCAACCTGGTGAATAAGGCCCTGATTGCCGCCAGGCAGTATGCTCAAATCACCGAGAACGCGGCGCACATCGTGCAGATCGTCCGCGAGGCGAAGGAGGGCAAGTAGCGTGAAACAGGTCAAGTGCGAGAAGAAGATCGTCCTCTTCGGTGAACTGATGATGCGGCTCTCGACAAAGCGGCACGAGCGCATCGTGCAGGCGCGGGAATTCGACGTCATTTACAGCGGCGCGGAGGCGAACCTCGGCGTGGCGCTCCAGGCAATGGGAATCGACAGCTACATGGTTTCCGCCGTGCCCGACAACGCCGTCGGCGAAGCCTGCCTCTGCTACCTCCGCCAGTTCGGAGTGAATCTCGACAACGTGCGAACGAGCGGCGATCGCTTGGGCATCTATTTCGTCGAGACCGGCGCCGCCCAGCGCCCCTCCACGTTTCTCTACAACCGCAGGGGCAGCTCGATCACCGAACTGCGGCCCGGCGATCTCGACTGGGACGAGATTTTCGAGGGGAAGCACTGGTTTCACTTCACCGGCATCACTCCCGCGCTGGCCGACAGCGTGGCCGACGTCACCCGCGCAGCCTGTGCCGCGGCGAAGCGGAAGGGACTGACCGTCAGTTGCGACCTGAACTTCCGCCGAAAGCTCTGGTCGGTTGAGAAGGCCCGCGAGGTAATGACCGACTTGATGCAGTACGTCGACGTCCTGTTCACGAACGAAGAAGAGGCGGAAACCGTCTTCGGCATCCAGGCACGCGGAACCGACGTCAGGGCGGGGCAAATCAGCACGGTCGGCTACGAAGACGCGGCCGCGCAGCTCCAGGAGAAGTTTCAACTCGAATACGTGTCGATCTCGTTGCGCGGCAGCATCTCGGCCACCGTCAACGATTGGTCGGGCATGCTCTTCGACGGGGACAGGTGCTACACGAGCCGGCAGTACCACATCGACTACATCGTCGATCGCGTCGGCGGCGGCGACGCCTATTCCTCCGGCATCATCTACGGCCTGCTGACCGGCCAGGACTTGCAGGAGACGGTCGATTTCGCCGCGGCCGCCTCTTGCTTGAAGCATTCGATCCACGGCGACTTCAATCTGGTGAGTTTCGGCGAAATCCTCGCCCTGATGGGCGGAGACGCCAGCGGGAGAATCCAGCGTTAAGGCAATCTGCACAGTTCGACCTGGGACGGATTTCCCAATCCGTCCTGCGATACTCGGTCAACCGATCCTATTACAGCGTGCGAGGAGAAGACCATGCTCAGGAGATTATGTCAGACGATTCAGGCGGCGGGCAAGAGGCTGGAAGTCCTGGAAACGTCGGACGGCACGCGCATGTTGATGTTTCCCTACGGCGCGAGGGTGTTGGGGCTGTTTTCGCCACGGAGCGAGGATAGTTTCTTCTGGAACAATCCGCGGCTGGAAGCAGACGCGACCGCCCGCTCGCTGCTTGCCAGCGACGGCTGGCACAACACGGGCGGCGATCGCACCTGGATCGCCCCTGAGTGCGACACCTTCTTTCCCGACGCCAACTCGAACGCCTATTTGCAGCCGCGCGAGCTCGACATGAGCGACTACGAGATGGAGGACACGTGCGGCGGAACGCAGTTTTCGCGGCAAATGACCCTGCACCTGGCCCGATCGAATCGCGACGTCGCGCTGCGGCTGACCAAATGGTTCGGCGCGGCGGCCAGCCCGCTCCGACACGAGCGCGAGATGGCGTCGGTGCTCGGCGGGGTGGAATACGCCGGATACACGCAGCGGGTGACGCTGCAATCGGTCGATGAGCCGGCCGAGCAGCAGGCGGGGGTCGGCATCTGGAACCTGCTTCAGCTTCCGCCCGGCGGCGAGATGCTCGTGCCGCTCTACGGCAGCGCCACGCCGCAGAAGTGTTTCGGCCAGATTCCGCCGGAGAGCATGACGATCGAGGGGCATTTGTTGCGGGTAAAAGTCGATTTCGGCGGCTCGCACAAGATCGCGCTCAAGGCGGCCTCGATCTGCGGCCGCGCCGGCTACGCCTACGGCCAAGGGGACCATTACGCGCTGGTCATTCGCAATTTCTGCGTCAATCCGTCGGGCGAGTACATCGACGTGCAGCGGCACGATCCCGACGACTTCGGTTACGGTTTCCAGATGTGCCGAGTGGACGAGCCGGAGTACGGCAGCTTTTGCGAGTTGGAATACCACGCCCCGGCCATCGGGGCCTATCCCGACCCGACGCGAAGCGAGGACGTCTCTCAGGTTTGGGCGTTCCGCGGCCGCCGCGAGGCGATCGACGCGATCGCCCATAAGCTGCTCGGCGCAACGATTTCAATCTGAACTCGAAAGGAACGGTGTCGTATGGGCCTTTCCATGCTAGACGCAGCGGTACCCAGCGGTTCGCTCGGGCTATGGTGGCTGGGGCAAGCGGGGTTCGCTTTCAAAACGCCCGCCGGCAAGGTCATCTATCTCGACCCCTATCTCTCCGACGCCGTCGAGCGGCTCGTCGGCTTCAAGCGACTGTCGCCGCCGGCGATCGCCGCCGAGGAGGTTCGGGCAGACCTGGTTCTGATCACGCACGAGCACGGCGACCATCTGGACGTCGACGCGGCGCCGGTCATCGCGCGGAACAATCCCGCCTGCCGGTTCGCCGCGCCGGCGGGCTGCACGCCGGGGCTGAGCGAGGCGGGCGTCGGCGCCCGGCAACCGCATCGTGCTGGAGCCGAACCGCCGCTACGATCTCGAAGGCGTCGTGCTGCACACCGCCCCGGCCGACCACGGCGACCTCTCGGAGACGGCACTCTGTTTTGTGCTGGAGGTCGAGGGGATCCGCGTCTTCTGCACGGGCGACACGGCGTTTCGGCCGAACCTGCACAAGCCGCTGGCCGACTTGCAACCCGACGTGCTGCTGCCGTGCATCAACGGCGTGTTCGGCAACATGAACCACATCGACGCCGCGATGCTTGTGCAGAGCGTCAAACCGCGCTGCGCGATCCCCTGCCATTTTTGGACGTTCGCCGAGCAGGGCGCCGGCGACCCGGCGGGATTCGTCCACGCCTGCAAGCACTACGCTCCCGAAACCAAGGCCCTGCTGCTGCGGCCGGGGGAGCGTTTCCTGTATCAGAAGCAATAGGCATCGGCGGCATGCTTCCTTGCGCTGTTGTCATGGCAAGTAGTCCCGTTTTCCACGTTTTCCTTCCCATTTTCCAAGGTTGTCTCCCATGAAGATCGTTCGTTTCCTCGACTCCAACGGGCAAGTCAAGTACGGTTCTCTCCAGGCCGACGGCTCGGCGCTTGAGATTACCGGCAATATCTTCGGCCAGTACACCATCGGCAGCAAGTCGATGAAGATCGGCAAGCTGCTCTCTCCGATCGAGCCGGCCGTTTTTCTGTGCATTGGCCTGAACTACCGGCGACACGCCGAGGAGTGCAAGGCGGCGTTGCCGCAGTTTCCCGTGTTGTTCATAAAGACCGCCACCGCCGTGCAGAACCCGGGCGACCCGATCGTGCTGCCGCGGACGCTGCGGAGCGACGAGGTCGACTACGAGTGCGAGTTGGCCGTGGTGATCGGGCGGACGTGCAAGAACGTCTCGCGCGACAAGGCCCTCGAATACGTGCTCGGCTACACCTGCGCCAACGACGTCAGCGCCCGCGACTGGCAGGGCAAATGGGGCGGCAGCCAATGGTGCCGCGGCAAGACGTTCGACACCTTCGCCCCCATCGGTCCCTGCCTGGTCACCACCGACGAGATTCCCGATCCGAACACGCTGAAGATCAAGCTCGACATAGGCGGCGAGGTGTTGCAGGACTGGAGCACCGATGATATGATTTTCGACGTGCCACGGCTGATCGAATTCCTCAGTGGCAGCACGACGCTGCTGCCCGGCACGGTAATCCTGACCGGCACGCCGCAGGGCATCGGCGCCGCTCGAAACCCGCAACGCTTCATGAAGCCCGGCGACGTCGTCACGGTCACCATCGAGAAGATCGGGGCGCTGACGAATCCCGTGATCGAGGAAATGGCGTAGCATGGTATGATGAGTGAAGAAGCCGCTCGTTCCTACGCGAAACGTGGAAACGAGCCGTTGGGGTGGCAGTTGTACTGCCACCCCGGAGTGCGGCAGTACAACTGCCGCACCAACACGGTATGCAGGAGAGCATGATGGCCGCGAAGATTCACGGCGTTTTCACGCCACACGTCGTTCCGCTTCAGCCAAACGGCGAGATCGACGAGGCGGAATTGCGCCGCTACATCGACTGGCTGATCGAGAAGGGGGTCCACGGCCTGTATCCCAACGGTTCGACCGGCGAGTTCACCCGCTTCACCGCCGATGAGCGGAAGCGGATCGTGAAGATTGTCTGCGAAGCGGCGGCGGGCCGCGTGCCCGTGCTGGCCGGGGCTGCCGAGGCGAACGTCCGCGAGACGCTCCGCGCGTGCGAAACCTATGCCGGCTACGGCGCCAGGGCGGTCGCCATCGTCTCGCCGTTCTATTACAAGCTCTGTCCCGAATCGGTCTACGCCTACTTTCGCGAAATCGCCGACAACAGCCCGATCGACGTGACGCTCTACAACATCCCGATGTTCGCCAGCCCGATCGACGTCCCCACGGTCCGCCGATTGGTTGAGTTCGATCGTGTGATCGGCATCAAGGATTCCTCGGGCGATCTCACGTTTATGATGCGGATGATCGCCTCCGTTCGGCCCGTTCGCCCCGATTTCGTCTTCCTGACAGGTTGGGACGCGGCGCTGGCGCCGATGCTGTTGATCGGCTGTGACGGCGGCACGAACGCCAATTCCGGCGTCGTTCCCGAGTTGACGCGGAAGCTCTACGACATGGTCCGAGCCGGCCAGATCGACGAGGCCATGTGCTTGCAGTACCGCATGCTCGAATTGTTCGACACGATGCTCTGCTCGGCCGACTTTCCCGAGGGATTCCGCGCGGCGGTGGAGCTTCGCGGCTTCAAGGTCGGGCGGAGCCGCCAGCCGCAGAGCGACAAGCAGAAGATCGACTATCTCGCGCTGCAAAACGTGCTGCGTTGCATCCTGGCAGACTTCGGCGTGGTGGAAGAGCCCGTCGGCGGCTGCCCGCCGCGGACCGGCAACGTCGAGCAGGATCGGATCAGCCACATCGCGGCCACGGTCCTGGAAACGCTGCGGCAGCGGGGCGCCCTGTGAACGAGGCCGTCGGACTGCTGGAGACGATCGGCCTTTCGGCCACGCTGGCCAACCTTGGCATAAGGTCGAGCCCTCATCACGTCCCCTGAAGGGGACTGAAAAAAGGCAAGGAGCATAACCGCTCTCTTTCCACCGGCGTGAACGCCCGAGCTGGTAAAAAGGCCGCACAAGCGAGGATTTCTTGCACATCCTGGCTGAGAGACTTGTGTGGAACAGCAAGGCCGTTGGCTCCCGGCTATTGCGGCTTTTCTGCTTCTTTTGCATTGCTGCGCGGCTCTGGTACAATGGAGTTTACTGAGCCTTGTCCTGCCTCTTGCCCTGGAGCCGAGATGAATGTGCGGCGGGGACTGTTGATCGCGATCATGCTGGCCGTCGCGCTGGGGGTGTTTTCACGGCCGGCCGTCGCCGAAGCGCCCTACACGATCACCGTGAAGATCATGGCCGACGACAAGGAGCCGGCCGTGCGGCGGGTCTGGGAGAAGCGGTATCGCGATCGGCTGGCCGCGGCTTCCGACATCATCCAGCGCTGCTGCAACATCCGCTTCAAGGTGGTGGCGGTCGGCACCTGGACCTCCAGCGACGACCTGCACGATCTCGGCCAGTTGATGAGGGAGTTCATGCACGAAGTCAGGCCGGAGCCGGCGCAACTGGTGATCGGCTTCACCGGCCAATACCGGTCGCTGCAACAGGACAAGCACATCGGCGGAGCGAAAGGGCCGTTTTGCCCCTATATCTTGATCCGCGAGTGGGGCCGGCAAATCACCGACTCCGAACGGCTGGAAATACTCGTTCACGAATTGGGGCATTACCTCGGCGCCGCCCATTCGCCCGACTCCAAGTCGGTAATGCGCCCCGACATCTCCGACCGGCAATCGCGGGCGCGCAGTTTCAAGATCGGTTTTGACACCGTCAATGCACGGATTCTTCGCATCATCGGCGACGAGCTGCGCAAACGTCCGGTGGGCTATCTGGCGCAGCTTCACCGCAGGCGAAGGAGCGGCTCAGACCGTTGTACCGGGGGCTCGCCGCCGCGCTGCCGAAGGATCCCGCCGCGCCGCAATACCTGGCCATGTTGGACAGGCGGGTCGGCGTACCCAACGAGTCGTCCGAGCGCCTGCGGGCCATGCTGGCCGGCGCGAGGACCGTCGTGCAGGCAGTGACCGACGCCGCGGCCGATAACCACCTGTTGCCCGAGAAAAGCGCCGTTGGCGGCGCCGCCCGCTTCAGCGGAGATGAACTGACCGAGCTGTACGTCCGCCGGGCGGCGACGGCGGCGAGAAAACTGCCGCCGAACGTCGCGGCCGCCGCGTTCTTGATGGGCATCGGGGTTGCCCTCGACGACTCGCCCCTGCTGCCGAGCACCCCGATCGTCGGCGTCTATTGGCGGCAAATCGAGCCGCAGTCGGCGCGGATTACGCGGGTTGCACTGCTCGGCTCGCCGACGATGCGCGGGCGTCACGACCTGGCCCAGCATTTCGCGATTTCCGCCGCGCTTGCCGTCCTCCTCGGATCGAAAACCTCGGAGGCGGTCGGAATCGGCAAGGAGATGTCCGATTCGGAGCACGGCAGCGGTTTCAGCTTCGCCGATCTGTCGGCCGATTTGGGCGGCATCCAGTTCGCCGGCGCCGTCGCCGGCGGCCGCGTGCCGCTTGCCCGCCTGGAGAGCGGTTTTCTCGTGCGCGATTTTCTACCCGATCCGAAAGGGCTGAAGGAGGGAATCGCCTTGGGTGATTTCGTCGAGACCTACGGCTCTCCCCTCGATCCGCGGTTCGTTCGCGAACGGGAGCGGCTGCGGGCGCAAATCCTCGCCATGCCGGGCTACAAGAATGCTCCCGCCGCGGCGATGCTCCCCAACTGATCTTGGTCAGGTTGGTGGCGCTGTCTTCAGGCGGAAAGCACCGGCTGAAGCGGGGGACTGTGAACGGCGATCCGGGCTATGGATAGTTGGGCGGCGATCGGCTAGAATAGTATCATCGCTCGCGCTTTCCCACCTTCCTCCAACCCGCCCGAGGACACAGATGTACCGTTCGCATCGCATGCAATTCGCGTTCGCCGCGTTCGTCGGGATTGCCGCCGCAGTGGCCGCTGGCGTGGCTGCGCTGGCGGATCGGCCGACCGAGGAGGCCGATTTCCACGCCGATTGGGCAAGAAAGGCATTTCCCGCAACACCCGAAGGGCAGGTCACGGACGTCCCTTTCTCATTCCTATATGGCGGGCGGCGTTCGTCAGAACCTGCTCGACAAGTGGAAGCGGACCACGGTGACCGAAGTGGCGGCCGACGGGAGCCAGCGGCGCACGCTGACGCTGACCGACCCGGACACCGGCCTGGAAGTGCGCGCCGTGGCCACCGTGTACACCGATACGCCGGCCGTCGAGTGGACGCTCTATTTTACCAACAAGGGCGACAAGGACACGCCGATCCTGGAGCAGGTCAAGGCCGTGGATACGACGGTCAGATCGGGCGTCTCCAACGGCGTGAAGCTCCTCCGCCTGGTCGGCAGCCCGTGCCGCGTCGATGATTGGCTGCCGCTGGAAGATGCCGTGAAGCCCGGCCAGCCGATCGACTTTGCGCCGGTCGGCGGCCGTTCGTCGAGCGACGCCAGCCCGTTCTTCAACGTGCAGTGGCCCGGCGGCGGCGTGATCACCGCCATCGGCTGGTCGGGCCAGTGGGCGGCGACGGTGAAATGGACGAAAGACGGCCGCGTCAACATATCGGCCGGAATGCAGACGATGCATTTGAAGCTGCATCCTGGCGAAACGATCCGCAGCCCGCGAATCTTGCAGCTCTATTGGTTCGGCGACGATCCGTGGCGGGGCTACAACCAGTTTCGCCACGTGATGTTCGCCCACATCATGCCGCGGATCGACGGCCACGTTGGTCACTCCGCCGATCGCCCACTTGAGCACCTCGTTCTACGAGTTGAACAACAGCACCGAAGCCAATGTGCTTTCGCATTTGGAGGCGATGCAAGGGGTTGGGCTTCGAGGTGTTCTGGCTCGATGCCTATTGGATCAAGGGCGGTTTCGGCGGGCGGCGTTGGGCAACTACGGATTTCCGATCGAGCGCGTCGAGCCGCACGATCGTTTTCCTCGCGGCATTCGGCCGATCAGCGACGCCGCCCACAAGGCCGGCATGAAGTTTCTCTTGTGGTTCGAGCCTGAGCGGGTCAATCCGGGACCGTATCTGGCCACGCGAACATCCCGAGTGGGTCATTTCGCCGGGCGGCGACGGCGGCGGACTATTCAACCTCGGAATTCCCGCCGCACGCGGAATTCATGACGAAATACCTGGCCGAGGTCATCAAACGGTACAAGATGGACTGGCTGCGGATCGACTACAACATCGATCCGCTCGGCGTACTGGCAGTTTCTCGACAAGCAGGATCCCGACCGAGTCGGCATGGCCGAGATTCGCTACATCGAAGGGCTATACCGCATGTGGGACGACCTGCGGGCCGCGTACCCGCAGTCTGATGATCGACAATTGCGCCAGCGGCGGGCCGGCGCATCGATCTGGAGACCATGTCCCGGTCCATTCCGCTCTGGCGCAGCGACAATACCTGCGACATGCTCGATTTGAAACCGACAACGATCGTGCTGGCCGCGATGAAGAACCAGATGATGACCGCCGGGCTGAGCCGCTACGTGCCGTTCAGCACGTGCGGCCAGATGGGGTCGTCGCCGTACCTGTTCCGCAGCGGCATGAACGCCGGAATCAGCTTCTGCGAAGACTGCCGCCCGGCCGACTATCCGCGCGAGCAACTCAAGCAGGCGATTGCCGAAGCGAAGCGGCTGCGTCCGTATTTCTTCGGCGATTTCTATGCGCTCGGCCCCGTGACGGTTCGGCCCGAAGACTGGTGCGTGCTCCAGTACCATCGGCCGCGAGGAGCAGGACGGCATGGTGATGGCTTTCCGCCGACGATGCCTCGCCGGACGCGGTCCACGCCGTCCAACTTCGCGAAATCGATCCGGCGGCCGACTACGAAGTGACGCAGTCTTACGACTACGAACGATCGCCGCCGAAGCAAGTGAGCGGGCGCGGAGCTTGGTTCGCTGAAGTTGCGGATCGACGAGAAGCCGGGATCGGTCGTGATCGAGTACGAAAGGTGAAATCGCGGGAGTGACGTGGCGTTCCACTATCTGGTGACATTCCATTTGCCATAAGGAGATTCTGACATGCAACGTTCGATACATTGCTTTACGACGGTGGCTTTCTTCTCCTGGCGACGCCGGCCATGCGCGGAGAAGACCTGAACGTGCCGCCTGAGAAGATCGAAGCAGGACCGCCCGGGTCTGATGATGCACCGCTATCTGGTCGTGCAGGTGAAACAGGCGATCGATCGCTGGAAGGACAACTACGAAAAGCGGAAGACGCCGGAGGAGATTGCCGCCTATCAGAAGCGATGCCACGATGCGTTCATCAGCGACGATCGGCGGCTTGCCCGAGCGTACGCCGCTGAATCCCCAGGTCGTCGGCACGGTCGCGCGAAAGGGCTATCGCGTCGAAAAGATCATCTTCGAGAGCCAGCCGAAGCACTACGTCACCGGGCTGCTCTTTCTGCCCGATGCAAAGCGATTTCCGGCGCCTTATCCGGGCGTGCTGGTGCCGTGCGGACACGCCTTCGAGGCCAAGGGGTACGATGCCTATCAGTCGGTGGGCGCGCTGCTGGCCCTCAACGGCATGGTGGCGTTCGTCTTCGACCCGATCGACCAGGGCGAGCGGGGACAATACATGGGCAAGGACGGCTGGCCGAAACTCTGGGGCATCGACGCCCACACCCAGGTCGGCATATGCAGCATCCCCCTGGGACGAAACACGGCCCTGTTTGAGATCTGGGACGGCATGAGGGCCATCGATTACCTGCAATCCCGGCCCGAGGTCGATCCGAAACGCATCGGTTGCACCGGCAATAGCGGCGGGGCAACGCAAACCGCTTTCCTGATGGCGTTGGACGACCGCATCCACGCCGCCGCCCCGAGCTGCTACCTGACCAGCACCGAGCGCGAACTGAAACATCGCGGCGCCGATGACGCCGAACAGCAGATTTTCAACCAATTGATCGCCGGTCCGCACGAGGCCGATTTCGTCATGATGCGGGCGCCCTCGCCGGTGCTGATGCTGGCCGCCACGCATGACTTCTTCGACATCCGCGGCGCTTGGGACAGCTTCCGCTATGCCAAACGCCTGTTCACCCGCATGGATCTCGCCGAACGGGTCGATATGCTCGAGAACGACGCCGGGCACAACTATGACGCCGTGCAACGCGAGGCGGCGGCGCGGTGGATGTCGCGATGGCTCCTGCGCAAGGACCGCGTGATCGTCGAGCCGAAAATCGTGCTGCTGAGCGAAAAGGAATACACCTGCACGCCGGACGGCAAGGTGATGTCGCTGCCCGGCGCCCGCTCGGTCTACGACCTGAACGAAGACTATGAGAATCGACTATTGGCCTGGATCGCACGGCCGTCATGGGCGACCTACGACCGCAAGGCCCCGCTCGACAGAGGTGCGGAAGGTGGCCGGCATTCGCAAGTTGGCCGACCTGCCGAAACCCCAGGTCGCGACGCTCGATACGATTGCGCGGACGGGCTACAAGATCGAGAAGCTCGTGATCCGGCCCGAAGAGGGCATCGCGCTGCCCGGCACTGTTGTTCTTGCCCGAAAAACGGGACGGCCGCGCGGTGCTGTATCTTAACGACAAGGGGAAGGCGGCCGACGCGGGCGTGGGCGGCCCGATCGAGAAACTCGTTCTCGTCGGGAACCCCGTCTTGGCCGTCGATCTACGCGGCAACGGCCAAACCCAATCGACCACGCCCGGATTGTACGGCCCCGATTACCAGGACGCGCAAATCGCCTACATGCTCGGCCGCTCGGTCGTCGGGATGCGGGCGGAAGACGTGCTCGTTTGTGCCCGAAATCGCGCTGGAACGGACCTCCAGCGGCCCGGACGGCGACGTCGATCTGGTGGCGGTCGGCAACATCGGCATTCCAGCCCTGCACGCCGCCGCCCTGGAGCCGGATTTGTTCCACGGCGTCAAGCTCCGCCGCATGTTGGTCTCCTGGGCGAATATCGTTCACAACCGCGTGAACCGCTCGCCGATAATGGGCAGCCTGATTCACGGCTCGCTGCTGCATTACGATCTGCCGAATCTCGAAGCGACGTTGGGCGAGAAACTCACGGTGGAGCAGCCCGTAAACGTCATGGGCGTGCCCATCGGCGACGGCAAGTGAAGCGGTACGGAGTCAGAGCGGGAATTCGCCTATTGACGAAGTGTATTCTGATCGCAAGTCTCGCCCACATGAAGAACCAACGCCAGATTCGACGCAGGCCCTGTTGTTGGGAAATTTGGAAACGGGTTAAGCCGGCTTCCGACGACGCCAGCATCTGAGGCCGATGGCAAGGCCGCCGAGAAGCGACCAGACGACAAGGGTAGTGGGTTCAGGAACGGAACCTGCCGACTCTACCAACATGAACCCTTCCATGCCATAAGATTTTGTGGCGTTGCCTGGCCCGCTCGCCCCCACATTCTGGGATATAACCGTGAAGCTGCCATCGGCCGCGGTAATTCCGTTCCACCCGGCCACATAGCCGTTGAGGGTGTTATACCCAGTATTGAACTCCACCACGTCTGACGAAATCTCGACCACTCCCGCTGAACTGGCGTTCGTATAGCTGTCGGCCCCGATGATCGAGAATTTTGTCCATCTTGAGCTACTGCCGTCTCCGGCATAGCCGGAATCGTTCCGGTTGGCGGTAGTCACGAATTCGTAGGTCTTGGTTGGGTCCAGTCCTGTAAACGTGACTTGGTAATACCAATCCAACGAAGAGTTGTTGTATGACGTGCTCCAGTCCCCGAGGTTGACTTTGCCGTTGAAATCGTTGTACGCATCAGTGCCCGAAGCGGGGGGACCTGATATGCTGCCGGTGATGTTCGCCCCAGTCATTTGGACATAGATCGAACTGTACACGCCAGTGTCATAGTCTCTCAGGTATCCAGTGGGGGTCTCAAAGCCACCGCCGTCTTGCATGTAAGCACTGTAGATCGTGGCGTTGGGCGGGCTCCCTCCGTGAACGCAGTCGTTGTAATACACCGCACCCCAAACGGGGGTAGCCAGCATCGCCGCAACGAGGCTTGCCACTGCAATTATAGACCGTTTCATCTCAATCTCCCTGCCCTTTGCGGGCTTCTTGCGTTTGCCACACCGGTTGAGAGCGCCCATCTTCTAAGGACTGAAGCCACCGTTATGCGTTAATACATTAAAGACACGCGCGACTGACAAAACCACCGGAACCCTATATACCGCCGAACCCCGATTCCTGACAAAGAAGACGGAATGACGTGGAAAACGTCCGACATCAACGATCCGTTGGGGGGTGCGGCGCGTCCGAGGCAACTAAGGCAGAGAAGGAGAGACGTGAAGTCAGATCGCACTTTGTCGATAGGCGAATCCTGGTCATGACTCAGTGGAGACTTGAGGCCAAGAGCGCACCGATGGTCGCCGTTCGCAACGCACAGGATCGGAGACGCTGGCGGCTATCGTTGCCGGCGCTTCCCGCAATGGTCGCCGACCACTATACTATCGCCATCCTCGCGGTGCAGCGAGGGCCGCCAGACCCCAAGCGACTGGTCGCGCGCGGTAAACGCTCCCCGGACGATCTTTGGACCACTGACCCCTAACGCCTCCCCATCCATGTCCGCCGACCTGAACCTGGCCGATTACATTCGCAGTATTCCCGACTTTCCGAAGCCGGGCATCCTTTTTCGCGACATCACGCCGTTGCTGGCTGCTCCGGCGGCGTTTCGCCGGGCGGTGGTCGATATGGCCAACCCCTTCCGCACCGCGAAGATCGACGTGGTGGCGGCGGCCGAGGCGCGCGGCTTCATCTTCGCCGCTCCCGTCGCGCTGGAACTGAACGCCGCGCTGGTGCCAATCCGCAAGCCGGGCAAGCTCCCCTTCGACACGCAATCGCTCTCCTACGACCTCGAATACGGTTCCGATACCCTGGAAATCCACGCCGATGCCATCGCGCCCGCCGCGAAGGTGCTGGTGGTCGACGATCTGCTCGCCACCGGCGGCACGGTCGAAGCCTGTTGCCGACTGGTCGAAAAAGTCGGCGGCATGGTCGTCGGCTGCTCGTTCCTGATCGAGCTGGCCGAGTGCAACGGCGCCGCTCGCATCGCGCAGTACAAGACGGTCAGTCTCGTCAAATACTGAACTGTAGGTCGCGCTACCGTCCGAAGCCCACGAAGAAGCTGAACATCTCGCTCTGGTCGCCCGGCTGCCAGGAGACCGGGAAGGCGAAGTCCAGGGCGATCGGCGCCGGGCCCATCGCCGGCACGCAGATTCGCAGTCCGAAGCCGGGGGCCACGCGGTACTTGTTCGACCAATTGTTGATCGTCGGCTCGACCGTGCCCGTGTCGCAGAACACGACGCCGCGGACCATGTCGTCGGCGGTGATCGGGAAACATGTACTCGGCCGAGGCGAGCAATTGGAAGTCGCCGCCGACGATGATGTTCTGCCCGGTCAACGGACCGACCTCCTGCGGCGACGCCCCGCGGAACTGGAAGCCGCGGATGGTCGAGAAACCGCCGGCGTAGAAGCGGTCGTAAATCGGCGTCTTGTCGCCGGACCAACCCGCCCGGGCCGAAAGACTCAGCACGTGCCGGCCAGAGCCGTCGGGCCGCTGGTAGAGGGTAAAGTACTTCCGCAGGTCGATCCGCGCTCGCGGATACTGGTACGAGCCCAGTATTTCTTGAATCGATCCCTCGACCAAGTAGCCTTCCGTGGCGAGAAAAGCGCTATCGCGTTTGTCCAGACTCGCCGACAATTCGAAGCAGTGCATGGCCAGATCGCGGCCGACGACAGCGGCCAGGTCGGGCAGAAACGGGTCGATCGGGTTGGTGATGTTGATCTTCGCACCGCTGTACGCGATGCCGGCCGAAAAGGCGGGCGTAAACTGGTAGCCGAAACCGACGCGGCCGCCCAGTCGCTGATCCGTGTACTCACTGTAGATGCGGTTGTAGTAGTAGCCGTTCAACGACATGCCCACCTGCGAGCCGAACATGTACGGCTCTTGGAAGGTGACCGCGTAGTTTTGCACTTGCGTGCCGGGGACGGCCTCCAAACGGAATCGCTGGCCGGCGCCGCGCCACGCCGTGGCGTTGCGAATGTCTTCCCAACTGGTGGGAAGCTTCGCCCAATCGAAGTTCTGCTCGTCCAGGACAACCGAGCCGACCAGACCCGCGTCGGAGTTGATTCCCACGCCGAACATCAATCGGCCGGTCATCGTCTCTTCGGTAGTGATGTTGATGTCCAGCGGCCGCGGAGGCGGACCGCCGTCTGGCGGGCCATCGCGGAATACTGAGTTCTCGCCGAAGATCGGGCCGGGCACATACGCGCCCTCGGGGCCGGCTACCACGCGCTCCGGCCCCTGCCGCGACCATTGATCGTTGCCGACTCTCGGCGACGGCGTGACCGGCACGGCCGGCGGCGCGGAAGGGTTGCCCGAAGCCGGCGGCGCGGCCGCGGACGATGCCGGCGGCGGATTGTCGGCATTGGCCGTCGCGGCCTCCGACGGGGCCCACCACCGCAGCGAGTCATCCGGATTGGTGCGGTTGGCGCCGGTCGTGTATTGCGTCAGAATCACCCGATCGCGTGACTGACGCTGCATGGCCGCTTGCGAAACAGTCTGGGAATACTCTTGCGCCTTCTGGCAGATGTCTCCGTTTTCCGCTCCGCGCTGCCCGGCGACTGCCGGCGACGTCCATCGTAGCCGCGCGGGAGAATCGCCGGGGGCCGAATTCCGCGGCAGCGGGCGGCCTTGCCAGTCGTCGTCCGGCGCCAGGTATTGCCGCTGAGGCGGCGGACCGACGTACCGCCCGCAGTCGAGCGTCAGGTCCAATTCTCGATCGCCCGACTCGCCGTCGGGGCTCTGTCCGCGGAACTTCGCGCCGGGACGGCGCTCGCCTCTCGGTCTTTCGGCCATCTGTTGTCGGTCACCGTCTTCCGGATTGCCGCCGTCACGATCGGGGGCGTTGAACGTGATTTTCGGGGCATTGCCCTTGGCGGGATTGGTCTCGAACAGACCGCAGCGTTTCAACGCCACCTCGCTGGCGCGAATCTGCCGAACGTCGACGATGTCGCCGGGCTTGAAGAACAGCCGGTTTCGCACCGTGTTCTCCTGCGTGTGCGCATACTCCCCCTTGATGCGAATGTTGATCTTGCCGACGCGGTAGCGGGCTCCCTCGGTGATGTTGTAGACCAGATCGAGTTGCCCCGGCTGTTCGAGAAAGCGCGGATCGGGCTTGACGTCGGCAAACACGTAGCCGACGCCGCCGTACTTGTCCTGAAGCGACCGCACGTCGGCGGCCATGCTGTCCTGATTGAAGTACTCGTTGTTCTTGAGCTTCAAGTCGGCCAGGAGATCCTCGCTGGTGTACTTCTTATTGCCGATGACCGAGACGTTGCGGACCCTGTAACGCGGCCCCTCGTCGATCACGTAGACGATCGTGACCCACTTGTCGTCGTCGCTGACTTTCAGCTCGCGTCCGATTCGCGCGCGGAAGAAGCCGAGCGCGCGGTAGTAGGCGGTCAGCTTGTCGACGTCTTCATCGAGCTTCTTGCGGTCGAATTCGCCGCCGAAAAGGTAGAAGGTCGGGGGCTTCAATTCGAGTTGCGTCGCCAGTCGAGCGTCGCTGGCGATCGTGTTGCCGACGAACTCTCTCTTCCACACCCGCTGCTTGACCCCCTCGTCGATGACAAAGATCGCACGGCGGTCCTCGAACTTGTTGCCCTCCAGCAGCGTGATCATCGCGTTATTGAAGCCCTTCTTATGATAGAGGTCTTCGATTTTTCGCCGGGCTTCCTCGATGGCGTTCGGATCGGCCGGGTCGCCCACCTTCAGCCCGGCCTCTTTTTGCAGCGTCTTCAGCCGAATCTCGTAGCTGCCGATGAATTTCACGGCCTGCAACGTCGGACGTTCGACCACCTCGAAGATGACCACTCGCCCGCCCGGAACCTTCTGCCAGTAGGTGTTCACGTTGATGAACTGATGCGTATGATCGAGCCGGCGAACGTCTTCCGCGATCAGTTCGAGGTCGAAGGGCCTGCCGGCGCGGGTGCGAATGCTCGGCAGAATCTTGCTCAGCGGCACCGTCTTGTTCCCCGCCACTTTCACGTCCACGACCTTATCGGGTAGAGACGTAGCGGCCAACGAGTCGTTCGGCGCGGATCCCGGGGGGGCAGTCGGGGCCGACAACTGCGGCCCAACCTGCGCCGCGGCATTGGGAATCGCCCAGGCGAGGGCTGCGGAAAGTGTCGCCAGGCATAGACCCTTCAGTCCCCATTGCTCCCATCCGCGTGCCACGGCTTGCGACAAGCAGCGCCGGGGCAACGGGTTAGGCTCGGCACTGCTTCTGCGAAAAAGCGGCACGCGACCGGCTCGTCCCGCGTGCTGAGAAATGCCAGTTAGCCAAGACCGGCAATTCTGGCGCGAAGAGGTGTACAGGTTGGCCATCCGTGGCCCTTTCCGCTATGGTTGAACATCTTTTCGATGGCATTACTACGCCCGACGGCGCGGGGGAGTTCTCCCGCAGTCGATAAGGTTGCGTAGAAATACCCAAACCGGCCCGTCAAGACAAGGGGAGTTCGCGGCGTTTGTGCAGAAGATGGAAGAATAGGAAACTCGCGCAAACTAGCATGGATGGCGCAAGCGAAATCCAGTGGGTGATGAACGACTCGAACGCCCGACTTCCGTGGTGCCAAAAAGGCCCCTCTCCTTCACAAGAATCGCCGTAAGCGTTCACAGGCCGGAAACAGAGGGGGACGGAGGAGGTTTTCGGCGACAGTATCCGCCGCAGGAGAAGATATTTCTCCGAAAACCTCCTCCGTCCCCTTGCCGCCCAGTGAACGGTTACAGAATCGCCTGACAATCACGTGTACTGGTCCGAAATGATCGCCTGCGGCGGCGGGCTTGCGGTCGAAATGCCCGGCAAGTGCGTGCACCGAATTCAATCGAAATGGTCGTCCTTGGCACGGCCCTTGACAGTTTGCCAAGGCTGGGCGATCGCGGCATCCCGGGACTCGTCTGCCAGTTGTCCACCGGCGGCTTTTCCGGCTGGAAGGGGGGCAGCGCGAACTGAAAGAACGTCGCCAGGGCGTTGACGAATGGCTCGTACAGGCCGCGTAGTTCGTCAAGTGTCGTGCCCACCGTTGCGTCGTCACGCATGGTCAATCCCGCCCCACGCAGCAACTCACACAGCCGGGCGAGTTTGGCCGCGGGCAGTCGATCTGGCTGAGGCGGCCGCGCCGGCGTTTGAAACACGATCGTCAGGTCCACCGCCGCGTGCCGGGCCATGGCGAAGGTCAGCCGGGCCTGGTAGCCGTCCGGCCCATCCACAGCCGCAATCAGCAGCGCCGAGCTGTCGAGAATGGCCGTGAGCGCGCCGACCCACGACTGGTTTTCGTGCTGCGAGCGGTAGTAACTCAGCACCGGGAACGAGAGGTGACTTTCCAGTAGTTCTGCTGCCCAGCGTTCCCACTCGACCAGGAAGGGAGCGGCGCAGGCCGAGTTGCGGCTGCCGGCCAACCGCCGCAGCAGTTCGCCGGCAGTGGGCGGAGAGCCGGCCCGTGCGTCCAACAACAAGATGCCGATCTCGCGCCGCGAAAAGGCCTGATACAGCACCGGCAGGTAGCTGACGATCACGGCCAGAAAGACGAAGCCCAGGCCGGCTTCCGCCACGCTCAGCGCCCGACCGATCCCGTCGGTTGTTACGACGTCGCCGTAACCGAGTGTGAAGAAGGTGGCGCCGCTGAAATACAGATACGTTCCGAAGCCGACTTCCCGTTGCGAAAACTCGCTGCCCACCGACCAGTGCAACAGGGCGAAGCCGACGATCAGTCCCATGGCCCAAACCGCCATCAGGGCGAACAGACATAAGGGCCCGAAGGTGCTCAGAAAACCGGTGCGCCACCGGCCGATCGGCAGCAAACGTGCCGCTGCCCGTCCTATGAGCCAGGAGGTGCGAAAGAAGGCGCGAGCCAGCCGGAAGCCGTGCCGAATGCGCCGCGGCAGGAGTACGACCTCGAAGGCGTCGACCAACACTAAGACGATCATCGCCACGGCGGTAAACACGCCAACCCACGCCATCGTCTTTCCTCCGTCTCCGCCGTCGGTTGAAGGCACTGCCGGTTGACGCTTGGCCGCCGGCAGTCTTCCACGCGGCGCTGCCGGACGGCCTCTCGTAAACGATTGCCTTATGGTCGCATGAATTATACGCACAGTATGTGCGGTTCTCGATCGAGCCGTCTAAACCGACTCAGCGGCTAGGTGGACTGCTGACAACAGGATCAGAGTTTCTTCGCCTTCGTCAAATGGAGCGAAAACAACACGGCCGACAGACCGGTGATCGGCACGGGACTTACGGTCTTTGTTATGGGGCACACCAAGTCACCGACCGCGAGAAACGCACTACATGGTGGCATGATGGCGGGCTAACGTGAGGGCATTGCTTGAAACCAATGACATCTCTTGCGCTCACGTCTGCCTACAATTTACCTGGAGGGATGATGATGCAACTGGCAAAACCAGCAGAGACGCTTATGGTGAACCGCAACGTCACGCCGGCGCGATTCCGTAGCGGGTGTGCAGTCGTACGGGTACTAACATATCGGGATTGGCGGCGTTCTCGCCTGATCCTCGTTGGGGCTGACTCGCAGAAAGGAGGAGTGCCAGTATGAAGGGCACGAACGATCGGCGTTCCCAAACTGCGGAAGAGGCAATGCCGGATTCCGGTGAGGCGGCGCCGAGCGATGCGAAGGGCGATGCGCCCGCGAAGCCTGCATCAACGAAAGCAAAGAATGGTTCGCCTGCCGCGGCGGCCGACCGGCCCGATCAGCCGCCCCAACACGGCGTGCCGACAACCAGTTCGCCGCCTGCGGCTGCCCAAATCGTCCGAAGCCAGGCCGGCATCGCATCGCCTGCGAAAATGGCTGCTGCTGGCGGGATTCGCTGCTGCCCTGGGGGCCGGCGGATATTTCTCTTCCCTTCGCTGCTGACGGCGCTGAACACGGTTTCGACCGATGACGCCTACATCAACGGCCACGTCACTTTCGTCGCTCCACGGGTGGCCGGTCAGGTGAGCAAGGTTCTGGTGGACGACAACTACTACGTCAAGAAGGGGCAAGTGCTGGTCGAGCTCGACCCGGAGCCGTACCGCGTGCAAGTCGCCATCAAGAAGGCCGCCGTGGAAGCGGCCGAAACGGACTTGGCGTCGGCCCAGGCCGAAGTGCGCGGCCAGGTGGCCCAGGCCCGGGCCAATCGCTACAAGCTCCAACACGCCATCGAAGACGTTGACACGCAGATCGCCAATCTCCGCGCCAGCGTGGCTACGCTCAACAGCCGGAAGGCAACCCTGGAACTTGCGCGGGCCAATCTCAAACGGGCTGAAGAAACGGTCGCCAGCGGGGCGACAACCCAAGAAGAACTCGACATGCGAAAGGAGGCGTCCAGGGTCGCGGAAGCTGCCGTCGAACAAGCTCTCCAAGCGGTCTACGCGATCCGTGTCAGCCTTGGCCTGCCTGCCAAGCCGCCCCAAGGACACGACCTGAGTGAAGTCCCGCCCGAGTTGGACCAGAATTTCTCGACCGTTCGGCAGGCATTGGGAGAATTGATCCACAGCGCCGCCCAGTTCGGCTACTTCCCCACTTCGTGGACAGCGACGCCGAAAGAGGCGATCGCCGCCTTTTACAAGCAAGACCCCGAGGGGGACGTCAATCGCATCTACGCCCACCTCATCCCCCACGCGCCTGCCATCAAGCAGGCCGAGGCCAAGCTGCTCCAGGCGCAGCCGCGACCTGGATCGAGGCCGAGCTGAACCTCCGCTACTGCGACATCGTCAGCGAAATCGACGGCGTGGTGACCGGCCGCAACGTCAACCCCGGCAACAACGTTCAGGTGGGGCAAAGCCTGATGGCCGTCCGCTCGCTCACCGAAATCTGGATCGACGCCAACTTCAAGGAGACGCAGTTGGCCGAAGTTGCGGATCGGCCAGCGCGTGCGCTGTGAGGTGGACATGTACGGCAGCGCGACATGAGTACGAGGGCCGAATCACGGGGTTCACGATGGGAACCGGTCAGACGCTCGCCCTGCTGCCGCCGCAGAACGCCACGGGCAACTTCGTGAAGATCGTGCAGCGGTTGCCGGTTCGGATCGAGCTGACCGATTACGATCCCGACAAGCACCCCCTGTTCGTCGGTTTGTCGGTCGTGCCTTACGTCTACTACAAGGAGCCGCCCACGGGGCGGCATGCCGGCGAATTCCTGCAACGGGTCGCCCCGATGGCAGGGCGTTCCGACGGCCGCCGGGGCGAGGAAGTAAAGCACGCTGTTTCACCCTGAACCGCCTGACAGAGGAGTCTCCGCATGAGCACCGTGGCCCTTTCTCCCGCCGCGGTCAGCCGCCCGGCGGTCAACCCCT
Organism: uncultured Planctomycetia bacterium; assembly: GCA_963815695.1. GTDB lineage: Bacteria > Planctomycetota > Planctomycetia > Pirellulales > Thermoguttaceae. The sequence continues at coordinate 649,197 of CAWFIG010000011.1, forward strand.
GGTTCGTCGCCGTCGCCGTGGTCATCCCCACGTTCATGGAAGTCCTGGACACGACGGTGGCCAACGTCGCCCTGCGTTACATTGCCGGCGGCCTGTCGGCGGCGGTCATCGACAGCGAGTGGGTCATCACCAGCTACCTGGCCGCCAACGCCTTCGTCCTGCCGATCACCGGCTGGCTTTCGGCCCACTTCGGCCGCCGCAATTACTTCCTGCTGTCGATCGCCGTCTTCACCCTCGCCTCGGGCCTGTGCGGCATGGCCACCAGCCTGCCGCAGCTGATCCTGTTCCGCGTGCTCCAGGGACTGGCCGGCGGCGGGCTCCAGCCGTCCAGCCAGGCGGTCCTGCTGGACGCCTTCCCGCGCGAAAAGCAGGGGGCGGCCATGACGATGTTCGGCGTCGCCGCCCTGCTCGGGCCCATCGTCGGGCCGACGCTGGGCGGCTGGCTCGTCGATCACCTATAGCTGGCGCTGGATCTTCTACATCAACCTGCCGGTGGGAGTGGTCGGCTTCCTGGCCTGCTACGCCCTGTTGGACGACCCGGATTACCTCAAGCAGCAGCGGGCGGAATTGAAACGGCGGCCGCTCAACTTCGACGGCATCGGCCTGGGGCTGCTCGCCCTGGTGATGGCCTCCTGGGAGGTCGTGCTCAGCAAGGGGCAGGAGTGGGACTGGCTGGGCGATCCGTTCTGGCGGGTGCAGACGCTGTTGATCGTGTTCGTGCTGGGGCTGGCCCTCTTGCTCTACCGGGAGATGAGGTTCGCCAGTCCGGTGGTCAACTTCCGCGTGCTGCGGGAGCGCAACTTCGCCGCGTCTTGCATCATTCTCTTCTCCGCATTTGCCGTGCTGTACGCGGCGACCGTGGCTTTGCCCGGAATGCTCCAGACGCTGTTCGGCTACGATGCCTTTGTGTCGGGTCTGGTGCTGTCGCCGGCCGGCTTCTTCTCGATCATGATGATGGTGATCGTCGGCGTCCTGCTGGGGCGAGGGATCGACGCCCGCTGGCTGATTGCGCTGGGCCTGGTGGTGATGGCGGCGGGCACTTACTGGATGGCGCTGATGAATCTCCAGATCAGCCCGTGGCAGGTGGTCTGGCCGCGGGTGGTGATGATCATCGGCCTGTCGCTGATTTTCGCCCCGATCAACGTGGCCGCGTTTCTCTACACGCCTCGACACCTCCGCGGTGCGGCGGTCGGCTTGTTGGCCTTGCTCCGCAACGAGGGGGGCAGTTTCGGCACCTCGATGGGCCAAACCATCCAGGAACGCCGCGAGCAGTTCCATCTCTCCCGCCTGGCCGACAGCCTCGGCCCCTTGAACCCCCACGTTCACTCCTTTCTGGAGAAAGGTCAAGGCTTCTTCATGCAGCACACGGGCGACCCCGCCCGGTCGCAGCAGATGACGCTGCAAGCCCTTGCCGGCCTCCGCCAGCAGCAGGCCGCGGCGCTGGCCTACTTCGACGTCTTTTGGCTGTGCGCAGCTCCTGGGCGTGGCGCTTGTCGTTCTGGTGCTGCTGATGAAACGCTCGGTCGCCGAGAAGGGAACCCACATCGGGGCTGAATAACCGACCTCCGTTTATTGCCCGGTCGTGAGGACTGCGCGAAAACGCGCTTTGCCGCTCATCATGCGTTCGTAGGCCTCGGCGGCACGTTCCAGCGGAAACGTTTCGGTCATGGCCCGCACGCCGCTGAGCACGCTGAAAGCCAACGTGTCCTGCGAATCGATCGAGGCGCCGGACGGCCAGCCGACGACCGAGCGGCGTCCCATGATCAACGTAAGCGGGCTCACTTCGAGCGGCTCGAACGAAGCGCCGAGGACTATCAACTTCCCGCCGATGCCGAGCCCACCCAGGACCGCGTCATCGCTTTGCTGTTGGTCACGGTCGCGACGATGATCTTGGCGCCGCCCAACTTGGCCAACTCGGCCGCAGCGTCGTTCGTCTGGCTATCGAGATAGAGCCACGCGCCAAGCCGCTTGGCCAGAGGTTCCTTGTCGGTTCCTCGTGCGATGGCAACCGTTCTAAAACCCATCTTCGCGGCGAACTGGACGGCCAGATGGCCGAGTCCGCCTACACCCAACACGGCGACGGTATCGCCCGGCCGTGCGCCGCTGTTCCGCAGGGCGTTGAAGGTGGTGATTCCCGCACACATCAGCGGCCCCGCGTCGACGGCGGACAGCCCCTCGGGGATCAACGCGAGGGCCTGGGCCGGTGCGATCATGTATTCCGCGTAGCCGCCGTCGAACGTGACGCCGGACACCTGCGGCGCAATTTGACAGGTGACAAAGTCCCCGCGGCGACAAGAATCGCAGTAGCCGCAGTGTCCACCGTACCAACCCACTCCGACCCGTTGGCCGGCCGTCCATCCGGCCACGCCCGGGCCGACCGCATCGATGACGCCGGCTACCTCGTGCCCGGGAAGCGCGGGTACTGGATGCCGGGCCAGAGTCCCTCTTTTGTCAAGGAATCGCTGTGGCAGATGCCACACGCCTGGACGCGGATGCGCACGCATCCAGCGCCGGGCTGGGGGATTTCGCGTTCCGCGAGTTCCAACGGACCCTGCGGACGAGCGACCTGCACGACTCGCATGGTTGACATGGTAGCGTCTCCAATTCCATTCTTCCTTTACCAATGTCGCTAGTGCTCCGAGATAATTTGGGCATCCGTCCTACGCTGCAACTTGAGTGTGTCGGCCTGCTGGCGACATTGTCATCTATGTTCCGGGGACACACTACCTAACTCCACCCTTTCTTCCTCGCGGCTTGCGTGCTTTGGGCTTGGGACCGGGTTTCTGCGGTTTCAACACACGACCAACACGTTTCTCCAAACGAGCCACGAACGCCGGACTGCCCAGCGGCCGACCCGTACGCCCGTGTTCTCGCAAGTCTCGCAGTTCTTCTTCCGCTATCGCAGTGCGCAAGAAAGCTCGCCAGTCGCCGACCATCGCCAGCAGAGGCGCGACGCTGACCAAGCGATCGTCACGGCCTTTGAGGTGCGCCTTCGCACTGCTCCACCGCCACTGCCGCGGATGCTCCACAAGTCTTGCCCGCACGGGATTCCACTCCACGTAACGCGCCGCCGCCAACAGGTACGGTTCGTCCATCACGAACGAGGCGAACCGCCCTTGCCACAGATAGCCCCGCCACTGCTCGCGGAAATTGATCCGCCGCGTGTAACGCCGATGCGCTCGCCGATGGCCCGCCGCAAGCCGTCCTCGCTCTTCGGCACGGCGATCAAGTGGACGTGATTGGGCATCAGGCAATAGCTCCAAATCTCGACGCCCTGCTCACGGCACCACTCGGCCATCAACTCCAAATAGGCTTCGTAGTCGTCGTCGCCGAAAAACGTCTGTTGTCGGCGGTTGCCGCGCTGCGTGATATGGTGCGGCAAACCAGGAATCACCAACCGTGCTAGTCTTGCCATGCCCAGAGATTACCAGTTGCCTCACTTCTTGTCAATAGTTCAGTATTGTGTCCCCTGACGCTCCTTCTTATTAATAATTCAGTATTATGTCCCCGGAACTCCAAGCGTTCTTAAAGGAGCTGCTCGCGACGGTGGAATGGTACAACCAGGCGCGGCCGCACACTTGGCTTGGCGGCAAGACGCCGAACGAAGTGTATTTTCATTCCTTTCCCGCCAACCGCCGCCCGCGTTTCGAGCCGCGCAGGTGGCCGCGCGGTTCGCCGTGTGCGAAACCCTGGGCACTCGTGCGTGGCAGCCCGGGCGCGAAGCTGACATTGGAGGTCAGCTTCCACCAAGGGCGAAAGCACCTGCCCATCGTCACGCTGAAGCGAGTTGCCTGAGCTTGGCGATGAGTTCTTTGGTGGCGACCGCGCTGCCCGTGCGCGCCGATCGTACCGACACACGCAAGATCAAACCGACTTGTCAAAGAACACGATCACGTTCCGTCAACATCGTGACGGAGAACGGCTATTTCGACTCAACACCACCCTCATTCTGCGGCATTTTCTTGCCCGCTTCATCGGTTGTATGATCTCGCTGGACCAGGACACCAGCGCGTTGTCGCGCTCGGTGCGGTTGCCGGCGCGATCATAGGTGTAATGATACCAGTCGATTTCGTCGTCGCCTGCATCGGTCCAGACTTGATCGATCACGCGGCCGAAGCGGTCCAGGCCGCTGATATTGCCGCTGGAATCGAGATAGGTGAGCTTCGCGGCCGCCGCGTCCTCCTCGACGATCTGCCCCAGGCCGAGGTACTTGTAGGCCGAGTCGACCGCCTCGCCGGAGTCGAGGACTCCGTTGCTGTTGTCGTCCTCGAAGATCGAGGTAAGCCGCGACATGATCGAGTCCACTCCCGCCGCGTAATTCCCCTTTACCTTCGCCCTCGCAAGGTTTTCTCGATGATAGCCGTAATCTCGCGCGCCGCCGGGGCCGACGAGCCACACTCGATGACGTTCGAAGACGGCATCCCCTCAATTTCATCAATGTATGCCATAGTGCCTGTTCCATCTATCTCCATTTTCAGATCACATTTCGTCTTCTTCCTTGACGCGTAAAACTGGACTTGGTACTCCTGAGGCGCCAAAGTGGGGCTCGATTCATTTTTCGCAACTGAAACCTGTGAATAGTCTCTCAGAAGCTCTAGGATTCTTGTTCCTTGGTGGATTGGCATCTCCACGGAATTGTCTGAACCGACTTCCTGTACAGTTACCCGAGCTAGGCGTTTCTCAATTCGCGAAATGGCCTTCATGTTAGCTTCCCAGTCGGGCACGCGATCATAACTAGTCCGAGGCTGCGGTCTGTGGTGGTGGCAGCCCAATGCTACTGCAGCAATCCCAACAACTAACGAGGCGAGAGCAGATTTCATGGCTTAGGTTCCTCGACAGGACGATGGGCAATTCTCGTGCGCCGCAAAAGGAGCATCGCAGCAAAACAGCCGAGAGAGCCATGTCCGCTCCTGCCTACTTTGCCCGGGCGCATTTCTTTTGATAAGCAGGCGGCAACTCTGGTAATTGATTCGAATGCGCTTCATCAATATAGCACCCCGCACTCATTGCCAACGCCACCGACTCCTTCCCGTTTCCGCAATTCTCGTCAGCGGCGGTACTTCTAGCAGCGTAATACTTCACACATTCCTGACGTGCACTGATTCCGGGGACATAATACCTAACTGTCGCCAGTTTTTCTTCGCGGCCTGCGTGCTTTGGGCTTGGGACCGGGTTTCGGCGGTTTCAAGACACGACCAACATGTTTCTCCAGGATTCGGAGGACATAATTTCTAACTCGCGCCATCGTGCCATGCCCAAGAGTACGAATTGCCTCACTTCTTGTCAATAGTTTAGTATTATGTCCCCGGACCTAGCCCGGACCTAGTATGTCCCCGGACCTCCCCGGACCTCCCCCGGACCTCCACCAAGTCCACCCAGTTGCCCACCTGAATCGCCTGGCTGGCGACGTTGGTAAACAATCTGTCGCCGGTGGGCTGACCCCAGTAGTCGAGTTGGTCGTACTCCCATTTGTACCGGAACGAATCGCCCTCCGTGCCAATAATGGGTGAGACAACTGCCTCCTGGTTTATTACAGTAGAGGGCAAGGAGGTAGAACGATGGAGAATGCAAGGATGTTGGGAATGGAAGAGGCCGTGGCGGGCAGAACGGAAGGAGGGCGTAGCCCGACTGGAGTTCTGCCCGCCACGGCCGCCGCCACGGGGCCAGGCGGCCTTGCCGCTGGCAACGGAAAGCTGATCCCTGATCCGGCCGTCTCGGAGAAGCCTGTGCGGCGACGGTTCACCGCGGAGTACAAACTTCGCATTCTCTGCGAGGCCGATCGCTGTGCCGAGTCCGGCCAACTCGGGGCGTTGCTGCGCCGCGAGGGTTTGTACTCATCGCTCCTGAGCACCTGGCGGCAGCAACGCGACCAGGGGACACTCGCCGGACTGACCCCGAAGCGTCGTGGGCGGAAGGCCAACCCCGATGCCCCCTTGATCGCCGAGAACCAGCGGCTCATTCGAGAAACCCAACGGCTGGCGGCCAAGCTCCGCCAAGCCGAGACGATCATCGAGGTCCAAAAAAAACTCTCCGAAATCCTGGGGATTCCCCTGCCGCCGCCAGACAGCAGCGAGAGGATGCCATGAACGCCATCAAAGAACTCTCTCCGCAGGTGGGAACGGCAGCGGCCTGTCGCAGTTTGGGCGTACCCCGCGCGACGCTCTATCGGTGCCGCCGGTCGAAGCCGCCCAAGCCCGCAACCACGCCACGGCCTACATCGCCGCGAGCGCTCTGCGACCAGGAGCGACAACAGGTTCTGACGTGCTTCACAGCGAACCGTTTGCCGACAAGGCCCCGGCCGAGGTTTACGCGGCACTTTTAGATCAGGGCCAGTATCTCTGCTCGATCCGCACGATGTACCGCGTCCTGGACGCGCTGAAGGAAGTCCGCGAGCGACGAGACCAACTGCGACACCCAACCTACCACAAGCCGCAACTGCTGGCCACCGCGCCCAATCAGGTCTGGACCTGGGACATCACCAAGCTGCTGGGGCCGGCGAAATGGACCTACTTCCATCTGTATGTGATCCTCGACATCTTCAGCCGCTATGTCGTCGGCTGGATGCTGGCCAGCCGCGAAAGTGAACACTTGGCCGAGCGGTTGATCCGCGAGACGGTCGTCAAAGAGGGCGTCGCCCGCGACCGCTTGACGCTTCACAGCGATCGTGGGCCGTCGATGCGTTCGCAGACCGTGGCCCAACTTCTGGCCACCCTCGGGATCACCAAGTCTCACAGTCGGCCGCACGTCTCCGACGACAACCCGTTTTCGGAGAGCCAGTTCAAGACGATGAAGTACCGACCGGAGTTCCCCGACCGTTTCACCAGCATCGAACACGGCTTGGAGTTCTGCGGCGAGTTCTTTCGTTGGCAAAACCACGAGCATCACCACTGGGGCCTGGGCCTGCTGACGCCGGCGATGGTCCACTTTGGACAGGCCGACACGGTATTGGCTGGCCGACAAGCGGTGCTGACCGCAGCCCACGCCGCTCATCCCGAGCGATTCGTTCTGCATCCGCCGCGACCGCTTGGGCTGCCGAGTGAAGTTTGGATCAACCCTCCGGCCGATGGGCCGGAACCCCGTATGCTACAACTACCGCGCGACACTAATTTCGTACCGTGGTTGTCTCAAACCCGTTGACACGTTCCGATATTGTGTGGTAATTGTATGGGGGATATTCTGATAAATTATAGTAACCTATCGTCTTACTGCAATATGGGCCGGCCGGGATGGTAACATACTCTTTACCGTCAGCCGGAAACAAAGGCGGCTTTAGCGGCAGGGGCGGTGGCGGCGGGGACAATACCACAGGACCGTAAGGGCTGCCGCCGCTCGGCCAGCCATTCGATCCACCGCAGCCACCCTGTAGTTGCAGGCAAGGTGGGAGCCCAGGCACCGCCATGCCCGTGGCATCGGTTAAAGATATAGGGTCGTTGACTACATACCGATACAGGTTTCTTGTCCGCTGCTATTGGATCTCTGTTGATCCACGTTGCCAGGGTGACGCTGTAGTAACGGTTGCGGGCGAGGGCGTTGCCGGTTTCCGCGTCAAAGATGTAGCCAGCGTAACGGACTTGGTTGGCGTAGGCGGAAATGTTGTTCGTGCGCTGCGACCATTCCGTTCCCGCGCCGTCGTTGCCGTAGCAGACCGTCGTCTTGCCGTAGGCGTCGTAGACGTGTCGCTCGACCACATTGCCTGACGGATCAACCAACGCGGTGACGTTGTGGTTGGCATCGGTCGTGTAATACAGCGTCGTGTCGCCCTCGTCGGCCACATCGCCGTCGCCGTTGGCGTCGTGGAAACGGACTACCGGGGCGTCAATGTATCGCTGGCTCCACACGTATTGATCAATAGAGGTCAGGGGGTCGGGGTCAGAGGTCAGAGTCCGTTCCTCCAACAACTGCCACTGCGTGTTGTAGTAATAGTCGGTCACCGTCTCGTCGGCCAGCGTCTTGGTGACGCGATGGTTCTGGCCGTCGTAGCTGTATGCGGCGATCAGATCGCCCGCCTCGCCCTGGTCGTCCTCGTAGACGGCCGTCAGACGGTTCCAGGCGTCGTACTTGTAATGGACCTGCACGCCTGGGTCGTCGGCACTCGGCCCGGAGATCATGTTGCCGGCCGCGTCGTAAGCCGGCGTCACCGTGCCGCCTGTAATCGTCTCAATCTCATTGGCGGCGTTCGTATCGCGGGTTTGCACGTCCCCGTCGTCGTCGAACTCGCTGAAATTGCCCAGGCCGTCGAGCGTCCAGGACTGATCGACGTCGTCGGCGCGCTCACTCGACTTCAGCCGGTCGATGGCATCGTACAGGTACGATTCATCGAGATCATGGTCCAGCTCGTTCGTCCTGCTCACGCGATTGCCCGCGCGGTCGTACTCATAGCTGTAATGGTCGATCACGATGTCGGGATCAGCGCCGTAATCGGTCCAGATTTGATCGGCAACACGGCCGAAGCGGTCGAGGCCGGTGACGTTCGTGCCGGCGGAGTTCAGGTAGCTGAGCTTCACCTCGCGCTCGCATAGTCTTCCTCGACGATCTGGCCGAGGCCGAGATACTTGTAACTGGCCAGTGTGCCGCTGCTGTCGCTGATGGTTTCTTTCTCAATCATCACAAACTACTCAGTATATGCGCCTGTCGCCTTTATCGTTCCCGCCTTTATCGTTCCGTATCGCTTCCTAGCAGCAACTTCCGAAGGGCTTCGTTGCCGATGTCTTTCGGGATGGAAGATTAGTGACCGAAACCTTTATTGTCCAACAACTTCCGCTCCATGTCGGCACAGATCGGCAAGTAACCGTTCACAGGGGGTCGGGAAAATGTAGCTAGCATGACCGTGCTAGCACAACAGATTGTGTCTTGACACGGTTGGATGACTTGATCCTAGCCCAAGTTGATCAGTTGAAGGGCCGAGAACATTTTTTTGGAAGTTTTTCGGCCTGAAATTGGGGCCCACGACGGCTGCATCTTCTGTGTGCTTCCGGCAAGCGTGAAAAATCTGGCTGTCGGGCAGCGGGGGGCGGTGACACGGGAAAGCTCGGGGAGGACTGACGGCAGGTCGGGGTGCCGTCCGGCGGTGAGACGCTCTGGCTCCCGACGCCGACAATGACAGTGAAGTGTTACCTGTGCGACGGCTCGAAATGGTTCCGCAGCGTCCGAAGTTCCTGGTCGAAGATGAATCCCACGCAGTCGGCCGCCATCATTCTTTCACACCACCCCACAATCTCGGCTGGCGACAGGTCGCACTTCTTCAGGGCCTTGACGACCACCGCGAAACACTCCTCGATGTCTGACGTCATCATTCCCTCGTCGCTCATTTCCACCTGACGGCTCCCGTGCTTCATCAATTCCAGCGAAAGCTGCATCGCCAGCGGCAACTGTCCCAGATCGGTCAAACGGCTCAGATTACGTTTCACTCCCTCATAGGCCGCGTAGTCGTAGCTGAAATTGCGGTTGATGTCCCGCTCGTCGAAGTCGGTGGCGTCCGCAATGGCTTGCCGCGTCGCGGCGGCGAGTTCTGCGGGCGGGGCTTCCAACGCGAATCGGGCGTCGAGTTGACGGAACACTTTGCGGTCCTCCCTTCCCAGTTCCACCAGGGCGTCAATCAGATCGCCTTTGCCGCGTTTCGACAGCGATTTGCGCAGCCTCTTCGTAACATCGATTGCCTTGACGGCTTTCTTCGGACGGCGTTTGGACATCTTCCGCTCCTTTGCTCTCCGGCGATTTCCGATAGTTCCAGGGCATCCAGTTCCGCGGGTTCGAGGACAACTCATCCGCGTGACGCTCGAGTTCGGTCAGGTAGTCGAACGGATTTGCGCCACACAACTCGCAGGTGTGGATCAGGCTCATAAACAGATCCCCGACGTGTGCCCCGTGGCAAGTCTTGTAAAACAGGGCGTTTTTGCGGTGCAGGATCGCCCGCTTCAACGCCCGCTCACACACGTTGTTGTCCAGCGGCGCGCCGGCCACGCGCAAGAATAGCGTCAGCTTCTCCCAGTGCTTCAGCATATAGGAAATCGCCCCGCCCAACGATGAGTTCGGCTCCACGCGCCGTTGGTCGAATTGTCGAACAAGCCAGGCATGGAGCTCCTCCATGACCGGGCCGCTTTCGGCCTGATGGAAGAGCAATCGTTCCTCCGGCGACAGTTGCCGCTGCTTGGCCAATGCGTCATTTCTGTAAATCACCGAAAGCCTCTCCAGCACATGCCGGCACTCTTCGGGAAAACGCTCCGCCACCTCCACGAACTGACGCCGCCCGTGGGCAAGACAGTGGGCAAGAATGGTCTTCAGTTCGCCGGGCAGATTCCGCGACAAGGCGTCGCACATCTGGATCGGCGCGGCCAACGATTCGGCTCGCTCGGCCAGCACGTCCGCCAGATTCTCGCCCGCGTGTTGGCGCCCGCTGAAAAACAGGGCAATCTTGCGGTCTTCTCTTGTGGAAACAACACCCGAAGTGAACATGCCCCTGCGCTCGGGCTGCGGTTTCTTCGCCACGCCCTCGGCAGCCTCTTCGACAGACGTCTCTTCCTTGGCTCGCTCGCCCATTAACTCCAGAATCTTCACCGTTGTGTCGTCGTTGAAAACCACCTCGCCTTGGGCCGCCTGGCGAATCAATTCCTCGAAGGCCGGTTCAATCTTCTCGGCCTTCGCGTGGACGATCTCCCATTGGGTCGAAGCCGGCAAGGGAATGCCCAAGCCCCCTTGCAGCCTCTCCTCGCGGTTGAAGGGCATCCCGGTTCCGTATTTCAGCAGGGCGATCATGCTGCCCGCCGTCGCGTCGTACTTCGCCGAGCCAAGCCCCTCGGGCGACCGGGCCGTGAAGACCACGCCGCACAGGTTGCACCGCAACTTCTGCAGTTCGTAAATCTTGGCCTGAATCGGGGCCTGCCCCACCAGCCGAACCAGCACCCCCGGCCGGCCCGTCTCATAGACCGTGCCCTTGTCGCACTTCGGGCAAGCGTCGCCCGGCTGGAGCGACTCGTGAGGCACCGCAACCTTCTCGGCCCCGGCGTAGGCGTCGGCCCCGTTGCGGCCGTGGCCCTTCCGCGGCGTGTCCGCCACGCCTTTCCTTCCCGTCCTCGAAGCGGCCACACCCTGCCCGGCAGAAGATTGAACGTCTTCGCCGCCGATCACGGCCTTCGTCTTCTCGGTCCGCGCACCGAAAAGCAGCTTGCGCAGACGAGCGATTGTGATGTTCTTGTCGTCCACCAACTCGGCGATGGTGTCGTAGGCGTCCGCTACCGCCCTGAGGATCGCGAAATCCTTTTCGTCGAGTTTCTCCTCGGCTCGCCGCAGAGCGTCGTCCAACTGGCTCATGTCGATCTCGATAGTCGATAGTTTCGTTGGCATGATGATACCAGCAACAGCCGACCACGAAAACCACCACGGCGTTCCTTTCACGCGGGCGCAGAATAACGCGCATCCGCAAAAAGTGGAAAGAGCGATTTGCCGCGATTTCGGGGACGGTCCCCCTTGCCGCCGCCAATCGCCGCGTCAATCCGCCGGCCCCACCGATCGCCACGTCGGCGCGGCTTGCGTCGCTTCGGGATTGCCCGCCGAGAACAGAACGTGTAATTGATGTGCGGCCAGCATCTTGGCCGCCGCCTTGCTCGTTGGCCACCACTGGAACCGCCCGCTCGACAGCCGTTTGTGGCAAAGCCAAAAACCCTGCCCGTCATAAACCAGCGCCTTCAACGCCGTGGCCGGCCGGTTGCGAAATACGAACACCCAGCCGCTAAACGGATCGTGCCGCAGTACGTCCTTGCAGACCTGCGCCAGGCCGTCGATCCCTTTGCGGAAATCCGCCGGCTCGATGGCCACCATCACCCGCATCTGAGGTGTGATCTGAATCATGGCTGGCGATTCCAGAAGCTCCGCCCCAACGCCGCCAAATCAGGCATTCCCACACCCCGCAGCCGGACGCGCATCCTTGCTCCGCCGCCATCTTCCAACTCCAGAAGACAGTCGCCGGGCACCGACCGAAGGTTGGTCGCGGCCGACACGAAGGCAGGCAGTTCGACAAACTGGGCTGCTTTGCTCCTTGCAAACTCGCTGTTGGCGGCGGCCGGTCGTCGCTCGATCCGCCTCCTGAGTGCGCGATGCTTGGCGGCGGTCTTCGGCCCGAGGTGTTTTTTCAGGGCCTCGTAATTGACGCCGAGTGCTTGAGCCGTGCGGGAAATCCCATACCTGTCGGCCATGACCGCCGCCGATGCCCACAGAGAATCAGGGATACGCGCGTGGGCCTTTCGAGTCCCACGCCACTGTTCAAACCGCCGCCGCACGCCTTCCAGCCGCGCAGGAAGGTCGCGCGCCTTTTTGGTATCCATAGGCCGTCCTCCACAGGATCGTGTTTCGACAGCCCACGATACCACACCGCTCAAAACGATTCATACACGCTTGCCGGAAGCACACAATTCATCCATTGTGTTTCCTCCAACGGCCCGCGACATCTCCGACTCGACTACGTTGGCAACCTGAGACATGCCTTCTCAGCTCCAGCTTTAAGGTTGGCTGCTGCGGCCGTGCAGGCTGCGACCTTGGCAGTCGCCTTCTCGATCTCGTCCGGCGACGGTACTTTTCCGTTCTTGTAGAGGTTCTTGAGGATGTCCATGCAGAGACCCATATGGGCCCGATAAGCCGCTTCCACACAGTCGTGACAGCCGCCATACTTGCAATGTAGCGTTTGGCACGCGCCATACCAAGAGCCGATATTTGTGGTCGTCCACGTCGTGCCCATGCCCGGCATCGGCGTGGCAGGAATCAATGTACAGCCGGTGCCGCCACCCGGAGAACGACAATACTTGCCCGGGAATGGCCAAACGGGCGCTGGCTTTGCTGGGGCCGGTGGCGGAGGAGGAGGAGGTGGTGGTGGTGGTGGCGGAAGTGGCCGGCGTGGTAGCGGTGTTGCCGGCGGCGGCGAAGGTGGCGGTTGGTGACAATTCCAGCGGGAGATGCCGGACCAGTAGCCCTTGTAGAACCCTCCACAGGTTGAGCTGGTCCCGTTTTTCTGACAGAAAAGCACCCTTGAATAAGGTGGAAACCGATTTGTTAGATCAAGGGACATTTACGCTATCCGCTTGACTGAAACTCTCTTTTGTTTATGCTTTACCTGTTCGGTGAAACGGAGGCGGGCTCTGCTGGGAAGCAACCCGCCGAGGGATAACCGGACCAAAGAAGTGTCTTTGGACACGAGCCTTGAAGACTTCAACTCTTCGAGGCTTTTTCTTTTTCGTCAGCATACCAATCCGCCTTCACCTCCACAAGACACTTTTTTGTCATGCCTTAAAAAATCCCGGGGTCTGGGGCGGAGCCCCAGCAGGAAACAAAAACATTTTTCGTTTTTCAAATTGCATCGAAGTAAATCTCCACAGGCCGGGCGTTCAACTTGCTGTGACGCCGTCGGCCGTTGTAGTACGCGAAATACTCGCCGAGGTTCTCGCGGCAATCGGGCACGTCCTCGTATTCCTTCAGGTACACTTCCTCCTGCTTCACAGAGCGCCACAAGCGTTCGACCATGATGTTGTCGAAGCAGCGGCCCGCCCCGTTCATGCTGATCTGCACGTCGGCCGCCAGCAGCGTCTTCGTGAAATCTTCGCTCGTATATTGCACGCCTTGGTCGGTGTTGAAAATCTCGGGCTTGCCCGTCTCCAACGCCCGCTCCAGGCACCGCACGCAAAAATCCGAATCCAAGGTCGTCGAAAGCTCCCAGGCGATCACGTAGCGGCTGAACCAGTCCATGACCACCGTCAAATACGCAAATCCGCGGCTCAAACGCACGTAAGTGATGTCGCTCGCCCAAACCTGGTTCGGGCGGATGATCGGCAATCGCTTGAGCAAGTACGGATATTTCTTGTGCTCTCGATTCGGCACGCTCAGGTTCTTTTTCGGATAAATCGCTTCCAGACCCAGCCACGCCATCAATGTCCGCGCGCGTTTGACGCCCACGTCGTAGCCGAGTTCCGCAAGGTAATCGCACATCCGCCGCTTGCCCAAGAACGGATGCCGCGTGTACTCTTCGTCGATCGCCCGCAGCATCGCCAGGGCCGTCTCGCCCCACACCCACGGCTCGTAGTAGTAGGCCGCCCGCGACATCCCCAGCAGTTTGCACTGCCGGACGATCGAAAGGCGTTCCTGCTCCGGTTCAACGAGCAACCGCTTGGCCTCAATCGGCATCTCCGACTTTTTTTTTGAGCCAGTCGAGCTCGAACTGGAGCTGGCCGATCTGCTGGTAAAGCCGGTCCTTGAGCCGGTCGTCGTCCCCCTTGTTCGCTTTCGAGCGGCCATCGGCGAAGAGTGCGGCCATGTTCTCCAGGGCCTGCTTCTTCCACTTCGCGATCTGGTTCGGATGCACCTTGTGCCGCAAGGCGGTCTCCGCCGTCGTCGAAATCCCGCGAATCGCCTCCAAGGCCACCTTCGCCTTGAAATCCGCCGAAAAACTCTTCCGCTTGCCTCCCATCGTGAATCTGTCTCCTTTCCCGGAAAAATATTTTACCGGAAATAAAGTCCAAATCCACCTTGTTCACCTGTCTAGATTCTTGGGACCACTTCAAACAGAAGATCAAGATACATGAGCACTTAGCGTGTGTCCAAGAATAACTTTTGAGTTTATCGTCTTAGCTTTGGTTTGATGGTGTAATTCCACTGCGGACAGGTCGGGTGACTATGGATGTTGATCTGGGCCATTTCGTCATCGGTCACACGGATTTTTGCGGCGTAGCATTTGCTGTTGAGTCGGGCTGTTACACGCAGACCGGTTCGGCTGCGGGTGCCGCGAATGAATCCCAGCATCGTGTCCAACGTCCGCAACGGTTGACCTGCCCAATTGGTGCTGATCGGACCAAAGAGACGATGTTCCACCGGATTCCATTTCGACGCTCCGGTGGGATAATGGCTGACGGTGATCTCCAGGCCGTCCGCGTTCGCCCAGCGTTGCAGTTCCCGCTTCCACAGGCGGCGACGATAGCCGTTGCTGCCGCCCGCGTCGGCTTCAATAAAGATCTTCCGGGCTCCCGGATACGCCCGCTTGCCGCGAGTACGCCACCACTGACGCAACGAATCGACGGCGAACTCGGAGGTTTCCGTCGAGATGCCGACGCATACGTGCCCGGCATTTCGCGCCGTATCGTAGATGCCGTAGGGAGCCGCCCGGCATTGGGCGTCTTGCGGGAAGTCATGGGCAAGGACTTCCTCGGCATGACGCGACCACTTGCGTCCCGCGTTGCGGAAGTTGCCCACAAGTTCCTTCTTTTTCGCATCCACGCTGACGGCGGGACACCCGGCCTTGTGAAACTTACGACGCTGGCGACGAAGATACTGAAACTGCTTGTCGCGGTCGGGATGAGGCGGGCCGGTGAACCGTTTCACGTTGACCCTCGGCGAAAAACCCAAGCTGCGCAGCAGTCGCCTCACCGTGGTGGGCGAACCTTGCCCCAGACGCTCAGCCAGCGAACGCAGCGAACTGCGCACGAATCGGTTTGCGCCGGTCGGCTCGCCGCCGGTTTCGTCTTCCACCAAGCGGATCAGACGTTGGCAGACCGCGGGCGTTTTTTTTCGATGGGCGGTTGTCCCGCGCCGGGCAATCGCACACGGTCGGTGGGCCGTCCATCGAGATGGTCGTCGAGTTCCTGGCGACCGCGACGAATCGTCTCCACGCTCAACCCGCTGACTGCGGCCATAAACCGATCGCCCCCATGCCCGATCTTCTTGGATTCCAACGCCACCATCCAGCGGCGTTGCTGCTCGTCCAAGCGGCTCAACAGGAGATTGAACTGATGGTGCAACTCCCGGTCCGCATGGTGTTCGCGTTGCGAGCAAATGGGGCATTGGCACTGATGAACATCCTGACCCGGCATCGGCTTCCTCCTTCCCTGGAAGATGAGGAAGCCTTGTACCAGATTTTATGAAAACTCACAAGTTATTCTTGGACACCCGCTTACAGGCGGCGTAACCGACTGTACTGGAAACGGCATTGAGTGGCACCCGCGCGTCACGCCCCCGGATGCACCTCCGCGACTTTGCCGCTCTTTGTCACAAAAATGGACCAATGCCCCCCCGATTCAGCTGGAACAAGCCAGACAATCACTCTCCAGCCGCCTTTCTTGTCGTCGTACCTAGCCTCCGACCTCAGTGTTCTTCCTTTTTGAAGCAGCGTCTCCTTTTTGACGTAGGTCTCTGCAATGAAGATTGCCTTCCCTTGCGCAATGCGCTCGAATGAGCCATCGGTCATTGGCTGAACCTCCTGTCTCGCAGGATGCCCATTCGCCCGCGGCGTTTTCTCGTTTGTGCGATTCGCAGTTGGGCACCCTGAGAACGCGACCAGCACAGCCAAGATCAACAGGTAGAAGAATTCTTTGGACCACATCTTCGCTCCCCGCTCACTTTGGGTCGGGAACAGCACACCCTAAGTCCACCCTGTGCTGCTTGGCCCAATCTATTCTTCGTTGGACATCGATAGCACACGCGCGGTCATTTCCACACTTGCACTTACTCGCCTGCAAACACTCGATCTCGGTCAGGTAGGCAACGCATTCAGACACCTTGAAATTGTCGGTGCTTGGGCTATTTGGCTCTCGTACCGTTTCTCCCATCTTGCACGATGGACGGTTAGGAAAATCCCCGAGGTATAGATGGACGGCTTCATGTTTGATGACGCAACTGCTGATTATTTCCTGCGCGGTTGGATTCTGCGATTCGCTTTCGACACCGTAGACGCACTTGACCCATCTGCCATCGCAACAAATCACATCACCCAGCTTGCCGGCATCTAGATGCTTGTTCTTAGCATCTTGGCAACATGTCGCATCGTCACGCGGTACTCTCGGTTTCGTCGATGACCCACTGAAAGGTTGGCCAATGCCAACTCGGAATCCGAGGATTGAGCCAGTCTGGAAGGGATGGTATAAACCTGGCCGCCTCCCCGGGGTCGAATGGCAAAGGCAGTTCGCACAACCCGAACGGATCGGTCGCGCCTGTTGGGTCGTCGCTCACATACTCATACAGGTTCACGCCGCCAGAATACCCGATTGGATCTCTGTTGACGAACCTTTCCAACACGGCGTCGTAGAACCGGCCTCGATAGTACATCACGCCGGTGGCGAGGTCGAGGACGCGGCCGGTGTAGAGAGTGGTGTTCGCGTTGGCGGATGAGCCGACGTCGCTCCAACCGCTGTTGCGATACGTTACCACGCCGTATGGCGTGTACGTGTATCGCTCCACCACCTGCCACGTGCCGGAAACTTGCTTCACCAGGCCGGTGACGTTGTAGTTCGCGTCACCGAGATAGAAGATGCGCTCGGCCGGGACGATGCTGCCGCTGTTGTAGGTGTCGCGGAGGATCGGGGCGTCGATGTATCGCGGCGACCAGAGGTATTGATATTGGACGGCAGCGTCCTGGCGGGTTTCGATCACCTGCTGACCCCTGAAGTAGTCGTCGGCCACCGTGCCGGGCGTGCTGCCGCTGAAATTGGTGAATATCCGAATCCGCCGGTTCGCGCCGTCGTAAACGTTCTGCTGAAGAATCGTCAGGTTCTCGCCGCTGCCCGTGGTAACTTTCGTCATCCGGTTCCAGCCGTCGTAGATCGCCGAGTTGCCCGAGCGGAGCGTAATCATGTTGCCGGCGGCGTCGTAGGGGTCGCCGCCCTGGCCGGTCGGCGTCTCCTCGTTGGCCGCGTTGTACGTGCCGGCGTCGAGGTCGTTGCCCAGCCCGTCCAGATTGTCCCACGACTTCTGCAACGCGCCGTCCAAGGACCACGATGCCAGCCGGTCGAGATCGTCATACGTGTACGTCTCGTCCAGCCAGCCATCGATCACCAGCTTGTCTTGGCGGGCGGTGCGATTGCCCGCGCGGTCGTATTGATAATGATACCAGTCGACCTTGTCGCCGGCCGAGTCGGCCCAGATTTGATCGACCACGCGGCCGAAGCGATCGAGAACCTGTCACGTTCCCGCTCTGATCGAGATAGCTCAGCCGCGTGGCCGTATCGACGTAATCCTCGACGACGATTTGGCCCGCGCCCAGATACCTGTAACTGGCCAGTGTGCCGCTCGTGTCGCTGATGGTTTCGAGCCGGGACATGATGTCGTCCACCGCGCCGGTCGTGCCGTAACCGTATGTCACGTCACGGCCGTTGGGATAAATCACGTTGGTGAGGCGCAGGTACTTCGCCACGCCGTTCACCGCTCCATCACCGTAGACGTATTGTACGGTGGCGACGGATTGCAGGTCAACCTCGCCGTCGTGGTTCTGCCGCTCCTTGCTCAGGTTGCCCCAGCCGTCGTACTGGTCGAAAACCTGGTTGACGACCGTCGTTTCGGCGGTATCGGCGTAGCTGGTGACCGCCTGGACGCGGCCGAGGTCGTCATTGGTAATCGACCGTACGTCGCATTCGGTGTCGGTTTCGTCAATAGTTCAGTATTGTGTCCCCGGAACGTTCCCGGAACGTTCACCCTTTCGTTCCTTTGGGCATGTCTTGCGACGGCAAAAATTCGGTCCCAGGCAAACACCAAGCCGATAATTATGTATGATGTCCCCTGAACGCATGTCCCCTGAACGCTGTGTCGAGTTGTCAGTGCCCGCCGTTGCCTGGCGGCTCTGGACGTTGGTTGGGATGGTCAGTTGGTGCTAGCGAGCAGTCATGGGTGGCCACCCTTCTTTCCGCCATCCTTTTTGTAGGAACTGCGTCGGTCCATTCTCCACAGCTTGATCGTTGTGTCACGACTTCCTGAAGCAAGAATCTCGCCATTGGGAGCAAACGTGACAGATTCCACAGCATCCGTATGGCCGCTCCATGAAATGATCTTCTTACCAGTTTCTACGTCCCATAATTGAATCGTCCCGTCGCCGCTTCCCAAGGCAAGAGTCTTGCCGTCTGGACTGAATGCAACCGCGTAGACGGTTTTCAGATGCCCAGTGAGCGTAGCAAGGTCCTTTCCGCTGAGCACATCCCATAACTTGACCGTCTTGTCGTCGCTTCCCGATGCCACCTTCTTTCCATTTGGATCGAATGCCACCGAGAACACTGCCCCGGCATGGGACTTCAACGTCTTTACGCACTTATTCGCTGCCATATTCCACAACCTGACAGTTCCATCGCTACTTCCAGATGCGATTAGCTTGCCGTCCGGGCTAGCAGCCACTGAAAGAACATAGCCGGCGTGTCCCCGGAAAATTGCGACGCTCTTGCCGGTAGCCACATCCCATACCCTGACGGTCCCATCGCCTTTTCCCGCAATAACACTCTTGCCATCTGGACTGAAAGCTATGGATCGGACCGGCCCTGTTCCCCTGCCTATTGTGGACGTTTTTCGCCCATCTACCGTCCAAAACTGCATCGTCCCATCGCGGGCATCATCGGAAGCAAGTCCTCCTGAAACTAAGGTACGGCTATCGGGAGCAAACGCGATGCAACAAACCCAATCAACGTCTCCCTTAAGCGTAGCAGTGTTCTTCCAAGTTGCCACGTTCCACAATCTAACCGTGTTGGCATTCGCCGAAGCAAGAATCTCACCAGTGGGGCTGAAAGTGACAGCGCGGACGGCATTTATGTAGGAGTCTGCGCTGGGACCAGGAAGGGTTCTTATCGGTCTCGGTTCCTGAGCGGCAAGCGTCGGTGCAGCAACCAGAGCAAACTGTGCAAGGTACAGAAGGATTTGCCGGATTAGCATTGTTTTCTCCCGGAGTCACGTCATCTATTTACCATTGCAGCCAGTAGCGTCTTCGAGTGCCTTCTGCACCATTAAGGTCGGATTCTTTAGAGCTGCCGCTAGTGCCGCTGCAAGTGCATTCAGTTCTTGCGTCAGCCCAACATCGTCATTGACCATCAATCCCCCCAGATACTTCCCCGTGAACGTTTGTTTGGCCACCACGAAGGAAAGCGATGCCGTGCCGCCAGCCGTCCACGGTCCCCACGTTCCAAGCTCATCCGCTGGCGGTGGGGGATCATTGTGGAGCCAAGCCACAATACAACGTGCAATTGCATCAGGTTTCATTTCACATGTGCGTTTTTGGTAGTTGACGGAGCAATTGGCGACAATTTCCGCACTTGCCAGACTGATCTTGGCCGCGATGTCCATTCCAATTGTGGCACCCATCAGCTTTCCCCCAAGACCGCTAATGCCAAGCACATTCTGCAAATAGTTTAACAAGGTTTTTAGAGTCACAGTAGTGGTGGACCCCAAGTTCAGGCTTGCGCTTGAAACAATCTCCCCTTTGAGGTTTCTGATTACCAAGGTAAGGCTGTTGATCGTCGGCGTACCAACGGGCTTTACCTCGCACGCACCTACTCGGCATTCACCTAAGGGGTCCGTAAACTCGATTGAGTTGTTCTGGCAGTAGCGATAGAGATTAACGTCATACCCGATTGGGTCTCTGTTGATGAATCTCTCCAGGGCGGCGTCGTAGAAGCGGGCGCGGTAGTACATCAGGCCGGCGGCGAGATCGACGTTTTGCAGACCGCCGGTCGCCAAGTCCACCGTGCGGCCCGTGTAGAGAATCGTGTTGTTCTCTTGGGATGCGTTGCCGGTAATCGCGTTCCAGGTGTCCCCGGCGCGAACGGTCACCACGCCGTAGGGCGTGTAGGTGTAACGCTCGACAACCTCCCACTCTTCGGTGCCCGTGTTGTATTTCACCAGGCCGGTCACGTTGTAGTTGGCGTCGGCCGTGTAGAATACACGCTCGGCCACCTGAATCCCGCTTCTGTCGGTGGTAAGCTTGTCGCGGAAGATTGGAGCGTCGATGTAACGCGGCGACCAGATCATCTGATAACCGCCATCGGCTGCGCCGCCGGTGGTTGTATTGCTTTGGATGACCTGTTGACCAGCGTAATAATCATCGTCCACCGTGCCCGCCACGGGCGGATTGCCGCTGAAGCTCGTGTAAATCTGAATCCGCCGGTTCGTGCCGTCGTAAACGTTCTGCTGAAGAATCGTCAGGTTCTCGCCGCTGCCCGTGGTGACTTTCGTCATCCGGTTCCAGGCGTCGTAGATCGCCGAGTTGCCCGAGCGGAGCGTAATCATGTTGCCGGCGGCGTCGTAGCCGGAACTGCCCGTGTCGGGCGTCTCTTCGTTGGCCAGGTTGTAGTCGCCAGCGCCGAGATTATTGCCCAGCGAGTCGAGCGTCCAGGTTTCGGAAGGCGTTTGGCTGCCGCCGACGTACCACTCTTTCAGGCGATCCACGTTGTCGTAAACGTAAGTCTCATCAAGATCGTGGTCCAACTCGTTCGACTTGCTCACGCGGTTGCCCGCGCGGTCGTAACCGTAAATGTATTCATCGACCGCGCCATCCACGACCTCGTTGCCGCCTTCGAGATGGTATTGCTCCCAGACCTGATCGTGGATGCGGCCAAAGCGGTCGAGGCCAGCGAACGAATTGTCTCCGTCGGGATCGTAATCGAGCTTCACCTGCGATTGGGCGTAATCCTCCACGGCGATCCGGCCGGCGCCCAGATACTTGTAGCTGGCCAGTGTGCCGCTGCTGTCGCTGATGGTTTCGAGCCGGGACATGATGCAATCGACCACTTCGTCGATGTTCTGCGACTGCGAGTCGCCGTAGCCGTACTCGATTTCACGGCCATTGGGATAGGTCACCTGATCCAGCCGCAGGTAGGGAACCGGGCGGTCGGAGCCGGCGGTGACATACCCGTCATCGTAGTGGTATTGTACGCCGGCCCCCGTTCCGTTGTCAACTTCAGCGGTGGTGTGAACTCAATTCCCTCGCTTCTTATTAATAATTCAGTATTATGTCCCCGGAACTCCCCGTCATTGCCCAACTTCGTCAGCGTGGCGATTCACTTGCTGGGCGAGGCGGGGGAGGGCGGCGAGGGTGGTTGGTTGGGGTCGTCAGCCGTGTTGGTTCTCGCAACGATTGCCGGCCGAGCCAGGTAACTGCCGAGTGAAATCAACAGAAACCCCGGAATCACCAGCAGTATCCATTCTGAGCGAACGATGCAAGCCATCGTCACGATGCCCAAACCAAAGCCCGCAATAACTCCACTGCAATACTCGCGAGTCAGTCCACGGCGACGTGGATGATACCACTTCAACGTCTCCAAGGATGTTTTGGAATCCACGCTATGGCCCTCGTCATTTAGTTTGCCGAATCACCATCCCCGATGCCAGATTTGCCATTCACGCTCTATACATTCGCCGCCTTCTCGGCAAAAGGCATCCGCTTGGAGATAAGTGATCGCCCCCCCTAACCCAAATCCTATGCCCCACGATTGGCATCCAGGAATCAGGCCAATCAGGCCGCCTACGATGCACCATTCTGTTGGTGTTCCTTGATTAAAGATTGCTCTGGCGCATTCTCCCGGAGAATGGTAACCAAGTAATTCCCATTTGAATTTCGACCGCTTCGTGCAAACCTCCACTAGTACGTCCCCAGGTCCAGGGATAGGTGTGCAAGCGGGAAGCCAAGCGTCTACGCCCGGAAAGAACTTGTCCCCATGCTTGGCACAAGCTGCTTGACACGCTTTAGTATGACAGCGCTAGGTTTTTCCGGCACCACCTGCTAATGTTTTTGCACGGCGTTGTCGGCTTTCGTAGGACATTCGATTTCGTTCTTGATGATAATCGTTGATGTTGGAAAGTAGTTCAATGAGATCAGGATCACATTCAAGCGACCGTTGCAAGAGAGGTCCGAGTGCTCGGACCACCTGCTCCAGTGTGATCTCCGGATTTTTTCCCCCGCAAGTGCGTCGTCTCGGCAGCCAGGAGGTACATGCTGATGCGCGAACAAAGCCAGTGACGTATCAGACTCTGATAGGTTCGCACCTCGAACGCGCCGAATCCACAGTACTGTTTGGCCCGTTCAAACCACATTTCCACATGCCAGCGAGCGAAGGCCGCTTTCAGCATTTCCTCCAACGACGTACTTTCGGAGGCGTTGCTGACGAAATACTTGATTTCACCCGTTGCCGCATTGCGGGCTACCATCAACCAGTACGGCCGATCCGTGGGGCAGGATTCGCCTTCGGCGTCTTTGGCCACCAGGTAAACCCTCGCCAACCTGACTTCCCACACACACGCGCCGCGAGTCGTGTCCTTGATGTGGACTCGCCGCCACGATTGCTTGCTGAATGCCGGGCTGAAGCGACAAAGGTTGTCCACTTGCTTCGAGGCATTGCGCCGTTTGCGAACTGTGGCAGGCCGGCTTGGTCGCCCAGCAGCGGAAATTGGCTCGAACCTCGCCGATGACCCGTTGCCCGCTGCGGTCCATGCGGTAAATGAACTCCGGTACCGAGGTGAATTCTTCATCGCAGGTGATCCACGAAAAACGAACGCCATCGGCAACGCACACCTCGACTTGGTCGGCCGCGATTTCCCACTTCTTGCGGAACACGGCGCTCTCCGGGATATGGGCTTCCTTGCGCCGCAGAGGATCGTTGATCCAGCTTTCCGGCAGATACACGTCCGAGGCAATGCAAGCGCTGAAGGGGTTCTTCGCATCGTTGTTCGTGTAGATCAGGTGTTGCCCCACCACGCAGTTATCGATTTTTCCGGACTCGCCGCACCACTGCCGCTGTACACCGGGCGTTTTGTCGCCTTGTTTGGCGTGGGCCGAGCCGTCAATCACTCCGATGGCGTTCTCGCACCCGTACTCATCCATGATCGCCTGTCGCAGTCGCGATTCAATCCGCTCGTGGTTCCAGACGAAGTGCGACAAAAAGAGTTGAAGCGTTCGTACGGCGGCCCCGATCCACAGGGCGATTGGCTCGATGCTCTTGCGGTCAAAATGTGCCAGCAACGCCAGGGAATAACTCATAAAATACTCGAACGTCGAACTTTTTGCGAAACAATCCGCAAACCGTTGCAATCTACGTCGCGCATCGGGCTCCAACGCCCGGATTTCGTCCGTCGTCATTTTTCACCTCCATGTGTCGTTCGCCGTTATCGGCGTTCGCACATGGTAGGCTTGAGCCATTGTAGCGCTGTCATATTAGTAGCGTTTGCCTCACGGTTCGTGCCAAGATCAACGTCGGTTCCGGTCCAATAAGCGCCATTGGAGCCATCGGGTCGTTTCCACGTGCATTGGCACTTGATGTGCTCGACCTTCCTTCCCGTCGGATCGGTGTGTTTCAGCGGGTTGTCGCCCACGTATTCATACAGATTGATCCCACCCCTATACCCGATTGGGTCTCTACTGATCCACGTCGCCAGCGTCACACTGTAGTAGCGATTGCGGGCGAGGGCATTGCCGGTTTCGGCGTCGAAGAAGTAACCGGCGAAGCGGATTTCGTTGGCGTAGGCCGATTGGTTGTTCGTGCGCTGTGACCACTCCGTGCCCGCGCCGTCGTTGCCGTAGCAGACAGTCACTTTGCCGTAGGCGTCGTACACGTAGCGCTCTACGACGTGGCCGGTGGTCGGATCGACAAGCGCCGTGACGTTGTAGCTGGCGTCGCCGGTGTAGTAGAGCGTGCTGTCGCCCTCGTCGGCCACGTCGCCGTCGCCGTTGCCGTCGTGGAAGCGAACCACCGGGGCGTCGATGTATCGCTGGCTCCAGATGTATTGATCAATAGAGGTCAGGGGTTCGGGGTCAGAGGTCAGAGTCCGCTCCTCCAACAACTGCCACTGCGTGTTGTAGTAATAGTCGGTCACCGTCTCGTCGGCCAGCGTCTTGGTGACGCGATGGTTCCGGCCGTCGTAGCTGTATGCGGCGATCGGATCGCCCGCCTCGCCCTGGTCGTCCTCGTAGACGGCCGTCAGACGGTTCCAGGCGTCGTACTTGTAATGGACCTGCACGCCTGGGTCGTCGGCACTCGGCCCGGAGATCATGTTGCCGGCCGCGTCGTAAGCCGGCGTCACCGTGCCGCCTGTAATCGTCTCAATCTCATTGGCGGCGTTCGTATCGCGGGTCTGCACGTCGCCGTCGTCGTCGAACTCGCTGAAATTGCCCAGGCCGTCGAGCGTCCAATCTTGATAGCTGTCGCTCTCGATGGAAGGGACGCCGTTGGTCACCGTGACCGTGCCGCGCTGGGTGTTGGTCAGGCGGTCGAGGGCATCATAGCTATAAAGCTCGTCGAGGCCCGAGGCGTTCTGGCCCACGTTCTGCTTCCACCAACGATTGCCGGCACGGTCATACCCGTAGCGATACTCGTCGATAACGTTCTCCGAGTAATCCTTCCAAACCTGATCGACCACCCGGCCGAAGCGGTCCAACCCGGTGACGTCGCCGTTGGAGTCGAGATAGGTCAACTTCGCGGCCCCATTGTCCTCTTCGACGATCTGGCCGAGGCCGAGATACTTGTAGGAAGATACCGCTTCGCCGGCGTCCATGTCGCCGTCGCTGTCGAGGTCGTCGAAGATGTCCGAGAGCCGCGACATGATCGAGTCCACTCCCGCCGCGTAATTGTAGCCGACGTGGCGATCATTGGGATAAACTACGTCGGTCAGCCGCAAATAGGCCGCCCGGCCGTTGGCGTCGGCCCCGTCATCGTAGTGGTATTGTACGCTGGCCCCCGTCCCATTGTCAACTTCAGCCGTGGTGTGGGCTTGGCGTTCCCGAACCACGTTGCCCCAGCCGTCATAGGTATAGACCACTTCGTTCAGCGGAGTGGGCGGGTTGTCGGCATTAAGGCTGGTGACGGTTTGCACGCGGCCGAGGTCGTCATTGGTAATCGACCGTAACGTCGCATTCGGTGTCGGTTTCGTCAATAGTTCAGTATTGTGTCCCCGGAACGTTCAAGGCGTGTGATGGGGGTCACTGCGTTTGAGAGTCAGCCAAGCTGTCGAGAGGTATGCAGTTTCATGGGCCGCACCATTGCCAAGGCCAAGAACTCCCCTCGCCCTTTGGGAGAGGGGCCGGGGGTGAGGGCCTCTGGCCGCAGAAGCTCCAGAGCAATCCCCAAGTACATCGTCTGCGACCGCGGCAAACAGTTCGACTGTCCGGCCTTCAGAAAATGGTGCAAACGGAAGGGCATTAAGAAACCACGTTATGGGGCCATCGGCCAACACGGTTCGCTCGCCGTGGTCGAGCGAGTCATCTTAACGATCAAGTGCCTGCTCGGCTGCCTGCCCCTTGTGCCGTATCGACGCGACGCGTTCTTAAAGGAGCTGCTCGCGACGGTGGAATGGTACAACCAGGCGCGGCCGCACACTTGGCTTGGCGGCAAGACGCCGAACGAAGTGTATTTTCATTCCTTTCCCGCCAACCGCCGCCCGCGTTTCGAGCCGCGCAGGTGGCCGCGCGGTTCGCCGTGTGCGAAACCCTGGGCACTCGTGCGTGGCAGCCCGGGCGCGAAGCTGACATTGGAGGTCAGCTTCCACCAAGGGCGAAAGCACCTGCCCATCGTTCGATTGCGGCGGGCCGCCTGAGCGGCGCGACGATCGTTTCCACGACCGGCGCCCTGCGCGCCGATGTGGCGACCAGGCGTTCTCTTGCAGGTAAATTTCCAAAGAACTCTTCACGTCCCGTCGGATTCCCGACGGAACGCGGTCATTTCGACCTTGAATCTCCCTCAATCTGCGGTATTCTCTTATCCGCTCCGCCGGTTGTCAAGCGCCGCCGGTCCAGGACACCGTAGCCGTACTCGATTTC
The DNA here is from genome assembly GCA_963815695.1 of uncultured Planctomycetia bacterium. GTDB lineage: Bacteria > Planctomycetota > Planctomycetia > Pirellulales > Thermoguttaceae. The sequence goes on from CAWFIG010000011.1 coordinate 675,718, forward strand.
ACGGCCGTTGGGATAGGTCACCAGATCCAGCCGCAGGTAGGGAACCGGGCGGTCGGAGCCGGCGGTGACATACCCGTCATCGTAGTGGTATTGTACGCCGGCCCCCGTTCCGTTGTCAACTTCAGCGGTGGTGTGAACTCAATTCCCTCGCTTCTTATTAATAATTCAGTATTATGTCCCCGGAACTCCCACGGTCAACTGCTTGCGGTGCTGGTCGATGGCGAGGTATAACATCTCTCGGTCCTCCTGTCTGTGCTATGGGTGAGTAACAAAAACTACTACACCGTGTATAGCACCAGGAGGACCGCTCTTTCATAGAATCAGAACTCCCCCTCCGTGCCAATAATGGGTGAGACAACTGCCTCCTGGTTTATTACAGTAGAGGGCAAGGAGGTAGAACGATGGAGAATGCAAGGATGTTGGGAATGGAAGAGGCCGTGGCGGGCAGAACGGAAGGAGGGCGTAGCCCGACTGGAGTTCTGCCCGCCACGGCCGCCGCCACGGGGCCGGGCGGCCTTGCCGCTGGCAACGGAAAGCTGATCCCTGATCCGGCCGTCTCGGAGAAGCCTGTGCGGCGACGGTTCACCGCGGAGTACAAACTTCGCATTCTCTGCGAGGCCGATCGCTGTGCCGAGTCCGGCCAACTCGGGGCGTTGCTGCGCCGCGAGGGTTTGTACTCATCGCTCCTGAGCACCTGGCGGCAGCAACGCGACCAGGGGACACTCGCCGGACTGACCCCGAAGCGTCGTGGGCGGAAGGCCAACCCCGATGCCCCCTTGATCGCCGAGAACCAGCGGCTCATTCGAGAAACCCAACGGCTGGCGGCCAAGCTCCGCCAAGCCGAGACGATCATCGAGGTCCAAAAAAAACTCTCCGAAATCCTGGGGATTCCCCTGCCGCCGCCAGACAGCAGCGAGAGGATGCCATGAACGCCATCAAAGAACTCTCTCCGCAGGTGGGAACGGCAGCGGCCTGTCGCAGTTTGGGCGTACCCCGCGCGACGCTCTATCGGTGCCGCCGGTCGAAGCCGCCCAAGCCCGCAACCACGCCACGGCCTACATCGCCGCGAGCGCTCTGCGACCAGGAGCGACAACAGGTTCTTGACGTGCTTCACAGCGAACCGTTTGCCGACAAGGCCCCGGCCGAGGTTTACGCGGCACTTTTAGATCAGGGCCAGTATCTCTGCTCGATCCGCACGATGTACCGCGTCCTGGACGCGCTGAAGGAAGTCCGCGAGCGACGAGACCAACTGCGACACCCAACCTACCACAAGCCGCAACTGCTGGCCACCGCGCCCAATCAGGTCTGGACCTGGGACATCACCAAGCTGCTGGGGCCGGCGAAATGGACCTACTTCCATCTGTATGTGATCCTCGACATCTTCAGCCGCTATGTCGTCGGCTGGATGCTGGCCAGCCGCGAAAGTGAACACTTGGCCGAGCGGTTGATCCGCGAGACGGTCGTCAAAGAGGGCGTCGCCCGCGACCGCTTGACGCTTCACAGCGATCGTGGGCCGTCGATGCGTTCGCAGACCGTGGCCCAACTTCTGGCCACCCTCGGGATCACCAAGTCTCACAGTCGGCCGCACGTCTCCGACGACAACCCGTTTTCGGAGAGCCAGTTCAAGACGATGAAGTACCGACCGGAGTTCCCCGACCGTTTCACCAGCATCGAACACGGCTTGGAGTTCTGCGGCGAGTTCTTTCATTGGCAAAACCACGAGCATCACCACTGGGGCCTGGGCCTGCTGACGCCGGCGATGGTCCACTTTGGACAGGCCGACACGGTATTGGCTGGCCGACAAGCGGTGCTGACCGCAGCCCACGCCGCTCATCCCGAGCGATTCGTTCTGCATCCGCCGCGACCGCTTGGGCTGCCGAGTGAAGTTTGGATCAACCCTCCGGCCGATGGGCCGGAACCCCGTATGCTACAACTACCGCGCGACACTAATTTCGTACCGTGGTTGTCTCAAACCCGTTGACACGTTCCGTCCCGACATGATCGAGTCCACTCCCGCCGCATAATTCAATTGCCTATTGTGTCAAAATCGGTTTGTGTCCCCCGACTGTGTCTATCTTCTTCCATTCCTGACACCCGTTTATTTCAGGAAAAACTATATGACCAAGCCAATATCGCACGGGATATACGACAACCGGCCACTGGCGTGCGTAATTCAGGTCAACTTCATAAGTGGGCGGCTTCAGCGTCACCAAGAAGCCATCGCGGAACGTCACTTGGTGCTTACTAGGATCGTAAGTCCACGTTCCTCGTGACGAGACAACCTGCGATGTCGCCCTTACCATTACTTTCTGAGTGAAGGTTCCGTCCGCACGCAACGTGAATTCGTCGAGGACTAGTTCGTGGTCGGCAATATACGTCCCACACAGTTCCGTTGCGGTTTTCGGATAGGACGGTATCAGCAACCACGCCGCAAAGGCCACAATTAAGACCACAAGGAGAAACGTGCTAAAGCACGGGAAATGAAATGGTCGCAATCTTCCCTCCTCCACTGAGGCAAAGCAACAAAGCCATCTACCACTTAGGCTCTCCATACCTTGGCTTTCCCGGATACTCTGGATGTGGCCGCTTGTTGGGTGTGGATGGTTATGGGGTGGGTTGCGGCGTTGTTGGCTTGGAGGTTGTACCACACTTCGACTTGTCGATCTTCTCAGTCCATGTGAATGTCTGCGTTATGGTACGCATCGGCCCCGTCGTCCCCGTTCTGTCCTTACAGCATCGTAGATGATAAAAGAACGACTCCACTCCCGCTTTGTTCACAATCGTAAAAGTGACTGTTCCATCCCCATTGTTTACAGCCGTTCCGTCCCAAGCCCCAACCTGAGCCGTGATCTTAAACGGGTCCATCGTACAGGGGTTGAGGAGGGTATCCCATGCGGCTGGCCCAGTAGTATAGTGGTAGCCGGTGTTCTTGCAGCCGCCTGCATAGAAGGCGTCACGCATCGCAGCGGCGCCGGCACCGTCCTGCATCTGCATCGTCTCGCCAGAGTTGGGGCCATAGTGCCTATTGGTTCTCACCTCCGCCGGTCAGGAAGTCACAAAGGAAGTCACAGTTCATCCTGCCTGGCTCTTGGTAGTAGGCAGGGTCGGTCGGCATCGTGCAGCAGGCGCCACCGCATGTGGTCGGCCTGAAAGGGCCCCAGCAAGACAATGGCGGTGTCGAAGGCGCTGGCGTTGGCGCTGGCTTTGGCGCTGGCTTTGGCGCTGGTTTTGGAGCAGGGGCGGGCGGTTGTGGAGCCTGCGCGTCCACCCAAGGGTTCCCGCCATACCACTCCGTTATCCAGAGGCCATCGAGACCATGTGGATCAACCCGTGAAAGTGGCGAGTCATCGACGTATTCATACAAGTTAATCCCTCCCGCATACCCGATTGGATCTCTACTGATCCACGTCGCCAGCGTCACACTGTAGTAGCGATTGCGGGCGAGGGCATTGCCGGTTTCGGCGTCGAAGAAGTAACCGGCGAAGCGGATTTCGTTGGCGTAGGCCGATTGGTTGTTCGTGCGCTGTGACCACTCCGTGCCCGCGCCGTCGTTGCCGTAGCAGACAGTCACTTTGCCGTAGGCGTCGTACACGTATTTAGTTCGATTCGTAAGTCCCAAAGAAAAGTCTTCGTGTATTGGAAAAGAGCTTTCGCCTAGGCGAAAGCTCTTTTCGCGGCCGAAGACCATCGTCATTGGGGTCATAGTGGCGTGAATCCCAGGTTGGAACGCGCCTTGTGGCCAGTCAGCGGCACCGAAGTACGCCTTCGGCGCGCACTCCATTTATAGCAAGCCCTGCGGCTCGCTGCAATAACTCTCTGGATGGAGGTTGTGCCTGACGGCAGCTATGCCGTGCTGCGACGCTGGGGGGCGTACTGCAAGGGCAGTTTCACGTTGGGCAACAAGAACTCCACGGTGGGAGCCAATCGTTCGATCGGATGACTAGCCGCGGCGGACCGAAGATCCTCGGCCGTAACGTGCAGATAGATCTGCGTGCTGGTGATCAGCCGATGGCCCAACAAATCGCGGATCGTCACCAGCCCCACGCCCGCGCGCACCAAGTGCGTGGCAAACGTGTGCCTCAGCGTGTGCGGCGACACTCGCTTGACGATACGGGCACGACGGGCATGCGTGCGCACGCGCTCATAGATCGCGCCACGCGACAGCGCCTTACCAGCACGGCTGCGAAAGAACGTCCCGCGCGGCGGCACGTCTCGGCGGACCTGACGATACGCATTCAACGATTCAGCAACCTTGAGGTTTAGCGGAATACTTCGTTGATGGCCGCCCTTGCCTGTCACACGAATCGTGTTCGTCACCAGGTCGACGTCTTCCTCCACGAGCGTCGCACATTCAGAAGCGCGAATCCCCGTGCCATACAACAACGCTAGGATCGCGCGGTCCCGTAAGCCCAACACGATGTCCTTCGGCGGACTGGCCAGCAAATGTTGGACTTCCTCCGTAGACAAAACGCTGGGTAGCTTACGCGGCTTCGCCTTCAGTTTCGGAAAATGTGCCAGTGGGTTGGCGGCGGGCTCCAGATGGCCCATCGCCACAATCGCCCGGTAGAAGTTCTTCAGAACGGTCACCTGACGCCCGACGGCCGAATCGCCGTTGTGACGATCGTGCCGCAAGTGATTGACGTACTCCAAGACGTGGCGAGCCGTTACCTGTCCAGGTTCGACATCATCTTGCCGAAGACGAACGTACTCACGAAACTGTTCCAATGTCTTCTGATAGGCGGCGATCGTGCTGGTTCGCAATCCCCGCGCCGCGCAATGCGTCTGCGTGTAGAGACAAATCCAATACTCCCATGTCATGTTGCATCTCCCCCGGTAAGATCAAGGCGGTTGACTGCACGTTGCGGTCGATCCTTCAGCACGTGCAGGTACACACCCGTCTCCGCCGGGCTCCGATGTCCCATCAGCTTCGCAATCACGGCCAGATCCACTCCGCGATCCATCAAGTGGGTCGCGTAGGAATGACGCAGGGCCTTGGGCGTGACTTCACGGTTAATCCCGGCCCGTTCGGCCGCCTGGCAGACCACCTCGCAAACATGCTTCGCGGCAAGAGGCTTGCCAAACTTCTCGGTCCGCAGCAGCGAACCGCGCTTCCCTCCACGCTCCAAGAGATAGGCCAACAACTCCGTGTAGACCATCTCCGGCAAAGGCACAATTCGCTGCCGGTCTCCCTTGCCGGCCCGCACCAGCACTTCCCTGCGTGTCGTATCGACGTCCTGCACCCTCAAGTCACAGAGCTCCTTGGTGCGTAATCCACAGCCGTAGAGCAGCAAAATCACTATTCTTTCGCGGCGTTGCATGGGCGTGGAAGTAGGGCACGCCTTCACCACTTGAACTGCCTCCTCTATGCTGAGCGACTCTGGTTCCTTTCGCTTGCCGTCATCCTTGATCTGAAAATGGTCCAGCACGTTACGGTCGGCGCGGCCGCTGCGCCAGGCGTAGTCCAGAAAGCCACGCAGATGGCTGAGGTTCTTATTGAGGCCCGCGCCGACACGCCCGGCCTGACGTTCCCTCTCAATCCAACGCAGGTAGTCCAACAGTTCCAGCTTCCACAGCGGTCGGTCGGGGGCTAGCCGTTCCATCGCCTCGCTCACTCGCCGCAGCGTACAGCGAACATCGCGTACCGTGCCCGCTGCCTTGCGCGCCACGTCCAACAGGTAATCGAGATAGCCTTCGATCAATGGATCCAAAGATGGCTGCCGATGGTTACGTTCACTCACGCTGCACCTCCTACCGCAAGAATGTCGTTGAGAGGATGGACCTTGACCGCCTGATGCAATTGCGGATCGGCCACGTGCAGATAACGCATCGTCGTGCTGATGGTCTGGTGACCCAGGAGTTGCTGCACGTCGGGCAGACGGACCCCAGCTTCCAACAGGTCCGAGGCGCAGGTATGGCGAAACTGGTGCATCGTGATTGGCGTCGCCGAACAACCACTGCCCAGCTTCTGAATCCCACGGCTGATGGCTGATGCCGTCAACCGGCCGCCATAACGGTTCACAAACAACGCCGATTCGTCACTACGGCCAAGGGCTTCCAAATGATTCTGCCGCTTCGGCATGTACGCTTCCAGGCACTGCCATGTCATTGCGGGGACTGGCACCCGACGCTCCTGGCCCGTCTTGCTGTTGCGGACCAAGAGCACTCCTTCCTCGCGGTCCCAGTCCGACACATTCAGCCGCGATACGTCTCCACGCCGCGTCCCCGTGCCATAGAATACTGACAACAGCGCCACCCACATCAAGCGGTGGTAGCCGTAGCGATTCGTCGCTGCTGCCTCCCACAGTCCACGCATCACCTCGGGACTGATTCGCCGCGGCAGGCGCGAACGGATGTCCAGCTTCGGACCATGCAACCATCGCAATGGATTGCTGAGCCAAACGCTTTCGCGCACCAGGAACTCGCCCAGGCATCGCAGCTTGCTGATGCTTCCGGACAACGTCGCCTTCGCCCGATATGCCCCGCGGCCACGCAGATAGCGGACCAGCATGTCCGCATTGATCTCTTCCAATGCCGGTCGAGGGCGAAGGTTCTTCAACCAACTTCCCCACCGCTCCAGCTCTCGCCGTGTTCCCTTGACCGTCTCTGCAACTCTCCCTGCCGCTTCGTATTCCTCCATGTACCGATCCACCAATCGATCCCATCGCTTCATGTGATACTGCTTCCTTAACTGTTCGTCGTTCTCTTGATTGACTGTCTTGCCAGACGAGGTCTCCAGTTCGCTGGCAAACCGACTTGCATCAAGACACGCCCCCTCCAATCCTGTCAAGGGTAGAGAATCACACAATATGACGCCCGATATGACGACTTCTTGTGACCAGAAATGGTCGGAATTGAACTAAACACTTCGTTCAGCGGAGTGGGCGGGTTGTCGGCATTAAGGCTGGTGACGGTTTGCACGCGGCCGAGGTCGTCGTAGGTGGTGTGGATGGACGCGACGTAGTCGTCTACGCTGCCCGAGGAGCCCCAGTCGGTTACCGTGTCGTAAGAGAGCCGCCCGGCGGCATCGTAGGAATAGTCATGTTCGACGCCGCGCTGGTCGGTGCTTGAAACGGTGCGGCCGAGACGGTCGTAGTCGGTCGAGGTGTGGTCGCTGCCGGAGGAGATCGTCCAGACCTTGGTGGCCGCGTGGGGAATAAAGGGGTCGGGAGTCTTTATTGACTGCCGGTCGGTGATTTCCACGGACGGCCGCGGGGACGGAGCGTCGATTGCAGACCCAATCGCTTCGCCGTCCGCTGCTGCCAAGACGCTTCGCCAAACGGACAGCCACGCACCACGGAACGCCGCAACGCCTCCAACTCCGCTGCGGTCTGCGGCGATTGCACGTGCTGTCGCCAACGTCCCGGCAGCGCCAGCGGACCGTCGTCCAAGAGTCCCGCCCTGTTGCCGCGGACGCGATGCCAGAGGCTCGACCACCCGCCACGCATCGGCCGCTTCGACCAGATTCGCTCGCAACGGGTTTCGCTCCACATACCGCAGCACTGTCCATAAATGATCGTCTTCTTGGATCGGAAACGACTTGAAACGGCCTTGGTACAACGGGCCCGCGCCCGCGGTGCGATGCGCAGCGCGCCAACGTTGCGTGTGCGTGACCGTCAGCCACCGCATGAATTCCGACAGGTCGCCGTCGCCGCGCGGCCAAAGCACGAAATGCCAATGATTGGACATAACGCACCACGCCAAAACCCGCATCGGCAGCCGGCACTTGGCCTCTCCAATCACTTCCTCGAACGCCTCGAAATCACGCTCTTTCCCAAAAATCCGCATCCGCCCCGCTGCTCGGTTCAGCACGTGGTACGCATATCCTCCGCTGGAAACTCGCAATCGTCGCGGCATGATGGCTGGAGATTACCATCTATCCGCCGTTCTGTCAAGAACAAAGACTCCCGACCCCTTTACTCTCGCCTCTTGTGGGAAGGGAAGCAAGCGAAGCTGCTGTCCTAAGTGCAACGGGGACCGATGATTCAATGCCTTTGCCGCTTGCACCAACGCTTGCACCAGCTACGGGCAAAACATGCACATTGCAGTCAATCGTGGACAAGATTGCAAGCGCGGTAGAGAAATCGAGCGATGCCGACGCCGTTGACGTAACCGCTTGCGTGGTCAAAAGAAAAGACCCGCTGACAACCGCTGTCAACGAGTCTTGCGAGTGGGCGATGAGGGACTCGGACCCCCGACTTCCACGGTGTAAACGTGGCGCTCTAACCAACTGAGCTAATCGCCCGTCGATGACAATGACGCAACACCCCCGAAACACAAGGCCAGTAGGTTTTGCTTCAGCGCAACAATGCAGCCGGGAGACGGCTTCCGTTATGCCAGAGCATAACCCACGGCTACGGCTCGAAGCTGCACTGCCAAGCTTGACGACCCACCATCGTATTTGCCGGGGCGTATTGCGTCAAGGAGCGGGCATTGGGCATGGCCCCGGCCAGAGCCATCGTCGAGGCGGCCGCAAAATGGGGCGGCAGTGCAACTGTCGCCCCAACGGAGTGCAACTGTCGCCCAACGGATTGGCGTTCGGACGGCTTATTAACCCAACAACGATTGAAGGTTTTCTTCTCCGGCCAGTCCCGGCTCGCCTTCCAAAAGGGGGATGGTCGACTTCGAGGCACGGTCCGAGAAGTCGAGCACGGCCAGCGGATCGAACGGCATCCACATTGGCGTCGCCGAGAGGGCTCCCGCCAGCAGCGAGCCGCCGTTGAACGCCCAGGCCAGATAGCCCGCGGAGACGACGCCCAGCCCGACCAAGATGCTCTCATCGCGTCGCAGGGCCGATCCCTCCTGGACCGGTTCATTCACGTTCTGGACGTCCGCCGAGAACTGCGCTTCCATTGCCGCCTTGCCATCCTTGACGTCATCCGCATCGGCCGTCCGGTGATCGTCGTCGTGACGTGCGAGGCGGTCCGAGGCGTGCTCGCCGGCACCCGTATCGGAGCGAGAGAGCGTCATGTTCTGGACGGCATTCATCGCGAGCGAGGCGTTGGCCTGGGCGTGGTCGACCTGTTGCGTTGGGACGCCGCCTTGCGAGTCGTGCAGCGAACTGGCCGACGCCAACATCGAAGCCGGCTGATTCATCACGCCCATGTGAGTCTGGAAAAGTGCGGTGTCGCCCGGTTGGAAGTTCGGGTCGATCATCCGCTGGACGTAGAGGGTTTCGGTGGTTTCCTGCGCCTGCCGATGCCCTGGTAATTGTCGCCGCGATTGACGTCGCCACAGTCGTTGACCGTTAGTTGTATGCCACCGTTGACCGAAGTGGACTTCAAGAATAATCCGTCGAGGGCATGGTTGATGGCGTCGAGGCGTGCCACGGACCATGATGAACGAGCTTTGGACGCGGACTTCCGCCGAGGATTTGCAGTCCGTCGGTGGTGGCGAGCGTGAAGGTGCTGTCGTTCGTCCTGATGGTCAGGTCAGACCAGATTGCCGCCGACTTCCGCGTCGCTGATCAGGATCGGGTTGCCGCCGGCGTTAGAGAACGTGACTGCATCGGGTCGTATCCCGACAGTTGCGGCAGCTGATTACCGGCGGATCGTTGACGGCGACGAGGCCGAGGTACAGGGTCTTCACGGCCATCCGGCGAGACGTAGCCGTTGACGATGCGGCCCAGACAGAGGTCGTTGACGCGGATGTGAAATCGTGGTCGTCCTGTCGAATTGGAATCGTCGGGCGTGAATCTCATGCCCTCCAGCGCCGCGTTGACGTCGGCCAACGTGCCCGTGAAGGTCATCGTGCTCCCGCTGCGGACCGCTGCCGGCGGCGAACGTCAAGCCTTCCGACGCCGCTGAGCGAGAGCGTGCCGAAATCGGCCGACAAGGTCACTTGAACGGGAAGGTTGCCGACGAACGGATCGCTGACAGAAATCGCGTTGCCGTTGGCTTGCGAGAAGACAATCGACTGATGCTCGTCGACGGTCAGACGAGCTTAGGTAAAGCAATCGCGGGCGGAGTGACGAACGTCGTCTTGATGGCGACGGTGTCGGTCGTCGTCTTTGGCCCCGCCGATGCCGCTGTTGCCCAAGTCGTCGGTGGCGACGTGGAGATAGGCCGTTCCCTGAAAATTGCTTCCGGCTTGGAAGTCATGCCGTCGAGCGCGGCGTTGATGTTGGTCAAGGTGTCCTGGATGGTGATCGTGCCGCTTCCATTGCCCGTGACCGACGCCAAGCCGTTGGCGTTGCCCAAGGTCAATGTGCCCTGCTCGATGGAGAGGGTCACTTGGACGGGGTTATCGCCGGCGTCCGGGTCCGAAATACGGATCGCATTGCCGGCGGCCTCGGAGAAGGTCAGGGGGTACTGCGTCAAGGCGTTTTGCAGCGGCGGGACATTGTTGACCGGCGCATCGTTGACGGCGGTCACGCTGAATCAGCAGGGTGTTGGCAACGTAGTTTGCGCCACCGGTGCCGGTGTTGCCCAGGTCGTCGGTGGCGATCGTCAAGGGGGCGATTCCATCGTAGTTGTCCGCAGGCTTAAACTGCAATCCATCGAGCGCCGCGTTGATGTTGGCGATGGTTCCCCTTATTTTAATCACGCCATCGTCAACGCCATCTCCCTCTAAGAAGTCCAATCCACTGTCCGGGCCGGCGTTGCTGAGCGCACCGTGCCGTTTGAGGTCGCCACAGTCACCTGGATGACGGCGTCGCCCGCATCCGGGTCGCTGACGCTAATAGCATTGCCGTTGGCCGTGGAGAATATCAGCGTCTCGTGCTCGTTGACGTTCTGGTTGCCGGGCAGCGTATTGACCGGTGGACAGTTGGGGCCAGTCACGTCGATATTGAGGGTGTTTACGGAGGTTTGCGGGCCGCCCATGCCGCCCGTGTCGCTCGCGGTGAGCGTTAGGACGGCCTGACCGCGGAAGTCCGCCTCCGGCGTGAACACCAGGCCGTTGAGGGCCGCGTTGATGGAATCGGCGGTGCCCTGGAACGTCATCAGGGTGTCGTCCGTGCCGCTGCCGGCCAGCATGGTCAACCCGTCGGCGCCGTTAAGCGTGATGGTGCCGTGGGTGATCGAGAGCGTGACCGTCAGGGGGTCGCTGCTGCTGGAATCGACGTCGCTGACACGCAAGGGGTTGCCGCTGGCCGACCGAATCGACACGTTGTCGATAAACGACGTCCGGTCCGTTCCGTCATTCGTCTCGCCCTTGAAGGTGATGGCATGGGTGCCGGCGGTCACCGCGAAGGAAGCGGTCTGATACGGTTGATAGTAGAGCGTGTTCGGCGTGATCGTGGCGACCTTCACGCCGTCGATAAGGACGTCGATCGGATTCGAGCCGTCGTAGCCGTTTCGGTAGGCGGCGAGGAAGCTGACGGTGTAGTCGCCCGCTTCGGCGAAGTTGACGTCTTGCGAAATCTCTGCGGTTCCTTGAAGGTAGGCCGTGCGATAGCCGTCTACCGAATCGGGGTTATTATAATTGCTGCCGTTGGACGCGATGCCGCTGCTGCACGGCGTGTTGTTGGAACTCAAGGTCCAGTTGGTAAAGTTCCATCCACCCTGGCTTCCGCCCGCGAGGTAATCGCCGTATCGGCCGCTGGGCAATTCAAAACTGCTGTCCTCGACCGGCACGGACACGTAATCCGAAATGGTCAGAGGCTCGTTCTCGGTGGCGCCCACGGAAACAGGCTGCGTGACGGTCGGCGCTTGGTCGTAGTGGGTCAACTGGGTGGAGGGAATCACCTCCCGCACGACGCTGGGACTGGACCATTCCAGCTTGAGGTTCTCCCAGCCCGTGTTGTTGTAGTACTGCACTGTGATTTGATACCACTGGCCGGCCAACATGTTGATCGACGCGGAGTAGGTTGGAGACGCCAGATCGTGCCATTGATCGATCAGCAGTTGGCCGTTGACGTACAAACGCACGCCATCGTCCCCGCTAAGGTAGAAGGTGTAGGTCTCGGAGGTGTTGGCCTTGACCATTCCCGTCCAACTGCCGGACCACTGGGCGCCCGTAACTCCCGGCGCGGGGGAGTTTTCGCAGTTCCAGTTGTAGTCGATGTTGGGGGCGATTTCCGCGGCCACGGGCGTTCCGCTCAGATTGATGTTGTTGTAGTACTGGGCGACCAGCCCCACGGGGCACTGCTCGGAATAGAAGACTTCCGCGTCCTCGCCCGGTGCGCCGTCGTTGCCGCTCCAAACGACCATGTAGTTGTCGGCCGAGAGCGCCGCAACCGACGCGTAGGCCTGCGAACCATCCGTGCTGATATTGACCCTGGTTTGCGGGCCTTCCGCGATCCCGTTTGCGGCGTACCGCTGACTGTAAACGCCCCATTGGCCCGGTCTGACTCTGCCCGAAACCCGACCACGTGACCATGAAGTTCCCGTGCTCGTCGACGGCCACCGCCGAGTAGTCAGCCGTGCCCGCCGCCAGATCGGGATTTGCACGTAAGAGCCGGCAATGACCGGCGAGCCAATGTCGGCGTCCGTCAAGACGAAGTCGCTCGTTCCGTTGATGGTCACGTGGCTGAACTGGGCAGTGCAAAGCGCAGGTGTGGTCTGCGCCGCATTCGTCAGGGAGCTGACTGCCAGTCCACCCGCGAACCGTGTCGCCCATCGCGATCGTCTGCGTCGTGCCGATTTGGATCCAGTCAGTCCCGTTCAGGCTGTAATAGCCGCTGAAGTCATTGCCGACTCTGCGTTAGCTTGACCCAGACGGACGTGTTTACGCTGACGGGATCGAACCTCTGGAACCACTGCGCCGTGCTGTCTCTCCACTGGAAGTGCACGCCCTCGCCGGGCGTGGCAAACACATAGGCGTAGACGGAGTCGGCGGCGGCGCCGTCGCGGAACATCACCCCGGCCTTCGCGTTGAATGCGGTGTTTGTCATCGAATCGACGTGGGCGATCAGCGTCGCATCGCCGCTAATCTCCGTCGAGGCGAAATTGCCCTGATCGGAAGACCCGCCAATGTCGTTTCCTTCACCGGAGACCGTGTAGATCGTCGTTGCTCCCTCGGCGACATGGATCTCGCTGCTGCACACACACGATCCGGCGATGTTCGGCGAGCCGATGTCGTGATCGGTGAAGGTGAAGTCCTTGCTGCCGTCGATGGTCACGTTCCGTGAAGGTAGCGGTGCAAGCGTTGTTGGCGTCCCATGAGCTGACGGCAAGGCCCGCCTGGATCGTGTCGCCCATCGCGATCGTCTTGGTCGTGCCGAGCTGTGTCCAGGTGGCGCCGCCGTCGGTGCTGTAGTATCCATTGAAGTCGTCGCCCGAGCGGACCAGCTTGACCGTGACCGTGCCGTCGATGTTGCCCGGCGAATACACGTCGCTGCAAGCCGCACCGTCGGCCAGGCGCCAATGGAAGACGACGAGGTTGTCGGGGGTGACGTAGATCATCGCATGCGCAGCACTCGGATCCAGGCTGTCGCGGAACATCACGCCGCACTTGGCGAAAGTCGCCGGTGTCGGTGGCCGAAGTTACCGTAGCGGTCATGGTCACGTCGCCGCTGACTTCCGTCGAGGCGTAGTTGAACTGGTCGGAATCGAACCAGATGTCGGAGCCGCAGCCGGTAACCGTGTAGGTCGGATCGACGGAACCGTCGGCGCTGTACTGCTTGGCGAAGATGTCCTGGCCGTTGCCGGTCCACGAGACCACGAAATCGCCCGCAGCGTTCATGCCGATGTTGGCGTTTTGCGTCGCCGCCGACGTCAGCAGTGTTGACCTGAAACGCGGAGCCGAGAGCGTTGCCCGACGAGTCGAATCGTTGTCCGTAGACGTTCCAGCCGCTATCTTGGCTTCCACTTTGCCAGACGACGGCGAAGTTTCCGCCGGCGTCCATGGCCGCACGGGCGAACATCTGATCGCCGGCTGTGGTCGTATCGACCTGGAACTCGGAACCGGCGAGATTGCCGGAACCGTCGAACCGCTGGCCATAGACTCCCCAGCCGTCGCCGTCTTGCCCCTGGCTCGACCAAACGACGACGAAGCCGCCGCTGGCGTTCGCCGCCACCGAGCTGTACATCTGGTCGCCGACAGTGGTCGAATTGACCAGGATCGCGTCGCTCCCGCGGTGCCGTCGGCGTTGTAGACCTTGGCGTAGACGTCGGCGGCGCCGTCCGCGCCGTTCAGGTCGGTCCAGGTGACGATGAAGCTGCCGTCGGCGTTCGTGGCGACGGCGGCATACATCTGGTCGCCGGTCGAGTGGTCGCCGGATGCGTCCGCCGAATTGACGAGGAACTCGTTGCCTTGGGCGATGCCCGAGGCATTGTAGCGGCGGGCGTAGACGTCCCAGCCGTTGCCGCCTTGGTTGCTCGTCCAGACGACGACGTAGTTGCCGTCGGCGTCGGCGGCCACGGCCTGCGGGCTTTGCCACGAGGTTGCCTGGGTTCCGCCGGCCGTGGTGTTCACCACCGGGCCGCCGAGGACATTGATGTCCACCGTGCTGTCGCAGGTCAAGCTCGGCGGCTCGCTGTAGCCGCAATTGCCCAAATCATCCGTGTGAATCGAGAGCGTATCGTGTCCGATGTAGCCGGGATTTGCCGTATACGAGAGCCCGTTCAGGGCGGCGTTGATCGCCGTGATCGTCCCTTGGACCGTGACCTCATTGGAGCCGTTGGCGCCGGCGGTGATCGTCAGCCCCTGGGTTCCGTAAAGCGTCAGCGTGCCATTGTTGACGCTTAACGTCACTTGAATCGGGAAGTTGGCCGCATCGGGATCGCCGACGGTGATGCCGTTTCCGCCGCCGGCCGAAAACACCAGCGCTTGATTGCCGTAGGCGCCTTGGGTCGTCGACGGCACGGAATTCCAAGGCGCGTCGTTCAGCGCGACTACGTTGATTGCCAAGGTCTTCGTCGTGCTCTTCGGGCCGCCGAGGCCGGTGTTCCCCAAGTCATTGCTGGTGATCCGCAGGTTGGCCACTCCCGTGTAATTGGCAAACGGCGTGAACTGCAGACTGTTCAGAGCGGCGTTGACGTCGGCCAACGAACCGGTGAACATCATCGAGGCGTCGTCGACGCCGTCACCGGAGTTGAAGACGAGTCCGTTCCTGTCGGCCACGTTCAGCGTGCCGTGATCGACGCTCAGGCTCACTTGGACCAGGGAACTGGTCTTGGCGATCGATACGTTGTCAATAAACGCGGTCTTGTCGGGGAATACGGTCGTGTCGCTTGCCCCTTGGAACGTGATCCGGTGCGTGCCGGCCGAAACCGTGAAGGTGGCGGTGTAGCCGCTGAAACTCAGGCTGGTCGGATTGAACGTGCCAACGTTGACGCCGTCGACCAATACGCTGAAGGCGTGCCGGCCGCCGTACTGGCGATAGGCCGCATCGAAGCTGATGGTGTACGTGCCTGCCTCGGCGAAGCTGACGTTCTGCGAGATGGAGGCGCCGCCCTGGATATAGGCGACCTGCGTGCCGTCGATGGAATTCGGGTTGCCGATTCCCGCGCCGTTGCCGGCAAGTCCGCTCGAATTGGGCACCGTACCGTTGTTCGTCCAGTACATGGGCATGAGAGTCCAACCGGGAATCGTCCCGTGAAACTGATCCGAGTAGTAGCCCGTGCCGTTTGGCGTCGTCCCGGGCTCAAATAGTTCAAAGCCGCCGTTGACGAGCGTCACCGGGGATGCCTGCGGATCGATGTCCGGGTCGCCGATGACGATTGCGTTCTCGGCGGAGAAGGTCACGATCTGATTGTCGAAAATCGTCGGCGAGCCGGGAAGTTCGATGCTCGGAGCCTGGTTGACGGCGACCACGGTGATGGGTAGCGAGCCGTCGGCCGTCCTTCCCGTGCCGAGGTCGGTGGTGGTGATGTGGAGGCCGGCGCCGTCGCCGTTGTAGTAGAGCGAGGGCGTGAAGGTCAAGCCGTTTAGCGCGGCGTTCACGTCGCCGAGAGAACCGGTGATCGTGACCGCGGCGTTGTCGGCGCCATAGACCACGGAGCTAAGGCCGTCTACGCTGCCAAGCCTAAGCGAGCCGTCGGTCGCCGTAATCGTCACCTGCAGCAAGTTGGATTGGGCGTCCACGTCGCTGACACTGATGGCGTTGTCGTTTGCGGCGGAGAACACCAACGGCACGTTTTCGTTGATGCTCGGTGCAGCGGGCAGGTAACAGACCGGCGCTTGATTCTGGTGCATCAGTTGCGCGGCTGGAACCACTTCTTGGGTTGGGACCGATTGCTGAGATTCGCTCGGAAGCGTCCACTCCAGCTTTGCGGAATCTGCTCCGCCGAACTGGCAGTACTCCATGCGGATCGAGTATTGCTGGCCGGCAGTCAAGGTGATCGTGGCGGAATCGGCAGTCAAACCTTGAGAGCCCCAATCATCGATCAGCAGTTGGTTGTTTACCCACAGCCGGCAACCGCCGTTCGTCGTGGCATAGAACGTGTAGTCGCCGGTTTCGGGAGCCTGAATCAACCCGTCCCAAGAGACGGACCAATTGGTCAAGCCGACCCCCGCCGCCGGAGAGTTCCCTTCGCTTCCGTCGAGGTTGACCGTGGACTCGATTTGCGCGGCGACCGGCGTGCCCAGCCAGGTGTCGGAGTAATAGGTTGCCACAAGACCCGGGTTGCTGGTTTGCACGGCGCCGATCTGAATCGTGTCGGTGGAACTTCGCGCCCCGCCGCTGGGCCACGGATTCGTGGATGTAATCTCGATGCTGGCCGGCCCCGCGTTGCCGGCTTCTCGGGTGTAGGTGAGACCGTCGAGGGCCGCGTTGATATCGGCAAGCGAGCCGGTGAAAGTCATCCTGCCGGAGCCGTCGCCGCCGTCGGTGATTGTCAGCCCGTCCGTGCCGCTTAGGGTCAAAGTGCCTTGGCTTGCAGCGAGCGTCACGGTAAGCGGATTGCCGTCGTAGTGCAGCTCGGTGACGCCCACGGTATTGCCGGAACTCTCGGCGAAGACGATGGGCTGGGTCCCGATGCCGAACTGCTCGCCGGGAACGACGTTTTCCGGCGTCTGGTCCGCCGTCTGGAAACTGCTTGCGGGAATCACCTCGCGCGGCAGACCGGGCGCCGACCATTCCAGCTTGACGTTTGCGTCGCCGGACAACTGTTGATAATCCAGTCGGAACGAGTAAGTCTGACCGGCCGTCAGCTCGATGGTAGCCTGGTAAGAGTCGGTGCCGGTGTTGTTCAGGTGATCGATCAACAGTTCGCCGTCGACCCAAAGTTGCACGCCGTCGTTCGCGGTGGTGTAGAAGGTGTAGGTTCCCGTTTCGTTCGCCGTGATTGTCCCAAGCCAGCGCGCCGACCAACTGCTTCCGTCGATTCCCGACATCGGGGAGTTTCCGCTTCCCCAGTCAAAATTGATGGTCGAGTCGACGCGCTGAACGCTCGTTCCGCTGAAATCGGCGTTATTGTAATAGGTTCCCAGCAGGCCGTTGTACTGCCAGGGGGCGGTAATGGCGATGGAAACCGTCGAGGTAGTCGTTTTCGGGCCGCCGGTAAACAGCGGCGCCATGTCGTTGGTGGTGATTGTCAGATCGGCTGCGGAAATATAGCCGCCGGACTCGCTGACGGCCGGCGTGAAGCACAGACCGTCCAGGGCCGCGTTGACGTCGGACCTGGCGCCGCTGAAAGTCATGGCGCTAGTGGCGTTGCCGCCGCTGGTGAACGTCAAGCCGTCGGTGCCCGAGAGGGTCAGCGTGCCGTGATCCACCGCAAGGGTCACTTCCAGCGTTCCGTTGACCGTATCGACGTCCGAGACTTGGATCGCGTTTCCGTTGGCCGACGAGAAGTACAACGGCGTGCTCTCGTCGGTCGTCTGCTGATCGGGAACGGTGTTTACCGGCGCCGTGTTCTCGCAGTTCAACTGGGAAGTCGGAACCACCTCCCGTGACAGAATCAGATTTCCGTCCGCGTCGGTGGCGGACCATTCGAGCTTGGCCACTTCATCGACGCCACCCTGGAAATACTGCATCTGGACCGTGTACCACTGCCCGGCTACCAGATCGGTGGTCAACGTGTAGGTTGTGGCCGATTGGTAATTCCAGCCATCGACAGCGGCGTCGTTGACCCAAAGTCGGACGCCGTCGTCGCCGGTGACGTAGAAGGTGTACGTCCCCGTAACGGTGGCCTGGATCTTGCCCTGCCAACAGGCGGACCAATAAGTTCCGGGGACGTCCGGCGCGGGCGAGACTTCGCCCATGCTAAAATCGATCGAGGGATCGATGCGTTGGACGCCCGTGCCCGACAGGTCGGTATTGTCATAATAGGTGGCGAGAAGTCCCGAGTATTCCGTGGGCACGGAGACGTTGACGGCGACCGTGTCGGTGGTTGTTTGTTCGCCGCCCGACACGGCGCTTGCCAGATTGTCGGTCGCGATCGTAACGTTGCAGACTCCCTGGAAGTTGGCGTCCGGCATGAGTTGCAGCCCGTCGAGGGCCGCGTTGATATCGTCCACGGTGCCGAGAAACGTCATCGAGGCGTCGTTTTGCCCGTTGCCACTGGTGAATGCCAAGCCGCTGGTTTGTGCAAGGTTCAGGGCGCCGTGATCCGCGCTGAGCGTCACCTGCACGACGGAGTTGGTCTTGGTGATCGCCACGTCGTCGATGAAAGTCTCTGTGTCGTCTCCGGCGGGACACAAGCCGGTGAAGGAGACTCGGTGGACGCCGGCAGTGACCGTAAACGCATTGGTCTGGTACTCTTTGTAATCGGTGGAATCCGGATAGATCACGCCCACGCTTTGGCCGTCCACCTGAACGAGAATCGGGTTTGTCGGCGACGCGCCCCAGTAGTAACCCGAAGGGGAATGGGCGGCCAGGAGACTCAGGGTGTAACTGCCTGCCTCGGTGAAAGTGACGTCTTGCCACATTGTTCCCTGCGACTCGATGCAGGCCACTTGCTGGCCGGTCGGCGCCGGAGTGAAGGTTCCGTACCACGAACTATTGTTGTTGGACACAATTGCGCCGTCGCTATACGTGCCGTCCGCGTTAGGCGTCAATGCCTGGAGGTTCCAGCCGCCGTAGGTGCCCCCGCACACATAATCCCCGTCGTTGAGACCGGGCGATTCAAAGTCGCTGTTGCCGACCGGCACGAAGGAGGTGCCCTGATCGACATCTGATTCGCTGATGCTGATCGCGTTGTCGTGGGCAGACGAGAAGACCAGCGGAGTATTGATTGCCACGCCCTGGTCGCCGGGCACAACGTTGACGGCGACCGCCTGCCGGGCCTGAACCAAATCCGCGCAACTGAGGTTGCTGGCCGGAATCACCTCCCGCGCCACGCTGGCGCTCGACCATTCGAGCTTGGCCGACTCGCCGCCGCCGCCCTGGTAGTAGTCCATGCGAATCGAGTACGACTGTCCCGCCTCCAGATAAATTGGAGTTGCGTTGGAATACTCGGTCGCGCCCTGGTCTACCCAGCCGTCGCACAACAACTGACCGTTGACCCACAAGCGGACGCCGTCGTCGGCGGTGACGTAGAACGTGTAGTCTCCGCTACTGTCGGGCGTAACGGCGCCTTGCCAGGTGGCCTTCCAGTTCGTTCCACTGATCTCTGGGGCGGGCGAGCCCTGGTTGCCCCAGTCGAAATTGACCGTGGGATCGATCCGGGTAACCGGCGCATAGTCGAAGACCTGCACCTCGCCGACAATAAGGTAATTGGAGTTGTTCTCCTGTATCCTCACGTATTCGCCGGAGATCCGGCCGGTCTCGAAGACGATCCTCTGCCCGTCTGTTGTCGGCTGGTTGTAGACTTCGCTCCAAACTGTGTTTCCATTGCTGTCGATCACCGAAACCGTGAAGTTGTTCAGCCAAGTGCCGTAGGATGTGGGGGCGCTGAGCACGATCTGGGTCAACTGCGTATCGGTTCCGGGGCTCAAATCAACCTGCCACCATTCGTTGGCGCCTGGCTGAGTGATGTTGAAGTTGTTGAGATCGCCGTCCACGACGTTCGACGCCGGATAACCCCCGTAGTCGGAGGACTGCGTCGCCGTCTTGCCCAGAGCCAAGTCGGCGCAATTGTAGTACGTTCCCAGCAGCCCCGAGTACTCCGACGGCGCTGGCACGTTGATGGCGACGGTATCGGTCGTCGATTTCGCCCCGCCGTTGGCGAACAGCGGCGCTTCGTCGTTGGTGGTAATCGTGAGCTGGGCGGTTCCGACGAAATCGACGCTCGGCGTGTACGTCAGGTTAAAGAGGGCCCAATTGATGTCGGATGTCCAGCCCGTGAACGTCATCGTCGAATCGTTCGTGCCGTCGCCCACCAGGAAGTCCAGCCAAGCGGTGCTGTTGAGCGTCAATGTGCCGTGATCCACCGAAAGCGTGACTTCCACCGGTCGATTGTAGTTCGTATCCGCGTCGGAGACGCTGATGCCGTTGCCGTTGTCGGGCGAGAAGACGAGGCTCGTGTTCAGGCTGCCGGTCTGTTCGCCCGGCACGTTATTGACGGGCGCCTGGTTCTCGTTCTGGAACAAGTTGGCGCAACTGAGTTGGCTGGCGGGAATCACCTGCCACTGATCCTGGCCGGGTTGCAGCCATTCCACCTTGGCCTGGCCGGGGCCGCCGTTCTGCTGATAGTCGAATTCGAAGGAATACCACTGGCCCGCCACCAGATCGATCGTGCCTTCTGCGGATCCGACCGAGGCGCTGCAGACTTGCTGGCCGTTGACGTATAGCCACCCGCTGTCGTCGGCGGTGACGCGGAACGTATAGGTCCCGCTGGACGTGGCTTGGATTTGGCCCGTCCAGGAGGCGACGAACGAGTTTGCCGCCACCCCTGGCGCGGGCGATGCCCCGCTGTCCCAGGTGAAATCGATCGTGGAGTCGATGCGGTCGGTCGGCAGCACCGCGTACCACTGATCGCTGTCGTATTCGCCAAGAAGCCCCTGGTAGCTGGTTGGAACCGACGTCGTGACGGCGACCGTGCTGGTGCTGCTCTGCGGACCGCCGTTGAGCGACGGCGCCAGATCGGTCGTGGTGATCTGCACCTCGGTCGTTCCGACGAAGTTGGCGGCCGCCGGCAGGAATTGCAGTCCGTCGAGGGCCGCGTTGATGTCGTCCACGGTGCCGAGGAACGTCATCGAGGAATCGTCGACGCCGTCCCCGCTGAGAAATACCAGTCCGTCGGTTTGTCCCAGCGTGAGCATACCCCCCGGCGACGAGAGATTCACTTGGAGTGCGTCGGCATTCTTGACGATCGACACCTCGTCGATAAAGGACGTTACATAGTTTGCGTTCGGGTTCAAACCGGTGAACGAAATGCGATGCACGCCCGCCGCAACCGTGAAGCTACCGGTTTGGTAGGCGTCGTAGTGATCGCCCGAGGTCGGCGTAATCACGGCGACCTGCACGCCGTCAACCGCGACGCTGATCGGATTGGGGCCACTGCACCACCAGGCATCGACATCGCGGAATGCCGCCAGGAAATCGATGGTGTAATTGCCGGCCTCGGTGAAGTTGACGTCCTGCCATACCGATCCGAATCCCTCAATGCCCGCCGCCTGAGAACCGACGGGGGCATCAGGGTTATTGTAGCCGCTGCCGTTGGCGACGATGGCACTGGAGGTATTACCACCGCGGCTGTCTTGGTACCACGTGGTGAAGTTCCAGCCGCCCACGTTCCCACCGCCGGAATTGGCGCCCCAAGCGAACTGGGGGTTTTCGAAACCGCTGCTGAACGCGAGCGACGAAGCGATGGGGGCGGAAGCGTCCGCCGGGCCCAGCGGAATCGAGGTCGCCTGTTTCGTGATCGATACCTGGTCGACAAAGGACACGCGGTCGCTTCCGTCGTTCGTCAAGCCGGCGAAGGTGACGCGGTGAACGCCGGCGTCGATGGTGAAGCTGCCGGTTTGGAAAGCGTCGAAATGATCGTTCGACATGGGCGTGAACGTTCCCACGGTCACGCCGTCGATTTGCACCGCGATCGGATTGGAGCCGTTGAACCAATTCCAACCCTGATTGTCGTTGGTATAGGCGGCCTGAAAATTGAGCGTGTAGGTGCCCGCCTCGGCAAATGCAACGTCCTGCCAGGCGGTTGCATTGCCTTCGATGGCAAGCACCTGCGAGCCGTCGGCGGCATAGGGGTTGCCGTAGGGGCTGCCGTTGGCGGCGATGGCGCTCTCGTTGACCCCTCCGTCCCAGGAGGTGAGATTCCAACCACCTTCGTTTCCGCCGCCGCATTGGCCGCCCGAAATGTCGCCCCAGTTCATTCCGGGGTTCTCAAAACTGTCGCTGAATGCCGTCGTGGCAGCGTTCGTGTCGCTCACTTGAATGGCGTTGCCGTTGGCCGTGGAAAAGACGACCGGGGAATTGAGCGTCCCGGACTGGTCGCCGGGCACCGTGTTCACCGGCGTCGCGTTCTCCCCGGCGAGCAGGTTCGCGCAACTGAGGTTGCTGGCCGGAATCACTTCCCGCGTCTGGCTGGTACTCGACCATTCGAGCTTGGCCGACTCCCCCCAGCCGCCCTGAAAGTACTCCATGCAGATCGAGTAAGATTGCCCGGCGTCCAAGTGGATCGTGCCGGAATACTCCGTGGCCCCTTGCGGCTGCCAACCGTCGCATAGCAACTGACCGTTGACCCACAAGCGGACGCCGTCGTCGGCGGTGGCGTAGAACGTGTAGTCTTCGCTATAGTCGGCCGTAACCGTTCCCTGCCAACTTGCTTGCCAATTCGCTCCCGGAATGCCGGGAGCCGGCGAGGTTTCGATGCCCCAGTTGAAATTGACCGTGGGATCGACCCGCGTCACCGGCGTGTAGTCGAAGACCTGCACCTCAACGAGGTGCAGGTAGTTGGCGTCGTTCTTCTGTATCCTCACGTATTCGCCGGAAATCGTACCCGTGTCGAAAACGAGCCTTTCTCCATCCGTCGTCGGCTGGGTGTAGACCTCGCTCCAAACCGTGTTTCCGTTGCTGTCGATCACGGAAATCGTGAAGTTGCTCAGCCGGTCGCCGCAGACGTCACGGTTGTAGACCACGATCTGCGTCATCTGGGTGTCGGTACCGGGGCTCAAATCGACCTGCCACCATTCGTTGGAGTTGTTGAGAGTGTGGCTGAAGTCGCTGAGATCGCCGTTCACGGCGTTCGAAGCTGGATATCCCCACGGGTCGGAAGACTCCGTGGCCGTCTTGCCGAGAGCCAGATCGGTGACGTTGACGTAGCTTCCCAGCAGCCCCGAGTATTGCGACGGCGCCGAGACGTTGATGGCGAGAATATTCGTCGTGGTTTTCGCACCGCCGACCGCGGCGGAATCCATGTCGTTCGTGGCGATCGTCAGGTGGGCCGTCCCCTCAAAGTTTGCGTCCGGCATGTATTGCAGGCCGTTCAAGGCCGCGTTGACGTCGGCCAGCGTGCCGGTGAACGTCATCGTCGTGTCGTCTTCGCCGCTCCCCGCGGAGAACACGAGGCCGTTGTCGGCCATTCTTTGAGCATTCACGTTCAGACAAGCGAGACTGAGCGTACCGTGATCGACCGAAAGAGTCACGCTCACCAGCGACTCGGTCTTGGCAATGGACACTCGATCGATGAACGTCACGCAGTCTTCACTGTCGGCGCTCATGCCGATGAAGCTAACCCGATGCACGCCGGCGGTGACCGCGAACGAATCCGTCCGGTAGCCTTCGAGGTTTACCGAATCGGGTTCGATGACGCCTACGGTTACGCCGTCGATCTGGACCATGATCGGATTCGTCAAGCTGTCGGTATTGGAGTAGTCGCGGTGGGCCCCTTGGAAGCTGATGGCGTAGTTGCCCGCCTCGGTGAAGTTGATGTCCTGCCAGATCGTCGCGGCACCGTCGATAAAGCCGACTTGCGTGCCCTCGGCGGGCGCCGGCGCGTTCCATACTCCCTCTTGCAGCACGCCGGCGTCGTTGAATAGTCCGTCGTCTGCATACGTGTAGACCCAATCGCCTTCGCCGGGGGCGTACCAACTGCCCGTGGGCGATTCGAAACTGCTATTGGCGACGTTCACCGCAGCATGGTCCGGATCGATGTTCGGATCCGTGATCTGGATGGCGTTGCCGTTGTCCGTGGAGAACACCAGTGGCGTGTTCAGAGCGTCGCCCTGCTCGCTGGGGAGGCTGTTGACCGGGGGCAAATTGACGTCCTGTCCCAAGAGCGCTACGTCGCACACGGAAGAGTATACGCCCGAGTCGTCTTCCTCTCCGTTGCCGCTCCACACGACGACGTATCGCGTGGTGCCGAGGAATGCGACCGACGAACTGGCCTGCGTTCCTTCGGTCGTGGCGTTGACGCGCGTTTCCGGCCCGACGGCGCTTCCGCTGGCGGCGTACAACTGGCTGTAGACCCCCCAACTGCCCAGCGCATCCTGATTGTAGCTCGACCACGTGATGAGAAACGCGCCGCTGTTGTCCATCGCTACCGTGGGCGAAGCGACTTGAAACGGTCCGCTGCACAAGTACGAGCCGGCAATGCTCGGCGCGCCGATGTCCAAGTCGGACAGCGTGAAATCGGCGCTTCCATTGATTGTCACGTCCTGGAAAGTTGCGGTGCAAACGGCGTTCGCGCTCCAGGAGCTGACGGCAAGACCCGCCTGGATCGACTCGCCCATGTCGATCGTCTGGGTGCTGCCCACCTGTATCCAGTTAGCGCCGTCGGTGCTATAGAATCCGCTGAATTGGTTGCCGACGCGAACCAGCTTGACCAAGGCGGTGCCATTGACCACTCCCGCGGAATAGACGTCGGATGTCCAATCGCCGTCGCTTGTTCGCCATTGGAAGACGACGAGGTTGTCGGGATTTGCGTAAATCATCGCTTCCGAGGCATTCGCATCCAAGCTACTGCGGAACATCACGCCCGCTTTGGCAAAGGTCCCCGTATCGCTGACCGAAGTCACCTTGGCGACCATCGTCGCGTCGCCTGAAACCCCGGTGGCGGCGAAGTGGAACTGGTCGGAATTGCTCCAGATGTCGATCCCGCAGCCGGAGACAGTGTGAGTTACCGCGTACGCCTGATCCGCGCTTGTCGTGTTCACCTGGAACTCGCTGCCGGCCATCGAGCCGTCGGCGTTGAACTGCTGGGCGTAGACGTCCTGATTGTCGGTCGACCAGGTCACCACGAAACTCCCGGTGGCGTTCATGGCAATGTCGGCGCTCTGCTGGTTTCCGGCGGTGGCGCCGTTGGCGCGGAACACCGACCCCAGCGGATTGCCCGCGGAATCGAAGCGTTGTCCGAAAATCCCCGAGCCGTCGCCGTCCGGGCCTTGCCAGATGACGGTGAAGTTGCCGGCGGCGTCGCTCGCCACGCGCGAGTACAACTGGTCGTTGGAGTCGGACGCATCGACTTTGAACGCCGCGGCGAGCGGATTGCCCGAGGAATCAAACCGCTGGGCATAGACGGCCCAGCCCGTGCCGCTTTCGTTCGGGCTCGACCAGGTGACCACGAAACCTCCGGCGGAGTTCACCGCTACCGACGAGTTCATCTGCTCGTCGCGCGCGTGCGTATTGACCAGGAACTCCGAGTCCTTGGGCGATCCGTCGGGGTTGAATTGCCTTGCATAGACGTCGGCGGAGCCGGTCGCGGAGTTGTCGTTCGTCCAGGTGATGACGAAGCTGCCGTTGGCGTTCATCGAGACGGTGGCGTGTTGCTGATCGAGCGACGTCTGCG
This sequence comes from uncultured Planctomycetia bacterium, assembly GCA_963815695.1. Lineage (GTDB taxonomy): Bacteria > Planctomycetota > Planctomycetia > Pirellulales > Thermoguttaceae. Next base: position 701,220 of record CAWFIG010000011.1, read on the forward strand.
AAGTTGACCTGAATCTGGTCGCCCTGGGCGACGCCCACCGAATTGAACCGTTGTGCGTTCACGCTCCAGCTTCCATCGGCATTCTGGCTCGACCAGACGGCGACGTGGTTGCCGCTGGCGTCGGCGGCTACCGCCTTGGGAGTTTGCGGAGCAGTCTGCTGCACGCCGACCACGTTTTTGTTGACCGGCGATTGCGGCGCGATGGGAGACGCGCTCAGCAGAATCCGGTCCTCCAATTCCATGCAGTCGATTGCCCGCCCCCTGGCGGCTGCGGCCTGCTTTCGCTGATGGTTGAGTTTCAATTCGCTGACGAACCGGCGACATGGTCTCATTCAAGTGCTCGGCGAACATGGCAACTCCTTCGTGGTGCCTGGCAGAAGTTTACGCAAGCCTCTCTTGAAACACTATCTTTCTTGCAGTCCAAGCGAGGGGCAACATAGCGGCAATACGTGCGAAGTGTGAGCCGGCAACCCCTAAAAACCGTCACAGCCCCTCCGCCGGGAATCCGGCGACTGAGAAAACCGTCGTCGCTCCGCCGCGGATCACGCCGAGGCGGGGGCGGGCGCTTCAACCAGCGACAACGCCGGAACCGCCGCGTGGTGCACGTCGGCAAAGCACGATTCCCGCGACGCATTGCAGATTTGCATCAGCTCGGTCGTCAACCTGACGAGTTCGAACATGTCGGGGTCGTTCTTCGCGGCCTCGGCCAGCTTGGCCGACAGGCTCGTGACCGGCGCCCAGCATTCTTCCCGCGTCGTGGCCACCAGTTGGCCCGCCATCGCCGCAAGGCTGGCGAAGTCGCGGCTTTCCAGGGCGATGGCGATTCGTTCCGCTTGAATCCCCATGGCCAGGGCCATCTGCTTGGTAACTCCACGATGCGAGACGTGAAGCGGATCCTTGGAAACGACGGCAATGAACCGCTGCACCTGATCCGGGTCGAATTGGTCGCCCGCGCATCGCCGCAACTCGTCGAATGCGTCCTTCGGCGGACGGGCTTTGCGATACACTCGATCCGAAGTCATGGCGTCGAAGGCGTCGGCAATCGTCAGAATCCGCGCGCCGAGCGGAATCGCGTCGCCGGTCGGAAGGTTCGACTCGTACGGATTGCCGTTGAACCATGCGTGCGAGTTGCCGACGATGTCCCCCAACTCCTGCAAGGAAAAGGCGTCACGCAGAATCTCCACGCCGATGCGATCGTGCGTGCTCATGATCCTCCTCTCCTCCTCGGTCAACGGGCCGGGCTTCATGAGGATCGAGTCGGGCACGCCGAGCTTGCCGATGTCGTGCAGCAGCGCGGCCACCTCCAGAATGTAGCACTGTTCTTCCGACATCTGTCCTCGCGCCGCCAGCACGCAGAGATCGGCGACGCGGCGGCTGTGCTCGGCGGTGATCGGATCGCGGAAGATCAAGGCGGCCATCAAAGCGTTCACCGCCTGGAGGGGAACGCTCGCGTGCAGCGACGACGTGCCCGCACGCGGACCGGATTCCTCCTTGCGGTCTTCGGCCTGGTCCGTGGCCGCGGCCGACCAGGTTGTCACTCGGTTGCGTCCCAGCTTCTTCGAGAGGTACATTGCCCGGTCGGCCTCTTCCAGCAATTCCTGCGGATGGCTGGCGCCGCCCTCGGTCGACGAGACGCCGAAACTGGCAGTGACTTTGCGGCTGATGCAGGCCTCGGCGACGCGGAGCCGCAGCTTCTCGGCGATGGCCGCCGCCGAGCGGAGCGAGGTCCGCGGCAGCAGCAGACAGAATTCCTCGCCGCCGTAGCGGCCGACGAAGTCGGTTTGCCGCACCCCTTCCAGCAGCGTCGCCGACAACTGTCGCAGCACTTCGTCGCCCGCCGTATGGCCGTGCTCGTCATTGACGAGCTTGAAATGATCCACGTCCACCATGATGCAACTGAGGAACGACCCCTGCGCCGCGGACGATTGCCATTCGACCACGAACGCGTCGAACAGCGAGCGGCGGTTGAGACAGCCGGTCAGAGGATCTCGGGCGGCCAGCAACTTCAATTCGCTGTTCTTCTGCCGCACGTCCTCGAACGACATCTTCAACGATTGCAGCATCTCCTCGAGTTGCTGATTCTTCTCCTCGATCGACGTGACGTCGTCGAAGGTCACCATCGCCCCGCGCGGCGATCCGTCGGACCCCAGCACCGGCGTGGCGTTCACCACAAACGTGCCTTTGTGGTGCGGCGTGCTCTGCATCGTCAACAGGGCGCCGATCTGCGGGGCGTTCTCGCTGATCGCCAGTTGCCAGGGGAAAGCCGCGTCCTTGTCGGAGCGCGCCCATTTCAACTCCGCCATCTGCAAACCCTGCAACTCGTCCCTGGTTCGCCCGCACTTGTCGGCGAACGCCTTGTTCGCCAGCACGATCTGCTGATTGACGTCGACGATCAAAACGCCTTCGGCCAGCGTATCCAGCGTCGATCGTACCCGATCGGGAATCACGGACGATGGATCGAGATGATGCAGGACGCGCTTCAGGTAAAGCCGCGAGAGCAGAAACGTGGACAGCGTCAGGCAGAGGATCAATCGCACCGGCGCCGTGAACCACCAGGCCCAACCCTTGCCGTTCAACGGCCGGAAGCAGATTTGCACCTTTCCCCAGGGCATCCGTCCCCTGTAAATCGGGATCTCCACCCGGTCGGCGCGACAAGCCGCCCGAACCCTTCTGCAGGTGCGACGGAAAGTCGCCGAGCCGCAGCACGTGCTGCCCGTTCGCACGCACCACGGCAACGCTCAGCACCCCGTCGTTCTTCTCCATCAGCCGCGCCGTCTCCCGCTTCAGCCGCCGGATGTCGTCCTTCTGCGCTGCCCAGCAGGCCTGCGAGGCTACCGCCTTGCAGAACGTCTTTCGCGATTGAAGAACGGCTTTCGATTGATCGGGAATCAACCCCAACGTCTGGGCGGCGAATAGCAAGCTCAGGCACAGGCAGGCCAGCGTCAGGCTGATGCGAGTGGCGGCAGATAATCGGATCATAGGATGAAAGCCTCTACCAGGGCGTGAACGTAACGCCAGCCGCAAGACGGTCTGCCCAATCAGTGAGTGCTCGCCTGCCAGCGATCTTCTGCGAACGGCTCCCGTAAACGCTAGCTTCAGATGCTCGTTCAATAGCCTCAAAAAGCCGATTGCCGAAGGGGAAACGAGTCTCAGGCCCCCGCAAGAGCTTCCCAGCTTACATAACCGGCAAGGTCCATCTTTTCCCGCCAATAGTGGCCACGACCTCCAGACTTTCAGAATTTGTCTGCCTTGTATGCGAATTGTGGCTTGACAAAATGTACCGGTTGTATGGGTTGTTCCGTCTACGCCCCCGAAAGGTAGAACGAGCAGGCTTGGAATTCGCGACCGGAAAGACCGAATTAGTCGATTACTCCTAATGTGCCTTTCGTATCAGTGCGACAAGATGGTCCAAAAGAGGCACCTACCATAGAAATCGTTTCCATGGATGCCAGAACACTCTCATCGCGAAGCATGAAGCACTCGTTACTGGTTTTCTGCATCGTCGCCCTCATGGCGGGGCTTGGTTGGCGAATCGCGTTGGCGGGGGAGACCGACCCGCGCTCCAACACGGTGGCTCCAGCGATTGCTCCCCCCCGGGCTCTGGCCCCGCCGTCCGAAGCGACTTCGCAGAAAATGGCTATGCACGACTGTCACGGTTGGCCGTGCGGCGATTTCTCGCGCGAACCGCCAAACTTCAACCCCTGGTGGGAATACGCGGCCTTGCAGCCGCTGAGGCCGGAAAACCCTCCGCTCGAAATGCAACTGGACTCCGTCGTCCTCGGCACGCTCTGCTTCTCGCCGCAAGTCCATGTGATGCGAAAAGTCGCGCCGATTCGCGAGGACTCCATCGTCGAGGCGCAAGGCGATTTCGATCCCCGCGCCTTCGTCGAATCGAAGTTTCTCGATACGAGCGATCCGGTGGGCAGCCTGTTGATTGCTCCGGAGGAGGGAGACAGGTACGTCGACCAGAACTGGTACTACAGTAGCGGCATTCGAAAGAAGACGCTGTCGGGCACGCAAATCGAACTTTCGCAGAAAATAGGCTACGAGAACAGCAATTCGCAATGGTTCACCCCTCCATTGCAGGGAAACGCACGGCTCTCGCTCACCATTACTCAGCCGTTGTTGAACGGGGCGGGCAAGGCGTACAACAGCCGACTGATCGTACTGGCGCAGATCGACGCCCAGTCGGGACGCGATCGCGTGGCGAAAGACCTTCAGACCCTCATGCTGCAGGTCTACCAGGCCTATTGGGATTTGCACTTGCAGCGGGCGCTGCTCTTGCAGAAACGCAAGCTCTACCAGCGGGGAGTGGAAATTTGCCAGGAACTCGAGGGACGCCGCAACATTGACGCGGTGGGCGGACAACTCGCCCGAGCCAAGGCCGCCGTCGCCAGCCGCTACGGCGCGGTCGTCCGCCAGGAAACGCTGTTGTTGGACGCCGACGCCAAATTGCGGACGCTGATCAACGACCCGCAATTGTTGCTGAATCGAGGCCAGGAACTCATTCCCATGCAGCGGCCGCTGCGTGACCCGTGTCCTTTGGACTTCCAGGATTCGCTGATCGTGGCCCTCAACCATCGTCCCGAAATCAACCAGGCCCGCGCCGAGTTGAGAGCCGCCTGCGTCCGTCAGGAGGTGGCGAAAAACGAACTGCTGCCGGTGCTCAACCTGATTCTGATGACCTACGTCAGCGGATTGCAGGGGGACGTAAACATCGGCCGGGCGCTGGGCGATCAGTTCACCCAGGGCCGCCCCACCTACTCGACCGGAATGACCTTCGAGTATCCTCTCGGCAACCGCAGCGCGCGGGCGAAATATCACCGGCGGCAACTGGAGATCCTTCAATTGACCAGCCAACTGGCCGCCACCACGTCCAACGTCCGGCTCGAGGTCGAAACCTCCGTCCGCGAAATCACCACCTGCTATCGCGAAATGCTCTGCCAGGCCCATGCCGTCATGGGCAACGAATCGGAAATCGGCTATCTGAAAGCACGCTGGGAAGCGTCGCTTGACGAACAGCGCTCTTCCAGCGTCTTGTTGGACGATCTGCTCAACGCACACGATCGGCTTGCCCGCTCCGAAGGACTCTATTCGGCGGCGCTGGCCGGCTACAACGAGGGCTTCGCCAAGCTGAATCAAGCCACCGGAACCCTGGTCGATTGCCAACAGCTTCTGCGGAAGAGGGCCGAGTACGATGCCGGCCGGGAGTTGACGCCGCCGCCGGCGGCGGACGATGCCCGAACCTCCCGCGCCCCGCCCGTCGCCGCCAATCCGCAATCTCCGCAAAACCGGTAGAAACCGACGCTCCGTCTGTTCGTCGTCGTTGCGGGAGCTATTCTTCTGCATACCCGCAGTCCACCAAGACGGCGCTCCGACCCATGACTACGACGTGTTCTCGCTCCAAGCCCGGCAAGTGGCTTGCCTCCCTGCGCAATCCCTCGGCCGGCTCCTTGATCATCGACCCGGCTCGCATCGATCGGGTGCGCCAACGGGCGGCCGCTCTGCGCAACCTCACCGACACGCAATTGACCGCCGAGGCCGGCAGATTGGCCGCGATCCTTCGCGCCCAGCCGGCGGTCTGTTCCGCCGAGCAGATGATCGAGGCGTTCGCGCTGGCCTACGACGGCATTCGCCGCATTCTCGGGCTGGAGCTCTACGATGAACAGATCATCTCCGGGATGCTGCTTTGCCGGGGCATGATCGCGGAAATGGCCACCGGCGAAGGAAAAACGCTTGCCGCGGCCCTGCCCGCGATCTTCTATGGCCTGCGCGGCCAGAGCGTGCACGTGGCCACGCCGAACGCCTATCTCGCCGGCCGCGATTGCGAGTTGCTCACACCCGTCTATCGCCTATTGAGTTGCTCGGTCGGGCTGTTGCGGGAGAACGGCTCCGAGGACGAAAAGCGGGCCGTCTATGCCTGCGACATCGTCTACGGCACCGGCTACGAATTCGGATTCGACTATCTCCGCGAACAACTCGCCGGCATCGCGCAGTCGCGCAACACGCTCGGATCGCGCTATCGCGAGATCTTGCGGGGCAACGGCGGAGCAGAACGTGGATTTCACGCCCGCCGCGGTGTGGCCATCATCGACGAAATCGACTCGGTCATGATCGACGAAGCCTGCATCCCCCTGATCATCAGCGGCGCCGGCTCGCCCGGCGAAGAAGACGCCAGCCTGTACGCCGAGGCCCTGAGGGTCGCCAAACGCCTCCGCGAAGACTCCGATTATCTGATCGATCGCGAGGCGCACAGCGTCAGTCTGACCCGGTCGGGAAAGCTCAAGTCGCACGAAGAGACCACCGGCCAATCGTCCTGCCGGCTGCAACGATCCTGGTCGGTCTACGTCGAGCAGGCGTTGCAGGCCCTGCTGCTGTTGACCAGGGACGTCGATTACGTCGCCGACGACGGCAAAATCGTGCTGGTCGACGGGGCCACCGGGCGGCTCTGCCCCGATCGCAACTGGAGCGAGGGACTGCACCAAATCCTCGAAGTCAAAGAGAACCTGGAGCACAGCGGCGAGCTGCGCACGGCGGCGCGGATCACGCGGCAACGCTATTTCCGCATGTACGACATGCTCTGCGGCATGACCGGCACCGCCATGGAGAGCCGCTGGGAATTCTGGCGGACTTACGGCCTGCGCGTGGCGACGGTTCCGTTGCGGCGTCCGCTGCAAAGGAAGACGCTGCCCGCCAGGTACTTCGCCGACGCCGCCAGCAAGTGGCGCGCCGCGGTCGAGGAGATCGGGCGAGTCCATGCCACCGGCCGGCCCGTGCTGATCGGCTCGCGCACCATCGAAAACAGCGAAACCCTTGCCAAACTGCTGGACGACGCAGCAATCTCCTATCAGCTTCTCAACGGCAAGCAGACCGCCGACGAAGCCGAGGTCGTCTCTCGCGCCGGCCAGCGCCGCGCCGTGACGATCGCCACGAACATGGCCGGACGCGGAACCGACATCAAACTCGGATCGGGCGTGGCCGAGATCGGCGGAATGCACCTGATCGCCGTCGAACCGAACGAGTCGCTGCGGGTCGATCGCCAATTGATCGGCCGCGTGGGGCGCCAGGGCGATCCGGGCTCCTACCAGTTCTTCATTTCGGCCGACGACGCCCTCGTGTTGCGCTTCGGCCGCCGCCTCGCGATGCGGATGAAGTCGCTGCGGCACGCCGACGGCGAATTGTCCGCCGATCTGAGCCGCAGCGTCCGCGCCGTGCAGCGCCGCGCGGAAGCCGCGGGCCGGAAACAACGCAAACTCCTCACCGCCGCCGACCACTGGCGCACCAATGACCTGGTCAATCTGGTGAAATAGATCTCCGGTCTTCATACTGCACTCGGGAACCTGCCGGCAAACTACTCTTCACGGTGTTGACGTTGAGAAGGCGGCGCGGTAGCCGACCCGACAATAGGCGGCGGCTGCGCCAACGATCGGAAGTTGCACCCCTTGTTAATGGAATGAAGAGCATGGTACAATTACATGGAGCGTGGACACCATATCGGCCAGCGTCTCGGAGCAAGGTCATGTCGCAGACTTTGACGCAGCACGTAGTTGTTCAACCGGACGGCCGGATCGTAATCTACTTGCCCCAGTGGAAGCCGGGAACCCATGCCGAAGTGACGGTTGTCGAGAGTCCGGCGTCGGGGGGTGACTCGCGTGGTGAGACGGTTAAGCTCTCCAGCCTGATCGGCTCTTGTCCGGGAATGTTTGCTTCCCCCGCGGAAGCCGACGCATTCTTCGCGCAGGAGCGCAATGCATGGGACTTGTAGATGACTTGCAGGGACGCCGCGTCTATTTGGACGCCAACGTCTTCATTTATGCGTTGAACGGGTTTCCCGCATTCGCAATAACGTTGACGGATCTTTTCGACGGTATCGAATCCGGCACGGTGTCGGCGTGCACAAGCGAATTGACGTTAGCCGAGTTGCTGGTGATACCATTCCGTCACGGCGACACCGAGGAAGAGAAGCGTTGCCGCATGATTTTGCGACCGCGAGCCTGCTTGTCGTTGCTCCCGGTGACGATGGACGTCTTGGAGCTCACGGCGAAGCTGCGAGCGGCAATGCCCACGGTTCGAACTCCTGATGCCGTTCACGCCGCCACGGCTCAATTGGCCGGGTGCGACGTGTTCCTGACAAACGATCGCCGGCTCAAAGCCGTAACGGGCCTGCCAATTCTACTGTTGTCGGAGATCGCGGCGAAGTTGGCGGGAGAATAGTCCCGAAGTTGACTATTGCTAGCCGGTTGGCGCGGTCGTGCCGAATCTGACGGACCTGCCTCTGCCCGACAAATTCGCGGTCGGCGCAACATTTTCTCCCCGCCGGCTTGCTGAATCCTATACTATCCGAGAACTAGAACAGGAGGGAAAAGCGGCCGGCATTCGGTCCGCGCTCCCAACATCACGATAAGTGGAGACCCGACGATGATGAACTCGAAGCTTTGGCAGATTGCCCTCGTGGCGATTGTGGCGGCAAGCGTCGCGCGAGCCCAGACCATGGACAGCGACATGCAAGACCAGGGAATCGAAGGTTTTACCGAGCCCGTTCGCAAGTTGGACTTAATACCGCCGGAGCCGGGAATCATCACCACTCTCACAGTCCATGAAGGAGACCGCGTCAAGAAGCACCAACTGCTCGGCTCGCTCGATTGCGAGACCCAAGAGGTTGCCCTGGAAATCGCCAAAGCCAACAAGGCGGCCCACGGCAAGTTGGATTCCGCCGTCGCCGAGCGCGATCTCCGCCGCTGGCGCCTGGCGACGCTGCAGAAGCTGCGGGCCGAAGGGCACGCCAACGACGAAGAGGTCAATCGTGCGGCCGACGAAGTCGCAGTGGCCGAGGCCAACGTCCTGACCGCGCTCGAACAACACGCCACCGACTCGCTGGAAGTCGACCGCATCGCCACAATGATCGAGCGGCGGATGATGCGCAGCCCCTTCGACGGCATCGTCACCCGCGTCTTCCGCGAGGAAAAGGAATTCGTCGGCAGCAACAATACCCCGGTCATGACGATCATGCAACTCGACAAGCTGCGAGTGATCTTCACCATTCCCACCGCCTTGGCCCTTCGCCTGAAAGCGGGCCAAACGGTGTCGCTGACGTTTCCCAACAGCGACCAAAGAGCCACGGGCAAGATCGAGTCGATCTCGCCGGTGACCGATGCCGAAAGCGATACGGTTCGCGTCAAAGTGCTCATCGACAACAAGGAAGGGAAGTATCGTTGCGGGGTCCGTTGCGCGATCAACCTCAACAAGCTTCCGTAGCGGCGGCGGTGCAAATTGGCACGCGGCGGAGCGATGCCAGGGTGCGACGTTCAAGCGGTTGATGCAACATCGATATTCCGACACGCCATAGCCTTCAAGACATGCAGCCCGAACCGACACACCCGCCTTGCCTCACGAATGCGGCCTGCAGCACCGCCGATCCCCGCGACTTCATCGTCGCTGCGCAGAGCCAACCGAAGCCGTCCGCGCAGCCGCTCGATCTGCGGCAGCTTCATCTGCACCTTGCGAAGATCATCAAGGCCGGCGGCGACGCTGAGCAGATGGCCGGCGACGCCGTCGCGCTGATGTCCAAACTGACCAGCGCCCAACTCGTCGTCTACTTTGCCGCCGACTCGTCCGGCAACCTCGGCGTGGCGGCGCAACATCGCGTGGCCGTCTCCGAAGAGGTCGCCAACTACTGGCTCGAATTGCTCGGCGAGCAGGCGGCCCGGTCGTGTAACGAAAACCGCGTGCAGATCGCGCAATTGCAGCAGGGCCGCATCGCGATGTCGATTGCGGTGGAACGTCCCGGCGCGGCGGCCGACGCCTTGGCCGCCGTCTTTCTGCCCGCCGCGGGACGTCCCGAAGCCCTGCTGGTCACGCTCCAACTTGTGGCCGGTCTCCTCTCCGCCTACCACCTGCAACATCAGAACAAGGCGGCCGACTGGGAATTGAGCACGGCCTGCGCGATTCTCGAACTGGTCGCGGCGGTGGGCAAGGCCAGCGACGTCCGCGACGCCGGCGTGCTGCTGGTAAACGCCGTGAAGAACTATCTCGGCTGCGAGCGCGTGGCGATCGGGCTGAAAAAACGCCGCGGCACGCGCTGCAAGTTGTTGGCCATCTCGGGAATGGCCGACGTCAACCCGCAGGCGGAGTTGCCGCAGGCCGTCCTCGGCACGCTGGTCGAGGCCGTCCGCGGCGGCGATTGGACCGTCTGGCCTGCCGACAAGGGCCCGAGCGAAGGGCTCCTGCCCGCCCATGCCAGGCTCAGCGCCGTCAGCGGCGAAGGCCGGGTGTGCAGCGCCCCGCTGCGAGGCGCCGACGGCGCCGTGGTCGGCGGATGGGTCTTTTGGGGACTGGAAAACTCCGACGCCCGCTTGCGCGGCCAGCGATTCGCCCGCGTGGCCGCCGGACCGGTAGGCTCTTCGCTCGTGCTGTTGAAGCACGGCCAGCTCAATCCCCTTCGTCGCCTGATCCGCAAGTGGCGTCTGCTGGAGCGCAAGTCTTTCTGGATAGCGATTGCCTCGGTCTTTTTGCTCTGTTTTTCGTTCTGGCCCTACCGCATCGGCTGCGATTGCGTCATCGAGCCCGTGAAGAAGCGGTACGTGGTCGCGCCGTTCGACGGCGTCTTTGAAAAGAGCCTGGTTCGTCCCGGCGACGTCGTGAAGAAGGACCAAGAGCTCGCGCAAATGGACGGCCGCGAGCTGCGGATGGAATTGGCCGGCGTGGTGGCCGATTACCACCGCGCCCGCAAGTCGCGCGACGTCAACCAAGCCGCCGGAAAGACGGCTGCCGCGCAGATCGACCGCCTGGAGATGCAGTGCAAGGAGCAAAACCGCCGCTTGCTCGAATCCCGCATCAGGAACCTCGCCATCAAGAGCCCCGAGGCGGGAATCGTCGTCAGCGGCGACCTCGAACGCACACAAGGAACCCCGGTCAAGGCCGGCCAAGCCCTCTACGAGATCGCCCCCTTGGACCGCATGATCGCCGAAATCGAAGTCCACGACGAGGACGTCGCCAACGTCAAGATCGGACAGCAAGTCGCCGTAAGGCTCGACGCCTATCCGGGTAAGGTGTGGAAGGGGACCATCGACAAACTCCACCCCCGCTCGGAAATCCGCGACTCGAACAATGTCTTCATCGCCGAAGTCCGCGTCGGCCAGTGCGGTGAAGTCCTGCGGCCCGGCATGAAGGGATCCGCCACCATCACCACCTCCTCGCACACGCTCCTGTGGATCCTGCTGCACAAGGCATGGTACACCGGCTTGAAATGGGTGGGGATGTGAAACCCAGTAGGACGGCATAGTCAAACTTAATACACGCCGCAACATGCACTCCGAACTCGACTTCAGCGTGCTCGATCCGGCCAGCGCCGTGCTGACGCTGCGGCCCGACCTCCGTTTCACCCCCGCCGAGTTCGATACCGAAGCCTGTTACATGATCGAGGATCCGGTGCGCGGCAAGTTCTTCCGCATCGGCAGCGACGAGTTCAGCCTGATTTCACTGCTGGATGGAAAGAACACCATCGCCCAGGCGATCGGCCTGTCGGCGGCGACGCTGCGCGAACGGGCGTTCACCGAAAACGAGGCGATGTCCGTCTGTCACTGGCTGTTGGAGTCGCAACTGGCCGTCTGCGGTGGGGCGGGCCAGGCCGAACGCCTCGCCGAGTCCGCCCGCAAGCAGGCCCAAAACAAGCTCGCCGCCGTCGGTCAATCCCTTGGCCATGCGGGTTCCACTGTTAAACCCCAGCCGGCTGCTCGAATCACATCGTTCCCTGGACGCATTGGGTGTACACTCCGCCCGCCGTGGTGGCCTGGGGCGTCGTCTGCCTGATCGGTCTCGTTGTCGCCGCAGGGCACCGCGGTGAACTGGTCGAATCGTCGTCGGTCCTGTTGGATCGCGACAACTGGCTGCGTTTGGCGGTGGTCTGGCTCATTCTCAAGGTCCTGCACGAGACCGCCCACGCCGTGACCTGCATGCACTACGGCGGCAAGGTTCCTTCGGCGGGCGTGCTGCTGGTGGTCTTCACGCCGCTGCCGTTCGTCGACGTGACCGCCTCCTGGCGTTTCCCCTCGAAATGGCAGCGGATCGCCACCGCCGCCGCCGGAATCTACCTCGAATTGTTCGTCGCCGCCGTGGCGATCATCCTCTGGAGCTACTCGGGCGATTCGGTCGTGCGCCACGCGCGCGCTGAACGTGGCCGCCACCGCCAGCATCGGCTCGCTGTTCATCAACGGCAATCCGCTAATGCGATTCGACGGCTATTACATCCTTTCCGATTGGCTGGAGTTGCCGAACCTCAGCGCCAGCGGCCAGAAGTTCATCGCCGGCCTGTGCCAGCGGATGCTCGGCATCGAGGTGCCGCCCGACACCCGTTCGCCGCGCACTCGCCGCATCATCGCCGTCTATGCGGTCGCGTCGCTGGTCTGGCGGAACATGGTCTACGCGGCCTGTTGTTGGTGCTCTACGCGATGGTCTTGAAGCTCGGCTCCTTCCTGGCCGGCACGATCGGTCGTCTTCGCGATTGCCGCGATGCTGCTCAATCCGGTGCGGAACGTCGTTCAATTCCTCTGCAAACAGCAGACGCTGGAAATGCGGCGACTGGGAATCGTGGCGGCCGGCTTCCTGGGCTGCATCGCCATCGTCGCCTTCCTGTTGACTCGCCCCAGCACGATCCGCACCTGCGGCATCGTGGACTATTCGCCGCCGACCATCGTGCCGCTCCGCCAGCCCCGGCCTGGTCCGCGAAGTGAAGGTCCGCGACGGCGAAACGGTCAAGAAAGGGCAAGTGCTCGCCGTGCTCGAAAACGACGAACTCCGCGTGCAATTGGCCAACATCCGTACTGAGATCAAGCAGTCGCAGTCTTCAGGAGAGAATCCACCGCGAGAACGACGAGACGGCCAAGGAGCAGGCCGAGGCCGCCAAGTACCGATCGCTGCGCAAGAAGGAGACGGAAATCAAGGCCCAGGTCGATGGGCTGATCGTCCGCGCCCCGATTGCCGGCGAGGTCGTCGCCAACGATCTCGATTCCTTCGTGGGACGATACCTCGACGTCGGCGACGAAATCGCCGTAATCGGCAGCGAGCGGCACAAGGAGGTCATCCTTGCCGCGGCCCAGGACGATATCTCCTCGTTCACCGCGCAATTGGATCGGCCTGTGCGCGTGCGAATCGTGGGCGACGAAAGCCATTCGTTCACGGCCAGCCTGAGCAAGATCGATCCGCGTGCCAGCCTGAGGCCGCCCCACGCCGCCCTGGGCGCCGACGCCGGCGGCCCGTTGCCGGTCAAGTCGAAGCGGGAATCGCCCAACTCGAAAAAGGTCGAAAGCGAATTGCTCGACCCCTGCTTCTCCGCCACGATCCTGTTGACCGCCGCCGCAAAGCCTGGCCCTGCACGCCGGCCAGCGCGTCGCCGTCCTCTTCAGTTCCGACGGCCAATCCTGGGCCGGCCGCCTGGTGGCTAATATCCGCAAATGGATCGACAACCGGCTCGCCAACGCGGGACGCTGATCCTCCCGCTGTTCTGCCCCGAGATTGTCCTCCATGCCGCCCCAAGGCCATCTCGCTGCACCACCTCAAGGCCGGCTCGGTTCTCGGCCCCGAAGGGGCCAAATGCGATATCCCAGGGCAACGCCCTGGGGAGCGTGTGATGTCGAAAGAGAAGCCCTGAAGGGGCGAGATTAGCGCCACTTGCCATCAATTGTCCGTCCACAAGAAAAGTGAGATAATTAACCGACATCCTATCTTTGGCTCAATTCATCGCATGAAGGTCATCGCATGAAGGACCCAGTGACAGATGGAAACCGATGCCGGTCTGCCGCGTGAGATGCCTCAATCACACAGTACGTACTTGAAGTGCATCCAGACTGCGAGGAAGACTGTGGCCATCGCGGCGGCTGTCTTCGGGGCCGGCTGTGTGATCTGCGTCAACCTCGACCCGGGACCGCAGACTGGTTCGCCGTCCTGGCCACAGCGATGCGGCTTTGGCTTCTTGATTGGGATTTGCGCCTGCCTCGTCGCGGTCGTGGCCTTGATCATCGAGCATTTGGCCCGCCCCTCCGCCCCAACGCCGTTCACTTTGCGATCAGTATTCGTGCGGTCATTATTGATTCTGATCGCCGTGATTGCCATTGGCGACTCAATGACCATTGCGTTTGGGTCTTGGCAGGCAATCGGTGCGGTGGCTGCCGGCTTCTTACTACTGTCTGCCGTGCGAGAGCGTGGCCGGCGGCGACACCTTTCTGCCTTTTTTGCCGTAATTGCGCTCGGCCTGACCCTATTGGGCACACAATCGTCGTACCAATATGCGCCGGCACGCGGAGCAAATCATAGCGGCAGGCCACGAACTGATGGACCAGGTTCCAGAAACAGACTTCCATCCCTATAACCGTCACCCCGAATCTGACAAATCTGGTATTCTCGCCCTCTTTGGCACCGAGATTCAGCCAGGTGATCCGCGTGTTCCGAGTGTGCTTCGGAAGCTGGGAGCCAGCCGCATTTGGGTCGATAAGGAGCGTGTGGCCGTCTACGTCGGATCGAACGAGTTGAACTTCTCCGAGTTCCCCCACGTCGAGATCGAATTCCAGATTTACCGTATTCCCCATCCCGATACCACGCGCAATCCCGTCTGGGGCTTCGGGGGCAAAGGCGCCACGAAAATCACGGATCGACTCTGGACAAACGACTACTAGCCGTTCTCCACGAACGACCGCCGGTAGGCCGACGGCGACTGGTTGACCAACTTGCGAAAACAGGCGTAAAACCGGGCGGGTGATCCGAATCCGCTCTTCGCGGCGACGTTGTCGATCGTCTCGTCGGTCGTGGCCAAGAGCCGCTGCGCGTGACTCACGCGATGGTGCACCAGGAACTCGTGCAGCGTCATGCCGCTGAACTTGCGAAACACCCGCATCGCGTAGGCCGGGGCCATGCGGACCGACTTGGCGATTCAGCTCATCGCGCAGCCGTCCTTGCAGCGCGCCGAAGACGATCACCGCGCTCCATCGCGACGCCAGATCGACGAATAGCAAAGCGATGACCGTTCAGACGACGCTCCAGCCGGCCATAATCATGTTCTGGAAGATGGCATCGCTCGGATTGCCGTGGCCGGCGTCCTGAAACACGGTCGGCATGTACATCGTCAGGATGCTCGCGCCGGCAATCTGTTGAAATATACCGAGCGAACAAGCGATGAACATGGCGAATCGCATTCCCGGCCGCCACAGTTCGCTCCACTTGCCCTGCTCTTGGCCGGACGCCAGAATCTCCCGCATTTCGGTTTCGGCATGGTCGCGCCCGTCGATTAGCGTCAGCACGTTCACCGCCTCTTGCTGCCGATTCCTCTGCGCCATCCACCGCGGGCTTTCCGGCACCAGCAGCAGGCCAAAGATGAAGACCGGCGCCGGCACGGCGTTCGAGGCCAACATCCAGCGCCAATGTCCGCCGAACGACAGGTAATACGATACGACGACGGCACACGCCAGGCCCACCACGATCGCCAATTGGTTCACCGTCACCAGCGCCCCGCGAATCCGCGGCGGCGACACCTCGGCGATGAACATGGGAGAGACGACCGATGCCAGCCCTACGCCGACGCCGCCGAGAATTCGATACAAGTCGGCGGCAGTTGTACTGCCGACGCAAGGGTGGCAGTGCAACTGCCCCCCATTGCAGCGCTACACGTCTTCCTCGCTCGATTGCAGCCAGCGCCGCCACTGGCGAAAGTGCTCCATGCAAATCAAGAGCCCTTGGGCCACGGCCGTCAGCGGCTCGGCGGCGATGCGAACCGGCAGGCCGGTCTGCTCGTTGATGAAACGGTCGATCCGCCGCAGCAGCGACTCCGCCGCCGCAGAGCACCAGGCCGTTGTCGACCAGATCGGCGGCCAGATCGGGACTGCAATGGTCCAGCGTCAGCTTGATCGCCTCGATGATCTCCTGCAAGGGCTCGGCCAGGGCTTGCCGCACCTCCTCGCTGGTGACCGCCGCGCGGCGCGGCAGGCCGCTTACCGTGTCGATGCCGCTTAGCTCGACCGTGCGCTCTTCATCCAACGGATACGCGCTGCCGATGTCGATTTTCAGCCGCTCGGCCGCCGGCAGGCCGATGCGAAGGCTGAAGTGCCGCCGCAGGTAGTCGACGATCGCCTGGTCCATCCGATCGCCGCCGGTGCGGACCGATTGGGCCGCCACGGTGTCGGCCAGGCTGATCACGGCCACTTCGGTCGTGCCGCCGCCGATGTCGCAGACCATGCTGGCCGTCGGCTCGGCGATGGGCAGCCCGACGCCGATCGCGGCGGCCTTGGCCTCGGGCATCACCCACACCTGGCCGGCCCCGGCGCGGTGAACGCTGTTGAACACCGCCCGCTTCTCGACCGGCGTGATGCAGCCGGGAATGCCGACCAGCACGCGCGGCCGCAGCCGCCAGCCCGGCCGCTCGGCCTTCCGCAGAGAAATACCGCAGCATCGCCTCGCACAACTCGAAGTCGGTGATCACCCCGTCGCGCAGCGGGCGGACGACCGTGATCGACTCGGGCGTGCGGCCTTCCATCTGCTTGGCCAAATGCCCCACCGCACAGCCGCCCGAGAGAATTTTGCCGGTGGCCCGCTGCACCGCGACGACCGAGGGCTCGTTGAGCACCAGCCCCTCGCCCACCAGACAGACCAGCGTGTTGGCCGTTCCCAGATCGACGGCCAGGTCGCGGCGGAGGTGATTTAGCAGGTTTTGGAGCATCCGTGCTCTATGTGGGGTTAGCCGTCGAAAACAGCGAGAGGGGGAGATGGGGAGACGGAGAGATGGGGAGACAGGGAGATGGGGAGACGGCAGCACAATACCTGCTTGCCTCCCAATCGCCCAGTCTCCCAGTCTCCCCCTCTCCCCCTCTCGCCATTCCATTATCTGTCTGTCTCGAACCACTCAACATCGCCACCGCCGGCGGAACGCCCGCTTGCGAATACGTCTTCAGAAAGAGATAGAGGAACAAAATCGCGACCAGCACGGCCACCAACGCCATCGCCAAGAGGATCGTGTACAGATCGGCTTGGGGTTTGCGATAGGAACGAGGGGCGGCCGGCGGCGGCGATTCCAGCGTATTACTCGATTTTCGAGGCGACACGATCGTTCACCATGACGTTGCTGTTTTGGAAATTCGGCTCGACCTTGCACACCGACTTGCTCGGATCGGTTCGCACGACTTTGACGCGGCCGACGTACTTGCTTTGGCCGCCGCCCGTGCGGTAAACCTCAAGCTCGTGCCCTTCGCGCAGGCCGGCGTCGGAACCGAGGGAAATCTCGATCAAGCCGTCGCCGTTGACGCTCGTGACCACGGCGTCGATCTTCGGCGGGATCTTGCTCTTATAGTCGGAATTCTTGTCCGGCAAATCAAAATGTTGCAGTTCTTCGTCCGCCTTTTTCAGGTCCTTGGCGAGTTCGAGCGTGCGCTGGCGGAGCAGTTCCTTGTCGTTGACGGCCTGATTCAGTTCGTCCGTCTTGCGGACCACCTCCGCGAAGTGCTTGTCGCGATCCTGCTCAGCCTGGAGCAATTCCGTCCGCCGACGGTCGCGTTCCTGTTGCATCGTAGTCATGTTCTTCTGCGTGACGTTCATGGCGGCCACCGCGTCACGTTTGTCCTTCTCCAAGTCGGCCCTTTGCGCTTCGAGGTTCTTGCGGTCCTTCCGGGCGATCTCCAATTCGGTCTGCAAGCGGCTGAGCGCTGCTGCCTTGCCGCCTTTTCCGCGGCATATTGCTTCTGAAGGGTGGCCTTCTCGTTGTTGAGGTTCTCGTTCTCACTCTTCGCCTGGGCCAACTGATAGTTGAGCCCGAGCGGCTTGCCCACGCCAGCCTGGTCTGGCGGCAGCATGACGACTTCCCGCCAGTTTCGCTGGGTCGTGTACACCGACATGGCCAGTGCCATGAATACCAAGCACAATACCAAGATAACGACGATAAAAATCTTGCCGACAAGGTTCATGCTAGACCTGCCTGAGAGCCAAAATGGGTGCGCAACGTGGGGCAATCCGCCCGCATCGCTTTCCCTTTAGTATAACTTCGCCCAATTTGCCATGTCAACCAGAAGGGGTTGTGCGGGCGCAGTGCCGGTGCATTCCGCACTTTGCAGCACTTGTTTTCCAGACTTGCCGATGCCGTCGAAGTGGCTTCATGCCCGTTCACGGGCATTCCCGCGCCAGCGGTAATAGGCCCGGCGTTTACGCCGGGTTGACGGTAGCCATGGCCTCTGTCTTTCCTATCTCCTTGTGTCACGCCCGTTTACGGGCGTCCTGCCAGTCACAATAAACGGGAGGCCCGCAAGCGGGCCTGACAATTGAAGATCAAAGGTCGCCACCAGCCCACCCGACGTAAACGTCGGGCCTAATACCGCCTTCGGCGGGAAAGGGTCGTAAACGACCCTGCAAAGTGCGGAAGGCACCTCTCGGTTTGGCTTTGTATAAGCCACACGTGGTATACGCGTTCACGCCGCTTGGCGGGAGAAGCGTGCGCTATAGGTGGCGAATCGTCGTAAACTCGTCGACCGCCACGGAGGTCAGCTCGCCGTCGGGCGACTCCAAAAGGATCATGTCGCTGAACACCTTGTCGTCCGGGTTGCGCTGGAAGTGCAGCCCGTGCCGCCGCCGCTCGGTACGGACCACCTTTCCCGTGGTCTTGGCGGTCCAACTCTTTTGGCCGACGGTGACGACGTGTTCCACCTCGACGCGATCACCGACCTTCAGTTCGTCGAATTGAGCTCGAATGTCGCGGTTGCTGATAGTCATGGCGCCCCCCCAACATTGGGTTTTTCGCGGTACGGCAGCCTCACTGCCGCGCCAACTGGTCCTATCGGCTGGATGATCCACCCATCCAAGTACCACCATTGTGTCAAACGTTTCCATTGTGGCAAGAGGAGTCTGTCCAAGAAAAACGAACAAAACCAGGCATCCGTTCGTAGCCCCGGCTCTAGCCGGCTGAACCGCCCCAGACCCTCCTAACCCAAGTTGATCAGTTGAAGGGCCGAGAACATTTTTTTGGAAGTTTTTCGGCCTGAAATTGGGGCCCACGACGGCTGCATCTTCTCTGGTTTCACGGCAAGCAATCCATTCGGGCGCCATTGGCGGGCTTCAGAGCCGCGATTCGCGTTGTAGTGGAAACTTCTGCGTTTGACGGGGCTCTTTTATTGTCGATAATTCGGGCATGTTCATCAGGCCCTGCTATCGAAAGATCAAGGGAAAACGCCAAGCATACTGGGCTTTGGTGGAGTCCTATCGAAGCGAGCGCGGGCCGCGCCAGCGAACGGTGGCCTGGCTGGGCAAACTCAAGGAATCCGAGCGCGCCGGCGTCAAGCAAGCGGCGGAAGGCGGGAAGAAATCGCCCTACGCGCAACTCCAACTCTTCGATCACGAAGACAATCCCGAGCCCGAGTGGGTGGAGGTCGACACGGCGAGAGTTCGGGTGGAGAATCAACTCGAGTTTGGCGGGGCTTGGTTGGCGTTGGAGTTGATGCGCCGGCTGCGACTGGACGAGTTTTTGGAGAAGGCGCTGCCTCGCGGCAAGGAGGACATTCCCTGGGCGCAAATCGCGACGATTCTGGTGACCTGCCGCCTCTGCCGCCCGTCGAGCGAACTGCACATCGCCGAGCACTACTACCAGAGCACGGCGTTGCCTGATCTGCTGGGGGTTCCGTCGCGCAAAATCAATCATCCGCGGTTGTACCGCGCAGTTGGATCAACTGCTTCCGCACAAAGAGGCATTGGAGACGCACCTGAAAGACAGCCTCGGCTCGCTCTTTGACTTGGATTACGATCTGCTGCTATACGACGTGACGAGCACCTATTTCGAGGGTCTTTGCGAGGGCAACCCGCAAGCCCAGCGCGGCTACTCCCGCGACAAACGGTCTGATTGCAAGCAGGTCTGCATCGGCTTGGTCGTGACTCGGGAGGGGATCCCGCTGGGCTACGAGGTCTTCGCCGGCAACCGCAACGACGTGACGACGTGGCAGGAGATCGTCACCACGATGGAAAGGCGTTACGGCCGGGCCAACCGCATCTGGTGTGGCGACCGCGGCATGATGAGCAAGGCGAATCTGGAGTTCATGGAATCGGGCGATCGGCGTTACATCATCGGCGCATCGAAGGGGACGCTCAAAAAGTTCGAGCAACAGTTGCTCGGCGAAGACTGGCGGACGATCCGCGAAGGGCTGGAAGTGAAAATGTGTGCTTCGCCCGACGGCGGCCGGGAAACGTATATCTTGTGCCGCAGCCGCGATCGGCGGGAGAAGGAGAAGGCGATGCACGAGCGTTTCGAGCGTCGCATTGACGCGGCGATGGAAAAGGTTCGTGCGAGTTGCGAAAAACGTAAGTGGAAAAAGGAAGTGATCGACCGCCGGGTCGGCCAGATCATGGCGAAGAACTCCCGGGCCGCCGGGCTTTATGAGGTGGCCGTGGAAGAAATCGACGGCCGCGCCGTCGTCTCTTGGCGAAAGAACGAGGCGTGGCGGCAGTGGGCACGCTCAACGAGGGCTGCTACCTCCTCCGCACGAATGTCACGGACTGGTCGGCCGAGGATCTTTGGCAGGCGTACATCCAGTTGACCGACGCCGAGGCGGCGTTCCGGATCCACAAAAGCGACCTGCGAATCCGCCCGGTCTGGCACCAGACCGAGGAGCGAGTCCAGGCTCACATTCTGGTCTGCTTCTTGGCCTACGTCCTTTGGAAGGCGCTGCATCAAATGACGCAGGCCGCCGGGTTGGGCGACGAGCCGCGTCGGATATTCGAGGAGTTGGGCAAGATACGGCTGGTAGACGTCGTCTTGCCCACGCGGGACAAGCACATTGAAATCCGCCGTCGTTGCGTCGCTCGACCCACGGACCACCAAGCCATCCTACTGGACCGTCTCGGGCTGCGTTTGCCCAGGCAACTGAAAGTCGGACCGCCAATGTAGTGGAAATATTTCGCCCTCGGCCCCACAAAAATAGAGATTTCGTTGCTGCAACTGATCAACTTGGGCTAAGGCATCTTGACGGCAATCGCGTCTCTGTTAGGGAACGCCCTCCGCGGCGTTCCCCGACATGCGAGCACGGCCTCTCTTCGGCCGGCGGAACGCCGCTGAGGGCGTTCTCTACAGCGGGAGATCGGCGACAAATTCCCTGACCGCGCCTAAAGAGCGGCGCCGCGAGCCAATCGTCGTTGCGAACGGGTCAACCGGCCGTTTCACACTTCCTTGGCGTTGATCCAAGACATCAGCCTGCGCAGGCCGCGGCCGACGGCTTCGACCGGGTGGGCACGCTCTTTCCGCCGCATCGCCTTGAACGCCGGGGCGTTCACGCGGTTTTCCAACAGCCACTCGCGGGCGAAACTGGCCGTCCTGGATCTCTGCCAGAATCCGCTTCATCTCGGCCTTCGTCTCGTCGGTGATGATCCGCGGCCCGCGGGTGTAGTCGCCGTACTCGGCCGTGTTCGAGATGCTGTACCGCATGTAGTTCAAGCCCGCCCTGGTAGATCAGGTCGACGATCAGCTTCACCTCGTGCACGCACTCGAAGTAGGCCATTTCCGGCTGATAGCCGGCCTCGACCAGGGTCTCGAAGCCGGCCTTGATCAGGGCGCTCAGCCCGCCGCACAGCACGACCTGCTCGCCGAACAGGTCGGTTTCGGTCTCTTCGGCGAAGGTGGTTTCGATCACTCCTGCCCGCGTGCCGCCGATGCCCTTGGCGTAGGCCAGGCCGATCTTCAGGGCGTCGGGCCCGGCCCCTTCGCCCAGGCCGATCAGACAGGGCACGCCGGCGCCGCGGACGAATTCCGCCCGCACCAGGTGGCCCGGTCCCTTCGGCGCCACCAGGATCGTCGCCACGCCCTTCGGGCACGTCGAACTGCCCGAAATGAACGTTGAACCCGTGCGAGCAGATCAGCACGTTGCCGGCGACGAGGTTGTCGCGGATTTGCGTGCGGAAAATCTCGCCCTGCAACTCGTCGGGCAGCAGGATCGGTGATGACGTCGGCCTGCTTGGTGGCCTCGGCCGCCGAGATCGGCTCGAAACCGTCCTTGACGGCCTGCTCGTAGTTGCGCCGTGCCGGGCAACTCCGCCACGATCACCTTGCAGCCGCTGTCGCGCAGGTTCTGCGCGTGCCCATGACCCTGCGAGCCGTAGCCCAGGATGGCGATCGTCTTGTTCTTCAACAGCGAAATGTCGGCGTCTTTGTCGTAGTAGATTTTCGCGGGCATGGTATTCAGTGGGTTAGTGGTTGGTGGGTAGTGGGTAGTGGGTAGTGGGCAGCCAGACAACCGCTTGCGGCTTCGCACTGCCGACTGCCCACTGCCGACTGCCTACTGCCGACTGCCTACTGCCGACTGCCTACTGCCCACTTCTTCCGCGCACCATCGCGATTCGTCCGGTGCGGACCAATTCAACGATTCCAAAGGGACGCATCATCTCGATAAACGCCTCGATCTTCCGTTCCTGCCCCGACATCTCGATCATCACCATGTCGTGGGCCACGTCGACGATCCGGCCGCGGAAAATTTCGGTCAACTCGCGAATTTCGCTACGGCTTCCCTCCGGCGTCAGCACCTTGATGAGCATCAGGTCGCGCTCGACGTGATCGGCCGAGCCGATGTCATCGACCCGCACGACCGTAACGATCTTCTCCAGTTGCTTCCGCACCTGTTCCAGCACGCTACCGTCGCCGACCACGACGAAGGTCATGCGGGAGAGCTGGGGGTTATCGGTCTCCCCCACCGCCAGGCTATCGATGTTATAGCCGCGCGACGCCAGCATTCCCGAAATGTGCGACAGCACTCCCGGTACGTTCTGAACCAAGGCCGACAACACGTGCCGCATGAAATCCTCCGAGTCATTAAGAAACCTTAGCATACCCCCCGCCGGACGCTTGGACAAGGGGCACGAGACGACTGCAAAATCGCTCCGCCCCCAGCAATCATTGTAGCAACGTAGACAATTCTCCCGCGATTCTCGTCGCTCTATTGGCCCTCAGATTGACACAAACGCCCCGCGACTGCGTTCGCGGGGGGGCCGAACGTCCGCAACGCCGAAAAACTCCCCGCCATGATCGACCTGACGCTCGACAGCCGCGTCCCAATGCCGCTTGCGGTTTCGCACCGCCCCGCGGAATCCGCACTCCATCATCGTCAATGCCGACATGTACCGGCCACTTGCCTGTTGAGCGTCGCAGAAACCACGTAGCCAACAATCGGCGCCGGTGTGTAGAACATGCCACGGGCGCGTCGCGTCGAGAAGTCGGTCGCAGTCGCCGTTAATGGTCTTCCTGTACATAATTGATCGAAATCCCCAAAGAAGGAAAGCGGCAGATCAAGGTCCAATAGCCGCGGTAAGCATTCGTGTTTGTGGAGTTCCATTGCATGCCGGAGACTTGTCATGTTCATGGATTGCACCTAGGCGGGTATTTCATCAACACCGGGCTTCCTGATCATCTCTGGGGAATGCGGCGATCATTCCGGTGGCGCTCGTGTTGTGCAATGGCCCAGAGGCGGAGTTCTCCGAAGAGTTCTGCGAGGGCGTCGGGCAGGTAATGGGCGTTGATGCCGCTGGGGTTGGGGAGGACCCAGGCGTGGCTGCCGCCGAAGGGGACTTTTTGGAGGCCGACGCGGGCGTCTTTGATGCCGGAGACGACGCGGTAGGGGCCAATGCCGACGAAAGCGACGACAGTGGGTCGCCAGCGCTTGACTTTGGCCTGGAGCCGCCGGCCGCCGGCCCGAAGTTCGTCGTCGGTGAGTTCATCGGCACGGGCGGTGGCGCGTTCGACGATATTGGTGATGCCGAATTTGAGGTCGAGAAGGAGGGATTCCTCAAAGGGTGAGAAGACGCGCGGGGTGAAGCCGCCGCCGTGGAGGGCGGGCCAGAAGCGGTTGCCGGGGCGGCCGAAGTGCCGGCCGATGGCGGCCGTGTAAAGACCTGGGTTGATGCCGGCGAAGAGAACGATGAGGTTTTTGGCGATGAGATCCGGGACGCGCTTGTTGTGTGCCGCGAGGAGCTGGGCTTTGCTGGGTTTCCAGGGGGTGGGCAATGGCCTATTCATCGCGGCAATCTCACGTCACTTGCCTCTAGGAATGAACCCAGGAATACCAGTCTCCACAACAGCATTCAACCTGGCCTGCGACTTGATTCCTTCTCTGATCTCCCGCATGACGTCTTCGGGAAGGGTGGAGACTTCAAAATTCTCCTTGATTCGGCCCGGGGTCTTCGAGGTGGTCAGCAGCGCGGTCCCGCGTTGAATAGCCCAGGCGAGCAAGACCTGCGCCGGGGTCTTGTTGACTCGCCTGGCGATGGGCGTACATCGAAATCCCCTTGGTCGCGTGGATTAGCAGGTTCTCACAGGTCGGCGGTCGTCGGTTCTTTGCCGCAGATGCCGAGAATGGTAAGCGTTCACAGGCCGGAAACAGCGGGGGACGGAGGAGGTTTTCGGCGACAGTATCCGCCGCAAGAGAAGATATTTCTCCGATAACCTCCTCCGTTCCCGTGCCGTCCAGTGAACGGTTACCCGAGAATGTTGCAGCCCGTTCCCTTCGCCGTTTGCTCGCACGGATAACAGAACATGTCGGACTTTCCGTCGGTTGGTTGTGTTGTGTGGATCCCCACAATTCTTACAATAGAAGCATACGCGATGCGGCAAGGCCGGTCCCTGGCCTGGATCAAGCGTTGCAGGGAATTATGAACGTCATCGACATATTACACGGTTGCCAGTTGTTCTCGCAAGTCCCGGCGGGGGGCTTCCGCCGGCTGGCGACCATGGCGCGGCTCTGCCAATTCCGCAAGGGACAGGCTGTTTTTCGCGAGAACGAGCCGTGCCCCGGCGTGTTTGTGGTGGGCCAGGGGATGGTGCGGGTGTTCAAGACGGGCCACGGCGGCAAGGAGCACGTCCTGCACATCGCGGGGTCGGGTGACAGCTTCGCCGAGGTCGCCGCGCTGGGCGGTTTTCCGCTGCCCGCCTCGGCCGAAGCCCTCAAGCGGACCGTCTGCGCCCTGCTGCCGCAGGATCGCTTCCGCCAGGCACTGGCCGAAGACCACGAGTTGTGCCTCGGCATGATGACTGGCATCGCGCTTTGGGCGCGGCGGCTGGTTTCGTTAATCGAAGACATCGCGCTGCGCGACGCCGCCGGACGCCTGGCGCGCTTCCTGTTGGAACTGGCCGAAGCGCAGTCGTCCGCCGCTGGCGTCGTCAAGTTGCCGGGCTTGAAACGCCACGTCGCCAGCCATCTGAATCTCACCAGCGAGACCTTCTCCCGCACACTCCGCCGTCTGATCGACGCCAACCTAATCGCCGAAATCGACGCCACCCGCATTCGCCTGGTGCATCCCAAGAAGCTTCGCCAGGTGGCCGACGGGCTGTTTCCAAAGCTGTAGCTGTTGGCCAGCGGTAGGGGGACGGAGGAGGTTGTCGCGAGAAGACTCTCCCTTCCGAAAACGCTCTGCCGACAACCTCCTCCGTCCCCGTTGTTGCCGGCAAGCCAGGCAAGAAAACCCCTTAACCGCAATTGACAGAGTGCGGACAAATTTGATACTCTTCTGCCCCCATTGCTGGTGGGAATAATCTCATCGCCGCTGCTCGGGTCCGTTGTTGGGTCAATCCATGCCCTGCAAACTGCCGCTGATCTTGGGCACGATCTTGCTTGCCGGCTTGCTTCCGTCGGCGCGGGCGGAGGGGGATTTGAACACGATCCGCACCGACGTGCGAACCTCGCCGCCGGAATCCGCTGCGCCCTCCTCGCCGCCCGCTGAACACTCGCCGTCACACGATCACGAACACTGCGACGCCGCCGGCCGCGAGGAACTTGACAACGCAAAGGGTGGCCTTTTTCTCGGCGGCGTCCTCGTGGGAGCTTATGCGGTGGCGTCGCCATTCTGGGTGCCCAGGGCACTGATGAACGACGGCTCGAACGTCGCCTACTTTCCGCGGTTCCCTTACGACAACACACCGGGCTACCTGAAATCCGACGCCTGGCTAAGCGGCTTCACCGCCGAGAACGTCCTGGCCGACGCCCTGGCCGGCAGCACCGCCTCGCAGCCGGCATCGAACGATCCGAACGCCGCTGCAACGCAACCGCCGCTGGGCTCGCTGGTCAGCGTGTCGCTGGACCCGTCGTCGCGGCGATGGGGCGGCCAATTTCGAGCCGATTACGCCGACAACTTCGGCCATCTCAGCGGCGTCGACGGCCAACTCATTCTGGAAACAACCTCGCGGTTCGGAATCGACACCTCGTTCCGTTATCTCACCGAACGATCCTCGAGCGCCGACGACGACCACCTCGGCTTGGGCGACTGCAATCTGGTCTATCGTTTCGCCCAGAGCCCGCGTGCGCAGATGCGAACGGGCATTGGCGCAAACTGGTTGAATGACTCAACACGGACCGATCTCGGTTTCAATTTCACCTACGGCGGCGATTTCTTTCCGGCCAGGCCCTGGGTCCTCTCGGCGGCGATCGACTGGGGAACGCTCGGCCACGCCGGGCTGTTTCGCTTTCGCACGACCGCCGGGGTGATCCTCGACCGCTTCGAGGGCTACGTCGGCTACGAGTATCTCGACATCGGCTCGACCCAGGGCAATTTCCTCATCGGCGGCGTGCGGGTTTGGTTCTGATCGCGATGTGCCCGGTTTGGAGTTGGGAACTACTTGGCGCCGCCTTTCGTCTCAGCTAAAGTGCGCGCCTGTTGCACTGGCGGTAAAGACCGGGAGGACATTGTATGGGAATGCTGATTGGAATCGTCGCCGCGGTATTGCTGTTGGCGTGTCTCCTTCTCGCCGGCGGCTGTTCCCGCGCAACTCCGCCGGTGCCGCAATCGCCGCCAATCGTCACGGTTGAGGGAGTGAAGTCGCTCGATCGCTCGGCGGTTCGGGCAATGTTGAAAAGGCTGGCCGACGCGCCGCCACCCGCGCAACTGGCCATGGGCGCGATGTGCTATGCCGTCTCTCTGCCGCCCGATCGAGTTGATTATATTTGTCCCAAGTGCGGTGAGCGCACCTTGTACGACAACAGCCAGTACAAGTCCGACCAGCCCTTCGATAGGGGCATCGCCTGGACCATAGATCGCGATTTGCCTCATTGCCGCTCCGAGTTCCAGGAGCTTCGCAAGATCGCCGGACATGCCATCGAGCTCGACGAAACCCAGTTCTGCCGCAAGTGTTCGCCCAACGTCACACGGCCGAAACTCGTGCTCCACATCTCCTACAAAGACGGCACGGTCCGTGACGTCAACGGAATCGACCACAACGACCTCCGCATTCTGCGCGAGTTCCTTAGCGGCAAGCGGAAGAGCAAGGGCGATAACGAAGGAGAATCGCCGCTAAAGGACGAGTTGCCGCGATTGCAGCAACTACTCGGCGTGGAAATGGAGGGCGAGTGAATGGGAACGCTTCTGGGCGTCGCGGCGCTGAAACTGGTGCTCCACGTTTCGTACAGAGGGGAGGAGGCTGGCGATGTCGCGAATGTCAACCACGGCGATCTGCGGATTTTGCACGACTTCCTCGCCGGCAAGCTCCTCACCGAAGGCGACAACGACAGCGTTAGCCCGTTGAAGAACTCTCTGCCGCGGCTGTGCGTATTGTTGGGAGTGAAACGAGACGACTTGCCCAACGCTGCCGAGAAGGATCGCGGCAGCGGCGGTCGCTGAACATGCGCCACAACACACCGCTCCCTGCTAGGGGGGCTTGGCGATCGTGAACCCGTTTCCCCCTCCGTTGTTCGCGGAACCAATCTGGGCGGTTCGTCGTCGAAAAGGAAGGTAGGCGTCGCATTATCGGGGGACAGTGTCACTGGGAGTCGAAATCGATGAGTAACGCGGACGAGAGAGTACAGTCGCGGTTGGCTCCGTCGTTTCTCCCGGCCACGGCCGTGCTGGAGATGACCTACCGCTGCAATCACCGCTGCATCTTCTGCTCGTGCCCCTGGGAGAATCCGGCCGGCGGGTTCGCCAAACACGAAGAGCTCTCTATCGACGCTTGGAAGGACGTTCTCCGCAAGCTGGCCGGCATGGGGGTGTGCCATTTCGCCTTCACCGGCGGCGAGCCGCTTTTGAAAGAGGGACTATTCGATCTGATCGAATACGCGGCCACTCTCACCGCTGAGCACATTGAGAGCGGCGACGCGGGGCTCGAATCGCGCCACGCACGGCCGAAGCTCTATCTGCTGTCGAACGGCACGGCGGTCGATTGGGCCGTGCTGGATGTCTGCAAGCGGCTCGGCGTGCAGCTTAGCATGAGCCTGCCCGGATTGGCCACCTATCGGGAACACACCGGCGACGGCGATCCCGATCATATCCTCGAGATGTTCCAAAAGGCCGAGGCGCTCGGAATTCCCACTGTGGCAGCCGTGACTGTCACTCGCAAGAACCTCGGCGAGCTGCACGCCACCCTCGCAGCGGCGTTTCTGGCTGGGGCCCGGCAACTGCTGATCAACCGCTTTCTGCCCGGCGGCCGCGGCCTGGAACATGCCGGCGGCCTGTCGCTCAACCGAGGCCAGGTCCGGCAAATGCTCGCCACGGCGGAAGAAGTGCTGAGCGATGCCGGCCGCTACGGCAGCGTCGGCACCGAGCTGCCGAAGTGCGTTCTCGACGGCCGCCAGTACGAGCGGCTGCACGTGGGCACCCGCTGCGCGGCGGCCATCGACTTCTTTGTCATCGGTCCGTCGGGCTACGTGCGCACCTGCAATCATTCGCCGAGGCGGCTGAACCACGTCGACGAGATCGACAAGGTCAAGACGCATCCCTACTGGCGGCGCTTCACGCAGAAGGACTATCTGCCGGCGGCGTGCGGCGGCTGCCCCTCGATCGGCGATTGCGACGGCGGCTGCCGTGAGGCGGCGCACGTCGTCACCGGCACATTGGACGGCCCCGACTCGCTGCTGACGCCGGCAGCGCAACGCGCCTGACGCACCGCTTGCCGTTTCGTACGCTACGGCCGCATCGCCCGTTCGATCAGTTCGCGGTCGAAATAATTGATCGACATGCCGGCGTCGATCACGATCCGCTGGGCGTTGATGCCGCTCGATCGCGGGCTGAGCAGGAACGCCGCGGCGTTGGCAACCTCTTCGGTTTGCACGGCCTGCTTCCGCGGAATCACCTGCTCGGCGTAGAGATAGGCGTCGACGTAGCCGGGAATGCCTGCCGAAGCCGAGGTTTTCAGCAGGCCCGGCGCCACGGCGTTGAAACGAATCCGCGAGAAGCGGCTGAACGACTTGGCCAGAAACGCCAGCGAGGAGTCCAACGCCGCCTTGATCGGCGCCATGTAGCCGTAGCTTTCGCTGGCCATTTGCGTGGTCGAAATCGAGATGGTCACCACCGAGGCGTCCGGGTCGAGCAGGTCCTTCAGTGCATTGGCCAGCGCGGTCAGCGAGAAGCAGGAGATTTCCATCGCCTGCAAGAACGCCCGCTTCGAGGTCTCGTGGAACGGCCGCACGCCGTCGGAGTAATCGGCGAAGGCCAACGAATGGACCATGCCGTGGAACTTTTCGCCCCGCCGGGCAAGCTCGCCGCGCAGCCGCTCGATCTGATCGTCATGCTCGACGTCGCAAACGTGGATTTCGCTCTCCGCGCCAAGCAATTTTGCGACGTTCTCCCGCACCTCCTCGTTCTGCACGACATAGACGCACTTTGCCCCCGCCTCGCAAAGCACGCGGCTGACGTGCCAGGCGACGCTCTTGCGATTGGCCACGCCAAAGATGAGGATCCACTTATTGGTAAGTTGCAGAAAATCCATCGTCCGCCGTTTAACCGCGCCCCGAAGGGAATCGCTCGCAACAAGTTGAATTCCGTCGGATTTTTGGTAAACTGGATCCGATCGCACGTTGCGGCCCGGGCCCTCTTGGTTCGGTCCCGCAAACCACATTATTATCGCGATCCACGCGCCGAAGTAAAGAACCGGCTGGGGATGTGCAGCGGGAGCATGAGACGTCGAGATCGACACAGCCGCCGGGAGCCAATAGCTCCCGGCGAGCGATTGTCGCTGTGACTACGTTCCGGGAGCTGTTAGCTTCCGGCTGTCTTGTTAGCTCTCGGCTATTGAGGAAGAAGAGAGGTTTGCAGTGCTACAAATTGCATGCACCATCGGATTTCGCAGTTTACTGTCGTCGCTGCTTGTCGCGGCTGCCACGGCGAGTGTGTGGGCTGCCTCGCCCTGCGATACGCCGACGCTGGACGACCTGCCGGTGCTGCCCCGCAACGTCCGTTTGCTGCAATTCTCCAGCCACAACCGCAAGGGCGTCAACGGCGACGCCGGATGGTGTTTGTACAAGGACGCGAAGGGGGATTTCGTCGTTTTCGACGCGATGGGGCCAGGCTGCCTTCGCAGCTTCTGGCAGACCTGCTTTCCCAAAGACCAGGTGCTGAAGTTCTACTTCGACGGCGAGACCAAGCCGCGCTACCAAATCAAAACTGTCGATTTCTACGCCGGCAAGCATCCGGACTTCCCTAAGCCGCTGGTCTCGGGCGAAATCCTCGGCTACTACGCCGGTGGAGACGTGGCCGGCAATTGCTTCGCGCCGATCCCCTTCGCCGAGTCGCTGCGGATCAGCATGACCAAGGCGGCCTCGTTCAACCACTTCCTCTACGAACGCTATCCCTACGGCACGCCGGTGGCTACCTTCACCGGCAAGGAGGATCGCTCCTACCTGATCCGCGCCTTCACCAAGCAGGGCGAGGAGCTGTCACCGCAGGCCGATGCCAAGGCGATTCGCACACCGCCGGCCGAATTGAAAGCGGGCCAGTCGCGGGCGATCCTGAACGTCGACCGGCCGGGAACCGTCTCGCAAATCGTGATCGAAGGCGACGCCTCCGCGGCGTTCCTGCACCAGGTCGAGATCGAAATGCAGTGGGACGAGTCGCCGCGGCCCAACGTGCTGGCGCCGGTCGGCATGTTCTTCGCTTGTGCCGTTCGGCCGGAGAACGTGCGGTCGCTGCCGATGAAGGTCGAGTTGCTGCCCGGGCATCGAATCCGCCTGACCAGCTATTTCCGCATGCCCTTCTGGCGGCGAGGGAGCATCGTGCTTACGAATCGCGCACCGGCCGGCGCCAAGCCGATTGGAAAGGTCAGTGCGGAAGTGTACCTTCTGCCGCAGCGTTACGCAGAAGCCGACACCGGCTACTTCTCCGCGCTCTATCGTGCGGGCCGGACAGTGATGGCCCGGGATTGGCTGATTCTTGACGCGGAGGGCACCGGTCGATTCCTAGGCGTGGTGCAGACCATGTTCGGCAGTCATTATTGTGAAGGAAACGAGCGGTACAGGGTGGACAACGCCGCCATGCCACAGATCAATGGCACCGGCACCGAAGACTATTACCTCGCCTGCCTCTGGCCGAACCCGAACTACAACAAGCCATTCGCCGGCTGCGTGGGCGACATCACGAAGAAGCCCGGCCCGGCCTGCTACTACCGATTTCACCTCGAAGGCACGTTGCCGTTCTACAGTGCCCTCGACGCCCGAATTCAGCACGGCGGCATGAGCAACATTGTTTCCCAGTACCGGACGCTCGGTTTTTGTTACCTTCGCAAGCAGCCCGTGCTGCGGCAAACCGATCTGATCGACGTGGGCAACGCGACCAGCGAACGGCAGCACGACTATCGGGCAGCCGGCTCGACGTTGGTCGGCCAGTTGGAAGCCTCTTACGAAGGCAACAACGCCGGGGTGCTGATCCGCGACAACGGGCGGATGCACACCGGCGGCGAGATCACCTTTGCCGTGGCAGTCGCGCCCGACAATTCCGGCGTGCGGCTGCGGCGGCGTCTTGACCAGAAGTTCGGCCGTCAAGCGGCCGACGTCTATGTCGACGGTCAACCCGCGGGCACGTGGTATCACGCCGACCGGAATGAATTCCTGCGTTGGCACGACTCCGAGTTCGATCTACCGCCCGAGCTAACCCGCGGCAAGTCGCAGTTGAAGGTGCGGTTGGCGGTCAAGAGCGGCCAGGGACACGGCCCCTTCACCGATTTCCGCTACGAAGTCTTGTCCTATACACGCGGTGGCGAAAACATCGCCGCCAAACCGTAGCGGCCAGTGGGGCTAAACAAACCCAATAAGGTTGCTACAATTCTCAGTATTGGCCAACGACCGCACCAGTCCCTCGTTTAGCCCGGAGCCAACGGCCACGCTGCATCGGTCGGCGTTGTGCCGCCGGTGAATCGCACGTGCGGCGCGGACATGCGACAGCCCATTTGCGAAGGAGGCAAGAGTGGCGAGTGCCATGCAGCGGAACCCGATTCATCTTCGACAAGGCGCGTTGCGCCAATCCGACGGCAGCGTCGTCTGGCGGGTTTGGGCGCCGTCGTCCTCCGCGGTGCGGTTGGTCACTTGGCCCTCCGGGCAGCGGCGGGAAATCGCGATGGCCACCGAGGACGACGGCTACTTCGTCCACTGCGAACCACACGCCGTCGAGGGGCTCCGCTACCTGTACCGCTTGGCTGACGGAAACGAGTATCCCGACCCGGCGTCGCGGTGGCAGCCCGAGGGCGTACACCGTCCCTCCGCCCTCTTCTTCCCGCAGTCGTATGCCTGGTCGGATGCCGGGTGGCGGGGAGTGGCGCGGGACGACCTGGTGATCTACGAGTTGCACGTCGGCACGTTTACGCCCGAGGGCACGTTCGATGCCGTCGTGCCGCGGCTGGCCGAGTTGTCGGCGCTGGGGGTGACGGCGATCGAGATCATGCCGGTCGCGCAGTTTCCGGGAGAGCGCGGCTGGGGCTACGACGGCGTTCATCCCGGCGCCGCGCAAAACAGCTACGGCGGGCCGCAGGCGCTGCAACGACTGGTCGATGCCGCCCATCGCAACGGCCTGGCCGTGTTTCTCGATGTCGTCTACAACCATCTCGGTCCGGAAGGCAACTACTTCGAGAAGTTCGGCCCCTATTTCATCGATCGCTACCACACCCCTTGGGGCAAAGCCGTCAACTGCGACGGCCCCGACAGCGACGCCGTGCGGCAGTTCGTCATCGACAACGCCTGCGGCTGGCTGCGCGATTTCCACCTCGACGGGCTGCGTCTCGACGCGGTGCAGACCATTTACGACCTCAGCCCGCGCCACATCCTGGCCGACGTCCAGGCCGCCGTGCAGCAAGAGTCCGCCTCGTGGAATCGCTGCGTCCACGTGATCGCCGAGACGAACCAGAACGACGTTCGCCTGGTGACGCCACCGCAGCAGGGCGGCTATGGACTGGACGGCGTTTGGAGCGATGATTTTCACCACGGCGTTCACGCGCTTCTGACCGGCGAGCGTGACGGCTACTACCTCGATTTCGGCCTGCCGGAACAGGTGGCCAAGTCGCTGAACGACGTGTTCATCTACGACGGCGGCTATAGCCCCTTCTACCGCCGTCGCCAGGGCAGCCGCGTGGGCGAGATCGATCGCACGCGGTTCGTCGTCTGCATCCAGAACCACGATCAGATCGGAAACCGCGCGTTGGGCGATCGTTTGGGCTCGCTGGTCACACCCGCCGCGCGGCGGTTGGCGTGTGGTTTGTTGCTGCTATCGCCGTGCGTGCCGCTGTTGTTCATGGGCGAAGAATACGGCGAGCGAAATCCCTTCCCGTTCTTCTGCTCATTTGGCGACGCCGATCTCATCGAAGCGGTGCGGCGCGGCCGCCGCGAGGAGTTCGCCGCCTTGTCGTTCCAATGGGGGACGGAAATTCCCGATCCGCAGAGCCCCGACACGTTTGCCGCGGCGAAGCTCGGCTGGTCGTGGCCGGAGGGCTCGCCGCAGGCGCAACTTCGACGGCTGTATCGAGACCTCTTGGCCGCCCGTCGCCGTTGGCCGGCGCTCCGCGATCGCCGGCGACACCGACGCTACGGTGTTGAACGTCTCAAGCTCGGAGGATGAAGATTCGCCGCTGCTGGTGCTCCGCCGCGGCGGCAACGACGGCGTGCTGGCCGTGGCGAACCTCGCGGCAACACCCCTGCCGATGGCCGCAGTCGAACTGAGCGATAGGAGACCGACGTTCAGCACGGAAGACGCGAAGTATGGAGGAAACCACACTTGGCAGCAACTTCTCCCGTACGAAATGCTAGTCTTCAATAGCAGCGGAGAACAACCATGAGCGACGTCGATTCCTGGGCGGAGTGGATTGCTCAATTGGTTGCGCAAACCGTCCGCGATCGCCTCTGCCAACCGACGTCGACCTACCGCATCCAGTTTCAGCACGAAGAAATGACGTTCCGCGACGCGGCCGGCGTCGTGGGCTACCTGGCCGATCTCGGCGTGAGCCACCTCTACGCTTCCCCCTGCCAGAAGGTCCGCTCCGGAAGCACGCACGGCTACGCGATCGTCGATTACGGGCAGCTCGATCCCGGCCTGGGCACCGCCAACGATTATCGCGCGATGGTCGAGGCCCTGCACCGCAACTCGATGGGCCAAATCCTTGATACCGTGTCGAACCACATGAGCGCCGCGCCGGCCGAGAACCTGTGGTGGACCGACGTGCTGGAGAACGGCCCGGCCTCGCCCCACGCCGCCTTCTTCGACATCGACTGGAGCCCGATCAAGGATGAACTGCAAAATCGCGTCCTTCTGCCGATTCTCGGCGGTCAGTACGGCCAGATTCTCGAATCGGGCGAACTGAAGCTCGAATACCGAGACGGGGCGTTCTTCCTCCGCTACTACCAGTCGCTGCTGCCCATCGAACCGCGAAGCTACCGCGACATTCTGACGCACGGGCTCGACGCGCTGAAGCAGACCATCCCACCAGACTCCGAGGAACTGCTCGAATTGGAGAGCATCATCACCGCCCTGGAGCATCTGCCCGAATGCACGGTCGCCGAGCCGGGAAGCGTGGCCGAGCGGCAGCGGGAGAAGGAGGTCATCAAGCGCCGGCTGCACACGCTGGTCGACACCGTCCCGGCCATCTCCGATTACATCCAGCGGAGCCTGTTGGACATCAACGGCACGCCCGGCCAGCCGCACAGCTTCGATGTACTCGACAAACTGCTGGACCGCCAGGTCTACCGCCTCTCGCACTGGAAGGCCGCCGACGACGAGATCAACTACCGCCGTTTCTTCGACATCAACGAGTTGGCGGCGGTCTGCATGGAATTGCCCGAGGTCTTCGCGGAAAGCCACGGTCTGGTGTTCGATCTGTTGGCCCGCGGCGACGTGGACGGCCTGCGGGTCGATCACATCGACGGGCTGTACGAACCGTCGGAATATCTGCGGCGATTGCAGAGGGAATACCTGCTGGCCCTGGGCAGGTCGGCGCACCAGCGCGCGACCGAGGCCACCGCATCGTCGGGGTGGCTCTTCAGCCGCGAGTCCGCCTTCGACGCCCCTGCCGGAAGCCCTCCGCCCTGGAATGACGTCGAACTGGCGTTTCTGACGCGAGCGACGGCGACCAGCCTTCGTCGATCGCGTGGCGTTGCCCCTTTACGTCGTGGTCGAGAAGATCCTCGGCGGCGAAGAGAGCCTGCCCGGCCAGTGGATGGCGGCCGGCACCACCGGCTACGATTTCACGAGTGGCGTGAACGGCTTGTTCGTCGATCCGGTCGGGCTCCGCGACTTGACCACCATCTACAATCGCTTCGTCGACCAACACCTCGCTTTCCGCGAGGTGGCGCACCAATCGAAGCTGCTGATCTTCCGCACGGCGATGTCGAGCGATTTGCAGTTGCTCGCGCACCGGCTCAATCGCATCTCGGAGCGGAACCGCCGCTCGCGCGATTTCACGCTCAACGCCCTGCGGATGGCTCTGCGCGAAATCCTCGCTTGTTTTCCCGTTTATCGCACTTACATCCACCGCGGGGAAGTTTCGGAGCAAGACCGGCAGATTCTCTGCCGGACGGTGGCGCAGGCAAAGCGCCGCAACCCCACGATCAACGCCGCGGTGTTCGACTTCATCCGCGACGTGCTTCTTCTGGAAGCGCCGCCCGATCTGGGCGAGGCCGGCCGCCACGAGCGCGACCTGTTCGTCGGACGCTTCCAGCAGGTCACCAGCCCGGTGATGGCCAAGGGGATCGAAGACACCGCCTTCTACCGCTACTTTCCCCTGGTGTCGCTGAACGAGGTGGGCGGCGATCCTTCCCGCGGCGCCACCTCGCTTGCCGAGTTTCATCGCCACAACCGCCTCCGCCAAACCGATTGGCCGCAGTCGCTTACTTGCAGCAGCACGCACGACACCAAGCGCAGCGAAGACGCCCGCGCGCGGATCAATGTTCTGTCGGAGATCCCGCGTCTCTGGCGCAAAGCGGTGAATCGCTGGGCCCGTTTGAACCGGCGGCATCACCGCGAGGTCGACGGCCAGCCGGCGCCCAGCCGCAACGACGAATACCTTTTCTACCAGAACCTGGTCGGCGTCTGGCCGCCGGACGGCGCCGACGACAAGGAGCTCACCCAGTTGACCGCGCGGATGATGGCTTACATGGAGAAGGCCACGCACGAGGCGAAAGTCCACACGAGTTGGATCAATCCCAATTCGGAATACGATGCGGCGGTCAAGGAGTTCGTGGCCGCGGCGCTCGACAACCGCCCAAAGAACCGCTTTCTCGCGGGTTTTCGGCAGTTCCACGAGCAGGTCGTCAATTGGGGGCTATACAACGCCCTGTCGCAACTCGTGCTGAAGCTCTGCTCGCCGGGCGTGCCCGACGTCTATCAGGGCCAGGAACTATGGAATTTCTGCCTCGTCGATCCGGATAACCGCCAGCCGGTCGACTTTGCACTGCGGCGAAAGATGCTCGCGCGGCTTCGCAAAGACGTCGGCCGCAACGATCGCTCTCTGTCTTCGCTGGCCGGCGAACTCGCCCGCAACCCGCGCGACCCGCGGATCAAGCTGCTGGTCACCTGGCGGGCTCTCCAGTTTCGCCGGCAACACGCCGAACTGTTCCGCCTGGGCGATTACGTGCCGTTGCAGGTCGAAGGGGCCAAGGCGTCGCACGTCTGTGCTTTCGCCCGGCGGTTGCCCGAATCGCCGGACGCCGGAAGCCGGCTTGCCGTTGCCGTCGTGCCGCGGCTGATCGCGCAGTTGACGCCGGCCGCCGACTCGCTGCCGCCACCGCCGCCGATCGGCGCCGCGCTTTGGGCCGACACGCGGATCATCCTCGAAGACACCTGGCCGGCGACGCTCAGGAACATCTTCACCGGGCAGGATTGCCCCGTAACCGACTCCCGCATCGCACTGGCCGACGCTCTGGCCGATTTCCCGGTGGCCCTGCTGACGAACCTCTAACCGGGTTTTGGCGTCTGCTATAATCACGGTTGGCCATGTTATGGCGTTGCGGCGCGACCGGAAGGGGACGGAGGAGGCTGTCGGAGGACAGCCCGCCAATGGAGAGCGTTTCCCCGACAGCCTCCTCCGTCCCCCTCGTCCCGAGAACGTTTACGGTCACGGCGGGTTTCGTGTAACCTTCTTCGCGGTTTGCTTCTGTAACGTGTAGAGGGAGACCAGTTATGAGCGAAGCAAACCGATGCGCCGAGTGCGGCGGCGAACTGGCGGCCGACGCCCCGCTGGGGCTCTGCCCGGGCTGCCTGATGAAGCGAGGGCTGGAGACGAACACGTTTGCCAGCGGGGGGGAGACGTCGGCGTCGGCCGACTACGCGCCCCCCACGCCCGCCGAGTTGGCGGCCTATTTCCCCGACCTGGAGATCCTGGATCTGATCGGCCGCGGCGGCATGGGCGTGGTCTACAAAGCCCGGCAGAAGCGGCTCGATCGGCTGGTGGCGCTGAAAATCCTCTCGCCGGCGATCGGCCGCGAGCCCGCCTTCGCCGACCGTTTCGCCCGCGAGGCCCGTGCGATGGCCATGCTCAGCCATCCGCACATCGTCACCGTTCACGACTTCGGCCGCACGGAGAAGCCGCTTGCGGCTTCGCAAGAAGAAGGCGGCCTCTACTACTTCATTATGGAGTTTGTCGACGGCGTGAACCTGCGCCGCCTGTTGGACACGCAGAAGCTCTCCCCCGAGCAGGCCCTGGCCATCGTGCCGCAAATCTGCGACGCCCTGCAATACGCCCACGAGCGCGGCGTCGTCCACCGCGACATCAAGCCGGAAAATATCCTGCTGGACAAGAACGGCCAAGTGAAAATCGCCGATTTCGGCCTGGCGAAGCTGATGCGTCGGACGGGGACGGAGGTGGGCGGAGGGGAAAACGCCTCCACCTGCCGCCGACGTTTCCCTCCGCCCACCTCCGTCCCCCTCGTTGACCGCCGCCGGCCAGGTGATGGGCACTCCGCATTACATGGCCCCCGAGCAAATCGAACATCCGCAGCAGGTCGATCATCGCGCCGACATCTATTCGTTAGGCGTCGTCTTCTACCAGATGCTCACCGGCGAGTTGCCCATCGGCCGCTTCGCCCCGCCGTCGAAAAAGGTCCACATCGACGTGCGGCTTGACGAGGTGGTATTGCGGGCGCTGGAAAAGGAGCCGAGTCTCCGCTACCAGCAAGCCAGCGAGTTGAAGACGGAAGTGGAAACGATCGCCACCACGCCCGAGGCCGCACGCGATAAGCGGGATGACGCAAAGCGGAATCGAGACGTCCGCACGTTTTTCGGCATTCCGCTGGCAGAACGGCGAAACGGCGTTCGAGAACTCGTCTCCTGGCCGGGTATGGGAAAAGCATTTGTCTTCCTCGCCTTCGGTTTGCTGGTGATGGTTCTCGTTCAACTCGCTTTTGGCCACCCGCTATCGCAGCCACAAGCTTTTGCAACCGTCGGGGCATTGGTCGTCGCTGTGGTCGGTTGCATCTGGATCGCATGGAGGAGAATGAGCGGCGCCGATCATGGTGCCGTCATTCGCCGCCCCCCGACGTAGTCGCCGGCTGACGATCCGACCATCGAGCAAGCCCGCCGACAAGTGAAATGGCCTGCCATTGCTCTGCGGGTCGTGGGCATTTTGAGTTTGATCGTGCCGATCCTTTGGTTGTTGTCGGACCTCTGCGTCACCCGCGGTCTCGCCCCGCCGAGCTTCGGCTCGGCCCAACCAGTCCCGTCCGACGGACGCAATATATTACTGGTGATTGCACTGGCGATTTCCCTTCTGGGCGGTTTCATGATTTTCGCAGCGACGAAGATGATGCGGCTGCGAGGCTACGGCTTGGCCATCGCCGCGAGCATTTTACCCATGGTTGCTTGGCCCGTTAATCTGATCGGCCTGCCGATCGGAATCTGGGCGCTGGTGGTGCTGAGCCAACGCGACGTGCGAGCGGCGTTTGCGGCAGAGAGAAGCGCGGCCGAGCCGGCGCATTGCCGGACGGCAACTACCATGGCCGACTGGCCATCGTGGCCAATTCGCCTTGCCGGCGGTATCGTTCTTCTTCTGGCGGCTGTCTGGTGCTTCATGTCGCACGACATTGCCTCGTTGACGCTGAAGCCACCATTGCGCGAGGGCCTCTTCCGCCCAGACAAGGTGGTGGCCATGGCGATTTGCCTTGGGCTGCTGAGTCTGGGGATCGGCATCCTCAGCATTAAGAAACGCAACGCCGTTCGCGTTGTGTTGTCTGTCACTGTCGTGTGGTTGGCATTGCTGAGCGCGGTCATGCTTTCTGAACTATACGCGGTGGCGACTGCCGCCCACTCCCTGGACGCGATGGAACTAAAGAAGCCCGACGGAGCAACGTGGACGGCGACGCTGCCGGAAGGAAAAGTCGAGTTGGTCGCCGTTTCGCGCCATCCATCGAAAGGCCAGCCGTGGTGGAAACCGGACGGCTCGCCTTATACACAATATCAATTCGACAATAGCGGCGGCAGCTTCCACGTCAACGACAAGACCATGGACCACCGCGAGCTTGTCTTCCGGCTTCCCAACAAGGATTCCTGGTTGGAGATTCGCAAATCGCAACCGGCGGGGGCGTTCGGCGGCGGCGGCGCACCCACTTGGCACAAGCGTCCCCTCTACGAATATCAAACCGTGTTTGCCGCATTTCCGCGGACGGCGACCCGTGTTGACCTCACTGTCGCCGTGGCGGCGGGCAAGTGGGAAACGATCGAACGCCGCGACGCCACCGCGGGCTCCGGCTCGACAGGCTCTTACGCCGAGAATAAAGAGCTGAACACATCGTTTTCCAGCCCCCTTGAAACGGCCGACGGGAAGGTCGTCGTCACCATGTCGGTCAAGGGGCTGGACGACCACGAGTTTCGCGTGGTCGCCGTCGATCAGCAGGGACGCACTCACACGTCCATCCGCCAGGAAGGCGCCACGATCAGCGGCGTGGTTCAATTGACGCCCACCTTCAGCGACTTGCCGCTCAAGCAGATCAAGGAATTTCTGTTGCAGGCCCGCCCGTACCGGCAGGTCGAATTCCACAACGTGGCGCTGCAGCCCGATGAGAGCAACGCGACGGAAAGCGTCAAGAGATCACCCGCGGCCGAGAATGACGCGAAAGCCGCCCGGCTCAAGCTGGACTCGGCCGAACGAATCTTCAAAATTGTCGAAATGCAATACAAGCAAGGGAATGTGGACTATGAGAATTTCTTGCAGGCCAAACTCGATCGCGATCTGGCAGCGGCCGAACTACATGGTGACGCCGTCGAAGCGGCGCGGGCCAAGCTGCACTATGCGGAGGGCCGGCTCGAGTTTATCGAACCGCGGGTCAAAGCGGGATTCAAGGCGACGCAAATAGATCTGGAAAAGGCTCGGCTCGCCCGAGACCAAGCTGCGGCGGATTTGAAGAAACTCGAAGCGTCAAATGCCGCAAAGCCCAAGCCGAGCAAGCCCACCGCAGCCGAAAGCGGCATAGAAGCCGCCATCCACAGGCTCGCATCGGCCGAGCGGGTGCTAAAAAGTGTCGACGCGAAGCACAAAATCGGTGCTGCCACTATCGAGGAACTGGCAAAGGCCCAACTCGATCGCGATCTGGCCGCCGCGGAACTTAGAGCCGACGCCGCGGCATCTCCACTAGCGCAACTCCGTTACTGGCACAAACTGGCGGAAAACAATCCCCCTCCGCCGCGAAAGTGGCAGGGGCAGGTTCTCACCTACGAGGCAGACTCTAAGGCCATGCCGCCCCACGCCGGCAGAGACGAGTTCGCCGAGCTATGCCGAGCGATCGATCGACGGCTTAACCCGGGTCCGCAGAAGGTCGCCCGCGTCAACTGGAATCTGCTCGGACCGGGAACCTTGCAGGTCCTAGTCGAGTTGTCCACCCGCGACAACGCCGCCCGGCAGCGGGTCGAGCGGCTCCTGTTGCATCCCGGCACGCTGGAATTTCGCGTCCTGGCCAACACGCACGATAACAAAGATCTGATCGAACGGGCCATGAAGGAGCCGAAGAAGTCCGAATTGCTCGATCCCGCCGGCAAGCGATTGGCCTGGTGGGCGCCGGTCAAGCCCGGCGAGGAACGGGTCTTTATTGGATATCCCGACATCGCCCGGCGAACCAGAGAAAAGGGCGATGAACAGATTACGGAAGTCCTTGTCGTCGCTGACCCGTACAACGTCACCGGCGAGGATCTCACGCGGGCGAAGGCTGCCGTCGATTCGGCCGGGAAGCCGTGCGTGGAGTTCTCGCTGAAAACTGGCGGCGCTAAACGACTCGCCAAGCTGACCGGCGAGCACCTGCCCGACAAATCGGGCAAACACACCTGCAAGCTCGGCATCATCCTCGACGGCCAATTGCAGTCGGCGCCGTCGATCCGAAGCGTGATTTCCGACCGCGGCGAAATCACCGGCGTCTTCACCAAGCAGGACGTCGCCGACATGGCCGATGTCCTGAATTCCGGCCCCCTCCCCATACGGTTGCGATTGGTGAATCCGTGACGGGCGATCGACGGGGCGGCGGGAGGTCCTGTGCTGCCGCTTGCTGCGGAACGTCCCCCCAAAGGGTCGGAGCGTCCTTGTCGAATGCGGGCTGCTGCGATATTCTAACCTCTACTCTCAAATCGCAGACTTGAAATCTCAAATCTCCAATCCCTCCCGTTCTTCCCATGACCATCGTCGTTACCGGCGCCTACGGGCAACTGGGCGGAGAACTGTGTCGGCAACTCGGGCCCGCGGCGATTGGCGTTGACGTCGATACGCTCGATCTGACCGACGGGCCGGCGACGATCGAGCGGATCACGGCGATCAGGCCCGCCGCAGTCATCAATTGCGCGGCCTACACCGCCGTCGACAAGGCCGAGAGCGAACCGGCGAAGTGCCGGGCCGTCAATGCCGAAGCGGTCGGGCATTGGTCCGGGCCTGCGGCGAGTTGGATTGCCCGCTGGTGCAGATCAGCACCGATTACGTGTTCGGGGCCATGCCGTCGCCGCCGCGGCCGTGGCGCGAAGACGACCCCTGCCGGCCGCAGGGCGTCTACGCGAAAACGAAACTCGAAGGCGAGCGGGCCGCCGCCAAACTGCCGAAACATCTGATCGTTCGCACCTGCGGCCTGTACGCCCGCCCCTCCGATCCGCGGGCGGCAAACTTCGTCAAGACCATGCTCCGCCTCGGCGCCGAGCGGCGGGAGCTGCGGATCGTCGACGATCAGCACTGCACGCCGACCTTCGTGCCGCATCTCGCCCA
The DNA here is from genome assembly GCA_963815695.1 of uncultured Planctomycetia bacterium. GTDB lineage: Bacteria > Planctomycetota > Planctomycetia > Pirellulales > Thermoguttaceae. Next base: position 743,608 of record CAWFIG010000011.1, read on the forward strand.
GGCGATCCGGTTCCTGCTCGGCATTGGCGACAAGTCGAGCGCGAGGGGGACAGTCCCATTTTCGCTGATACGAAAATTGGGACAGTCCCCGCGAAAATCGGGACAGTCCCCGGGCCGGCGCCCTGGGGAACGTATCACGTCACCAACACCGGCGAAGCCACGTGGTGCGAGTTCGCCGCCGAGATCTTTCGCCGAGCCGGGATGCAGGTCACGATCCGCCCAATCACCGCGGCCGAATACGGAGCGCCGGCGGTCCGGCCGTCTTATAGCGTGCTCGAAACGGCGGCGTATCATCGGCTCGACGGCCCGGCGATGCCGGACTGGAAAGCGGCGCTGGGGGAGTATTTCGCGGAATGGAGGGAACTGAGACTTTGAGATTGCAGATTTGAAATCGCAAATCTGAAATAGAGGATTGCGAAGCCGCAAGCGGCTGTCCGGCTCGTCTATCGGCACTTCACCGTCCACCCTCCACCATCCACTATCCACCACTCACTATCCCCTACCCATGTCAACCACGAAAGTCGCCCTGATCACCGGCAGCGGAAAGCATCGTATCGGCAGTGTTGTGGCGATGGCGCTGGCCGATCGCGGATACGACGTCGCCGTCCACTATCACAGCTCGGCCGACGAGGCCCGGCAGACGGTTGCGGAAATCGAACAGAAGGGCGTTCGCGCCGCGGCATTTCAGGCCGACGTGTCGAAGGAGACGGACGTGGCTCGGCTGTTCGATGCGGCGCTGGCGGCCTTCGGCCGGCTCGACGTGCTGGTGACTGCCGCCGGCCTGTGGCAGCGCAAGCCCTTCGAAGACGTGACGGCCGCGGACGTCTGCCGGCATTTCGACGTCAACACGCTCGGCACGTTTCTCTGCTGCCAGCGAGCGGGCCTGATCATGGCCGGGCAACCGGAGGGGGGCGCGATCGTCACGCTCGGCGATTGGGCCACCGCCCGCCCCTACCCCGGCTATGCCGCCTACTTCGCCAGCAAGGGCGCGCTGCCGACGCTCACCCGCGCGCTGGCCGTCGAGTTGTCGCGCCGCAATCCGGCCGTGCGGGTCAATTGCATCGATCCCGGCCCGGCGATGGTGCCCGATGATCTCTCCGAACACGAAGTGAAAGGCGCCGTGGCCGGCACGCTGCTGAAACGCCTGGGCCGCCCGGAAAACGTCGCCCAGGCCGTGGTTTTCCTGGTCGAAAACGACTACGTTACCGGTATCTGCCTGCCGGTCGACGGCGGGCGAACGATCGCATCGACGTAGCGGCCGCACGGTATCGGCCGCTCCCGTCAGCCAATCGCCCTCCCTTTGTCGATCGACGACGATGATATTCCCGACCCGCGAAGCGAATCCGCCATGTCTGACAACGATCACGCTGCCATCCGACTGCTAGCCGCTATTATTTTCTTCCTCGTGGCGATGGCAACAACGATTGCCTGGGCCGTCGACACGGTCGGGGATTACGCCGCGTTTGAATTCTCGCCCGAGGTGGCCGACGACGTTACATCGGCCGTGGCGCTGTTTGAAAAGAACCATTTTCGCAACCGTATCGGTAAGAGCGCGGTCGCGGCCTGCCAGTTGATCGAACGTGCCGACGCCAAGCTGACGCCGCAGGCTCGGAGCGCCTGGCGGTGGCGGCTCTTCCGCATCCGCGCGGCGATCGACCAGGAGATGTATCGAAACACCCAAGGCCAGGGCCGCGAGAAGGTCTTCCGCCAAGCCTACGAGGAATTGATGAAGATTTCTCGCGCGGAGAACGCCATGCCCATGCTACGTCCGGCGCTGATTCCGGCCATAACACGCCGGCCGGGCGGTTGAAGACTCAATACGTCAGCCCACCGCGGAGCATTACCGTGTCGCTGGGGTGAAAGTCGGGGATGTCGCTGCGGTACTTGATGAGGATGATGCCGAAATCCTCCCAGTGCCCGACCACGCCCGAAAGGACCACTGCCACCTCGATCATCCACGGGATGGGACCCCAGAAATAGGCGAGACATTTCAGGAACGGATTGGTCTTCTCCTCTTTAGTCTCGTTAGGCCCATCTTGCGTCAGCCGCCGCTGCGCATCGGGTTTGGCATCGGGCTTCGATCCCGGCTTCGCCTCGGGAGCCTTGGGCTGATCGGCGTTGGGTTCCATAATGGACATTCCCCTCGTATTGCTACGGCACAAGGTTCTTCAGTTGAATAATACTCGTGCACTATCGTCCACATTTTGCCGGGAATGTTCATCGGGTGTCGTCTTCTTTCTTGGCGGAGTCCGGCTCCTCGGTGGTCTTCTCCTCTTCGCCCGATTCCAGCCGCAACAGGCGGGCGTCGATGTCGGCCAGCAACTTCTCATAGATCTCCTGGCTGAGAAGGCCTTGCCGGAAGGAAGCGATCGCATGGTTCTTCTCCGTCAGCAACAGATGCCGGCGCGCCCACTGCGATTCCTGGGCCACGATCGCCGCGCGGTCGAGTTCCAGTTCACCGATCTGGTCTTGCTCCTTCTCAATCCGCTTCTCGTATTCATTCTTGAGTTGGGCGCGCACATCTTCGCGGGAGAAGTGCAGGTGCGACATGCGTTTCAGTTCTTCGAGTGCCGCGCTGGCCGCCTGCAATTTGCCGCGGGCGAACTCGTATGCTTCCCTGTGCTCGCGACCCTTGACGATGCCCAGCCATCGCAGCAGGGGCGAGACGGTCATGCCATGCACCAGAATCGAGATCATCACCACTCCGAACGTCATTGTCACCAACAGATCGCGATGCGCAAAATCCTTCGCCAGACTGAGCACCAACACCATCGGCAAGGCGCCTCGCAAACCACCCCACGTCAGGACGACGCTCCACGACCACGGGATTTTCTCGCGGGTTCTGCCCAGCAGTGCCGACACGATGAAGATCAGCAGTCCGCGGCCCGCGGTCACGACCAGATACGCGACAAGAATTACCTTCCATGAACTGAACAGCGAGTTGAGATGCACTTCGAGGCCGATCAACAGGAACACAATCGAGTTCAGCGCGAAGGCTACATACTCCCAGAAGGTTTCCACGGCGACCCGCGTGGATGGCGTCATACCGATGCGGGCGCCGTAATTGCCGCAGAGCATCCCGGCCACCACAACCGCGATCACACCCGAGCAATGGAAGTGCTCGGCTATCACAAACGAGCCATACGCCGCGATGGTCGTCAACGTGATCTCGATCATCGCATCGTCAATCTGTTTGATGACTTGCGAGACCGTCAGGCCGACCGCCGCGCCGATCAGCCCACCGAAACCGACAATCTTGAAGAAGTCCGTCGCGAGTTGTCCGGTTGTGACGCTGGCGCCGGTCACCAGCGACAGACTCAGCGTGAAAAAGACGATTGCCGTGCCGTCGTTGAGCAAACTCTCGCCGTCCAGCAATACCGACAACCGCCGAGGCACGCCGAGACTGCGAAACACCGCCACCACCGCGATCGGATCGGTTGCCGCGATCAACGCCCCAAACACCAACGCATACTGCCAGGTAAAATCCTGTTCCAAATGCAGCGTGTTCACGACGGGCGTCAGAATCAGCGTCGTCAACGCCACCGCCGCGGCCACGCCCGGCACGGCCAGCGACGCGATGGCCAACCGGTTGCGCCAGAACTCTCGAAACTCGATGTGAAACGCGGCTTCAAACAACAGGCCCGGCAGGAAGACGGAAAAGAGCAATTCCTTGGTCAAATGGGGCGGCGTGAAAAGGTTCAGCGTTCCGAGCGTCAATCCGGTTAGCACCAGCGCCACCGTGTACGGCACATGCAATTGCCGCACCACAATCGCCACCGCGACCGCAACGGAAAACAACAGAATTACCGTCGTCTCATTCTGCACAGTGTGTTACCCCGCCAATCTCGCCCGCCAACCTCGGCGCGAAGGCAAGGATGTAGCCTTCGACAATCGCATCATCGGCGAGGACTTTCAGGAACGAAATGGGTTTCTTCTCGCGGTTGTGAATTTTCATAACTCGGACGCCTTACACCTATGTTTCCGGCGGGTCCGCGACTCCTCCCGGCGGCAAGAACTCCGGCACGTCAAGGCGTGCCACGCCAATCCGGTTGTCGGCCATCCCATAATATACGTCAATGCGGTGCGGTAAGCCAAGATCGTCGCGCCGGTCGATGCCGGTGGGAAATACGACGTTGGCGATGGTCCCGTGGCATTCTTGCGGCAGCGACGGCGTCAACACCGGCTCTGCCGAACGATAGCGGATCCGCGAGTCTGTTCCTTCGAGAGCACCATCACCCCGGCCGAGTAGCCTAGCCGGCGTCCGTCCGTGCTCGCCTCCGCAAGTGTGCTCACGCCGTGGTAAAGGACCAGCCGGCCGTGCCGGGTTAAGATAGGTGGAGTGCCGCCGCCAATTTTGAGCCGCTCCCAGGGCGACACCGGAGTCGCCAGCCGGTAATGCGAGTTAAACAGGCCGAGGCGATTTTTCCAGGCGTGCGGCATCAGGTGTGCAAGTTCCACGACGACACACTGCTTCCGGCGACTGCCAACGCCGTGAAGCGTGGCAATCGTCGTCATTGCAAAATGCAGAAGACGGATTACCGCGTCCGCACACAGGAACACATTCACGCCCGGATCGCTATCGACATGCTACGCGATGCTCAGGCCACCGGACGTTTCGATACGACTCAAACCTCGCACCATGCCCGTGCAGGATAAAACAACCCGATCACGATGCTAAAGTGTCAAAACAAGGGCCAAATGCGATCTCACTTTGCATCCTTCTTCTCGTCTTTCGTGCCTTCGCCCTTTCGTGTTTTCGTGATCCTCGTCCGTGATGTTCCACGTTCGCTATTCCGCTTTCTCCGGCACCTTCTCCAGCAGTTCCAACAGCACGTGGTCGGGCTCGATGCCTTCGGCCTGGGCCTCGAAGTTCAGGAGGATTCGATGCCGCAGCGCCGGCAGATAGACGCGGCGGACGTCCTCGAAGCTGACGTTGTATCGGGCGTCCAGCAGCGCGCGAACCTTCGACGGCCAACGCCAACGCCTGCGCCGCCCGCGGACTGACGCCCCAGCGGATGTACTGGTTGGTGATCGGCGGGGCGAACGGCGCCTTGCGGATGCGTGGCCAGCGTCAGCCGCACGATGTAATCCTGCACGTGCTCGGCCAGGATCACTTCGCGGACCAGCTCTTGCCAGCGGAGAATCTCCGGGCCGTCCATCACCTTGACCGGCTCGATCGTCTCGCCGCGGGTGGTCCGATCGACGATCGTGGCCAGTTGCGTCGCGATCGGAGTAGCCGACCATCAGCTTGAAGAAGAAGCGGTCCAACTGGGCCTCGGGCAGCGGGTAGGTGCCCTCCTGCTCGATCGGGTTCTGCGTGGCCATCACGAAGAACGGCTGCACGAGCTGGTATCGCTTGCCGGCGACCGTGACGGAGCCCTCCTGCATGGTTTCGAGCATGGCCGACTGGGTTTTGGGCGTGGCGCGGTTGATTTCGTCGGCCAGGCAGATCTGCGTGAAGATCGGCCCCCGCTGGAACTCGAAGAACCGCTTGCCGTCGGCCGTTTCCATCACCATGTTCGTGCCGAGGATGTCGGCCGGCATCAGGTCGGGCGTGAACTGGATGCGGTTGAACTCGAGGCTCGAGCGTTTTGGCCAGCGTGCGGACCAGCAGCGTTTTGCCCAAGCCGGGCACGCCTTCCAACAGGCAATGCCCTCCGACGAACAGGCAAGTCAACACGCCGTGGACGATGTCGTCGTGTCCGACGATGACCCGGCCGATCTGCTCGCGGACGGCCGTGTAGCGGTCGACGAACTCCGCGGCCCGGCGTTCCATGGTTTCAGCGATGCTCATGGTGAATCCTGTGCGATGTGTGGTTGTTCTTGTGGAATGTTGCGACGCAGCTCTACTGCGCGTGCTGTGCTATTTCTTCTCTCTGTCGTCCCAGACCTTCTTCTTCGCCTTCAGCAACCGCTCGGTGTAGCTCTCCACTTCCGCTTTCGGCTGTCCCAACGACGGCGCTGCGGGTTTTTCCTTCTTTGCTTCACCGCTTGGCTTGGCAGCGTCTTCCAAGACGTCGGCGTCCACGGGCTTCTCGGGCGAGGGCTCGAAGCGGGTGGCGGCGCGGAGTTGATCGATATGGTCGGAAACTTCGGCCTTGCGGCTCTGCAACCGCTGCATGAACTCGGGCGCGGCCGACTTTCGGCTGTCGCCGCAGCACCCAATCGCGAGCGCGGCCGGCCAGCGGCGGCATCCAATCGAAGTGCACGTGCACGCGGCGGCAAAAGACGTCGCCGAACAGCACGCAGCAGGCCGCCAGCAGGAAATACTGCCAGGCGTCCTGGTTGCTGGTGGCCTTGGGCAGGTCGTGGCGGAAGGGGTTGATCGCCGGCAGCGGGTCGCCTCTTCTGAAAATCGTCGGGCAGCTCGATCACCTTGCCGGCCGGCCCGTCCTTCGGCACGATCGCGGCGATCTGGTCCAGCAGCGCGTCGTTCGGCTCGCGCTCGCGGAACTCGTCGGAATAGGGGACGGTGATGCCGGCGCGGATCGGCGGCCTGGCCCGTGCCGGGGCTGAGCATGATGAAGTAGCTGCCGGCGTCGCGGGCGGGAAAGCGAGCCGACGTAGCGGCCGGGCGAGGTCTGCTCGATCCGCATGGGGACGGGCTTCATGTCGGGCCCGACAGCCGTGGCGGTCATGCTCAGGAAGTTGAGGAACTCGTCGTTCTTGTCCAGCGCGTTGACGACGACGTGGACTTGCCCGTCGGCGACGTCGGTGGCGACGGTGAATTTGCCCGAGCCGCCCGCCGGCCGCATCGACCAGCGAACGATCTGGCCGAAGAGCTTGTCGTACATCGGCCTGGCGGTCCAATCGGTGGTCCAGCGTGCGCCGGCGTCGCTGGTGAAGGCCACGGCCTTGCCCAGCCCGTAGGTCCAGCCGGCCAGCACGGTGTTGTTCTCGCCGCCGGCGGGCTCGGGCGAAGTCAGCAAGGTTTCGACCAGCGGGCTGCCCTCCTTCTTGCGTCGTCAGCACGAATCCTTTGATCGGCGGCAGCGGGCCATCGATGCCGCTGAGGATTTCGTGCGAGGGCATTTTGATCTGCGGCTGCACCGGATGCTTGTCCCAGATCAGCGGCCGGGCGACGCGGCGGGCCTCGCGCTGGAAAATCCGCGGCAGGCTGCGGGGGTTGTTGACCTCGTAGTACTTTCCGCCCGGCCGCCGCCGCAATGTCGCGACAGCAGGCGGCTCTCGGCCGGGCCGTGCGCGCCGACGGCCACCGTCGAGATCGTCACGCCGCAACTGCCTTCAGCGCGGTGATCGTGCTGCTGGACGGCGCCGAGGGATCGCCGTCGCTGATGATAATCAGGTGCTTGATGGCGGCGTCGGGCAGCTTGGCGAAAGCCGCGTTCGGCCAGGATCATCGACGGATCGAACTGCGGCATGTCGCCGGGCGTCATGCGGTCGAGCCGGGCCAGCATCTGATCGCGGTTGCCGCCGACCATCACCAGCCCGTGGCCCCAAAGCCACTGCTCCGTGCCGTTCCAGTGGATGATGCCGCAGTAGTCTTGCGGCCCGAGCGCTTTGATGGCCTCGCGGGCGATCACTTTCTGCCAGTAGTTGCCCTCGGCGATCTCGCTGGCGTGCATAATCATCGCCAGCGCGCCGCGGGGCACGACCTTGGCGCTCTTGATCTGGAAATCGACGGGCATGGCCTTCTCGACTTCGGTGTCGGTCCAGCCGCCGGCGCCGAAGCTGTTCGGCCCGCCGAGCATCACCAGGCCCGCGCCCATCTGCTGCGTGTTCCGCGCGAGCATGGCGATCTGCGCCGTCGCTGAATTGCTCGCGCGGCACGTCGGCCAGCAGCACCGTGTCGAACGGCTGCAACTCGGCCAGCGACGTGAACGTCTGGCTGCTCGATTGCACTGTCGACTTCGAGCCCCTGCTGCCGCAGGCCGATCGACCAGCACGCTGAACTCGCCCGGATGCTCGGGGTCCTCGATCAACAGCACCTGGCCCTTGCCCTGGATGTGGGTGAAGGCGGTGGCGCGGTTGTTCTGCGGCATGGCGTCGTCGCCCGTGCGATCGGGGACGAAGCGGGCCTCGTAGGTGTAGAAGTTCGGCGACGTCGATCTTCTGCCGGATCGTGAACACCTTTTTGCCCGGCGGCAGCACCACCGGCTGGTCGCTCAAGCACGTCGGTGCGTCCGCCGGCCGTGCGCGAAAGCACCAGCCGGCCGGGCACTTCGCCCGAGTCCTTCGTCGTCGCCTTGGCGGTGTTCGTGATCACCACGCGCAGATCGAACGGCTCGCCGCGGCGGACGTCGCGGCGGAATCGCCACCCGCTCGACGATGATCTCGGCGCGGGCCTGGTAGTGGATCGGCAGCCACGTCGATGCCCACGCCCGCGCCGGCCAGCGCCTGGGCCTGCTCGACCGCGTTGCCGAGGTTCTGGTTGCCGTCGCTGACCAGCACGATCCGCTTGGCGGCGTCCTCGGGAAAGATCGCCTGGGCGAGCTTCATCGCCGCCGCCAGATTGGTGTAGTCGGGGTCGATGACGCTTTCGATCGTCTGCGCCACCTGCACGTCGTCGTCGAACGGCGGAATCTCGATGGCGGCGTCGCGGCCGAACACCACGACCCCCACGCGGTCCTTCCCCTTGCGGCGGTGGTGCATGTCGGCGTTGACGTAGTCGATCAGCGCCTGGCGGCGTGCGGCGGGAATGCTGAACGACTGGTCGAGCAGATAGACCACCGTAAGCCGATCGCTGGTCTGGACGATTTGCACCTCGGCCAGGGCGAGAATCACCAGCGTGGCGACCGCCGCTCGCAGCAGCAGGGCCACCCATCGCCGCCATCGGCCCCAGCGCCGCCAATCGGCGATAGCTCGCCACCAGCAGCAGCGGCACCAGCGCCAGCAGCAGCAGGTAGGCGGGCGAGGCGAAGGTTAGGTGGTAGTGGAGCATAGTCGGCAGTCGGCAGTCGGCGGTGGGCAGTCGGCAGTCGGCAGTCGGCAATGGGCAGTGGGCAGTGCCAGCCGGAGGCGGATCATTTACTGCCTACTGCCTACTGCCTACTGCCTACTGCCCAATGGCACTAAGCTTGATGCCGTAAGTCGTGAGTTAGAAAGGCTTTATTTCGAGGTTGTTTCAAATGAGTAAGCCAGACGGCCTACTCAACGCCGAGTCTCAAGGGCTCCAGATACGCCCAAAACCCCCATTTTCAAGTAGTTTTCAAGCTTACGTGCCATTGGGCAGTGGGCAGTGGGCAGTGCCAGCCGCCGTCGGTCTTTACTGCCTACTGCCGACTGCCCACTGTCCGACTGCCGACTGCCGACTGCCTACCGCCTACTGCCCACTACATCTTCACAACTTGCACCCGGTGGTTTCCCGTATCAAGCACATAAATCGCTCCGCGGCTGTCGCGGACAATCGCCCAGGGGTTGCAGAATTGCCCCTTCGTCGCGGCCTTCGACGCCGAAACAGCCGAGCGATCGGCCGTCGCGGGTGAACTTCTGCACCCGGTGGTTGCCGAACTCGCAGACGTAGATCGTATCGTCGTCGCCCAGCGCCAGATCATAGGGATAATACATTTCGCCCAGCCCGCTGCCCTGCTTGCCCCACACCTTCAGCAGGTTGCCGTCGGTGTCGAAGACTTCGATGCGGTGATTGCAGGAGTCGGTGACCCAGATGTGGTCGTGCTCGTCGACGGCCATTTTCTGCGGGCGGATGAACTGGCCGGGCTCGCTGCCGTGGCCGCCCCATTGGCGAATGAACTTGCCCTGGGGCGTGAACTTCTGGATGCGGTCGAAATCGCCGTACTCGGAGACGTAGAAGTTGCCGGCCGCGTCGTGCGCCACGGAGGTGACCAGCCCGAACTGGCCCGGCATTTCCCCCTTCTTGCCGCCGAAGGTTCGCAGCAGCTTGCCCTCGGGCGAGTAGACCAGCACGCGGTAGTAATGGGTGTCGGCCACCCAGACGTTGCCGTCGGGACCGATCGACAGGCCCGGTCGGCTTGCCGATCTTGTGGTCGGGCGTATGCCAGCCGCGGAGGAAATGGCCCTCGGTGTCGAAGACCTGGATTCGGGCAGTCATGTCGACGATGTAGAGGTGGTCTTCGCGGTCGATGGCCATCGCCCGAGGCTTTTGCAATCGGCCGTCGGAGATGCCGTGTCGCCCCCAGACCGCCTCTAACCGCCCGGTGGACATCGGATTGCGGTCGCAGCCGTACACCGTGGCCAGGGCGGCAACCAACACGATCCAGAAGGGGCGTTGTGGACGACTGTGGAGCATGATGCACGAGGCGCGGTGATGGTCGGCCTGATAACACTTTCAGCCTACCCGGTTTGCGAGGTTGACACCAGACAGGCCGATAAACTGACAATGCCGTTCTCTGCTTCGGCTACAAATCTGTAGGAACGGCTCATGTCCCGTTCCTTGGCCCCGGAAGGGCAGCAAGCGTTCCCGCGATTCCGGAACGCCATAGAGGGCGTTCGCTACAGAGCGTGGCGGCGGTGGCCGAACGCTACCCCAGCGGATGACGAATTGAACCAGGTCGATTCCCCGGTTGACGAATGGGCGTAACGACCGATAGAATAACGTATTACGGCGATCGCGGGGATATTTGAGACAGTTGGGCTTTAGTATGCCGCCAGCGGTGATTGATCTGCAAAACGCAGAGGATTGGCGCGACGTGGTGCATCAGTGCCGTGCAGACTCTGGCGGAAGGGGGCGTGGTGGCGCTGCCCACCGAGACGGTCTATGGTCTGGCGGCCAGCGCCTGGACGAAGAGGCGGTCGGCCGGCTGCTGGCGATGAAGGGCCGGACGGAGAGCAAGCCGCTGACGCTGGCGATCAAGAGCGCCGACGAGGCCCGCGACTATGTGCCCGATCTGTGCCGATGGGGCGGCGGCTGGCGCGGCGATGCTGGCCGGGGCCGGTCACGCTGGTGGTCGACGATTCGCACCCCGAGAGTCTGGTGCGGCAACTGCCGCCGCCGCGTGCAGCAGGCGGTTTCGCCGCAGCAGTCGATCGGGTTGCGCGTGCCCGGGCATCCGATGATCCTCGCCGTGTTGCGGATGCTGGCCGGTCCGTTGACGTTGACCAGCGCCAACCGCTCCGGCGGCTGCCCGAGGCCGTCAACGCCCGGCAGATCATCGACGTTTTTGGCGACAGGTCAGCCTCGTGGTCGATGACGGGCCGTGCCGCTTCGGTCAGCCGTCGTCGGTGGTGCGGGTGGCCGGCGGGCAATACGAAATTCTCCGGGTGGGAGTCGTCCCCGAGCGGACCTTGCAGCGGCTCTCCAGCCTGCTGGTCTTGTTCGTCTGCACCGGCAACACTTGCCGCAGCCCGATGGCCGCGCTGCTCTGCCGCCAAATGCTGGCCAAGCGGCTCGGCTGCCGAATCGACGAGTTGGAGGACCGCGGCGTGCTGGTGATGTCGGCCGGCATCGCAGCCGAGGAGGGCGGCAGGGCGACCGAGGAAGCGGTCGAAGTGATGTCCGAGTTCGGGCTCAATCTCGAGGGGCACGAAACGCAGCCGCTCAGCGAGCCGCTGGTCCGCCATGCCGACGTGATCTACACCATGACCCGATCGCACCGCGAGGCCATCGTGGCGCAGTGGCCCTCGGCCGCCGAGCGGACCACAGTGCTCTCGGCCGACGGCGGCGACATCTGCGATCCGATCGGCGGGCCGGTGGAACGTTATCGCTCTTGTGCCGAGAAGCTTCGCGCCGCGTTGGAAACAGGCGTTAACCAATTGGAGCTATGACCATGCGAGTTGCCATCGGAGCCGACCACCGCGGTTTTGCCATTCGCGTGAAACTGCTGGAACTGGTGCGGCAGTTGGGGCACGAGGTGATCGACGTCGGCTCGTTTTCGCCCGACGCGGTCGATTATCCCGACATCGCCGCCGAGGTGGCCCACAAGGTGTGCCACGGCGAGGTCGATCGCGGCATCCTCGTGTGCGGGACGGGCCTGGGCATGTGCATCGCGGCGAACAAGGTCCGCGGCGTTCGCGCCGCCCCTTGCCACGATGACATCACCGCCGAAATGAGCCGCCGCCACAACGACTCGAACGTTCTCTGCCTTTCGGCCGACATGCTGGGCGAGCGGCTGATCGACCGCATGGTCGAGATCTGGCTGAACACGCCGTTCGAGGGCGGCCGCCACGCCCGCCGCGTCGACAAGATCGCGGAACTCGAACGCGAGGTCGAAGCGGAACAACAGGCAGAGTGACCAACAGGCAGAGTGACGCGGCCAAGACATAGGATGGATTTCCGAATCCGTCCAGTTTTCAGGGGAGGATTCGGAAATCCGTCCTACGGTAAGCTGTCAGGCTATTGTGGCGTCCGCACTCGTGCTTCCACGTCGCTTTAGCCGGCGATGGCCATAACCGCCAGGAGGACGATCCACGCCGCCTCCATCACAATCGCGGCCGCCAAAAGCCAGCGGCGCCAACGGGGCGGCTCGGCGGGGCCTGAATCACGGGGTTTTGACGGGGATGGGATTTTCACGGCTTCTCACTCCGGCGGCGCGATCTTGAACTGCTGCTTGAAGGCTACGTCGAAATCGTAGAGATTGTCGAAATCGACCTGCGTGTCGCTGGGCGTTTTCCGCATCTGGCCGATGCGAATCAGGTTGAAAACGATCTCGCCGAAGTCGTTGGTGCCGTGGATGCCCCAACTGTTCAACACCGTCTTGGCCATATAGCCGTACTGCTCCAGCGCGTAGCGGCGGATGGCCTCGCACAGCTCCTGGCCGCTGACGTGGTGCTGCGGGCCCGGCGGTTCTTCGTTCTCCGCAACCGGCTCCGTCGGGCTCTCGGCGCCCATCTGCAACACCGTCTGCGCGAAGTTCAACGCCTCGAAGAGGAACACGTACGCCTCGAACGTGTAACGCCGGTCCTCTTCCAGAAGTCGGGCAAGGGGATGAGAGGGATCGAGCATGGATTTCAGAGATCAGATTTTAGATATTAGGTCTTGGATTTTAGATTGCTGATTGCCGATTCGGGGGCCAAGGGGACGGAGGAAATTGTCGGCGAAGCGGCATCCATTTTGTCACGTTCCTTTCCGACAACCTCCTCCGTCCCCTTCCGTCGTTTCGCCGTCCGTCGAGGTTTCGTCATTCGTCATTCGAGCTCCGTCATCTTCCTTGGACGTTTCGTTCTGGGCGGGTGACGGCGGGCGCTCGTAGTTTTCGTACTCGTAGCGGAGGCAGCACTTCAGCCGCCCGCAACGGCCGGAGATCTTCGTCGGATCGAGCGTGGCCTTTTGCAGCTTCGCCATCCGCATCGAGACCGGCGGCATCTGCACCAGGTGGGTGTTGCAGCAGACGGGGCAGCCGCAGTCGCCGTAGTCGGCCAGCAGCTTCGCCTCGTCGCGCACGCCGATCTGCCGCATCTCGATGCGGGTTTGAAACTCGGCGGCCAACGCCCGGACCAACTCGCGGAAATCGACCCGCGTCTCGGCCAGGTAGTAGACCACGATTCGTTCGCCGCCGAAGAGGTGCTCGACGTCGACCAACCGCATTTTCAGCGCGAGCCGATCGATGTTTTTCTGGCAGACATCGAACTCCTGGCGGGCCTGCTGCCGCAGTCGGGTCAACTCGTGGTGGTCGTCGACCGTCATTTCGCGGAGGATTTGCCCACCACCAGGGTCTTTGACGTTTCCGGCCGTCTCGGGGGTCGCCTCGCAGAGGACTTCACCGATCTCCAGGCCGCGGTCGGTGCGCACGATCACCTGCATTCCGCGGCGGCACTCCCGGCCGGCGGCGGCCGAAAAGACCCCCAGCAGTCGCATCGCCCCGTAGCGAACCACGTAGTCAGCCATGATCGAATGTCCCCGATGCCATTTTACAGTGTATCGGAGACCGCCGGCCGCGAAAAGGGCGGGTTCTGGCGAGGGGGAGGGAGGAGGTTGTCGGGAACACGCTGTCGCTTTTGCAGAGGCTATCGCCGACGACCTCCTCCGTCCCCTTCTCATCACACCACACATACGGGGGCACTCCGGCCTCACCCGTTTCGCAAGCGGCCGATCACTTCGAGTTGTCCCGCTTCTTCGACCGCTTGCTTCCCACGTAGGCCATCATCAGCATGAATATCCCGAAGGCCAAAAGCACGCATCCCCAAGCCAGATTCACGTTGATGCCGAAGGAATGCACCACATAGATGTGCGGGTCGGAAAGAATGCCGAAGACCACGAGGATGCCCCCGAGAATGGAAAACATCAGGCCGATGGGAATTCGGATGTCAAGCATGGCTTCTCTCCTTGCCTTACCAGAAGATGATGTTCAGGACGATCGTGATCGTCAGCATGAGAACGGCCAACGCCTCGGGCTTGGCGTACCAGCGCAGGTGATCGTCGCCCGAAAAGCGGTCGGTCAACGAGTAGACCAGTCCGCGCAATTCGTCGTCCGTCTTCTTCCGCTCCGTCAGCAGCGAAATCACGATGGTCACCACGAAACAGGTGGTCCAGGAGTAGATGGCCATCCAGAAGTTCTGGGCCATGTCGCTGCCGTAGATGCGGAGCGGTTCGCCCCCGAACCAGTTGGCAAACCAGTGCCCGGTCGGGCCGGTCAGGGCCGTGTGCAGGGCCGAGGCGCAGGTGCCGGCCAGCAGGCCGAAGAACGCCCCGTGCCCGGTGGTCCGCTTCCAGAACATGCCCAGCAGGAACGTGGCGAACAGCGGCGCGTTGACGAAGCCGAACACCAACTGGATGAAATCCATGATGTTGTTGAATTGCGCAGCGACGTACGCGGTGCCGATGCTCACGATGATGCCGAAGACCGTGGCCATGCGGCCCATCCAGAGGTAATGCGTGTCGCTACGGTTCGGGGCGATGTAGCTCTGGTAGATGTCGTAGGTCCAGACGGTGTTGAACGCGGTGACGTTGCCGGCCATGCCCGACATGAACGAGGCCATCAGCGCCGTCAGCCCCAGCCCCAGCAGGCCGGTGGGGAAGTACTGCACGAGCATCATGGGGATGGCCATGTCGTAATCGGGTTCGATCTTGCCGTCTTTGTCGGCCTTGTAGCGATAAACCGTCTGTTGCTTGCCGTCGATTGTCTCTGTGCTCGATTCGACTTTGGGCGGAATCAGGCCGACGCAGGGCGGCGGCAACTCGACGTCATAATTTCGCCCGCTTTCGGCGGCGCGGCAGGCGGGAACACGCGCTTCGTACGGCTTGGCCACCAGGGCAATCATGCCAGGCATGATGACAATGGCGGGAATGAGAATCTTGGGGATCGTGGCGATGACCGGGGTGCGGCGCGCGGCCGACATCGACTCGGCCGCCATCGCCCGCTGCACCACCAGGAAGTCGGTACACCAATAGCCGAATGCCAGCACGAAGCCCAGTCCGACCACCATGCCGAACCACTCGACGTGCATGGGGTTGTTGGCCGGGCTTCCCATGTTCGCCCAGACGCTGGTCCACGCGTTGGCCGCATAGCCTTGCGACGTGGCGACCTTGGCCAACTGTTCCTTCAAGCCCGTCCAGCCGCCCACTTCGTGCAGACCGAGGAAAACGCAGCGGCAGGAAACCCATCGCGATCAGGAAGAACTGGAGCACTTCGTTGTAGATGGCCGAGGTCAGCCCGCCGAGCGTCAGGTAGACCAGCACGATTGCCGCCGAGATCCACAAGCTGACGTTGAAGTCCCAGCCCAGCAGCAGTTGCATCATCTTCGCCAGGACATACATCGACATGCCCGACTGGAAAATCGTCATCACGGCGAAGGAGATGGCGTTCAATCCGCGGGTCTTTTCGTCGAAACGGAGCTTCAGATACTCGGGCACGGACCGGGCCTTCGAGCCGTAATAGAACGGCATCATGAACACGCCCACGAACACCATCGCCGCCACCGCCCCGAGCCAGTAGAAGTGGCAGGTCATCATGCCGTACTTGGCGCCGGACGCTCCCATGCCGATCACCTCGAGCGCCCCGAGGTTGGCCGAGACGAACGCCAAGCGCGGCGATCCACGCCGGAATCGAGCGGCCCGAAAGGAAGAAGTCGGTGCTCGTCTTCATGTATCGCTTCAGGGCGAAACCGATGCCCAGCACAAAGAGCGTATAGACGATGAGGATGGTGTAGTCGATGTATCCGAGCATGATTGAGCCCTGATGTATCGGGATTCGTGCGTGAAGGGGCTTTGGCTGCGGCAGCGGCGCGTCTGCCCATTATGGCATGGATTGCCGTCGCCGCAAGTGGGCGGGGGCGTTTCTCGTAGACGCGGCGTCCCGGCGATTTCGTTCCCACGCTCCGTGCCGGAACAACCAAGCAGATAGCCGGGAGTCAACGACTCCCGGAATGTGGGCCGTTATGCCGCCGCCCTCCGGGAGCCGTTGGCTCGCCGGCTATTGTTCCACGACATCGATTGTCCGGCATCAACGGCATCTTACCGCCCTTCGGTGACGCCCTTCCACTTGTCGGTGCGGAACGGCGAGGCGGGCAGGCCCTCCTTGTTGCAGAAATTCGGCGTGGCGTCGTCGCGCCAGGCGAAACGCACCGCCACCGGCTCGGCTACCTTGTCGCTGTGCACGACGATCGAGTCGCCGTCGATCGTGGCCACGGCCGGCACGAATTTCTGGTCGGCCGCCGGCGATGGTGAAGTCGCCAAGCGGCTTGCCGTCGCGACTCTTCAGCCCGCCGCCGCAGTGGTCGAACTGAAGGCGGATCTTGTCGCCCTCGACCGCCATCGACTTGTAGATCGGGCCGGAATAGACGAACTTGCGGCCGTAGACCTTCGCCAACGCCCAAAGGGCCAGCCGCCGGCCGACCTCCTGCTTGTTCTTCGGATGGATGTCGTTCAGATTGCCGATGTCGGTGGTGACGGCCATGCCGGTGTTGGGCGTCGACTTCGAGCGTCAAAAGTTGCGACTTCCCACAACTCGGCGCAGCAGGCCGGATCGGCCTTCCAGTCGCCGGTGATAATTGAACGGGGCGATCTGCACGAAGCCGAAGGGGAAATCGCCCTCGCCCCAGTCGGCCCGCCAGTTGGCGATCATCGCGGGAAACAGCGTGCGATAGCGGTAGGCCGCGCCGACGTTCGACTCGCCCTGATACCAGATCGCGCCGCGGATGGCGTAAGGGATCAGCGGGGCGATCATGCCGTTGTACAGGCACGACGATTCGCCCCTGGGCCAGCGGTTTCAGCGCGGGATTGGCCTCCAGGGCCTTGCGGCTCGTCCAGAACTCGGCCGGCGTGCCGCCCCACGAGGTGTGGATCAGGCCGATCGGCACGTTCAGTTCCTTGTACAGGTCGCGGCCGAAGAAGTAGGCCGCCGCCGAAAATCCGCCCCAACTACCGGCCGAAATGGTCTGCGGCGAGCAGGGCGCCCAATGGCCCGTCACGTCGGTGGCCGGCTGCGCCGCTTTCGTCTTCGCGACCGTGAACAGGCGGATTTGCGGATAATTGGCGGCGGCGATCTCCTTCTTGGCGTTATTGCACATGGCCGATGCCCAACTCCATGTTCGACTGGCCGGAGCAGACCCAGACCTCGCCGACCAGGATGTTTTTCAGCGTGATCTTGCTGCCGGACGAGCCTTTGACGGTCATTTCCAGCGGCCGGCCGACGGCGAGCTTGTCGAGAGTGACCTTCCAGCGGCCGTCGTCGCCGGCTTTGGCCACGTGCTTCTGGCCGGCGATGGTCACGGTGACCTCTTCGCCCTTATCGGCCCAGCCCCAGATCGGCACGGGCCGGCCGCGTTGCAGGACCATGTCGTCGCCGATCAACGCCGGCAGCTTCACCGCCGCCTGGGCGGCCGTTACGACAAGAACCACAAGGACGCAACAAATCAAAGCTCGCACCAGAGTCTTGCATCGCATGACGTTCTCCTCACCTGGTGATTAACGAACGAATGAACACCGTGATGTGAAGCCGCGAGCGGCTTTCTCGATTAGTCTATCCCCCTCGGTCCCACGCCACGCTGAATGATCTGCCACGCCTCTGCGGCGGTCTCGGCATAGCCGACCAGGTCGAGGTCCTCGTCGGCAACCGTCCCCTGGTCGGCCAGGAACTGGAAGTTGACCGCATGCTGCCAATACTCGCGGCCGAACAAGACGATGGGAATCGGCCTGCATGCGCCCGGTCTGGCGGAGCGTCCAGGGCGTCGAACAGTTCGTCGAGGGTGCCGAAGCCGCCGGGAAACGCCACCAGCGCCTTCGCCCGCAAGAGGAAGTGCAGCTTCCGCATGGCGAAGTAATGGAATTGGAAGCAGAGGTCGGGCGTGATGTACGGATTGGGTTTTTGCTCGTGCGGCAGGCGGATGTTCAAGCCGACCGACTTTGCCCCGACGTCGCTGGCGCCGCGGTTGGCCGCCTCCATGATGCCCGGCCCGCCGCCGGTGACAATCACGTTCTCGCCGTGCAGGGCCAACTCCCTGGATTCGCTGGCCGACCAGCCGGGCAAACTCGCGGGCGGCATCGTAGTAGTGGCTCCGCTCCAGCAGGTTTTTCGCCCGCATCACCGCCCGCCGCCGCCGCAGGTCACTGCGGCGCGGCGGCCAGGTCCTTCTCGGCCTCGTCGAGCCGGCGCCGTGCCTCCGACGGCTCGGCAATCTGCGTGCTGCCGAAGACGACGATCGTCGAGCGGATGCCGTGCTCGCGAAGGTGCAATTCCGGCTTGAGAAACTCCAACTCGATCCGCGCCGCGCGCATCTCGGGCCGCATCAGGAAATCGACGTCCTTGTAGGCGACGCGATAGCTGGGCGACTGAACGATTTTCGCTGGATTGGCGGCGGGATCGTCGGACATGGCGGAATGCTCTTTGGGGCGGACTCCCAGATTCTACCATCTTTCGTCTTGCGTGGCACGGGCACCTTGCCCGTGGCCGGAAAACGCGGCAAGATGCCCGTGCCAGGTCAAGCAGCCGGAAAATCGGTGACGGGAGTCGCCTCCTGCAATCGGGAACAGATCGGCCTTGTCGAGATCTTCCACCGTGCGGGCTCGGTAAGGTACAATCGTTAATATGACATTGAGACGCGCCAGACTGTTCGGATGTCTTCTGTTCGTGTCGGCGGCCGCGTGGGGGGTGTCGGCCCGCGCCGCGGCGATCGATCCCGCACAAGCCGCCGAGACACTGCGGGCCAAGTACGCCGCCGACCTGGAGAAACTGGCCAAGTGGTGCGAGGCCAGCGGGCTGGCGGACGAAGCTCGGAAGACCCGTCGTGCCCTCAGCCCGAGCGATCCGTACAAGTTGTACGTGCCGGTGCTGCCCGAGCAGGTCGGCCCGCCGAAGCTGCCCGACGACGCTCCGGCGAACGTCGTCGAGTGGAATACGAAGCTCTGGAAGCTGCGAGACGACTACGCACTGACGTGCTACGAGATGGCGCGGCGGGCGATCCGCTCGGGCCGGGCGGGGCTGGCCTTCGTCTTGGTGCTCGACGCGATCCAGGCAAATCCCGATTACGAGCCCGCCCGCCGGTTGTTGGGCTACCAGAAGTACCGCGGTCAGTGGCACACGCTCTACGAAGTGCGCAAGCTCCGCAGCGGCATGGTTTGGAACGAGAAATTCGGCTGGCTGCCCAAGGCGTACGAACATCGCTACGAAGCGGGCGAACGCTACTGCGACGGCCGCTGGATTTCGGCCGACGAGGACGCCAAGCGCCACAGCGACATCCGCAACGGCTGGCGGATCGAGACCGAGCACTACCTGATCCACACCAACGCCGGCATCGAGGCGGGCGTGGCGCTGGGCGTGAAGCTCGAACGGCTCTACCGGCTTTGGCAGCGGCTGTTCATCCGCTATTACGCCTCGGCGGCGGACGTCGGTGGCTTGTTTGACGGCCGATCCAAGCGGACGATGGCCTGGGCGTTCCGGCACAACGTCGTCTACTTCCGCGACCGCGACGAATACAACCACGCGCTCGACTCGTTTATCCCCAACATCAAGATGACCGTCGGCGTCTACCGCGACAAGCCCGGCTGCGCGTACTTCTTCGCCGGCAAGGACAGCGACGATCGGACGATGTACCACGAGGCCACGCACCAGTTGTTTCACGAGTCGAGGCTCGTGGCGCCGCGACGGTCGGCTACAAGTACAATTTCTGGATCGTCGAGGGGATCGCCATGTACATGGAGTCATTGCGGCGCGAGGACGGCTACGACGTGCTGGGCGGCTTCGACGACCAGCGCGTGTACGCCGCCCGCTATCGGCTGCTGCACGACCATTTCTACGTGCCGCTGAGCGAGTTCGTCGATTTCGGCATGGAGAAGCTGCAAAAGGACCCGCGGATCGCCACATTGTACAGCCAGGCGGCGGGCCTGACCTATTTTCTGATCTACTGCGATGACGCCCGCTACCGCGATGCGCTGGTCTCCTATTTGTCGCTGATCTACGCCGGCCGCGACAATCACGACACACTGGCCCGGCTGACCGGCACGAGTTACAGCGAACTGGATAAGCAGTACCGCGAGTTTCTTGAAGGAAAGCGACGCCGGGCAGCGGCTACCGACGAGTCGGCGCCCGCACGGAGCACGCCATGAAGCTTTACGGAGTTCTCGCCGACGCGATTGTGGCCGTGCATTTCGCCTACGTGGCGGTTGTCGTGGGCGGGATGGCGGCGATTCTGCTGGGAATCGTGCGGCGCTGGTCGTGGGTGCGCAACTTCTGGTTTCGCACGGTCCATCTGCTGATGATCGCGGTGGTGGCCTTCGAGTCGCTTCTCGGAATCACCTGCCCGCTGACCGATTGGGAGGACAGCCTGCGCGAGGCCAGCGGATCGCCGATCGAGCATGGGAGTTTCATCGGCCGCTGGGCGCACGATCTGCTGTTTATCGACGTGCCGCCCTGGACGATGACCGTCTGTTACGTCGCATTTGGGCTGGCGGTGTTGTCGGTCTTTCTGCTCGCCCCGCCGCGTTGGCCCCGGCGCCGGCGAGAACGGGATCAGCGCCAAGCGGCTAACCCGCAGTTCTCACCGCGGTGTGCCCCCGCAAAAGGCGTCGCGTGTGTGCTTGCCCTGCATTGCGGCGGTTCTATAATGGTGCAGCATGTATCCCGCGGCCGGCGCTTGACGTGCCGCCCCGTTCGCACTACAACAGTGTGGGTTTCCAAGGCGAGTCATCTTTGACTTTCCATGACAAGGGCGAGGCGATGCTACAGGTAACGGTCTTTCTGTTGTCGCTGGTGAACGTTCCGATCGGGCAGTTGCCGCCGGGCTGGGTCGCGGCGAAGACGGGCGACGGGCCCGGCAGCGTGTGGAAAGTGGTCGAAGATCCCACTGCACCCCACCACAAGGCGCTGGCCCAGACGTCGGCGGCCGGCGGCCGGCGGCTGTTCAATCTCTGCATCGCCAAGAAGACCAGCTTCCGCGACGTCGATCTGAGTGTGGCGTTTAAGGCCGCCGCCGGCAAGACCGACCAGGGCGGCGGGCCGGTCTGGCGCTATGCCGACGCCAAAAACTACTATGTCGCGCGGATGAACCCGCTGGAAAACAACTACCGCGTCTATAAGGTCGTGGCGGGCAAACGCAAGCAACTGGGCACCGCCGACCTGAAAATCGACACGAAGAAATGGCACACGCTGCGGGTGGTCAACATCGGCAAGCACATCGAGTGCTATTTTGACGGCAAGCGATATCTCGACGTGAAGGACGACACCTTCAGCAAGGCCGGCAAGATCGGCCTGTGGACCAAGGCCGACGCGCGAACGCATTTCGCCAAGTTCCGGGCCGCCGAAGCGCCTACACCCGCACAACTGAAGCACTGGTAGACCATGCCATGAAATTCGTCGAACTATCGGGCAAGACGCTGCAACGGATCGTCAGCGATGACGAGCTTCACCCGCACGAACTGGCCCGGCTGGGGATCAACGATGAGACCATCGTTCGCGTCAACCGGCAGGGGGACATCGAGATTCGCCGCGCCGACCGCTGGGAGGTCATCGGCGGCCTGTTGGGCGAGTTCGAGGAGCGGATCAGGAAAGAGACCGGGCTGGATTGGCTCTAGGAGTTCTCATGGTCGATTTGGCCGTTGATCTTCGCGACGTCGCCAAGACGTATCGCCGCCGGGTGGAAGCCCTTCGCGGCATTCAGATGCAGGTGCGAACCGGCGAGATCTTCGGGCTGCTGGGCTCCAACGGCGCCGGCAAGACCACGCTGGTCAAGATCATGATGACCGTCACCCGGCCGAACCGTGCCGAAGGGACGATCCTCGGCCATCCGGTCGGACATAAGGCGACGCTGGCCCGCGTCGGCTATCTGCCCGAACATCTCCGCTTTCCGCCCTACCTGACCGGCCGGCAGACGCTGGAGTTCTTTGCCGCGATGGCCAAGGTGAAGCGGCCGCTGCGCAAGCAGCGGGCGGCCATGCTGCTCGACCTCGTCGGCCTGACGAACTGGGCCAACGCCAAGGTCGGCACGTACTCGAAGGGGATGCGGCAGCGCGTCGGGCTGGCCCAGGCGCTGGCCAACGATCCCGACCTGTTGGTGCTCGACGAACCGACCGACGGGCTCGATCCGGTCGGCCGCCGCGAGGTCCGCGACGTGCTCGGCCGCCTGCGCGAACAGGGAAAGACGATCTTCCTGAACAGCCACATGCTCAGCGAGGTCGAGCGCGTCTGCGACCGCGTCGCTATTCTGGCGTCCGGCACGGTGATTCGCCAGGGGACGTTGGCCGAACTGACCGCCGGCAGCGAGCATTTCGAGATACAACTGCACGGCCAGGTGGACTCGGCGATGCACGAGGCGATCCTGCGCGGTGCTGGCGTGCGAACTGACGGCCACAGCGGCGTCGGGCGTGCTTGCCGCGCCCGCCGCCACAAGCTCGATCCTGCCCCGCGAAACCGGCAAGCTGCCCAACGGCGAGACCGTGGAAGTTGACGGCAACGTCCTTCGCATCGGCAGCGGCGATCCCCTGCGGATTCAGCCGTTGATCGACGGCCTGCGGGCTCACGGGCAGGTGATCCTGTCCGTGCAGCGATTGACGCAATCGCTGGAGGACTATTTCGTGCAGGTCGTCTCCGACTCGCCGTCGCAAGGAAAGGGAGTCCGCCGATGACCCAAACCTGCGCGATCTTCTTAGAAGCTTACCGCAGCCTGAACGCGAAGAAGCTCTTCTGGATCACACTGGTTCTCTCGGGGCTGGTCGTGCTGCTGTTCGCGTGCATAGGGATCAACGAGCACGGACTGAAGGTCCTGTTCTGGCAGTGGGACAACAACTTCCTGAACGCGAAGATCGTTCCGCCGGACCAGTTCTACAAGGGAATGTTCGTGAGCATCGGCATTTCCGTTTGGCTGGCCTGGATCGCGTTGATCTTGGCGCTGATTTCGACGGCTGGAATCTTTCCCGACCTGATGACCGCCGGATCGATCGATCTGTTCGTCTCGAAGCCGATCGGCCGGCTGCGTCTGTTCCTCACGGAATATCTGGCGGGATTGCTGTTCGCGGCCCTGCAAGTGACGGTCTTTTCGGCGGCGTGTTTCCTCGTGATCGGGCTGCGTGGCGGAGTCTGGGAGCCGGGCCTGTTTCTGGCGGTGCCCTTGGTCGTCTGCGTGTTCAGCTACCTTTTCTCGGTGTGCGTGTTTCTGGGCGTCACGACGCGGTCTACCGTGGCGGCCCTGCTGCTGACGATCCTGTTCTGGTTCGCTATATGGTGTGCGAGCGCGGCGGAGGGGGGGCTGCTCGTGATGCAGAAGATGGAGCAGCGCGGCGCAAGCGACGCCGCGCTCCAGATGGAGCACAACGAGAACATGGCAACGGCTCAGGGCCGCGGCCAGCGCTCCGAGCCGTCGCCGCCAGCCGATCAGCCGGCGGAGGCGAACGCTGCCAGCAGGTCTGGCTTCTGGAGCACTGCCCACGGCGTCGCCTACGGCATCAAGACCGTACTGCCGAAGACGGCCGAGACCGTCGCGTTGCTCGAACGATCGCTGATGAAGGCCGCTAAGCTTCCCGAGCCGTCTGGAGGCCCGGAAGAAAGGCGCATGCAATCGGCACAGCGAGACGCAATCGACGTTCTCCGCGGCCGGTCCATCGCGTGGACCGTCGGCACGTCATTGGGCTTCGAGGCCGTCGTCCTCTGCTTCGCCGCGCTGATCTTCTGCCGGCGGGACTATTGAAACGCGGTGGTCAATGGTGCGCAAGAAGAGAATAGCCGGGAGCCAACGGCCTCGTTGCTACGCACAAGTCCCTCGGCGAGGATCCGCAGACAGTTCTCCGTAGCCCTCTGCGTTGCCCCCATCGACCATTGCCACCCCTCATCGGAGCGGGCAACTCTTGGGCAAACCGCCGCCCAGACGGGTTGGACAAAGGTCTAAAAACGGAAGTAGCGCTTCGTTTAGCCCGGATTATTCATGGCCCAGCGGAAATGCTCGCACGCTGTGTCATGCCAACCCGAAGCGCAAGCGAGGATAACTCCCTTTACTGTCCTCGCTTGCGCTTCCGGTTGGTATCGCGTCATGAATAATCCGGCTAACCCGGAGCTGACGGCGACGGCGTTGCTGGGCCAAGAGCAACATGCCGGCTATCAACAACGGCGGACCGCCCGTTACTGCCGTTTGGAAGTATGCGAGATGTGGGCAGCTTAGGACGATTGTCACTGCCGTAGTGGAGTTGCCGACGACGATATGCCGAAATTCAGACTGGAATAGCGCGCTTTCACCCCGACTGGTACTCCCGTGCCGCTCGAAGCCTCCAGTTCGTTCCGCCGTAGCGGCTTGCGCGACGACCGCCGTCGCCGGCTGTTGGCCGACGATCTATCCGACGCGGACGACACTTCCCCCCGCGGCGTCTGGCCCGAGGACGACTCGCAAGGAAAGTCGCAATACTATGGAAACGCCGAATTCCTCGAACATCAGTGGCAATTGCGAGATCTGGTTCCGCGCCGGCTGCCGGTGTTGGTGCTGTTGTGCCTGGCGGGCGCCGCGATCATCGTCGGATTAGAAGCCGCCTATACTTGGTCGCTTGGACGGGCGGCCAGATGGGAAGGCGGTTGCCGCCGCGCTCGACATCGGGGCCAAAGGCAGCCTTGCCTGTTGGTTCTCCTCGCTCACTCTGCTGGCCGCGTCCGTTGCGGCCCTGCTGACCTACACCGTGCGTCGCCACCGCACCGACGACTACCAGGGGCGATACCGCGTTTGGCTCTGGGCGGCGGGCTGTTGGTTGCTGATGGCCACCGATCAGGCCGCCAGCCTTCGCGAGGGGTTCCGCGAGTTGATGATCGGCTGGAGCGGCACGCCGCTGTTTCGTGATGGCACGCTCTGGTGGGTAACAGTCTATGTCCTCGTCTTCGCGGCCGTCGGCTCGCGGCTGTTGTTGGACATGCGGCCGAGCCGGCTTTCGATCGCCGCCCTGACCGCCGCCATGATCGCTTACGGTTTGGCGCTGGCCAACTATCTCGGCTGGAGACCGATCGGGACCGTCGCCGGCGAGGTGATGTTCCGGGCAGGCAGCGAAATGGCCGGCCAACTGATGCTCTTGGCCGCGATGGGGCTACACGCCCGCTATGTCATTCTCGACGCCCAAGGACTCATCGTGCATCCCGAGCCGCGGCAGGCCGACGAGCGCCGGACGAAGAGGTAAAAGTGCTGCCGGCCGGCGGCGACCGCTGGCGAACGGTCGACCCTCCGCACCCGACTCCGCAGCCCACCTACCGGCGTCCCGCCCCGCAGCCCGCCGCCGCACCCGTAGCGAAGGCCGCCCCCGCGCCGCAGCGAAGCCCGCGCCTGGCCCGCTTTCAACCCACCGCAGGTCGACCGCAAGCTGACCAAGGCCGAGCGCAAGGCCCTGAAAGAGCGTCTGCTCCGCGAGCGGCGGGAACGCGAGAAAGGGGAGTAGTGGGCAGTGGGAGTAGGTGGTCGGCATGCAGTCTGCATCGGGTGACGATGTGGAACGCTTGCCTCGATTGTTGCATCTGTTGCCGATTCATGGGTTATGATCTCCAGTCGCTAATCAACCGATCAGCTATCACTACCCACTCCACTACCACTATCCACCATGCCATTCGCACCCGATTCGCTCCCAGCCCCACCGGATACCTGCACATCGGCGGGGTACGCACCGCGCTGTTCAATTGGCTCTTCGCCCGGCAACACGGCGGGCAGTTCATTCTGCGGATCGACGACACCGATCAGCAGCGGAACGTCGAGGAGGCGTTGCAGCCGATCCTCGACGGCCTCCACTGGCTGGGGATCGACTGGGACGAAGGGCCCGCGAGTCGGCGGCCCGTTCGCTCCCTACTATCAGTCGCAGCGGCTGGACCGCTATCAGGCGGCTGTGCAGAAGTTGCTGGCCGGCGGCCATGCCTATTACGACTATGCCACGACCGAAGAGATTCAAGCGGAACGGGCCGCCGCCGAGCAGCGAGAAGCGGCAGTTCCGCTACAGCCGCCGCTTCATGGCCGAAACGCCGGCCGATCGGGCGCGCTTCGAGAGCGAAGGCCGCCAGGCCGTCGTGCGATTGAAGATGCCGCAAGAGGGCACGCTCGTGCTCGACGACGTGGTGCGCGGCCGGGTCGAGTTCGATTGGGCCCGCGAGCAGGACCACGTCATCCAGCGCACCGACGGCACGTGCCTTTACCACTTGGCCAACGTGGTCGACGATTACGAATTGCAGATCACGCACGTGATTCGCGCCGAGGAGCATCTGTCGAACACGCCGCGGCAGGTGTTCATCCTCGAAGCCCTCGGCTATCCGCGGCCGATCTACGCCCATCTGCCGTTCGTGGCCGAGCCGGGCAGCAAGAACAAGCTGAGCAAGCGGAAGCTCGACAAATATCTGAAAAACCGCGACTTCGCCCAATTGGTCGAACACGGCCGCAAGATCGCCGCAGGCGATCGGCCACGCGGTCGATGCCGACGGGTTCAATCCGGTCATCGTCGATTTCTACCGCACCGTCGGCTACTTGCCCGAGGCGATCGTCAACTACATGGCCCTGCTGGGCTGGTCGCTGGACGACAAGACCGAGCATTTTTCGCACGCAGGAGTTGATCGAGAAGTTTTCGCTGGAGCGGGTGGTGAAGTCGCCGGCCAGTTTCGACCCGAAGAAGCTCCAGGCGTTCGAGGATTGGCACTTTCAGCAGCTTTCGGCGGAGCGAAAAGATCGCGCTGGTAACGCCGTTTCTCGAAAAAGCCGGGCTGGTTCGCATCGCCCATCGCAGCCGAGCAGCGGCAGATCGTCGAAAAGGTCATCGCCGCCGCCGGCGACCGGATCAAAGTGGCCGGCGACATTCTGGCGTTCGACGATTTCTTCCGCGCCGACGATCAACTGACCTACGACGAGCCCTCGTTCGACAAGCACGTTCGCAACCGCCGACGCCGCCGCGCTGTTGACCAAATTCCGCGATCGTCTGGCCGCAGACCGAGCCGTTCGACGTGCCGACGCTCGAAGCGATGATGCAACAATTCGTCGCCGCCGAAGGAATCAAGATCGGCCAGATCATCCACCCCGTCCGCGTCGCCGTGACCGGCAAGTCGGTCGGGCTAGGGCTGTTCGACACGCTGGCGATTCTCGGCCGGCAGCGAGCGTTGCGGAGAATCGAGAGAGCAATGGAAAAGACATCACCCCCGGCGATCAGGTAGTTGTTCCCGTCAAGATGGAGGCCAGAATACTATCTTGTCCATCCCGCTCCCATGCCAGTGGACCTGAAAGAACCTAACAGAGATACTCCGATGTCTGAACCAGACAACCGCCAGTATTTCATTGTTGAGCACGGTCCTGATGCGTTCACCGCCCTGCCCGGGTTTGTTTGGTCGGCTTCTCAACGGCCGCGCGGTCGGCGCTAGCCCCTCCGTGCCAATAATGGGTGAGACAACTGCCTCCTTGTTTATTACAGTAGAGGGTAAGGAGGTGGTAGAGAGATGGAGAACACAAGGATGTTGGGAATGGAAGAGGCCGTGGCGGGCAGAACGGAAGGAGGGCGTAGCCCGACTGGAGTTCTGCCCGCCATGGCCGCCGCCGCGGGGCCGGGCGGCCTCGCCGCTGGCAACGGAAAGCGGATCCCTGACCCGGCCGTCTCGGAGAAGCCGGTACGGCGGCGGTTCACCGCGGAGTACAAACTTCGCATTCTCTGCGAGGCCGATCGCTGTGCCGCAGTCCGGCCAACTCGGCGCGTTGCTGCGCCGCGAGGGCTTGTACTCGTCGCTCCTGAGCACCTGGCGGCAGCAGCGCGACGAAGGAACGCTGGCCGGACTGACTCCCAAGCGTCGCGGGCGGAAGGCCAACCCCGATGCCCCCTTGATCGCCGAGAACCAGCGGCTCATGCGAGAAACCCAACGGCTGGCGGCCAAGCTCCGCCAGGCCGAGACGATCATCGAGGTCCAAAAAAAACTCTCGGAGATGTTGGGGATTCCCCTGCCGCCGCCAGACAACGACGGGAGCGAGCCATGAAAGCCATCGAAGAACTCTCTCCGCAGGTGGGCACGGCAGCGGCCTGTCGCAGTTTGGGCGTGCCCCGCGCAACGCTCTATCGGCGCCGTCCGTCGAAGCCGCCCAAGCCCGCAACCACGCCACGGCCCTCGCCGCCGCGGCGCTCTGCGAGCAGGAGAGGCAACAGGTTCTCGACGTGCTTCACAGCGAGCCGTTTGCCGACAAGGCTCCGGCCGAGGTTTATGCGGCACT
The DNA here is from genome assembly GCA_963815695.1 of uncultured Planctomycetia bacterium. GTDB lineage: Bacteria > Planctomycetota > Planctomycetia > Pirellulales > Thermoguttaceae. The sequence continues at coordinate 772,096 of CAWFIG010000011.1, forward strand.
TTTGGATCAGGGCCAATATCTCTGCTCGATCCGCACGATGTACCGCGTCCTGGACTCCCGGAAGGAAGTCCGCGAGCGACGCGACCAACTGCGACACCCGACCTACCACAAGCCGCAACTGCTGGCCACCGCGCCCAATCAGGTCTGGACCTGGGACATCACCAAGCTGCTGGGGCCGGCGAAATGGACCTACTTCCACCTATACGTGATTCTCGACATCTTCAGCCGCTACGTCGTCGGCTGGATGCTGGCCAGCCGCGAAAGTGAACACCTGGCCGAGCGGTTGATCCGCGAAACGGTCGTCAAAGAGGGCGTCGCCCGCGACCGCTTGACGCTCCACAGCGATCGCGGGCCGTCGATGCGTTCGCAGACCGTGGCCCAACTCCTGGCCACGTTGGGGATCACCAAGTCTCACAGCCGGCCGCACGTCTCCGACGATAACCCGTTTTCGGAGAGCCAGTTCAAGACGCTCAAGTACCGACCGGAGTTCCCCGACCGTTTCACCAGCATCGAACACGGCTTGGAGTTCTGCGGCGAGTTCTTCCATTGGCAGAACCACGAGCATCACCACTGGGGCCTGGGCCTGCTGACGCCGGCGATGGTCCACTTCGGTCAGGCCGACACCGTGCTGGCTGGCCGACAAGCGGTGCTGACTGCGGCCCACGCCGCTCATCCCGAGCGATTCGTCCTGCGTCCGCCACGACCGCTCGGGCTGCCGACTGAAGTTTGGATTAACCCTCCGGCCGATGGGCCGGAACCCCGTATGCTACAACTACCGCGCGACACTAATTTCGTACCGCAGTTGTCTCAAACCCATTGACACGTTCCGAGCCGTTCGCTACCAGCGGGCTATGGCTTATGTGTCTGATCGCATCAGTGAGGTTGTTGAGCGGATCGGACGTAAGCGTTCACAGGCCGGAAACAGAGGGGGACGGAGGAGGTTTTCGGCGACAGTATCCGCCGCAGGAGAAGATATTTCTCCGAAAACCTCCTCCGTCCCCTTGCCGCCCAGTGAACGGTTACGATCGGACTCAAACCGGTTGCCAGCGGGCCAAACGTGACGCTGTTTGAACCGTATGACGACGGCGTGATGGCAAGAAGTGAGGAGTGGACTTTTGCAAATCACTCCCCTCTCCCTTTGGGAGAGGGGCAGGGGGTGAGGGCCTAGGGAACATGCGGACGTAAGACAAGTCGATTTCTCACTCTGAAGCCCTCACCCTAGCCCTCTCCCGGAGGGAGAGGGGACATTCTGCAAAAGTCCAGCGAGGAGTTTGACGACATTCGCATTACCTCCCCGATCCAGACCTATCTCGACCTTCTTGGGTTCCGTGGGCGAGGTGAGGAAGCGGCCGAAACCATCTTGCGGAAGGTCGTCCAACCAACATGGTGAATTTGCGTGTTGACTACACGGCTGATGCGGTAGAGGCCGCCCACTCTGTCATGTTGGAACTCGTCCGCCTGCCGGGTGAGTATCGCGGTGACATGGTCATTGTCGGAGGCTGGGTGCCTGGCCTGCTGTTGCCGGCAGGCAGTGCAAAGCACATTGGTAGCATCGACGTCGATGTCGCCCTCAATCACCGCAACATTACAGAGGCTGGTTGGACAATTCTCGAACATCTGACCAAGCGAGGCTATTCACAGGGCAATCACGGCCGCCAATCCCCTCTATCTGAGAATTCGCGTTGACTGGCCTAGACAACCAAGGCCGCTTCACCTCCAGCGATACCGCGGGGTTCGGCTTCGGCGCCGTATAGCCGGGTTGGCCTGGGACTGGCTTTGCATTGATCCCGTTGGGGGCGGTGTCGGCCTCGCGGACGGAGAGATCGGCGTAGACGACGCGGTATTTCTTCGATCCCGTCGGCTTATACCAGAAAATGGGCCGATCGGGCGTGTCGAGCTTCACGCCCTTGCCGACATAGTGGGCGTCGTTCGCCGCAGTCAGCGACTCGTAGAACGCTACGCCCCGCATTACCCTATCCATGAACGGCATCCCGGCTTTTGAAAGCTCGGTCATGATGGCGGGCGGAAGCGTCCTGCCATACTTCTCTCTCAGCCCCTTCTTGCCGCCGTACTTTGCCGCAATCTTGTCCATCGCCTTTTCCATCTCCGCTCCGCTCCCCATCATAATCTCGTTCCTTCCGAGCTTGTCGGGGAACATCCCCTTGTTGCTCTGGGCGGATGTGCGCAGGGCTCTGATGAAATCCTCTAGCGATACCGTCGGGTTCGGTTTCGGCGCGGTGTAGCCGGGTTGGCCTGCGACCGGCTTTGCATTGGTCGCTCTGGGCGCGGTCTCGGCTTCGCGGACCGAGAGATCGGCGTAGATCACGCGATATTTCTGCGAGCCCACCGGCTTATACCAGAAGATCGGACGATCGGGCGTGCCCTTCGAGACGCCCTTGCCAGCGTAATGGGCGTCGGCGTCCGCCGGCAGTGTCAGGACGAACGTCACGCCGCGCGAGAACTCGACGGTGGCATCCATGATTTCCCGCTTTTGCTGCGCCGTCGGCTCTTTCAGCCCCTTCTTCATGTTCTCGGCCCTGATCTTTCCGACGAGGTTCTTGAAGGCCTGGCCATAGACGGTTCCCGTCATGTCGAGCGATTCCGGAAAGACGCCCCCCGTCAGTTCGCTGTACTGGCGGAACGTCTCGATCAGATCCTTCTCCGTTCCAGGAGCGGCGTTAATGTGCATGGTCTGCGTCGTGTAACCGGGCGGCGGCACGATGCTGAACAACGACTCGTCCAATTTCACGTTGAACGCGAAGTCGCTGAGGATCATGTTCATGTTGGGAAACATCGCCGTTTTCCATTCGACCCGGATCGGCTGCCCGGTCTTCGGATCGCCCCACAACTCGATCGTTTGCAGGCGGTTGCTGATGCGATACCCAACGGCCAGCCGGCCGTCGATCTTCTTTTGGCCGAGCGACTCACGTTTCATGCCCGGCTTCTCCTTCGCCTCGCGCAATAGCGATTGCAGCCAGGCGAACAGGTTTTGTTGTTCTTTCTTCTCCTTCGGCATATTGGCGATGTCGAGCAGAACCGCCTGTTTCTTCGCGGTATCCAGACTAAGCTCTTTTCCTTGGTCCAAATCCCAGATCATCACCCCAGCGCCCGGCATCGTCTGGCGGAATCGACCGGGACCGTCAACCATCATCTCGCCGGTCTGTGGAGGCATCCCTTTCATTTCCACGGTCGTCTTGCAGGTGGCGCTCTTCGCGTCGATGATCGGCTGGACGAAATCGGCCAAGGCATACGTAGCGCCGCCGCCGTGGAACCAGAGGGCCACGCCGACGATCGCGAGCACGAATATGACCGTTGCGGCGATGCGAGAAACGGGAGAACGCATGATCCACCTCCAATCGGACAGATAGTTTGGGTAAGACACTCGACGAGTCGGCTTCCCCTGCGCGAGATCGAACGCCGCCAGCGCCTGCTTCCGCAGTTCCTGCTGGTGCTCCGGCCGCGGCACAGCGTCCGCGTCGGCCTGCTCGATCAGACGTGCGAAAGTGTTCTCGTCAAGGTTCATGGCTGGTTGTCATAACGATTTCGACTACCATGTACTCCTCACGCTCCGCGTGAGGCAACTTCAGGTCACATCCTTCCCTCGCGCGGAGCGCGAGGAGTACGATTCGTTGAATCGACGTCGCAACTGCTCCAGCGCCCGGCTCAGGCCGACGCGGACCGTCGCCGTGCGCTCCTGCAAAACCCCGGCGATCTGCTCGTGCGACATCCGCTCGAAAAATCGCAGGTGCAACAACGCCTGGTCTCGCGGTTTCAGTGTCAGGATCGCCCGGCACAACACCGGCCAATCGAGCCTCTCGACGCCCGACTGCTCGGACGGCAAGCCGGCCACCGCGGGCAACGTTCCGCTGCGGGCCGCCGCCTCCAGCGGCGCTCGTCGCCGCTTGGTCTGACGCACGTAGGCGTTGACTTCGTTGGTGGCGATGCGGAACACCCAACGTCGAAAGTCCTCGTCCGTCGTGCCGGCGAACCGCGGTATCTTCGACGCCACCGTCAAAAACACCTCGGAGGTCACGTCTTCGGCCACCGCGCGGACGAAAAGCCGCCGGACACAATAGCGGAAGACCGCCGGATAATGGGCGTCGTACAGTTGCCCAAAGGCTTCGCGATCGGTGCGCGCGCGTACCACCAGATCGTCTCCCGGCCGCTTCGGCGCTGGCATTGCTTCGAGCGTCATCTCATCAAGAACAATGCGCGAGCCGGGAAAGTGTTACAGGCGATGGGCAGGGGACGTAGGAGGCTGTCGCAAGAAATGCTCGACAACGGCCTCCGTTTTCCCGACATATTCCTCCGTCCCCCTCCGTTGGTTATGGAGGCGCCGGAGCGAAGCGGACCGGTGGATACTCGACCGCCGCCGCCTTCACCCATTTTGCGTCGCCGTACACGCCCGCCTTGCTGAAATCGAACGGCTTGAAAGCCGATCTTCTCGGCGGGCGAGTCCGGCTGCAGGCGGAAATCGAAATGCGCCGCGTCGACGAACTTCGGATCGGCCACGATCGAGCCGGCGTCCTTGCCCGACGCCTGCCACTGGGCCAACGTCATGCCGTCGAAACTGCACCGGCGCCGCCGGACGCGTCGTAGTACAGATTGTTCTCCAGCTTCACGTTGGCGTCCTTCCAATAGCGTGACCAACAGCCGGCCGCCGTTCCAGTAGACGATGTTGTGCGAGAACGTGAACGACAGATGCGGTTCGACGCGCGACCGCTGCAACTGGCCCTCCCTGCCGAAGGCGAAGATGTTGTTGCGGACGATGTTCTCGCGGCCGTAGTGCTGATGGAATCCGCCGGTCTTGGTGTTGTAGACGAGGTTGTTCTCCATCACGATGCCGCTGCTGCCCTCGTCGTTATACAGCCCCCAGCCGCCGTAAGTCGTAGGAATAGACGTCGTGGATGACGTTGTTGCTCACGGTGGTGCCGGGCGAGGGGCCCAGGGTGTAGACGCCGCCCATGTCGCTCATCACGCCCCAGCCGAGGTGATGGATGTGGTTGAACTCGATCGTGTTGTGATGGGCTTCGCTGGGCGGCATAGCCCCAACGCCAGCCGACGGAGACGCCCGTGTAGCGGAAATCGCCGATGTCGTTGTGCGTGACCTGGTTGTAGGCGCTGTGGCCGATCCACACGCCCACCGCGCCGCGATCGAGGTGTCCGCCGGAGCGGATGATGTTGTTGTCGACGACGCAGTGCCCGGTGGCGTCGGCGCCCTTCGGGTTCTCGTTCTCCCAGCCTTGGCCGATGCGGACGCCGCCGCCGCCCATGTCGTGGATCAGGCATCGCTCGACGCGGCAGTCCTGGCAGCCGCGGCGGAACCAAACGGCATGGCCGCCGACGTGGGCGACCTCGCAGTCTCGATGCGTCACGTGCTTCGCGCCGTCGGCCGTGATCGCCGCCGGCATGCTCGACCGCCGCCTGCAAGTTGTCATGCCCCTGGGCCGGCAGCGGAAACCGGCGTGCTGGAACCACAGTCCTCGCAGCGTGATGTGCTCGACGAATCGCCCGCTCTTGGGATCGCCCGCGAACCGCACCAAGTCGGTCAGCACCGGAGCGACGACTTCCGCCTTCGCCATGTCCTCGCCGGGCAGCGGAATGTAGAACAGATCGCCGCCGCGATCGAGGAACCACTCGCCGGGCGCGTCGAGCGCCGCCTTGACGTTCTCGATGTGGTAGCGCTGACGCGGTCCGCAACTCAGAAGCGGCCAGGCGGTGTCGCCGGCAAGCACGACCGTGCCGGTTTTCGGATCGACCGACGCGACCCGCGACACCGAGTTCTCCCAAGAGAAATACGCCACGATCACCGCGTCGTTCAGTTGATCTTTCGGCAAGCGGCCAGCGGGGCAATGTCCTTCGGATCGGCCACGAACGCCCGATTCGGCAGCGCCTCGGTCTTGCCGGTGGCAGGATTCGCTACGGGCCCCGCCGCGCGTGTCATGTAGTAGTAGAACTCGTTCGGCGACCGGGCGCGGACGGCGCGGCGGCCGTTGACGTACAGATCCTCGAAGTACCACCGGCCGGCCTCGACCTCGGGCAGATGGACTTTCCACCGGCCGCCCGTCGTCGCGGACGAAGCCTCGAATCTTCCGCCCGCCGGTAAACACCGGGTGCGCCCCGTCGGCCGCTTCGATAGACGATCGGGGCCGCCGCCGTGCCGCTGTCTTGCGGCTCGAAGACCAGTGACTCATTGAGAGAATAGACGCCGTCGGCCACCTTCACCACGACCGACCGCCGTGGCTTTCAGTCGCCGAATGGCATCCGGGCGCCGGCCAGCGTCGCCAGCGGCCCGTCCGAGCCGGCCGCGTTGGGACTGCGCCAGCCTTGCCGGACCAGGCGTCGTTGCCGTCTCGGGCAACGTGCAGCGTTACCGCCGCCGGCGAGTTTGGCGCAAGACTCAGCATCAGACCTGCGGCAAAAACGCACGAACAGCAGACGCACCATTGGCGTGGTCATCGCGGCACTCCAGAGTGAGAGTTCGGTGGGAGGGTAAGGTGGGATCGAACGCTTGTCGGGGCGGCAGTTGTACTGCCGACCCCAACACGTAGGACGGATTTCCGAATCCGTCCAGGCTGGCAGACGGATTCAGGATCCATTCTACGTCCAACGAAGCCGATAATGCTAGCGCCGGTTCTCGAGAAACCTCGATGCTGTTAACCAGCCGGTCTCCGCCGGGCATGCGCATGGCGGCGTGTTGGGCAAGTTGCTTGGTGTAGTAGGTGTCGCAGCGTCCTCGGAGCGACACCCTTGGGGCCGACCTCGACCGTCAGGTCGGCGACTCCCCTGCCTGTTTCGCACTGCACGGCCCTTTCGATCGAGGCGGCCAACTCCTCGGCCTCCTCCAACGTTTCGGGCACAACTTCGGCAAACCCGTCCATCGCAGTGCAGGCGAACTCGCAAATCTTCCATGGCGATCTCCTCGTTTGCCGCCGGAGAAACCGTTTCCCTACACCGGCGACAACGGATGGCGACTAAGGAACGTCCCTGTTCCCGACAGGTGACAAAAACGATTATGGCGGACTACGGAACGTCTTCCTCGTCAATGCTCCACGCGGATCGAATTGATCACCAGGGTGTCTCTGCAAACCGAACGAACGACCTCCTGGGCAAGTTGTTTGTGATAGAAACTGGAAACGCAGCCGGACAGCCGCAGCGCGTCGTCGCGCCATTCCACCTGCAAGTCGCGCAGTTCGTAGAATGGGCTGCTTGACAAGCGCCGCCTGAGCCCGCGGCTGCAATTCCTCGTCGGCAATCACGGTCATGGGATACTATCGCTTTGGATGTCTGTTGCTCTTCTAAGCCGCGTCCCGCGAGCGGCGGACCACAAGGCCGGCCAAAAAGCTAGAAACGAGAAGCGTCGCTTCGACGGCGTTCCACCGGCCCGTTCCGCAGTCCCGCAAAGCGGCCCGTCGATGTCCACCCATTTTCGGCCATAGGACCGATTCAGTCAATACGACCGTTGCGGAAATGCCGCAGATTCGCGGAGGGTGAAGAGTACGGACTTGGTTTTCGGAAAAACGTCTTCCCTTGCCGAGAAAACCGTCACCGAACAACTTCCTCCGTCCCACCGCTCCGCTATCCTGGGATCTTCCCTGCCGCTTTCAGACATGCTAGCACTTCGTCGGCCAGCGTTTCCGGCGACTTCCGTCCGGCATCAAGCATCAATTCCGGCTTCAGCGGCGGCTCGTAGGGATCATCAATTCCCGTAAAGCCCTTAAGTTCCCCAGCCCTCGCCTTTTTGTAAAGTCCCTTAGGGTCTCGGGCTTCGCAGACTTCGATCGGGGCATCGACGAAGATCTCAAAGAAATCGCCCGTCGCCAACGACGCCCGCACCCGGTCGCGGTCGACCCGATAGGGGCTGATGAAGGCGGTAATGGCAATCAGGCCGGCGTCGCAAAACAGCTTCGCCACCGCGCCGATGCGGCGGATGTTCTCTTCGCGGTCTTGGGCCGAGAAGCCCAGCCCAAACCGCTTGGCGAACTCTTCGCCGTGGCGTTCCTTGAGCATGCCCGGCGCGGCGTTCAGGCCGTGGCGGATGTTGTCGCCGTCGAGCACGAAGCTGTGCAGCCCCATCGAGTGCAGCCGATGGTCCAGCAGATTCGCCACGGTGCTCTTGCCGCAGGCGCTCAGGCCGGTGAACCACACGACGCAGCCGGACTGCCCGTTGAGTTTCTCCCGCTCTTCGCGGGAAACGGCGTGTTCGTGCCAATGAACTTGAACTGGATCGTTGCTGGGCATGATAGTAGATCGCGGAAATAGGGGAGAGTGGATTCTGGAAAATCGCTACGGCAGTATCGCCGAAATCGCTCCGCAGTTCAAGTGGAGTCTGCACTGCGTCTGCGGGGGGGTAGATTGCGCTTTGCCGATGAACGAGTGTGTGGTAAACAAACGAACGCCCTTGCCTTCCTTGACCGAACGAATACATTCCCCTAGACTCCCCTCGTCCGGTCGGACGTGGGGTGGGACAATTGCGGACCAATCGACATGGCAATGACTTCTTGCCGTTTGCTGACCGACCGACACCTGCGCCGAGCGCTGGCGTTCTGGGCGTGCCTGGCCGTGGCCGTGTGCGTGAAGTCAGCGGTTTGCACTAACCCGCACTCCGTCTATCCGCAGTTCGCCGCCGGCTCGCATCATTGGTGGGCCGACAAGTCGCTCTACGCCGATTACCAACAGACGGAAGGCATCGACGGCTATCGCTATTCGCCGGCGTTCGCGGTCGCCTTCACGCCCCTTGGCCTATCTGCCCGCTCGGCTGGGCACGATGATCTGGGACCTCGCCAGCATCGTCCTGCTGGTTTGGGCTTTGCACGTGTTCGTCCGCGACGTGCTGCCGGGCGATTGGCCGCCCAAACGGGAGAGCCTGTTTTTGATGCTCGCGCTGCCCGGCTCGGTCGTGGGCGTCTGGTCGGGCCAGAGCAACGCCATCATCATTGCCGCGATCATGCTGGCCCTGGCGGCCATCGTCCGGCAGCGATGGTCCTCGGCAGCAATTCTGCTGGCCGTGCCGGTGTTCATCAAGATTTGGCCGCTGGCGATCGTGATGCTGCTAGTGGTCTTTTGGCCGCGGCAATTGGCCTGGCGATTTGCGGTCGCCTGCGCAGTGTTGGCACTGGTTCCGTTCCTGACCCGGCCGCCGAGCACGGTTGCGTGGCAGTACCACGAGTGGTACACCGCTCTGACCGGCCCGTTGCAGGGCGCTGGTGCCGGCTACCGCGACGCATGGACAATTTGGGACACGCTTCGTTCGCCGGTCAATGACGCTCGTCTACCGGGCGATTGCAATTGATCACGGTCGCCGGCGTGTTCTGCTGGTGCTGGTGGCAATATCGTCGCCACGAGAGCAGCATCCTGCGAACGGACATTTCGTCTCTGGAACGCCTCCCCATTGCAATGGCAGGGGAAGCTTAGCACTGTCGCGAACACCCCTGGAACCGCCTGCTTCTTCTGATCCTATCGATCTGGGTGTCGTGGCAATTATTTTTCGGTCCTGGCAGCGAACAACTCACCTACGGCATCATCGCGCCCTCGGCCGCTTGGGCGGTGATCGTCAGTTTCGACGAGAAGCGCGCCCGCTGGCTGACGCTGACCGCCTGGGCGATGCTCGCGCTGTTGCCTTCCGGCGACGTCGAAAAGGCCGTGCTCCGAGTATTCCCAGCGGGCAGGCTCTTGCTGCCGCTTGCCGTCCTGTTGTTCGCGGCATGGCTGATTTGGCACGAACGCGGCCCGCTCCGCCAGGAGCAACAGGAATGGCCTTGCGGAGAAGCGTGAGGCGGCCGCCTACGTCAGGCGCGTTTTTCGAATCGCCGCCAGCATCCGCAGGGCCGGTTTGGGCTGGCCGTCGGCGTCGAACAGGCCGGCGTGCGGAAAATCGTGCGGCTTGCTGTCGCAGAGCTGGTTCCAGATGACGCCCTGCACCGGCGGCTTCGCCAAGGCCAGCGACACGAACCGCGCCGCCCATCGCTGCTGCGCCAACGGCGTCCAACCGCCCGGCGGCATCGTCGCCCTTCGCTGCGCCAGCGGGTCGCCATGCTCGCCGCTGGGCGCAGAGAGCGACAGCCACAACGGCAGCCCCAGTTTGGCCCAGCAGTCCAACTCCCGGCTGAACTCCAGCGGGTGGCGCGGCAACGTGCCGCCCGGCTGATAGCCGACGTTGATCTCCATCATCAGCCCGCCCAGATCGAGCCCCGCGCGAACCAGCGCGTCGGCAAATTGCAGCGGCGGAAAATCGGAGTGCTGCTGCCGCATGTACTCGGCCCAGGGCTGATCGAACGAAACCACGGTCGGCGTGCCGGGATCCAGCGAATGGATCAACTCGATGGTTTGCACGACCAGCCGCAGCCGCTCATGCTCGGAAAGCGCCAGCACCTCGGCGGCGTTGACCCGCCCGGCGCAGATCCAGTAATCGACCCTGCCGCGATACCGCTCGACGGCCGCGGTGATGAACGCCGAGACGCATTCCAGCACGCTCTCGAAGTCGTCTTCGAACAGCAGGAGCCAGTCGGGCAGCGATTGCCCGGCCAGCAGCAGCAGCGGGCCGGCGAGGATCTTCAGCCCGTGCTTGCGGCACCATTCGACCTGCTTGTCGTTGACCGTCCACGTCATGTGCCCCTCGGTCGTTTCGGTGTTGCGCCAGCAGATCGGCAACTGCGCGGCGTTGAACGACCGCAGGAATTGCCGTGAAGTCGGGTCGTCCAGCAGCGTCACGCCGAGATCGCCGCCGAGCAAACCGAAGTGCTTCCCTTCGTTGCGGCGGCGGACCACCATTGCCTGCTCGGCGTAGGCGGCGGCCAACAGGTTGGCGGCGTCGAGGGCCGCGCGGAGCGACTCTTCCGCATGGCCGGCCGACGCTGCGGCGTCCCCCTGCTCGACCGCCGCCCACGAAAGCCGCTTCACCGCCGTCGCCAGCCTGGCATGAACCGCCTCGGGCACCACAAGCCCGATCACCTGCCATTCGCTCAACTGGTTCCGCACCTGCACGACCGTGCCGCGGGCCAACTCCAGCGGCAGCAGATACGGCTCGGCCCGTTCGATCAGGCTGGGAGAAGCAAGCGTCAGAAGCCCGTGCCCCTCCACCCGCCAGGGAACGTGCAGGTTGGCCGCATCCGAGACCGATCGCTGCAAGACCAACTCTCCCCCTTCGACGCCGGCACGCACCGGCCACGAGATACGATCGATGCCCGACAAATACGCCTGCTGGACCATTTCCGCCGTGATGCGTTCTGCTGGAAAGACACGGAATCGCATCGTGCCCATCGGCTGGTTTCCTCGGCAGAAAGGTTAGTTTACCGTTGGGTCCGGCGGAAGCTCGTCCAGCTTGAGGATCGACTTAAGCAGGTCGTGCCCGATCTGCCGCAAGACGTTCTCCCATAAATCGTCGGCCGTCGAGAAGACGTGCTCGGCCGTAGCAGGCAATGTCCGCCAATCCCCCTGCTTCAGTTCGTTCTCCAGTTGTCCCGCCCCCCAGCCGGCATGACCGATGAAGACCTTGTACGCCGGCTCCTCGCTTAGCACCAGCTTGTCGAGGTGCTGTTTCTTCGCGGCGAAGTACACCCCCGGCACCGGCTCCGTCTCGGCCAACTCGCGTATCGTGTGCAGCGACAACAACGGGCCGGGCACCGGACCGCCCAGGTAGATCGGCTGCTGGCTGTGGCACGGCGCGCTGCCCACCTCTCGCCACAACTCTTGAAGCGTCTTGCCCACCGGACGGTTGACGATCACGCCGAACGCCCCCTGCTGGTTGTGCTCGACCAGCAACACCAGGGCCCGGGCGAAGTTCGGGTCGAGCAGTTGCGGCGTAGCGACCAGCAGGTGGCCTTCCAACGATTCCATGTTCCGCTATTGTCGAGTCAAATCGGCCGCTTGCCGGCGAAATCGCGCCGCCTGGTACAGCATCGTCTTTCGCTTCGGAGTGCTCGTCGATAGCTTCGCCAGCCGCTCGCACTTCTCGGCCAACGTCAACTTCACCTTCGCCAGTCTGGCGTCTGATTCTCTCTTATTCATGGGCTTCTCTCGTGTCCCCTCTCCCTCCAGGCGAGGGCTGGAAAACAACTCTCATCTCAACGGACTTTTGCGTCTCGTGCGATCGCTTTCGGCAAACGCAATTTCGACAAACGGTGTTTCATTGTACCACTTGTGCGGGAGTTACCCAAGGGGTACGCTCACGAAAATCCGGAGGGGACGGAGGCAGTTGCCGGAAAAGCGCCGTGCGAAGCGGGACACAGTGCCACGGCAACTTCCTCCGTCCCCTAAGCGGCCTTGCTTGTCTAAACCAGTAAACGCGAACTCTTAGCTAGAGGGGATTGGCGGCCCGTGAGCCCCTTCCCAGGGCTCGCGCGGCCGCTGAACCACCACCCCCCACTATGCGTACCGTTTGATTTTCCAAATTTTTCGAGTCTGTAGCAGCATTACCGGGCATCGCTGGGCATTGCACAGTCGTTTTCCGGCGATGATTGACAAGGCAAGACGCTGAAAACCCATTTGCAGAACATCCTGACGTATCTTACCCACGGCATTACGAACGCCACGAGCGAGAGCATCAACGCAAAAATCCGGTGGGTGACGCACACGGCCCGAGGCTTCCGTAATCTGCAGAACTTCAAAAATGCCGTCTACTGCCATTGCGGCGACCTCAACCTAACACCATAACCCGCTCAAATCCCAGAAGAGCCACACAAACTATTTACAGCAGGAGCACCTTGGCGATTGAGAAGTAGATTACGATGCCGGTAACGTCGACGAACGTAGCGACGAAAGGGCTCGATGCGTAGCCGGGATCGAAGCCGATCCGCTTGAAGATCAGCGGCAGCATCGAGCCGACCAGCGTGCCCCACAGGCAGATCGCGGCAACTGCCTGGGCGATTACCAAGGCCAGCATCCAGCGGTCGGCGTTTCCGAGCACGGATGCCGGCGTCATCGAGGCGCGGACAAAACCGATGACGCCGAGCGTCAGTCCTAGCGCCAGGCCTATCAGCAGCTCGTGCCGCAAGGCCCGCCACCAGTCTTTGGTGGAGATCTGACCGACGGCCATCGCACGGATAATCAGGGTGGCCGCCTGTGAACCGGAGTTTCCACCGGTCGAAATACAGAGGGGGACAAACAGACTCAGGGCGAGGATAGCCTCGATCTCACTTTCAAAATGGGCCAACGCCGTGAACGTGAAGAGCTCGGCAATGAACAAGCAAGAGAGCCAGGCGGCCCGCTTCCGCCAGACGGTGACGAAGGGGGCTTCGAGGTAGTCTTCCACCATCGGCACGACGCCGCCCATCTTCTGGGCGTCTTCCGTCGCTTCTTCGATCATCACGTCGATCACGTCGTCGTGCGTGATGATGCCGACCAGCCGCCGCCGGTCGTCCACGACGGGTAGGGCAAGCACGTCATATTTCGCCAATACGCGGGCGGCTTCCTCCTGGTCCTGATCGACGCGAACCGAGATGACGTCCCGCTGCATGATGTCGGCAACTTGCGCGGTCGGCTTGGCGAGGATAAGGTCGCGCAGCGAGACAAAGCCCAGCAGGTGATGACCCTCGTCCAGGACGTAGATGGAATAGATCGTCTCCCGCGACGGAGCTTGCTGCCGAAGCGACGCGATGGCGTCGCCTGCCGTAATATCGGCGGGAAGTGAGGCGTACTCGGTCGTCATCACCGAGCCGGCGCTTCCTTCGGGGAACGAGAGCAGCGTACGAATGTCCTGGCGCTCGGCTTTCGCCACCAGCGGCATCAGGCTTTCCACGACCTCGCTGTCGAGCCGCTTGAGAAGATCGACGCGATCATCGGGGGGCATCGCCTCCAGCAGCTTCGACATGCGTTCTCGTCCCACGCCATCGACCATCGACACCTGCTTGTCGAACGGGAAGAACGAGAACACCTCGGCCTGCCTATCGACCGAGGCATGATCCAACAGCCGCCAGGTTTCCTCGACCGACAGCCCTTCGGAGAAGTCGGCGATTGTCGCCGAGTGCAACTCCGTCATCACCGCCGAAAGCTCGTCGTCATCGCCGCACGAAAGCATTTCCCGCAACTCGGGCAGAAGCAGTGGGTTGTACATCGATCAATCTCCGACTCGAAAGGCGCTTTTCCAAGACGAGACAGTGTAGCATAGAACGCTGGCAACCCGCGAGGGAGCGGGCCGAGGGGATGTGGGGCGGATTTCAATCCGTCCCCCGCTCTTCAGGCGGACTGAAATCCGCCCTACGATGGAATGCAAATCCATTCTCTTTCAGCGCGCCGGCATTTCTCGCGACTTCGTCTCCAATTGACCGCGTATCGCAGGCGGCAATCCGTCGATTCGCGAGGCGTCGCGATAGACCTTCGCGGCCGATGAAAAGTCGTGCCGCTGTTGGTAGATCTCGCCGAGCAGCAGATAGGCGTCGAGGTACGATGGTTCGCACTGGATCGCCCGGCGAAGCAATTCGACGGCGGCGGCGGTGTCGCCTTTTTTCCGCAGATAGAAGGCCAGCGTGTGGGCGTACTTTGCATCGGCGGGGCGCAAGTCATGGGCCTTTCGGCACCAGGCGATCGCCTCGTCCAGATGCTTCTCGCCCAGCAGCACGCCCAAGTTGAAGGCCGCCGCCGCCATCTGCGGATCGGACTTCAGGGCGGTTCGCAGCGCCTGCTTCCGCCTCGGCCGTTCGGCCCTCCTCGCCCAGCAGCAGGCCGAGATTGAAGTTCGCGGCGGCGTTGTTCGGCTCCATCTTCAGCGCACGCCGCAGGCTCTGCTCGGCTTTGTCGTTCTCGCGCCATGTTGCTGTAGGCCATCGAGGCGTTCACCAGCGGGCCGATCTGCCGCGGCTCCAGCTGCGCCGCCGTCTCAAAACAAGCGACGGCCGCGGGAAAGTCGCGGCCGCTCCATGTAGAAGTTGCCCAGATTGGCGTACGAGGCCCAATCGTCCGGCCGGGCCTGCATGGCCGCGATGAAATCGCTGTTCGCCTTCTCCAGGCTGGCACGATCGCGCTGGTCGGCCAGCGACTGCGGCGGCAGCGCCGCCAGCGCCATCGCCGTGCGAATTCGCACCAGCCGCGACGGATCGGCGGCGGCCGCCAACAGGGCCGTCAATGCGTCTCGGGCGTCAGATGAGCCCCCAGCGCCGATGCCGCGCTCGAGCGGACCAGCGGCGACGGGATCTTGCAGCCGACCGAGCAGCACCGGCCACTTGCTGTCGTCGTCGCAGCCGGCCAGCAGCCGCACCAGCGACGTCTTGTAGACTTCGTCGCTGTCGCTCTTCTTCAACTCGGCCAGCATCTCCGGCAGGCGTTTCCACTGCCGCTTGCGGGCCGCGTCGATCAGCTCGGCGCGGCGGAGCGTTTCGGCCTGGTAGTCGTTCTTGTACCACTTGCGCACCCACTGGTCGGCCCAGGCCGCGTCGTGGTCGTCGTGGCAGAGGTCTGCAGGCATTGGGCGACTGGAAGGCGATGGTCGTGGCCGGCGTGGGCGGGCGCATCGAGTGATCGGTGCGCCCCATCGCCGCGAAGCGCGTCATCGGCATGTGGCAGCCGATGCACTCGTTCCCCTTGCTCCCCGCCGCGTGATGGCCGTGCTCGGCCGGCCGGTTCACCTCGTCGGCGTGGCACGGCATGCACGACTGATTCGACGTCTCGCCCTGCAAAACGCAACCGGCCGCTGGGCGTGTGGCAGTGGTTGCAGTCGAGCTTGCCCGACTTGGCGCACGGGCTCATCAGCCACGACGTATACGTGTAGTTCTCGCCCAGGTCGCGGCCGTCGGGATAGAAATCGGCGATGCTCCAGCGTGACCAGGTCGAAGTGATCGAAGAACTTGTCGCCCGGGCGGAAGCTCAGCGACAGCGGCACCAGCTTCGCATGGCAGGTGGCGCACATGTCGTTCATCTGTGCGTGCGGTGAACTCCTTGGTGCGAATGATCTTAATGTCTTTCGGAATGCTGCCCGTGCGCGGCGGCCTCCATCGCGCGGACGTGCTCTTTGGCCCGAACCGTGGCACGACTCGCAACTGATGCCCGGCTCGGACCAGGTCGTGTGGTAGGTGTCGGTCGCCAGGTCGTAGTTCGTGGCCAGTTCGGTGACGTGGCAGTTGAAGCAGGTGGTGTTGAAGGTGAACATGCGGTCGGTCCAATCGAGGGCCTCGTCGCGGCGATCGGGGAAGTGCCGCACGCCGCTGGCCGCCATGTCGTACCATGCCTTTTTGTGGACGTCGTAGGCCAGGGGCAGCACTTGCAGCCGGCCCGCGATCCAGCGGCGTAAGGAAGTAGTAGACGTTCTTGCCGCCCATGACCTGCGTGATGGGGTATTTGCGTTCGCCGCTCGGGCCGGATCTGCCGCACGCAGCCCGCCCCCTGGCCGATCTCCGCACGGTACTTGTGTTGCCCGATCGCGATGTCGCTCTGCCTGCGGCGTCAGGCTAGCCTTGGCAAACGCCGCCGTATAGGGCTGCATGGCCAGGCCGTGCCGCGAGGTGGACCAGAGCTTGTAGAAATCGGCGTGGCACATCCGGCAGTTCTTCGAGCCGGCCAACGCCGTGGCAGTCGCTTTCGTTGGCTTAGGCGACTCCACCGAGGCCTGCGTGGACGTCCCCCTTTGGCCGCATCCGACGAGACCCACGCTACAAACAAGGAACAGCAGGCCGAGCCAAGAGCTATGCTTCATGACACCATTGTCTATCATCGCACGCTTTGCCGCAACACGTGCTCAGCGTTTCATGTCGCCCACAAACGTAGTGACGCTCTTGGGCGGCAGCGTCGCGTCAAACCGATGGGATTGGACCTTCGGCGGCGGCGCCTTGCCCAAATTCAGACTGGCCGTCGTGGCAAACGCCTCGATCGCGCCGAGCGGCCGATTGCCGAAGTCGTACACGACGCGCTGCGCCGTCGAAGCCGGGTTCAACGCCAGAATGGCAAAACGGTCTCCCGCCGGATCGACGAATCCGGTATTGGCCGGGCCGGCGCCGTCGATTCGCATCAGCTTCCATCCCGGCCGCACGAAATGACTGTAATTGGCCATCGTCCAGAAACGCTTGGGGACGATCAGCCTGCCCTTCAAGCGGACCTTCTCCATCGGCCGGCGAAAGCACGCCCATGCTGCCCGGAAACTTCGAGGTGAAGATTGCGAAACAGTAAATCCAGGCCGCGGCGCGCCCCTCGACGATGTCGCGGTGCATATACTCCGCCAGGCGAAGGGCCGCATTCATGCCGGGGTCGTCGGGAGCGGGTGGCTGCATCAGTGACATCTCGCTCATCCAAACCGGCAGTCCGACGCCTTCCGCCGTCTCGGCAAGACGCCGCCGGTCCTTGTCGGCCGGATGGTTGTACGAGTGAGCGGCCAAGATGCCCAACAGCCGACGCGCCGACGGATCCTTCAGCGTCGATTGCAGACGCTCCCGCGCTGGTCCAGGACGTCCCTTCCGAAAGCATCAATTGTGGCTTCAATCCTCGCTGCTGAACCAGCGGGGCGAGAATCTTGAGAAAGTCGCGCAACTGCGTCCCCGCTCCACAAACACGACATCCACGGAGCGGCAATGTCGGGCTCGTTCTGCACGCTGAGAACGTCGATGTCCACGCCGAGCGTCTTGTGGTAATACTCCAGAAAGTCGGCCAGATACTCGGCGTAATCGCGGTAATGCCCTCGCTGCAACGAGCCGCCGCCCGTGAACCACTTGTTGTCTTTCCAGCGGGCCGGCGGGGAAAAGGGCACGGCATACACGATCGGTTTCGTTCGCTTCCGTACCTGTTGCAGGCGCCTCCACACCATTTGCGTGTTTTCGTCCTTCGCCCAGTCATAGTGATGCCCGTCGGCCAACGGCCGGGCAAAGGGTGAAATCGTCAGCCGCGCGACGTTCAGCCGGACGCCCGACTTGCCGTAGAGCAGATCGTACGCCCGGCTGCGGTCTTCAGGTGTCTTGATGGCATCGAACCCAGCGGAGCCAGGCCCGCCGCTGAAGCCCGCGCCGAATCCGACCATCTTCTGAAAGGTGGTTTCCGGATGCACCCGAAACGTGGCGGTGTCCGGATCGGCGGGTTTCTCGGCGCCGCCCGTCGCCTGAAACGGCACAACGGCCACGGCGGCAAAGATCGCCACGAGCACAGCCGCGACAGGCTGATGCATGGGTACCCCCATATCCGACACACGCCGTGTGCCGTGTCTTGAAGTCTTGCGTAACGCCGCCACGACCTCGCGCTGCGGTCAATACGATTATCACTTTCCCGGTAACCGTTCACTGGGCGGCAAGGGGACGGAGGAGGTTTTCGGAGAAAATCTTTTCCTGCGGCGGATACTGTCGCCGAAAACCTCCTCCGTCCCCCTCTGTTTCCGGCCTGTGAACGCTTACCTTTCCCGTCAATTCACCGACCAGCGGCCCGGCGTCATAGATCTTCCGCAGCGCTTCGAGGATCGCGCTGCCGTGGACGGCCAGCGAGCGGCCTTGGACGTCGCTGAAGACGTAATCCCAGACCAACGACTGGATGTTGCCGTCGAAGGCGATGCCGACCAGTTCGCCCGCGCGATTGACGACCGGGCTGCCCGAGTTGCCGCCGATGATGTCGTTGGTGCAGATGAAGTTGTACGGCGTGTTCAAGTTCAGCCGGTCTTTGCGATCGAGCCAGATCTTCGGCAGGTTGAACGGCTCAACCTCATCGTGCTCCTTGGCCGTGCGGTACAAGCCGGCGAAGGTGGTCCACGGCGGCACTTGCACGCCGTCCTGTTGGTAGCCCTTGACGGTTCCGACGCTCAGGCGGAGGGTGAAGGTCGCGTCGGGATAGGTGTTTGTGCCGTACAGGGCGAAGCGGGCGTCGGCCAGCTTGCCGTAAGCCCAGCGCTGCGGCTCCTCGACCTGCTGTTCGTAGATCGTGCGGACCCGCCGGGCGGGCTTGTCGACCAGGCGAGCGAGTTCGATCATCGGGTCGTTCGAGGCTTCGATGGCCTGCAATCCGCCTTCGGCCAACTTGCGGCGCACGGCGACGTCGGCCAGCTTCGTGCCCTGCACCAGTTCTGCCGCCCGCTCGTCGGGCGACTTGCCGGCCATCACCTTCTCGACCAGTTGGTGATCGCTCAGTCCGCCGCATTGCCCGTTTGCTTCCAAATAGGCGCTGAGCGAGTCGGCCAGCAGCGCGGTCTGCACCCGCGGATAGATCGGCGCGGGGGAGAATAGCCCTTGCTTCAGCGATGGCAGGTTCGAGTCGCGGTATTCGTAAAGGCGGTCGGCGTTGGGTTTCGCCGTCTCTTCGGCCAGCCGGACCAACGTGCGGGCGACGCCGAACAGCGACGACTGGAACGCCTGCGCCCTGTTCGAGCATCATGTAATCGGTGCGGATCGACTTCATCGCGGCCAGCGATTTGTCGATGGTGGCCAACGCGGTCTTGCAGACGGCGGCCTGCGGCGAGGCTTCGGCGGCCTGGCGGAAGGCGTGCTCTTCGGCCCGCTTCAGCCGCATGATGGCCGGGTTCTGCAGGCCGGCCAGCCCGCCCAGCCGCGCCTTCCGCCCGTTTTGCACGCCCATCAGCATCTCCTTGGCCTCGCGGTCGTGCTCGGCGCTGCGTTGGCAGAAGGCCATCAGCAGCACCTCGCGCCGCCGCAGCATGTTGAGTTGCTCGGGCAGCGTGCAATCGCGGATGTACTCCAGGTGATGCACCGTGTCGAACCGGTCGGTATGGGCCGGGTTGCCGGCGATCAGCACGAGATCGCCGTCCGCCAGCGACGCGGGATTCCACTTCAGATACTCCGTCTTGACCGGTTTGCCGTTCTCGTAGACGCGGAAGAAGCAGATGTCGAGGTCGTAGCGCGGATATTCGAAGTTGTCGGGATCGCCGCCGAAATAGGCGATCTGCTGTTGCGGCGCGAAGACCAGCCGCACGTCGGTGTATCGCTTGTAGCGGTAGAGCTGGTACAGCCCGCCGCGGTAGAGCGTGATGACGTCGCTGCGGAGTCCGGTCTGCTTGAACGACTCCTCTTCGATGTTGATCATGGCGGCCCGCCGCAGCTTTTCGGCCTCGGCCGAGTTGGCGGCCGACTTGACCGCGGCGTTGACCCGCTTGGTGACGTCCTCGATGCTCACCAGCACGTCGAACTCCGAGTCGGGGCACTTCAATTCCTCGTCGCGGGTGCGGGCGTAGAAGCCGGTGTTCAGCAGGTCGCGGTCCTTGCTGCTCAGTTTCTCCAGCGCCCGGCGCCGACGTGATGGTTCGTCATCACCAGTCCGTCGGGCGAAACGAACGAGCCCGAGCCGCCGCGGTTGATCCGCAGGGCGGCGTGTTGCAGGTGCGAAAGCCAGGCGTCGGTCACGTCGAAGTGGTATCGCTCCTTCAGCATCTTCTTCGGCGGACAGTTGAAGAGCCACATGCCTTCGTCGGCTTCGGCGGTTAGCGCAGAAAAGATCAGCAGGCCCGCCACCAACGGAAGAACAACCGAATTCCAGCGCAAACGCATGGCAGAATCTCCTTTGTGTATAGACAAGTGATGGTAGATCGAATCGCGCGAGTTGGCAAGAGGGCGCCGTCTTGACGTCACAAGTCGTGCCATCATAGAATTATCGGCCGCGGGGTATCGGGAGATGTCTGATCACAGACGGCGAGGTGCCCTATGAAGGCAACGGGTGTCATGTTGGTTCTGGCAGCAGCTTGCGCGGTGGCGATTTCGGGCTGCGGTCGTAAGTATACGGCGTGGGCGGCACTTCACGTGGCGTATCAGCCGGAGACCGATTACTTCGACGCGGATTCAGCCAAGGTCCAGAAGGAAGAGGCTGACATCTATATAAGGAAGCAGATGGAATTGCTGGTGTCGAAATCCGTTTTGACGGCCGCTCTCCGCAAATCGGAGGTCGCGGCGCTGCCGAGCGTCAGGAGACAGGCAGAGCGCGGAGACGCCGTCGAATGGCTTGGCGGCACACTAGACGTTGACCGTCCTGGTAAGTCGGAGCTTCTGGTGGTTTCTTGCAGGATGAATGATCTGCACGAGGCAGTTGTGCTCACAAACGCCGTCGTCGATGCGTATATGGCCGAGGTCAAGGAGGCGGACCGGAAGCTGCAGGAGCGGTTTGATGACGTAGACTCGCGAGCCACCAAGTTGGAGAAGGAACTGGACGAGAAGCTTCAAGCGTTAACGAAAATAGCGGCGGCATCGCTGGCGGGCAAGGCCAAAGCCCCGTCAACGCCCGGTCCTCAGGATGCCGCTTCTCTTCGGAAGGCAGTCGACTCAATCGAGCGTGCACTGCGCCCTTTGACGGACGAACGCAAGGCGATAGTAGTTGAAATAAGACACAGAGGGCGCATCACCGTCGTCGAGCGCGCTCAGGAGCCCGTCGCCGCTAGCCGGCCTTCCCTGTAGCACCAGCAATTATGACAAAAGAACAACTCCTTTCGATTGTCCGCCCCTTCGGCCAAGAGCATTTGCTGGCTTCTTGGGATAAGCTCGATGACTCGGAGCAAGAATCATTGGGCCGGCAGATCGAGGCAATTGATTTTGCGCTGATCCGGCGGCTGTTCGAGGGACGAAACCAACGGGGAAACGTGGCGGAGTTGGCCGTGCGGGCGGAGCCGCCGCCGGCGTTTCGGTTGGACGCGGCCGACAATCCGTTTAGCCCCGAGCAAGCACGCCGGCGTGCTGAAGAAGCGCTGGCCGCCGGACAACTGGGCGTTGTGCTGGTGGCCGGCGGACAGGGCACGCGGTTGGGCTTCGACCATCCCAAGGGGATGTTCCCGATCGGGCCGGTCTCGAACAAGACGCTCTTCCAGATTCACGTCGAGAAGATCGTGGCGGCCGGGCGACGTTACGGCGTGCGAATTCCGCTCTACCTGATGACCAGCGCGGCCACGCACGACGAAACCGTGCAGTTTTTCGCCGCCCACAAGCGTTTCGGGCTGGCGGAAGAGGACCTGTTCGTTTTTCAACAGGGGACGATGCCCGCGGTCGATGCCGAGAGCGGCCGGGTGCTGCTGGAATCGCCGGGGCGGATCGCCACCAGTCCCGACGGCCACGGCGGCATGTTGGCCGCCATGCTCCGCAGCGGCGCGCTCGACGACGTCGAGCGCCGCGGCATCCGGCGCCTCTTCTACTTCCAGGTCGATAATCCGCTGGTGGATATTTGCGGCCGGGAGTTCGCCGGCTATCACCTGCTGGCCGGCTCGGAGCTTTCGACGCAGGTAATCGCCAAACGCGATCCGCTGGAGCGGGTGGGCAACGTGGTGCAAATCGACGGCCGGCTGACGGTGATCGAGTACAGCGACCTGCCCGACGAAGCCGCCAATCGCCGCAACGCCGACGGCTCGCTGGCGATCTGGGCCGGCAGCATCGCCGTTCACGTCATCGACGCCGGACTGCTGCGGCGTGTTTCTGGCGGGGCAGACATTCCCGTCTGCCCCGTTCACCAGACTTCCCGGGGCAGACAGGAATGTCTGCCCCATCCTGGATCTTCCCACGGCCTGCCGTTCCACATCGCGCGGAAGAAAGTGGCATACATAGACCCATCCGGCAACCGCATCGAGCCGGCCGAGCCGAACGCGATCAAGTTCGAGCGGTTCATTTTCGACCTGATGCCGCAGGCGCGTGGGGCGATTGTCGTCGAGGTCGATCCGCAGTTGGCGTTTGCCCCGCTGAAGAATGCCCCGGGTGCGAAGGATGACACGCCGGAGAGCGTGCGGATGCAGTTGGCGGCGCTGCACCGCGGCTGGCTGCGCGAGGCGGGCGCCGAAGTCGCCGACGACGTGACGGTCGAGATCAGCCCGCTCTACGCCTTGGATGCCGAGGAATTGAGGGCGAAAGTGGGACCCGGGACGCGGATCGAGAAGCCGACGTATTTCGGCTGAAAGGCTGCCGATGCGCGCGAGAGCGACCTGGTTGCTGGTGGGTGGACTGCTCGTGGCACTCCTCTCCATCACGATATTTGTCGCTCTGTGGTGCGGCATCAAGCGCGGCAGGTTCGAGACTGTCGAATACGACTTTCCAAAGGCGCTCACCGGCAAACAGCGGATAGTGGTCTATCTGCCGCCGGATTATCCGCAGGACGCGCCGTATCCCGTCCTTTACCTGCTGCACGGCGCGGGCGACGATGAGAACGGCTGGCAGAAGCAGGGCGCGATCGGCCCCATGTTGGATCGGTTCTACGCCGAGAAGATGATCGTTCCGATGATCGTGGCAATGCCAAACGCGCAGGGACGAGGCACTTTCGAGCAGGACTTGCTGGAGCACGTGATTCCCCACGTCGAGTCGCACTACGCGGTATGCGGCGACGCTCAGCACCGTGCCATTGCCGGGTCGTCATTGGGCGGTTGGCAGGCTCTTCGCATCGGCCTGAAACACCCAGACCGCTTCGCCTGGGTCGGCGGCTTCTCGCCCGCTATCGGCGATGTGCTCCCAGCGACGTATCGCGGCGGTACATTGAAGCTACTTTGGCTTTCCTGGGGCGACAGGGATCAAGTCAAAGCCGTGGGCGAGCGGCTGCATCAGACGTTAGAAAAGAAAAACATTCCCCACGTCTGGCGAGTGCTCCCCGGCGCACATGATTGGCCGCTTTGGAAGGCGGACTTGCGCGAGTTCATACCGCTTCTATTCCACCGCCAATAACGGCAATGCTACGACGGCGAGCGAAGCGCTTTGCTTACTTCTTCCCGCCGGGGCCTTGGCTTTTGAGCTTCTCCAACTGGTCGATTGCAGAGGGCGGCGTGCTTGTAGGAGTGTGGCCCGTCGCAGCGGCCTTTTTCGGCTCCTTCTTCGGCTTCTTCATGACGATCTGATCGCGGCCGAGGTGGATTTTGCGATAGACCTCGTCGGAGATCACGTAGTACCAATCGGCGAAGCGGGCGTTAAGCTCCTTGACCTTCTTCTTTCCGTCGGCGACCTGCTGATCGTATTCGTCCTGCTTGCGCTTGTTCTCCTTTTCGATCCTCGCCCGTTGGGCTTCCAGGGCCTTGGCGTCGGTCGCCGGTTTCTGGCCGGGCTTCTCGCCGGTATTCGCCTTCTTGGCAGTCTTGTCGTCGGGCTTCTTCTCAGGCTGTTTTGCCTTGGCCGGCTCGGGAGGGCTTTCGAGCTTCGGCTTGGGAATCACGTCGGGATTGAATTGGGCCATGACCAGCAGGTAGCGGTTCAATCCGGTGTCCTCCTTGTCTTTGCCGCCGCCCTTGGCCTGGTCCTTCTTGTTGGCGTCCTTGGCGGGGCCGCGGCCGGCGATCTGGCCGAAGCGGAGCACGTACTCAACGCCGTTTTTCATAACCAGATGAATTTCGCCGTTGTTCGAGAACAACTCGGTTGTGCCGTCGTCAGACCGTGCGGCGTAGAAGCCCTTTCTGGCCAACGACTGCACGGCGGCGGCGTTCGAGGTGAAGTCGCCCATCACCTTCAGGTCGGCCCGCAAACCGGCCGGTTTGCGGCTGACGTCGACGATCTTCAGATCGTCCAACGCCGTTTTCAAGTCGTCGAGCTTCGTCACGTTGAGTTGCTCGTCGGCGGCCATCTTCACCGGCGTCCACTTGGCCTCCGCGCCTCGCGTCTTGCCGGCCACGAACTGCTCGTCTTCCACCATTTTCCAATGCGGGTCGCCGGCATCGTTGTAGGCGAGCTTGATCTTGTCGCGCTCGACGATTCCCAGTCCGTCGAGGTCCATCTGGATGGCGTAGTCGTGGATCAAGACGTCGTTCAGGTCAAACGTGTTGATCTTGAGCAGATTGGGCTCGATCCAGTCCTCGAACTTCGTCGAGAGCTTGTCGGTCTTGGCCGCAACGATGTATATCTCCGATTCGCCCACCTTGCGGACGTAGCGAAGGTCGGGCTTGTCGGGCACCTCCTTGCCGACGATCAAGTCGAGCAGCACGTTGCCTTCGGCGTCCTTCATGGTAACCCGCTGGCCCACGCCGGTGGCGCCGGGGGTGATCGTCTTCGGCGGATCGACCACGCCGTATTCGCGTTCGTCGTCCTTGTTGTTGCTGACGACCTGGATGATCCGCAGTCCCATCAGGGCGGTGGCCGCCGAGGCGACCTGATCCTTGGCGTCGGCGGGATAGTCGTCGTGCGAGGGGATCGACCAGCGCACCGGCCCTTTGC
Source organism: uncultured Planctomycetia bacterium (assembly GCA_963815695.1). GTDB lineage: Bacteria > Planctomycetota > Planctomycetia > Pirellulales > Thermoguttaceae. Next base: position 797,094 of record CAWFIG010000011.1, read on the forward strand.
CGGCGTGCTTGACCTGCGCCACGGTGAACGGATGGACCTCGCCGCGGGTCTCGTCGAACTTGACCACTTCGAGGCTGGCCACTTTCTGCGGATTCTTGAAGTCGGGGTAGAGCAGCTCGTTGACCACGCTCTGGGCGGCAGGCGTCGACGACGGCCAGTTGCTCACCAAGGCGACGATGGCCACGGCCGCGGCCGCAATCACGAAGATCAGGGTCTTTATGAATTCGTACATGGGAAGTTCTCGGGTATCGGTCTTCGATTATTGGTTGTTATCGTCCCCTCTCCGCTTGGGAGAGGGCTAGGGTGAGGGCAGTGGGAATCGGCGTCGGCCAGTCTCGTCCACTTGCACCCTTTGCCCTCACCCCCGGCCCCTCTCGCAAAGGGAGAGGGGAGTTCTCGTGCTGGGGCGGCAGTTCAACTGCCGCCCCAACGGCTGTTTCTATCGCAAGCGTGATTTCGCCACCCCTTCGCGTTCCTTGACGCGGCGGACGACGAAAACGCCCAGGGCCACGACCAGCGGGAAGATCGGCGGCAGCAGCACGGCCCAGAGCAGGTAACGCGACTGCACGGCGTCGATTTTCGCCTTCAGTTTCGTCTCGATCTTGTTGAACTCGCGATCTTTCTCCTGGCGAAGCTGTTCGAGTTTCGCCTCGCGTTGCTTTTCGAGGTCTTGCTGCATCATGCCGACCTGGATCGCCATTTGCTGGAGGTCCATGTTTTTTTGCTTCTTCAGTTCGGCGACCTTGTCGTCGATGGCTTTCTGTTCCGCCTGTTCCTGCTCGTCGTATTTCCTGCTGAACAGCTCGCGGGCGTCGGCCGCTTCTTTCTTCGCCCCCTTGGTCTCCTCTTCGATGCGGGCAAGCATGTGATGGACGGGCCGCCGCTTGCGAATCGCGATGAAGCGGTCGTCATTGGCCAAAGCGTCGAGCACGTTCAGTACGAACGTCACGTTGTCGAAGCGGAAATGAACGCCAAGCTGCTGGATGTCGCCCCGCTCGCGGAGAGCGAAGAACGGCCTGCGAGAGCATGTCGACGTCGGTTACCACCACGACGTCCACCTTCCCTTCGACGGCCTTCTTTTTGGCCTTCGTTCTTGCCCGGATTCTTGAACGGTTCGTCGATCGACGGGGGCAGTTTCACCTTGCCCTGGATATGCGCGGCCAGGAAGTAGGTGTTGTCGGTCGGAGTGCGCGGGCGATCGGGGTTGATGCCGCGCGGCCCGAACGGCGACATCTGCATGAGGTCGGCGTAGCGGAGGGTGCCGGTTTTGTCGCCGGTTTCCACCAAAGGCGTGAATTTCAACTCGGAAGTGGGCTGCTTGTCGATGAAGCCGGGGAAGGGGAAGAGCACTTGTTGCAGCCCGGAACTAATCGGGTCGGCCGGATTGAACGGCTGCCTGGCGGCCCACTCCGCGTATGCTTTTTCATACTCCTTCGTCCCCGGCACGAGGTTGGCCGGTCGAAACGGCGTCTTCGGGCCGAGCGCGGCGTCGGCGAAGACGAACTCCTTGTCCTTGCTGAAATCGGGGATTTTCGGGTAGGGGTTAAAGTCCTGCCAGACGATCTTCGAGTCGGAGAAATCGATGCCCAGCAGGTTCCAGAGCTTGCGGATGTCGCCCTTGGGGGGGGCCTGCATTCGCATCATGGGATTCATGCCGCCGGGCGGTTGCCGCGGCATACTGGTGGCCGCAACGTCGCAGAACACCGGCGCGGGGTCCTCGAAGATCGCCGTCGGCTGGCCCGACGCCACGGCGGCGACGAAGTTGTTCATCTCCTCGGGCCCGAGCGTCGAGGGCTGCACCGCCAACAGCACGTCGTACTTCTCGGTGATCGGCTTCGACGGATCGACGCGAACCACGTCGTATTGCTTCTCCAGCTCGTCGATGATCGGCCAATTCGGCGACGGCGACATCGTCTGGAAGTTGAGGCGGCCGTAGAGTTGGGCGTCGGTATTCAACACCCCGAGTTTCTTCCGCTTCTGCTGGGCGACGGTGCAGATCGAACGGACCAATTCGTATTCGATCGGCGTGTCGCGGTCAATGAACGCCGGCGGGATCGGCCGCGAAGTGCCGCGGCTGACCGCCACGTTCAGGAAAATCTGATCTTCCGAGTAGGCGCCGTGATTGATCGACACGACCCGGTGCGGCTGGATGCCGTAGCGTTTTTCGGCCAGGGCGGCCGCGTCGCTGTAGCGATCGGTGTTGTGAATCTTCACAATCAATTTTTTGCCGCCGATGGCCCGCAATTCCTCGAGCGCCGCCAGCAAGTTCAGCCGGGTCTGCACGTAGGCCTCGGGCACGGTGGGGCTGATGAACGCCTCGATCAACACCGGCTGCTTGGTCTTCAAATTGGCGATCAATTCGCGCGTTTCCGGCGAGAGTGAACTGAGCTTTTCGCTGGTGGCGTCGTAGCGGACGTCGTGGGCGCGGAGCACGACCACCGCGCACACGGCGATGACCGCCAGCGCCAGGCTGCGCACCAGGTAATGGCCGACTTGCAACCATCGCCACGGACCGCTGAACCAGTGCCGCCGCCCGATCAACACCATGCTGGCGTAGAGCATGACCACGAGGATCACGACGAAATAGACGGCCCCGGCGAGGCTCAACACGCCGCGGCTGAAGTCGTGCATCTGCCCGCCGATGCTCCAGTGAGCGACGGCCTGTATGACTTCTCGACCGTAGGAGCCCACCACGGCGTCGGCGCGGCCGAGAAAAACCAACGGCATATTGAACAGCACGCCCAGCACGAAGCCGATGGTGACGTTGCTGGTCAGGAACGACGCCACCAGCCCGATGCCGAGCATGGCGAGCCCCACCAGCCAGTAGCCGGCGTAGGTGCCCAGGAACAGGCCGAGATCGAGCCGGGGGCTAAGGTCGAGCACGCTGCCGGTGCTGGCCAGATTGTTCAGCACGAGGTAGTTGCAGACCAACGAGAACAAGAGCGAGACGGTGAAAATGCCCAGCGCGGCGAGGTATTTGCCCAGCACGATGTCGAAATCGGCCGCGGGAATGGTCAGCAACAGTTCGTCGGTTCCCTGCTTCCGCTCGTCCGACCAGATGCCCATCGTGATCGTGGGGATGTAGATGAGCATGATGAAGGGGAACCAGAAGCTAAGCTGATCGAGATTCGCCAGATTATTGCCGAAGAAGTCGCGCGTCCAGAACGCGGCGATCGCGCCCAGCAGCACGAACAGGCAGATGAAGACGTAGCCGGTGGGATTGGCAAAATAGCTTTTGAAGTTCCGTCGAAAGACGGCCAATAACACGTGAAGGTTCATGGTCGGGGGAGGCTTAGAGTTTAGAGGAAATTCCGGGGGCGAAAGGACAAAGGACGATCGATGAAGGATGAGAGATAACGGATGAGAGATGGCGCAGCCGGCACGGTCGGATCCAAATCGGACCGACCACGCCGCTGTAGCCCCGGATTCCGCTCCATCTCTCATCCCTCATCGTTCATCCCTCATCTCTCCTACGCCGCGGTCAACTCGCGGAAACGCTGATCCAGCGGCACGCCGTTTTTGGTCAACTGCTTGATCGAGCCGTCGAAGATCAGGCGGCCCTCGTTGATGAACAGCACGCGGCTGGCCATCGCTTCCACCTCCTGCAAAATGTGGGTGGACAACAGAATCGTTTTGTTCTGGCCGAGCTTGCGGATCGTCTCGCGGACTTCGTGAATCTGGTTGGGGTCCAACCCGGCGGTCGGTTCGTCGAGGATTAGCACGTCGGGCTCGTGCAGCAGCACCTGGGCCATGCCGACCCGCTGGCGATAACCGCGGGAGAGTTTGCCGATCGGCTTGCCGATCACGCTGCCCAACGAACACAAGTCGACCACGGCGTCGATCCGCTCGCGCTGATAAGCCGACGACAGCCCGCGGGCGCTGGCGAAAAACCGTAGCAAGCTGCGGGGAGTCATGTCGGTGTAGAGCGGGCCGTTTTCGGGCAGATAGCCGAGCCGGGCCGAGCCGGCCAGGCGGTCGGTCGTCATATCGTGCCCGGCGATTCGCGCTGTCCCGGCCGAAGGGGCCAGATAGCCCGTCAGCAGCTTCATCGTCGTGCTCTTGCCGGCTCCGTTCGGGCCGAGAAACGCCACGACCTCGCCCTGGCGAACCTGGAATGTCACGTCCTCGATGGCGGCAAACGCGCCGTAATACTTCGATAGCCCGACGGCCTCGATCATGGCGGGCTTCTGCTCCGGAGGCTTGGCGGCGGACGGGCTGCAACTCTCCGCCGCCACGATAGCTTCGCTCGGGGCGGGCTTCTGCTCTTCGGTCATCGTTGGTCGCTCCTAACTATTGACGATTGCGAGGGGGCGCCGGAGTCTGGAGCAGGCGATAGCCGTCGCCGATTGGGCATCTTGCCCGCTCCCTCGGCGTCCCAGGACGCCTCCGCCAGCCCACTTTTCCCGGGCCGCGACTGCCAGCCGCCTCGCGTTTGAGGCAGGAATATAACTGAAGGTTTGATTGTAGCACAACTAGACCCGAGCCCCAAGGGCAGCGAACGAGAAAATCCCCCGTCGGCAGGTCGGTTCATGGCTCTTCCAAGGGAATCTCGCCGCGGCGATCGCAGAAAACTCCCTGCCAGCATCGTTTCCGCAACGGGCGAAATCTTGCGTGGCGGGCCTGCTTGTCGGCTGGCCGGGACTATTTGTGCCCCATACCAACCTGAAGCGCAAGCGAGGACGAGCGAATGAGTTGCCCTCGCTGGCGCTTCGGGTTGGCAGGGGACGGCGCACCGTACGTGCTATAGCGCAGGTGATAAACGGTCCCGACTAGCGGGTCACTTTTCGCACGAAGTCGAGCAGAATCGCGCCGGTGGCATCGCCGGGGCGCCGATCAGGGCGTTGGCGCTGCGGTGGGTGCGGCCTTCGAGCACTTTCGTCGTCGCCCGCCCCTTCGCGGCGCGGATCAAGCCGGCGAGTTTTTCGGCGGCCAGCTTCGAGGTCGTCTTGCCGCGATCCACCACCGAGATAAATAGGAATGGCGGCAGCGGCTTGAAGTCGCCGACGTGGGCCATCGGCGAGGCGTCGCGCCAGGCGGCCTCCGAATCGCCGAACGCATTCTTGATGTAGGGGCCGTACATTCCGCCCGCCTTGACCTTGGCCACCAGATCGTAGGCCCCGCCGCTCCACGCCACCACGCCGCGAAGGTCGCTCGGACGGAGTTTCACTTTGGCCAGATAGCGAGGGTCGAGGGCCAGGAGCGTCACCAGATGGCAACCGGCCGAATGGCCCATCACCACGATCTTGTGGGGCGATCCGCCGAACTCCGCGGCATGGTCGTAGACCCAGCGAACCGCCGACGCCACGTCGTCGATGTGGGCCGGGTGCTTTACGGCCGGCGACAAGCGGTAGTTGGCGGCGACGAAAACCACGCCGTTGTCGTTCAGGAACTTCGGCTTGTAACCCGCTTCGCTCTTGTCCCCCTTGCTCCACTCGCCGCGATGAAAGAAGACGACGATCGGCGCGTCCTTGGCGTCGCGCGGGGCGTAGACGTCAAGCCGCTCGATCTTGTCCTTGCCGTAAGGCACGTCGGCCCGAACTACCGTCTTCTCCGATAGCACGGCCGCTTCGCGGGGACCCTCCTTTTCCGACTTCTTCGTTTTGTTCGGTGAATTCGCGGCGGCGGGGGCCGCGAAAACAGCATTGGCAGAAATTGCGACGGCAGCAGCGATCAGCGCAAACACTGCGATGCTGCATCGGCGGAAACGGACTTGAGACATCATTACCTCCACGAGTTGAAACACTTGTGTTCTGGACTAACCGTTCACGGGGCGGCAAGGGGACGGAGGAGGTTTTCGGAGAAATATCTTCTCCTGCGGCGGATACTGTCGCCGAAAACCTCCTCCGTCCCCCTCGGTTTCCGGCCTGTGAACGCTTACGTGTTTTGGACTAACCTTTCTTACACAATGTAGGATGGATTTGAAAATCCGTCCGTCGTTTGTCCAACTTGTTCTGCTACAACGCCCTACCGAACGTTGAACGGCGGCAGGTCGTTGCTGCCTTCCTTGATTTCTGCCCGAAGCGGCGTAGTTTTGGGATCGGCGTAGCGGCCTTGCAGCAGGTCGGGGCCGGCGTTTTCCTCGTCGATCTTCCGAGCGGGCGAGGGAAAGACGATCAGCACGGCATAGCGCCCCGGCGGGGCGCCGTCGTAGGACGCGTAAGTGCTCAGGCGAAACGCGCCGTCGGGGCCCACTTCGCCCCCGGGCTTCGGCTTTTTCGGATCATGGTCACTCAGCGAGACCAACGTCACCCGCGCCCCTTCGGCGGGCTTCCCTTTGTAAAACACCTTGCCCGTGGCGGGAAAGACGGGCTTATCGCTGCCGCGGCGACAAGAGTTCAGCCCGAGGGCCAGCCCGCCGACCATTGTCATCACGAGGAGTTGTGTGCTGCGATTCATTCGGCGATTTCTTCCTCTTGTTGCTGCATCGGTTCGCGGTGGGCCGTCAGCGGATGTACTTGTTGCCGTCGAAGACCTCGTTGGCGCGGGCGGTGACCAGGGCGAAGAAGACGGCCGGCGTCATCTCCGCGGCGAGCAAGTGGACCGAGCCGTCGGCGAAGGCGGCGCAGGCCCCGTGCGGATGAAAACCGAACATGCCGCGGTAATTGCTGCAATTGATGGCGCACGGGCCCCCCTTCAACGCGCCGTCGCGGCTCCAGGTTCCCATGGTGAAGTTGTTGTTATGAACCCAAGCCCCCATGCCGTAATTCAGCATGATGTCGCCATTGGTGGAACCGACGGAGACGTAGGAGGGGAATGCCTCATGGGGCACCTGCTCTCCGCCGGCCACAAACAACCAGGGCCGCCCCGCCATCTCGCCGATCATGACGGTATTCGACAGCCCGTCGCTCGTGTCGGCCAACCGGTAACAGCCCGACGTGCTGCTCTGGGCACCGAACACGCCGGAAAGATCGGTCTGGAGCGACGCGTTCGGGTAAGCCACGAAATAGCCGGCCGGAATCGTGCTGGGGGCTTTCACCGTCGTGGCCGACGACGCTCCGGAAATCGCAAAATAGTCGGTCGTGGCCACCGTGAACGTCGTCATCGCATTTGGGCTCAGACCGGCAAAGGCGGCATCCATGCCCGTGTAGACGTGCGAAACCGGACTCGACGGGCATTCCAGCACGGAGATTCTCTCGGCCGACACCTTGGCGTTGGCGGCGTCGAACCAGGGCAGCGTGATGTCGTATTGGTTGTAGACGCTCTCCTCCTCGACGAAGGGGAGCACTTGCGTCATCCATCCCAACTGGCTCGACGACGAATAGAGCAGCGGCAGGCCGTGCATCTGGCTTTCGTAGTTGTGGCAGGCCAGCGCCAATTGCTTGAGGTTGTTTTTGCACTGCAACTGGCGCGCCGCTTCGCGCACCGCCTGCACGGCCGGCAACAGCATCGCGATCAGAATGCCGATGATTGTGACGACCACGAGGAGTTCGATCAGCGTAAAGGCGCCGTGCGGTTTAGAGATTGAGAGGCATGGAGATCTGGAGACTTGGGCGGTAGGTTTATCGAGCGCATGGCACGTGGGGTGTAATGGCAGGGCGACGACGCGCATGGAAATCCTCTCGCTGGAGGTGTGAACGATCTACCGTATGGCCCGGGGCTGGGCTGCGCAAAACCTGCTTGATTTCCGGAAGAAAGTGATGCCGCTTGGCACGATCCTTGTTCCACATCCTCGGCGGCCACCGCTCCACCGGCACGGGGCCGGCGGGGACGCTGCTTCCAGGTTGTCGTCGCTGTAGTGGCCAATCATTCGCTCCACCGGCACGGGGCCGGCGGGGACGCTGCTTCCAGGTTGTCGTCGCTGTAGTGGCCAATCATTCGCTCCACCGGCACGGGGCCGGCGGGGACGCTGCTTCCAGGTTGTCGTCGCTGTAGTGGCCAATCATTCGCTCCACCGGCACGGGGCCGGTGGGGACGCTGCTTTCAGGTTGTCGTCGCTGTAGTGGCCAATCATTCGCTCCACCGGCACGGGGCCGGCGGGGGCGCTGCTTCCAGGTTGTCGTCGCTGTAGTGGCCAATCATTCGCTCCACCGGCACGGGGCCGGCGGGGACGCTGCTTCCAGGTTGTCGTCGCTGTAGTGGCCAATCATTCGCTCCACCGGCACGGGGCCGGCGGGGACGCTGCTTTCAGGTTGTCGTCGCTGTAGTGGCCAATCATTCGCTCCACCGGCACGGGGCCGGCGGGGGCGCTGCTTTCAGGTTGTCGTCGCTGTAGTGGCCAATCATTCGCTCCACCGGCACGGGGCCGGTGGGGACGCTGCTTCCAGGTTGTCGTCGCTGTAGTGGCCAATCATTCGCTCCACCGGCACGGGGCCGGTGGGGACGCTGCTTCCAGGTTGTCGTCGCTGTAGTGGCCAATCATTCGCTCCACCGGCACGGGGCCGGCGGGGACGCTGCTTTCAGGTTGTCGTCGCTGTAGTGGCCAATCATTCGCTCCACCGGCACGGGGCCGGCGGGGACGGGTCATTGGAGCGAAAACCGGATAATTGGCTCGCTCCCGACACGTCGAGTTTTGCGCAGCCCAGCCCGGGGCCAACAGCCCGCGACGGCATGGGCGGCATCTTCTTAAAGATGCGGGCCGCCAACCACCGGCAATCGGCGACGGGTGGCACGGTCGGCCTGTACGACCGTGCCTGCGGAACTGCAAGCAGCCCTACCCGGCGCACGGTGTCACCGGCCGCAGGAACGCAGTTTGCGTGCCAATATCCGTCGATCCGTTGCAGTGCGAGCTATTCCTATGCCACGCAAATGGTTGCGTCAAGAGGCACGGCCGACTAGAATAACCGGCATGTCGCTGCGTGCGACAGTTGTGTCGATTCATTCGACACACACGCCGGCATTTTCGATGCGATCCCCATGAACGCCACCGCCCAAGCTGCGAGTTCGCCTGCCGAACCGGCCGAGCCGTTGCGCGTGCGGTGGCCGATCCACCTGCAATTGCTCGTTCCGATGGTGGCGGTCGTGCTGTTGGCGACGTTGCTGGCGACGGCCATCACCGCGTATTGGATCGCGCTGCGGGTGCGAAGCGAGCAGAGCAAGGACTTGCGGCGGGTCGTCGAAACGATGGGCAAATCGGACTTTCCCAAGACCCGGCAGGTGCTCGACCAGATCAGCGGACTCTCCGGCGCCGAGTTTGTGCTGTTGACGCCCGACGGCAGCTTGCGGGAAAGCACGCTGCCGATGGAGGGGCGCGGCTGCGACAGACCTGGCCGCAAATGGCCAAATCACACCGAGCTGGCGACCGCATCGAGTATACGGCAATCTCATTGGGCGACCGCAATTATCTGGTCGATTTTGTCAGCCTGACGGGCCGCGCCTATGCGACCGAGCCCGCCACGCTTTTCATTCTGTATCCCGAAGATCAATTGGCGTCGCGGATTCATCAGGCGGTGTATCCGGCGCTGCTGGCGGGCTTGATCGCGGCGGCGATCGCGGTGGCGATGGCCACGTGGCTCGCACGGCGTTTCGCGCGGCCGATTCGCACGCTGGTGGCGCAGACGGCGACGATCGCCCAAGGGGACTTCACGCCGATGGCCGTGGCGCGGCGAAACGACGAGCTGCGCGACCTGGCCGAGTCGATCAACCGCATGACGGCCCAACTGGCCGACCACCAGCGGCAGGTTCGCCACAACGAGCGGCTGCGGACGCTCGGCCAGCTTGGGGCGTCGATGGCCCATCAACTCCGCAATGCGGCCACGGGCGGGCGAATGGCCATCGAGCTGCACCGCCGCGACTGCCCGCACGGCCCGGCCGACGAATCGCTTGACGTGGCCCTGCGGCAGCTCCGCTTGATGGAATCGTACCTGCGGCAGTTCCTCTCGTTCGGGCAGCCTGCCGCGGCCGTGCGGCAGCGAGTCGGCGTTGCGTCGCTGGTCGAGGAGGTGTTGGGACTGGTGCGTCCGTCGTGCATCCACGCCGGAATCGACCTGCAATTGACCCCGCCGGCCGAGCCGATCGAATTGGAGGGCGAGCCCGAGGCGCTGCGGCAACTGGTGACGAACCTGATTCTCAACGCGGTGGACGCGGCGGTGACGGGCTCATGCGATTCGCCGCGGGTTCTGATCGACATTGTCCGCGATTCGGCCGCCGGCGGGTCGATCCGCGTGCGCGACACGGGCACCGGCCCGGCGGCGTCGGTGCAGGATCAGTTGTTCCATTCGTTCGTCACCACCAAGCCCGACGGCTTCGGCCTCGGGCTGTTCGTCGCCCACCAGATCGCCGAGCGCCACCACGGCCGGCTGCGATGGCAGCGCGAGGGGGAGATGACGTGTTTTGTTTTCGAGTTTCCAGTGGCAAAGTGAACTATGGCACACATCCTGATCGTTGACGACGAACAGAGCATCTGCTGGGGCTTGAGCAAGCTGGTTCAGAGCCTCGGGCACACGTCGGCGGTGGCGGCGTCGGCGGAACAGGCGTTCCAGGCGGCACGAGCGCAGACGCCCGACGCCATCGTGCTGGACGTGCGGCTGCCGGGCATGGACGGGCTGTCGGCCATGCGGCAGTTCCGCGAGTTGTGCGGGCCCGTGCCGGTGATCGTCATCACCGCCTACGGCGATCTGGCCACGGCGGTCGAGGCCGTGCGCAACGGGGCGTTCGAGTACCTGGTCAAGCCGTTCGACCTGAACGTGGCCCAGCGGGCGATCGAACGGGCGCTGAAGGCGCCGGAACCTTCGGCGTCGCCGGCGGCCGAGTCCGCCGCGGCCGAGCGGACGCCGCGAATGGTCGGCTCGTCGCCGGCGATGCAGGAGGTCTTCAAGCGGATCGCGGTGGTCGCGCCGACCGAGGCCTGCGTGCATGTCCGCGGCGAGAGCGGCACGGGCAAGGAGCTGGTCGCCCGGGCGATCCACCAGTACAGCCGGCGTTGCGACGGGCCGTTCGTGCCGGTGAACGTGGCCTCGCTGAGCCCTTCGCTGGCCGAGAGCGAGCTGTTCGGCCACGCCCGCGGGGCGTTCACCGGGGCCGAGCAGGCCCGCAAGGGACTGCTGGAGCAGGCCGACGGCGGCACGCTGTTTTTCGACGAGGTGGCCGACATCCCGCTGCCGATCCAGGTGAAGCTGCTGCGGGTGTTGGAGTACGGCGAGGTGCTGCCGGTGGGGGCGAACCGTCCGGTGCGGAGCGATTTCCGCGTCATTTCGGCGACGCACCAGAACCTGCACGAGCGCGTGGTGCAGGGCAAGTTTCGCGAGGACCTGTTCTTCCGGCTGATCACGTTCGAGATCGAGATTCCGCCGCTGCGCGAGCGGCGAGCGACATCGCCGAATTGACCGAGCATTTCCTGGACGTGCTTTCGGCGAAGAACGGCTGCCCGCGGCCGGCGCTGGCCGAGGAGACGCTGGCGGCGTTGGAGGGGCGGCCGTGGTACGGCAACGTCCGCGAGCTGCGCAACGCGATCGAGCACGCGATGATCTTGGCCCGTGGCGGGGCGATTCTGCCCGAGCACCTCCCGCCGCCGACCCCGCCGGGCAGCGACGTCGGCCAGACGCGCGAGGCGATGTTGGCCGCGATGATTCGCGACTGGGCCCGCCGCCAGCTCGACGAGCCGTCGCAATCGGGCGATCTGCACGAGCGTCTGTTGCGGTTGGTCGAGCCGCCGCTTTTGGAAACCGTTCTCCAGCGTCACCGCGGCCAGTTCCTCGCCGCCGCCAAGGAATTGGGGCTGCACCGCGTGACGTTGAAGCGAAAGATGAACCTGTATGGGGAGGCGGAGGAGCCGCAGTGATGCGGGCGGGCGCCGAGTGCAATCTGACGCAACGTCGGGTGGAGCAACGGCCCAAGCAGAACCTACGCCTTGGCCTGCTCGATGGCTTCCTGAAGGCGTTTCTTTGGCTGGACGCCTACGAAGCGGTCGATCACCTCGCCGTTTTTGAAGATCATCAGCGTTGGGATGCTGCTGACGCCATAGCTGGCGGCGGTGTTGGGGCTGTCGTCGATATTGATCTTGGCCACTTTCACCGCTCCGGTGTTCTCTGTGGCCAACTCCTCGACGATCGGCGCGATCATGCGGCAGGGACCGCACCAGGGAGCCCAGAAATCGACCAACACCGGTTCGGTCGACTGCAAAACCTCGGCCTGAAAATCTTGGTCGGACAGTTCTCTGACATTGCCCATTGCAAGGCTCCTTGCGGTTATGGGTGCCAGTGAGCATTATAGCGCGGCGGCTGCGGCCGTCAACGGGGCCCGCAGCCTGGTTCGCACGGTTCGCGTGGGAACGCCGTCGCTCGACGCTCCAGTGCCGCGGAAGACTGCTGACCACCTTGACTGCCTAAGGTGTTTTCGCAGGGGAGGCGGGGTGAGCCGTCGAACCTGGGCGTTCCCGGACGGAGCGTGGGAACGAGAAGAAGGCGACTACGAACTGCCGTCGTAGGTCCGCCCTGGGGCGATCGGCTGTCGGCCACGAGCAATTCTCGACGCTGGTGCGAAGCTGCTTCATCGTCAGCGGCATCGAGCAGCACAATGCGGTGGTCGGCGGTGTTGGCCTTCGATTTCCACGGGTGCTGGCTTTCGTTCAACAGCAGAATGGCGGGAACCGACTCGGTTCGCTTGTCTTCGCCCAATTGGTTGAACATGTCCAGGGCGTGCTGGCCGATCTGCTGGGCGGAGAAGAGGACGCAGTCGGCCACGTCGGCGTCTTGCCGGAATCGGCCCGCGGCCCTGCCCGGATCGGCGGTCACCAGAACGCGGTATCCGGCGTGCTTGAAGCTCTTGCGGAAGATGTCCTGCATGTGCCCGTCCGACTCGACGACCATGACCGACTCGGCCGGTGGCGGGGGCGTCGACGCCGCTTGCGGCCGAGGCGTTGGCCGTCGGGTCGCCTTCGCCGTTTTCGTCCGTATCGGCGCGTCCTTCGGCCAGACGCTCTGGCGGCCGTGCGCAGGTCGGCCAGCATGGCCGCGGGCGATTGGTAGCGGCCTTCCGGGTCGAGCATCATCGCCTTGTTGACGACAAGCGCCACGCTGGGCGGCAACGAGCGGATCGAGCCTTTTGGATGGGAACGACGTCGAGAAATCGCTGCTTGCTCAGCCGCTGCAGCCGGTCGCGGGTTTCGACCAGCGGCGGCTGGCCGGTGAGCATGTTGTAGTAGATGCAGCCGAGGAAGTAGATGTCGCTGCGGACGTCGTCCTTCCGCACGCCGGTGGCCCGTTCCAAGGCCGCGTAGTCGACCGTTCGCGTGTTGGGCAGATCGGCCAGGGCGTCGTCGGTCAGCGTGTCGTCCATCGAGGCCAGGCCGAAGTCGACCAGCTTGGCCTCTCCCCGGCTGGAGACCAGCACGTTGCTCATCTTCAGATCGCGGTGGGTCAGCCGGGCGGTCTCGAAGGCGTATCGCAGGCCGTCGGTGATGCCGATCATCATCTGGGTGGCTTCCAGCGGGTCGAGCTTCTTGCGGATTCGGACGAACTCGCGGAGGTTTCGCCCCTCGACGAACTCCATGACCAGGAAGTGGGTCTTCCCCTCGGAGACCACCTCGTAGATGGGCACGATGTTGGGATGGCGCAAGGCGCAGCCGACGCGGCCTTCGCGGACGAACAGGCTGGCCTGGGCGCGGTTCTCGCTGTAGCGGTTGCGAAGCACCTTGACGGCCACGACCTGGCCGGTCTCGGCGGTGGACGGCGCGATAGACCCGGGCGAAGGTGCCGCTGCCCACCAGGTAGAGAACCTTGTAGTCGCCGAAGAAGAAGCCGCGTGCGATCGCCTTTGACCAGGCGTTCGACCTGGTAGTTGGTCAAGAACTCGCGGCGGACGAGCGTTTGCAGAAAATCGTCGATCGGCAACGTTGTGGCTGCCAAACGAGCCCCACACGTCCCGCAATTGCCGCTCGTCCAGCAATCCCAGATCAAATGCGCGCTGAGCGACTTGCTCGGCCGTCTGGTATCCCATGCCGATCCCGTTTTTCCGCCCGAAATATCGGAATAAGGAACTTATGAATGCTCATTTAATGGTATTCTCGCGGCAACCAGCTCGCAACGCCCTCCCGCAGGCTAGTTACACAGTCCCCTCCAGCTTGCGGCGAAACTCGTCGCGCTCGCGGCGCGTGGCTTCCAGATCGAAGGCGAGGTATTTCATGTCGAGCCGCAGTTGGCTCAGGGCATCTTGAACCAGGATGAGAATCCGACGCCGGCGCCGATTGCTGTCGATCACCCGGCTGAGGAAGGGTTCGAGTGACTTGGCGATGTTCGCTGGGCAGGGTGCCGATGGCCTCGGCCAGATCGAGCAGTTCGCGGGGCATGTCGTCGTTACAGTCGGGGTGGCGTTGCGTCGGCTGGCTCATGGTTGCTCTCCTTCAGGGGTGTGAATGCTCAAGCAAAAAAAGCACGCCGCGTGCCAGAAGCTCGACGCGATAGCGAAAACAGCCTAACATATTGCACAGCAAACGGTTGCGACAATTTCGCAGATATTTCCGCTACCTTGCCGTCCGTTCGTGACAAAACGCCACGTTTGATCTGGATGCGATTCGCAAATCCTGATACAAGCACCAGTTACGTCGATGTGGCCTCCCAGTCCCCGCTGTTGCGTTTTGCCACGGGCGCGACTGCGCGGACGAGCCCCGATCGCGCGTCGATTGGCACGTCCGGCAGCCGACAGTGTGCCCGGCTTGGCAAACATGCGGGGAACAACTTCGCCGACTTCCGGGCACTGCGATCCAATCGGACACTACGTGCAATTTTCCCCAAGTCCATGCCATGTTCGCGCCAAAGCCACCGTTGCCGCCTTGCTGCTGGCCGTGTTGTCGGCGCCGCTGGGGCCGGCGCAGGTTTGGCACGAAGGTTTTGAGACCGCGCAGCCGTCGTGGCAGCAACGCCGGCGGCGACACCCGATACCGCATCTTGCGAGCAGCAGCGGCAGCAGGGCGATAGCCACACCGGCAACGGCTGCGAATGGCTGCGGCTGGAAGGCGGAACGCGGCGCCGCATCTATATCGCCCACGACGTCGGTCGCCCGTCGGTCATCGAGGAACTGTCTCCGAGCGTGTGGGTAAGGCGGATCGGCCGGGGCTGCAATTAGCCGCTCGCATCGTGCTTGCCGCGAACGACCGACCGCCGCACAGGCCGGCCGGTGGCGACAGTCATCGCTCGGCAGCAGCTACAACAAGCCTGGCCGCTGGCAGCAATTGCAGATCAGCGACATTCCGCGGCTGTTGACCCGGCAGGTCCACTTCCTGCGCACTGCAACTTGGGCCGCAGGTGGACGACCGCGAGGCCTACGTGGACGCCGTGCTGCTGAACGTCTACAGCGGGCCCGGCGTGAGCAATGTCTGGATCGACGACCTCGAAGTTGCCGGACACGTCGCCTCGCAACGCGGGCAGACCGCTGCCGTGCCGGGTAAACCCCGTCCTGGCGGCCGCGGCCGAGTGCCGTCGAAGCGCCGCTGACGCCGATCCGGCTGCCTCCGATCCCATCGACAGCGCCGACGGGCTCCGCCCCGCCGCACACCGTCAAACTCGACCGCTCGTTGCTGTTGGTCGACGATCGCCCCTGGTTTCCCCGGATCATTCAGCATCGCGGCGAGCCGTTGGCAGTGCTCAAGAGC
>CAWFIG010000012.1:0-246163 GCA_963815695.1 uncultured Planctomycetia bacterium
CAGTCACGAACACGGGTTTGGGTCTCGCGACCTGGAGTTCTTACCTCGATGGAATTGCGGGGGAGTCCGTGGCTAACGTGAGCACCGCCACGGTGCTGAACAGCTTCTTGTACATCGGCGCTCAAACCGGCAAGCCCGGTTTTGGCGGCGGGGTCGCTCAGTTCTCCATCTTCGGCAACGCGCTGACTGAGGGACAGATTGGCAGTCTCTATGCGGCGGGCACGGTCGCCGCCGAACCTGGCACCCTGGCCTTGCTGGCCGGCGGACTGATCGGCTTGGTCGCTTACGCTTGGCGGAAACGGAAGTAGTTAACCCCTGAGTGACGACGCAGCTTCGTATTACGTCGCTTGTCCGTTGGAGTGGCAACTGGATTGCCGCTCCAACGGCTTTTTCGTTTAAGAAGCGGGAGCAGCCGTTGCCGGTGGTGTAACCGCCTGGCGCCGTTGCTAGTCCAGATTGTACCAAGCTTTGTTGGGACCGCCCATGTGCAGCAGACCGAAAAGGATCACAATGCCGATCACCCCAAGCACTGCCGACGGATTGCCGAGCAGCATCCCAAGCGTGATATCGATTGCCTTGACGATCGCGTACCCGTAGAACCCCCATCTCTTCCAGCGGAACAGCGCGACGGCACACGCGATGGCAGCCGCGTTCAGCAGGAAAGCGACCAACATCACTGGAATGAACCACACGGGCAGGCCGGCCGGTTGTTGGATCAACATGAAGGATCGAAAGAGACAGACGATCGCGAATATCGTGCTTACGATGATTATCAGGACGAGCCAGGCGGTGAGGCAGCCATGCCTTGCGGGCTGGAGCGTCCTTCGACTGCGCAGCTCACTCCAGGCGTCCGTCGCCGGCGACTGATACGGATTTCCGCTCTCCTCCACCGGCGTCACAGGCATCGCCGCTGGCCGAGACGCCGGCTTTTGAAAAGCATGCTGCCGGCAGCGCGGCTGTTGCGGCTCCATTTCACGCGGAGTAGGCTCTTGCGAAGCAGATGGCCGCAAACCCGATAGCCGCCGATCGAGCGACGACCCCGCGGCCGGCATTCGAAGCACCTGGCGGCATTCGGGACACTTCTCCAGCTTGCCCGCCAAGCTATCGGGCCGGCGGAACTCACTTCCACACACGGGGCACTTCACTTCGATCGCCATGTGTCGCTCCACCTTCCAGTCGCAAAAGATGGCTGCCAAAAAAGCCGCCGAACGGCCTCAGGGGCATGGATTCACCTGAACTCTATGTCGCAACTCGGGTGTTGTCAGGATCATCCACGACGGCAGGCAAGCTGGGGCGAGCGTCAGCAGGCCCATCAATCCGGCCGACACGATCCCGCCGTCCGGCAGCCCCGCCGCCGACCAGGCTGCCGAGCCAAGCGGATCGTAGCTTCGTACCTGTTCCATGCCCGGTTCTTCTTGTCGACGTTGTCAAGAACGGCACTGCAACCGCCGTCCCAGTACACGGCAACTCCTTGGACATGCCACTTGTCGCCAGTGGGAAGATTCCGTTATACTGCGGGCGAATGAGTGCCCGCAAGTATCCATAGGGTTTACAGGGAATGGCACAAAAGAGAGAACCGAATGGAAACGGTGGGATTGTCGGCGAGTTGTTCCCCGGAGCGCGCAGCCGACGACGTTCGGGGCTCTTTTTGCGGCGCTTTCTGGCGGAGGAAGCCGACAAGGTTCTGTATCGCACAAAGGCTCGCGATGAAGCGCACCAAATCTTGAAGTATTGGGCAGACCTGGAGCAGAAGGCGTATCTCGTCAAGAAGGAAACCGCGCTGGACAACGGTTTTCTCGAAAAGGTCTTCGGCGACGCCCTCGGATACCGATCGCATCCGGAAAATCCGGAAGACTATCAACTCGAAGTGAAGTTCTCCGTCCCGGGCGTAGGCACCGCCGACGCCGCGCTGGGCAACTTCCGCCACGGCTCGGAACTAAGACCCCTGGTCGTGATCGAGCTAAAAGACTCCGGGGTGAATCTCGACCGCGACCGCTTCAGGGGCTGCACGGCGGTGGAACAATGCTGGAAGTATATGAATGCCCTGCCCGATTGTCCCTGGGGGATCGTCAGCAACTTCGTCACGTTCCGTCTCTACCACAAGGCCAAGGGATCGCAGGCTTACGAAGAGTTCAGCCTTCAGGAACTTCGCGGCGACCAGCGGTTTGCGGAGTTTTACTGCATTTTCGAGCGCGGCGGACTGGTGTACTCATGGGCGGGTAGGCCGCTGCGGGCGATAGAATTGCTCGAACGCACCGAAGACCGCCAACGCGAGGTCGACGACAAGCTGTACAACGAATACAGCTCGGAGCGGAGGCGGTTGATCGAGCACTTGCACTACAAACTCGGGAACGACCTGGAAACGTCGATCTATATTGCCCAGCGAATCCTCGACCGCATCATTTTCGTGGCCTTTTGCGAAGATCGGGATTTACTTAGGGAAAAGACGCTAAAGAGCGTGTACAGCACGGTGCCCCCCTTCGCCAAAGCGACCAATCCGCGCTGGCAGAGTTTCCTGGAATTGTTCCGCGCCATGGACCAGGGGCACAAGAACATGCCCTACCTGGAGGTGGGCTTCAACGGAGGGCTGTTCAAGGAAGATCCGCGGATTGACGACCTCCAACTCGACGACGACTGGACGGAGTTCTTCAACCACGTCGGCGACTACGACTTCCGCGACGAAGTGAACGTGGAGGTCCTCGGCCACCTCTTCGAAAAGTCCGTGGCCGAAATTGAAAAGTTACGCAGCGGCGGCTTGTACTCGTTGACCGATGAGCGTGAGCCGGAAGGCGCCATGCAAAAATCGGCCGAACGCAAGCGGTTTGGAACCTACTACACGCCGTCCGATTTCACCAAGCTGATTGTCGAGCAGACCGTTAGGGTGGTCATCCGCGAGCGCTTCGATGCGTTGTCGGCAGCGCACAGTCTGACGCATGAGGAGACCGAATCGGAGAAGCCGTCGCCCAAGTTGGCGGCCTACTGGCGCGACTGCCTGGCGGCGCTGCGCGACGTCAAAGTCTGCGATCCGGCCTGCGGCAGCGGCGCGTTTCTCATCGCCGCTTACGACGTTCTGGAAGAGGAATACACCAAGGTGGTGGACCGCCTGGTGCTCGACGAAGGCTCGGACGCCGACGACCTGGCCGAGGACGTTCCCAACATGATCCTCGCCGACAACCTCTACGGAGCGGACGTCTCGCAGCAGGCGGTCGAGATCACGCAGTTGGCCCTCTGGCTGCGCTCCGCCCAGCGCGGCAAACGCCTGGCCGACCTGTCGGAGAACGTGGTTTGGGCGAACAGCCTCGTGACCGACCCGGCGGTTCACGACAAGGCGATGCAGTGGGAATCGCGGTTTCCCGACGTCTTTTCGGACCAACTCGCGTCCCAAAATGTCTCCCCTCTCCCAAAGGGAGAGGAGACTGCTTTTGGGCACCACGGTTTCGATTGCGTCATCGGCAATCCGCCCTGGGAGCGGATGAAATTGCAGGAGCGGGAATTCTTCGCGTTTTCCGCGCCGAAGATCGCCGGCGCCGTCAAGGCCGCCGACCGCCGAAAACTCATCGAACAACTCCAATCGGCCAACCCGGAACTGTACGCCGCTTACCTCCGTGCGGGCGAACTCGCCGAGCGGACGCTGGCCCACGTCCGCGGCGCGGGCAACTTTCCGCTGACGGCCAAAGGGGACGTCAATACCTACATGGTCTTCGCCGAATTGGCCCACCGGATCGTCGCCCCGAAAGGCCGTGTCGGGCTGCTGGTCCCCTCGGGCATCGCCACCGACAAAACCACCAGCGAATTCTTCGGCGAACTCGTGAACTCCCAGTCGCTCATCCGGCTCTACGATTTCGAAAACAAGGCCCCCTTCTTTCCCGACGTGCACCGGTCGTTCAAGTTCAGCGTGTTGGTATTCGGCGGGCAGCGAGGTGAAGACGCCGAAAGCCGATTTCGCCTTCTTCCTGCACGACGTGGACGAGTTGGAGGATAAGAAGCGGCATATCCGCCTGTCGGGTAAGGACATGGCGCTGCTGAACCCGAATACGCACACCTGCCCGGTCTTCCGCTCGCGCCGCGACGCCGAGTTGACCAAGGCGATCTACAGCCGCGTGCCCGTGCTGGTCGACAGAACCCGCAAAAAGGGCGGCAACCCGTGGGGCGTGAAATTTGTTCGGATGTTCGATCAAACGAACGACGCGGGGCTTTTTCTGGACGGCGAGGAACTCGCCAAGCGGGGAGCCAAGCAGGACGGCAACCGTTGGAAGAAGGGCCGGCAAGTCTTCCTGCCGCTCTACGAGGCGAAAATGGTCCAAGCCTACGACCACCGAGCCGCCGGCGTGATCATCGAGAAGGCAAACTGGATGCGGCAGGGCCAAACCGAGCCCACCAGCCCCGTGTTTCACCAAAACCCCGAGTTCGTCGTGCAGCCGCGGTGGTGGGTCGAAGAGAAAGCGGTCATTAGCGTTATCGGCGAGGAAACTCCCGAAGGCTTCATTGGCTTCAAAGATGTCACGAGTCCCACGAATCAGCGGACGATGATCGCAGCAGCGATTCCGTGGTCGGCGGTCACAAACCACTTTCCCTTGATCGTTACGAATGTCGCCCAGCGCCTACGGCTATGCCTCTTGGCGGATCTGAACTCACACGTGCTCGATTACGTAGCGCGGCAGAAGATCGGCGGAGTAACGCTCAACTTCTTCCTGGTGGAACAGTTTCCCATGTTCCCCCCCGATCATTACACCGAGCGGTGTCCGTGGGACAAGCGGCAGACGCTGGAAAAATGGATTTCCGAGCGGGTGTTGAAGCTCAGTTGCACGGCCGACGACCTGCGGCCGCTGGGCGATGCGGCGGGCCTCGATCCGCCCGTCCACAAGTGGAACCCGCGCGAACGGGCCGAACTGATCGACGAGCTCGACGCCGCTTACTTTCTCCTTTACGGCATCGACCGCGAGGACGCGGCCTATATTCTCAGCACCTTCAGCGGCGCCGGAGACGAGAACGAGCAAGGCGGCCTATTCGGCTCCCCCGCCGGCACGCTGGACGCCTACGACCGCCTCGAAGCGTCCGCACGCGGCTAATGGCCGAGGGCGCGGGCTTGGATTTGAGGTCAAAGGGCAGAAAAACGTCCTTTGTCTCCCCTTCGCCGTGGGGTGCTTTTCGACCGGCCGCCTTTCCGCTATGCTAAGGGGGCTGGGAGTCTTTCGCCGACTCGTAGGGAGAAACACTATGCTTATGCAGATTCCGATCCTGTTTGCCCAAACACTGCCCTGGGTCGTGGGCGGGGTGGCGCTGGCCGTCTTCGCGCTGGTGCTGGTGGCCATCGTCATCAACTACGGCAACATCTGGTTCCAGGCGTACATGTCGAGCGCCAACATCAGTCTGCTGAGCCTCATCGGCATGAGTTTTCGACGGGTCAACGCCCGGACTATCGTGCAGGGAAAGATCATGGCCGTGCAGGCGGGCGTCGCCCAGGAGAGCGAGACGGGAGTGACCACGCGGCGGCTCGAAGCCCATTACCTCGCCGGCGGCAGCGTGCCGAACGTGATCAAGGCGATCATCGCCGCCCATCGCGCCGACATCGATCTCGATTTCGACCGGGCCGCGGCCATCGACCTGGCCGGCCGCGACGTGTTGGACGCCGTGCAGACCAGCGTCTATCCGAAGGTGATCGATTGCCCCGATCCCAAGCGGTCGCAGCGGACCACCCTGAGCGCCATCGCCAAGAATGGCGTCGAGTTGAAGGTCCGCGCGCGGGTCACCGTCCGCACCAACATCGAGCAGCTTATCGGCGGCGCCACCGAGGAGACGATCATCGCACGGGTGGGCGAAGGCATCATCACGGCCATCGGCTCGTCCGACAGCCACCTGCAAGTGATGGAGAATCCCGACCGCATCTCAAAGGCGGTGTTGCAGCGCGGCCTGGACGCGCAAACGGCGTTTGAGATCGTTTCGATCGACATCGCCGACATCGACGTGGGCCAGAACATCGGCGCCCGGCTTCAGGCCGATCAGGCGGAGGCCGACACGCGCGTCGCCCGCGCGAAGGCGGAAGAGCGGCGGACGCTGGCCGCCGCCCGCGAGCAGGAGATGAAGGCCCAGGTCGCCCGCAACCGCGCGGGAGTCGTCTTGGCCGAGGCCGAGGTGCCACTGGCCATGGCCGCCGCCTTCCGCGAGGGAAACCTGCTGGCGCTGGCGAAATAAGAGATGAGAAGCGATGAGAGATGAGGGATAAGGGATGAAGGATAAGAGTCCGTCCTGCGGCACTTTTCCCTTATCTCTCATCCCTAAGCGCTCATCTCTCATCCCTCCTTTCTTTGCGTTCACCATCCATAACTAACCACCAACCACTCCACTCCTTCATGGCCATCGACGCATATTCGCTTTGTCCCGGCGGCACGGGCAAGAAGATCAAGTTCTGCTGCGGCGATTTTCTCCCGGAACTGCAAAAAATCGACCGCATGGTCGACGGCGAGCAGTATCTGGCCTGCCTGCAACACATCGATCACCTCATGGCGCAGGAGCCGGGCCGCGATCGGCCGTGCCTGCTGGCCACCAAGTGCCTGTTGCTGCGGCTGAGCGACCAGCGCGACGCCGCCCGGGTTGCCGCTGCCGCGTTTCTGATAAAACACCCCGACAACCAGGTTGCCCTGGCCGAGATGGCGATCCTCGCCGCCGAGAGCAATGCCCAGGCGGCCTTGGATCTGCTGCAAAAAGCCATGCGCGTCGCCGACGGCGACCTCGACGGACGCACCTACCAGGCGATGGGGCTGGTGGCCGGAAGTCTGCTGCACGCGGGCCTTCCGCTGGCAGCCGCCGGCCTGCTGCAACTGCAATGCGAGATTACCGACAAGGACCAGCGTGCGGCGGAACTGTTGGCCGCGCTGAGCCAGGCCACCGACGTGCCGCTGCTGCTCCGCGATGCGCCGCCGATAGCCCTGCGCCAACGACGCGGCGTGGAGTCCGCGTTTTGACGAGGTGATGCAGATGGCCACGGTGGGCGACTGGCAAACCGCCGCCGAGCGGCTGACGGCCTTGGCCGCCGACGTGCCCGATTCGCCGGTAATCTGGCGCGACCTGGCGATACTCCGCGGCTGGCTGGCCGACAATCCCGGCTGCGTCGATGCACTGCGGCGCTATGCGGCGATCCGGGCGACGGAAGCAGACGGCCTGGAAGACGCGGTGGAAGCCGAAGCCACCGCCATGTTTCTTTCGCCCGATCCCCTGGGCGACCGCGTCGAAATGCTCAAGCTGGTGTGGACGGTCAAGGACGCCGAGCGCTTGCAGGAGGGCCTCTTGTCGTCGCCGCGGTGGCGGATGATCCCCTTCGACCCGGCGCAGTTCGGCGACGGCGAGAACCCGCCGCCGAAGGCCGCCTTCACGGTCCTCGATCGGCCCATGCCCGACTCGGCCGAATCGCTCGACTTGCAGACAATGCCGACCATGCTCGGCCAAGCCCTGTTGTTCGGGCGGCAGACCGACCGCGAGGCCCGCCTGGAAGTGATGGGCACGGCGGCCGACGAGCTGCCGACCGTCAGCGACATGGTGCGCGAAGCGGGCGGCGAGGCCGTCGAGCCGGAACCGACACAGCAGGTGATCGGCCACTGGTCGGCCAGCCAAAAGTTGCTGCGGGCGGAATGGCAACCGCCGCGGGACATCTCGCCTGAGCAGCTTCGCGCCATGATCGCCGAGCACGTCGACGACGCGATGCTCAATCGCTGGCCCGAGTTGAAGCTCGGCGTTCTCGACGGCCGCGCGCCGCGCGAAGCCGCCGGCGACCCGGCCTATCGCACCAAGCTCCTGGCGGCGATCTTCGTGCTGTCGCAATGGACGGAAAACTCTCCCGGCGCGATCGACTACAACCAACTGCGGGCCAAGCTCGGTCTGCCCACGCTCGGCCCGATCGATCCCAAGCAGCAGCCAATCGACAATCTGCCGGTGGCCAGGCTCGGGCGGGTCAGTGTCGATGATCTTTCCGACGACGACCTGATTGCGGCGTACTTTCGTGCCGCGGGCTTCGCCGTTCGCCCCACCATGCGGAAGTTCGCCGCGGCGATTGCCGAGCGTCCCAGTCTGGCCGAGTCGGCCGAGCGCATCCACGCCTTGTCGACGCTCGCCCGCACCGAGGAGGACATTGCCAGAGCGTTGGAATACGTCGAGCAGGGCCGCCGCGCAACCGACAAGAAGAAGACTTCTCACGCGATGTGGGATTTGATGGAGCTTTCGTTCCATTTCGCCAGTCAGAACGGTCCCGAAGCGATGCGGTTGATCGAGCATCTGCAAAGCCGTCACGTCAACGAGCCGCGCGTGGCCGAGGCATTGACGCGGATGCTGATCGACGTCGGCCTCTTGCATCCCGACGGCACGCCGGCGATCGGTCCCGAGTCGGCCGAGCAGCCCGCGGCGGCCGCCGAGCCTTCCGAGCCCGGCGGCCTCTGGACTCCCGACAGCGCCGAGCCCGGCAGCGGCGGCGGAAAACTCTGGACGCCGGAGTAACGGCCTTGGTTCAAACCAGGGTAACGCTCCGGCGAAAAATCTGCAGGGAACCGGCTCCGTCCCCTTTCTTGGTCCCGGAACGCCACAGGTCCCCGAACGCCGCAGAGGGCGTTCCCTACAGCGGTATGGGTTTTTCTATCTTCTCCAAGCCACGCAGAGTCTGTCTTTGAGGTGGCGTCATCCCGCATCGTAGCCTACGGGTTTCAACTTCGAGTCAACTTGGTCTTTCCAAGTGCCGAATAGGTAGACCTGGAAGATCTTATCGATTGCGTGAAGTCTGCTGCGCTCACGGCTGATGACTCCAAATCTGACTGACGAACTGATAAATACGGAGGTCACACTCCCGGCTGCGGGCGTGGGCGACGGGGACCGGTCGCAGAACGTCAACCCGGCGGTGATGACACGGGTCGATGCCCCCCACGAGGCGTCGAACCTGGCCAGCAGCGCCGCGATGGACGAGCCGGCGTCGCCCGTGCGACTGCCGCCCGACGAGCCGCTGGCCGAGCAGATCCGTGTGCAGACCGCCCAACTGGCCGCACATCTGAACAACCGCCAACGGGAATTGGATCACCGCGAGGCCGAGTTGAACTCTCGGACGGCACGGTTGGAGTCCGACGCAAGGGCCGCCCGGCTTTGGATCGATCAGCACGAAACCGACCTGGCTTCGCGCCAGTCCGAGTTGGCCTGTCGCGAGCGCGACCTGGCGGCGCGGTTCGAGGCGATCGCCGCCGGCGAAGCGGAGTTGGCACGGCGCCTCCAGGAGTTGTCCGACCGCGACGAGCGGCTTGCCAAGCAAGAGCGGGAAGTGGAGCGGCGATTGGCTCGGTTGGCCGTCGTCGAGGCGGCGCAGCAGAGAGCCGCGCCCCCGCCGGACGCCGCGAAAGAAGAGGAATTGGCGCGAACCGCCGAGTCGTTGCAGTCGCGGCGGCAGCAGCTTGAAGAGGCCGAGCGCCGGCTGGCTCGCTCGCAGGCAGAAGCCCAATCGCTTTGCGAGCAACTGGCGGCCGATCACGCCGATTTCGCCAAGCAGTCGGCTGTGGTCCGCCAACAAGTCGCCGCCGAGCGCCGCCAGGCGACGGCCGAGATCGACGGGCAGCGGCGAGCCGTCCGGCAGCGAGCCGAGCACGTCGACCAACGTTGGGCGGCGCTCCAGCAACTCCGCGGCGAGCTGGAGCGCATCCACCGCGAGACGCTGGAAATCCGTCTGGCGACCGAGGAGCTTTCGGCGCAGCTCTCCGGCGCGCGCGCCCGGCGGCGCTGACCCGTTCGCTCGGCCGTATCCGCGCCAAGCTGGCCCAACAGTACGCCCAAGCCAACGCCGAAGCGGCCGAAGAGAAGAGGTCGCTGGAAGCGATGCGCGGCCAGCTTATCGCCGAGCATGAAAAACTGGTGGAGCAGAAGCGGCAATTCGAGCAATGGACCGCCGCTTGCCGGGAGGAGTGTCAGCAGCAAGCCGCTCGACTGGTCGCCCGCGAGCAACAATTCCACGACGAGAAGATCGAGCTTCGCCAGCAATGGCAGCGCTGG
Organism: uncultured Planctomycetia bacterium; assembly: GCA_963815695.1. Classification (GTDB taxonomy): domain Bacteria; phylum Planctomycetota; class Planctomycetia; order Pirellulales; family Thermoguttaceae. The sequence continues at coordinate 10,012 of CAWFIG010000012.1, forward strand.
CAGGCGGAGCGGCTGAGGTATCAGATCGAGTTCGGCCGGCTAGAGGCGTATGCCGATGGCACACCGCCAGCCCCCGTCACTTGATGCCGGGGAACTCTCGCCCCAACCGTTCGCGGGTTCCCACGCGGAGCGCGGGAATCGGAATGTCGCAGCCGCGATCACTTGGCTTTGCTGCTGATCGATGACGGCGTGGTGGCCGAGGACGGAGCGGGCTTCTGCTTCTCTCGCTCTTGTTCCTTCGCCGCTCGAACGGCGCTGGTTGCCAACTGCATTCCGGTCTGAATTTCGGCGGGGTTGAAATAGGGCCGGCTCTGGCCGTTGAGATGCCGCACGCGCTTGGCGGCCAATTGCTCCCAACTCATGCCGTTGTTCAGGTGCCATGCGGCGGCCTGAGCAGCGTGCTGGTTCACCTGGCCGTTGCCGAGCATCTGGCAGAGTTCACGGACGCCGGTCTTGGTGGAGTAGCTCTCGATCGGCTTGATCACATAAGGAACAGCGGGCCGCGGCTCGGCTTTGCCGTGATCGAGGCAGACGGTGGGAACTTTGAACTTGCCGACCTTTTCGGGCGGGACGTTGAACATGCCGCCCATCATGCCGCCCATGCCGCCGCCCATCCCTTGATTCTGATTGCTGCTGCTATTGCTGCCACTACGGCTACCGCGGTGGCCGCCGCCGCCGCCCGCACCGGCGCCGCCGAACTGCGCCAACACCGGCACGCCGGCGAACGCATCCGGCAGTTTCACGTTCAATGGCCTGCCGGTCTCGTTTTTGATCAGCACCTGGCTCTCGGTCGAATCCTTGGGAATCAGCCGGACGGAGATGTCCCCTTTCTCGATGGCCGCAAACATCTCCACCGTCTTGGCCGCCGGATCGTATTGGCCGAGCTTCGTGTGGCGTGCGCGCTGTTGTGCCGCCGCCAAGCTCGTCGCCAGCAGCAGCGTCGATATCAATACCAAACAGAGCAATCGCCAGTTTCGCAACTTCAACGTCATGGCACGTCTCCTCCGCACTTGTTTTGCCTCGCGCCCAATTCCGATGTGATCGGCCGTCGGGTAGTCCCTAGCCTTCTATATAAGCTACCCAGTCGCCCCAAGAAAGCCAAGTAGAAAGCACAAATTCCGAGGAAACGAGACTCTGGCACCACCCATCCGAGTGGCATTTCAGCCGCCCGCCGCTTGCCAAATGACCTTGCACGATCTTGGGAGCGAAAAAGGGGGCAGGTCCAATTTGCCGGAGCGGCCCGGAGGGTGCTTCGCACAAATTGGACCTATCCCCTTTTTCCCAGGATCCCGCAAGTCTATTCAGATCCGCCCGGCTGAAGTAAAATAGGAGTTTGTTGGAGAAAGCGAACATCTCTGCGAGGTCCGTTGCGCATGAATGAAAGCCCAGTCCGATCCGAGGCGGCGGCGTGTCAAAAGTCCGGTGTCGCTCTGCAAAGGGCATTGACGGCCGCACAAACCGCCGAGGACAATCGCGGCTTCGACGTCGTCGTGCTCGACTTGCGCGAACTCACCTCGATCTTCGACTACTTCGTGCTGGCCACCGGCTCCAGCCGCCGCCAACTCCACGCCATGAGCGAGGAGATCGATCACGCCCTGGAAGACCGCATGGGCGACCACCGGCTGGGAATCGAAGGATACGAAGAGAGCCGCTGGATTCTGTTGGACTACGGCGACGTGGTCGTCCATCTGTTCGAGCCCGAGACGCGGGCGTACTACGCGCTGGAAGATCTCTGGGGCCGAGCCAAGCGTGTGCCGCGTCCCAAGCCCCGCTGAATGTACTCCGCGCACGGCGTGTGCCGGATACAAACTGCTGACCCGTGGCGTTCTCCGGCCGTCGCCTGTAGAATCAGGAAAACGATGGCACTGGTTGGGGTGGCAGTTGCACTGCCACTCCCAAGTCGCCGAACAAGACAGGGGTGGCAGTGCAACTGCCACCCCAACGCAGTACGATGAGCATCCTTCCCGTTCTAAAAGAGCGATTCCATGCGGCATTGGCGGGCATGGTCGATGATCCGGCGGAAATGGTCGAACTGGTCCGCCGCAGTCAGGATCCCAAGTTCGGCGATTACCAGGCGAACATGGCGATGCCGTTGGCAAAGCGGCTCGGCCGGCCGCCGCGCGACCTGGCCGCCGAGATCGTCGCCCGGCTCGATCTGTCCGATCTCTGCGACCCGCCGGAAATCGCCGGCCCCGGCTTCATCAATCTGCGGATACGCAACGAGTGGCTGATCGAGCGGCTTTCGGCGGCGGTGGGCGATCCGCGGCTGGGCGTCGCCGCGGTTGCCCGGCCGCGCACGTTCGTGATCGACTTCTCGGCCCCCAACGTGGCCAAGCCGATGCACGTCGGCCACATCCGCTCGACGGTGATTGGCGACGCGTTGTGCCGCGTGTTGCGTTTCCTCGGCCACGCGGTCATAAGCGACAATCACATCGGCGACTGGGGCACGCAGTTCGGCATGATCCTCTACGGCTACAAGCACTTCCTGGACGCCGACGCCTATCGCCGGAATCCCGTCGCGGAGCTTGCCCGGCTCTACAAGCTGGTTCGCAAATTGATCGATGACGAACAACCGCTTGCGGCTTCGCAACAGGAGCCGCTTGCGGCTTCGCAAGAAAGCGGCGGACAGGGGAAAGCGGACGGCCCCGTCCAAACCGCCGTGCTGGCCGAGACGGCCAAATTGCACGCCGGCGACGCCGAAAATCGCCGCCTTTGGTCCGAGTTTCTCCCCTACTGCGAGGACGAAATCGAGCGGATGTACAAGCGGCTCGGCGTGACGTTCGACCACACGCTGGGCGAGAGTTTTTACGAGGATCGGCTGGCGGCGGTCGTCGAGGAGCTGCTCCGCCGCGGCATCGCCCGCGAAAGCGACGGCGCGGTCTGCATCTTCCTCGACGGCATCGAAACCCCGATGCTGGTGCGGAAGAAGGACGGGGCGTTCCTCTACGGCACCACCGACTTGGCCACGATCCGCTACCGCACGGAAACTTGGCATCCCGACGCCATTCTCTACGTCGTCGATCATCGGCAGTCGCTGCATTTCAAGCAGCTTTTCGCCGCCGCGCGGCTGCTGGGCTACGACGGCGTCCAGTTGCAGCACGTCAGCTTCGGCACCGTGCTGGGCGACGACGGTCGACCGTTCAAGACCCGCGCCGGCGACACCGTCGGGCTGGAAGGTCTGTTGGACGAAGCGGTGCGGCGGGCGCTCGAAATCGTCTCGATCAACGACGACGCCAAGCCCGACGGGCCCGAGCTTTCCGAGCGGCAGCGGCGGGAGATCGCCGAGCGCGTCGGCATCGCCGCGTTAAAGTACGCCGACCTCTCGCAAAACCGCACCAGCGATTACGTCTTCAGCTACGACAAGATGCTGGCGATGTCGGGCAACACGGCCACGTACATGCAGTACGCCTACGCGCGGGTGCGGAGCATCTTCGCGAAGGGCAACGTCGACGTCGAGGCGCTGCGGGCGAGGGGGACGGAAGAGGTTGTCGGCGAAACGCCGTCCCTTGGTGAGACTCTCTCCCGACGACCTCCTCCGTCCCCTTCCGTGCCGCAACCCGCTGCCGCGGCGATTTTGCTCGACGCGCCGGCCGAGCGGGCGCTGGCCGTCGAGTTGCTCCGTTTCTCCGAAGCGCTCGACATGGCCGCCGCCGACTATCGTCTGAACCAACTAACCGCGTACCTGTTCGATCTGGCGAATCGCTATTCGACGTTTTTCGAGCAGTGTCACGTGCTTCGCGCGCCCCAACGAGGCCCTGCGCCAAAGTCGCTTGCTGCTGTGCGATTTGACCGCGCGAACCATCCAGAAGGGGCTGGAGTTGTTGGGCATCGAGGTAGTCGAGAAGATGTAGGGGAGAGAGGAGAGGGGAGAGGGAAGCCAGATGCCGGGGGCCGCAGCAGAGCGGGCGGAGTGGCGGAATGTCTTTACTGACAACGACTTACGGAAATCGCGCCCTAGGCCTTCGTTTAGCCCGGAGACGCTTCCCTCTCCTCTCTCCCCTCTACTCTCTCCCCTTTCCCCTCTCCTCTCTCCCCTTTTTCCCCGATGGCGCTGGATTTTTTGGGTCGATTGTGAGACAATAGGCATGGGCAAGGCTTCGTTGGGGACGGAGATAACAGGGAGATTTTAGCCATGATACGATCCAAGGCTCGTGCTGTCGGCGGATTTACGTTGGTGGAGTTGCTGGTGGTGATTACCATCATCGGCGTATTGATCGGCCTCTTGCTGCCCGCCGTGCAGGCCGCCCGCGAAGCCGCTCGGCGTCTCAAGTGTTCAAACAACGAGCACAACCTCGCGCTGGCGATGGCGAATGTGGCAACGGTCCAAAAGGGTTTCCCCGGTTACATCAACAAGTTGCCGCTGGTCAACAGCGATGGGTCAGGAAATACGAACTTTCCGGTGAGTTGGGTGGTTCCCTGCCTTCCACACATGGAACAAAGGCCTACGTACGACGCCCTCACCAACCTGAGGATAGACGCTAGTGCTAAGACGATACAAGTCCCTCAGTACGTCGACCCCTTCAACGCGATCAGAATACTAACCTGTCCCGACGACAAGCCCTCCTTGGACTCCATTCAGGCGAGCACGAGCGGAACCACCACGATCTACAATAACACGTGGCTGGGCTATGTCTGCAACCGCGGCATCAACAGCATGTGGTTGAAGGGGGCCAGCTTTCTAGCTACAGAACAGCGCTGTGCGGGCGTGTGCCTCAACTCGTTCGATACCGGGGTTAAAGTCAGCATCGACTATATCACTTCCCACGATGGGACAACGAACACACTGTTGTTGAGCGAGTCGATTCTGGCCAATTCACCGACATCAACCGATCGCAGGCTGGTGTACGATCGCTCCGGCGCCAACTCGGCGGTCACGACCAGCACAGACGCGCAAAACGACAGACCGCTTTGGTTCGACCTCAGGTATATCACCGGTGCCAGTGGTTCACTGACGCAGGAGGTCGAGTACGGGTTTGAGTGGGGAACATTCACCGGCGCTGCAAAGATCTCCGACAAAGTTGTCTCTTCCCACCCCGGCGGCGGCGTCAACGTGGCGTTCTGTGACGGGCACGTGCAATTCATTGATCCCTCGATGGAGGTCAATACATTTGTACACCTAATGACGCCCTACGACCATGATTGCCACGACGCCAGCTTCACAAGCGATAGCCCTCTGTGGACAACTCTCCCCCTAGCCGACACCACCAACGGTGAAGGCTACAACCACCGTATGATCCTGGACGAATCCAAGGTTGGAAATTGATCGCTTCGCTCGCGCCTGCCCGGCGCGAGCGAATTGCTTGAAGCACAACAGAGCCCGCAGGCCACGGTCGGCGGGCTTTTTTCGTTGCCGCCAGCCGAAGCGGCGTTTGGCACGGGGCGAGAGCAGCCGTAGAAGCGGCGTCTCGCCGCTTTCTGCTGACGAATGAGCCCGCGACCAGCCAAACAACGCGGCGAGACGCCGCGTCTACGACTTGCGAACGATTGCCGCGCATGTCCCTCGGCCAGGATCGGCCGATAATCGTTGCCCACGTGCCTTTTCACTAGCCCAGGCATTTACGCCTGTGGGAAGGGAGCCGCTGGATTCCTCTGTTTCTTCTTCAGCCGCCAGCCGCTCGCTCCACTCGACCCAACCCTCCGGACACCGCCACCGACATCTCGAATCCGCCATCCTTGGCTCTCCTGTCACTTGCGTCTTGGACAACGCCTTGTGACAGAAGAGCCATTTTTATCGCAAGATCAGTCTTGAACCCCAACACGGCGTACAGCCGTTTTGTCAGAAAGTGCAGTTAATTGTCTGACGACGCCTTACTGAACTTGCGACGGATATCCCATCCCAAAGACTGGGTGTTCATAGCCGCCTTCTGGGGTGAAATGAGGGTTGTTTTAGCCGCCCCTTCCTTTTCGCCTCGGCGAGGCAGCGTTTCATCCCACTACAACGTTCCGCTCGAAAATGGATACGCATCGGCAAGAAACCAAGCGAGCGTGGCGACCAACAGCCACACGCTCGCGGGGATTTGGATTCGCGGCTGGCCACGCCAGGGCAACAAGAGCAGGGCATAAACAGCCAACGTGACAAAGGCTATCGCGGCTAGCGCCGACCAGCCCAAGCAGGGTCCGGCACAGATCAAACCGAAGAACAGGCCCGTCGATGGCGGCGCGACGTCGGGAGCGTTCTGCGCCTGCATCTTTTGCCGGCCCAGCAGAAGAAGCCAACCGGCGCCGCTTGCGACAAGTCCGGCCGCTAAGCCCACCCAAACGTTGAGTCGGTCGATCGGCCAAATCAAGGGCACGGCAATGCCCACAATCAGCGCCGGAACGAACAGCCGCAGCGGCGGGCGATTGCCGTCGACTTCGATCAGAGCCGAACACAACAGCGTACACAGCAGCACCAAATGGCAGGGGTACGCGGCCGGATAAGCGGCCGTCAGCGGGTCTTCGACCAGCGCCAAGGCAACGAACATCGCCGCCGTGAACGCCTCGACCAAGGGATAGCGGATCGAAATCCGGCAGCGGCAATGCCGGCAACGCCCGCCGAGCATGATCCAACCGAAAACCGGCACGTTGTCGAACCAGCGGATCGGCTGCTTGCACGTCGGACAATGCGACGGGGGCGAAATCAGGCTGAGCCCGTTCGGCAAACGATAGACCACCACGTTCAAAAAACTCCCGACACAACCGCCGAACGCGGCCGCAAACAGCACAATCAACCAATGGGCGGCGTCTGGCGGCATGAACGGTTCGGGGGTGCGGGAGAATCTTGTTGAATACCGACAACCGCGTGCGGCTTCGCAATCGTCGTCGCCATGCTAGAAGCTTAGCATCTTCCTATACTCTTCCATTCGCCGGTCGAGATCTTCGCGCTTGATCTGCCGCAGCCGGTCGAGACTGAAATCCTCGACGGTGAAGCTGGCCGTCAGCGTGCCGTAGGCCAAGGCGGTCTTGAGCGTTTCGGGATCGAAGCTGCCTTGCTCGGCCAGATAGCCCATCATTCCGCCGGCGAAACTATCGCCCGCCCCGGTCGGATCGACGACCCTGGCCGTGGGATAGGCGGGCAGCACGTAGGTTTCGTGCTGGCCGAAGAACATCGCCCCATGCTCCCCCTTCTTGACCACGACGAAGCTCGGCCCCATCTCGCGGATGGCGTTGCCGGCGCGGACCAGGTTGTCGTCGCCCGTTAGGAGCTTTGCTTCGCTGTCGTTGATCACCAGCCCGTCGATCCGCCGCAACAATTGCCGCAGTTCGTCGGGCTCGGTGCGGATATAGTGGTCCATCGTGTCGGCCACGGTCAGCGACGCCCCGGGGCACTGATCGAGCACCTTCATCTGCAATAGCGGCGAGCCGTTCGCCAGAAAGAGGAACTTCGCGCGGCGGTAGCTCTCGGGCAACACCGGATTGAAGCCCGCCAGCACGTTTAGCTGTAAATCGAGCGTCTCGCGGTCGTTCATATTCGGCAGGTACTTGCCGCGCCAGCGAAAGGTCTTTCCGCCCGGCACGACTTGGAGGGCGGCCGTATCGATGCCGCGTGCCTGGAGCATGGCCGTATTCTCCGCCGGCCAATCGTCGCCCACCACGCTCGCCAGTCGGACGCTCGTAAAGAAGCTGGCCGCATACGAAAAGAACACCGCCGACCCGCCCAGCACGTTATCGCGCTTTTCGGTAGGCGTTTCCACGCTGTCCAACGCTACGGAACCGACGACGCATAATGGCATGAAAGAGACTCCGTTGTTCGATTATGAGACTGTGAGGGTCGTCAAGAATTCCGAGGAGTTAGAATGGCAATCCCTCTGTTTACGTTCCATGAAGAATCGAATCCAAGATTTCGGGCGTCAGGCCCGTGGTGGCAGCCTCCTGACTGATGGCATCCATTACTGTTGCCAGAGGCTCACTCGACTTGAGAGACTCCATAAGCTGCAAGCCCACTAACAGGTCGAGTTTGCGTCGATCTTCCTCGGACGCATCGCGGTACGCTCTCGCCACCTCCGGGCTCACGTGGACGACAATCGCCTCCGTATTCACGATTGCTCCATCAAATCGCCGATGAACTGGCCGACGCCTTCGTGATCGAACAGAACCGGCACCCCTCCCGCACCAATGTAAACAGCCACACCGTCGCGGACAACCAGGGCATCGGGATGGTCTACTTCGAAGCGATCGCCATTGACCAGCGCCACCGTAAACGGCCGGTAGGGTGTTCGTCCCTTGAGCGTCTTCAAGATATGGTCGAAGTTCTCTATTTGCATAAGATCATCCTTCTTTGCCGGCAGGAAATCCCAGCCCGATGACATTATACCTTGAACGCTGAAACCGAACAACGGAGCCGTAGCGGCCGCCGGGTCGGCTATTTCTGCAACGCCCGCACAATCTCCTCCTTCGTCGAATACCGATCGCAGACGGCGCGGAACTCTTCGCGGCTCAGGGCGTTCGAGCCGTTCAGCTCGAACTCGGCAAACTCGACGACGGGAATGACGTAATTGGCTTGGGCCGATCTGGTACGACTTGGGCTCCTCCCACTCGCCCTTCTTGTCCTTCGGCCGCACGCGCGGCGGGCGGGCGTAGGAGGCATCGAGGTGGGCCAGCCGAACGCCAACGGTTGCCCAAAGTCGGGTCTTGCCGCGTACCGGGATCGACGACGATCGGCACTGAAACGCGGGTGTCGCAGGCCAGGTCGGGATCGGCGTCGAGATGTTCGAGCCATTTGAGCGCCTCGCGCCTTGGCGGCCGCTTGATCGACCGGCTCGTCGGGCAAGAATTGCGGACGCATGCCGATGTCTTCGCAGGCGACCAGATAGAAGCCGTAGAATCGGCGTGCTAGCGTGTCGAGTTCGGCGTCGAGCGTGGCTTCTCGCATGCCGCCTTGCTTCAGCCCATGCAGTTTCTCCAGCCGCTGGCGGCCGACGGTGCTCCGCAGGAAGTTCTGTAAGAAGGCATACGCGCGGGCGGTGCGGAGATAGAACGTCGCACACGGCTCGATCCGCAAGCCGGGGCGACACTTCGCCGCTCGACAATGGTCTCGCCTCCGCACACTTCACCCCGGACGAGTTGTCTTGCGTGTGTTTCCCGCCGCGTGGTGATCATCGCCTTGAACGCTTCGACCAGCCGTTTCTTGTACTCGGCCGTCAGCAGCAGTTTGTCCTTTTCCTGACCGCGGCCGGGCAGCAGCAGGGTTTCCAGTGCGTAGACCTGGTACTGATACCAGCCGTCGCCGCCGGGCTTCGTGCTCGGCTTCAGGTCCACTTCGCCCGAGCGGATGCGGCGGATCAGCGTGACCATCAAATTGGCGTCGGCGGGAAGGCCGATGGGGAAAGAGCCGCTCGAATAGCTCCGTCTCGCGGCTGGTTGACGGCGGAAAGACGGCCACTGTCTGCGTGGGACGCGCCCCGCTGCTTTGTCAATGCGGCGACGTCCTGCTTCGCGTCCATGAGCGCATCGACCGGCAGACAGATCAAGGGATTCGTCAGCCGCCCATAGAAGGCGTTGATCGCCCGATACTGTTTCAGCAAATCGGCATGCTCCTTCAACACGGCCGCCACGTCGCGGGGGATCATCAGTTGGTCGACATCGAACTCGTGTTGCAGAAAGCGATAGAACCGCCACGTCCGCCGCAACTCGGGCGTCCACGTATAGAAGCCGATCGGCTTGCTCGTCGGCCTTGTCTTGCTCGAAGTCGGCCAGCCACTTGGACTTCTCTTCCTGATTTACGTTGCCGGCAGGCATCTTCTCTCCGCCAAGCTCCAAGGCCGCCGCCAAGAATGCTCGGGCCGGACTCGTTGCCGGAAGTTGCGAGAACACCGACGCAACCCACTTGCGGCACGGCCGGCGACAGGCCAAGCTCGCCGCGAAAGCAGGCCAAATCGACCGCCGCGTACAGCCCATCGTCGAATTGCTTCGCCGCCCCATCGATCAGGTTGGCGCTGGGCAGCAGCCGCTTGCCGTGGCAGCCGTTGCCTTCGCGAATGGCGTCGCGATACGATGGCCGCAGCATCGAGCATGCTCGCCATCGACGTCCGGCTTGATCATCGGGCAATCGAGCCGCACGACCGCCGCCGAACTGTTCACCTGCCAATCGCCCAGCGGCCGGCTGTCGATGAGCGTTGCGTCGAACGCCGGATTCTTGTCGCCCAGCGTATCGTCGACCAGCACGTCGTCCTGCCGCGGCGGCTCTTGATACTCGGTGCGGGTGACCTCGTAATAGTTCGCATGCCACCACAAGCGATGAATGCCGTATGCCCCGGCCACCAGCATCACAAGAACGACCAGACAAACAATCAGCACCGTCTGACGCTTCATGGGATTCTCCTTGTTCGTCAGTCATCCCTTCTTCTCGATCTTCGCCCAGGTATCGACCAGCGACACCGTGCGGTTGAACACGAGCTTCTCGGGCGTGGAATCGGGATCGACGCAGAAATAGCCCAGCCGCTCGAACTGCAACCGGCTGCCCGCCGCGGCCGCCCTTCAGGCTCGGCTCGACGAAAGCGCTCGATCCGTTCGAGCGAGTTCGGGTTCATGTTCGATCTTGAAGTCGACGCCCTTCGGGCACGTCGTAGGGATTCGCCTTCGTGAAGAGGTGGTCGTACAGCCGGGCCTCGATCGGCAGCGCGTGAGCGGCCGACACCCAATGGATCGTGCCTTTCACCTTGCGGCCGTCGGGCGTGTTGCCGCCGCGGGTGGCCGGATCGTACGTGCAATGCACCTCGACCACTTCGCCCGTCTTCGGATCTTTCACGACCTTCGGTGCAGCGTCACCAGATACGCATAGCGCAGCCGCACCTCCTGGCCGGGACAGAGCCGATGATACTTTTTCGGCGGAATCTCGCGGAAGTCGTCCTGCTCGATGAGGATTTCCCGCGAAAACGGCACTTTCCGCGTGCCCATGCTCGCGTCTTCGGGATTGTTGATCGCGTCCATCTCTTCGACCTGGCCTTCCGGGTAGTTGTCGATAATCACCCGCAGCGGCCGCATCACGCCCATCACCCGCGGCGATCGCTTGTTCAGGTCGGCCCGCAGGCAATGCTCCAACAGCGCGATATCGACCACGCTATCGACCTTCGACACGCCGATGGTCGCGCAGAAATCGCGGATGGCCTCGGGCGTGTAGCCGCGGCGACGCAGACCGCAGATCGTCGGCATCCGCGGGTCGTCCCAACCGCTGACGCGACCCTCCTTGACCAATTGCAGCAGGAACCGCTTGCTCATCACCGTGTACGTCAGGTTGAGCCGGGCGAACTCGATCTGCTGCGGCGCGAAGATGCCCAACTCGCGAATGTACCAATCGTACAGCGGCCGATGGTTCTCGAACTCCAGCGTGCAGATCGAATGCGTGATCCGCTCGATCGAGTCGGACTGGCCGTGCGTGAAATCGTAGGTCGGATAGATGCACCACTTGTCGCCGCTGCGATGGTGCGTGGCGTGCAGGATGCGGTACATCACCGGGTCGCGCATGTTCAGGTTGGGCGAGGCCATGTCGATCTTCGCCCGCAGCGTCTTCGAGCCGTCGGCAAACTCGCCGGCCTTCATCCGTTCGAACAGGTCGAGGTTGTCCTCGATCGAGCGGTCGCGGTAAGGGCTGTTCGTGCCCGGGGCGGTCAGCGTGCCGCGGGTTTCCCGTACCTCGTCGGCGTTCAAGTCGCAAACATACGCCTTGCCGGCCTTGATGAGTTGCACCGCCCATTGGTAAATCTGCTGGAAGTAGTCGGAAGCGTAATAGAGGCGGTCGCCCCAATCGAAGCCGAGCCAGCGGACGTCCTCCATGATCGAATCGACGTATTCGACGTCCTCCTTGCTCGGGTTCGTGTCGTCGAATCGCAAGTTGCACAGCCCGCCGAACTCGCGGGCGATGCCGAAGTTCAGGCAGATCGACTTCGCATGGCCGATGTGCAGATAGCCATTCGGCTCGGGCGGGAAGCGGGTGTGGACGCGCCCGTCGTGCTTGCCGGTGCGATTATCCTCGCGGATGATCTCGCGGATGAAGTCGGTGGATTGAGGGGTGGTTTCGTTGGAATTAGTGTCGCTAGCCATTATTGTCTCTCTCGTGACCTCGAATCTGAAAAACGCTGGGCGCTAATGCCGATGCCAGTGGTTTACCGCATTGCTGCGGGGCGGCCCCACGCCCGTTCACGGGCGTTCCCGCCGAAGGCGGTTTGGCAAGGACAAGGAGGAAGCTCACCGCAAATATCACGAGCTTATGAGTGGCCGGCACGGTGGCCACACGGTTCAACGCGTTGACGAAGTGCTTGACGAGTTTCTTGGACACATCCATCGCAATCAGGCTACGGGCAGCTACAGGTTGTACCGGCATTATATCCGCTCGTGTACGGCCGGACTCGCCGAACCGCCGTCAATCCGCAACGGAATGCGTTGCGGGAAAAAATCCCGCTCGCAGGGCGGACGATGCAACGCCGGCTCACGAAGCCGGACCTCGCCGTCCTCGGTCTGTAATCCCAAATCATGCCGGCTCGCTTGCGGCAGATGTTTCTCGCCACAGGCCGGACAGGGTTCCTCGTCCGTAAAGTGCGCCGTATGATGCCCAAATCCTAACCTCAGCCGGTGAAATCCGCTACCCGAATCTTCAACCCGCTCCAGCCCACCGAAGTCCGTTCCTGCACCCCCTGTAGCATGATTACCGGGCATTGTTGTTGACACGCCGAATGTTTTGCCGCATTTTCCCGGTCCCAATCATACCACGGAGGGTAGCCATGTCGGGACCAGGAGAATACCGAGCCGATTGTACGGAGGGAATCACTCGTGTTGAGGATCCGCCCAAAGCCTTGCGGGTGCAGCGCAGTCGCAGCTATTCGCGACGACCGTGCCCGGAGTGCGGTCGAAGTTGTTGCCGCGATCGCACCTTCCAGGCGGCGATTCACAGGTGCGGCCTAGTGTTGCAGGGCGTCACGACCGACGGCTCGAACCTCTAGCCCATCAGCCGGCCGCAATAGGCGAACTCGACCGCCAGCGCGGTGGCCATCGCCGCCACGTCCAGCAACTTCCCGTCCTTCTGGCGGCGCGGCAGTTTCAGACGCAACGCCCCGGCGCGGTCCTCCAGCTTCGCCAGAATCGCGTCGGCGTCATGCTCGTCGAGCGTCGACCAACGGACCAGCCGCTCCAGCAGGTTCTTGTGGTTCTTCCGCAGCAGATCGCGGGCGGAGATCGCCGAGTTGCCCACCATGCGAGGAAACACCGTTCGCAGCTTGTCGTCGACGAAGCCCTGCGCCGCCGCGCGAAAACGCTCGGCTCGCTGGCCGTAATGCTCGGCAAGCGGCATCGTCATCTCGTCGACCGGGTAAAGCAATCTGGTGCTTCGGCAGCGGGGCGCCTTGGTGCGAATCTGCCGCATCAAGGCATCGACGTACTGGAGTTTCCTCAAGGCCGGCCAGTAGCGATACCTCTTCCGCCAGCCCGACCGAGGTGTAAGCCAGGTGGCGAACGTCTCGGCGAAATCCTCGTCGGGGTGCTTCTGTGCGTAGGTTCGTCCATATTGATTGACGTGAATATGGCGGACGAATTCGCGGCTGAGGGGCTGCGGGTGGAACTTTTCGCGGTATGGCTTCGAGAACGGCCCGAAGACTTCGTCCCAAGCCGGGTCCTTCCAAAGCCGGTAGGCATAGCTGATCGTATGCCCAGCCTCGTGACGCAGCAGCATCATCGTCATCTGGTCGTCTTCGATCTCGCTGTTCTGCTCCTCCTCGATCCGCGCCAGCCGTTTGTCGGCCAGGTAGAAGGGAATGCCGATGACCGGCACGCGGTCGGGGCAACCCCAGGCGTCGGTCAGGTAAAACGAAGGGCGAAACGCCAGCCCCTTCGCGGCAAACTCCCGGTGCAGCCGCTCGGTGAACGGCTCCAACGGCGAGCCCTCGATCTTCAGCCCAAGATCGCAGACCCGCGTGTGGAGCAATTCGCAGCGAACAGTTTCCCAACTGTTGAACAACGACGGCGTCGGAGCAATGGACATGCTCTCTATTTTATGGTGGCCGGGAGTGGCGTTCAACAATGAACCACGGCCGAGCCCTGGCGGGGGGAGGCTGCCGCAGCGATGCTCGCCATCGCAGGATATCGCCGCAAGTATATATGCAGGAACAGATTGCGAGTGCGTTCCATTCCAGGCCATATCCTCTTGAGGAACGGTGGTTCCTCGATCGGGGTAACGCGCTTTGCGCGACTACCACCCTACAGGTTTATCCTCAGTAACCAGAAGTGGTCATAATGAGGTCGAACATTCTGGGAACTAAAACCGTGCGCCGTTCGTCTGCTACCAGGGCACTCAAGTCTGATCTCAATGGAGGAATATAGATGAAAAGAACGACCGTTCTCCTCGCTGCGTTTGCCGCAAGTGTCTTCTGTGCGGCGTGCGTTGTGTATGCGGAATATGGCGTTGTCGACAAAGGAGCATGGCCCGAGAGCTGGCCCAAAGAATTGGAGCCTCTCAGAAAGCAAGCGACTACTTTCGAGGGGCCGATGGCTCCAGCGTTGCACTACGTCATCCCATTCACTGACCGGAAGCAGTTCGAATTGGTCTGGCCGTACATCTTGAAGGTGAAAACGAAGGGAGCACCACTTATTCTGCTGCGCAGCCCCTACAAGTGGCTTGGCAGAATGGATGCGGGGGTTGTTGTCCATTGCCCACCTGCCGGCACGAAGCCGGAAGTCGTTCCTCCCGGCGAGGGCGACGAACTATACCGCCGCTTGCGGGCGAACTATATCGAACTGGTTGTGGACGGGAGGATCGTGAATTTGAACCGTATTCCATTGCCGGCGGACACGCCGATTATCGACAAGCGGTTCGAGCAGGAGCCGAAAGAGCCGGCGGAGCAACCGGTGAAGACGGCGCCTGTGAAGCCGTCCGCCGTCAGTCCTGCGCCGCCCGCCGCTGCTGCCGGCGGTCGCTGAACCACTGGATGACGTTGAAGAAAACGGGCGTGAGGAAGATGCCGAACAGGGTGACGCCCAACATGCCGCTGAAGACGGCCACGCCGAGGGTCCGCCGCATCTCGGACGCCGCGCCGGTGGAAATCACCAGCGGCAGCACGCCGAGGATGAAGGCGAAGGAGGTCATCATGATCGGCCGCAACCGCAGCCGGCAGGCGGCCAGCGTGGCGTCGCGGCGCGGCATGCCCGACTCGCGCTTCGACTTGGCGAATTCCACGATCAGGATCGCATTCTTGCTGGCCAGCCCGACCAGGACGACAAATCCGATCTGGGTGAAGATGTTGATGTCCATGCGCGCGATGGCCACGCCGGCCACCGAGCAGAGAATGCACATCGGCACGACGAAGATCACGGCCAGCGGCAGCGACCAGCTTTCGTACTGTCCGGCCAGCACCAGGAACACCAGCACGACGGCCCCGGCGAAGACGAACAGCGTGGTGCTGCCGGCGATGATCTGCAAGTACATCAGGTCGGTCCATTCGTAGCCCAGCGACGATGGCAGGTTCTCCTTGACGATGTTCTGCACCTTCTGGATCACCTGGCCGGTGCTCATGCTGGGCAGGGCCATGCCGTTGATGGCGGCGGCGGGAAAGAGGTTGTAGCGATTGATCACAAATGGGCCGGTGCTGTCGCGGACCGTCGCCACCGCCCCCAGCGGAACCATCTGTCCTTGCGAGTTCCGCACCTGCAAGCGCCGCAGGTCGTCGGGCTGCATGCGGAAGGGGACGTCCGCCTGGGCGTTCACCTGCCAGCTCCGTCCGAACTGGTTGAAATCGTTCACGTACAGCCCGCCCAGCTCGACCTGGAGCGTCTCGAAGACGTCGCTTAAGGCCACGTTCATCGTTTTGCAGTTCGTGCGGTTGATATCGACGTACAACTGCGGCGTGTTGGCGCGAAACATCGTCCGCAAACCGATCAGGCCGGTCTGCTTGGTTTCGTTTCCGGCGCGAATGACGTTGTCGGTGCAATTCTGAAGCACCTGCAAGCCGGCGCCGCCCTGGTCTTCGATCATAATTTTGAAGCCGCCGGCATGGCCGAGACCGCGAACGGGCGGGGCGCCAAACACGACGACGTCGGCCTCGGGTATCGCCTTGAAGTATGCGCTCCGCAGCTTTTGCGCGATGGCATCGGCGCTCAGCTCGGGCGTCTCCCGCTTGTCGAACGGGTCGAGAACGATGAACATCGTCGCCAAGTGCGAGCCGTTCGCCCCCAGAATGAACGATATGCCAGTGACGCTGATGGCGCTGGCGACTCCCTTCGTGTGCATCGCGACCTCGGTGGCCTTGGCCGCCACCGCCTCGGTCCGCTCCATCGACGACGAGTCGGGAAGCTGGATCGCCGTGAAGAGGTATCCCTGGTCCTGTGCCGGAATGAAGCCTGTCGGGATTTTGCCGAAGCTCCACACCGTCAGATACAACAGGCCCCCGTAAACCAGCAGCACCAACACGCTGACGCGCAGCAGCTTGCCAACGATGCCAATGTAGCCCGCGGTCGACCAGGCGAAGACCTTGTTGAACCCCTTGAAGAACCAACCGAGCAGGAGATTCAGCAGCCAGGAGAGCGGATCGCGATGGGCGCGCGCGGCCGCAGCAAAACGGCGCACAGAGCGGGGCTCAAGGTGAGCGAATTGATCGTCGACAGAACGGTCGAAACGGCGATCGTCAAGGCGAACTGGCGAAAGAACAGGCCCGTGATTCCCGAGATGAACACGCATGGCAGGAAGACGCAGGTCAACACCAGGCCGATGGCGAACACCGGCGCCGACACCTCGGCCATCGCCTGATGCGCCGCGGCCCGCGGCTCCATTCCCTGCTCGATGTGGTGCTCGGTGGCTTCGACCACCACGATGGCGTCGTCCACCACGATGCCGATCGCCAGCACCAGCCCGAACAGCGAAAGCGTGTTGATGCTGAATCCCATTACCGCCATCGCGGCGAAGGTGCCGATAATCGCCACCGGCACGGCGACCAGCGGGATGATCGCCGAACGCCAATTCTGCAGGAACACCAAGACCACGACCGCCACCAGCAGCACGGCGTCGCGGAGCGTGCGGAAGACCTCGCTGATCGACTCGCTGATGTAGGGCGTCGTGTCGTAGGCGATGGCGTATTTCAGCCCGGCGGGAAAGTGCGTCTCCAGTTCCTTCATCTTCGCCTTGACTCGCGCCGCCGTATCGAGCACATTCGAGCCGGGCAGTTGGAAGACGCCCATGCCGATCGCCGGCATGTTGTCCAAGTGGTTGCTGATGTCCTGGCTCTTCGACCCCAGTTCGATCCGCGCCACGTCGCGCAAGCGGGTGATTTGCCCGTCGGCCCCCGTTTTCAACACAATGTCGCCGAACTGTTCGGGCTCGGTCAGCCGTCCGAGCGTGGTCATGGTGTACTGAAAATTGACGCCTTTGGCGGCCGGCGGTTGCCCGGTCTGGCCGGCGGCCACCTGCACGTTCTGCTCGCGGAGCGCCTTGACCACGTCGCCCGCCGTCAGATTGCGGGAGGTCAGCCGGTAGGGATTCAGCCAGACCCTCATGCTGTAATCCTGCTGGCCGAAGATCATCACATCGCCGACCCCTTCCAGCCGCGACAGCGCGTCTTTGACCCGGATCAGGGCGTAGTTGCTCATGTACAACTGGTCATAGCGCCCCTTGGGCGAATAGAGGTTCACGATGAACATCAGGTCGGGCGACCGCTTCTTGACCGATACGCCGATCTGTTTGACCACGTCGGGCAAGATCGGCTGGGCCAGGGCGACGCGGTTTTGCACCAACACCTGGGCCATGTCCAGGTTCGTGCCCACCTTGAAGGTAACCGTCAGGTTGTAGCTGCCGTCGTTGCTGCGACTGCGACGACATGTAGAGCATGTCCTCGACGCCGTTGACCTGTTGCTCGATCGGCGCGGCCACGGTGTCGGCCACGACCTGGGCGTTGGCGCCGGGATAGTTGCAGACGACTTGAACCGTCGGCGGCGTGATCTCGGGATACTGCGCCACCGGCAGATTGTACACCGCCGCCAAGCCGAGCAGCGTGACCAGGATCGACGGCACGGAGGCCAAGATCGGGCGGTCGATGAAGAAGCCTGAGAACATCGCGGCGGGAACTTTCGTATCCGGCACACGCCGTGTGCCGTGGTCTGGAGTCTTGCGTCAGGTTGGCGATTCGGGCCCGGAAAAAGGGGACAGTCCCCATTTGCCGGAACGGCCCGAAGGGTGCTTCGCACAAATGGGGACTGCCCCCTTTTTCCTCCCTAGCTCGTTTTGCCGCTGCCGGCCGCTTTCAGCACGGGCGGCGCAGGCGACGGCGACCCGGCCACTTTCTTCTCGTCGAGACGTCGCGGCGTGACGGTCATTCCCGGCCGGGCACGCTGCAACCCTTTGACGATCACCCAATCGTCGGGCCCGATGCCCGAAGTGATCACCGTCATGCCTTCGTGCAGGCTTCCCGCCTTGATCTTGTGATATTCCACTTCGTTTTTCTTGTTCACCGTCAGCAGGAATCGCTCGCGCTGATCGCGGCTGATTGCGTCTTCCGGAACCAGCAGGCAGCGATGCGGATCGCCGAAGGGGATTCGCACGCGGACGAACAACCCCGGCGTCAGATACTCCTTGTCGTTGGCGAAGACGCCGCGGACCCGCAGCGTCCCGGTTGCGCGATTTAGCATATTGTCGGCGAAATCGATGATGCCCGCGTGTGGGAAGCCCTTCTCGTTGGCCAGCCCGATTTGGACGGGAATTTTCAGATCCTTCAGCCGCTTCGGGTGAAGATCCTTGCCTTCCTTCAGAGCGAGGTCCTGGTACTTCAGCAGAGCCTCCTCGTCGACGTCGAAGTAGACGTAGATCGGATTCCTGGTGACGACCATCGTCAGCACGGCGGCGTCGTCCGTGCCCGGCTGGACCAGATTGCCCTCGGTAATCCGCGTGCGGCTGACGCGGCCGTCGATCGGCGAGGTGATCCTGGTGAACCCCAGGTTCAACTCGGCGTTGCGGACGGCGGCTTTGGCCGTCTGGATCGACGCCTCGTAGACCTTCATCGTCGCCTTGTGCTGCTCGTACTCGTCCTGGCTGATGGCGCCGGACGGGCGGAGCCGCTCGCTGCGGGCCACGTCGGCCTTGGCCTTGTCCAACAGGGCGTACAATCGGGCCAATTCACCGCGTGCCCGGTCCAATGCCGCTTGGTAGGGCCGCGGATCGATCACGTACAACAGATCGCCCTTTTTTACGTTCTGACCGTCCTCGAAATTCACCTTGACGAGGTAGCCGGTCACGCGGGCACGGACCTCGACTTCGCCGACTGCGGCGGTCTGGCCCGGAAATTCGAAATAGTCGGTGATTTCCCGGGTTACCGGCTTGGCGACCACCACCTCGGGCGGCGGCGCTGTGCCGCCGGCCATTGACGCCGCGCCCCGGGAACGCTCCCCGCAACCCGCCAGAAAGACCATTCCGATCAGCAGAATCGCCCCGACCCAAGAAACTCGATTTGCCACGAATCCCACCTCGATTCCCTTTTCCCTCACACGGGACGGGTCTTTGCGAACCGGTCCATTCTGTCCGAATTATTCATGCGCCCATACCAACCCGAAGCGCAAGCGAGGACGGGAGAACGGGTTGTCCTCACTTGCGCTTCGGGTTGGTATGCGCACAACCTGCTCGCTATCCCGTGGGCCGCGAATGGTCACAATCCAATGTACCTCAGGGGGAATTCGCCGTCAAATCTTGGCTGAGCGATGGACATTCGCAGGAGGTTCGTATCGCAGTTGCCGGGGGGGATTAGACCCCACAGAGATCTTCACGGGTCTCCGTATCACGCCTTGTGTACCTGCCCGATTCTGGTACACTTAGACGTTTCGCCCGGTCTTGGATGGTCCACGCGGTCGGGCCGGGAACGCCAATAAAACTGGACAACGTCTAGATCAGGGATTGCTTATGGCAAGGCGACTTCAAGTCAACAAGGTTAGCAAGCGGCGGGCCAAGTCGAAGATCCGCACGAAGAAGAAGGACCCGATCTTTGTCGAGGGCAAGCGGCCACGCCCGATGTACGTCGATTACAAGGACGTGGAATTGCTGAGGAAGCTCACCAATCGGCAGGGCAAGATCATCAGCCGCCGCAAAAGCGGTTGCACCGCCGTCAGCCAGCACGCGGTGACCAAGGCGATCAAGCGGGCCCGCTTCATGGCCCTGCTGCCCTACACCGGCGAGTAGCCATCATGGTGGGGCAGACATTCCTGCCTGCCGGATGCGCTGGTGTTCTTGCGGCAGGCAGGAATGTCTGCCCGATCAAATCCTGTAGGCCGCCCAACGCCGCCGGCCGCTACCGCTTGCCCTGTTCTTCCTTGTCGAAGGCGGCGTCGAAGGCGAGTTTGCTCGGCTCGAAATCGACTTTCTTGACGAACTCGCACGCCTCCTTGGCGCCGTGCTCGCGGTCCATGCCCGAGTCCTCCCATTCGACCGACAGCGGGCCGTTGTAGCCGGCGGCGTTCAGCGCGCGGATGATCTCCTCGAAGTTCACCCCGCCGCGGCCCAGCGAGCGGAAGTCCCAGCCGCGGTGCGGATCGCCGAAGTTCAGATGGCTCGACAAGATGCCGCTCCGTCCGTTGAGCGTCACGATTGCGTCCTTCATGTGAACGTGGTAGATGCGGTCGGGAAACGCGCGGATGAACTCGACCGGATCGACCCCTTGCCAGATCAAGTGGCTCGGGTCGAAATTGAAGCCGAACTCGTCGCGGTACTTCAGCACGTCGAGCGCCCGCTCGGCCGTGTACAGATCGAAGGCGATCTCGGTCGGATGCACCTCCAGGGCGAACTTCACCCCGCACTCGCCGAAGACGTCGAGGATCGGATTGAACCGCTCGGCCAGCAGGTCGAAGCCGTCGTCGATCATCTCGGGCGAAACGGGCGGGAAGGAATACAACAGGGGCCAAACGCTCGAACCGGTGAAGCCGTTGACCACGCCGACGCCCAGCTTCTGCGCGGCCCGCGCGCAGTCGATCATGTTCTCCGCCGCCCGTGCGTTGACCTCCGCCGGGTTGCCGTCGCCCCAAACGTACGGCGGCAGGATCATCTTGTGCCGCTGGTCGATGTTGTCCAGCACCGCCTGGCCGACCAGGTGGTTGCTGATGGCGAACACCTGGAGGTTGTTCTTTTCCAACATCTCGCGTTTTTTGGCGCAGTAGTCGTCCTGGTCCAGCGCCTTATCGACCTCGAAGTGGTCGCCCCAGCAGGCCAGTTCCAGCCCGTCGTATCCGAAGCCGCTGCACTTGCGAGCCAACTCGGCCAGGGGCAAATCCGCCCATTGGCCCGTGAACATCGTGACCGGTCGTCCCATTTTGGAAAGCTCCTTCCGGCGAAATTTCGTGTGGCGAATAGTAAGCAATCGCTCGATCGCCCGCCATTTTCCCAAATCCGCCGTCGCTTGCAACCGGGGGGTGACCTTTCCCATATCGTCGCCGCATCTACGCGGTGCCGAGCCCGTCAGCCGCCAAGTCTTCCTTTACCCGCCGATTCTTTCAATCGCCGCGCACATTATCACGACTTCGCCGCACTATACTGTGGGCGGACAAATCACGAACAATTTCCCTGGTATGCTGTGAACGCACGGACGGAAGCCGAACTGGTCAAAGCGGCCCGCGGGGGTGACGTCGAGAGCTTTGGCGAGCTTTACCGCCGCCACTACGCCCCGGCGCTGGGTGTTGCCTACGGCGTGTTGGCCGACCGCCATTTGGCCGAGGACGCCGCCCAGGAGGCATTTGTGATCGCATCCCGACAACTTACCGGCCTGCGAAATGCGGAAAGATTCGCCCCCTGGCTGTGTACGATCGCCCGAAGGGTCGCCGGCCGGATGGCGCGATCGCGGCGAGAACGAAACACGTTAGACGACGCCGAGGCGGCCCCGACGCCCAGCCACGAGCCGCATCCCAGCGAACTGGTTCGCCAGGCCGTGTTGGAGTTGCCCGAACGGGCCCGCGAAGTCGTCGTCCTGCACTATTTCACCGGCCTGTCGCACAAGGAGATTGCCGCCAGCCTCGGCCTATCGGCCGAGGCGGTCCACGGCCGCTTGGTTCGCGCCCGGCGGGTGCTCGCCGAACGCCTTACCGGCAACGGCATGGGGGAGATCGAGCTATGAACGATTCGCCAAACCGCACGAAACTCGACGAACTGTTGGCCGCCGCCGTCGATCTGGCGGCTCGGCCCGATTTTGCCGCGTGGCGACGGCAGCATCCCGAGGCCGTCGATGCACTTCAGTCGCTTCCCGCGATTCTTGCGAAACGGAGGTCCAAGGTGATTCGTATCGCCCGATACAGCACGAGCGTCGCGTTAGTTTTGTTCGTGGTTGTCGCAGCGTGGTGGATGTTCTTCAGTTCGAGCACGGCAACGGCGTGGGCGCAGGTGATCGAGCAATTGTCGCGGGTTCACAACGCGACGTGCCGGCTCAGCATTCACCGCGGACCGGGGACGACCGACATAATCTATATCGCGGGCGATCGAACCCGCTACGAAGATGGCCCGAGAATCGGCATCGCCGATTTCGGAAAAGGGGAGTTGCTCGAACTGAACACCGCGACCAAGAGAGCCACGCTCCGCGATCTGGTGAAGGACTCGGGCGGGCACGCCGTCCGCGGAAGCAATCCGCTTGCCGACATGCTGAAGTTGAAGGACGCCGCCACAAAACGGCTGCCCGACGAGACCATCGGCGGCGTCATTTGCCACGTCTACCGCATCGACAAGCCCGTTTTCCTCGGCTGGGACGTTCCGTGGGTCAAGCTTTGGATCGACCCGCAAACCAATCTTCCCGCCCAGGTTCACACGCTTATCGGCAACGGCCAAATCGCCATTACGTACCACGATTTCCATTGGAATGAGCCTCTCGACGAAAGCCTCTTCAGCCTAGTTCCTCCCAAGGGCTACGAGTTCGTCGATGAAAAAGAGACGCGGAAAGCAGAGACGCGGCGGAAGGCGATGTCGATGCACGAGGCCGTAGCCGTCTTGGACGCGGCCGACCGCGCGGGCGCCAATCTAGGCCGAGAACTTCACGGCGAAGAAGCGACGAAAACGCTCGATATGCTCGGCCGCCGAATCGAGGCGAATTTTAAAGCGATCGCGTCGTGGAGCGGGACGTATCGGCTCGACCAGCAACCGCCTATGCCGCCGCAAGTCTCCCACGTCATGATCGAGTTTTTCGTCGAGCCCGGTCGAGACCGGATTCGCACCGATTACCGCGAAGTCGGGCGGCCGCAACCGCCGGCAAAACGTCCTGCGCCGCGAACCCCCGAGGATTCCTTCCGGATGCCCCCGTCGTTTGTTTTCCAGCCGCGAGAATGGCGCTCGGTGCGAACCGGCGAAGAATCGCTGCGGTTTCCGGTGAACGAATTGCGAAACAACGTCGAAGGTTTTCCACAGGCCGGCGGCGATCCCGCCCATCCGTTCCGAATTCTCTACCGTGAAGGGCCGGGGGCGACTCATCATTACGACCAGTACACGTTCGTCGATCCGCGCACGTTCCTCGGCGGCAATGGCGGCATGCCCTATTGGAAAGTGTGCTCGTGCAACGCCAGCGCGCTCCGCGGCGAGCGCGGCGACAACTACTGCGACTATGCAAAGAAGAACGTCATCCTGAGAGAACGCCGCAACGGAAAGGGCACCGAGTACGCCCTCTTCATCCGGTATCGCACCTCGGAGGACAACGTGAGCGAAAACTGCGTGAGCGAAAACGTGTTTTCGTCGCAGGCCGGCTTCAACGTCGTTGCCAGGAGATCGTTCATGCAGGGGCATCTTTACAGTTCAGAACAATGCCACTTCCGCCAGGAAAAGGGAGTTTTCATTCCCGACAGGATGAAATACGAGCATTATGGGCATCGAGGCGCCAAGAACTCGACGGATGTGTTGACTTCCCGTCGCACCTTCACCCTGAAGCAAAGCAAGCTGAACGAGCCGATCGATCCGGCCGTGTTCGAGATTTCGTCGCTCGGGTTGCGTCGCGGCGACCGGCTGGCCGATTGGATCGAGCACCGCGTGCGGGTGTTCGACGGCGAGCGGTTTGTGCCCGTCGAGCAGTTCAAGCCGAGTCGATAGTGCGGCGCACGCGAAACCGCAAGCGGTCTGGCCGCAGCCGGTTGTTCAGATGCCGAAGACGGTTGCGTCCTACAAGGTGCGGTTCTACGAGACCGACTGGATGCCGACGAAGAAGAGGTAGAAGGCGGGCGGACCTATTTTGGCACCCAGGAACCCGTGGCCCTTTCCAAAGCCTCCCGAGTGCTATCGGAGGGGCATTTTTCGCCGCAACGGCTCTCTAAACGAGGTGCGAGCGAAGTGCAGCCCGCCGCCTTTCGCGACGACGTCGCCGCGAGTGGTGCGACAACGTTTCGCGTGCCCCGCGTCGCATCGGTGAAAGACCTCATCGTGCGAACAGGGGAAGCCAAAAGAATATCACAAGCGGGATAGCGCTGAACACCCACGCACCAATGCACCGACGCACTTCGCGCGGTTTCAGCGGCTCTTCGGAGAGACTGAGCCGCAACAGCAGCCAAATCGCATAGAACACCAGCGGCCAAAACATCAGACCGAGAGCCGCCGACTGCCACGCTCGCAGCACCGTCTCTTCGACAATGGTGTAGCTGCTTACTGGGACGTCGTCCGCCGCTCCCGCGGCAGAGTCGATCGCGGCAACGTCGGCCGCGCCCGCAGCCGGCTCGGCGCGATCCCCATTTGCCGGCCAGAGACTCAACAACGCAAGCAGCACCACGACCGCCAGGCACCACTCGAGCAGCAACGCCAGCGAACCGTGAGACAGGAGCAGAATCAGCGGCCCCGAGCCGGCGACGATGATCGCCCATGTTTCTTGCAGATAAGTCTAGGGGAGACGCCGCGACGAACGGCTCGGCAAAGAAGTTCACGTCTTCCTGGCCGTCGACCGACGCTCCGCAATGCCAACAGGTTTTCCACTGTGCCGCGACGCGCTCGCCGCAGTTGCCGCACTCCCATGGCGGAGCGACCGCAACGGGCTCACGCGATGACCGAAGGACGGCGGCAGCCCGTTCGGCATCGGCGGCCGATACGTACACTCTCGCCCCGCCGGTCGCGATGTTGTAGTGCCAGAACCACGTCGCCATCGCGGCGTTGCCCAGATAGGCGGGAATATCCTCCATCGCCAGTTGCATTCGCGCCAAGTGGGCCTGGGCCGAATTCGCGAACGATGCGGCGCGGACCAATCGGGGATCGCTCAAAGTGGTGTTCATAACTTTGCGAGCCGGCGACCGACGTCGGTTAGCGTTAGCGATCGGAGGCGTCCCGTTCGCCCCGCCCCACCCATACTATAAAGGCCGCCATCGCGCGCGACAAGCGACGCCTCCCGCGAAGGAAGTCTGCTGGCGGGGAGGCCGCGCAAGAGCGGCCATGCTACAATTCATTTAGCATTGTCCCAAGAACCTCGATCCGAGGCGTCGCCATGCTCGTTCGCCGCTTCTTTCCGTCGTTGCTATTGCTTATCGGCTTCCTTGTCGCCGCCGTGCCTGTCCGTGCGGCTGGAACGGTCGAGCTGACGCTGGTCGGCCAAGGGCGAGGGGCGGCGCTCTCCTTTCAGGAATGGTCCCAGACCCTCGGCCGCGCGGGCATCCGCAACGCGCGGATTCGCTCCGGCACGGAAGACGACAAGCCGGGCATCGTCATCGAAGGGGACGCCCACAGGCCGATCTATCGGGTAACCGGCATTATTACCTCGCGCGACGAAATCATCTTGCCCGGCGCTCGATTCCGACGCGGCGACATGTCCCGGCTTGCCGCCTGGCTGAAGGACCTGGCCGAAAACGGACCGGCCGCCGGCCGCCGACCGAACTCGCCGCTGGGTCTTTCGGACGCCGATTTTACCAAAGTCCGCAAAGACCTGGCCGCACCGGTCGATTTCTCCACCGCCGGCATGACGCGCCGCAGGGCCGTCGAAAAGATCGCCACGCAACTTACAATGCCGCTGCGGTTCGATGCCAACCTCGCCCGCGAGTTGGCCGACGAGAAAGTCGAGAACGAGTTGAAGGGCCTCAGTTGCGGGACGGCGTTGGCCTGCGCACTTCGTCCGGCCGGCTACCGAATGGCGCCGCGGTCGGTCGGTGGGCGGATCGCCTACACGCTGGTGAAAGCCGAGGGCAGACCGCCGCTGGCGAACGTCGACCAGTTGAGTCTCGCCACCTTCAAGACCTGGCCGATCGGCTGGACTACCGACAAATCGGACTACGACGCGGTTCCCAATCTCTTCAAATCGCACAACGTCAACGTGCAGAACGTCCCGGTCGCCACGGTGCTGGCGGCGATCGGCAAACAGATCGCAGTACCCGTGCTTCTCGACCGCAAGGCACTGGCCAAGTACAAAATCGATCCCGCCAAGGCGTCGGTATCGTTTCCAAACCGGCGGACGACGTACAGTTCGGCGTTGCGGGCGATGCTGTTTCGGGCGGGATTAAAATCCGAGGTCCGCTACGACGACGCGGGCTCGCCATTTCTCTGGGTCACGACGAACAAGCCGGTGGATTGAGGATGCGAGGGGGACGGAGGAGGTTGTCGGAAGAGAGCTGTCCCTTCTGCAAAGCTCTTTTCCGACAACCTCCTCCGTCCCCTTCCGTCAAACCGCATCGACGCGCACGTCGGCTGCAAGCCGCTGCACCACCGTCGGATCGAGCCGGCCGGTTTCCAGGCGGCGAACGTTCTCGGCGGCGGCGGCGATGCCAAGGCGAACGGCGTCGACGATCGAGCGGCCGTCGCGGATCGCCCAGGCGATGGCCGCGGCCATTGCGTCGCCGCTGCCCAGCGGGTTGACCACATTGTCCACCGGACGGCAGTGCAGGCGATAGGTGTTCGACGCCGACGTGATCCATACGGGTCGGCTACCTTGCGTGGTCACTACCCACTGCGCCCCGCGGCGATTCAGCGACCGCATCGCGTCGAGCACTTCGTCATCGTTGTCAAGCAAGTGGCCGACAGTCTGGGCCAACTCCTCACGATTCGGCTTCACGACCAGCGGCTTCAGATCGAGTGCTGCCAGAAGCCCTTCGCCGCGAAAATCGAGCACCGCCGGGCAGGGCGTTCGCTCGACCAGTTCACGGTAGATCGCCGGCGGCGTGCCGATCGGCAACGAGCCGGTCAAAACGACTACCGCGGCCGTGGCGGCCTCCTCGGCATAAACGCGGCGAAACTCGGCCAATTCCGCCGGCGCAAGCGGACGGCTCTCCTCGATCAATTCGGTCATTGTGCCGGTCGCTTGGTCGAGAATGGTCGTGCAAACGCGGGTGGGCGACTGTGTGACAACCCAGCGCCGCGCGAGCCCCAGTTCGGCCAACTCGCGATCCATCAGCGGCAGTGGCGGCCCACCCAAGGGCGCCAACGCGAGCGTCGGCCCGCCGAGATGGTGCGCGGCAATGGCGGCGTTGATGACCTTTCCCTGCGCCAGCCAATGCACCTCGGCCGCCCGGTTTACCTCGCCGTAGCGGAGCGAGCGAAACACCATGATCTGTTGCCAGGCCGGTGAGAGGCCGGCACAGAGGATTGTCGCGTCACCGTGCGAATTCATGATGGGCCATTAGAGCAAGTGGCACGCAGAATTCAAGGCTTTTGACCGACCGCTGTCGGCGGTATAGTATATTGGTTCTGTGGTTCAACGGTGTATTGGGACCAGGTTGTCAATGTCGTCGAATTGCCGGGGGTCAACGGCCCGCGGCCGCGACG
The DNA here is from genome assembly GCA_963815695.1 of uncultured Planctomycetia bacterium. GTDB lineage: Bacteria > Planctomycetota > Planctomycetia > Pirellulales > Thermoguttaceae. Next base: position 37,628 of record CAWFIG010000012.1, read on the forward strand.
GTGAGCACGTTCCGCGGGCCGTTGGCCCCCGGCTACTGTTTTCTCGCAAGCGGTCCCGTCGATTGGAGATTCCCATGATTCGCTCGATAGTCGCTATGGTGCTTGGACTAAACTGTGCTCTGGCATTGGCCGGTCCGCCGCAGGGCATCGCCGACAAGTCGAGCTACCTGAAAGATACGGTCGCTCTGCTGCAAAAACAGTGGCCGGGCAACCGCACCGTCAACATCGTCTGCCACGGGCACAGCGTCCCCGCCGGCTACTTCGTCACGCCCCGCGTCGATACCTTCAACGCCTATCCGCACCTGCTGCACAAAGGGCTCGCCGACGCCTTCCCCTATTCGGTCGTCAACGTGATCGTGACGGCCATCGGCGGCGAGCAGTCGGAGAGCGGGGCGGAGCGTTTCGACCGCGACGTACTCAGCCTTCGGCCCGACGTCGTCACGATCGACTACGGCCTGAACGACCGCAGCATCGGACTCCAACGGGCGAAGAAGGCATGGACCACGATGATCGAGAAGGCGAAGAAGGCCGGGGTGAAGGTCGTCTTGCTGACGCCCACCGGCGATCTGTCTTCCAAGCTCGACGATCCCAGCGATCCGCTCAACCGGCACGCGGCACAAATCCGCGCCCTGGCCGCCGAGCATCACGTCGGCTTGGTCGATAGTCTGGCGCTGTTCAAGGGATACGTAAAACGCGGCGGCAAGTTGCGGGATCTCATGTCCCAGGTGAACCATCCCAATCGCAAGGGGCACGATCTGGTGGCCAATTCGCTGCTGTCATGGTTTCCGAAGCCCTCATCGGCTTCTCTCCCAAAGGGAGCGGGCAAGAAATAGACGATCTCTCTTCCTTTTCGCAAGACAAGTTTGCAGGATAAGGCAGTGCCGTGACCGACGCCATCGAAATCCGACCGACCGGGCCGTTGCACGGGAGCATTCGGCCGCCGGGGTCGAAGAGCATCACGAACCGTGCGTTGGTCTGCGCTGCCCTGGCCGACGGGGATTCGCTGCTGACCGGCGCGCTCGATAGCGACGACACCCGCGTGATGATCGAGTCGCTCGGCCGGTTGGGCATCGAGGCGGAACACGATCCGGTGGCCGCCGCGGTTCGCGTCGTCGGCTGCGGCGGGCGAATTCCGGCAGAGCCGGGCCGATCTGTACGCAGCCAACAGTGGCACGACGTTGCGGTTTCTCACCGCCATGCTCGCCCTCGGGCGAGGGACTTTTCGGCTCGACGGCACGGCGCGGATGCGGCAGCGGCCCGTCGCGGATCTGCTCGGCACGCTCGGGCAACTGGGCGGCGACGCGACTTGCCAATCGCCGGGCGGCTGTCCGCCGGTTGTGATTCGCGGCCGTGGCTTGCGCGGCGGCCGGGCCACGATCGCCGGGAACATGTCGAGCCAGTTTCTCAGCGGGCTGCTGCTGGCGGCTCCTTACGCCGACGGCGACGTCGAGTTGATCGTTGACGGAACGCTCGTCTCCCGGCCGTACATCGACATGACCCGCGGCGTGATGGCGGCGTTTGGCGTGTCGATCCAGGTGGAAGAGCCATGCCGATTCATCGTGCGAGCGGGGCAGCGTTATCGCGGGTTGCAATACGCGATTGAGCCCGACGCCTCGGCCGCTAGCTACTTCTTCGCCGCGGCGGCAATCACGCAAGGCGAGGTGACGGTTGAGGGCCTTTCCCGCAGCAGCTTGCAGGGGGACGTGGCCTTCTGCGATTGCCTGCAACGAATGGGCTGCGATGTGCAATACGGCGACGACCGTATCGCGGTGGGAGGCGGCCCGCTGCGGGGAATCGAAACCGATATGAATGCCATCAGCGACACCGTGCAGACGCTCGCCGCCGTGGCATTGTTTGCCGGCGGTTCGACCACGATTCGCGGCGTCGCCCATATTCGCCACAAGGAGACCGACCGCATTCACGCCTTGGCGGTCGAACTGCGGAAGCTCGGCGGCGAAGTCGAGGAGTTCGCCGATGGGCTGCGGATCACGCCCGGCCAATTGCGCGGCGCGGAGATCGACACCTACGACGACCACCGCATGGCCATGAGCCTGTCGCTGCCGGGGCTGGTCGTTCCCAGCGTGGTGATCCGCGATCCCGGCTGCACGGCGAAGACCTATCCGGGCTTCTTCCGGGATTTGGCCATGCTAGGAATCTGACTATCGCGGCTGCGGTCTGCGGTGGGCGACCGATTCGAGCAATTCGTCGGCGCGGCGGAGCAGGGCGTTGCCCAAATCCGCGCGGCCGTGCCGGGCGTTGACCGGGTCGGCGGCGAGCAGATGGCCCTGGCAGTGTTGACATACAACCCTGCGGCCAAGATGCTCGACGCGAATTTGCAGCCGCCGGCCGCAGGTGGGACATTCCTGAATGAAGAAGGTGGGGTTAGACATCGTGTAACCTCCTCTGGCGGCTGCCCTTCCTATGCGCCAAGACCGATTATCGCATCGCGAAGGATTTTGTCAATTACATCGCTTGCAACATGCACCGTCACCAAGCCGAATCGGTCGTATGCGTCGAATGCAAATTATGCAGGCGACTTAGCGGCTTGCGGGGTATAATTCGTTTAGGTAAGAGTTGATCGGTTCAAAACGCCTCGGGCCGCCCCTCCTATGCGACGACCACTAATACTTTTGACCGTAATGCTGGTGTTGCTAGCTGGCGACGTGGCGGCGGCTGCCGACGCGCCGCGGTCTGTCGCCAAGCCGATTCCTTCTTTGTCGGAATTAAAGCAGGCGGTGCTGCGGTATTTTCGGGCCCAGCGCGATTGGCGGCCGGGCGACCTAATCACCCGCGACCAGGTCGAGCCGCTGCTGGCCCAACTGCGGCGGACCATGCTGCCGCTGCCCGACGCCAAGCAGATCCTCGGAGACGTGCTTGCGAAGGACAGTTTCCTGGCGGAGCAGCTTCGCACCCGCAACGGCCGAAAATTCATGCGGCAGATATCCGGCTACGATGACGCCTACGATCGGCTCGACCGGCTCAGCCGCTTGCCCCACGGAAAGCAGACGATCATCGATCTGATCCGCGGCCCCGACGGCTACAAGATGATCGAATACATGACGACCACGCCGGGCGGCAAAGCGTTGGGTAAGCAACTCTCCAACGCGCCGAAGGGGAAGGACTTCAACGACGCCACCAGCCGCATCTACACCGTCGAGATGCTCTTGCAGCGGCTGGAGCGGAGCCGCGCCGCCACCTTGAAGAACGCCAAGCCTACCGGATCCGCCGGATCGTCGTCACGATGATCTTCTCGGCCGGGGTGCGATCCAGCGTCGTGGTGTCGCGCAGTTCGACGGCGTTGATCGCATCGACGACGTCCATGCCCTTGGTGACCTTGCCGAACACGCAGTAGCCGTAGCCTTGGGGCGTGCGGTCCTTGTAGTCGAGGGCCTTGTTGTCGGCGACGTTGATGAAGAACTGGCTTTTCGCGCTGTCGATCGTATCGGGCCAGCGAGACATGGCGATCGTGCCGCGAACGTTCTTCAGTCCGTTGGCGGCTTCGTTGAAGATCGGTGTGCGGGCGGGCTTGGCGACCATATTCGTGTCGTACCCACCGGCCATAATCGCCTGGTCCTTGAACACCTGGTGAATGATGGTCTGATCGTAGAAGCCGGCGCCGACGTAGGATAGAAAGTTATCCACGGTGTTGACGGCGTGCTTGCGGTCGAGCTCGACGGTGATCTTTCCCTTCGAGGTGTCGATTTCGACCACCGGGTGGTCCATATCCGGGGTGGCCTTGGGAGTTGGCGCGGCTTGGTTCGCGGCGTCAGGCGAGTCGGCCTTCTTCGCCGTGTCGTCGGCGGTCTCCGACGGCTTCTTATCCTGACCGCCACCCGTGCCAGTCCCGCAGCCGCCCGCGGTCACGAGCACCAGCAAACTCAAAATTGCTACAATAGGCTTCCAGCGATGAGACACCGTGCGTCCCCCTACAGAAGGATCCAAGAATTCTTGCGGTTTACCCGATCGGCTCGTATCATCCCCAGAAGGGCGTTTAGGTGCAACGTCGATTCTGGTGGATTTTTTGGATGGGGTGGAATGGGGAATGTTGAGCGGCGCGTCCTGCGGGCTTTGGGGAGGATGGCTGTCCGCCGTGCGGGCGAATGTTCGTTGGGTATCGACAAACCGTTCGTACAATCCACAGGCAGTGACGCGGTCATGCAAATATCCAAAAGCCAAGTGCTGCGGTTGGGTATCACAGCCGGCGTCGTACTGCTGGTCGGCTGGGGCATGTGGCAATGTCAGGACGGCCATCGGCTGCTGGATTGCCGGACGTTCTACCCTTCCGACTATTTCCACACGTCGGAATATGGATGGCCCATGTTCCATACGTACGAAATTGTAACGGGGGATGTTTTTGTCCCCAGGTCCGCCCGATACGATCGAACGCCGTTGTTTCCCGGTGTGCTCGTCGACCCGGCCGTATGGTGCCTGGTTCTCATTGCTACGGGCTGCGTTGCTTGGCAGTGGACGGCGCACAGCCGTCAATGGGGATTGCGAACGCTGTTCTGGGTGTCGGTCGTTGTCGCGGTGCTGCTCGGTTGGTGGAGATGGGAACACGATATTGCGACCGGGCCTTTGCCCGCCGGATACATCAAGTTATTCGTTTGCAGAAGCAGAATCGCCGATGCTGACGTTGCTGCATTCTCCCTGGTACGTCTACGTTCCCGTTCTCTTTGGACTCGGATGCGGCATCTATTGGATCGGCTGGATGGCGGGCGATGTCATTATCGCGATTAGCCGGGCAATTCGTCACGTCATGGCGTCCAAGCCGCGGTGAACGAATCGGCGGCAGTTTCGACTCCTGCCGAAAGGCTGGTTTCCCATCCGCGGAGCGGGTATGATAAAACAAGATTCCGCCCATCTTGCTATCCTGGGGAAAATGCACCGCATGATTAGAAAATCAGTTTGTTTCAGAGCCCTTCTGCCGTTGCTCGCCTTTCTTTTCGTCTGGCCGGCGTCTGCTTTGGCGGGCGGCGGGCCGGAAGGTCTGTTGTTGGTCGTCAATCCGCGGAGCCAGAGTTCGCTCTGCATCGCCAACTACTACGCCAGGCTTCGGCAGATTCCGCCCGACAATCTGCTGTATGTTCCGTGGGATCCGAAGGCGGACACGACCGACATCGAGGAGTTCCGCAAACAGATTCTTCTGCCCATCCTGCACGTGATCCAGAAACGGCGGCTGGGAGAGCAGATCGACGCCATCGTCTATTCGAGCGACTTCCCCTGGCGGATCAGCTTCAGTTCCGACATTCCCCGGTTTCTGAAAGATCCCCGTGCCGACAAGTACCTCGAGGAATTGGAGCGGCTGACCGAGTCGCAGGCCGACAAATCGCCGGGCAAGCCGGACGAGAAGAAGCCGGCCGAGAAGGTCAAATGGCTTCCGATGCTCGGCTCGAGCGCGTCGATCAACGGGTTGACCTATCTCTGGCAGCCGGTGATGGCCCACAGTTTTGCCTATGTCACCTGGCAGAGCAATTACTACATGCGTTTGCCGATTGCCCAACAGCGCGACGCCCAGAGCGTGGGTTTTCGCGGCAATCGGCTGTACAACCGCGAGGGCAAGGTCGTCGCCTCGGGCGGTCAGCGATATTTTCTCTCGATGATGTTAGGCGTCACCGTCGGCCGCGGCAACTCGCTGGGCGAAATCCTGCGTTACCTCCGCCGCAGCGCCACGGCCGATGGCACGCATCCGAAAGGGACGATCTACTATATGCAGAGCGACGACGTCCGTTCGACGGTTCGCGACAAGTTCATCCCCTTTGCCGCCGCCGTGAAAGAACTGAAAAAGCTGGGAGTGGCCGCCGAAGTCCTCCACGGCACCGTCCCCCTGAACAAGCCCGACGTGCAGGGGGTGATGATGGGCACGCCCGACTTCAACTGGAGGGCCTCCGGCAGCACCATCCTTCCCGGCGCCATCTGCGAACACTTCACCAGCTTCGGCGGCATTATGAGCCACGAAGACCGCCAAACGCCGTTGTCCGAATTTCTTCGCTACGGCGCGGCGGGGGCAAGCGGAACGGTCGTCGAGCCGTACTCGATCCCGACAAATTCCCCTCGTCGTTGATCCAAGTGCATTACGCGCGGGGATGCACCCTGGCCGAGGCGTTCTACCAATCGGTTTGGGGCCCCTACCAACTGCTGATCGTCGGCGACCCGCTCTGCCGGCCTTGGGCCGACATTCCGCGGGTGTCGGTCAAGGGCGTGGAGCCCGGCGCATCGGTGCACGGCCGACTGGCGCTGGAACCTTCGGCCACGCTGCCCGACGACGCTGCGGTGGCCCGTTTCGAGCTTTTCGCCGACGGCATGAGGATGAGCCAATGCGAGCCGGGCGAGACGCTCTCGCTCGACACTGCCAAGCTGGCCGACGGCTGGCACGAGTTGCGAGTCGTGGCGATCGGACCGCCGCCGATCGAATCGCAAGGCCGCGAGATCATTCCCGTCCGGTTGGCCAACCACGACCGCAAGATCAAAGCGTCGCTGTTGGGCGACGGGCCGTGGTCGGCCGACAAGCCGCTGATGATCGCGGTGGAGTCGCCCGGCTCGATCGGTATCGTAGCACTGCAAGGGAGCCGCTTGGTGGGGCGAATCGCCGGCGAGAAGGGGCGAATCGACATTCCCGCAAACACGCTCGGCGCCGGGCCGGTGCGGCTTCGCGTGATCGGTCTGGGCAAGGGCGGCACGACCACCAACGCCGCCGCGGACCCGATCGACGTCAAGCTGCAATAGGCGGCAGGGGTTTCTTTCAACGCTGTTGGCGCGGCAGTTGTACTGCCGCACCAGAAAAGCGGGGTGGCTGTGCAACTGCCGCCCCAACGGAATGATGCACGAACACTTCATGCGAATCGCGTTGGAAGAGGCCGAACAGGCCCTGCGCGAGGAAGAAGTTCCCGTCGGCGCCGTGATCGTCCACGAAGGCCGGCTGATTGCGCGGCGCACAACCAGCGGGAGCAGCTCCGCGACCCGACGGCGCACGCCGAAATAGTGGCGATCACGCAGGCGGCCCAGTCGCGGCCGTCGTGGCGGCTGGAGGACTGCACGCTCTACGTGACGCTCGAGCCTTGCCCGATGTGCGCCGGGGCGATTCTCCAGGCCCGCATTGCCACGCTCGTCTACGGCGCGGCCGACCCCAAGGCGGGGGCGGTCGATACGCTTTTCCGCTTGCTCGACGACCCCCGGCTAAACCATCGCGTCGAGAGCGTGGCGGGGGTGCTGGGGGCGTCGTGCGGCGAGGTTCTTAGCCGCTTCTTCCAGCGGCAGCGGAGTTTGGGCAAGAAGTAGGCGCTTGCCGGGGGGACTGGGCTAGTATTCCCGCGGAAACTGTGGCATACTGAAAGCCTGGCCCATACGCGGCCCCTTACGACTTCTCTGGTGGAGGTTCTTCGATGGCCGAAAAGAAAGACCCTCACGGCAAACGGTCCGCGCCTCGCAAGCAGGATCCGGTCTTTTCCCACTTACCTGACGCCGACGTGGCAGGCGAACAGAGCGTGCCGGCGGTGCTGCGCCGCCCGGCGGCGAAAGCGAAGAAGTCGTGGTTCCAGCAGAATCAAGTGCTGGTGATCGGTCTGGCGGCCGGCGTGGGCGTGTTGCTGATTCTGCTTGTCATCGGCTTGGCGTCGGGCATGTTCGGCACGGGCAGCGCTGCGAAACCGAGTGCGCCGGCCCAAGTGGCCGCGCAGCCGGCTGCACCGCCGCCGCCCGCGGCGCCACCGGCCCAACGGCGCCCCGCGATCCGCACCGACTCAGCCCGCACCGACTCAGCCCGCACCGACCCGGCAGGCGCCGATCAGCCGCCGCCAACGCGACCGATGGCAGCCCGGTCGACGCCGGAACCGTCCCACGGCGGCGGGTTCTCGGCCGCCCGGTCCGGCACGGCGGCGAAGTCGGTTTCACCGGGGAAGACGCCATGCCCGGCCGCGAAGAAGGGGGAGCCGAAGAAGGAACAGAAGCCGCTGGTGCCCGACGACGTGGCCAAATGGAAGCCCGCGGATTACATACTCGCTCGCCGCAACAACGATCCGAAATTGCTCGAGGCGATTACCCGCCTGGGTGAGAAGTATCCCGGCAACGAGAAGGCGGCGCGGTGTCTGGTCGATCTGCTGAAGCCGTTGCCGCCGGAGAAGCCTGCGGCCGCGGCGTCGCCTGCTGGAACGCCGGCCGCGGCGGGCATCCCGCAACCGCAGCCGGGCGGCAACGGAGCCCCTGCCTTCCGTCGACAGATCGCGGGGAATTGGCCGCTGCCGCACAATGCCCCGCCGTACAACCCCGCTGCCAACTGCGAACGCCGATCGCCCGGCGCCCGTACAATCCGGGCGATCTGACGAGGTTGGTCGAGACGATTGTCGAGGCGTTGGGCTGCAACGGCAGCAATTTGGCCCATCGCACGCTCGAACAGGTGCTGGCCGGCACGTTCGCCACCGACGACGACAAGGCGGCGGTCGAAGCGACGCTGAAGACCCTGCTGGCCCATCCCAGCGACGAGGGAGACGCCGTGCTGTTTCGCGCGTGACGGCCGCCAAGGATCTCCGCTCGGCCGACCACGAGGGGCCCTGGCCCGCCAAGGATTTGGAAACGAAGGCGTTCGAGTTGGTCAAGCAATCGGCGCTCGGTCGGATTGCGTACCAAGCTGGCGGCTGTTTGTGTTGGCCAAACACGCGCGGACTCGATCCGCAAGGATCCAACCGACGAGTTTCTGCTGGCGGCCAACCCGTTGAACTGCGGCGCCCAGTGCTGTTCTACGAGAAGTCCGACACGAGGAGGGACAAGGAGCTTCGGACCACGTTGGAAAAGCAGTTTTTGAGCTACAGTTCGACGGCCGTGGCTCGCTGCTTGGGGATTTCGGCCGAGGGCCTTCCGGCGACCGCCGGGCATGTCGCCCACGCTCCGGCCTGGCGGCGGTCGGCGGACTCAGGTGCCCCGGGTTTGCCGACGGCGGCGGATTCGCGGGGGGAGTGCCGCCTGCCGGTCGGCATGGCGCCGCCTCGCCCCGAGCGAACCGGCGAAGGCGGCCGACGGTCGATCTGGGACCACAGCTCGCCGGGCAACTTTGGTCCGAACGAATTCTGCGGGTTGATCGAGTCGCAGTTGGGACGATGCACAGTTTGGACAAGCAGCCGGAGTTGACTGGTGCTGGCCGCCACGATTCCCGAAGACTCGACCCGCGCCATGTTGACGAAGCTCTTGCGGAAGCGTTGGTACGACGGTCCCAAGGCGCTGGAGACCGCCGGCCTGCTCGATCGGGCGGTCACCGATCCGGGCCTGCTGGCCATCGTCAAGATGTCGCGCAGGCGGAAAGAGAGCCCCTCGACGCCGAAACGCTCGGACGTGTTGCAGGCAGGCGGAAGAGGCGCGGCCGCATCCGGCGGCGGGCGGATTGAACGAGGTGGCACAGAAAAAACGACAGGCCAAACAGGACTGGATGGACGTTTCGGCCAAACTGGCCTCCGGCTGGTGCAAGCGATTCGGCGCCGCGGCGTCGACCAAGGACGCCGGCGATGCGTCGGACAAGTCGGCAGGCGACGGCGGCGAGGCCAAGCTGCCGGCCGGTTTCGAGTTGGCCCCCGAGGCGAAGGAAGTCGCTGCGCATCGCGTCACGTCTTCTGCCCGGCGCGGCGCCGGCCGGTTTTTCCCGGGTGCAGCCCGGCGCGCTTGAGGTCTACTACGTCCGCGCCGACGGAATCGGCCAGGCCAAGAAGGCGGTCGCCTACTACGTCCGCCAGGCGCAGCGCGGCCGAGCCGATGTTCGAACCTTCGAAGGAAAGACCTGGATCGAGAGTCTCAGGCCGGCTGCCCAGAAAGGAGCGGCTGGCGGTCGGTCGACGTGCTGATTACCAGGCCCGGCGGCGCCGCCACCGCCGCCGCCCCGGAACCGCAGGAAGAGAAGCCGCCGAAGACGAAGCCGATCTGACCGATCGAAGTCCTGATAATCGAGATCAAGGATCCGGCCAAAGGACGCGAAGGATTAGCGCGCGGCTTCATCAATTGATTCGCGGTAGGAGCAGACGAATCGCCGCTGTCACTTCCGCGACTTGCTCTTCCATGCTGTCGATGTAGCGGCGGAGGCGTTCGAGCTCGTCGGTCACGTGGCGGAGCCTGAGCATGATTCTCGACGCGCTTGACCAGCTCGAGCTTGTTGACCGGCTTGCTGAGGAAGTCGTCGCAGCCGGCCGCCACCGCCCGCTCGATGTCGCCCAGCTCGTTCAGGGCGGTGACCATGAGGATCATGATCTGCCGGGTGTTCGGGTCGCGTTTGAGCTTCTTGCAGACCTCGAAGCCGCTGAGCTTCGGCATCATGATGTCCAGCAGGATCAGGTCGGGCTGGAACTCGGCCACCTTCGCCAGCGTATCGGCGCCGTCGACCGCCACGGCGATCTCGCAGTCGATGCCGTCCAGATAGGCTTCCAGCAGTTCGACGTTGGTGTTGTTGTCGTCGGCGATGAGGATTTTGCTTTTGGGCATAGATGGCATTATAGGGAAACCGCGCTGCGGCGCAAAGGGCGTCGGTTTGCTCATTCGTTCTTTCTTCTGCGGACGTGCCGCCGTAGAATAGCAGCATGTGCGGACGCTTTACACTCCGAACGCCGGCCAGCGCGATTGCCGAGCAATTTGGGCTGTTGGCGGTTCCCGAATTTCGCGGCCCGGTACAACATTGCCCCGACCCAGCCGGTGCCGGTCATCCGCATAGGAGCCGAAGCACCGCAAGGAGACGGAGGAACCGCGGCAAACAGCGGCGGCCGGATCGAAAATCGTTTTCGCCGCGGTTCCTCCGTCTCCCTCCCGACGCCGCGCCGCGAACTGGTTTGGCTGCGTTGGGGGCTGATTCCCGCCTGGGCGAAAGACCCCGCGATCGGCAACCGCCTGATCAACGCCCGGGCGGAGTCGGCGGCGGAAAAGCCGGCGTTTCGGGCGGCGATGCGACGTCGTCGCTGCCTGGTCGTCGCCGACGGATTCTACGAATGGCAGCCAGCCGGAGGCCCGAAAACCGAGACAGTCCCCCGCGCGAAGCAGCCCTACTTGATTCGCCTCCACGGCGATCGGCCCTTCGGCTTTGCGGGCTTGTGGGAGGCATGGGAAGCGTCCGACCATGCGACGCTCGAAACCTGCACGATCCTGACGACCGCCGCCAACGATTTGGTTCGTTCGATTCACGACCGAATGCCGGTCATCCTCCCGGCGAGCGGTTATGCAGCCTGGCTCGATCCGGCGATCGAGGATCCGCGGCAGCTTGCGCCGCTGTTGATGCCGTATCCGAGCGACGAGATGGAGGCGCAACCCGTGGGCGATTTCGTCAATAGCCCCGCGCACGACTCGCCACGGTGCGTCGAAGCGGCGTTGCAAAAAGGCAACATGACCCTCCCCGGGCTGTAGACATTCGGCCGCGCTGGCGAATTAGTCGCCGATTTCGTCCTGTAGGGAACGCCCTCCGCGGCGTTCCGTGACGTGTACAGCCTCTTTTCGGCCCGGGGAACGCCGCCGAGGGCATCCCCACGAACGATTTTGCGGTCATCTCGGCTTGTAGCGGCCCGATTTGCCATTCGACAAATGGTGAAGTAGGTTTGTGTCGAGGTTCTCTCTTCTCCCTCTTCACCAGTCACTTCGCACCATGTCTGTGCCGTCGTCGAACCCATCCACGTATCGGGAGGATGCACTGAACGCCCTGGTCGAAATCCGGGCGTGCCACGACGAATTGCGGACGTTTCTGGCCGAGACATTCGATCGGCTCGATGAGGTAGTCAGCGGACTTCGCCGCCGGGAGTCCGCACGACGCACGTCGAGCGGCGGACGGATCCGGGCGTGATGCAAGATCAGATCGATCACTTGACACGTCTGGTCAGCGAGCTGGCCCATACCGTGAAGGAACGAGAGCGACCGGCCGCGGAAAACGGGGCTCAGTCATTAGAGGCTGGAACGTGACGATGCGACCCGTAGAACAGGCGATCTTCGCATTGTCGGCCACGGACCATACGGCCGGCTATCGGCTCGTCGCCCGCAGCGAGGGCGTAAGCGACGCGGACGCCGGCGAACTGGCCGTCTGGGGGCCAACCCACGATTCCATGCTCGCCTTCGGCCCCGAGGCTGAGAGCCTCAACTTCCATCCGCTGCCGAGCGGCGTCTACTGTATTTCGCTGACCACCTGGTCGGATTGGGAAGACAACGGGATGGGGCAAAGCGTCTCGACGCGGTGTCTCGATTGTGCCGCCGGACGTGCTCGCTCGCTTCGGCAACAACCCGTTCGCCCTGGTTCGCGTGGCGACGGCCGGCGATGCGTGGCGCCGGACGGCTTGCGCCCGTCGATGCTCGATCCGCTGACGCTAGGCGGCGGCGCGGCCGCCGATCGACAACCGTTGCTCGAGCAACTGGCGATCTATCCCGGCCCGGCAAACATGGCGGCGTTGGTGCAGGCGGCGTGCGAGGCGACGTGCCTGGCCGTCTCCGGCAAGCCCTCGCCCACGCAACTGATCGCCGGGCTGTTCAGTTGCTTGCCGCCGGAGTGCCGGCTGGAGTTTTCGTTCTCGACCGGTCTGAAGTTCTCGCCGCGGCGGCCGTTCCACATCGTGGCCCTCTCGGGCGACCCTGCCGAACGGCAGTGGGTAGCGCACCTATCCGAACGTCTCGGTATTGGACGTGTGCGGCAGCGAATTGCCGCCGGCGGCGCCGCGGGACGGCTGGGCCCGGCTGATTGAGCGGACCTTGGCCGCCGGCCACATCGACTTCCTCTCCGCGCAGGCGTCGAAGCGGCGATTCCAACTGAAATTGGACGATTTGCCGGCCTTAGGCTTTCAACTGCTCGAAGAGCTGGACGCCTCGGATCTTGACGACGGCGAGGGCCTCGACAAAACGCCGCGACGGTCCTGGCAGGCACACAGACGACAGGCCCACGCCGCTCATCATCAGTTCGACAAGAGCGTCGAGACCGTTCCCGCGGTCGCCGCCGGGGTTGCCGGACCCTCGGCCAGTCTCGACCCCAACTCGCCTGAGGTCCTCGAAAAGCTGGAGCAACTCGACGACCTTGTGTACGAAGCCATCAGTGGGCACTCGGACGCGATGGAGCAACTGCGGGGAGAGTGGCCCAAGATCGCCGCGCAATTGGGCAGGACCTTGCTCGACGAGTCGCTCGAACAGTACCTACGCTATGCCGTGTCGATCTGGGACGAATGCGCCGATGCCGATGGCGTCCGCGACCCCTCTCGGGCCATCCAGGCCCTCGACGTCCTCAGCCTGCTCTTCGGCAACACGACGTGAATCGCTGCCGCAGAGCTTCTGAAACGCCGGATTATTGACATCCGCAGTTGCCGCCGAAAATGGTCGTGCTAGTCGTGGGTTATGCTTGAGCATAACGAAGCGCGGCAGGCCAGTGTGTTATGCGAAAGCATAACCGACAACCACGAACTGTTGTCACGAAGGGAGACAACCATGAGAACCCTGATTCTGGCGATCATATCGGTAAGTCTGAGTTGTGCCGCGTGCCTTGCGGAGTCGCCAACTCCCACGTTCAAGAGACTCCGGCTGACCGACAAGTTCTACTGCGAGGGGGCGTACTACGCCGACTTCAACAAGGACGGCCATCTGGACGTCGTCTCCGGACCGTACTGGTACGAAGGCCCCGACTTTCGCACGAGAAATCGCATCTATCCGCCCAAGGCTTTCGATCCCAAGGCGTACTCCGACGTCTTCGTTACGTTCACCGGCGACTTCAACGGCGACGGCTGGCCCGATGTCCTTTGCCTGCCCTTCCCCGGCGGCGAGGCGTATTGGTACGAAAATCCCGCTGGCAAGAGAGAGGTGTTGTGGAAGAAACACCTGGCACTGCGGGACGTGGGCAACGAGTCGCCGACGTTGGCCGACGTCGACGGCGACGGGCGACCCGAGTTGATCTACAACGAAACCGGCCGCCTGGGCTACGCCACTTATGACACGGCCAAGCCCGACCGGCCCTGGGTGTTCCATCCCGTCACGCCGCGGCGCGATGATTATCAACGATTTACACACGGCCTCGGCTACGGCGACGTCAACGGCGACGGACGGGTCGACCTGGTCGAGCGGCTCGGTTGGTGGCAACAACCGGCCAAGCCCAAGCCGGGCGAGCCTTGGATCTGGCATCCCTTCAAGTTCGCGGATGAGGCCGCCCAAATGCTCGTCTACGACGTCGACGGCGATGGGCTCAACGACATTATCACCGCGTGGAACTGCCACGGGTACGGCCTGCTCTGGTACAAGCAGGTTAGCAACGCCAAGGGGGAAATCGCTTGGCAACGGCACGTGATCTTGCCGCCCAAGCCCGACCTGAAGTCCAGCGCCCTGCGGTTTAGCCAGCCCCACGCCCTCGATCTCGTCGACGTCAACGGAGACGGACTCAAGGACTTCGTCACGGGCAAGCGGTTTTGGGCGCACGGCCCCGGCGGCGACGTCGAGCCGAACGCGCCGGCCGTCCTCTACTGGTTCGAGTTGCGGCGCGACAAGGACCACGGCGCGCGGTTCATTCCCCACGAGATCGACGACGATTCGGGCGTCGGCACTCAAGTGACCGCCGTCGATCTTAACGGCGACGGGGTGGCCGACGTAATCGTCGGCACTAAGAAGGGGACGTTCGTCTTTCTCAGCCAACCGGGGAAACGCTGAAACCGCTTGCGGTTTTGCACAACCCGGGCGCCCGAAAAGGGGACGGAGGAGGTTGTCGGCAGAGTTCTCTGCCAGACGAAAGCACCTCTTCGACAACCTCCTCCGTCCCCCGCTCAAATTGTCGCCCAACGCCGACTCTTGACGCACCCGCGTCGGCCCCCTAGGATGACGAAATGGACCAGCCCGCCACATCGACGTTGCTCAGCCCCGAGTTGCTCGCCCGGCTGGAGAAGATGGAGTTGGTCAGCCGCAAGGTGTTTCGCGGCCGGATGAAGGGGGAGCGCCGCAGCCCGCGGAAAGGCCAGAGCGTCGAGTTCGCCGACTTCCGCAATTACGTGCCCGGCGACGACCTGCGGTTCGTCGATTGGAACACCTACGCCCGGCTGGAAAAGCTCTTCCTGAAGATGTTTTTCGAAGAGGAGGATCTGCACTTCTACGCGCTGATCGACGCCAGCAGTTCAATGGATTTTGGCAATCCGACGAAGCTGAAGTTTGCCCTGCAATTGGCGGCGGCCCTCGGGTTTATCGGGCTGGTGCGGGGCGATCGGGTGAAGATCGAGACCATCGGCCAGTCGGCCCGCGAGTCCGCCCCCGCCTTCCGCGGCCGCCGCAGCCTGTGGCGCATGCTCGACCACCTCGAACAGATCGAAAAGAAAAAGGGGTCGGAACTATTTTCTGGCGGCGCATCGGCAAACGGCCCGCAACAAAGACTCCCGACCCCTTTTTCGTCGTTGGCCGAGGGGGTGAAGCGATTCTGTCTGCGCAATTCCGGCAAGGGCATCGTCGTGTTGATTAGCGACTTGATGGACAAGGGGGGCTACGAGTCGGCGCTGCGATACCTGGCCTCGCAGCAGATGGACGTCTACGTGATCCACGTCCTCTCGCCCGAGGAGTTCGAGCCCGACGTGCAGGGCGACCTGCGGCTGGTCGATTGCGAGGACGGCGACGTGGCCGAAGTGACGGTGACCAGCGTATTGATGAAGCGATACAAGCAGACTTTGGCCGCGTTCGTCGATTCCGCCCGCGAGTTCTGCTCCCGCCGCGGCATGATGTACCTATTGGCTCGCAGCGAGACGTCGGTCGAGCAGCTCTTGACCGGCTATTTGGCGACGCGGGGATTGGTGCGGTAGGACAGAGTCGATCGTATGTGACCTGATTGCAGCCCCTGCGAGAGCGGGGTAAGATATTAGCGGAGGTGTGTTATGACCTATCGGATGAAGGCGTTTTATCGTGACGGGGCATTCGTGCCCGAGACGCGATGTGGATTGCCGGAAAACGCGGAAGTGGATTTGCTCGTGCAAGGGCCATTCGTACGTCTCCGACGGTTACGAATCCCGAGCATCGCAGCTCCGTGTTGCGGCGGATTACCGATCGCATGAAGCAGAATCCGATTCCCGCCAAAGCGCCGCGTTTCACCCGGGACGAATTGCATGAACGCCGTTGACACGAATATTTTGCTTACACTCGGTTCAAGGATGCCACAAGATGATGCCACAATCCACTCATCCGCCGCAGGCGGCATTGAAATATGACGCGGAAGTCCAGGAGAATGGGAGGCTTGAGTTGACCGTTCCATTTTCACAGGGCGTCCACGTTGCAGTATTCGTCGTCGAGAAGGCTGACGAATTTGCCGATCTAACGGCGGCCGCTCAGACGAGTCTTGGTTTTTGGGACAATCCGATGGATGACGAGGATTGGAACAATGCTGCTCCAGGGTGAAATCATACTTCTGCCCATCCCGTTCACCGATCTTTCCTCGCAGAAGCGGCGGCCGGTTGTCGTTATCTCGAACGACGCCTACCATCGTTCCACGACGGATATGGTTGTTGTTGCCATGACCTCGAATCCGGCGTTGGTTGAATATGGATTCGTAATCGAGTCGGGCGACTTGGTACGCGGGCGTTTGAACCACCCCGGCACCGTTCGCGTGGATAAAATATTCACGCTTTCGCAATCTCTGATCGTTGCCCGTTTCGGTCGCGTCCGCCGTAACATATTGGAGCGAATTGGCGAGCGCCTGCGAGAACTGCTGCGGCCGGAGGGATAAAACCACATGTGGCAATGTCCCAATTGTGCGAAACAGCACAAGGATGCCTTCGTCGATTCCGCCCGCGAGTTCTGTTCCCGCCGCGGCATGATGTATCTGCTGGCCCGTAGCGAGACGTCGGTCGAGCAGCGTTTGATGGGGTATCTGGCGTCGCGGGGGTTGGTGCGGTAATGGCAGTTCGACTCATAGATTTGACGAAACAAGGGTGTTCTTTGCTCGATGAGACGGAATCCGTTCGTGCCCATCGTAATTTCAATTCCTGGATTGTGGCTGTGGCTGAATGGCTGGACCGAGAGTTTCCTGGCAAGGGGCTGTCTGCACGATGGAGTGGCTTGGCTCGATCGTATCTCATGAATGAGGCGGGGTACAACGATAGCTACGATGCATGGAGCCACTTCCGAGAGGCAATTCAACTGCGGTTGGCCTGGCTTGGAAATGAAATATGCGGGCAGAGCAAGAATACGCTTGCAGCGACATCGCCGCAGGGCACCGCCCCCATATCCTCCAGCGAAATCTTCGTTGTTCACGGCCATAACGGTGAGGCAAAGGCCAATGTTGCCCGATTCATTGAAAGACTGAAGCTGAAACCGATTATCCTTCACGAACAAGCCAATCAAGGGCTGACGATTATCGAGAAGTTTGAGGCCCACGCGAACGTCGGCTATGCCATTGTGCTTTTGACGGCAGATGACATCGGTGGAACGAAACAGACACCCAACAACAAATTGAAACCGCGTGCTCGCCAAAACGTGATCTTTGAATTGGGGTACTTCATCGGAAGACTCAGTCGCAATCGCGTTTGTGCATTGTACGAAAGTGGGGTGGAAATCCCTTCAGACTACGATGGCGTCGTCTATGTTTCCCTCGACGGCGATGCCTGGCACCTCAAACTGGCAAAGGAGATCAAGGCGGCTGGGTTTGACGTTGATTTGAACAATCTGTGAGGGTGATTCTGCTATCGGGCCGTCCGCGCGATTCGGCAGTGGATAGGCTTGGTGGCCGGTCGGCGGCTTACGTTCATCCGCCCGGGGTGTATAATGAATATGTCCCAACCGGAATAAGGAAGCCATCCTATGACAGTTCTGCTGCCGGAAGAGATCGAGCGGCAATTCACCTCCGAAGACCTTCGTTTGCACCTTGCCCTGGGGATGTTCTTGGACCGTCGCGTGACGTTGGGGCAGGGTGCGGCAATTGCCGGCCTTTCCCAGAGCGACTTTCTCCATGAATTGGGAGCGAGGCGGATTCCCGTCCATTATGACGAGGATGATGTGGCGGCCGACATCGCCACGGCTCGGCGGTGGGGGAAATGATGTTGGTCGTGAGCGATACCTCGCCCATTACGTCGCTGCTTCAAATCGGACAGGCCGGCATCCTTCGGGCGATCTTCGGTCGGGTGCTGATCCCGTCGGCCGTCGAGAACGAATTGTTGCGGTCCCATTCGTCGCTTCCGGCCTTTCTCGACGTCCAGACGATTCAAGACCGGCAAACGGCAGAAATGCTGTGCCGGCAACTTGATCGCGGGGAAGCCGAAGCCATTGTTCTTGCTGAAGAATCTCATGCCGATTACCTGCTGATCGATGAAAAGCTGGGACGGTCCGTCGCCGAAGCCCGAGGACTGAACGTGGTCGGGCTGTTGGGCGTGTTGCTACTGGCCAAGAACGCGGGGCTTGTTCCGTTAGTCGCACCGTTAATAGCCGGCTTGGAAGCGCAGGCCGGTTTCTTTGTGTCGGCGCGAGTAAAGCAATCCCTTTTGACGGAAGCCGGCGAATCCTGAGGAATAGCGAAGACCATCCTCTCTTCTGAAGGACGAATTTCCGCCCATGCTCCCCAACTTCCTCAACATGCTCTCCTGGTGGCAATGGGCGATCCTGGCGGCGGTGCCGCCGGCGATTGTGCTGCTGTACTTCTTGAAACTGAAGCGGCGGCCGATCGAAGTGCCGAGCACCTATCTCTGGCACAAATCGACCGAAGACCTGCACGTTAACTCGATCTGGCAGCGGCTGCGGCGAAATCTGCTGTTGTTCCTGCAATTGCTCATCATCGCCCTGGCGGCCGGGGCGCTGCTGCGGCCGAGTTGGCAGGGAACCAAGCTGATCGGCAGCCGGTTCATCTTCCTGGTCGACAATTCCGCCAGCATGACGGCCGACCGACGTGCAAGCCGTCGCGGCTGGACGAGGCCAAGCGGCAGGTCGGCGAGTTGATCGACCAGATGCGGTCGGGCGACGCGGCAATGCTGATCAGTTTCTGCCGATTCGGCCCGGGTCGAGCAGGGCTTCACCGACAACCGCCGGCAGTTGCACGAGGCGTTGGAGGCGATCCGGCCCACGTGCCGGGCCACGTCGCTGCTGGAGGCCTTGAAGCTGGCGGCCGGGCTGGCCAATCCCGGCCGCAGCGCCGAGGACTTTAGCGACGTGCGAGTGGCCGACGCCATGCCGGCGTCGCTCTACATTTTCAGCGACGGCCGGTTCGGCCCGGTGGCCGGCTTCGCCTTGGGCAACCTCGAAGCGAAGTTCGTGCCCATCGGCTCGCCCGACGCCCGGAACGTCGGCATCACGGCCTTCAGCGTCCGCCGCAACGAGATCGAAGCCCGACCGGCTCCAGGCGTTCGCCCGGCTGGAGAACTTCGGCTCAAGAGCCGGTCAAGAGTTCCGCTGGAACTGTTCCTCGACGGCCGGCTGATCGACGCCGACACGGCCGAGGTGCAGCCCGAAGGAGAGCCGCGGCGTGAGTTTCGACCTGGAGTCGGTCGGCTCGGGCGTTCTGAAGCTGAAGGCGGCGACCGGCGACCAACTCGCCCTGGACGACGTAGCCTACGCGGTCATCAACCCGCCGCGGCGAAGCCGCGTGCTGCTGGTCACCCGCGGCAACGAGCCGCTGCGGTTGGCCCTGCAAACCAAGGAGGCGGCTGAGATCGCCGACGTGCAGATCGAGTCGCCCGGCTTCCTGAAGACGAAGGCGTACACGCGACGGAGCGGCGTCGGGCGGGTGGCAATTGGTGATCTTCGACCGCTGCCGGCCCGCGCGGATGCCGATGAGCAACACGTTGTTCATCGGCAGCCTTCCGCCGGAGGGAGGCTGGTCGGCGGGGGCGAAGACCGCCGCGCCGCAGATCATCGACATCGAGACGGCCCATCCGCTGCTGCAATGGATCGACCTGGGCGACGTGCTTGGTGGCCGAGGCGACGCCGCTGGTGGTCCCTCACGGCGGCCGGGTGCTGGTCGATTCCGACGCCGGCCCGCTGTTGGCTTTGGCCCCCGCGACGCCTTCGAGGACGCCGTGATGGGTTTTGTCATGTCGACGAGGGACGATCCGGCGGCGCGACGAAGCGATTCATGGGCACGAACTGGATGATCCGGCCGAGCTTCCCCGTGTTCGTGTTGAACGTGCTCGACTAGTCTTGCCGGCAGCGGCGAGGGGCTGGAGGGGGGTACGATTCGGCCGGGCACGCCCGTTATCATTGGAGTCGGCGACCGCCGTCGAGGTTCGCACGCCGGCGGGACGCACGGTCGAGGCCCCAGCCAGATTGGGCAAGGCCGTGTTGAGCGACACCGGCGAGTTGGGCGTCTACGAGGTCCGGTCGGGTGGAAAGACGGTGCGGCGGTTCGCCGTGAACCTCTTCTCCCCGGCCGAAAGCGCCATCCGCCCCGACACCTCGCCCGCCATCAAGATCGGCGACGTAAAAGTTGACGGCGAAAGAAGTTGGGAAGCAGGCAGGCGGGAAATCTGGAAGTACCTGGCCTTGGCCGGCCTAGCGGTATTGCTCTTGGAATGGTATATCTACATCCGAAGAGTATATTGAAGCTTCACGAGGTGAAGAGGTCAGAGAGACGTAGGAACGTGGGTTATGCGTCAGCATAACAGACGGACTCCACGCCATAGCGTTGTATGCTGAAGCATAACTTACGCAAGCTGCGTCGAAAGAGTATTGGGGCTACGCGAGGCGAACAGTCAGCGATCATGGCGTCGAAGACGGATCACCGCCGTGTTTCTCGCGGCCGAAGGCACGTTCCGGGCACGGGTCGAGCGGCCCGAAGCCGGTGCTGAACCGGCTGCTGGAGACACCGGCTGATCGGTCGGGTAAGCGTCGAAGAGTACCAGGAGAAGGTCCGCGACGTCTACGACGGCCCCCAGGGGGCCATGCTGGCCACGTGCAGCCTGCTTTCGCTGCACACGCCCGCTCGGCGCCCGGCTGTTCCGCGAGCGGAAGTTCGACCTTCGCGGCGCCCGGCACATTCTGGACGTCGGCAGCGGCGCGGGACAAATCGCCAAACATCTGATCAAGTATTCCGACCCGGAAGCCGAAATTACCTGCTTTGACCTCTCGCACGAGATGCTCCGCCGGGCACGCAATCGCCTGAAGAGCAGCCGGCCGCGGTTCGTCGTGGCCGATCTGACGCGATTGCCCTTCGCCGACGCCTCGTTCGACTGCGTCACCTGCGGCTACGTGCTGGAGCACCTGCCCGACGCCCGCGTCGCGGCCTTGCCGAGTTGAGCCGGGTCATGGTGCCCGGCGGGCGGATGTTGCTGCTGACGACCGAGGACACTTTTGGCGGCGCGTGGACGAGCCGGATGTGGTGCTGCCGCACCTACAATCGCCGGGAATTGGCCAAAATCTGCGAGGAAGTCGGCCTTCAGTTGGCGCCGTGAACTCTGGTTCACGCCCATGCACAAAGTTCTTCGTCCGGCGGCATCTGCGTGGAATTGGTCAGGGTGATTCGCGTCGCATTCTTCCAGCAGCCAGTAGTGCGGCGATTCAGCCGCTGCCGCTCGAACGCACTGCTAGTGATGTCTCCGACGTCAACACTCCACCACCCGCCCTTTTCCGCGACCAAGTTTTCCTCTTGACAATTTTGCGGCGGACGGTATGAATTACTTTCAAGTTTCCGATTGTATCTGCCGAATGGTATTAGGAAAAGGAGAACCGCCCCGGACCGATAACGGAGTTTGCTCACCGGGGCATCATTCGTGAGGGGCCGATACGGATGTCGAACTCCCGATTCTCCACTGGATCCCAGGAGGATGTTACTAGATGGCCAGCATTGATGCTGAGGCGTGTTCGTACTCGTGTGCAGATGATGAGGAGCCTCCGAGTACGACGGTCCAATTCCTGCCTCCTCCTGTCGTAGCGAGATTCTCCCGGCCGAAACGGCCACCTGCAACCGCCGAACGAGATATCTTCTCGACCGGCCCCGCGTCGGGCCGGACTCCACGGAGCACCTTCCAAACCAGGGCTTTCCGCAAGGCTTTCTACCCCGCGGTCCCCGATCGCGACTGGAACGATTGGCACTGGCAAGCCCGAAATCGCCTGCGAACCCTGGCCCAATTGGAGCAGGTGCTGGTCCTCTCGGACGACGAGCGGGCGGCCCTCGTCGCAGGCGGCGCATGCTGCCGGTCAGCATCACGCCCTACTACATGAGCCTGGTCTCGCGCGACGACCGCAACCAGCCCTGCGGCGCACCGTGATTCCCACGATCGCCGAGTTCTACCGCGGCCCGGGCGAGGCCGACGATCCGCTGGGCGAGGACGGCGATAGCCCCGTGCCGGGTCTGGTCCACCGCTATCCCGACCGCGTGCTGCTGCTGGTGACCGACTTCTGTTCGAGCTACTGCCGCTACTGCACCCGCTCGCGGATGGTGGGCCACGGGTCGATTGCCCCGGCCGAAGCCCGGCTGGAACTGGCGTTCGACTACATCCGCCGCACGCCGGCCATCCGCGACGTGCTGATTTCCGGCGGCGACCCGCTGGCACTGAGCGACGAACGGCTCGACTGGATTCTCAGCCGGCTTGCGAGAAATCCCGCACGTCGAGTTCCTGCGGATGGGCACAAAGATGCCCGCCGTGCTGCCGCAGCGGATCACCCCCGAGCTGTGCCGGATGCTGCGGAAGCACCATCCGCTGTGGATGAGCCTGCACTTCCTCCATCCCGACGAATGCACGCCCGAGTCGTTCCAGGCCTGCACGCGGCTGGCCGACGCCGGCATCCCGCTCGGTTCGCAGACGGTGCTGCTGGCCGGCGTGAACGACAACGTCGAGACGATGAAGCAGTTGGTCCACCGGCTGCTGCGGATGCGGGTCCGCCCGTACTACCTCTACCAGTGCGACCCGATCACCGGCTCGGCCCATTTCCGCACGCCGGTGTCGAAGGGTCTGGAGATCATCGAGGGCCTGCGCGGCCATACGACCGGCTACGCGGTGCCCAATTACGTGATCGACGCCCCCGGCGGCGGCGGCAAGATCCCCTTGCAGCCGAACTACGTCGTCGGCCGCGACGGCGAGGACCTGCTGCTGCGAAACTACCGAGGGAAACGTGTATCGGTATCCCGATCACATGTAATCGACAGAGGGAAACCGTGTAAAGCCGCGACCCGTGGTCGCGGTTTTGCTGTTTCGTTCCGCCATGCACGCCACCATCCACGGCCGGACGATCGAATTGCACCAGGGGGACATCACTCTGCAGGAGGTCGATGCGATCGTCAATGCGGCCAACAGCCGTCTGGCGGGCGGGGGCGGCGTGGACGGGGCTATCCATCGACGCGGCGGAGCGGAGATCATGCGGGATACCAACGCCCGCTACCCCGACGGATGCCCCACCGGCTCCGCCGTCATCTCGACGGCCGGCCAACTCAAGGCCAAGTACGTCATTCACGCCGTCGGCCCGATCTGGTCGGGCGGCCAGCGCGGCGAGGCCGAACTGCTGGCCGGGGCGTACCGCCGCAGCCTCGAATTGGCCGCCGGACACGACTGCCGCAGCATCGCCCTGCCTGCGCTGAGTACCGGCGCGTACTGCTTTCCCATGCAGCAGGCGGCGAGAATCGCGATTTCGACGTCGATCGACTTCCTCCAGCGGAACGAACAGCCGGAATCGGTCCGCTTCGTCCTTTACGGCGACGATGGCTACGGCGTCTTTGCCGCTGCCCTGCAAGAGTTGACAGGCGGGAAGGTGAGCGAATCGTGAGCCTTGCCCGAGGTTATTCATGCTCCCATACCAACCCGAAGCGCCAGCGAGGGCAATGCTCCGGCTCGCCCTCGCTGGCGCTCGGGGTTGGTATGGCGCATGGCGCGTGCCGTACGATAGGCCAGGAAGTCCCGTCTACGGCGACATGGTGGTAAGATCGACGCGAGTCACGGTGTCGCTCGTCTTCCGCAGCAGCACCATCACGACCTTCCGCTTTGGCGGGATTCGATCCAACAGCAGCCCGACGTGATCGAGGTCGCGTGGGCGGATGCTGTCGATCCGCGCCAGCACGTCGCCGGGCAGCGGCGGGGCTTGCAGCTTGTCGTAGTTCCACGGCGGCCCCTTCGCCACCGCGGTAATCACCACGCCGCGGCGGACGCGCAGCGACGTGGCGTCGGCCTTCGCCCTGTCCAACGGCACCGCCGTCAGGCCGTAGCGGGCCTTCAACAACTCCGCGCCGTCGGGTTTCGGCCGTTGGCCCAGCACGAGCGTCGTGTGCATCGGCTCGCCGCCGCGGGACAAATCGAGCTTCAGCACGTCGCGCGGCTTGCGGCCCAGCAGGGCGAAACACCAATCAAGGCGGTTTTGCAGCGGCCGGAAGTCGAGTTTCGTCAGCACGTCGTTCGGCTGAATGCCGGCCTTGGCGGCGGGCGAGTCGGCGGCAACGGCCGTCACGCGGCACGGCCCGTTCGACCGCAATTGCAGCCCCGTGGTGATTCCCTGCCCGCCTTCCACGTCGAGCATCGCAGGCAAGGCTCGCCGGATGGTAGCCACGGGAATGCCGAAGGCGATATTCTCGGAGTTCAGTTTTTGCGAGGCGGTAATGCCGATCACTTCGCCCAGGGCGTTGAACCACGGCCCGCCGGAGCTGCCGGGGTTGATGGCGGCGTCGGTCTGGATCATTCCGAAAAGTGTGATGCCGGGCAGGCCGCTGGGCCGCGTCGCCCGCCCCACGGCGCTCAAGACGCCGGTCGTGCAGGTCAGCCGCAGTCCGCGGGGATTGCCGATCACGATCACCGGCTCGCCGATCATCAGGTCGCCGTCGCGGGCGAGTTTGACCGCCGTCAGCGGGCGGCCCGCCTCGACCTTCAACAACGCCAGATCGTGCTGGCGAACCACCGCCAGCAGTTCCGCCGGCAGCCGCCGGCCGTCGCTGAGCGTCACCTGGTGGAAAAACGGCCTCTCCACCGCATGGGCGTTCGCCAGGATATAGCCCGACGGATGAATGACGAAGCCGCTGCCCAGACTGGTCAGCAGGCGTCTGGGCGCCAGCGAGAAGAACTCCTCGATGGCCGGCTCCCTCGGATTGATCATCGGACCGGTCAGATAGACGACGGCGTCTTTGTAGCGTTGGAATATCTCGACTGCGGGCGTTCGCCGCGGGTCGGCCACACTTCCGACGGCAGGCGGCTCCGCGCCCAGCCGGCCGCGGCAACGGCTACGATTACCACGGATAACAGGATGCGTTTCATTCCGGCTTCTCTTCGTGGTGCTCGATCAACGGATAGTACTTGTCGAAGTTGAAATCGGGGCTATTGTCGAGGTCGTGGCAGGTGGTGCACTGCTCTTTCTTCGACTCCTCCTTGGTGATGCGGACGGCTTTGCGGTACTTCTTCTGCAACTCTTCGTCGCTGCCGAGTTCGACGACGCAGTGTTTTTCGCCCGGCCCGTGGCAGTCTTCGCAGCCGACGTTCTCCAGGTGCGGCGTCTTTTTCGGACCCTCGAAGCCGCCTTGGTAGGGGAAGAACTTCGTCGGGTGCCAGCCGACGACGTGGCAACTGACGCACTCGGGATCGTAATTCCGCGGCGGATCCTGCTCCGCCAGCGTCTTATAGGCATGGCGGTGCAGGCTGTGCTTCCAGATGTCGTACGACGTCTCGTGGCACGACTCGCACTTCTGCGACCCGACGTACCGGCCGTTCTCGTCGGCCCGCGGATTCGGCGCCGGCCGCAGGCCCAAGGCGGCGAAACCGAGCACCGCCAATTGTTCCTGAAAACCGGCCATCAGCCGCTTCATTTCCGCCGAGGCGGGAAACCGCGCGTCCAACAGCACCCGCTGGTAACGATAGCGAATCGAATGGTCCTCTTCGTACAAACCCAGCACGATCACGCTCATCCCCTTGTGGCCGACGGTAATCAAGGGAACCTGCGTGCCCGGAATCAGTTCCGGCTTGTTCGGCGGCAATTCGGGACCCTCGGAGACGACCACGACGTTGAATTCGGGAAATTGTCCGGCCAGCGCGATCGCTTCCGCCTGCGTGGCGTTGGCCAGCAGCACCAGGTAGTCGGCGTTCTTCTTCAACTCGGGCACGATCTTCTTCAGGGCCGCCACGGGGTCGATCATTTCGATCTCGGAAGTGTCGCCGTCCTTTTGGAGGTGTTTGATCTCCTTCAGATATTCTCGTCCGAGGACGGCCGTCACGCCGATCTTCATCCCGCCCGCCTTGACGATGCGGCTGGTCTGCATGATGTGGGCGTCGAAACCGTACAGGCCGATATTGGCCGAAATGAAAGCGCTCGGCTTGCCGTTGACGTCGGCCGCCACCAAGACCAATTCGTCGGCGGGCAGCCGCAGATCGTCGATGCCGAAGCCGACGGCGCTGTAGCCCATCTTCTCCTTGCTCTCGGCCAGCGTGCGAAACTTGATCTCGGCCTCGCGGCCGAAGCCGTTGGCCAGCCCGCCGACGTCGAAGGCCACCACCGGCCAGCCCTTCTTCTTGCGGAGTTCCCGGAAGAAACTATAGCGGCGGCTCATGCCGCCCGTCATCCGATCCATTCCGGCACACCCGCAGGGCTCGATGTAGCCGTGCTCCATGCCGGTAATGGCGATGGCGACCTTCGGCTTCGGCCAGCCCTCGAAGTATCGCCCGTTCTGCTCGATCGGATCGAACGGCTTGCGGGGAACTCTCGTCAATCGCGGTTTCGCGGCAATATCTTCATCTTTAGGCTGAACACCTTCATTCTCAGGCTCAGCCGCTGCCGACAGATCACGCGACTCGGCCACTTTGCCGGCCGCAGTCGCCGACTTGGCAGGCGGCGCCGGTCAGTTCGTCCGGCTCCTGCGGCAGCCGGGGCGGCGGATCGTTGGGCGGCGAGGCCGGCGACTGCTGAAATTCCGCAACCGGCAGCTTCATCGATCGCGGCCGGATCGTCGGCCAACGACGCCTTCGTTTCGGCAGTGTTCGTCTGCGGCACGCCGGGCTTTTCACCGGACGACGGGCAGCCCGATGCCGATACCAACATGATGGCAACCACGCCGAGCCCCAGCCGCCGGAAAGAACGAAAAACAGCATAATACGTCCTGTATCGAAAAACGTTCCTTGTCATCCCACGTCGGCAAAGCGTGCCGCCATCGGCAGCCGGCCGACCTGGGCAGCCTTCGTCCCCGGCTTGTCGCGGGTCTTGCTCGATGCCCCCGTGGCCGGCTCAGCTTCGTCGGACGCACGGTCCCACGGCGACGATCGGATCCGCAACATGGCCACGCCGACGCCGAGCGCAACGCCCAAGACGATGATCAGGAGAATTGCGAGCACTTTCTTCATGGCAACACCGTCTCCTGCACGACTTCCACCTGGGTAGTCTACCGCAATTATACCGTCCATGCCACCGCAAGACGGAGGAGCGGACGGACGCCAGTCATTGACTGCGTTTCAGCTCATCTCGCAGCCGTTTGCGCACGTCGGAAGGCAGTTTTTTGTCTTTATGGGGGGTTATTTGGTCCAGCCGCAGGGCAATTTCGGCTTCCCGAGCAAAAGCCGCTCGGTCGGCCGCGGCGAGGTACGCTTCCGCCAGTTCGCGCGATCCTGTGCGCTATTTGGATAGAGCTGCACGGCGCGGCCGTACGCCTCGATCGCCGAGCGGAGGGCATCGCCGGCGAGCTTGCTTCCGCGTCGTTTTTCGATGGCGAACGCCCGAAATTCCCAGTCGCCGACGTCCAGCCACAGGTTGTCCGACTGGGGCGCCCTTGTTAGTGCCTGGTCTTTGGCCTGGGTGAAACGCTCGAAAGCGGCTTTGTCGGGCTGCTGCGACCAGGTATGGAACTCGACAGCGGCCAACCGCCGCCAGGGTTCAGCCGAGAGCGGATCGGCCGTGGCGGCCGCTTTGAGATGCTCCACCGCCCGAGCCGGTTGACGCTCGGCCGCTCGCAGTTCGGCCTGGCAATGCAGCACCGGTTCGTAGGCCGTGCTGTAGCAGGCAACGGCGAGAGCCAGGAGCCCGGCCAGTGCCGCCCAGGCCGCGGCGGTGGGCAGGACGCGCTGCCACCGTCCTTCGAGCCCGAGGGCCAGCAGCAGCCAAAACGTGGCCGCCACGCCCGGCATGGCGATGCCGCCGGCTGCCGACAGAGCGACCAGAATCGCCACGACGCACACGCCGGGCAGCCATCGCGGCAGCCGGCCTTGGCGAATCCAGCCGAACATCAACGCGATCGTCGCAGTCGCCAGCGGCAGCCCGATCAGCACGGCCACAGGCAGCATCACTGGCAGCCCAGGGACCGACATCCGCATCATACTCGGCGGCGCCGCGCTGAGGATTCCCAGCGGTATCGACAAGAGAAACCCCAGTGCGCCGCCGCCAAGAACGTGCAGCCAGCCATCGCAAAAGGGATTAGGGATTGGGGATTGGGGATTAGTGATTGCTGATTGTGGATTGTTGATTGTTGATTGGGAACGAGGGGTGGGCGGTTCACCGCCCACTTGCCCGTCTTTAACCCTTCCCTGGCCCCTGGCCCCTGACCCTTGATCGCTGATCCCCGCCCCCTGACCCCCACCGCAAAACATCCCAGCACCGCGAGAAACGCCAAGGCGGCGGGCGTGCCGGCGGTGGCCCAGATCTCCATGAGGAAATTGTGCGGATCGGCGATCTCTTCGCTGGCCTCCGGCAGCTTGTACCGCGTGTAAACGTCCTGGAAGTTGCCCGGCCCACAGCCGACCCAAGGGTAGGCGGCGATCATGTCGAGCGACGATTGCCAGTATTGCAGACGATAGCCGAACGATTTTTCCGCCCGGCCGAGCACCGCCGGCCCCTTGACTACCAATGCCGCTAAAAGGATCAGCACGGCGACGCCGGCCACTGCGGCAGGGAGTTTCCAGGGAACTGTCCGAATTTCGCGGGCACCGCGGCGGAGCCGTGGTCGGCGAAAATGGGACTGTCCCCCTTTTCCCCTTCTTCACACCCCTTTCAAACAACCATACCAACAGTATCCCCACGCACGCGCCGGCATATCCGCTGCGACTTTCGGTCAATATCAGACAAGCGGCAATCAGAATCAGGCAGACAACCATCGCCGCCAGCCGCTTGCGATTTCGTATCGACCCACCGATCACTCCGGCCAGCATTACTGCCCAGGGCGCCAGAAACGCCGCCAGCGAATTGGTCAGCACGAACGTGGCCGTCGGCTGCCGATTTGCCAGGCGGTCTTCAAATGCCTTTCGCCCGGGCGAATTGGGTGGGAACCAGAGATCGGCGTCGCGCAGGGCTTGATCGGGGTTGGCTTCGTATTGCGCCTGTCTCGCCGGCATTTCGTAGGCGGCTTGATACAGTCCGTAGCCCGACATGCCCACGGCCAGGGCGACCATCACGGCGGCCACTGCCCGGCGTTCGCGCGGCGTGACAATGAACTGCCGGGCTAGGAAGAAGCACATCCCCAGGCCGATCCATTCCCAGAGCATATTGACCGCCGGCCGCGGCGTTCCGTGCCGCACGGCCAACAGCGCGGAGAGGCTTGTCCAGACTACCAACAGCAGCACGGCGGCGTCGGTCCATCCGAGCCGCAGCGAGAACTCTGGCCGGCCGATCGCCCCGAGCATCCAGAACACGCCCAGGGCGAGCCACAGCATGACGACCGACAGTCCATCGCCGCTGGCGCCGCCGATTCGCTGGGAAACAGCGGCCGAGCGACCAGGACCGCCGTCATGCCACAGAGCAGCCAGGGCCGCAGCCGGCTTTCGCACGACTCCCGAGAAACCGCTTGCGGTTTCGCACCGTGCGAAGCCGCACGCGGCTGTTCGTGCTTCGTCTTGTTCTTTCGTCGCGTCATGCCGCAAGCCATGCACCGCGGGCCGTTGGCCCCCGGCTATTGCCTGCCTCTGATTCTTCTATTCTACCGCTTTCGCCGGCCGACGGTCTCCAAAATGGCCACGAGCGTCAGCGTGCATCGTGACCATCAGCAGCACGACGACCGCTCCGAAGCGATCGACCTGCCGCAGCAGCAGCGCGCCGAGGCCGCAGGTGGCCGTGGCCAGGTAGATCGTCAGCACGGCCTGCGGCTTGCTCATTCCCAATTCGACCAGCCGGTGCGAAAAGTGGCTCTTGTCGCCCACAAACGGGCTGCGGCCGCTGCGCAGACGGATCAGCACCACCGTGGCCGTGTCGTACAGCGGAACGGCCAGCACGCACAGCGGCGCCGAGGATCGGCGTACTTCGGCAGGTGGTCGCCGGCGAACGTGGCCGTCAGCGTGGCCATCGCCAGCAGATAGCCGATCAGGTAGCTGCCCGCGTCGCCCATGAACAGCCGGGCCGGCGGGCGATTGTGCCAGAGGAAGCCCACGCAGCGAGCCGACGATCACCAGCAGGAAGCCGGCGACGAACAGTTGCGGCTGGTTGTTGTCGGGCCGCGGGGTCAGCAGCGTCATGGCGGCCAGCATCGCCGCGGCGATCGCCGCCACGCCCGCCGAGAGGCCGTCCATGTTGTCGAGCATGTTGAACGAGTTGACCAGCCCGACGATCCAGAGCACGCTCAGCGTGCCGGTGATCCAGGGCATGTTCAACCAGTCGAGAAACAGGCTCATTCGCCAGCCGAGCGCGACCAGCACGATCGCCACGGCGGTTTGCACGCCCAATCGCAGCCGCCAGTCGAGTCCGCGACGATCGTCGGCCAGCCCGAGGAGCATCAGCGCGGTGCCGCCGGCCAATAGTTCCCAAAGCCTGCCCGACTCGTGCAGCAAGCCGGGTACGTGGGCCGCCACAAACGCCGGCAATTGGCTTGCGGCAGAATCCGACATTGCCCACAGCGCCGCTTGCCCCACGGCCAGCGGCAGCACAATGCCTAGCCAAATCGCCAATCCGCCGCTAGTGGGCATAGGGGCCGAGTGAATCTTGCGATGCCCGGGCCGATCGACCAGTCCCCATCGCGGTCCCAGCCGCCGCACCGCGAACGCCGCCGCCCAGCAGACGACCAGGCTCGGCAAGGTGCAGGCGAGAATAATAGAGAACGACATGAAGAACCTCGTAACGAAGGGGAGAGGGGAGAGGGGAACGAAGGTAGATGCGATCGTCAACGGCCGCCCGTTGTACAAGAGTCCCGTCGTCAATTCCCACGTCCGTCTTCTGTCTTCTCTCTCCTCTCTCCCCTCTCCCCTCTCCCCTCTCTCATCCCCTCCCGGCATTCGCTGAAGAACCGTTGATAGTCCTCGCGGCGGTAGTCGGGAAAGGTGTATTGGTGATGTTCCCAGCGGCGATGCCTATACTGTAGTGTAACTTCGGCATAGATGCCCTGCGACAAATAGATGCGATGGGCGAAATCCTTGGTTGAGGCCAGCACCAATTTTCCCAGGGTGAGGTAGCCGGGGTCGAGGTTCAACGGCCGCGGTTCCTGTTTTCCGGCTTCGGCCGCATATTCCTCCTCCCAGCAGTTGGTCGCCAGCTTGATTTCCACCAGCCGCTCGGGGTCGAAGGGCTTCTGGAAGGCGAAGAAGACCTTCTTCAGCCCCGGGCCCATCGTGGCGTCGTAGTAGGCGGTTTCGCGGAACCCGAACCGCGCGCTTTCCCGCGCAATCGGCCCCCACGCCTCGACGGCTTTTCGTCTTGCCCAGTCCAGCGCGTCATCATGCCGGCTGAAGGCGGCCAGCAGAAGCAGAACGGGGGAGTGGAGAGTCGGTTCGCCCATCAGTTGCATCCGTCACTCGCCAACGCGCCGTAACGCTTCATCCAGGATTTGGCGTCGAAGGTACAGGCCGGAAGCGGTCAGTTCTTCCAAGACCGGCCGTGCCTCGGGGATCAGTCCACGTTGCTTGGCCACAAGGATGATTCCGAGGGTGCCACGAACAGGAATGCCGAGAGTGCCGGCACACTTGCGGCCGTGAAGATCATCGACGATCGCGGTCGTGCCTGGGCGAGCGGCCGCAACCGCAAGCACCGATGATTCACCCGCTCCGAGGCCCCAGGAAGAAATCGCCTCCGCTATCGGAGGCGACGGAACCGTCTCGATCCAAGGCGTCCCCTCGATAGCTCTGGCGGTAACATCACGCTTGCCTCTGGCGAAAACCTCCTCCGCTACCGGCATCGGTACAAAAATGCGTGCGGCAAACTCACGCAACAAGAGCAGCCTGTTTGCACGACAGAGGAATATCAACGGCGAGGCGTTGATGACGGCAACTTCATCCACGCGACAATTCCTTGTCCAAGTCCCCAAAGTCAACGACAAAAGAGTCTCGCCCTAGTGCGCCAGCGCCAGCAAGAAGTCCGTGCGGTCGAGCCCGGCGATCGTGGCGGCGATTTCCTGCGACACCTTCCCCTGCTCGTACCACGTCACGGCCGCCGCCAACCGCATCTCGCTGGCAAATTCCTGAGGGTTTTCTCGTAAAACCGCCAAAGCGGATTCGGGCATGTCCATCGTTATCACTGCCATTGCTCATCCCCTTTACGGACATTGATGTCTCCTCCAACAAGTATAGCCACAGTCCAGCGTCACGGGAAGCAGAAAATGACGTTGCAGCCGTCACTTCCCCGTCGGCGGCGTTGGCGCCAGCGGCACGGCGTTCGGCGGAATCCAAAGGACACGCTTTCCAATGTTCGCATTCGGCAATGCGCGGCGGAGGTCTTGCATACCCTCCTCAGTCGCGCCCGTGTTCGCCAGGTTGACGAGCCACAGCTTCTTGAGCCCCTTCAAGTGCACCAACCCCGCGTCCGTGATCGGCGGCGCCAGACAGGTCGAGCGTGCTCAATTCGGCAAGCGGCTGCAAGTAAATCAGATCGTCATCGGTCGGCTTCTTCGCACAGCCCGAAAAATCGAGTGCCCAGACATCGCCGTCCCGATAGTGGATTTTGGGATTGAACGCCGCTAGTCTCAGGATGGCCTGATGACGCGGGCTTCGGTAGTACAATCCGAACTGGCTCGCCGCGCACGCAACAACCACCGCGAACAACAACAGAGTCTGCAGATCGAACTGGAATCGCGGAGGGTCGAGATCGCGCCAGGACACCGAGACAGCGTCACAGTGCTGTTCATCGGGTTTGGCCGCGACCGCGCCGTTCTGATCGTAGACGGGCACAAATTGGCCCACGGCCGCCGTAACGTCCGCCCGCTGCTCTGGCGGCACGGCATTCTCGCCAATCGTCAGACAGTTCCGCGCTCCCTCAAGCCTTAGAATCTCTCCAGAGCGTTTCGGCACCCATTGGCCGGCGGCAATTTGATTCCAAGGCACGAACTGAAGTCCCTCACGCCAACGAAAGTTGATGCCGACGCCAAACAATACGCCGTGCTCGCGGACCTCCAAGGCAATGTTGCGTGTTCGCGGAATTCCCAGCATGAGAATCACCGCAACAATCATGGCAAGCCCAAACTGATTGCCAAGATTGCTCACGTGGCTCATACTTGCGAGCAGAAGAAGACACGGGTAGCAGGACAACGCAAGGAACGTCCACCGCAATGTCCTGGCAACCGTGCTCCCGGCGGTGAAAACGTGGCCGCCCGCCAATCGCCGCATTCGCGCGATCGACTTCCGTCGCCACTGGTAGACCAACAGCCAGAGGAAGAAGCCGGTCAGCAGGGCGCAGAGGAGTTCCATTGCGGCGAAATCCTCTATCTTCCTGCCGACCGGTGAAAGCGCGGCCGGCGGCGGTACGGGTGCAATAGGCGGCGTCGGTGAATACCAGGAGATATGCGCTTTTGGCAACACTCGCCGCAGAACATCGACGCCCTTCTGCGTGACTTTCGTATTCGACAGCGTCACGAACGTCAGCTTCTTCAAGGGATAGAGATGCTTCAGTCCCGCGTCGGTGATGGGCGAACCTTCAAGGCAGAGACTTTCGAGGTTTGGCAACTCCTTCAGATGGACAAGATCATCATCGCCGGGCTTCAGCGTACACGCCGAGAAATCGAGCCACCAGACGTCGTCTCCCATCTCGTAAACTTGGGGGTGAAACTTGTCGTACTGTGCAACCGCTGCCCGCTGCGGCTGGGCGCGGCGGTAGTGGATTCCGTAGCAACTGGCCGCACAACTGGCCACGACCGCCAAGAGCAGCAGCGACTGCAGATTGAATTGGAGTCGCCAGCAGAAGCCCGGTCGCGGCAGATTCGCGATCGCCACCCGCGCGGCTGGGTCAGGCTCAGCGATCAGTGTCGCGTCGACGTCATACACCGGCACGAAACGCGCCGCCACCGCGTTGATCGCTTCGACCTCTTCCGCCGGCCGATCGCCGCGCTCGATGAACAGGAAATGCCTGAAACGGAACGGCTTCGGCCTTTTTCTCGTACCATCGGCAGCCTTTGATTCTTCCCCAGGGAATCAGAATTGCGATCGGTGCGGAAAACACGACGCTGTGCTCTCGCAGTTCTGCGCGCGATCGAGCGAAAACGACGGCAAAGAAGCCTGCAATACAAAGAAGAAGGCAAATCCGACCATGAAATCCCACGAAATGTCGGCAAACAGCATTCTTGTATCGCCCGAGAGGCGGACCAACACATCAGACATGACGCCGACTATCGCGCAGGGCACGAGCATTTGCAGTGCGAGCATAACCCGAACAACGCGGGCTGTTCGCCTCTCCCGCGGCCCCGGTTTCACTTCGATCAGCAACCGCCCCGCCACTTCGCGGGCGCGTGCCAATGCCGAGCGATGCCAGTGAAGCAGGAACAGCCAGAGGAAGAAGGCCGCTAGCAGTGCACAGAGCAGTTCCATAGCCCTCACCCTAACCCTCTCCCAAAGGGAGAGGGGACCTATCGTACTCCTCACGCTCCGCGTGAGGCAGACCGGCCTGCATCCGCCTCACGCGGAGCGTGAGGAGTACGGCCTATTCGCCCCGCGAACGGAATCGCTTGTTCTCGCGGTGCTCGTCGCGAATCCAATCGGCGAACAGGTCGGCGGCGCCGGGCAGGTCGATCTTTTGGGCGTCTTTCTCCCAACGCCATTTGACTTCGAGCTTGCCTTCCTTCAGGCCGCGGTCGCCGATCACCACGCGCAAGCGGCACGCCGATCAGGTCGGCGTCCTTGAACTTCACGCCGGCGCGGCAGTCGCGGTCGTCCAGCAAGCACGTCGATGCCGGCGGCCGTGAGCTGGTCGTGCAATTCCAGGGCGACCTTCATCGACGCCTCGTCGGGCACCTTCACCGGCGCGATCAGCACTTCATACGGGGCCAGCGACACCGGCCAGATGATCCCGTCCTTGTCGTTGCTCGTCTCGATCAGCCCGGCGATGATCCGGTTCATGCCGATGCCGTAGCAGCCCATGATGATCGGCTTGAGTTGCTCGTCGGCGTCGAGGAACTTCGCGCCGAGCGATTCGGTGTACTTCGTGCCGAGCTTGAAGACGTGGCCGACCTCGATCGCGTGGCGCAGGGCCAGCCGCGAGCTGCATCGCGGGCAAGGATCGCCATCGACCGCGTTGCGCAGATCGGCGAACAGATCGGGCTCGAAGTCGCGGTGCAAATTGACGCCGACGTAAGTGCGTCTCGGCCTCGTTCGCCCCGGTGATCGCGTTGGCCAGATGCTGGATGTCGCGGTCGGCCAGGATCGGAATCTTCTCCTTCATTCCGACCGGGCCGGCGAAACCGACCGGCGCGCCGGTCACTTTTTCGATCACCTCGGGCGTGGCCAGTTCGAGTTTGTCGGCCTTGCGGACGCGGCGAATCTTGCCCTCGTTCGCCTCGTGGTCGCCGCGCACCAACACGGCGATCGGCTGGCCGTCGGCCACGTAGATCAGCGTCTTGATGAGCTTGTTCGGCTTGCATTTCAGAAACGCGCTGACCTGCTCGATCGTGCTGGCCCCCGGCGTGGGCACCTTCGTCAGCGGCTTCTGCGGCACGTCGGGCACGCGTGCAATCGAGCGAGCCGATCTCGGCCTTCTCCTGGTTGGCCGCATAGCCGCACGCCGCGCAGTGCAGCACCGAGTCCTCGCCGTTGTCGGCCGGGATCATGAACTCGTGGCTGGCGTCGCCGCCGATCGGCCCGCTCTCGGCCTCGACCGGCAGATAGGTCAGCCCGCAGCGGGTGAAGATGCGGCAGTACGCCGCGTACATCTTGTCGTAGCTCTCGTGCAGCGATTCGACCGAGGCGTCGAAGCTGTAGGCGTCCTTCATCAGGAACTCGCTCGTGCGCAGCACGCCGAACCGCGGCCGCTCCTCGTTGCGGAACTTCGAGGTGATCTGGTAGAGCGTGATCGGCATCTGCCGGTAGCTGTTGATCTGCCGCGACACCAGGTCGGTGATGATTTCTTCGTGCGTCGGCCCGAGCACGACGTGGACCTTTCGCCCGGTGCGGTTGAGCGTCAACTGCACCAGCACGTCGCCGAAGGCGGCCACGCGGCCCGGTCTGCTCCCAGAGGTGCCGCGGCGACATCGCCGGCATCGCCAGTTCGACGGCCCCGGCGGCGTCCATCTCCTCGCGCACGATCCGCTCGGCCTTCTTCAGCGCCCGCAAGCCCAGCGGCAGATACGTGTACGCCCCGGCCATCACCTGGTTGACCAGTCCGGCGCGGAGCATCAGCACGTGGCTGGGGATTTCCGCCCCTTCGGGCGATTCTTTCATCGTGGGAATCAGCGTGCGGGTCCAGAGCATGGGCAGGGGTCAGGGGTCGGGGTTCAGGGTTCAGAAAAACCGCTTGCGGTTTCGCAGGGAGCAAGCCGCTTGCGGCTTCGCAAAACCAGCGGCGCATTCGCATTAAATGAACCATCATTGTAGGGGAATTCGGCAGGCCATGGAAGGGGAAAGGGGATTGCTGAATTGTTGATTGCCAGTCACGCATCGTTCGACCATCAACAAGTCGTTCCATCCTTCTTCCATCCTCCGTCCCCCTTGTGGCGGAGATGCCCGTGCCCTACAATCCAACGTAACAAGGGGACGGAGGAGCGTGTCGAAACAGCGTCTTTCATGGTGCTGAACCTTCTCCGACAAGCTCCTCCGTCCCCTTCTCCCATCCCTGCGGAACCCGCCGATGCCACGACGCTATATCAACGAACTGACGCAGCAAGAGTCGATCGACGAGGTGTTTGTCGCCGACGACAAGCAGCTTCGCCCGAACCGTGCGGGCAATCTCTATCTGCAAGTCGAGCTGTCCGACCGCAGCGGCTCGATCGCCGCCCGGCTGTGGAACGCCAACGACGCGATCTACCGCTCGTTCGACAACGGCGACTACGTTCGCGTCGACGGCACGGCCCAGCTTTTCCAGGGGGCCATGCAGATCATCGCCACGAAGCTGCACCGGGTCGATCCGGCGGAAGTGGACGAGGCCGATTTCGCGCCGCTGCCGGCCGTCGAGGTCGACAAGCTCGTGCTGCGGCTGGGCGAAATCCTCCGCGCCATGAACGATCCCGCCCTGCAAACGCTGGCCGAGTGCTTCCTGATGGACGAGCCGTTCATGGCCAAGCTGACGATGGCCCCGGCGGGCACGAAGAACCACCACGCCTACCACGGCGGGCTGCTGGAGCACGTCGTCGGGCTGATGGAACTCGTGCTCCGCGTCGCCCCCTGCTATCCGCAGATCAACCGCGACATGCTGCTGATGGGCGCGTTCCTGCACGACCTCGGCAAGACCGACGAACTGAGTTACCAACACGGGCTGGCCTATACCGACGAGGGCCAGTTGATCGGGCACCTGGTGATGGCCGTCGAGTTGCTCAACGCGAAGGTCGCCGAGGCCGAAAAACTCTCCGGCGAGCCGATCCCTCGCGAAACCGTGCTGCGGCTGAAGCATACCATCCTCAGCCACCACGGCGAGTACGCCTTCGGCAGTCCCAAGCTGCCGATGACCCTCGAAGCCGTCGCCCTGTCGATGCTCGACAACCTCGACGCCAAGATCAACACGTTCTCGATCTTGATGCAGGAAGACCCCAACGTCGATAGCCCCTGGACGACGTACAATCCGAATCTCGAACGAAAGCTGTACAAGGGCGGAGGGCGAAAGGCGGAGGGGGGAACGGGCGAGGACAACGCTTAGCCGTTTCGTTCGTGGTTCTCAGTTCGCGTCTTCCAACCGCTCGCGGTTTCGCAAGCTCCCTCGTGCATTTCCCTATCCCACATCTTTCTTAACGTCATGAAAACTCTCGAACAATCGATTCTCGAATTAGTCAACGCCCCCGGCTATCGCCCGGTTAAGCCGCGGAAGATCGCGGAACAACTGAAGTTGCCGAAAGACGACGCGGTGCTGGTGCGTCGCATGGTGAAGCAACTCGTCCGCCACGGAAAGATCCGCTACGCCTCGAACCACCTCGTGCTGCCCACGAACATGCCCACGACAAGCGAGGGCGTGGCGCCCAAGACTCCCTCGAAGACTGTTTCCAACAGCCGGGGGCCAACGGCCCGCGGAATGGGCAGCGAGGAAGACGCGACGAGCCTCCCCGCAAAAGCATCTCGCAAGTCAACGGGGGGAAAAGGCAATCGCGTCCTCGGCGTCTTCCAGCGAACGCAAAAAGGCTTCGGCTTCGTGCGGCTCGATCAAGCCGGCGCCAAGGAAAAGACGAAGGACATCTATATTCCCGCCGAGGAGTCCGCCGACGCCGCCACTGGCGACGTAGTGCTGGTCGAGGTCGGTCGTCAACGCAACCGCGGCAGCTTGGCCCGCGCGGCCGCATCGTTGAAGTGGTCGAGCGGCAGACGCACCAGTTCGTCGGCACGTATTTCGAGTCGGCCGGCGCGGCCTACGTGCGGATCGACGGCGCGATGTTCGCCCGGCCGATCGGCGTGGGCGATCCGGGGGCGAAGAACGCCCAGCCCGACGACAAGGTGGTGGTCGAGATGCTCCGCTTCCCGTCGCCGCTGCACGACGGCGAAGGGGTCATCGCCGAAGTGCTCGGCCCGCGCGGCACCCCGGGCGTCGATACGCTCTCGATCATCCGGGAGTTCAACCTGCCTGATCGCTTCGCCGAAGACGCGATTGAGGAGGCCGACCGTCAAGCCGAGGCGTTCGATGAGTCGATCGGCGGCCGCAAGGATTTCACCGGCGAGACGATTGTGACGATCGATCCGGTCGATGCCCGCGATTTCGACGACGCGATTTCGCTGGAGCGGCTGGAGAACGGCCATTGGCGGCTGGGGGTTCATATTGCCGACGTGTCGCATTTCGTCCGGCCGAAAACCGCGTTGGACCGCGAGGCGCTGGAACGCGCCACGAGCGTCTATCTGCCCGACCGGGTGCTGCCGATGCTGCCGGAGGTGATCTCGAACGGCCTGGCGAGCCTTCAGCCGGGCAAGGTCCGCTACACGAAATCGGCCGTGATGGAGTTTACCGAGGAGGGGCTTCGGGTTTCGACCGAGCTTTACTCCGCGGCCATTCGCAGCAGCAAGCGGCTGACCTACGAGCAGGTGGATGAGTTCCTGGCGGCAAAGGGGACGGAGGTCGTTCTTGCCGACGGCGAGAGGCGGGTCGCGGACGGTTCGTCGAAAACGACCTCCGTCCCCCTCTCCCCCGCCGCCATTCGCCGCAAGCTCGGCGGCAAAGTGTGCGACCTGCTCGGGCGGATGCACACCTTGGCCATGACGATGCGCAAACGCCGCTTGGCCAACGGGGCACTGGAACTGACCATGCCGGAAGTGAAGGTGGACCTCGATAAGCAGGGGCGAGTCACCGGTGCGCACGTGGTCGAAAACACTGAAAGCCACCAGATCATTGAGGAATTCATGCTCGCCGCCAACGAAGCGGTGGCCGAGGCGATTCGCGACCGCGGGCTGCACTTCATGCGCCGCGTCCACCCGTCGCCTAGCCCGCAGAAGCTCGATGCCTTGACTGAGTTCGTGGCCGAGTTAGGCTACAAGACCGGCAGCTTGCAGAGCCGCTTCGAGTTGCAGAAGCTGCTCGACGCTTCCTTGGGCAAGCCCGAGCAACACGCCGTGCATTTCGCCGTGCTGCGTTCGATGCAGCGGGCGATCTACAGTCCGATGGAGGAGGGCCACTACGCCTTGGCCAGCGAGTGCTATTGCCATTTCACCTCGCCGATCCGCCGCTATCCCGATTTGACCGTCCACAGGCTGATCGATGCGATGCTGACAAAATCCAAACCACGAAATGACTACGATGAGTTGGTCGTGTTGGCCCGGCACTGTTCCGACCGCGAGCAGCGGGCCGAGGCCGCCGAACGCGATCTGACCAAACTCAAGCTGCTGGCCTACCTCAGCACCCGCATCGGCGAGGAGATGGAGGCCGTGGTGACCGGAGTGGAGAGTTACGGGTTGTTCGTGCAGGGCGTGAAGTTGCCGGCCGAAGGGCTCGTGCGCGTCGAAACACTTCGCGACGACCGCTACTACTTCGATCGCGCCTCGCACACATTGGCCGGCCATCGCGCCGGCAACAGCTATCGCCTCGGCGATCTACTGCGCGTGGCCGTCGCCCGCGTCGATCTGGAACGGCGGGAGATCGACTTCCGCGTGGTGGAGAAGGAGAAAGGGCGGCCGGCGGTTTCCACGAAGGGCACAAAGAGTGCGAAGAAAGAGAGGAAGGACGAGGGAAAGCGAGCCGGCAAGACGCGCAAGCGGAGATCGTAAGCGACGGCGGCGATTCAGGGGTTGGATGGGGCTTCACGGGCTCTTTGCCGACGCTCGCGTCCCGCGAATCTCGGGCTGAGTCGCCCGCATCGTGTGCGGCATTATCGTGTACGACATCATGGATGAACCTCTTCTTCGCCGTCGGCGCGGTCGAGCGCCAGTGCGATCACTCCCGCGAACGCCTCTAAGAGATGCAGTTGTTCAATGTCTACGGTTTCTGCGGGTCTGAACGGGATTACACCGAGCACGCCAACGGTGCCGGTTGACGTTGACAGCGGCAGGTACATGCCCTCCGAACCAGGGAGCGTGGAGGTTCCCAGTCCCGCCGTCTGCCCGTGATCGAGCACCCACTTGGCGACCGCTTCCTCGTGATGCGCTCAGTCGGATGCCGGCGGATCCCGTTCCCGAAGGGTCCAAGCGATTCTGTTGATCGGGC
The DNA here is from genome assembly GCA_963815695.1 of uncultured Planctomycetia bacterium. GTDB lineage: Bacteria > Planctomycetota > Planctomycetia > Pirellulales > Thermoguttaceae. The sequence continues at coordinate 78,371 of CAWFIG010000012.1, forward strand.
AGGAGCACGACGGCGTGCAGATCCGAGGCCGACGTGACGTGCCGTACGGCGATTTGGGCAATCTGCCGCCGGTCTGGAGTCGCCGCCAATTCGCGGCTTATGGCGTACAGCGCGGCCGTGCGCCGCTCGCGACGCCGAGCCGAATCGGCCTGAAATTGTGTCCGTGCGGCCAGCGTGCTAATCACCAAACCGGTCAACAGCATCACCGCAAAGGTGAGCAAGTACTGCGTGTCGCCGACGGCGAACGTCCCGCGCGGTGGCACGAAGCAGACGTCGAAGGCGGCCACGCTGAGGACGGCGGCGAGGATCGACGGGCCACGGCCCAACCGCAGGGAAACGGCAACCACGCCCAGCAAATAGACCATCACGAGATTCGTCGGAGCAAGGTGCGGAAGCAAGAGCGCGCCGAGCCCGGTGCATGCCAGCACCACCGCCAGCGCCCAGAAATACGCGGCATGGGAGCCGCGAGTTGCGCGGAATCGCCACCGGAGTCGCCGGCTGCGGATCGCCGCTGATGACGTAGACGTCGATGTCGCCGCACTTGCGCGAGTTCGTAGACCAGCGAGCCGCGAATCAATTCCTTCCATCGCGGCTGCTTTGGCTTGCCCACGACGATCCGCGTGACGTTCCGGCCGCGGGCGTAGGGAATCAGCTCGTCGGCGACGCGGTGGCCGCTTAGGGTCGCCGTTTCACCGCCGAGTTGCTCGGCGAGTCGAAACGTCCGAGTGAGTTGTTCTCGCGCAGCGACGGAGAGGTCGGCGTCGCCCGGCGTCTCGACGTGGACGGCCAGCCAGGGCGCCTTCAGGCTTGCCGCCATGCGGCGGGTGGCGCGAACTAATCGGCCGGCGAAGGGGCTTGGACCGACGCAGACCAGCAGGCGTTCGCGGGCGGGCCACGTTTCGCTCACCGCATGGACGCCGCGATACACGTCCATCTGTTCTCCCACGCGTTCGGCCGTTCGCCGCAGCGCCAGTTCCCGCAGGGCGATCAGATTGCCCTTGGTGAAAAAATTGGCCATGGCGCGTTCGGCCTCGCGGGGAATATAGACTTTCCCCTCGCGCAAGTGCTCCAGCAGATCGTCCGGGGGCAAGTCGACCAGTTCCACTTCATCGGCCCGCTCGAAGATGACGTCGGGCAGGGTTTCGCGCACGACCACGCCGGTGATCTGGGCAACGACGTCGTTGAGGCTCTCGATATGCTGAACGTTGAGCGTCGTATAGACGTCGATGCCCGCGTCCAGCAGACTCATCACGTCCTGCCAGCGCTTGGTATGCGTGACGCCCGGCGCGTTGGTGTGGGCCAGTTCGTCGACGATCAACAGTTGCGGGTGCAAGGCCAACGCCGCGTCGAGATGGAACTCGAAGAGCGTCATGCCGTGATAGGGGATTTCGAGCCGAGGCAGAATGTCCAATCCGAGCACGAGCGCTTGGGTATCGGGCCGGCAATGCGGCTCGATGTATCCGATGACGACGTCCGCGCCCTCCTTGCCGGCTTTGCGGGCGGCCTCCAGCATCGAGTACGTCTTGCCGACACCGGGGGCGGCCCCGAAGAAAATTTTCAGTCTTCCCCGCGCCTGTTTCGCCTCTTCGGCTTGCACGCGAGCCAATAGCGCATCCGGATCGGGACGTTGGTCGGCCATCGTTCGAAACCAAAGTGTTTCTCAAAGTCCATCCAGATCGAGATTCAATTCTACCACATTCACCCGCGGCTCGCCGAACAGGCCGAGCGTTCGGCCCTCAGTATGCTTGGCCACCAGTCGCCGCACGGTTTCGGCGTCCAGATGTCTTGCTTTCGCCACCCGGCCGACCTGGTACTCGGCGGCGGCGGGGGTGATGTGCGGGTCGAGTCCGCTGGCCGACGCGGTGACGAGATCGACGGGCACGGGAGCGTCGTTGCCGGGATCGGCCGCCCGAAGCGCCGCAATCCGCTCCTTCACGGCCTTGATGAAAGCTGGATTGGTCGGGCCGAGGTTCGATCCGCACGACGATGCGGCGTTGTAGGGCATCGGCGTGGTGGCCGACGGTCGGCTCCAGAAGTACTTTGGATCGGTGAACGGTTGCCCGATCAGCGACGAGCCGACTGCCCGGCCGCTGCGATAGATTAAGTTGCCGTTGGCCTGCGACGGGAAGACCGCTTGCGCGATTGCCGTGATCGCCAACGGATAGACGATCCCCGTCAGGATGCTGAGAACGACGAATAGCAGGAACGCTTGTTTGATCTGTTTCAACATGACATGCTACGTCAGTAAGCACCTCCCCTCTCCCTTTGGGAGAGGGGCAGGGGGTGAGGGCCGCCGCGAATCGCATCGCCCTCACCCTAACCCTCTCCCAAAGGGAGAGGGGACCATTACTCTTTCTCCGTCTTTCTTTCTACGTCAGGCGCAACGCCACTAGGAGCATATCGATCAATTTAATGCCGACGAACGGCACGATCAGGCCGCCGAGGCCGAACACCAGCAGGTTCCATCGCAGCAGGGCGGCCGCTCCGATCGGCCGATACCGCACGCCCCGCAGCGCCAAAGGGATGAGCGCCACGATAATCAGGGCGTTGAAGATCACCGCCGAAAGGATCGCGCTGTCCGGTGTCGCCAGGCCCATGACGTTGAGCTTGCCGAGCGCCGGATACGTCCCGAGAAACGCAGCCGGGATGATGGCGAAATACTTCGATACGTCATTTGCCAAGCTGAAGGTCGTCAGTGCCCCGCGAGTCATCAGGAGTTGCTTGCCGATCTCGACGATTTCGATGAGCTTTGTGGGGTTTGAGTCGAGATCAACCATGTTGCCGGCCTCTTTAGCCGCCTGGGTGCCGGTATTCATGGCGACGGCCACGTCGGCCTGTGCCAGCGCCGGCGAGTCGTTGGTGCCGTCACCCGTCATCGCCACCAAATGGCCGGCGGCCTGGTAGTTGCGGATCAGGCTGAGCTTGGCTTCGGGAGTCGCTTCGGCGAGGAAGTCATCGACTCCGGCTTCGGCTGCGATGGCGGCGGCGGTCAACGGATTGTCGCCGGTAATCATGACGGTCTGAATTCCCATCTGCCGCATCTGCGCGAAGCGTTCGCGGATACCGCCCTTGACGATGTCCTTCAGGTGGACGACGCCCAGGGCCCTGCCTTTTTCGGCGACGACCAGCGGCGTGCCGCCCTGGTTGGAAATTTGTTCGACGTGGCGCTGCACGTCCGCCGGAAACTCTCCGCGATGCGAACGCACGTAGGCTTCGATGGCGTCGGTGGCCCCCTTGCGAATTTGCCGCCCCTCCAGGTTAACGCCGCTAAGCCTGGTTTGGGCGCTGAAGGGGATGAACGTGGCGTGCAGTTCATGCACGTTGCGGCCGCGCAGCCCGTATTGGCTTTTTGCCAGCACGACGATGCTGCGGCCTTCCGGCGTCTCATCGGCCAACGAGGCCAGTTGGGCGGCGTCGGCCAGCGCGAGACGTCGACGCCTTCCGCCGGCAGAAACTCGACGGCCTGCCGATTCCCCAGCGTGATCGTCCCCGTCTTATCCAGCAGCAGCACGTCCACGTCGCCGGCGGCTTCGACCGCCCGGCCCGAAGTAGCGATCACGTTGGCTTGAATCATCCGATCCATTCCGGCGATGCCGATGGCGGAAAGCAGGCCGCCGATGGTCGTCGGAATCAGGCAAACCAGCAGGGCCACCAGCACCGTGACGGTGATCGGGGCGCCGCGGCCGGCCGCCTCCGCGCTGAACATCGAGAACGGCAGCAGCGTGACACAGACAAGCAGGAAGATGAGCGTCATGCCGGCTAGGAGGATGTCCAGCGCGATTTCGTTGGGAGTTTTTTGGCGTTTTGCCCCTTCGACCATCGCAATCATGCGGTCCAAGAAAGTCTCGCCGGGATTGGCAGTGATTCGCACGACCAGCCAGTCGGACAGGACCTTCGTACCGCCGGTGACGCTGCTGCGATCGCCGCCGCTTTCGCGGATCACCGGGGCGCTTTCGCCGGTGATGGCGCTTTCATCGACCGAGGCCACGCCATCGATCACCTCGCCGTCGGCCGGCAGGTAGTCTCCCGCTTCGACAAACACCACGTCGCCGCGCCGCAAATCGGGCGCCGGCAGCACGATCAGATCGCCGCGCTGGAGCATCATCTGGAACAACGGCTCGTGAAGCCGGTTTGCCGGAGGCTGCAGAAACCGCTTGGCGGGCACCGTGTGCCGGGCGTGCCGCAAGGCGTCGGCTTGGGCCTTTCCCCGCGCCTTCCGCCATCGCTTCGGCAAAATTGGCGAAGAGCACCGTAAACCACAGCCACACCGAGATCGCCAGAATGAACCGCGGCGGCGCCTCGCCGCGCCGACGAGTGCTTGTACGAACAATCCGCTGGTAAAGATGCTCCCCACGTAAACCGTGAACATCACGGGATTGCGGACTTGTTCCCGCGGGTCGAGTTTCGCAAACCCCGCATCGCACCGCCTGGCGGATGATCGTCGCGTCAAACAGACGGTGTTGTTTCGCCGGGGCCGTCATCGCTCACCTTCCCACGATCATCAACTGCTCCGCGATAGGACCTAGTGCCAACGCCGGCACGAAGGTCAACGCCCCTACCAGGATGACCACGCCAACCAACAGCAGCACAAACAGCGGCGTGTGCGTCGGAAGCGTGCCGACGCTGATGGGAGTCGCTTTCTTCCTCGCCATCGATCCGGCGATCGCCAAGGTGGGAATCACCAACCAGTAGCGAGCCGCGAGCATCGCCAGCGCCAGCGCAAAGTTGTAGAAGGGCGTATTCGTGCTGAGCCCGGCAAAAGCGCTGCCGTTATTGTTGCCCGCTGAGGAGAAAGCATAGAGGATTTCGCTGAAGCCGTGCGGGCTGGCTTGGTTCAGAATCGCCTCTCTGCCCGACGGCGTCGCCACAGCCGCCGCCGTGCCGACCAGCACCACCATCGGCGGAATCAGAATCACGAGGCACCGCCATCTTCATCTCGAAGGCCTCGATCTTCTTGCCGAGATACTCCGGCGTGCGTCCGACCATCAACCCGGCGACGAACACCGCGATGATGGCAAATACCAGCATGCCGTACAAGCCGCTGCCGACGCCGCCGAAGATGACTTCGCCGAGTTGCATCAGCCACATCGGAACCAGTCCGCCCAGCGGCGTGTAGCTGTCGTGCATGGAGTTGACGCTGCCGTTGCTGGCCGCGGTGGTGGCCGCCGCCCAAACCGCCGACTGGGCGATGCCGAAGCGGACCTCCTTCCCCTCCATGTTTCCACCCGCCTGGCCGGCAGTTGCCGCCTGATCGGCGCCGAGGGCCGCCAACTTCGGATTGCCCGACTGTTCGGCCCAATATCCGAGAACCAGCAGCGGCACGAAGATCGCCATCATCGCGGCAAGGACCGCCCAGCCTTGCCGCGTATCGCCGACCATCCGCCCGAAGGTGTAGCAGAGCGAAGCGGCGATCAGCAGGATGGATAGCAGTTCGAGAAAACCGGTCAACGGCGTCGGATTCTCATAGGGGTGAGCCGAATTGACGTTGAAGAACCCGCCGCCGTTGGTGCCCAATTGCTTGATGACTATCTGGGACGCCGCCGGCCCGACAGCGATCATTTGTTCCGTGACGGCCTTTCCATCCGCGGCTGTCGTGGGTTGGATCAGCGTAACCACCTGGGACAGCCGCAGCGTCTGCACCACGCCTTGCGACACCAGCAGCAAAGCCCCAACGATCGACAGAGGGAGGAGAATATAGAGCGTGCTGCGAGTCAGGTCATACCAGAAATTGCCGATCGTCTGCGTCGAGCGTCGGGCCAGTCCGCGAATCAAAGCCACCAGCACGGCCATTCCCGTGGCCGCCGACACGAAATTCTGCACGGTCAGACCGAGCATCTGCGTCAGGTAACTCAACGTCGTCTCGCCGCCATAGCTCTGCCAATTCGTATTCGTGGCAAAGCTGACAGCCGTATTCATCGCCAGATCGGGCGGCACTGCAACCATCTGTTGCGGGTTCAGCGGCAGCAAACACTGCATCCTTTGCAGCACGTATACCGCCAAGAATCCGAGCAAATTGAACAGGAGCAACCCCTTGGCGTAGACCGCCCACGTCATCTCTTCCGTCGGGTCGATTCCACACGCTCGGTAGACGAGCCGTTCCAACCAGCCGACGGCCCAGCCCAGGCCGCACCGCTTGCCCTCATACACCTGGGCCATGTACCAGCCCAAGGGCTTTACCAAGAGCATCAGAACGGCCAGGAAGAGGCCGATTTGCAGCACGGCGTGAGCGGTCATGCAAACCACTCCGGCTTCAGCAGCGCAACCAGGAGGTACACGAACAGCAAAAGCGAAACGACGCCGCCAATCGCGTAGATGACGCTACCCATGATCGGTCTCTACAGACGTTCGAACAGCCGGACCATCCCAAAGGACACTAGAAAAAACACCAGCGGAACGGCCAGGCACAGCAACTCCATGACGGTCTCCTCGACCCGATATTGTTCGCATCAATATACCGGCGAGTCAATGGGAGGGTAAGGGAGGAGGTCGCGAGCTGTAGAAGCGGCGTCTCGCCGTTTCTTGCCGCCGGTGGGGCGAGGAATCGCCTCAGCAACGCGGCGAGACGCCGCGTCTACTGACCCGTGAACGGTTACGGCAGGGGTGGTCCACCTGCCTGCCGCTCGCTAGAATAGCTGTCTTGCGACCGTCATCGGGATCGGTCGGTTTAACGGACGCTCGGAGACACGAGAACCAGGCGATGGATGCACCACTTCGGCATACCCCTCTATACGATTGGCATGTTTCCCACGGCGGGCGGATGGTCGATTTTGCCGGCTGGGCCATGCCGATTCAATATACGTCGATCATTGAGGAACACTTGGCGATCCGCTCGGCGGTGGGCATGGCCGACATCTCGCACATGGGCCGGCTGCGGTTCGAGGGGCCCGGCGCGGCGGTGTTTCTGGCCGAACTGCTCACCCGGCGCGTGGCCGACCTGGAACTGGGCCAAATCCGCTACTCGCTGGTCACCAACGACGCCGGAGGCATCCTCGACGACGTGCTGGTCGGCTACTACCACAACGCCCACGGCCAGCCGTTTTTCATGCTGGTGGTCAACGCCAGCAACCGCGCAGAAGATCGTCGATTGGGTCGCGGCCCATCTGCCGCAAGGAGCGAGCCGAAAGCCCCGGCGATGAGATTATCTGGACCGACGTCAGCCGGCTCTGGGCGATGTTCGCCATCCAAGGGCCGAAGTCGGTCGAATTGTTGCAGCCATTGGTCGACGTGGACCTCCAGTCGATGCGGTACTACCGCGGCCAGCAATCTCTAATCCTCCATCCGGCCGCCGAACGTCAGGGCTGCATCATCAGCCGCACCGGCTACACCGGCGAGGACGGCTTCGAAGTGAGCCTGGGCGCCAGCGTCGCTCAGGGCGTCTGGGAGGCCATTATGGAACAAGGCCGTGCCGCTGGGCGTCGTGCCCGCCGGGCTGGGCGCCCGCGATACGCTGCGGCTCGAAGCCGGAATGCCGCTTTACGGCCACGAGCTTTCCGAGCAGATCAACCCGTTCCAGGCCGGCCTGGGCTTCGCCTGCCACCTGGTCGGTTACAATTTTCCCGGCCGCGACGCGCTGCTGCGCATCCAGAGAGAGCCGCCGAAGTTGGTACGCGTCGGTTTGGAGATGTCGGGCAAGCGGGCCGGCTCGGCAGGGTTGCCCGATCATTGCCGGCCGGCAGAGGGTGGGCGAAGTGACCAGCGGCAGCTATTCGCCCACGCTCGGCAAGGCGATCGCGATGGGCTACGTGGTCCCCGACTTCGCCAAGCCCGGCGGCGAATTGCACATCGACATCCGCGGCAGCCAAGAGCCGGCCCGCGTCGTGGAACTCCCGTTTTACAGCCGCAACACGAAAGGAACCAGAAATAATGTCCGAAAAAATGCTGTATGCCAAAACGCACGAATGGACGCGGGTCGAAAGCGATCCGGCTGGCGGAAAGACCGCCACGATCGGCCTGACCGCCTTCGCCCTGGAGATGCTGACCGACCTGGTTCACGTCGAGTTGCCGAAGGTCGGCACACGGGTGACGGCCGGCCAGCCGTTCGGCGAGATCGAATCGGTCAAGGCCGTCAGCGACCTCTATAGCCCGGTCGACGGCGAGGTAGCCGCGTCGAACACGGCTCTGATCGACAATCTCGAACATCTCGCCGACGATCCGTATGGAAAGGGCTGGTTCATCAAGATCAAGATCAGCGACGACGCCGGGCTGGCCAATTTGCTCGACGAAGCGGCGTACAAGAAACAGTGTGAAGAAGAGCAGCATTAGGAAAATCGCTGCCGCAAGAACACAAGGAGATAAAAATCACCACGGAGACACGGAGAACACGGAGAACTAAGAGACAAGACAACCGCGGAGGACGGGGAGGACGCAGAGGCGGAACAACATAGCTTTTGAGCAATAGCAGTTCTTTCTCGGAAACCACGTTCTGTTTTCTTCCACCATCGGTCTTCTTCCTCTGCGTCCTTTGCGTCCTCTGCGGCAACTTTTTGTTCTCCCCCGTGCTTTCTGTGTCTCCGTGGTGCGTTCTCCACCGAAGAAGTTCATCATGCCCTACTTTCCGAATACCGAATCCGATCGTCGTGCGATGCTGGAGTCGATCGGAGCTGCGTCGATCGACGAGTTGTTCTCGATGATTCCGGCCGAATTGCGGATGACCCGCGGGCTGTGCATTCCGCCGGGCATGGGTGAATTGGAATTGACGGCCCACGTGTCGGAACTGGCCGGCCAAAACACATCGGCCGACGAGGCGGCGTGCTTCCTCGGCGGCGGCAGCTACGACCACTTCATTCCCGCCGTGGTCGATATGGTCGCCGCCCGCAGCGAGTTCTACACCGCTTACACCCCTTATCAAGCCGAGGCCAGCCAGGGGAGCCTGCAAGCGTTTTTCGAGTACCAGACGCTCATCGCCGAGTTGACCGGCATGGACGTCTCGAACGCCAGCATGTACGACGGCGGCAGCGCCGCGGCCGAGGCCGTGCTGATGGCCATGCACGCCACCGGCCGGCGGCGGATCGTGATCGCCGCGAGCGTCCATCCCGAGCACCGGCAGATTTTGGCCACGTATCTGGCCAACCAAGGCGCCGAGTTGGTCACGCTTGAAACGCGCCGGAAGAACGGTGCCGTCGCTGCATCGACGCTCGCCGCAGCCGTCGACGCCGAGACGGCGTGCGTGCTGGTGCAGCATCCGAACTTCTTCGGCTGCCTGGAAGAGGTCGAGCAACTGGCCGAAGTCGCCCATCGAGCGGCGCGCTGTTCGTCGTCGTCGGTCGATCCGATCAGCCTGGGCCTGTTGAAGCGTCCCGGCCAGTACGGGGCCGACATCGTGGTGGCCGAAGGACAATCGCTCGGCAATGCGATGGCCTTCGGCGGGCCGTATCTGGGCATCATGGCCTGCCGCGAGCAGTTCCTGCGGCGGATGCCCGGCCGGCTGGTCGGCCAGACCGTCGACCGCCGCGGAAAGCGCTGCTGGGTGCTGACGCTGCAAACCCGCGAGCAGCACATCCGCCGCGAAAAGGCCACCAGCAACATCTGCACCAACCAGGGCCTGCTGGCGCTGCGGGCGACGGTCTATCTCTCGCTGATGGGTCCGACCGGCATGCGCAGCGTCGCCGCGCTATGTCTGCAAAAGGCCCGCTACACCGCCGAGCGATTGGCCGCCCTGCCGTCGCTCTCCCTGGCGTTCGATCGGCCGACGTTCAAGGAGTTCGTGGTTCGCGTCAAGGACGGGTCGGTCGATTCGTTGATCGAAGAGGCCCTGCAAGCGAAGATTTTCGCCGGCGTTCCGTTGGGCCGCTGGTATCCTCAGCTAGCCGACTGCCTCTTGGTCGCCGTCACAGAGAAGCGGACCAGGGCCGAGATCGACCGATTGGCGAATGTGTTAGACGGTCGATGAAAAACCGAGATTGCGCAGGGCGACGCGGGAATTTTGCGAGTGGCCCAAAAAGAAATCTTGAAAAGTCCGTGTCAGGGTGTATAGTAACGCTCGATGATGACACACGGCACAACACCCGGCAACGCGAAGAAAGTGGCGCAGCTCCAAGCGATTGTGGCGGAGTTGCTGGCCGAGGCGCTGCGGCGCGGTTTCTTTGGCACGGCGGCTATCGAGTTGAGCGTGCAGGACGGAACGATCCAGCACATCCGCCGCACGGTCGAGCGGATTGAGAGGTAGTGGGTAGTGGATAGTGGGTAGTGGATAGTGGGTAGTGGGTGGGGAGGTGAAAACCTCCAAATTCTCGGGCGAAACTGATCTGGTGTGTTTTGGCGATTTGTGTTCCATTATGTGTTCGTTTTTTGGTGTGGCCTCGTGGCCTTGTCGGGTTTTTTGGACGTTGCATGGAGGTGGTCCAATGTCGATCCGTCAATCGCTGCCGTTTCGGAGTCCGATTTCCAAGTTGCTTCGCTTCTTCTGTCGGAGTCGCGACAAGTGGAAGGCCAAGTGCAAGGCGGCCAAACGGGAGAACAAGAGCCTGAAGTACCGCTTGGCGGTGATGACGGAAAGCCGGGATCGCTGGAAGGCCGAAGTGCGGGACCTGCGGAAGAATCTCCAGGCGGAAACGACGCCTGTCGAGGCGAAGACAAAAAAACGCACCACGCACGGCTCCGGTGCCCGCCGATGTCGGCCCGCGCGACTTGGCACTGTTGCGGCCAGATGACCTGGACGTCCCCTCGCCCGGCACCAGTTTCCGCTGGGCGTGGTGGCGGGCAGCCTGGCGTTGGTGCTCCGCGCGGGGACGCGACTGCGGCGTGTGGCGGCCGTGCTGGCGATGCACTGGCGCTGGTGCGGCCTCGACGTGCGAGTCGCCAGTTACTATTCGGTGCGGCTGTGGCTGTTGCGGCTGGGCCTGTACCAACTCAGCCGCCCCAAGATCCAGGCCGACGATTGGATATGGATCGTGGACCACACGATGCAGTTGGGCGAGCGGAAATGCCTGATCCTCGTCGGGCTCCGCCAATCGGACTGGGACGCCGACGACCGGGTCCTCGGCCAGGAGGACGTGGAACTGATCGACCTGGTGCCGGTGACCGAGTCGAACGGGAAGGTGGTGTTCCGGCAGTTGCAGGCGGCGGCCGCCAAGACGGGAATTCCGCGGGCGATCGTGAGCGACGGCGGGCCGCGACCTGCATCGCGGCATCGACCGGTTTCGCCAGAGGCATCCGAGCACGGCGTGGTTGTACGACATCAAGCACAAGACGGCGTGCCTGTTGAAACATGCCCTGGAAGGGGACGCTTCGTGGCAGGTGTTCGTGGAAAAGTCCATCGTTTCAAGCAGCAGGTGTCGCTGACCTCGCTGGCGGCCCTGGCGCCTCCGCAGCAGCGGAGCAAGGCGCGATACATGAACGTCGACGTGCTGGTGGATTGGGCCGAGGAGTCCTTGCGGCTGCTGGATCGTCCGAAGGCGATGCGGAAGGCGGGCTTGAACGTCCGACGTGTGGAAGAGAAGCTGGGGTGGCTGCGGAAGTTCGTCCCGCAGGTGCGGCGCTGGGGAGAGATGCTCGCGGTGATCGGAACGACGGAACACTACGTGCGTCACGAGGGCATCCACGCCAAGGCCGCCGAAGAACTTGCCGCGGTGCTGCCGAAACCGGCGACCCCGGCGGCATGTCGGCTTCGCAAGCAGTTGCTGGAGTTCGTCGAGACGCAAGGGCAGCAAGCGCGGGAAGGAGAGCGGCTGTTGGGATCGAGCGAGGTCCTGGAGTCGATCATCGGCAAGTTCAAGAACCGTGGCGGGCGAGCGGGGCCAGCACGGGCTGACGGGCATGGCGTTGAGCATCGGCGCGTTGGTCGGCAACGTGACCGTGGACACGGTGCAGGCCGCCATGACGGAGACTACCACCCAGCGACGTCTGGAACTGGTGTCGATTGCATCTTGGTCCCACGGTACAAAGCGTCCGCCAACGGATCCGACAGGCCCTCACGCGGAACAAAAACAGAAAACATTACGCCTTGAAAGCGGCTGATTCTTTCACCTCCCCAGGTAGTGGGTATCGGGCAACGGCCGGTACTTCCCCACTGACCACTGACCACTAACCACTACCGGTATCGAGCGGAGCCTGCCTTCGGGCAGGTATCCACAACGAGCCCGCCGCGAACCTGTATTTGGTTTGCGGCGGGCTTTTTTGTTGCCATGAAAGGAGACGCAATGACCGACATGTTGCAGGAGTTCTGCGATTCGCGCGGCGCGTCGATGCGGGTCGACGCGCCAAGCGGGAGTGATTCGCGGCGTCAAGGTGCTTGGGGCTGGAATCGCGCAACGGGCGGACGTATCTGCCCGAGGCGCTTGCGCGAGGCCGCGCGGCTCTACGAAGACGCGAAGGTGAACGTGAATCATCCGAAAGGGAATCCGGCCGGGCCCCGCGACTATCAAGACCGGATCGGCACGATCCGCGGCGTGGCCATGCGGGCCGGCGAGGGGCTTTTCGGCGATTTCCACTTCAATCCGAAGCACGCACTGGCCGAGCAGTTGATGTGGGACGCCGAACACGCCCCGGAGAACGTGGGCTTTTCGCACAACGTCGAGGCGCGGACCAGCCGGCCGCGGCGATCGCGTGGTGGTCGAAGCGATCACTCCGCGTGCAGAGCGTCGATCTGGTGGCCGATCCGGCCACGACGCGCGGGCTGTTCGAGTCGGCGGAGGTCGAATCGGCCGCCTCGTCCGAGACGCCCGTCGAAACAGCCAGACCGCCGAGCCTCGACGATTTGAAGCGGGACTATCCCGAGTTGATCGAGAGCATCGGGAGGAGCAGGCGGCCGAATTGGACCGGCTGCGGCAGGAAGTGGAGCGGCTGCGGCGTTGGAGGCTGCGCGGCAGAAGCGTGGCGTGGCGCGGCGGCTGCTCCGCGAGTTCGGTTTGCCCGAGCCCGAGGCGGCCGAGCCGCTGGCGGAGACCGATCTGCGGCCAGCGATTCTTCGAGTCGCTTCTGGCGGCCCCCGACGAGCGGCGATGCGCGAGTTGGTCGAGGAGCGCTGCGCGGCTGGTGCGGACGTTGTCGGGCGGCAGACCGGCGGCATCCGTCGCGGCCGCAGTCGAGGGACCAGCATCGCGTCTACGGCGTCGAGGCGCTGGACGCGAAGAGTTTTGTGAAAGCGATTACGTGAAGAAGAGGGGCAGGGACCGGGTCGGACCGCAGCATTCGCCGCGATCTGGCCCCTGAACACTGACTTCTAACTGGAGACCCTGAAATGAGCGACAAGATGCGTTGGCGATATGGCGACACGAATCCGGTTGTCGCGGCCGTGGATTCCGGCACGGTGATCGAAATCGGCGACCTGGTGTTGCAAAACACCGACGACGCCAAGCCGGCTCGATGCGGTCGATCCCGTGGACGACGGATTGCGACGACGCAGGCGTTTCGACGACAAGTTCCTCGGCGTGGCGATGCAGCGGAGCCGAAGCGGCGACACGGCGCCGATCCGCGTGGCCACCACCGGCGTGTTCGAGTTCGATTGCGCCAGCGGAACGTTCGAGTTGGGCGACATGGTCGGCATGCCGACGACAACGCCGGCGGCAACGGGCTGGTGAATCAGCAGGTGGCGAAAGTCGCCTTGAGCAAATATGCCGTCGGGCGAGTCGCCAAGCGGCAGGCCGACTGCCGGCACGCAGTGTGCTGGTCGATATTCGCTCGACCGTGATGACCGGCGGCGTGAACGGCGGCACGGCGAGCGGAACGTAAGAAGAGAGGGATTGGGGATTGGGGACTAGGGATTCGATGCCGCAAGTCCGGCTCCGCCAATCCCTAATCCCTGTACACTCCCTATATCCCTTTCTTCTGGAGAATCCTATCGTGCGAGCGATCAAATATCGTGAACTGAAGCGGATGTATGAGACGAACGGCGCGGAGAAGACCGTGCAGCACTTGCAGGAAGCCCTGCAAAAGGGCGACCTGAAGCCCGAGGACTTCAGCATCCGGGAGTTGGCCGAGGCGACGTTGAGCCCGGAACGGGTGCGGCAGATGGATCCGCGGCAGGGCGGCGTCTGTCTGATGGAGGCCGGCGACGGTATCGACGTGACGGCCTTCTCGAACATCACCGGCCAGGTGGTGCAGGCGAAGATTTTGGAGGCGTACAGCCAGGAGGCGTTCGTGCTGTCGAAGCTGGTCGAGACGATTCCGACCCGGTTGGACGGCGAGCGGATTCCGGGCATCGGCCGGGTGAGCGACGAGGTGTCGGAAGTGCAGCCGGGGATGCCCTATCCGAGCCTGGGCTTCGCCGAGGATTACATCGACACGCCGCAGACGACCAAACGCGGGTTCATCGTGCCGGTGACGAAGGAAGCCGTTTTCTTCGACCGCACGCACCTGATCCTTCAGCGGGCCGCCGAAGTCGGCGAGGTGTTGGGGTTGAACAAGGAGAAGCGGCTGCTGGATCTGCTGATCGGCGCGGTGAACAACTACATGTGGAAGGGCGCCGCCTATCAAACCTACAGCAACGCCGGCACCGGCGTGGCCCCCGACGGCAATTGGGTCAACCAGATGACCGAGGAATTGGTCGATTGGACCGACGTGGACGCCGCCGAGCAGTTGTTCGCCGGCATTCTCGACCCGAACACGGGCGAACCGGTGCTGATCCAGGCGACCACGGTGTTGGTGATGCCGGCGTATCGACACGCGGCGCATCGGATCTTCAATGCAGCGGAGATCAACTACACCGACGGCACGACGACCACGGTGGCCGCGAATCCGCTGGGCAACTACACGGTGGTCGAGAGCCGGCTGGCCTACCGCCGACTGTCGGCCGCGGGTCACGCCGCCGCCGATGCGAAGAAGTGGTGGTTCATCGGCGATTTCCGCAAGGCGTTCGCCTACATGGAGAACTGGCCGATCACGGGTCTTGGCACCTGTATTACCTATTGCCCCACTTGCCGGGAAAACTACGTCAATCCGCCGTCCAACTTCCGCTTACCTTCACCACCGAGGCCAGAGGATACGCAGCATTCTACAGCCAACGGAGCCGACGAGGCAATGGGTTCTCGCCCACCGCTTCTTCGCCACTTTGGCCAGCAGCTATGCTGTCTTTTTCAGGAAATCTCGGAAAAAGTTTGGAATCTCCCTTAATTTTTGGCCATGTCGAAACGTATAATTGGGATGTGAGAACAGCGGTCCTCGCACCGTGGCCGTCAGGGGCTAGCCCCTGACGCACTAGCCACAACTTAGGCCCGCTGGATTTTCGTCACGGTCGTTTGCCAAGGCCGCATGCCTTGGCTGGTGATGGCCCACAAATGGTCATCACGAACGACAACCTTGGCGAAGGTCCAGCGGGTTTTTTCGTTTCTTGGTCCTGTAATAGGCGAGAAAAAACCATGCGTGAGGCAGCGAGAAAGGTGGCCCCGGCCCGAGGCAAGGGGCGAGCGAAGCCGGTCCTGAAGATTGCAGAGACGGGCGAGGCGGCGTCAACTGTGGGGGGTCGTAAGGGGTTACATAAAGAAGAAGCGAAGACGGACTTCACTTGGACCGTCGAAGACGGTGCGGCACCCAACTACCGCAAGCTGGGCAGGCGATTGGCGATGATTGGCGATCTATATCGGCACCATGCCGATGGTCATGCCCTTGTCCAGGTGTTGGCTGGCGGCAAGACCCGTTTGATCGCCAAGGGGGACCAGCTAGCCGCCGTAATCGCAGATCGGATCAAAATGACCGTTATGAAAAACGGTAAAACCGTCAGCGAGTTGCCGACCGCCGCCCACCTCAACGCCATGCTCAAGTCGGAGGCATTTCTCGGCCAGTTCTTCCCCGTCGATGTAGTCACAACGCAGCCCGTCTACCTTGATGACTTTTCGCTGGCTCAGCCCGGCTATAACGACGGGGGGCCGGGCAACTATATTCTATACCTTGGCCCCAAGCCCAGGATTGCTGGCACGACCGAGACCATCGAACGGTTCTTGAAGGTGATGGCCTTCGCCTCGAACGCCGACCGCACAAATACAGTGGGGGCTGCATTGACGGTGCTGCTGCGTCGCCGGTGGCCGGGCCAGAAGCCGGTCATACTCGTGACGGCCACCATGTCCCACTCGGGCAAGGGGACGATCACGGACTTCATTCGTGGAAGCGTTCCAAAGGCAGACATTCTATATGACTTCAAGGACTGGCCGATGCAATCCCAATTCCAGCGACAAGTGAAGGGCGACCCAGAGATTGGCGTTGTCCTCTTTGACAATGTTCGCTGCGACAGTGCGGGGGGGCAAGCCCAGTTCATTCGTTCAGCTTTCATCGAGTCGTTCATCACGAACCCTGAGATTACTCTCGCCTCACCCGGCGTGGGCGAGGCCATTCATCTCGACAACCGATACGTCATGACCATCAATACCAACGATGGCAGACTCAGCCTCGACCTCATGAATCGAGCACTCTCGATCCACTTGGCACCGAAGGGGACTGTGCATGACCAGGAAACGCCCATCGGCAATCCGAAGTTGGAGTTTCTCCCGAAATACCGGGATCAGATTGAAGCAGAGTTGCATGGGATGATCGAACGATGGAAAACGGCTGGCCGACCTCTGGATGAGTACGTCAAGCATTCAATGACGCCCTGGGCACGCACAATCGGCGGAATTCTGATGGTCAGCGGCTTCAAGGACTTCCTCGGCAACATCAACGCCCGCAAAGCCGCAGACGATCCGATCCAAGAGGCGTTGGCGATCCTCGGGACCGTAAGACCCGGCAAGGCATTGCGGCCCGCCGAATGGGCGAAGTTCATTGTGGACGAGGGGTTGGCCAAGAAGTTGCTTCCGCCGAATGAACGGGATACGGAAAAATCTCGGGCCAGGGCTACCGGCGTGATCCTCAGCAAGTACATCGGTGTAGCGTTTCTTGGCCGTACCGACAAGACGCTCTATCACTTTCGTCTGGAGGGTGGATACAAGCGGTGGAACAAGGGCAAGAACCCGCATGTCCGCTATGTCTGAAGTGGTCCCAAGAATCTAGACAGGTGAACAAGGTGGATTTGGACTTTATTTCCGGTAAAATATTTTTCCGGGAAAGGAGACAGATTCACGATGGGAGGCAAGCGGAAGAGTTTTTCGGCGGATTTCAAGGCGAAGGTGGCCTTGGAGGCGATTCGCGGGATTTCGACGACGGCGGAGACCGCCTTGCGGCACAAGGTGCATCCGAACCAGATCGCGAAGTGGAAGAAGCAGGCCCTGGAGAACATGGCCGCACTCTTCGCCGATGGCCGCTCGAAAGCGAACAAGGGGGACGACGACCGGCTCAAGGACCGGCTTTACCAGCAGATCGGCCAGCTCCAGTTCGAGCTCGACTGGCTCAAAAAAAAGTCGGAGATGCCGATTGAGGCCAAGCGGTTGCTCGTTGAACCGGAGCAGGAACGGCTTTCGATCGTCCGGCAGTGCAAACTGCTGGGGATGTCGCGGGCGGCCTACTACTACGAGCCGTGGGTGTGGGGCGAGACGGCCCTGGCGATGCTGCGGGCGATCGACGAAGAGTACACGCGGCATCCGTTCTTGGGCAAGCGGCGGATGTGCGATTACCTTGCGGAACTCGGCTACGACGTGGGCGTCAAACGTGCGCGGACATTGATGGCGTGGCTGGGTCTGGAAGCGATTTATCCGAAAAAGAACCTGAGCGTGCCGAATCGAGAGCACAAGAAATATCCGTACTTGCTCAAGCGATTGCCGATCATCCGCCCGAACCAGGTTTGGGCGAGCGACATCACTTACGTGCGTTTGAGCCGCGGATTTGCGTATTTGACGGTGGTCATGGACTGGTTCAGCCGCTACGTGATCGCCTGGGAGCTTTCGACGACCTTGGATTCGGATTTTTGCGTGCGGTGCCTGGAGCGGGCGTTGGAGACGGGCAAGCCCGAGATTTTCAACACCGACCAAGGCGTGCAATATACGAGCGAAGATTTCACGAAGACGCTGCTGGCGGCCGACGTGCAGATCAGCATGAACGGGGCGGGCCGCTGCTTCGACAACATCATGGTCGAACGCTTGTGGCGCTCTGTGAAGCAGGAGGAAGTGTACCTGAAGGAATACGAGGACGTGCCCGATTGCCGCGAGAACCTCGGCGAGTATTTCGCGTACTACAACGGCCGACGGCGTCACAGCAAGTTGAACGCCCGGCCTGTGGAGATTTACTTCGATGCAATTTGAAAAACGAAAAATGTTTTTGTTTCCTGCTGGGGCTCCGCCCCAGACCCCGGGATTTTTTAAGGCATGACAAAAAAGTGTCTTGTGGAGGTGAAGGCGGATTGGTATGCTGACGAAAAAGAAAAAGCCTCGAAGAGTTGAAGTCTTCAAGGCTCGTGTCCAAAGACACTTCTTTGGTCCGGTTATCCCTCGGCGGGTTGCTTCCCAGCAGAGCCCGCCTCCGTTTCACCGAACAGGTAAAGCATAAACAAAAGAGAGTTTCAGTCAAGCGGATAGCGTAAATGTCCCTTGATCTAACAAATCGGTTTCCACCTTATTCAAGGGTGCTTTTCTGTCAGAAAAACGGGACCAGCTCAAGCATTCAACGACCCCTTCGGGGCGACCTCGCTCAGGCTGCAACAAAATCGTTCTGGAGATCAGCTTCAGCATGCTCGGTTTGGCTTCTTCGTGCTCGCTTTGGAATGAGTCTGGCGGCATAGTGCTGTTCGACACGATGACCTGAGTGCATAACGGGGAGTAGTCTGTGGGAGCGAGGGGATCGCTGACGGCTAAGGAGTCGAAGGTGGTCGAGGGATTGTGATGTCGGGCAATGGGGGACTTCCGGGGGTTTTGGTATCTGGTATTGCTGGAACCACGGGAGATGCCGGGCTGGTCGATTCAACCGGGCTTGGCGGCGTCTTGCTCACCCTTTGCCCAGCAATCTGAGACGGAAGTTGTCGTACTCGTAGTTCGCCATCGCTGTGGCCGGTAGCAAGCAACCTTCCGTCCGGCGAGAGTGCAAGTGCAAGAATACCTCGATCCGCAATCCGAAACTTCTCCTCCCCTGTTACAACCGACCACACGGTTACATTTTGGGAATCTTTTTCCGGGTCGCCTTCCGCAAACGTGCCAAAACCCTTCTCGGCACCCCCCGCAACCAATGTGGTGCCGTCTCGCCCAAAGAGCACTTGGCCAATGTGCGTCGGCTCGAACTGCTTCAGGGCCTTCCCAGACATAACATCGCACACCGCAATGTACCGTTTCAGCGTAACCCCTCGACTCGTTTGAAGGCCATAGGCGGCTGATATGGCCAAGCTCTTGCCATCGGGGCTGATGGCTCGACACCTGAAGTCCAAACACTTTCCGGCTGAGCTTGCAAAGAGGTCCATACTGGAGAACTCTGTGGAACCACCTTTCTTTCCCGCTGTCAATACTTTCACAAGGTATAATTCTTCCAGCCCATTCATCGCCGTGGGGCGGAACGTGTCAACGGGTTTGAGACAACCACGGTACGAAATTAGTGTCGCGCGGTAGTTGTAGCATACGGGGTTCCGGCCCATCGGCCGGAGGGTTGATCCAAACTTCACTCGGCAGCCCAAGCGGTCGCGGCGGATGCAGAACGAATCGCTCGGGATGAGCGGCGTGGGCTGCGGTCAGCACCGCTTGTCGGCCAGCCAATACCGTGTCGGCCTGTCCAAAGTGGACCATCGCCGGCGTCAGCAGGCCCAGGCCCCAGTGGTGATGCTCGTGGTTTTGCCAACGAAAGAACTCGCCGCAGAACTCCAAGCCGTGTTCGATGCTGGTGAAACGGTCGGGGAACTCCGGTCGGTACTTCATCGTCTTGAACTGGCTCTCCGAAAACGGGTTGTCGTCGGAGACGTGCGGCCGACTGTGAGACTTGGTGATCCCGAGGGTGGCCAGAAGTTGGGCCACGGTCTGCGAACGCATCGACGGCCCACGATCGCTGTGAAGCGTCAAGCGGTCGCGGGCGACGCCCTCTTTGACGACCGTCTCGCGGATCAACCGCTCGGCCAAGTGTTCACTTTCGCGGCTGGCCAGCATCCAGCCGACGACATAGCGGCTGAAGATGTCGAGGATCACATACAGATGGAAGTAGGTCCATTTCGCCGGCCCCAGCAGCTTGGTGATGTCCCAGGTCCAGACCTGATTGGGCGCGGTGGCCAGCAGTTGCGGCTTGTGGTAGGTTGGGTGTCGCAGTTGGTCTCGTCGCTCGCGGACTTCCTTCAGCGCGTCCAGGACGCGGTACATCGTGCGGATCGAGCAGAGATACTGGCCCTGATCTAAAAGTGCCGCGTAAACCTCGGCCGGGGCCTTGTCGGCAAACGGTTCGCTGTGAAGCACGTCAAGAACCTGTTGTCGCTCCTGGTCGCAGAGCGCTCGCGGCGATGTAGGCCGTGGCGTGGTTGCGGGCTTGGGCGGCTTCGACCGGCGGCACCGATAGAGCGTCGCGCGGGGTACGCCCAAACTGCGACAGGCCGCTGCCGTTCCCACCTGCGGAGAGAGTTCTTTGATGGCGTTCATGGCATCCTCTCGCTGCTGTCTGGCGGCGGCAGGGGAATCCCCAGGATTTCGGAGAGTTTTTTTTGGACCTCGATGATCGTCTCGGCTTGGCGGAGCTTGGCCGCCAGCCGTTGGGTTTCTCGAATGAGCCGCTGGTTCTCGGCGATCAAGGGGGCATCGGGGTTGGCCTTCCGCCCACGACGCTTCGGGGTCAGTCCGGCGAGTGTCCCCTGGTCGCGTTGCTGCCGCCAGGTGCTCAGGAGCGATGAGTACAAACCCTCGCGGCGCAGCAACGCCCCGAGTTGGCCGGACTCGGCACAGCGATCGGCCTCGCAGAGAATGCGAAGTTTGTACTCCGCGGTGAACCGTCGCCGCACAGGCTTCTCCGAGACGGCCGGATCAGGGATCAGCTTTCCGTTGCCAGCGGCAAGGCCGCCTGGCCCCGTGGCGGCGGCCGTGGCGGGCAGAACTCCAGTCGGGCTACGCCCTCCTTCCGTTCTGCCCGCCACGGCCTCTTCCATTCCCAACATCCTTGCATTCTCCATCGTTCTACCTCCTTGCCCTCTACTGTAATAAACCAGGAGGCAGTTGTCTCACCCATTATTGGCACGGAGGGGGGTGTGGACAGATTGCGGCAATTGCTTCCCAAGTGCCAGATTGAAAAGTGAGGACAAGCAATGAACACTGTTGCACTTTATGTCGCCTTGTTGGCGTGCGGCTGAGGTGAACCAGCGGGGTCGTGTCGGCCCCACCAGATGCCAGTCCCGCCAAGGTCGGTGATGAGAACGACGTATCATTATCGCACTCATGCACCTCTTTCCCGAACCAAGTCCGAGATGGCGAAACGGGATGATCCGTTCGATTCCAATGCGACCCGGAAGATCGAGCCGAGCAACGGCAAACCGGTCTTGCCTCCCGAGGTGAGAAAGGAATTGGTGAAAAAACGCAGTCAGCAATTGGCGAAGCAAAGGAAAGCCAGATTGAGTCGTTTGTAGGGCTTCCCCAGTCTCAAAAATAACATCCCAAGAACTCGGGACGATTTCCGCAGGGCTTGGAGTCCCTTGCCAGGGCGGGCGAGAAAGAGCGGGGGGGGCTTGTTCAAGGAAGCCCGAGGGAAGCCAAGCAAGTGGAATACGAGCCGAAACCCGCCTTCCAGTTGCGACCCGTTGGCTTGGTTTCCGTAGAGCCCTCCGTGCCAATAATGGGTGAGACAACTGCCTCCTGGTTTATTACAGTAGAGGGCAAGGAGGTAGAACGATGGAGAATGCAAGGATGTTGGGAATGGAAGAGGCCGTGGCGGGCAGAACGGAAGGAGGGCGTAGCCCGACTGGAGTTCTGCCCGCCACGGCCGCCGCCACGGGGCCAGGCGGCCTTGCCGCTGGCAACGGAAAGCTGATCCCTGATCCGGCCGTCTCGGAGAAGCCTGTGCGGCGACGGTTCACCGCGGAGTACAAACTTCGCATTCTCTGCGAGGCCGATCGCTGTGCCGAGTCCGGCCAACTCGGGGCGTTGCTGCGCCGCGAGGGTTTGTACTCATCGCTCCTGAGCACCTGGCGGCAGCAACGCGACCAGGGGACACTCGCCGGACTGACCCCGAAGCGTCGTGGGCGGAAGGCCAACCCCGATGCCCCCTTGATCGCCGAGAACCAGCGGCTCATTCGAGAAACCCAACGGCTGGCGGCCAAGCTCCGCCAAGCCGAGACGATCATCGAGGTCCAAAAAAAACTCTCCGAAATCCTGGGGATTCCCCTGCCGCCGCCAGACAGCAGCGAGAGGATGCCATGAACGCCATCAAAGAACTCTCTCCGCAGGTGGGAACGGCAGCGGCCTGTCGCAGTTTGGGCGTACCCCGCGCGACGCTCTATCGGTGCCGCCGGTCGAAGCCGCCCAAGCCCGCAACCACGCCACGGCCTACATCGCCGCGAGCGCTCTGCGACCAGGAGCGACAACAGGTTCTTGACGTGCTTCACAGCGAACCGTTTGCCGACAAGGCCCCGGCCGAGGTTTACGCGGCACTTTTAGATCAGGGCCAGTATCTCTGCTCGATCCGCACGATGTACCGCGTCCTGGACGCGCTGAAGGAAGTCCGCGAGCGACGAGACCAACTGCGACACCCAACCTACCACAAGCCGCAACTGCTGGCCACCGCGCCCAATCAGGTCTGGACCTGGGACATCACCAAGCTGCTGGGGCCGGCGAAATGGACCTACTTCCATCTGTATGTGATCCTCGACATCTTCAGCCGCTATGTCGTCGGCTGGATGCTGGCCAGCCGCGAAAGTGAACACTTGGCCGAGCGGTTGATCCGCGAGACGGTCGTCAAAGAGGGCGTCGCCCGCGACCGCTTGACGCTTCACAGCGATCGTGGGCCGTCGATGCGTTCGCAGACCGTGGCCCAACTTCTGGCCACCCTCGGGATCACCAAGTCTCACAGTCGGCCGCACGTCTCCGACGACAACCCGTTTTCGGAGAGCCAGTTCAAGACGATGAAGTACCGACCGGAGTTCCCCGACCGTTTCACCAGCATCGAACACGGCTTGGAGTTCTGCGGCGAGTTCTTTCGTTGGCAAAACCACGAGCATCACCACTGGGGCGTGTGCTTCCGGCAAGCGTGAAAAATCTGGCTGTCGGGCAGCGGGGGGCGGTGACACGGGAAAGCTCGGGGAGGACTGACGGCAGGTCGGGGTGCCGTCCGGCGGTGAGACGCTCTGGCTCCCGACGCCGACAATGACAGTGAAGTGTTACCTGTGCGACGGCTCGAAATGGTTCCGCAGCGTCCGAAGTTCCTGGTCGAAGATGAATCCCACGCAGTCGGCCGCCATCATTCTTTCACACCACCCCACAATCTCGGCTGGCGACAGGTCGCACTTCTTCAGGGCCTTGACGACCACCGCGAAACACTCCTCGATGTCTGACGTCATCATTCCCTCGTCGCTCATTTCCACCTGACGGCTCCCGTGCTTCATCAATTCCAGCGAAAGCTGCATCGCCAGCGGCAACTGTCCCAGATCGGTCAAACGGCTCAGATTACGTTTCACTCCCTCATAGGCCGCGTAGTCGTAGCTGAAATTGCGGTTGATGTCCCGCTCGTCGAAGTCGGTGGCGTCCGCAATGGCTTGCCGCGTCGCGGCGGCGAGTTCTGCGGGCGGGGCTTCCAACGCGAATCGGGCGTCGAGTTGACGGAACACTTTGCGGTCCTCCCTTCCCAGTTCCACCAGGGCGTCAATCAGATCGCCTTTGCCGCGTTTCGACAGCGATTTGCGCAGCCTCTTCGTAACATCGATTGCCTTGACGGCTTTCTTCGGACGGCGTTTGGACATCTTCCGCTCCTTTGCTCTCCGGCGATTTCCGATAGTTCCAGGGCATCCAGTTCCGCGGGTTCGAGGACAACTCATCCGCGTGACGCTCGAGTTCGGTCAGGTAGTCGAACGGATTTGCGCCACACAACTCGCAGGTGTGGATCAGGCTCATAAACAGATCCCCGACGTGTGCCCCGTGGCAAGTCTTGTAAAACAGGGCGTTTTTGCGGTGCAGGATCGCCCGCTTCAACGCCCGCTCACACACGTTGTTGTCCAGCGGCGCACCGGCCACGCGCAAGAATAGCGTCAGCTTCTCCCAGTGCTTCAGCATATAGGAAATCGCCCCGCCCAACGATGAGTTCGGCTCCACGCGCCGTTGGTCGAATTGTCGAACAAGCCAGGCATGGAGCTCCTCCATGACCGGGCCGCTTTCGGCCTGATGGAAGAGCAATCGTTCCTCCGGCGACAGTTGCCGCTGCTTGGCCAATGCGTCATTTCTGTAAATCACCGAAAGCCTCTCCAGCACATGCCGGCACTCTTCGGGAAAACGCTCCGCCACCTCCACGAACTGACGCCGCCCGTGGGCAAGACAGTGGGCAAGAATGGTCTTCAGTTCGCCGGGCAGATTCCGCGACAAGGCGTCGCACATCTGGATCGGCGCGGCCAACGATTCGGCTCGCTCGGCCAGCACGTCCGCCAGATTCTCGCCCGCGTGTTGGCGCCCGCTGAAAAACAGGGCAATCTTGCGGTCTTCTCTTGTGGAAACAACACCCGAAGTGAACATGCCCCTGCGCTCGGGCTGCGGTTTCTTCGCCACGCCCTCGGCAGCCTCTTCGACAGACGTCTCTTCCTTGGCTCGCTCGCCCATTAACTCCAGAATCTTCACCGTTGTGTCGTCGTTGAAAACCACCTCGCCTTGGGCCGCCTGGCGAATCAATTCCTCGAAGGCCGGTTCAATCTTCTCGGCCTTCGCGTGGACGATCTCCCATTGGGTCGAAGCCGGCAAGGGAATGCCCAAGCCCCCTTGCAGCCTCTCCTCGCGGTTGAAGGGCATCCCGGTTCCGTATTTCAGCAGGGCGATCATGCTGCCCGCCGTCGCGTCGTACTTCGCCGAGCCAAGCCCCTCGGGCGACCGGGCCGTGAAGACCACGCCGCACAGGTTGCACCGCAACTTCTGCAGTTCGTAAATCTTGGCCTGAATCGGGGCCTGCCCCACCAGCCGAACCAGCACCCCCGGCCGGCCCGTCTCATAGACCGTGCCCTTGTCGCACTTCGGGCAAGCGTCGCCCGGCTGGAGCGACTCGTGAGGCACCGCAACCTTCTCGGCCCCGGCGTAGGCGTCGGCCCCGTTGCGGCCGTGGCCCTTCCGCGGCGTGTCCGCCACGCCTTTCCTTCCCGTCCTCGAAGCGGCCACACCCTGCCCGGCAGAAGATTGAACGTCTTCGCCGCCGATCACGGCCTTCGTCTTCTCGGTCCGCGCGCCGAAAAGCAGCTTGCGCAGACGAGCGATTGTGATGTTCTTGTCGTCCACCAACTCGGCGATGGTGTCGTAGGCGTCCGCTACCGCCCTGAGGATCGCGAAATCCTTTTCGTCGAGTTTCTCCTCGGCTCGCCGCAGAGCGTCGTCCAACTGGCTCATGTCGATCTCGATAGTCGATAGTTTCGTTGGCATGATGATACCAGCAACAGCCGACCACGAAAACCACCACGGCGTTCCTTTCACGCGGGCGCAGAATAACCGCGCATCCGCAAAAAGTGGAAAGAGCGATTTGCCGCGATTTCGGGGACGGTCCCCCTTGCCGCCGCCAATCGCCGCGTCAATCCGCCGGCCCCACCGATCGCCACGTCGGCGCGGCTTGCGTCGCTTCGGGATTGCCCGCCGAGAACAGAACGTGTAATTGATGTGCGGCCAGCATCTTGGCCGCCGCCTTGCTCGTTGGCCACCACTGGAACCGCCCGCTCGACAGCCGTTTGTGGCAAAGCCAAAAACCCTGCCCGTCATAAACCAGCGCCTTCAACGCCGTGGCCGGCCGGTTGCGAAATACGAACACCCAGCCGCTAAACGGATCGTGCCGCAGTACGTCCTTGCAGACCTGCGCCAGGCCGTCGATCCCTTTGCGGAAATCCGCCGGCTCGATGGCCACCATCACCCGCATCTGAGGTGTGATCTGAATCATGGCTGGCGATTCCAGAAGCTCCGCCCCAACGCCGCCAAATCAGGCATTCCCACACCCCGCAGCCGGACGCGCATCCTTGCTCCGCCGCCATCTTCCAACTCCAGAAGACAGTCGCCGGGCACCGACCGAAGGTTGGTCGCGGCCGACACGAAGGCAGGCAGTTCGACAAACTGGGCTGCTTTGCTCCTTGCAAACTCGCTGTTGGCGGCGGCCGGTCGTCGCTCGATCCGCCTCCTGAGTGCGCGATGCTTGGCGGCGGTCTTCGGCCCGAGGTGTTTTTTCAGGGCCTCGTAATTGACGCCGAGTGCTTGAGCCGTGCGGGAAATCCCATACCTGTCGGCCATGACCGCCGCCGATGCCCACAGAGAATCAGGGATACGCGCGTGGGCCTTTCGAGTCCCACGCCACTGTTCAAACCGCCGCCGCACGCCTTCCAGCCGCGCAGGAAGGTCGCGCGCCTTTTTGGTATCCATAGGCCGTCCTCCACAGGATCGTGTTTCGACAGCCCACGATACCACACCGCTCAAAACGATTCATACACGCTTGCCGGAAGCACACACTGGGGCCTGGGCCTGCTGACGCCGGCGATGGTCCACTTTGGACAGGCCGACACGGTATTGGCTGGCCGACAAGCGGTGCTGACCGCAGCCCACGCCGCTCATCCCGAGCGATTCGTTCTGCATCCGCCGCGACCGCTTGGGCTGCCGAGTGAAGTTTGGATCAACCCTCCGGCCGATGGGCCGGAACCCCGTATGCTACAACTACCGCGCGACACTAATTTCGTACCGTGGTTGTCTCAAACCCGTTGACACGTTCCGGAGGTTGGTCATTTCCCTGGACGGGCTTGTGACGAGAAGGCGGGGGGCGGGCTTTCGGCAAGGGACTCCGAGCTTGGCCAGTCAAACGGCAGCGGGAACCGAGAACCTGCATTTGAGCACGTTGTCGGCTGCCCAAATTGTATGGTGCTCCTACCGCAGAGTAATTGGGGAGAAGCGGAGACCATAGAAAGTTTTGGGATGTGCTCGTTGATAGGATTTGAGCGAGTATTTCCGCAGATCATAAGCTGGATGTGTGTTACCTTGAAATGCCCATTCACAACCTTTTCGGCGTGTGGTTAGCCAGAACTCCCGCACATTGTCGTTCTTGAAGAATACTTGGCAATGACATGTGCGTACACCCTTTCCTTTCACCTCGATCAGTAGCCAAATCTCCCTAATCAATTCCCGTACTCGCTGCCGGATTTTCTGGCGTGCCTCATTGTCGTCTACAGAAACGACCAGCTTTTGGGCTTCCTGCAAGACCTTCTTTGAGGGCATCTTCACGGCAGCCATTTCCATTTGGCTCTCGATCTCTTCCTTGCGTTGCTCTAAATCGCATAGCACGTCCAATAGTGATGCGTAACGTGGATTTGTGGCGATGCGGCTTTTTGTGTCAGCTATACGTTCTTCTAAATCGACTTTGCCAGCCTCCAGCAATGCCGTATCATCAATCACCGCATCCTCTATCAGTCGCACTTCTTGAAAGAAGTTTAGAAATGCCCGTTCAAAGCGGAACGTGTCAACGGGTTTGAGACAACCACGGTACGAAATTAGTGTCGCGCGGTAGTTGTAGCATACGGGGTTCCGGCCCATCGGCCGGAGGGTTGATCCAAACTTCACTCGGCAGCCCAAGCGGTCGCGGCGGATGCAGAACGAATCGCTCGGGATGAGCGGCGTGGGCTGCGGTCAGCACCGCTTGTCGGCCAGCCAATACCGTGTCGGCCTGTCCAAAGTGGACCATCGCCGGCGTCAGCAGGCCCAGGCCCCAGTGGTGATGCTCGTGGTTTTGCCAACGAAAGAACTCGCCGCAGAACTCCAAGCCGTGTTCGATGCTGGTGAAACGGTCGGGGAACTCCGGTCGGTACTTCATCGTCTTGAACTGGCTCTCCGAAAACGGGTTGTCGTCGGAGACGTGCGGCCGACTGTGAGACTTGGTGATCCCGAGGGTGGCCAGAAGTTGGGCCACGGTCTGCGAACGCATCGACGGCCCACGATCGCTGTGAAGCGTCAAGCGGTCGCGGGCGACGCCCTCTTTGACGACCGTCTCGCGGATCAACCGCTCGGCCAAGTGTTCACTTTCGCGGCTGGCCAGCATCCAGCCGACGACATAGCGGCTGAAGATGTCGAGGATCACATACAGATGGAAGTAGGTCCATTTCGCCGGCCCCAGCAGCTTGGTGATGTCCCAGGTCCAGACCTGATTGGGCGCGGTGGCCAGCAGTTGCGGCTTGTGGTAGGTTGGGTGTCGCAGTTGGTCTCGTCGCTCGCGGACTTCCTTCAGCGCGTCCAGGACGCGGTACATCGTGCGGATCGAGCAGAGATACTGGCCCTGATCTAAAAGTGCCGCGTAAACCTCGGCCGGGGCCTTGTCGGCAAACGGTTCGCTGTGAAGCACGTCAAGAACCTGTTGTCGCTCCTGGTCGCAGAGCGCTCGCGGCGATGTAGGCCGTGGCGTGGTTGCGGGCTTGGGCGGCTTCGACCGGCGGCACCGATAGAGCGTCGCGCGGGGTACGCCCAAACTGCGACAGGCCGCTGCCGTTCCCACCTGCGGAGAGAGTTCTTTGATGGCGTTCATGGCATCCTCTCGCTGCTGTCTGGCGGCGGCAGGGGAATCCCCAGGATTTCGGAGAGTTTTTTTTGGACCTCGATGATCGTCTCGGCTTGGCGGAGCTTGGCCGCCAGCCGTTGGGTTTCTCGAATGAGCCGCTGGTTCTCGGCGATCAAGGGGGCATCGGGGTTGGCCTTCCGCCCACGACGCTTCGGGGTCAGTCCGGCGAGTGTCCCCTGGTCGCGTTGCTGCCGCCAGGTGCTCAGGAGCGATGAGTACAAACCCTCGCGGCGCAGCAACGCCCCGAGTTGGCCGGACTCGGCACAGCGATCGGCCTCGCAGAGAATGCGAAGTTTGTACTCCGCGGTGAACCGTCGCCGCACAGGCTTCTCCGAGACGGCCGGATCAGGGATCAGCTTTCCGTTGCCAGCGGCAAGGCCGCCTGGCCCCGTGGCGGCGGCCGTGGCGGGCAGAACTCCAGTCGGGCTACGCCCTCCTTCCGTTCTGCCCGCCACGGCCTCTTCCATTCCCAACATCCTTGCATTCTCCATCGTTCTACCTCCTTGCCCTCTACTGTAATAAACCAGGAGGCAGTTGTCTCACCCATTATTGGCACGGAGGGAAGGGGACGGCTCGAATGCTTCGGTACTCCCCTTTGCCAAACACCCCATTCCTGTTGACGAGGAAAGAACCCTTTGCATCTTTGGATGTGTGGAAGAACGTGCTGCCGTCGATGGCATCCCTAAGCAATCCCTTAAAGAGATTGTTCACCTGTTCACCAGACCGCCCCCAGGGTTTACGCCTTGCGTCTAAGGCCCCCTGCAATCGAGTGAATACTTGTTGCGAGATAATAGCAGGGTAGTAGTTGGTGATTGGATTGCCGTGTTTCAGCTTCGTGCCATCCGGTTGGTGCAACATCGGCTGGAACTCGCCAATCAAGGCTCGGGATCGGAGTACCGTCAATACGTAGCATCTATCCCACAACTTATTGCCCGTCCAAGACGATATTCCGTTGGCATTGAGGTACTTGGCAATTTGTGTGCAGTTCTTTCCTGCAATCGAGAGCTTGACCATTTGCGTGATGGTCTGGGCTACATTGGGCTTGATTTGTATTTTTCCTTCGATCACCTCAAGCCAGCGAGGCACAGAGGTGGTAATGGGCTTCGTGGATGCTCCAGAGAACTTCTTGAGCCAGTTCTTTCTGCTGCGGTAGGATTTGATTTCACTCTCTTCGTTCGCCCTCAACTGCGTAATGATTGCTTCCACAATGAGGGCAGGGTTCTTCTTGAGAGCCTGCTTGTCGTATTGCCTTTCGGGATTGAGCGTATGAATGTCGATTCCAGCCCGTATGATGTCGAGAAACAGAGCCATCGCCTCATCAAAGGTGTCTCGGCTTAGTCGGTCGAGGGACTCAATGATGAGCACGCTCCCGGGCTTGACCTTGCCCGAGCTAACCGCCTGCAAAAATATCCCCAACGCTCCTTCCTTGAGATTCTTGGAGCGATAGGCCGACATTCCCAGGTCATGCAATGTCAGGGACTGATCGAGTGCCAACCCCATTTTCTTGGCGTAAGCCTCGGTAGCTTCTAATTGCCTCTTCAGACTAAGACCCCTCCTCTGGCGGGTACTGGAAAACCGCACATACGAATAGGCTGTAAGCATAGCAACTCCTCAAGCAAGGCCGGATTTGGCCACTTTCGCAGCCAGTTTACCACAGGGGTAATAAAGATGTCAAGAGCACGGTGACACAATCGCCCACGAACGGCGAGGCGGAATTCAGCCGGGACATCGTGGTGCGGTTCAAGGCGAGCGAGCGCGGGGCGGCGGCGGTGATCAATCCGCGCTACGTGGTCAAGAGCACCGGCGCCGGCGCGTGAGCCGTATAGCGGCGGGAGTATGTCTGATGCTTGGTCCCCTCTCCCTTTGGGAGAGGGTGAGGGCGATGCGTAAGCGAATCCGCTGCCCTCACCCCCTGCGCCTCTCCGGGCACCGACCGTAGGTTGGTCGGGAGAGGGGAGATTTCCGAAAGCACCTCAAAGCGTTGGGAGCAACAGATGGATTACAGCATACTCGTCACGCGGCTTGAGCAGGCCGACTGCACGTCGAAGAGCGACGCCGAGGCGGCGGAGTTTCTCGGCGCGAAGAACGTGGTGGAAACCTACAGCCGCTTCGGGTCGTTTCGGACGCTGGCGGAACTCTTGACAGCGGAGGAATACGCCGCGTTGAAGACGACCTTGACGGCGGCGGCGCAAGGGCAGTCCGTGCTGGCCGACATGGTCGAAATGCTGAAATTGCCCGGCGACGAAAAGGGGAACGGCGGCGGGATCGATTTCGGATCGCCTCGCGTTGCCGAAACACTGGCAGGGTTGGTCGCAAGCGGTCTCGACCCGGCGATCGCCGCGAAACTGACCGCCTATGCACAGCGCCAAGTCAGCATCGCCGAGCAGTTGGGGCTCGGCAGCGTCAGTGACGGCGACGTAGCGTTCGCCCGAGCACACTTCTCCACGGGAGCTTAACGCATGGCCACGCAAAAGATCTACGAAACGCCGGGCGCGACCGTCGCCTTTCGCGGCAGCGGCGGCACGATTACGCTGACGCTGCAGAACGAATCGGCGGCCAGGGGTCGCATCTCCGATTCATGGGATCGCGGCGCCGGTTCCCAGCCGGCTTGTTACAAGTGGCGGATGAAAACTCGTTGGGCCGCCACTGCGGTCAGCGGCGAGGCATTGCGCATTTACCTGGTGACGTCCGACGGCACGAATCCCGACGGAACGCTGTCGGGCAGCGACGCCACGTTGACCAGTGAAACGCCCTTGTCGAACAATTGCCAGTTTCTCGGGGCGGTGCTTTCGGCCGGCGTCGACCAGGCTGAGGTGTCCAGCGGGGTGTGCTTGATTCACGACCGTCACGTGCAGGTCGCGGTATGGAACGCCTCGGCGACGAAGGCCCTGACCAATACCGAGGCGGACCACGTTTTCACGCTCGTTCCGATTCCCGACGACATTCAGGCGGCAGGATGATGGCTCTAGTGCGGGACTATTCGCCGAGCTTCCGGCAGGGCTTCGCCTACGGCGCCGCGGAGAGCACGTTGCCCGAATTGTGGAGGGGACTTGTCGGCGCGTGGCTTCCGCCGCTTGGATGCACCGGCAAATTGTTGCTGGACATGAGCGGGAGAGGAGCGCACGGAAACTGCTTGGGCAGCGGGCCGCATTGGCAGCCATCGGCTTACGGCCTTCTGTTATCGCTGAACGGCAGCGACGACGCAGTCGATTGCGGATCGTTTTCCGCCGTGGATGCGAGCCCCTTCACCATCTTGATCGGCGGCACACCCGCTCCGATCGGCATTGGGCCTTTGATCTCGAACAACACCGGCGATAACCAGACCGGGCCGTTCCTGCTGCAAACGCTCCGCGCGGGCGGGATCATCGGCATGCTCGGGGGATCAAGGCACTTCCCCCGTAGTCCTCATCGCCGGCGTTCCACACGACATGGCACTGATCCGATACGCGGGCACGGCGGGGATCGAGCTTTTTGTCGATGGTGCAAGCGTGGCGGCCGCCTTCGGCAACAGCGGTATCCAAACCGGGCAGAAACTCTGCCTGGGATACCGTGACGGACTCGCGGAGCACTGGCCGGGCGTTGCGCTACGTCTATATCTACAACCGCGTTCTGCCGCCGCAACTGCGACAGGCCTTGGCTGCCGATCCGCTTGCCCCGCTTCGCCTTCGCCGCCCGGTCGCCGGACCGTCGACACGCCGCTCCGCCGCCGTCTACCGTCGCGTGCTTGCCTCAACCTACGGAGTCAGTCCATGAGCCAATACCATACGATCAACGCCGGGGAGTTGGAACGCGGGTTCACCGTTGTCGCCCGCGCTCGACGGTTCGCCGATCACGGCGGGCACGGTCAACTACTACTTGAAATGCAAGAGCGGCGACAACGCCGGGAAGTGGTGGAGCGACTCGGATCAGACCTGGCAGGTGGCCGAAACCGCCAATGCGATGACCCACGACGCCGACGGCCATTGGGACATCCTGCTGACCGCCGGAGCCGACGGCCCGTTCGTTGCCGGCGTGCGGTATCGCGAATACGTGAAGGAAAGCGGCAATCTGCACGTGCCGGACGGCAGGCTCTTGGTGTGCGATGCCGCGCCCGGCACGACGGGCGGCCCGCTGGTCGTCGGCACGGGCGACGGCGCCATCAATCCCAGCGGCGGAAAGGTGCCGGCAACTATCGCCTCCGGCGACAACTCCGACAAGGCCGGCTATAGCTTGGCCGACGCCAGCGGCGGCGTCGGACCGACGGCGAACATCGCCGACGAAGACATTCACACCACCGCCTTCAAGAATGGCACCGTTCGGCTCTGTGCCCGCGTCTACAAGGACGGCGCCGACATCCATCAGGCCGACGTCTCGACGATCGTCTACAGCGTCTTTCTGCTGGACGATCAAGACCCCGACGCGCGAACGGCCGTCGACCGGGCATAGCGCGGTGCCGTTGGCCGCGGCCGACGTGATCTTCGACACGCTGCAAAGCGATTCGCAGGCGAGCGACTACAACTTCCGGCACATCATCCCGATCGCCGTCCATCCGGCGTTCACGATCGCCGGGCGAAACTATCTTGTGGAATACACGATCGTGCCCGTCGGCGGGCGAAAAAATCATCCTTCGATTCCGGGTACACGTACTATGAGCGATGCAACGACCATTGCCACGATCAAGAGCCAGACCCTGGCCCGGATCGCCGAAATCACCGCCCAGCCGAAACCCACGTACCAGATCGACGGCCAAATGATCGCCTGGGGCGACTACCTCTCGCAACTCCAGCGGACGGTCGATTGGTGCAACGAGAAACTCGCCGGCGAGGCGCCGTTCGAGGTGCAATCGCAGAGGATACACGTAAAGATGAATGACGAATGCTCGAATGACGAATGACAGCAGGACAATCCGAGTCTCGAATTCTCACTCGTCATTCGTGCTTCGTCATTCTCCCTAATCCCTAATCCCTAATCCCTGTCCCCAATCCCTCATGTTCGACCCATCCGACGATCTTTCGAGCGTGGCCGACGGCGTGGAGACGGTGACGTTGTTGCGGCGCGGGCGCACGCCGGGCGATGCGGGCACGGCGATTGCCCATGCGCTGCGGCGGGCGATCACCGCCGGCGAGGCCGCGATGATCGCCAGCGGCGACGTCCGCAAGCAAGTGCCCAGCGGCGGGCAGCAACTGGCCGACGATCTGGTCTGGCACTTGCCGGTGGCCGAACTGCCCGACGCCCCGCGGCTGGGCGACGTGATTCTCGACGGCGACGGCCGCCGCTGGACGATCCTGGCCGTCAAACTGGCGACGCTCGGCGTCCGCTGGCGCTGCGAGACCCGAGACGTTGGCATCGCCGTCGGATCTGGACGACGCGATCTCCGTGCAGAAGAACGGCCGGCGATGCCGCCCGACGCCGATCTGGCGGACGTGGAAGACGGGCATTCGGGCACGAATTCAGCCGCTCCAAACGACGATCGACTCCACCGCCGAAACGCCCTCGACCACGACGCGCTGCCGGATCTTCGTCGAAGAGAACATCGACTTGGACCATACCTGCCGCATCCGCGGTGCGGACGGAACCATCTACACGATCCCAGTTCGACCGGCGCGGAACGGATCGGCGAGTTGCAGGTGATCGAAGTCGAGAGCAGCGGCTAGTTCAACTTCCAAAGACTTCTTGCCACCGAGAAACGCCCCCCGATTGCAATCGGGGGGCTTTGAGCAGCGGCATAGACTTTGTGGATGATGTCCTATGCGCTGAGCCACCAGCGGGTGAAGTGGAAGAAGACGGGGGCGGCGAAACAGATCGAGTCGATGTGGTCGAGCACGCCGCCGTGGCCTTCGATCAGCGTGCCGTAGTCCTTCACGCCGCGGTCGCGTTTGATGGCCGACATGGTGATGCTGCCGGCGAAGCCCATCAGGGCGATCACGGCCGACATCACGGCCGACATCCACCAATTGGCGCCGCTGAAGGGGGTGGCCCACCAGAGAAGCGCGCCGATGAGCATGACGCTGGCGGTGCCGCCCAGCAGTCCTTCCCAGGTGCGGTTGGTGTTGATGGCGGGCACGATCACGTGCTTGTTCGGAAGCTGCGACCAGGCGTATTGCAGGGCGTCACTGAGCTGCGCGATCAGGATGAAGAAGAAGAGCAGGCGTGGGCCTCCGCCGGCGTCGGCATCGCCGGCGTCGGTTGCCGGAGCAGCGTTGCCGGTCTTCGCGGCTGCCGTGTCGCCGGCGACGATGCGGGCCCGTTCTGGCGAGGTCGGCATCTTCTCGAGACTCAACAGCGCCGGCGTGTAGCTCAGACAGTAGACGCAGATCAGCAGTCCGCACTGGATCTTTGCCGTCCGTTCGAGAAATCGCTTGTAGTCGCCGGCGATGGCGATGCCTGCGCGGAATCAAGAGAAAGGCGTAAACGGGAATGAGGATGCTGTAGATGCTGTAGTAGAAGTCGGGGCGGGTCGGATAGGTGGCCGTATTGCAGCCGGCCATTCCCACCAGCCAGAACTGCAACGGCGTGATGAGGAAGAAGACCCAGAACAATGTGCGATGATCGCCGGGGCGGGTGGGTGTGACGGTGATGAACTCCCGCAGTGCCCAAAACGACAGCAGCCCGAACAGCAGCACCGTCGTCCAGTGCGCCCAAGGGTCCGGCAGTAGCAAAGCCGCCGCCAAGGTAGCGAACAGCGTCCACCAGGCGCGGACGCGGACGCGGAACGTCTCGAGGATCGCCGGGTCGATGCCGCTTTCCGGCCGGCGCCGCAAGATGCCGATGATCGCCGAGGAGATCCCAGCAGGATCAACACCGTCAGCGATCAGCCATAGGGTCCACTTATCGTTCACGGTTACTCCAATTCCTTCAACCGCAGGACCGACTGGCGGGCGCGGGCAAGAAAATCGACTTTCGCCTCGCCCGCTTCCAGCCAGAGCGGCGGGCCGAACGTGATGCAACTCAGCAGCGGCACCGGCAGCACCTCGCCGCGCGGCAGGATGCGGTTCATGTTGTCGACGTGCACCGGGATCAACTCCAGATCGGGCCGCTTCTTGCACAAGTAGTACAGGCCGCTCTTGAACTCGCCGATCTCCAGGCCGCGCGCTGCGACCCCCTTCCGGGAAAATAATCAGCGAGTAGGTGTGGCCGATCTCGCGGATCATCAGATCGACCGGGCTCTGATGCACCTTGATCTCTTCGCGATCGATCAGGATCGCGTTGAACAACCGGTTGGCGAAGTAGCGGCGCACCGGCCCCTTGGTCCAGTAATCCTTGGCGGCCACCGGCCGGGTGATCATCCGCACCGCCTGCGGCAACGCCGACCAGATCACGATCGGGTCCAAGTGGCTGGTGTGGTTGGCGAAATAGACCCGCTGGCAGGTATCGGGCTGCGAATCGATCCAGCGCACGCTGGCTCCGCTCAGGATGCGGGCGACCACGGCCAGAAAGTTCCTCGTGAAGTTCGTGTCCATACGCCGCCACCTGCCGGTAAGCCATCTTACCCTTTCGGCCCACTCCGCTCAAGTCCACGCCCGACGGGCGCCGAGTGCAAGGCCGTTCGTAGTCCCGGCTTCAGCCGGCCCGTTAAAAGGGGACGGAGGAGATCGCCGGGGAACACCTCTCGATTCTTCTATTTCTCTTGGCGGCAATCTCGTCCGTCCCCTCCCTTGCCGCCACCTTGCGGCTCCTCCGCCGGACAGGGGTGGATTTGGCCGCGTAAATGTTGGCAATCAATTCTTCGTATCCCCGCACCATGCGATCGACGGTCCAGCGGGCAATGACGTGCTCGCGGCCGGCGCGGCCCATCTCGGCGGCACGGGCGCGATCGCCGAACAGTTCGAGTACGTAGCCGGCCATCGCCTGCCAGTCGCCGGGGGTGACCAGATAGCCGCTCTTGCCCGGCAAAACCGTTTCCGCCACCGAGCCGACGCGGGTGGCCACCACCGGTTTTCCGACGGCCATCGCCTCCAACAGGCAAATTGGGTTGGCCTCCATGTGCGAGGTCAGCAACAGCACGTCCAGCAGCGACAGAACCTCGTCGACGTCGGACCGCGTGCCGAGAAATCGAACCGCGTCGGCAACCCCGAGGCCCCGCGCGAGCGACTCCAATTTCGGCCGCTCCCCTCCGTCGCCGACAACCAGAAACCGGGCGGCAGGCGACTTTTCACAAACCGACGCCGCGACGCGGAGGAACATCTCGTGGTTCTTCTCCGGCCGCAGCGCCGCCACGATGCCGGCTACCGGCGATGCCGGATCCAGCCTCAATTCCTCTAGCAATCGTTGGCTCGGTGGGCGAGGGTGAAATCGCTGGGCGTCGATGCCGTTGGGAATCACCACGACCTTGCCGGCGGGGCAGCCCTCGTGTTCGGCCAGGTAGCGGCCATGCGGCTCGGCCACCGCGACGAAAGCGTCGGTCAGCGGCGCCAACAGCCGGTTGGGAAACTCAACGTGATCGGGCAAACCGGTCGAGTGCAACGCCGAGCAGATCACCGGCACGCCCGAAAGCCACCCGGCCAGCCGCCCCCAAAACATCTTGTCGCCGCCGGTGCCGACGGTCACCACCGCGTCGATCCGCCGGCGTTGCATCAGCCGCGTAAGCCGCCAGAGGACCGCGAAGTCGTATTTCTGCGAGAGCAGGCCGGTGAATGAGGGGACTTCGCGCGACAATTCTTCACCCAGCCGGTCGAAATGCTTCAGGCAACATAACTCGGGCGCGAACCGTTCGCGGTCCATGCGGCGGACAAGCTCGGTCAGCAGTGTCTCCGCCCCGCCCACCGGCATGCTGGTGATGACGAACATCACCCGCAGCGGGCCGCGATCGGCAATCGGCGTGAGTTTTCGGCGGCGAGGGAACATGAGTGAACGGTGGATAGTGGATAGTGGACAATGGCACTAAGTTTGTCTTGACACAAAAAGAGTCCTCCGTGACATAAGCCTTTTACCACAAAGGACTTTGTCAGGAGGACTCGAACGATGTTCACGGATGAACGAAGGTGTAATATATGGGATCGAATTCGTCAACACGATTTGCGGGTTTTTGGCAAAATACTGACGCCTGCGCTGTTGAAAGAAGCGGCGCAAGCTGCGGGTGTGAAGCTGGGAAGCAACCCGTTGAACTATGCCAACATGGTTTGGCTGGGGATTGCGGCTGGCCTGCACACCGCCAAGAATTTCGCCGACATCCTCGTCTTGACCTTCAAGTTGTTGGAGGATGCCGACCTGTGGAAGCCCGATCGTGTGCCTTCCAAACGGAAGCGGCGTGCCTCGAAGCACAATCCCCACGGCAAGAAGGGCGCGCTCACGAGCGAGGAAGCTTTCGTGCAGGCGCGGCAACGGATGCCGATGGATTTTTGGTCGTGGCTGATTCTGCTGCTGGCGCAACGCTTTCAGGTCCAGCATCCCGACGCCGTGCGGTGGAAGGGCTTTCGTTTGCTGGCGCTCGACGGCACGGAAATCGCCTTGCCCTACTGGAAAACGTTGGCCCAAACTTTCGGCACCAGCCGCAACGGCCGACGGCGACGACGCCCTCGGCGCGAATGCTCATGTTGGCGTTTCCGCAATGCCGGCTGCCGTGGCGTTACGAACTGACGCCGCGATCGTGCCACGAGCAGACCTCGGCGGCCCGGCTGGTCGAATACCTGGAGCCGCGAAACCTGCTGTTGATGGACCGAGGCTTTTGGAGCTACGGGCTGTTTTGGCAAATCCAACGCCGACGGGCATTTTTCGGCATCCGGCTGCGTCGCGGCGTATTGCTGAAAACGTTGAAAAACCTCGGACCGGACGATCGGCTGGTGGAATGGAAAATGCCCAAAACGTCGCGGAAAAAGTGCGCGTGGAAAAGCCTGCCCGAGTTGCCGCAATCGCAGACGTTGCGGGTGGTCCGCTATCACATGGCCGGCTTTCGTCCCAGTGCCGTGGTCACCAACGTGCTCGATCCCAAAATCGTTTCCCGCGAGGATTGGGTGCGCATGGCGACCGCCGACGAGGCGGGCCACGTTCTGGAGGCAGGCTTGTACCATCGCCGCTGGGAAATCGAGACGATGTTTTGCGAATTGAAAGTTCGGCAGGGAATGCAGCGTTCGTTGCGCAGCCGCACGGCGGAAGGCGTGGCCTTCGAGGTGGCGGGCCACGTGCTGTTGTATTTCCTCACCCGCTGGCTGATTTTCGAGGCGGCAGAAGAGCATGGAGTTTCGCCGTTGCGAATCAGTTTCACGCAAGCGCTGCGCGAAATCAACGATATACGTCATGCGTTGCTGCTGGCCGATCCCCAGCGAGTGCGTCGGATTCTTCTGCCACGATTGTTGTTGCGAATAGCTCAACATTTAGTCCCGCTCCGTCCCGGTCGTCATTATCCGCGTCCCGCCGACCGCTACCGGAAAGGCAAGTATCGTCAAACAGCTAAACGAGTTACAAAACAAACTTAGTGCCATTGGATAGTGGATAGTGGATAGTGGACAGTGGGTGGTGGACAGTGGGTGGTGGACAGTGGGTGGTGGGTGGGTTAGATTATTCGGAGATGAACGTGGAGAGCGAGTAGAGCCCACGCTTCAAGCCCTGCCAACTGATTGCGGTTTCGGTCAAATTCTTCCATTGCTGCAAGTATGGCATTTTCTCGTCCTCCGAGGAAAAGGGGGACAGGTCCAACTTGCCGGGACGGTCCGACCAACCCTCGGTCGGTGCCCGGTGCTTCGCACAAATTGGACCCGTTCTCTTTTTCCCTCCTACGCCGGTAGGATCTAGCGATTGTGACGCCTTTGCAGATTCTCGCAAGACGGTCGCTTCTGGACACCTGGTTTCCAATAAAATGCCATGCTTCTTAGAGCCACCTCGTTCCAAGGAGACTTGCCCGTGAATAGCCTTCGCACGATCCCGCTTTCATCGGTCGCCGACTTGCGGGCGGAGGCGGTCGCTTGGGACGATCTCTGGCAGCGGAGCGAGGTGGCGTTGCCGCTGGTGCGGGCGGAACTGCTGGCCCAGTGGGTCGAGCACTTCGCGCCGCAGGCCGACTTCCATGCCCTGGTCGTGGCCGACGGGCCGCGATGGGTCGCCGCGTTGCCGCTGGTCTCGTGCCGGGTGGGGCGACTGCTTTCGGCGGGCGGGTTGCCCTGCAACCCGTGGGCGCCTTGCGGCGATCTCCTTTGCGATGCCGCGGCCGCCGAAAATGATGCCGCGATGGACCTGCTCGTGGCGGCAGCCGCGGAACTGCCATGGCCGCTGCTATGGCTCGACGACGCCATGCCCGAGGCGCCGCGCTGGCAAGCCCTGCTACGGGCGTGCGATCGTGCGGGCATATCGGCCCACGCCCACGTGCAGATCCGCGTCGGCCGCCTCGAAATCGGTCGGGATTGGAACGCTTACCAGAAGCTATTGGCGAAGAACCATCGTCAGGCGATGAACCGAGCCGTGCGACGATTGGCCGACGAGGGCAAACTGCAATTGGACATGCCCTCGAAGCTCGAACCGGCAAGCGTCGAGCCTTGGCTGCGCGAGGCGTTCGCAGTCGAAGACCTCAGTTGGAAGGGCGAGTCGGGCACGTCGGTGCTCCGCACGCCGGGGATGTTCGAATTCTTCGCCGCCCAGGCTCGGCAACTCGCCGCGTGGGGCCAGCTCGAAACCGCCGCGCTGCGTCTCGACGGCCGCATGATAGCGTTCATGTACGGCTACCGCGGCAAGCAGGTGAGTTTCGCCCACAAGATCGGCTACGACCCGCGATTTTCCGCCCACAGCCCGGGACAACTCCTCTTCTACCAGATTCTGGAGCGATTCCACGGCGACGGCCAGACGCGGGCGCTCGATTTCATGGGTCCGATGACGCAATCGATCTCGCGATGGCGGCCGGCCACCTACGGCGTAGGCCGGCTGGCAATGGCGCCGCGGCGCCTGCTGGGGCGCGCGGCCATGGCGGTCTACAAGAACGTCTGGCGGCCGCTACGACGCAGCAGTGTGGCCGGCGCCTCGGCGTAACAGACCTGTAGTCCCAGCAGGATGATCGCGGCCGACAGCAGTTGGAAGCCGGTCATGGCGGCC
This sequence comes from uncultured Planctomycetia bacterium, assembly GCA_963815695.1. GTDB lineage: Bacteria > Planctomycetota > Planctomycetia > Pirellulales > Thermoguttaceae. The sequence goes on from CAWFIG010000012.1 coordinate 118,862, forward strand.
AGCGGCTGCGAACACCAAGCCGCGAGGTAGATCAGCATCACCAGCGGCAGAAACCACACGGACGATTTTTGCGTCGGCGCCGCGAGAAACACCGCGGGAATCAGCAACACGGTGTCGTAGATCGCACAATGCGGGCTGAGCACCGGCGTCCAAATCAGGGCCGAAGCCCAGGCAAGCCGCCAGTCTGGGGAATGCCGCCACGTCCGCCATAGCAGCACCGCCGCGGCGGCGACCAACGCCGCGAGCACGACAGACGACCACAGCGACGGATGGCTGAAGAGCGGGTATGCCGCTGAACGCAGATCCACGTATTTCCAGGACGCCTTCAGGAGCTCGGGGGCGGCTCGTTCGACCTTCGCGTAGTCGATAAGAAACCGCACGAACCGCAGACAGCCGTCGCCGCCCACGGCCCAGACCGAGAGGGCCAAGAGCACGAAGCCGCTGGTGACGACGCCGAACAGTACGCGAAAAGACCGGGTGATGACCAACATCGGCAGGAAGAGGAGCAGGAGGGTGGGTTTGAACGCCAAGACGGCCAGCACCATCCCAGCGGAGAATTCCCGTCCTTGTTGGCGGAGATAAATCGCCAGCCCCATACAGAGAATCACGACGGCGCAAGTCTGGCCGCTGATCCAGCCTTCGAACAGGAATGGCGTGAAGGAGAAGGCGGCCAGCAGGGCGGTCAACCGGTCACTGCCCGTCAAGCCCGGGGTTGCTTTCCCCATCAGCCAGAAGCCCGCCAGCGCCGCGGCGGCGCTAATCACGAGCCAACCGAGGTAAGACCAGGCGTAAGGCAGCAATGCCAGTGGCCGGAAGACGATGGCCAGAAACGGCGCACAAGGATAAAGGAGAAACTGGCCCGGCGGGGCGTCGGGAATCACCTGGTGATAGAGCTTCTCCTGCAATGCCATGTCGTGCAGCCGCTCGGGAGTGGAATTGAGGATGCGGCCCGCAACGTAAAACGCGGGATAGTCGCCGCCAAGCTCGGTGCCGAACGGCGTCATGCCGCCGTGCTGCCCGGCGAAGCTCACCGCCACGAACAGCAGGGCGACGGCCACCATCGCGGCCGCTACGAGTCGCACCTGGTTCGGCGTCGGCATTCTTATAACCCGCATGGCCTATTCCTGATTCCTGAACAAAGCTTTGACGTCATGCCCTTCCGGGAGTGGCGAACCACCGTTTCGACACAAGCCGTTTACGATAATCGGCCAGCCCCTGGGCAAGCACGTGTTTCTCGTCGGCCGAGAGGAGCCGGCGGCCCCAGACGGCGGCGGCGGCGGTGATAATCATCGCGAGGATTGCCACCCAAACACCGCAACAGAGCAGGATCGGCAGCATCAGCACGACGGTGACGCCCGTGTCGAAGCGGAAGCCGAAACGATGGTTGAAGCGGCAGACCGACCAGAGCAACAGGGCATTGGCGGCGGTGGCCGACAGCACCGCGCCCAGCAAACCCAACCGCGGAAGCAGCAGCAGATTCAGCGGAATGTTCAACGCCAGGCCGAGCGCCAGCGAGACGCTCGCCAGCCGGGCCTTCTCGGTGCACAGCAGGTACGTCTGCAAGATCAGCGACAGGCCGAACCAGGTGCAGTAAACCAGGATCCAGGGAAGCACGGCCTGGCCTTCCGGATATTTCCCGTGGAACCCGACGCTGAACAGCAGCGGCGAGAACAGCAGCACCGCGGTGGCCGTGGCGAACAGTGCGAAGCCAAACAGTTTCATGAACAGCCGCAACCTGGCGACGACCAGGTCGCGGCGGCCCGCCTCCCAATCGTGGCTCAAGTGGGGAGTGATCATCGTCGCCGAGCATCGTGGCGATGGAGACCAGCAGCAAAGGCACGACGCGGGCGGCATAGTAGTTGCCCACCGCGTCGAGGGCTTCACCGGCCGACATTTGCGAGAAGTGGAGGATCATGTAGCGATCGACCACGCCGAACAGATTGATCAGGATGCTGCCCAGCAACACCCAGGCGGCGAACGGCGCCGATGCGGGCCCAAAGCACCCCGTGCGGCAGCGGCTGTGCCGGCGGTCGGCACGGATCGCCATACTCGGCGCAGCACGAAACCGGCCAACAATGCGGCCGTAATCAGACACGACCCGCCGTAAGCCACCACCACGCTGTCGGCCGAGCGCTGCCAGCCCAGCAGCAGCCCGATCCCCAACGCCGCGAAGGCGACGCTATTGACGAATTGCATCACGGAAGCGTAGCGGATGTTGCGCAGAGCGGTGAACAATTCGACGAGAAGATTGTATGCGATCACGGCCACGAGGCTTCCGGCCGCCACGGCGATCATTTCCGAGTGGCTTCGCTGCCGAAAACGACCACGGACAGCCATCGCCGCGACAAGCAGGACGACCACGGAGGCGATCGATCGCCAATCCGCCGCACGTCAGGATCGTCCGCCGCAGGAACGCGCGAAGTTGCCCCCGCTGGCGATAGTATTCCAGGTAGCGGCCGAACACGCCGGGAATCGCCAACACCGAAAGCGGCGCGGCCAGCACCAGGAAGCTGAAGGCCATGTCCCAAAGACCCAACTGCTCGGCGTCGAGCCAGCGGCAGAACAGCATCGCCCGGACGAACCCGACCAGCCGCTGCACGACGTTCAGCGTCAGCAGGATCAGCACGCTATCGACCAGCGTGTCGGTTCGCAGCGGTCGCCGGCCGAGGCGGCATATTCGAGTTATCGAGGGCGGACGGCATGGAGGACGAAGATTGCTGATTGTTGATTGCTCGCTACGAACCGCTGGCGGCTTCGCAGGAGATTCGCCCGGTTGCGGTTTCGCCGCGAATCGCCGGCCGCAGACGTTCGATACTCAAACCGCGGCGTGCGGAGTTTTCGCGGGTCCAGCGTGACCCAGTTCTTCAGGCAGATCATCGGGGCGTCGCCGGAGATGCGTTGCAGATGGAAGGGGTCGTCGCCGGGGAAGTTGAAGCCGCCGTAGGCCGAGCATACGCCGGAGTAGCCCGCCTCTTCCGCCAACGCAAACACGGCCCGGCTGAGGTTCGCATGCAGCCCGTAAGGGAAGGCGAAATAGCGGACGGGCCGATCGAGGGCCTTCTGCAATTCCTCCCGCGCGTACAACCACCTCGTGATCGCAGCAACCGCCGATCGGTGATCGCACCGAGATTGGCATGGGTGAAGGCATGGGCGCCGATCTCGATGCCCGCCGCCGCCATCGCCCGAAGCTGTTCGAGCGTGTTCGGCAACAGCCGGCGGCCAGCCGCCAGGTCGTCCGGAAACGGTTCGCCGCTGAGAATGTTTTGCACGGTGACGAAGTAGGTGCAGGGGATTCGCTGCTCGATCAGCCAGGGGATGGCCTGCCGGCAGTTGTCGGCGTAACCGTCGTCGAACGTGACGCTGACGCACGGCTCGCGGTTGCAGCCTTCACGGATTCGCCGCTGGGCTTCTTCCAGCGAAACAAACGCGAATCGCTCTTGCAGCCAACGAATTTGCCGGACGAACAGCGCGTTGGACGTCGTCCAGGCGTTCGCCCGATCGTCGGCGATGCGATGCCAGAAGAGCACGATCGCCGGCAGCCGGCCCTGCGAAGCCCAGCGGCGGCGATTCCACGCCCGCAACGGGCAGGTGGCATGGTAGTACAAGCTCAGCAGTAGTTGTTTCCAGAGCGGCATGGGAGTGAAAGGACGAATGACAAAATCAAAATGACGAAGGAAGCTCGAAATCGGAAGTCCGAATGACGAGCGTGTATTCAGTCCGAATTTCGTCATTTGAACTTCGTCATTCCTTGGTCATTTGAATTTCGGATTTCTGGTTTCGGTTTTCGCGCGTTATCGTCTTTCACCCAATCCTTGACGTTTCTCCCGGCGACCCAGAGATTGTGGCGCAACTGCGCGGCGGGGCGACGAGGGGCAACGCGGAAGCGGACGGTCGGCCGCGGCTTGGCGGCGAAGCGGGCCTTGTAGGGCTCGTCGCCGCGGAGAAAATCGAAGCCCGATAGCCGCCGGCGATCGCTTGCCGCAGAATCGCCACGTTGATCAGCTTGCCCGGCTGATGCGCCATCGCCGCCGGATCCATGCCCGCCTGGTATTCATACAAAATGCCGTTGCCCACCAATTGGTATTCGGCGGCCGACCGGCTGGCCGTCCAACTCCAGCCAATAGAACTGAAGCTGTCCGTGGCGGAGCAGGTCGGGCACGACGTCGCGGTAAAAGGCCAGAAACCGGGCGGAGGCAAAACACCCCGCTTCGCCCAGCGCCTTGCGACGCCGCTGGTGCAAATCGACGAAAATGTCCATCGCCTCCGGCAACTCCTCGATCCGCTGCACGTGGTGCAGCACGACGCGATCCGTGTCGAGCAGGTCCCGTTCCAGGCGACGTATGTCGCGCCGCAGGTTCCTGCTGAGCGATGCGACGTAGGTTTCCCAGTCGGTCGGCAGTTCCAGCCGCCAGCAACTCATCCCCTGCCGGCGATGCACCAGGCAGTTCGAGGCGGACAAGTGATCGACCAGCGCAGAGACCTCGCGGTCTTCCGCGTCGATGCCGTCAAGATCGAGCAGATCCCATCGCATGGCATCGGGGTCGCCGTCAAAGGCGTTTTGCACGAGGAAATCGGCCAGCGATTCGACGACTGCCTCCTCGCGGCCCGGATGGCAGAGGATTCCCACATATTCGGAGCAGACTTCGCCGGAGCCGAGCGGCCGCAACACCCGGCCGCGCATGGCCGAACAATCGAGGTACCACGGCGCGATGCCGACCAGCGTGTCGTCGTTGTCGAAGACGCACAGCGTCGCCAAGCGCGTCCGCTGGGCCTCGGCGTCGCTCTGCGGCCCGTAGTGACGCCACCAATTCGACAACCAGGTCCAGCCGCGAAAGGGCAATCCGGCCGCCAGCCGCTCCCAATCGTCGGCATACGGCGTCAGTTCATCCAGGGACGTCAGGCAATAGACTCGCATGGCATTCAATGATCGCTCTGTATTTCAATGTTGCTGTAACAACTATTATGGGGAGGCTGGCAATCGCCGCGGACGGCTTCTTTCTGGCCTTCGACGTCGGGGACAAACGTCGCCCCGGCACGCTGCCCCGCCACATAACTCTTTGTCACAGGAGAAGATAAGCAAGCGGTTTTTTGCCGAGGGGCGAAGATGTGAGGTGGTTGGGGTGGCGGTGGGGTGTTGCCTGAGGCCAACGCCACGTTGCCTTGCGACAACACGCCGAACTTGGCCTCCAGCCCCACGCCGGCCGATCTGCTGGCGGAACTCGTTTATGTAAAAGCAGTTACGGCGGTTACGCTACCGGCTTTCGCCCGACTTGGCACCGGCTTTGCATCTCACACCATGCGTCCTGACACCCGTTTGACCACCGGCAGGGGGCGACTCCAGTCGCCGATCAGACACCTGTGGTCGTCGGGACTCCGGCGTTCTCCCCGCCGAAGTCCCGGCGACTGGAACCGCCCCTTGCGAAGCGACCTTTCTCAAACCGCTCGACCCGAGCATCGATCGCCATGAATCTTGTCCAGCCCGCCGCACCGACTCCAACTCAGGTTTTCCATCTGCTTCGCGTCCATGTGAAGCGGTGGCTCTTGCCGGCGGTGATCATCGCCGCGGCGGTGGGAGTCTACGCCCTGGTCCGTCCCGCCACTTGGGAAGCCTCGCAGGCCCTGATGGTTCGCAACGCAGCGTCGAATGCGGACAAGATCGCCGGGCAAGTTCAGCTATCCCGACGAGATGAAGACCGTTCAGGAGACGATCCTGGAGGTGGCCAAGAGCCGCAGCGTGCTGCGAGGCGGCGTTGCAGGAGGTCGGGCCGCCGGCCGACTGCCGCCACCCCGCCGCCTGGCCGACCGAGCGCGACGTCGTCGAGGCCCGCAGCAATATAAAATTGCTCCGCCCAAGGGGGCCGAGTTCGGCAAGACCGAAGTCTTCTATCTGGACGTCCGAGCGAAAGACCGCCAGCGATCCGTGGCGCTCAACGAAGCCATCTTCCGGCAATTGCAGACCCATTTCCAACAGCTCCGCGACGCCAAGGCGGAGAGCATGGTCGAGGAACTCACAAAGACCGTTGCCCTGGCCCGAACCGATTTGGATCGGGCGACCGTCGGCGCTGGCAATCGACCGAAAATCACGTCGGCAGCGACCTGGCCGAGCTGCGTTCGATGCAAGACATGGCCGCCAGCGACAGCGCCCTGCGGCGTAGCGGCGAGGAGATCCGCGCGCCAACTCCGCGAGAACGTGCTGGCCGACAAGACCAATCGCCAATTGCTCGACGTGCTGGCCAAAGCGGAAAACGATGCCGGCCGGCTGGTGGCGTTGCCCAACCGGCTGCTGGAATCCTATCCGTCCCTGCGGCGGCTGAAAGACGGTTTGATCGACGCCCAGCTTCGCACGTCGACACTGTTAGGAACGATGTCGGCCGATCATCCGAAGGTGTTGGCCGCCAAGGAGGCCGAGGAGGAGATTGGGCGAAACGCTGCACCGCGAGCTGGCCATCGCCCGGCGCGGCATCGAGGCCGATCTGCGCGTGCTGGCCGACCGCCGCACGCTGTTGCAGAGCCAACTGGCGAAGACCAACGCTCGCCTGGCCAATCTGGCCGCCGTGCGGGCGACGTACGCCAACGAGGTGGCGGAGACGAACAGCCGCGCCGCGTTGTTGGGCCGTGCCGAACAGAATCTGGCCGAGGCTCGCGCCACTCGGGCCAGCGCCAAGGCCGCCAGCCTAATCAGCCGCATCGACACGCCCGACGCGGGGATTCGTCCGGTCGGTCCCAGCCGCGCCGTGATCGTCCTGTGCGGCGTGTTCGGCGGGCTTCTGGCGGGCTTCGGCATTCTCTTCCTCAGCCTGCCGGCCGGCGCCGCCCAGCCCGCCGTTGCGGCGCCCATCCATTCCAAGGGCCATCGCAACGGCCGCACCCCGGACAAGTCGACCGTCCGCAGCAGCCGCCATCTCTCCATCAACCGCGCGTTGCACCGGGTGGCAAGCTAACTTCCGGTGCGACCGATCGCGGTCCGGACGTCGTAGAAGCGGCGTCCCGCCGCTTTGTACCGACGAACAGGGCTCCAAGATCGCCAAGGCAACGCGGCGAGACGCCGCGTCTACTCTGCTACGGCTGATTGCCGGGCCCGTGACCGATCACCGGCGGCCGTCTTCCCGGGCAGGGCTCGGGTCTAGCGAGCTCGAAGAGGCTCGGACCGTCCACGCATTCCGCGTGAGGCCGCTGGTTCAGACGACCAGCCAACCCGAGCGTCTGCGGGTATCCGAGATAATTGAGTGCGTCCGGCGCCTGCGGCCGGTAGATGTGCGGCGTAATGACGACGACCAATTCCGATCGCTTGGTTTGATCGTTTGTGTGGCGGAAGAGATAGCCGAGCAAGGGGATGCGGCTGATGAATGGGAAACCGTCCCAACTCTTATCCACCTGGCTGTCGATCAATCCTCCGATCACCAGTGTGTTGCCGTCGGGAATCATCACGTTGGTCGAGACTTGCGCGGTATAGGTCTGCGGAATGTTGTTATTGTCGATGTTGCCCGTGGCGCGTTGCGGGTGAATTTCCATGCGAATGAGCCCGTCGGATGAGATAAACGGCCTAATATCGAGCACCGTGCCGATCGGTATTTGCTGGAAAGTCGCCGACGTGCTCGTCTGCGTTGTGGTTTGGTTCTGGAAGCCCAATTGGGCGCCGACTTGCACCTCCGCCGATTGTTTATTGAGCACCAGCAGGCGAGGAGCGGCGAGCACCTTCGTATCGGCCTTGGTTTCCAGGGCTCTAATGAACGCCGTGCCATTCTGGCCGACGAGTCCGAATTTCAGTCCGGAAGTGTCGCTGGAGAATCCGCTGACCACTTTTCCGGCGGAGGTGACGAGCGTGGCCGGCGAGAACCCGGCCCCGGCGTTGATCGCGGCGCCGCTGCCGATCTGCGCCAGAGTCTTCCCTGCGTCGTCGAGCACGGCGAAACTCGCGCCCAAGTCGAGGGTTTTCGTCAGCGCCACCTGCAAGATTACGGCTTCGATCATGACTTGCGCGGGCTGAACGTCGAGTTCGGCGATCACACGGTCGATTTTCTTCAGCACGTCCTCGTAGTCTTTGACGATGAGCACGTCGCCGCCGGCGAGAGAATTTCCGCCGGTGCCGCCGCCAGCGCCGCCACCGCCGCCACCGCCGCCGCCAGCACTGCCGCCACCACCAGCGCCGCCGGTGCTGCCGCCAACGCTGCCGCTTTGCAGGCCAGTCTGACTGTCCGGCGATGCCGAGATCTTGCCCATCGGACTGATAATGTCCCCGATCATGGCCTTTACGTCGCTGCTCTTGACGTAATTCAGGTGATACACCCGCACGGGCAGGTTATCGCCCTGGGTCTGACGCAACTCTTTGGGAGTCGAAATGTAGATTACGTCTTTCTCGCGTTGGACTTTCAGATCGCAAAGCCGGGCAATGATGGTCAACGCCTCGTCCAGCGTCTTGTCTCTGATGTCGAGGGTGATCGTGCCGGTCACCCCGGGAGAGAAAGCCATGCCCACGTTGCCCTGCCGGCTCAACATCTCCAACACCTTGCGCACGTCCAATTCGTCAGCGTGCAGCGTAATGAGCGAGCCGTCGGGTGACGAAGAGAGCGGCGTGCGCGTCGAGGCGCCGGCATTCGCTTCGGCGGCGGTTCCTTGTGGCGGCGGGATCGGCTCCGGCTGCGGCGTTCCCGCGTTGACCGATTGCAGGGGCGGTTGTGCGGATGGTTTGGCGGGCGGTTGCAGCCATGATCGTTGAGCGGATTCCTGCGCAGGTGGTTGTACGGGTGGCTGCGCAGGCGGTTGCCCGGCTGGCGACATAGATGGTGGGGTGGCCGCTTGCGGCTGCGCCGACGAATCCGCAGGTTGCGGGCTGGACGGCTGCGTCTCCGGCGGCAGAGCAGGCAGTTGCGCCGAAGCTTGGGCAATCGGTTGCGCGGGCGGTTGCGCTGGGGTCTCTGTCGGCAGAGGCGCAGTGCTCCTGCGCGAAAGTGGCTCGCTCGACAACGGCGAGGTTTTTTGGTTCCCCGGGGAGCGGCGCAGACGGCAGCGCATCTGCCGCGGACGACAGGGCGTCTGGCGGAGGCGTGACTTCACGCCGATGCGTGCCAAACTCCCCGGCGCAGCCTGCCAGCAATGCGCAGAGGGCGAGCATACCCATTGCCAGGGATAGCTGCCCTCTCTTTCGCACTTTATCCAAGCTGTTCATCCGTGGTCCGCTATGTTCTTGCGGGCCCCCCCGTCAACCGCTTCGCTAGAGGCGTGCACGCGCAGTGCGCACTCCTGGCGCGTTGGCGTTGATCCTTACAATCGGGCGAATCGACGTTGAACTTAACGATTTTTGTGATTGGGACGTATAGGCTGACTTTAATGGCCCCCTCTACCGTGGTGGGTTAGCGTTTGCACGGCCGGGTAACGCTCCGGTGATGAATCTGTAGGGAACGGGCTCCGTCCCGTTCCGCGGTCCCTGCGAACAACTCTGCTTTTGACCTAGCCAAAAGAAGGGGTTCGTTGGCGGAAGCTCCTGAACTCGCTATAATAGACGTTTATTACATAGGGAGAATGTCGGTGCCATATCAGCTTTCGTCGATCGAAGCGGCCGTCGATGCCATTGCCGCGGGCAAAATCGTGATCTCGATGGACGACGCCGACCGCGAGAACGAGGGGGACTTTATCTGCGCGGCCGAGAAGGTGACGCCCGAGATCGTCAACTTCATGATTACGCACGGGCGCGGGCAGCTCTGCATGCCGATTCTGCCCGAGGTGGCCGAGCGGCTCGACCTGCCGCAGATCGTCGAAGAAAACACGGCTCCGTTGCAGACGGCCTTCACCGTGCCGGTCGATCATCGCAGTTGCCGCACCGGCGTGACCGCTCCCGAGCGGGCGCGCACGATCCACGAAATCGTCAATCCGCAGACGAAGCCGAGCGATTTTGTTCGGCCGGGGCACCTTTATCCGTTGGTGGCCAAGGAGGGGGGCGTGCTGCGCCGCGCCGGACACACCGAATGCACCGTCGATCTGGCCCGCATGGCTGGCCTGAAACCTGCCGGCGTGCTGATTGAAATCCTCGGCGAGCACGGCGACCGCGCCAATCGCGACGAGCTTTTCGCGTTGGCTCGCAAGTTCGGCCTGGAGATCATCACGATCGAGGCGTTCATTCGCCACCGCCGCCACAGCGAGAAGCTGGTCTATCGGCTGGCCGAGGCGAATTTGCCGACGAAATTCGGCCCGGCGCGGATCATTATTTACGGCGTGAAATACGAGGATCAACAGCCGCTGGCGATCGTCTTCGGCAATCCGGCGTCGCGGGCCGAGCCGTTGGTGCGGCTGCACTCGGCCTGTTTCACCGGCGACCTGCTGGCTTCGCTCCGTTGCGATTGCGGCGATCAGCTTCAGATGGCGATGCAGATGATCGGTCAGGAGGGGGCGGGCGTGCTGGTTCACTTGCCGCAGGAAGGCCGCGGCATCGGCCTGGTCGAGAAGATCAAAGCCTACGGCTTGCAGGACCAGGGCATGGACACCGTCGAGGCCAATCTGGCGCTGGGCCATCAGGTCGACAGCCGCGATTACGGCGTCGGCATCCAAATTCTCAAAGACCTCGGCCTGTCGAAGATTCGTTTGCTGACGAACAACCCGAAAAAGACCGACGCTTTTATTTACGGCGGTTTCGATCTGGAAGTGGTCGATCAGGTGCCGATTGTTGGCCCGATCCACGAGCACAACGCCCGCTACATCGCGGCAAAGCGCGACAAGATGGGGCACATCTTGCCTTAAGGGCTCGCATCGAAGTCCCATAGTGCGGGCGACTCGCCGCATGGCTGTGGGAGTCTCTTGCCCGACGCGGGGCGGAAAGCGGCGAGACGCCGCTTCTACGGGTTCCGACCAGTGAACGGTTGCGTTGTTGGTCCACGACTTGCGGGATTTCCAATTTCGAGTGCATTGATTCCAACTCCGCGATTGCGCGGAGGAATGTTTTTCCCCCACCGATGTTGAACGGGCGGGAGTTTTTTCGGTTTTTCGATACCCTTTGCATTTTGTTGGGAGGCCCTTGTCGTTGAGGCTAACGGCTTGTGGGGCAAGGGGTTGGATTTTTCCTTGACGTGTCTCATTCGCGTGAGGGGTGTGACCCGAAGCTTCAACGGAGCGGGCGGTTTGATTTGAGATGCCAAGGAACAGGAAGAGCGGTCTGCTGATGCAGACGTGTACAGGCGTGAATATAGCTAAGATTGACGGAGTTTCAAGGCGAGGAATTGGCCACCCTTCGAGTGGGGTGGCTGTGCGGGACAGCACGTGAAGACGGTAGAGATTGCCGCCGCCTTTCGCCCCCACCCCTGTTCTTTGCTCCTTGCCTTCGTACAACAACTGGCGTTAGTTGCAGTGGGGGTCTGCTACCCACCGCCGAAGTAAGATGATAGAATAGCGGGTATCGTCGCGTTGGTGCGCAATATCGCTGCGTCTTGCCAATATCGTTGCTCCACGTACGCTAGTTCGCGTCAGAGTACCATGTGTCTTCCGAATCCAATTCTTGCAGCACTTGAGGCCGAGCGCACGAAGCTTCTTAACTTGGATGCCACAAATCGTCTGATCCATACGCAGCGCAGGACTGCGCGGTCTAGCCGATTGGAGATTGTGGACGAGCTGTCGGAAGAAATCTTCAGGATCCTCGTTCGAGAAAACACGCCGATGTCGTTCCTTTCTGCGAGGACGGCGGAAGAAGTCGATGAGGAGCAGGAACCGAACAGGCAGGCTCTGCTCTTCCAGCAGCCCCAGGAAGAGGAAGTGATGGAGGGGGGAGTTGCTGCAAGGCATCGTGACGATCGTTTGCAGACGCGTCTGAGCCCCGAAGGCCTGCAAACCCGATTGCTGAAGTTGTATAGCGATGCGCGCACACTGGAAGAGGAACAGGGCGTCAACATTCTCTACTTGGCGTTGGGATTTCTCGAATGGTATCAGAGCGATCGGTCGGAAGAGAAACGGCAGGCTCCGCTTCTCTTGATTCCTGTGGTCCTCGAACGCCGATCGGTCCGCTGCAATTTCTCTCTGCGATTCGCCGAGGGCGACATCCTCACGAACCTTTCGCTCCAGGAGAAGCTTCGCCGTGAGTTTACGGTCGAACTACCAGATGTGCCTGAAATGGCCGACGTGGCACCAAGCAAGTACTTCGACGATGTTGAACAGGCGATTGAGTCACGTCCAAGGTGGAGAGTCCTGCGCAACGACATTGTCCTATGGTTCTTCTCATTCTCGAAGTATCTGATGTATCGTGATCTTGGACCGGAGATGTGGCCACAGGGGCAGGAGATCGAGAGTAATCCCCTGATTCGAGGGCTCCTTCTTCAAGAGGGATTTCGACAAGATGCGCCACTATTTGCCGACGGCGAGTTGATCGACGACAAATTCCGGCCGCTGGACATGGTGCATGTTCTCGATGCGGATAGCTCCCAAATGAAGGCAATCGAGGAGGTGCGGCGCGGCAGGACTTTGATTATCCAAGGGCCGCCGGGAACTGGCAAATCACAAACTATCGCCAACCTGATCGCCGCAGCTGTCAAGGATGGTAGAACAGTGTTGTTCCTGGCGGAGAAGCAAGCAGCCCTTGAGGTCGTCAAACGCTATTTGGAGAGAATCAGTCTTGGTGCGATGTGTCTTGAGTTGCACAGCAAGAAGGCGGGCAAGCAGCGCGTGCGACAAGAGCTGCGAAAGACGCTGCGATCCGATATCCCAGTTGTCGGCAACGCTGTTCAACAGGCGGCAACGCTCCAAGAATGTCGTGACCGACTCAACCGGCACGCACGTGCCATGCACACGGAGCATAAGCCATTTTGTTTGACCCCGTTCCGTGTAATTGGCGAGTTGGTTCGGCTGCAATCGCGAGGGATCAGCCATGTCGACTTTCAGTTAGAAGCACCGACCACGTGGTCGCCGGAGCAGTTCTCTCGGAAGGAACGGTCTCTAGCGGATTTGGCTACCAGCCTCCGGCGGCTCGGCAATCCCCAGGAGCATTGCTGGCGAGGCGTAGAGGCGGAAGCCGTTCTTCCGGCGGACATCGCCGTGCTGGCCACAAGAACAAGCAGGGTGATTGTCAGTTTGGACGAATTGATCCGAGCAATGGGGGAGCTTGCGGACCTCCTGGCCATTTTGCCGGCAATCACGGCGTCATCAACGGAACAACTTCTTCGGTTTGCGGAGCGTGTGGTAGCCGCTCCGCGGATGGACCGCAAGAGCCTGAGCAGCAGTGTATGGGACGAGTGTCGACAGACAATCGACGTGTTAGTCCACACTGGACTGATCCTCCGTGATTGCCAAGCCAGATTGCAGGGGGTTGTGGCTGACGTCGGTTGGAAGACGGACGTTTCGCGGACTCGAATCGGACTGGCCAAGCACGGCCGCTCTTGGGTTCGTGTGTTCCGCCGCGACTATCGGGAGGCCGTAGCGTCTTTACGAGGGATTCTCGCGAAATCAATGCCAGGGCCGCTCGAAATGCGCCTTTCGATACTTGATACGCTCCTGCGCGGTCAGGAGGCACGTAAGGCATTAGAGCGTGACGTGAATCAGCAGATTGGCCACGACGCGTTCGGGAACTTCTGGCAGGGAGTAGCATCCGATTGGCAGTCGCTTGCGGCGATCACAAAATGGGAGGCGGAAACCAACAATGCAGACCCTCCCCCTTCCTTCCGGGAAATCGTTGCTAGGCTTGAAGACAGGCCGAAGGTGCTGGCGTTGACCAAGCAAATCAGCGATCGTCTAGCAACGGTGCTTAAAGACGTCGAAAGCCTGTTTGCACAGGTAAAGCTCAATACCAAGGTCGCATTTGATGTTGGTGAGCTCAAGGCAATCTCGCTGGCAACACTGAAATCACGCTTGGAGAGTTGGCAGTCAAGCGGCGAATCGATCACTGATTGGCATGCCTACTACCGGCGATGGTGCAAGCTGGGTGCCGAAGGGATGGTAGGACTCGCTGACCATATAGATTCCGGTGCAGTTGGTCCCGAGACGCTTGTAGACTCGTTCAAGACGGCCTACTTTGACGCCATTCTTAGAGAGATATTCCATCGAGAGCAGGAATTGGCTATTTTCGATGGCATCTTCCATAACCGGACACTCCGACAATTCCAGGGACTTGACTCGGAGAGGATCGAGTTGACACGACATGAGGTCGCCGCGGCGCACCACAGTCGGATGGCGACGGCGAGTGGCGGCTTCCTGGTTCCAACACCGCCATCGCTTCGCAAGCTGATTTCCGATCATGGAGAAGATATTCAGAAGATTAAGCCTGTCTTCATGATGAGCCCGATTTCTGTGGCCCAGTTTCTCGAGCCGGGAAGGATCAGGTTCGACTTGTTGTTGATCGACGAGGCCAGCCAGGTCCGACCTGAGGATGCCCTTGGTGCCGTTGCTCGCTCGAAACAAATGGTAGTTGTAGGTGACGACAAGCAATTGCCGCCAACAACTTTCTTTGACGCGATTCTCAGCGCTGACGACGGAGACACAGAGGAAACTCAATCGACTGACGTTGACAGTATTTTGGAATTGGGCATGAAACAGAGAATAATGCCACAGCCGATGCTCCGCTGGCATTACCGCAGTCGCCACCATTCGCTGATCGCTGTCTCCAACCACGAGTTCTACGACGACAGGCTATTCGTTCCGATCAACCCTGAGCAGAGCCCGAACGGCAGAGGGCTGCGATTCCGGCACGTCCCGGACGGGGTCTATGACCGGGGTGGATCGCGCACGAACCGACGCGAAGCCCAAGTCGTGGCAGATGCCGTTATGGAACACGCTCGAACATGCCGAGATAAGACGCTCGGAGTGGGCGCCTTTTCCATCGCGCAACGAAACGCGATCATGGATGAATTGGAGGTTCGACGTAGGAATGCGCCAGACCTTGAACCGTTCTTCTCCACGGCGCGGCAAGACCCATTCTTCGTGAAGAACCTGGAGAACATCCAAGGGGACGAACGAGACGTGATATTTATCTCTGTTGGCTACGGAAGAGATCAGGACGGCGCAATGACCATGCACTTCGGGCCGCTTTCCGCGCAAAAAGGCGAGCGACGGCTTAACGTGTTGATTACGCGCGCCCGCGAGCGTTGCGAGGTCTTTTCCTCGATAACTGCGGATGACATTAACATCGGACAAACGACCGGGCAGGGGCCGATCGCATTCAAGTCCTTCCTAAAATACGCGCAAACGGGACGGCTGGAGACAGTAGCGGCTCCGCGCGGCGATTACCAATCGGAATTTGAAAGGGCCGTAGCCAGAGCGATCGAGCAGCAAGGGTATGAGGTTCATTCCCAGGTCGGAGTGGCGGGATTCTTCATCGACCTAGCGATCGTTGACCCGGAGAAGCCTGGCCGGTATCTGCTGGGCGTAGAATGCGACGGCGCACGTTATCATTCATCGCTTTCAGCACGTGACCGCGACCGACTCCGGCAAGACGTTTTGGAGAAGCAAGGTTGGATCATCCACCGGATATGGAGTACGGATTGGTTCAGGCAACCGGAGAATCAGGTGCGCGAAGTCGTTTGCCGCATCGAAGACGCCAAGATAGCTTGGGCGCAACGTGACCAGCCACCTGAACCGGATTCACTGCCCCCGCCTGCACCACCGCCCCAACTTGAGCCGTGGCAAATGAGACTCTCCGATTGGAAAGAGACCTGTCTACGGTTGTGGGAGGCGTACGATGTGACGGGTGAGCAGCCTGTCATGGAGGAGTTGACGCGGCTCTGTGGTTGCGCTTGCAGGATCACCGACCGTCATCACCGGCTGTGTGTGGAAACGGCGTTAGCTAAGGGCCAACCGGTGCCGCGCGCGGTGGTCGCTGACTATCCGGATTTGGCATAAGATTTCGGCGGGAGGGGGCTTGTTGGGTTACGGTCCGTTGGGCCTTGTGACGTGTGGGATGTCGGCTGGTTCCCCTGGGCGTTGCCCCAATGGCACTTCCCGGGCTTCAAGTTGTTTTCATGAAACGTTTTCGGGCCTGGAGGCGAGGGCGCGTGAGTACTGCGTAGTTTTTCTTGCGGCGCTTCTTTGCGCGAGGCTCTACGCGGCCAGGACGGTCACCGACGCGGTGCGTAGCGATGGCTATCAGTAGTCGTCGGTAGGTCTCCTGTATGTCGGGGGAATGCGACAGGGCGTCTCGAAATGCATTGAGGGTTTGAATCGCTCCTTTGAAACTGATTTGGCAAGGTCTCTGCCCATGTTCCAAAGACGCCTGCGCAATCGTTCCACGGATCAGGTTGTAGGCGAGAAGATGGACCCAAATCTCCTTGCGGACCATGGCCGGCGTCTTGCAGCGGAGTTCCCCCATCCGCATTGTCTCTTTGATCGACCGAAAATCGAGTTCCACCTGCCAACGCTGCCAGTACAGTTCTGCCAAATCCTCCGGAAGATATTCCTGGGCGTCCAAGAATGTGGTGATGATGATGAGGTGGACGTCTCGAAAACCGTTGCGATGGATCACGACTTCCAACTCTCGGAGTTCCAATTCCTCCGGCAACGAAGCGTATGTCACTTCGTCCATCCAATCGGGCTTCGCAGGCTTCGGCCAACGCACGAGATGGTCGCGCCGGCCCAACGATTTTCCCGTGCGGAAGTCGCTTCGGCGGCTCTGATGTCGGGGCAATACCACATCCACCCCACGCCGTTGCAACAAAGCCATCTCGAACCAAGAACAGTACAAGCGATCGGCCAGCAGCACTTCGCCTCGCTGCAACTGCTCCCAAATCAATCGCAGCAGCGACAATTCGCCCGTTCCTTTGCCCGAATATGCTGCCGCGGCCGCATCCAACAAGGCACCGGTGGCCAGGCAGAAGATCGCGACCAGCCGAACCATCGGAAATCCCAGGCCGGGCTTTTGTCCATCCGGCTGGGGATATTCGGCCTGATTCGCCTCGTTGTCGGGCATAATTGCCGTCGTTCCATCGGCGACTTTCACACGATGCCCCTTCCAAAGCCATTCGGCTTGGGCTTTTCCATGCAATTCTGCTCCCGTAGACTGGACGAGACGGTGAAGATGATCTTCCGAGAGTCGCACTCGTGCCTTGCAATACGCCCCCGTTTCCGCGCAGCAGGCCGGTTGTCCTTCGAGCGTCAACCAGGCCAGCAAACGTGCCACTGCCTGACGACAGGAAGGGTCGGAATCGACGACTTGGCCGAGAAACATCCAAAGCGTCACCAACTGCGTGTAGATCGGCTCCGACGATTCGGCCGTCGGCCCAGCCATGTCGCGGAGCATGTCGGGGGTCAACAGATCGACAAAGGGCAACCCTTGTTGCTGCCCGAGCGAATTCCGAATCGAATTGATCTGCCACGAAACACGATTCCAAGTACAATGGTCCATGTCGGCCTCCTTGCCAGCTTCCAAGGGTCTTTTGTTGACTTACACAACCCTTGTAGGCAAGGACGGCCGTTTTTTGCTATACCATTTGCACCAAATCATTTACGACCCAGGAAGTGCCATTGGGGCGTTGCCCTGGGCTGGGCGAACGACTGGACCTTCGGCCCGGACTCGCTTTCTGCCGGGAAATCTCGGGGCGCGCAGTTGATCGGCGCGGGCGTAGGGCCGATCAGTTCTTCAAAATTGGGCGGCCCGAATGGCCAGCCCGGCACAAGTGCCGGGGCTAAACATCGGCCCTGAGCCCGCCTCCCTGCTTCTCCTGCTTTCCCTTACAATTGTATTATGAGCACCGATTCTCCCACGACGCCCACGCCCGCCCAATTGCTGGCCACGCCGGTGCAGTTTCTCAAGGGCGTCGGGCCGACGCGGGCGGAATTGCTCGAGCGAATGGGGCTGCACACCGCGCGGGACGTGTTGTTTCTCTTCCCTCGCGATTACCAGGACCTCAGCGACGAACGGGAAGTCGACCAACTCGAAGAGGGCAAGCTGCAAAGCGTCCGCGGCGTGGTCGAAGACATCGACCAGCGAAATACCAGCTCGGGCGGCAGCGTGCTGGGCATCTCGGTCCGCTGCCAGAGCGGACATCTGCGGGCGATTTGGTTCAATCAGCCCTATCATGCGCGAGCGGTTCGCGTTCGGCCAGAAAGTCATGCTCTCGGGCAAGCCGAAATACGAGGGGCTGGTCTGGCAGATGACCCATCCGCGCGTCGAAACGCTCGACGCCGAGGAGGACGAGCCGGTGACGAAGCTGCTGCCGGTCTATCCGCTGACCGAGGGCTTGCTGCAATGGCAGATGCGGAAGATCGTCCGCGGCGTGATCGAGACGTACGTGCCGGCGTTCGACGAGGTGTTTCCCGACGAGTATCTGACGGCCCACGACCTCTGGCCGCTGGCCCAGGCGTTGCCGCAGATTCATTTTCCCAGCGACCAGGAGAGCCTCGACCGCGCCCGGCGGCGGTTGGTCTATCAGGAGCTTTTCATTTTGCAGTTGGCGCTGGCCATTCGGCGGCAGCAGCAGCACGACCAGCAGCGGGCACCGTCGCTGGCGGCCACGGCGAAGATCGACGCCCGGATTCGCCGGCTGTTTCCCGTTTGAACTGACGGCGGGCCAGGAGCAGGCGATCGCGGAGATTGCGGCCGACATGGCCGGGCCGATGCCGATGAACCGGCTGTTGCAGGGGGACGTGGGCAGCGGCAAGACGGTCGTGGCGGTGTATGCCATGCTGCTGGCGGTCGCGCACGGCTACCAGGCGGCGCTGATGGCGCCGACGGAGGTGCTCGCGCGGCAACACGCGCTGACGTTGGATCGGATGCTGGCGGCCAGCCACGTTCGCCGCGCCCAGCTTACCGGCGGATTGACGACGGCCCAGCGCACCGCCCTGCTGCAATTGATCGCCGCCGGCGAGGTCGATCTGGTGGTCGGCACGCAGGCGATCATCCAGGAGGACGTGTCGTTCGCCAAGCTCGGGCTGGTGGTGATCGACGAGCAGCACAAGTTCGGCGTGCGTCAGCGGGCGGTTCTCAAGGGCAAAGCGGGGGCAGCGGCGAAGGGGACAGTCCCATTTTCGTCGAACGAAAATCGGGACAGTCCCCAGAACGAAAATCGGGGCGTCGAAGGGGACAGTCCCATTTTCGTCGAACGAAAATCGGGACAGTCCCCAGATCCGCATTACCTGGTGATGACCGCCACGCCCATCCCGCGATCGGTCACGATGACGCTGTTCGGCGATCTCGACGTTTCGACGCTGCGCGACAGCCCGCCGGGCCGGCAGAAGGTCAATACGTATCTGGCCAACGACCAACAGCGGGCGAAGTGGTGGGAGTTCTTCCGCCGCAAGCTGCGCGAAGGCCGGCAGGGATTCGTCGATCACGCCGCTGGTCGAGGAATCGGAAGCGGTCGAGTCGGCCAGCCTGGCCGAGACCTACGAGCGGCTGGCCAACGGCGAGTTGGAGGCGTTTCGGCTTGGGCTGCTGCACGGCCGCATGGCCCCGGCGAAAAGGACGCGGTGATGGCCGATTTTCGCCGTGGCGAGATTCAGGTGCTGGTCTCCACGTCGGTGGTCGAGGTCGGCGTCGACGTGCCGAACGCCACGCTGATGACGATCGAGGGGGGGCATCGCTTCGGCCTGGCGCAACTCCACCAGCTTCGCGGGCGGATCAGCCGCGGCAAGTTTCCGGGCTTCTGCTGCGTCTTCGGCGATCCACAGACCGAGGAATCGCGGCGAACGGCTCAAGGCGTTCGTCGCCTCGACCGACGGCTTCGAGCTGGCCGAAACCGACTTCCGGCTCCGCGGGCCGGGCGACGTTTTCGGCACCAAGCAACACGGTCTGCCGCCGCTGCGGATTGCCGATCTGCTCCGCGATCAAGCGCTGCTGGAGGAGGCCCGCCGCGACGCCCACGACTGGTGGCCGCCGATCCCGGCTTGGCATCGGAAGCCACACGCCGGCTGCGGCGGATGATGCTGGTGCGTTACGGCAAGGCGCTCGATCTGGGCGACGTGGGTTGATGAGGGCCGGCGTGTAGGTCCCGCTTGCCGAGCGGGACTTCCACGCGGGACAGTCGCCTTCCGCGGGCACGTCCCGCTCGGCAAGCGGGACCTACCGAGTTGAAACTACTGTCGCCGCGGCGAAAGCTTGACAACCCTGTTCGCCGCAAGCGATAATAATTAGCTGGAACAAATTATCTACCGAGTGCCGCCAGATGGGACAACGACCAGGGAATAGCCGAAACCTCGATCCGCTGGATCCGCAGGCTTCGGCACGGGAGACGCTTCAAAGCCTGGCGGTTTGCTGTTTTCTTGCGCTGATGGTTCTGCTGGTATTCGGCCAGGCTTGTCAATACGAGATGACCGTATGCGACGATGATCCGTACATTTATGGGAACCCGCACGTCATCGAAGGACTCGCGCCGATCGCGTGGAAGAGTTGGACGGACAATTCGCTGTGGTGGTGTCTCACGACCCATCACGCCGGCAACTGGCATCCGCTGACGTGGTTGTCGCATGTTATCGACGCGGAACTCTAGGGCATCCACGACGTTCGTTTCATCGGCGGCCGGCCGACCTTCTCGCTCCGGCCAGCCTGAAACGTGGAAAGGGCCCGAGGCCGGCGGGCACCACAGGACCAGCGTTCTGTTGCACGCCGCCGCGGCGATCTTGCTGTTCTTGGCCTTGCGGCGGATGACGGCGGCGTTCTGGTGCAGCGCGCTGGTGGCGGCGATGTTCGCCCTGCATCCGTTGCGGGCGGAGTCGGTGGCCTGGGTGGCCGAGCGGAAGGACGTACTGAGCGGCCTATTCTGGATGCTGACGCTGTTCGTCTACGGCGGCTACGCCTGCGCCCGAGCATCTGCCGATATCTGGCCCTGGTGGGCGTGTTCGCCGTGGGGCTGATGGCCAAGTCGATGCTGGTGACGCTGCCCTGCGTTCTGCTGCTGTTGGACTTGTGGCCGCTTCGGCGATGGCAGCCGAAGCGACTCGTTCCCGACCCGGCGGAAGCGTCCCCTTCCCGTTGCAAGCCGCAGCCGCTCTGGTGGCTTGTCGTCGAGAAACTGCCGCTGTTCGCACTGTCGGCGGCTGTGTGCGTGATCGTCGCGAGAAGTCCAGCAGAGCATGGGCTGTATGACGATGACGGACAACGTGACGTTTCCTTGCCGGGTGGCCAACGCGGCGTTTTCCGCCGCCGATTATCTGTGGAAGATGGTTTGGCCGATCGATTTGTCTGAGAGCTTCAAGCAAGGGACGCTGGTGTGCAATCTGGCCGTCTTCTATCCGCACCTGGCCGTGATGGGCGCCACCCCGGCCGAACGCAGCGCCAACGTCGCGAGACTGATGTGGTACGGACTGGCGGGCGGGCTGGTGTTGGCGGCGATTACGCTGTTTGTGCTGTGGAATCTCCGCCGCCGGCCGTATCTGGCGGTGGGCTGGTTCTGGTATCTCGGCGGGTTGGTGCCCGTCATCGGACTGATTCAGGTCGGCGCCCAGGGCATGGCAGACCGCTACACGTATCTGCCGATGATCGGCGTGTACATCATGATCGTCTGGGGCGGAGCGGAATTGGCGGCGCGATTGCCGCATTGGCGGAAGGGGCTGGGCATCGCGGCGGGAGTGGCGCTGGCGGCATGGGCCGTGCTTTGCGCCGCCCAAGTCTCCACCTGGAAGAACAGCAAGACCGTATTCCAACACGCGATCGACGTGACCAGCGAAAACTACTTCGCCTACAACCATCTCGGCCTGGCCCTTCAACGCGACCACTCTCCCGAAGAGCGCGCAGAAAGCCGTCGAAGCCTTCACGAAGGCGGTTCATTACGGCCCCAGCTACGATGCGGCCAACGCCAACCTCGGCGTGGCCTACATGAAGGCCGGGCAATTCGATAGGGCGCTGAAATATTACAGGAGGGCGGTGGAGGTCAATCCTTACGCCGCCTTCCATCACGCGAATCTTGCGATAGCGTATCTTTCGTTGAATCGACTCGACGAGGCGGCCGCCCAACTCAAAAAGGCTATCGAAATCGAGCCGAAGACGCCGCGCTATCACCAACAATTGGCTCTCGTCCTCGTTCGGCAGCAAAAGCCCGCAAAGGCGATCGCCGAGCTGAACGAGGTGCTGCGCCTGTCCCCGATGGATGCCGGCACCATGCGGGAGATTGCCTGGTTCCTGGCCACCAGCCCCGACGACTCCGTCCGCAACGGCAAGAGAGCGTTGGAGCTTGCACTCGAGGCGAACGCGATCGCCTGGGTTGCGGCCACCACCCCTCACGCGTCCATCCGAGACGGCAAGCAGGCGTTGGAACTTGCCGAGAAGGCAAACGCGACCGGCCGTTCGAACGATCCGCTCCTTATGAATGTGTTGGCTGCCGCCCATGCCGAATTGGGGCATTATGAACTGGCTGTGGAGATCGCCAACGAAGCGTTGAAACTTGCCGTGAAGTATAACAACCCGGACCTGGCGAATTCGATCAGGAACATGATTAAGGTCTACTCCTCGGGAAGACCTCTGCGTGTGGCAATGCCCGCGCAGGGAAGCAATCCTCGTCCGTCGCAGTGACGACTACTCCAGTCGGTACGCGCTGTCTGCCGCGTCTTCGTGGCGAATTTCGTCGACCGGCTCGCGTTTGCCCGGGCCGGCAAACAGACGATTCGGGCCGTTGAACACCCAGCCGGGCGTTTCACCGACGTTCTTGTAGGCATGGACCACGCCGGGCGGAACGAGCACGCACTGCCGGTTCGACTCGCCCACCGCCAGTTTCATGGCAGTGACCGTAGGTTGGCGAAGCTGGTCGAGCGTCCCAAAGATACAAGAGGAAATCGCCCGGCCCGACGAAGGCGAAGTAGTCGGTCTGATCGACGTGTTCGTGCGGTCCGCGGGCAACGCCCGGCAGCGTCTCGCTGACGTAGGCCATCACCGGATGCTGGTCGGCCGGCAGCTCGTCCTCGCGGTATAGCTCGATCAGCCAGCCGCGATGGTCCTTGTGCGGAGCAAGCGGCCTGAAGGTCACCCCGTCGATCGGCCCCTCATGAAACGCGGCTTTCTCTTGCGGCGTTCGCTGCGACATCGTTTTGCTCCTGTTTCCGTGGGCCATCGGTAGCGCCTGTTGAGTCCGTTCAGTTTAGGCGAGCGCGGCAAGATGCCAAGCCGCCATAGTATCCGGCACAAGCCGCTTGCCACCGCCCCGCCGGCTTTGTTACGATAGAGATAAGAATTATCGTAAGCGTTCACAGGCCGGAAACAGAGAGGGACGGAGGAGGTTTTCGGCGACAGTATCCGCCGCAGGAGAAGATATTTCTCCGAAAACCTCCTCCGTCCCCTTGCCGCCCAGTGAACGGTTACGAATTATCCAGCCCCGCCGAGCCGCGCCGATGAATCTGTTCAAAGAAGTGCTTGCCCACGAGGTCTATCCGGCGTTCGGCTGCACCGAGCCGATCGCGTGCGCGTATGCGGCGGCCACGGCGGCGGAGCAGTTGGGCGAGCCGGTGGAATCGCTGCTGCTGAGGGTCGATCCGGGGACGTACAAGAACGGGGCCGCCGTGACCGTGCCGCACAGCGACGGCGGCAAGGGGAATCTGATCGCCGCGGCGCTGGGGGCGGCGCTGGCCAAGCCCGACGCCAAACTCGAGCTGCTCCAATCGATCACCGCCGAGGTGTTGCAGCAGGCCAAGGCCCTTTGCGGCGACGGCCGCTGCCGCCTCGAATGTCTCTCCGGCAAAACCGACTTCCACGTCGAGGTTGAAGTCGGCGGCGCTCGGCATCGCGTTCGTTGCGTCTTGGCGGGCGGGCACACGAACGTCGCACTGTTGGAGAAGGACGGGAAAGCCGTGCTGCGGGCCGACGCAAACTCGCCGGCCGCCCCCTTGGCCTATCGACGCGCCCTGAAGCAGATGAACATGGCCGAGGTGCTCGCGCTGGCCGAGCGGATCGACGGCGAAGATCGCGCGCTATCTGCGCCGCGGCGTCGAGATGAATCTGGCGATCTCCGAATGGGGCTTCGAGGTCGGCGGCACGGCCAGGCAGCTTTTCCAGATGCACCGCGACGGTTTTCTGGCCGACGACGTGTTCTATCGCGCGAAGCTCCGCGTGGCGTCGGCGGTCGACGCCCGCATGGCCGGCATGGCCCAAGCGGCAATGACTTCCGGCGGCTCGGGCAACCAGGGGATCGTCGCCACGTTGACGCCCTACATCGTCGGCCGCGAGACGGGCATCGACGCCGATCGCATCCTGGAGAGCATCGCCGTCGCCCATCTGATCAACGCCTACGCCAAGTGCTTCGTCGGCGAGTTGTCGGTCATCTGCGGCTGCGCGATGGCGGCGGGCATCGCCTCGGCCGCGGCCATCGTCTACCAGCACGCCGGCATCGATCTGCCGCGAATCACCCTGGCGGCCGGCAACGTCATCGGCGACCTCGGCGGCCTGATCTGCGACGGCGCCAAGCCCGGCTGCGCGATGAAGGCCGTCACCGCCGTCGACACCGCGGTGCGTTCCGCGCTGATGGCGATCCGGGGCTTCGGGCTGTCTGCCGACGACGGATTGGTCGGCCAGACCGTCGAGGATTCGCTCCGCAACCTCGGCCGCATCACGCTGGAAGGCATGTTCCAGGTCGATCCCACCATGCTCGATATCCTGCGCGACAAGACCGCCGCCAGCGGAAAGGCATAGGGCGTCAGCCCACGTAGGTCTCCAGGAATCGGGCGAGGCGATGGAAATCGCTGTTCGGCTCGATATAGCGGACCATCGTGACCAACGTGACCGGATCGATCAATTCGCTGAACGGCACGTAATCGAGCTTCAATTGGCCCGACGACCGAGACCATCACGCCGTCGAGCCGCCGCTCGACCAGCGCGCGATACGCGCCGACGCCCAATTGGCTGCCCAACATCACGTCGAAGGCTTGCGGGCGGGAGCAGCGGCATTCGTAGCCGAGTTGCACGCCGTTGATCTTCCGCTTTTTGCCGGTCTGTCTGGTGTATTCGTCGCCGACCATTTTGGCGAACAACCGGCTGAGATTCAATTGGGCGACGGCGATGTGTCCGTGCTCGTCGCGCAGCACGCCTTCGATGTGCTCGGAGGGGAGAAACTCGGCGAGCCCCTCGGCGATGACGACGACGCCGAACTCCTTGCCCTCGGCCTCTTCGCGCACGCGCATCGTGGCGACGATCCGCTTGACGACCTCGGCGACGTCCATGGCGCGGCGGATCGTGGTCTTGCCGGTCTCTTCATCCTTGGACTCTTCGGCGACCTCGAATTTGCCGGTGACGTCCTCGACGCTGATCACGAGGCTGGCCTCGCCGGCGATCGCGGCGCCGTAGGCCAGCCAGCCGGCGCTGCGGCCCATCGTCTCGGCGATGAAGTAGGTGCGGGTCGATTCGGCGTCGGCGAGCAGGTTGCGAATCTCGCCCGCCAGGACTTCGACGGCGGTGAAATAGCCGAAGGTGAAGTCGATGCCCGAGTAGTCGTTGTCGATCGTCTTCGGCAAATGGACGACGGGGAGGTGCTTGTGTCCGGGCGGGAGTTGCTCTTGGTAGAGCTTGAACTTGTTGGCGGTTTTGAGCGTGTCGTCGCCGCCGATGGAGATCAGGGCGTCGACGCCCATCGAAACCAGGGCGTCATAGACCGCCTTCAACGGCGCGGTTCGCCGGGGGTCTTTCAGATGGTCCGGCTCGGAGACGTCCTTGCCCGGATTCGTCCGGGCGGTGCCGATCAGCACGCCCTGGCTGTTTCGCGTGCGTTTCAAGGTGTTGTGTCGGATGCGGACGTAGTCGCGGCCCTCGGCCATCGAGTGGTCCGGTCCGAATTCGACCAGGTGCGAATAGCCGTTGAGGATGCCGTAGACCTCGATATTGTTCCGCAGGAACGACACGGCGGCGGTGGAGATGACCGCGTTTGCGGCCGGGGCCGGGCCGCCGGCGAACAGGATCGCCACCCGATGGATGCTCGATTCCAGATGGGGCGGCCGCGATAAAGTGCTGTCCATAAAACGCTCCGATTTCAGTTCTCTGTTTCCATTTCTTCTCAGTTCGCAATTCTAGCTTATCGGCGTCAAGCCCGCGCCGCGTGGACGCGGCGGCTAAACGCCCGGCTCACGATTCCTCAACTCAGCCACGTCCGCTCGATGAACGTCGTATCAACCTTTGCCTGGTTGAAGGCGGCGTTTTCGAGGATCTTCTGGTGGATGGGCACGGTGGTTTTCACCCCTTCGATGTGCAGTTCGGTGAGCGCCCGCTTCATGCAGGCGATGGCCTCGCGGCGGGTCGGCTGGTGGACGATCAGCTTTCCGATCATCGAATCGTAATACGGCGAGACGACGTAGCCCTCGTGAACGTGCGAATCGAATCGCACGCCGAACCCGCCGGGCACGCGCAACTTCGTGATCGTGCCGGGCGTGGGGCGAAAGTGCTTCTCCGAGTCCTCGGCGTTGATGCGGCACTCGATCGCGGCCCCCTGCTGGCGGACGTCGGCCTGAGTGAAAGGGAGCTTCTCGCCGGCGGCCACGCAGAATCTGCGCCTTGATCAGGTCGATGCCGGTGACCATCTCGGTCACGGGATGCTCGACCTGGATCCGCGCGTTCATTTCGATGAAGTAGAAATCGCCCGAGGGGGCGACGATGAACTCGACCGTGCCGGCGTTGGTGTAGTTCGCGGCGCGGATCAGGCGGACCGCCGCGTCGCACATCGCGGTGCGGGTCGCCGGATCGAGGCAGGGGCCGGGGCTCTCCTCGATCAGCTTCTGGTGCCGCCGCTGCATGGTGCAATCGCGCTCCCAGAGATGAATCGCATTGCCGTGCGTGTCGGCGATCACCTGCACCTCGACGTGGCGGGGTTTCTCGACGTATTTCTCCAGGTAGATGTCATCGTTGCCGAAGGCGGCCTGCGCCTCGGCCTGGGCCTGCTGCAAGGCGGCTTTGAGGGCCAGATCGTTGAGGGCGACGCGCATGCCGCGGCCGCCGCCGCCCGCCGACGCCTTGATCAGCACCGGAAAACCCAACTGATGGGCAAGCGACACCGCGTGGGCTTCGTCGCGGATCAGCCCGTCGCTGCCGGGCACCGTAGGAACGTTGACCTCTTTTGCCAGTTTTCGGGCGGCGTTCTTGTCGCCCAGCAGGGCCATCGCCTCGTGCGTCGGGCCGATGAACTCGATCTCGCAACTCCGGCAGATCTCGGCGAAATGGGCGTTCTCGGCCAGAAAACCGTAGCCGGGATGAATCGCCTGCACGTTGCCGATCTCGGCGGCGCTGATGACCCGGTCGATCTTCAGGTAACTGTCGGCGGCCTTGGGCGGGCCGATGCAGTACGCCTCGTCGGCCATGCCGAGGTAGGCGGCGCCGCGATCGGCCTCGCTGAACACGGCGACGGTTTCGACGCCCAATTCGCGACAGGCTCGAAAGATGCGCAGGGCGATTTCACCGCGATTGGCAACTAGGATTCGCTTAAACACGGCTACCCCCGCGTGTCAACTTTGAACAGAGGCTGGCCGAACTCCACCGGCGCGCCGTTCTCGACCAATACCGCGATGATGCGGCCCGCGGCTTCCGCCGGAATCTGGTTGAACACCTTCATGGCCTCGACGATGCAGACGACCGTCTCGGGACCGACGTGGTCGCCGACCTTCACAAACGGCTGCGAATCGGGATCGGGGGCGGCGTAGAACGTGCCGACCATCGGGCTCTTGATCAGCGCCATGCCCTTGTCGGCGGATTCCGCGGCCGGAGCGGCGGATTCCGGAGCCGGCGGGCCCGCCGATGCCGGGGCCGAAACGTTGACGACCGGCGGCATCCCGGCGGCCGTCGCCGCCACCGCGGAGGCGCGGCGGAGTCGAATCCGCACCTCTCCCTGTTGTAGGTCGATCTCCTCGAGATCGTGTTCCTTCATCAACGTCCACCAGACGGCGGATTTTGCGGACGTCGAAGATGTCCTGGTTCGGTGCAGCGGGCGCGTTCATGATTTTCCTCTATGTGCGAACGCCACAATAAACTGAACAGCTTACCGCAGGACGGATTTCCAAATCCGTCCAGTTCTCCGAGACGGATTGGGAAATCCGTCTTGCAACGGCAATCAACTTATTGCGACGCGACGCCTATCCTTATGAGACCACCATATCTTCCAGCCGCTTTGGGGCGTGGGTGAGCACTTCGTGGCCGGAGCGGGTAACCAACACGTCGTCTTCGATGCGGATGCCGCCCCAGCCGGGCAGATAAATGCCCGGCTCGACCGTAACGACCATTCCCGGCCGCAGGACGGTCTGATTCTTGACGGCCAACCGCGGCGCCTCGTGAACCAACATGCCAAGTCCGTGCCCTAGTCCATGCCGAAAGCGGCGACCGAAACCAGCTTTTGTAATGAAGGCACGGGCGACGTTATCGACGTCATGCGCCACGACGCCCGGCCGAACGGCGGCGATCGCCCGGGTCTGGGCTTCCAACACGACCCGGTAGATCCGCTCGAATTTTGGGGAGATTCTACCCGTGACCAACACCCGCGTCAAGTCGCTGCAGTAGAGCCCCTCGTTGGCGCCCCAGTCGATCAAGACGAAGTCGTCGTCGCCGATGCGTTTCCTGGTGGGCACCGCATGGGGCAATGCCCCGCGGGGCCCCACCGCCACGATGCTGGGAAACGAGGCGTTCTTCGCGCCGAACAGCCGGAACTGGTGCTCCAACTCGTCGGCCGCCTCCTTCTCGCTCATCTCCGGCCGCAACGTCGATCGCAGCACGGCAAACGCCTTCTCCGCCTGCCACACCGCACGGCGAAGCCGCTCGATCTCCTCGGCGTCTTTCGTCAGCCGCAGTTGCTCAACCAACTCCGACGTGGCGACCAGTTCCGTCTTCCGCAGCTTTTCGGCCAACCGGTCGTGCAGGCCGACGGTCATCGAATCGCCTTCGACCCCCAGCTTGGCGATCTTTGCGGCCCGGACCACTCGTACCACCGCCTGGAGCATCGACACACCCGGCGGACGGATCTGCAAATCCAAGCCCGGACACTCCTCGCCCAATTGAGTGACGTAGCGCGGGTCGCTCAGCATGATCTCGCCGTCGCGGCGGACCAACAGATAGCTGTCGTCGCCGGTGAAGCCGGTCAGATAGGTGACGTTCGTGAAGTCGGTGACCAACAGGGCGTTGGCTCCCGCCTTGCGAAACGCCTTGCGCAGCCGATCGCGTCGAGCTTGAAAGTCCATGTAAGGGATCAGGGGTTAGGAGTTGGGGATTAGAGAGAACGTTCGATCTTTCGCACTGTCGACTGCCCACTGCCGACTTCCCACTTTTCTCTAATTGGACCATCCGGGGGGACGGATGACAAGGGGCTAACGACCAAATGTTTCGCCCACCAAGTGTTCGTCCGGCTTGCCTTAGACCACAGATGGTGCTACAATGTTATTACGACGGTGAGCGGAGAATCACCACGGAGTCGATGTGCCATGATGACCAAGAAATTAAGCAAACACGGCAACAGCCTCGCTTTGGTGATCGACCGATCCATCCTGGAATTGCTGGACATCGATGAAGAGACAACGCTCGATATCTCCACCGATGGCCGAGCGATGGTTATTGCGCCGGCGCCCGACAAGCGCCGCCGCAAGCGGTTCGGGCAAGCGTTGTCGAGCTGCAATGAGCAGTATGGCGCGGCGCTGAAGCGGTTGGCGGAGTAACACTCGTGCAGCCGGTCTTTCTCACGGTCGATGAAGTCGTCGAAATCCACCGCGACCAAATCGCTCGCTACGGAGGATTGGAGGGCATCCGAGACTTCGGCATGCTGCACTCGGCGGTCGCTATGCCTGCCGCCGGTTCTGGCGGACTGTTTCTTCACCCCGACTTGTGCGAAATGGCAGCCGCCTACCTGTTTCACATCGTCCAGAACCATCCTTTCATCGACGGGAACAAGCGAGTCGGGGCGGTGGCCGCTTACGTCTTTCTCGCGCTGAATCACGTGCGCCTGACAGCCGAGCAGTCACGCTATGCGGAGTTGGTGTTGTCCGTCGCTCGTGGCGACGTGCCGAAGTCGGCTGTTGCAGAGTTCTTTCGATCCAACATTACCGAATGGTGATTGCACGAGACTTGCCTGCAATGGATGCGAGAATCATCATCGCCCAACTCGGCCTTCAGCCGCATCCCGAGGGCGGATTCTACCGCGAGACCTACCGGAGCCCCGAGACCATCGCGGCCGCAGCGCTGCCGGCTCGTTACGGCGGCGACCGAAGTCTCTCGACGGCGATCTACTATCTGCTGACGCCCGACAGCTTCTCGTCGCTGCATCGGCTGCAAAGCGACGAGCTATTCCATTTTCATCTCGGCGACGCGGTGACGATGGTGCAACTGCACGGCGACGGTCGCGGAGAGACGGTCGCGCTGGGGCACGACGTCGTGGCGGGGCAGCAACTCCAGGTGGTTGTTCCCCGCGGCGCGTGGCAGGGGATGTTCTTGAACGACGGCGGCCGCTTCGCCCTGCTGAGCACGACGGTCTCGCCGGGGTTCGACTTCGCGGATTTCGAGTTGGGAAGTCGCGACGCTTTGCGTGCGCAGCATCCGTCATACGCCGCGATGATCGAGCGTCTGACGCGACGATAGACTACGGACTCTGGCGTTCGCCCGGCCGGGGCAACTCGCCGCGGAGCCATTGTTTGGTGGACTCACCGAGCCGGACTTCGTCGGTGCGGATGCTCAGCGGCGACCACTCGCGCGGTTGCTCGCCCTTCTTGATAACGACGAGGATCGCGTTCTTCTGCCACTGTCCGCAGAACTCGGGGATGGTCGGCCGGACGTTGCCGCGGACGGGGTCGGCCAGATAGACGCGGCCGCCCACCACGCCGCGATAGACGACGAAGTGGTCGAAGCCCTTGAGTTTCAGCGGCACGAGCAGCGGGATTTTCGACTGTGAAAGCTGCTCGAACGACATCGTGCCGATCGACGACAGGTAGCCCAGCTCCACGGCCGCGCGCCGCAGGTCGGTGATCGACATGCCGTTCTTGATGCGATCCTTGACCTCATCGACCGTCAAGACCTTCAGCATCGCGTCGAGAATCTGCTTTTCGGTGACGTCGTCTTCCCAGTAGTAGCGAAGGATCGTGGCCAAGGCGGCCGCGCCGCAGGAGTAGTCGTACTTCTGCATGACGACGTTGCGTCGCTTCAGTTCGAGCCAACTGGTGACGTAGCCCTGGAAGGTGTGGGCGGGATCGCGGATCGGCGCTCGCTGCCCCACCGCCGCCGACGCGACGGCGGGAACGACGGCCGCCGCCGCGGCGCCCAGCAAACCGGCAAGGCAACTGCGTCGGGAAATCTGCTGCACGGGCATGGCTCCTTTGTATCGGGGGCTGGCCACCGGCTAGTAGGTGAACGTCAGGCCGATGCGGGCGTCAGGCGCGTCGGGCGTCAAGCCGATCTCGACGAACGGCTCGATGTAGCGGTCGCAGGGCCGCGCAATCGTGGCCGCAAACCGCAGCGTGATCGGCTCCATCGCCAACCCGGCGATGCGAACGTTGTCCAGGTACGGGTCGGTGATGTACCAGCCGGTCAAAACGCTGCTTAGCGTAAGTTTCTCGTTGACGGCGAATCCCAGCCCGGCGCGGTAGTAGTATTGGTCGCCCGGCTGGATGTCGAAGCCTTCATACTCGGTGGCCAATCCGTGCCGGCTGCCGAAACCGTAGAACAGAATGCACGGATCGACGGTGTGGATGAACAGCACGTTCCAATAGCCGTACCAGAAACCGGTCCCCAGCAAGGTGTTTGGCGGCTCGATGATGCCCTGCAAAGGGCTGACGTTCGCCGTCGGCGCGGTGATGCTGAAAGTGGCCACGACGTCGGGATCGTAGCTGCACCCGCCGCTCTTGTGGATCAGCCAACTGATGCCTGCGGTGACGTCGCCGATGCCTCCTTGATTCGTGAAATCGTCGAAGCCCGCATAGGAATACTCGGTGTTCGACCAGCCGAAGGGGACGTCGGCAAAGGCTTGCAGGCGGTCGCAGATGCCGTATCGCACGTCCAACGGGGCAACCAGGAGCCGCCGGGTCAACCGCGAATCCACGGCCGATATGACGTTTCCCGCCTGTGCCAGTTGCGTGTATTCGTGAGTGTACGTCAGGTAATTGAGGCCCACGTCGAGTTGCCACTGCCCGGCGTGCAGCAAGACGTCCTGCTTCCGCAAGAACTCGTGGCTGCGGTCCGGAGGCTGTTCGCCGAACTTCTGATCGGGGGGCGGGGCGTTCTGGGTCTTTTCGTCTACGATGGGCAGCATCTGCTGCGGCGGTGCGGGCTGTCTGCGAGCCAGCGTGGGCGCCGGAGCCGGCCCGATCGGCGGTATCATCTGTGGGGCCGCCAAAGTCGGCTCGATTGGTTGTATCACCTGCTCGGCCGCCATCTGGAAGACGGTGCCTGGAGCCCAGTACGTGTCCTGCCCCAGGGCCAGAGCAACAAGGGGCAAACAGCGGCAGGGAGAGGCAAATTGCCAGTAGGCGCCCGAGACGCCGAGGACAGTGTTTCTCGTCCATGATTCAACTCTTTCCAGCGACAAAGGGATTGAAGGCTCGGCCACTGCCCAATAATCGATCAAGCCGGTACGTCGGCCTACATCGCAACAACCGTCGTTCTTATCGTCGCCGTGCCAACCGTTGCCACCACAAAAAGCAGCACTCCCGGCACGCGCCGCACCAACGACTGTCGTTATGACCGGAACATTCGGCAAGGTCTCTCGCGGGCCGCCGCCGCAGGGTCGTAGCTTCACGGCAAATCCGTTGCGGTTGGTGCGAACCGCAGTATTGTCGCAATCGTTCAATTCGGAAAAATTTAACAATTCGCGGCCGCCGGTTCGTGTATCGCGTCTGGCCCGTCATCCGCCGGGTTTGTGCCGATTGTCGGGGCGACAACTATACTGACGCCGCGTGGGCTCGCAAAACCGCTACAGCCGTCAAAGTCGATGCGATCCGAAAGCCGCGAAGGATGTGCCGGCCATTCCGGGGAAAGCGGCGATGAATCGCCGCACGCCACGAGGCGGACGATCTCTTGGCATCTATTTCTATTTGCCTTTCATCTTCTATTGCTATTTCCCTTTCATCTTCTGCGCCTGGGCCGCCACCGTCGTCGGACCGGCCTGCCGAACGTAGCGGTCGTAGCGATTGGTCCGCCTGTGTCGGAAGGACGGGTATTCACGATTGTAGGGGGTCTGAGGAAAAGTCTTGTGCATCCGACTGTCCCGTTTCGATCAATGCTACCTAGACGCTTCAGCAAAGCCGGCCCAGGTCGGGGAAACTGGGGGCCGGCGGGGGAGAAAGCAACGGGCCTGCGCACGAATGCGACGGGCAATCGAAACCTACTACTTCTTTTTTTCAATGAGGAGTCGAGTGATGAGTCGTTCAACATGGTCACCCGTAATTGCCTCGCTGGTTGCCCTTGGCCTGTTCTGCTGCGGCAACATCGCACGTGGCGAAGCATGGGGTTCTGCGCCGGTACCGGACGCAAGCGTAGACACCGTGTCCGCGCCCACGGGTGGTTCCGGAGAAAACGCCCTGTTGCGTGGAACAGGCGTGCAACGGCGAAATGTGCATTAACCGCCACTGGATCCTCGACGTCGACGCCGTCTGGCTGGCGCCGATCCAGTCGCAGCACTTTGGCATCGCCGGCGTCGGCACGCTTGCCGGGGTGAATCAGATCGACCCGGTGCTGGAGGGAGTCGCGACGACAACCGATGACGACTTCACCCTTACGCCGCGGATTGCCCTGGGCGTCCAGGGGGAGTGCTGGGGCTTCCTGGTTCGCTATTGGCGGCTCGATCAGGGCGATTTGGACGCGGCCTACGCTTTTCGGACCGGCGAAGGCGCCAGCGGCGCTTCATGCTTTAAGGCCGAAACTCTCGACCTGGAAGTGACCCGCTTGCTGGAAAGGCGCGAGAATGGCACGATGCTGCAGGTCTCGGGCGGCGTTCGTTACGCCCAATTGCGTGAGGCCGCCGATTTGGCCTTCAGCGAAACCGGCCAGACCGGCTTCTATCAAACCAGCGTTTTCGCAAAGCACGAGTTCGGCGGTGCGGGCCTCACGCTGGCCTTGCAGGGCATCCGCCCGGTGAATTGCAGTTGCTTCAACCTGTTCTTCTCCCTGCGGGGATCCATCCTGTTCGACAGCGACGCCACCAACTACGTCGCCACCCGAGCCGATTGGGTTGCCCTCGCGCCCGGCCACTCCTACAACGATGCGCTGGCCAGCAGCAATGCCAACCTGTTCATCGGCGAGCTTCAAGTCGGCGGACAGTGGAACCTGGCTCTGAAATGCGTGCCGGCCAACGCCTTCGTGCGTGTGGCCTTCGAGTATCAATACTGGTGCACGTCGAACGGCGGATACGCCGCGGCTCTGTCCTATGCGGGTCCGACCGGCGGCCCAGTCGGCTTCGCTGCCGGCGAGTCTGACGGAAACACCCATGTCAGCATGGTCGGTTTCAACATCGGAACCGGATTGACCTGGTAAACTCCGAAACGATGGCGGCTTGGGAGCCATCGCCCCCAAGCTGAAGAAACGCCGTAAAGGCGCAGAAATGAAGCGACGCCCTCCGCACGATGCGGAGGGCGTCGCTTTCGTTTTCGCAATCAGAAGGACCGCGGACGGATGGTTCAAGCCGTCAGTGGCACCAGTCCTGATCGTTGTGGCGTCAATTACCACATACGCTCTGCACCCCACTCTTGTCGTAGAGTGGAACTACCTCGCATAGGCGACGGCGCCACCGCCGGCGACTCCGCCGACCACGATTCCGCCGTTACCCCAGGGGGTGAAGATGCCGACACCGCTGGCGGCGACGGATACCGAAGCGCCGGCAGCGAGTGGCGCTGCCGTGATGGGGACTCGAGACGGCAACGTAGTTGTTCCCCGAGGCCTGTCCACCGGGCGCGGCGGCAAACGAGAAGCCGGACACTGCGGCGAAGCCCATGCCGCGGACCTGCGTGCCTTGCACGTCAGTCATCTGCTGCATTCCGCTCAGCCCGAAAGACGCCAGGGTCGCATCGGGAACCTGGCCGGGGGTGGCCGCATTGGCCACGCCCGCCACCAACGCCAGACACATCACTGCGCATACCATCAGCAACGAACGCATAACTAGACTCCTTAATCAAAGGTTGCGGCCGGATCCCCGCGTGGGCGACGTACCCCGAAAGGCCAAGCCGCTGATTCGCATCACTTGTCCCATCCACCGTTCGCCCCCGCAGAAACGACGCGTGGAAATCACGAAGTGCACAGGAGTGATCGCAATGGATGTTACACGAATGATAGCGCCGGCATTTCGCCGAACTATCGGTAAAATGCTGAAGAGGTCGTCGTATTGATTCCTAACCTGCCTAGCCTGGACGGTGTAGTGTACTGACGTATATATCCCTTTCTGCGATCGCGTCTCCGTCTGCATGCGGCGGCGATCCTCCGTCTCGCGCGATGAATTGACATGGCTCCCACCGCCCAATACGATGAGGGCATGGCGCGCGACGGCTTACGACAACTTGGCGAACGTCTCCTGGCGGGCGAACTGTCGCTCGATGATTTCATCGCCGGGGTGGGGCGTTCGATGGTCGCCGACCTGTGCGAGGCGAAGTTGGATCTCGATCGTCCGCGGCGCTGCGGATTTCCCGAGGTGATCTTCGCCCCCGGCAAGAGCGTGGCCGTCTTGGAGAGACTTTTTGCGGCGTTGCTCGAGCATGGCGGCGACGTGCTGGCCACCCGCGTCTCGGCGGAACAGGCCGCCGAGTTGCTGCCGAAGTTTCCATCCGGCCGATACAACGCCGTGGGGCGAACCTTCCGAATTGAAAGCAAGGGCTGGGCACTTCAGCGCCGAGTGAAGAGCCAGAGTCACCGCAACCGCAAGCCCAAGTCCAAAGTCATCGCGGAAGAGTCGTCATCGTCACCGCCGGCACGAGCGACCTGCCCGTGGCCGAGGAGGCCCGCGAAACGGCCCTGTGGACCGGGGCCGACGTGACGCTGATTGCCGACGTGGGCGTGGCCGGCCTGCACCGCCTGGCGGCCAACCTGCCCTGTTGGAGGACGCCGACGCCGTGGTGGTCATCGCCGGCATGGAAGGGGCGCTGCCGAGCGTCGTGGGCGGATACGTCGCCTGCCCGGTGATCGCCGTGCCCACCAGCGTCGGCTACGGCGCCAGTTTCGGCGGCCTGGCCGCCCTGCTGGGGATGCTCAACAGTTGCGCGTCGAACGTCACGGTGGTCAACATCGACGCCGGATTCAAGGGCGGCTACGTCGCCGGGCTGATCGCAAAGAACGCGGCCCACCAACGAGCCGACAGCGGCTAATTTCTGACGTTCACACCCCGCCCGAGAAGCATGAGTTGTGCTTTAGCCGCCGCGTTGCGATCGCTCTTGTCGGCGGCGATCTCGCGGAGCTTGGCGATCCCTTTCTCCGTTGCGACGGTCCCCAGAATTTCGATGAGCCGTTGCCGCGCGAAGCCGCTGCTGCTGTCGTAATTCGCCAACACCGCGTCTTCGACTTTGGGTCCCATCTCCTTGAGGCATTCCGCCGCCTGGTGTCCGTTTGGACCCGACAGCGCCCCGATCAGCGGCTCGATGGCGCGGGGATCCTTGCGGCGCCGAGAATATCGATTGCGTTGTTGGAAACCAAGACGCTGGAGTCCGCCAACGCGCGAATCGCGATCGGCACGACGTCGGTGCTCCAAACGTCGAGCGCCCGCAGGCTGCCGTCTCTCACTGAGCCGTCCGGCTCGTCCATCAGGGTCTCCAGGGCCTTGGTAATCTCGCTGCGCAGCTCCTTCGGCTCGACGTGCTGCAGCACCATGACCGCTATCCGGCGATGGTTGACGTCGGGCGATCGCAACTCCGCGAGCATCTTGCGATAGAACTCGGGATCGTTGGGATTAAGGACTGCGGCTGGCCATGCCCTTGGCCCCATCCGCCCCGGCCCGACCTGTCGCATCGGCATCGGCGGCATCATCGGCGGAATCTCGGAATGTCGCATTGGCATCGGACTAGGGCTGGGCCATGCCGGATCGGACGGCCAGCCGGGCGTCATGCTCCCATTGTGGTTCATCTGCGGCGCCGGCGGATGATAGGCCAGCGACGGCGCCGCCTGCGTCCATTTGCTGGCGATTCCGCAGGCGCACAAGATCAGAAGAAGCAACGGCGATGCGGCGAGGTAGAGAGAGTTGGTCATCCGCAAGAAACCGTACTGACGAGCCACCGCCCAACCGCCGGACGCCAATAGGGTGATAATGCACGTCGCGAAGCATCCGCCGATCACGCCCCAAACGCTAATCACGAGGATTATCGCACTGTCGGTGGACAATCCGATCGCTCTGGGAATGGGGTGTCCGGATTGTGCCGCCACCACCATAATGCCGTACAGCACGGCGAAGACCAGCCCGAACACGCCGCTGCCCACGGCAATCCGCGCGGCCGACGGACCGAGCCACTGGGCATGACGCTTCGGCCGCTTGGGGACCGGCAGCAACAGCCCCAGGGCCACAAGACCTCCGCCCGCCAGGGACGGAAGGACGAAAAACGGACTCAGGCCGGCGGCGAAGAACAGCAGGATGAAGACCAGCAGCAGCCCCAGCGAGACGATCGCGACCGCGGCGGACAGTTTGCGTTCCAACAATCGTTCCAGCCATTGTCGCCACCAGGCATGGCCGGATTGCGATCGGCGTCGGCCGACGACGGGACCAGGAATCGTCTCCCCGCGCAAACGGCAAGACGGCGCCGACCGCCAGCGTCTCCTCCTGTCCGGGCGGGGCGATTGCCGGCCCACTCGGCAAGGCTTGATTGAGGCCCAACGGCGCGGCGGTCGAAGCCGGAGGCTCCGGCGTTGCCAGGCTCAGCACGATCGGCTCTTCCGCCTCATCCGGCGGCATGGCGGCCGGCACGGTAAACGCCTTCTGGCATTGCCGACAACGGACCTGCTTGCCCGCTAGCTCCGGTTTCAGCACGTACGCCTTGCCGCAGTGTGGACAACAAATCGACGCAGCCATTGCAGTGCCCCCTCGTGAGGACTAAGAAACCAAATTACCATTCTTTCAATTTAGCCGGTCGCCTTGAGATGTCAAGAACAGTTACTGCTGTGGCAGGATAGACTGGGCACTTGGCTGCGCAAAACTGGACGCGTGGGGAGCGGGCCAATGATGTGGTTTTCATTCCAACGGTCCGCCCCCGCCGGCCCCGTGCCAGTGGAGCGAATGGTTGAGCGGGCCAGGCGTGGAGGCGGCCAATCGTTTTGCCCACCGGCACGGGGCCGGTGGAGCAGTGGGCTCCGGCGACACGGAACAGAAATCGCACCAAACGAAATCACTGTCTTCTGGAAACCACGCAGGTTTTGCGCAGCCCAGCCGGGAACGACCCAGCACGGCAGCGCGATGGACAGGCAGCCTACCGAGCTGTGCAAGTTTTCAGGATTAAGGTGTCTTGTGGCGAGTTCTTGTCTGCCTTGCGTTTCTTCGCTCTTGCTGCCGCGTCTTT
Source organism: uncultured Planctomycetia bacterium (assembly GCA_963815695.1). Lineage (GTDB taxonomy): Bacteria > Planctomycetota > Planctomycetia > Pirellulales > Thermoguttaceae. Next base: position 157,139 of record CAWFIG010000012.1, read on the forward strand.
GACGACGATCTGACCTCCGACGGCGGCAAAGGCCCGCATGAGTTGGTCGAGCGATACATCGGAGGCGGCGCGTTCGATCTTGGCGACCCGCGGTTGGCTTGTGCCCAGTTTGAGTCCCAGCGCCTCTTGTGATAGATGCCGGGCTTCACGCTGCCGACGAATCGCCAGAGCGAGTTTCGCCCGTGCATCGAGCACTTGGCGTTCCGCATCGTTCATCTCCAGGAAGTCGGCGGCATCGCCAACCTTCCAGCCTGCCGCCTCCAGTCTTTTGCGTTTTGTCGTGTCCATCGTTCATCCTTCACTTACTGAGGCTTCCCGTTTCACTTGGCGTGCCTGCTCGTCGCATCATAACGTTTCATCCGACGCTTGCATCGGTGAATTACTTCATCAGGGACCGTGCGTGTCTTTTTCGGATAGACGTCAAGTATCACAATGGCATCGGGATCGACGCGATAAACGATTCGCCAATTGTGTTCGGCGTCCCTGACTCGCAGCGCTCCGCAGCGGGGCCCGATGTCAGGCAGTGGTTCCGTCAGCGGCATCCCCAGCTTTTCGCCTTCCTGAAGGAGCCGCAACAGCATCCCCGCCTCTTGTCTCCCCGCGACCGTAAACGGCGGCGTCTTCACCTCGCCGTGCAGCCAAACCAGCGGCTTCCGTACCCCAGCGTCGTCCTGGCGCTTCTGCGGCGCGGCCATCGTTTGCCCATCCTATTCTTGAAAGCACACCCCAAATATATATCGGATACGATATACTGTCAATTGAGAAAATGATCCAAAATCGGTGCAACCCGCCACGATCGTTCCATCGTCCCTTCTGCCACGTGGCAACCGGCGAGATAGGCCTGCGGCAGTGGGGGCAACGAAGCGACAATGCCATTGCAGTACCCCCGCGATGACTAAAAAACCAAAGGACCGACTCTCTAGTTTAGTCGGTGGCCTCGAACTGTCAAGACGAACCAACCGCAGCCCTTCTATCGACCGTTTATACCGCTCGCGGTTTCAAATGGATCGTTTAACCCGGAGCCAGCGGCGACGGCGGGCGCGGATTCCGAGCCGCATTTCCGCGCGCCGTCGCCGCTGGCTCCGGGTTAAACGACCGTGCACGGCAAACGTGTCAATTCGCCCCGCGCACAGTTTAGCCGCGCCCCGAAGGGAATCGCTGATGCTCGTTGCCCGCGGAAGGGTCAATGGTATAATCGACGAGCGGCCGAACGCCGCGATGCGAAGTGGCCGAACGGAGAGGCGTGCCACGGAGACGCAGAGGACACGGAGAAGAAAAGATGTCAACGGGAAACACGACGAAACCGTTCGTCTCTGAAGGGGAAGTATAAGGCGGTTGAGTTCCTTGAGAACGGGGACGTTGTGAAGAGGATCGGCATGTGACTGTCCGTGTTCGGTGCGACAGGACATAATGATGGAGACCATTCTTATGGGGATTCTCAGTGGATTATTCTCGCAAAAGTCCGGAGACGATGACGGGGAAAGCGCCGAGTTCCGAGCGTTCTTGGAGGCAACCGTCGAATGTTTGCGACTCCAGACTGTTGCGCACCAGGAGGTGTGGCATTTCGGCGAGGAGGAGCGGTGGGATTTTTCGCAGGATACGGGCGAATTGGTCTTCACGTTCCCCGAGAAGATAGTTTGCGCCCCAGCGCAGATCATCGGCTCATACGGCAGTGCAGAGCATACGTGGATGTGGGCGTGGGCTAATCCGTGCGCAGAAGAGCACCTTACACGCGACTCGATTAGAGTCCGAGAATTTGGTGAACAGCACCGCATTCGGCATCTGACGACACCTTCTTGGCCAGCCAAGGAGACTGATGGCTGGCGCATGACAGCGTTGGCTGATCGGTTATGCGAATCGAATGGCGCCTACCGCGGGCCAGCGGGAACAGTGTTCGTTTTTTTCACGTTTGGGCAGGCTCGTCTTAGGAAGCGCGAGTGATTACGCGATGGCTGAAGTCAGACTGCAAGCCCCTAAGTCAGGTTTGTATCGGCGCTTCATTAGACAACGTTCTTGGCCAAGGGTCTATCTATGAACACGCAAGAGGTAAACGACCTTCCGCGACTTCCGCCGCGTCAGCCGGAGGCACATAAGGGCAACTTTGGCACGGCGCTGATTGTGGGCGGGTCGCGGGGGATGGCGGGGGCGGTGTCGCTGGCGGGGATGGCGGCGCTGCGGGGCGGGGCGGGACTGGTGCGGCTGGCCGTGTCCGAGGCGATACTGGATACGGTTGCGCGTTTCGAGCCCTCTTACATGACCGCCCCACTACCCTGCGACGCCGCCGGACGTATCGCCGGGGCGGCCTACGACCGCATCGCCGAATTGGCCGAGAAGGCGACGGCCATCGCCTGCGGGCCGGGCTTGGGTCGCTCGCTGGAACTCGACCAACTGGTGATGCGGCTCTATCGGGAGATGGCCAAGCCGATGGTCTTCGACGCCGACGCCCTGAACGCGCTGTCTACCGAGCCGGAGACGCTCGGTCATCCGGGCGGGCCGCGAATCCTCACGCCACACCCCGGCGAGTTCGCCCGGCTGATCGACGGGAAGTTGGCGCCGGAGTTGCGGGCCGAGGCGGCAGTGCAACTGGCCGCCCGTTGCGGCATCGTGGTGGTGCTGAAGGGGCACCGCACGCTGGTGACCGACGGCGCCCGGCAGGCTGTCAACACCAGCGGCAACCCAGGCATGGCCACCGGCGGCACCGGCGACGTGTTGACCGGGCTAATCACCGCGCTGTGCTGTCAGCATCTGGCGCCGTTCGACGCCGCCCGGCTCGGCGTACACCTGCACGGGCTGGCCGGCGATTTGGCGGCCGAGGAATTGGGCGAAGTGTCGCTGATCGCCAGCGACGTGGTTCTATTCCTACCGGACGCGATTTGTGAGATAATGCACAGTGCTGCCGGGCAGTGAAGATGCGGCGCTACGGCCCGTAGGACGGATTTCCGAATCCGTCTGTGAATCGGGGACGGATTTGGAAATCCGTCCTACGAGACGTCGGCGCCTCGGACCGGTAGCATTTCCCACCCACCATCCCGCCGTCGGTCTTCCGTCAGACGTCGCCTCTGGCTGATCTGACGCCAGACGAGAGAAGAAAGGACCATCGCCATGAGAATCGGCTGCACCCACCGTTCAAGCGTGCATTGGCTTGTTGCGGCAGTCGCGGCAATCGTATTCCTGCCGGTTGCCGGCAATGCGAAGACGGCAAAGGAGCACGGGCAGCCGAGCATCGCGTGGAACGCCGATACCGGCCGGGCCGTTTTGACCAACGGCCGACTGCAACTTGTCGTCGAGACGCACTCCGGCATTAACGCCCGATCGCTGCGCGACGTCGTCAGCGGCGAGGTCTACGCCGATCGGGATTACGCATGGATAAGCGGCGGCACTCTGGGGTTTCCGAAGATGGACGCGGCTCCGGTGATTGCCGACGGCAAAGACGGCGGCCGCTCGATCACCTTCAAGGGACGACTGGGGCCGATCGCCGTCGAGCAGCGCTTCGTGCTGCCGGCGAACGAGCCGGGCGTCGTCCTGGAGCAGATCACCATCGACAATCCGTCGGACAAAACGCTGGATACGGCGAGCTTCCGCTGCGGCTTCGCCAAGAAGATACGCGAAGGCGATACGTGGTCGGCCGACGCCGCGAAAATTCGCTTCTGTCCGATCCCGTACCGCCGCGAGACGAACGGGCAGATGCAGGAGTTTCCCTTGCAGGAAGTGGCCGCGCACGGAATGGCCTATACCGCCTGGATGGAGCCGGTCGTGCCGACGCCGATCTGGGGCGCCGAGGGCTGGGTGTGGTCCAAACAGAGTTCAGGGGTCAGGGGACAGGGGACAGACAAGCCAAGACTCCAGGTCTCCGAATCTCGACATCTCCGCAGCCCTCACCCTAACCCTCTCCCAAAGGGAGAGGGGACGGGCGGTGGCCCTCACCCTAACACTCTCCCAAAGGGAGAGGGGACGGGTGGTGGCGCTCACTCTCACCCTATCCTAAAGAGGGAGGGGACGACTTCGTTTCTGATCGCCAAGTACAACCAGCAGGGGATGGAATGGTCGCTGATGGAACCGCTCAAGCGCGGCGGCGAGACCGACGTGCGATTCGGCGGCGCCGGCCAGTGGAAACACAATCATCCCGAAGGGGCGACGCGGCTGGCGCCCGGCAAGTCGTACCAATTCGGCGAAACGCGGCTCCAGGCGGTCGCCGGCGATTGGAAGCAGGCGTACTACGCCTACCGGGGTTACGTCGAGAGCAAAGGCTGCCGCCGGCCCGCCGACTACAACCCGCCGGTGCACTGGAACGAGTTGTACGACAACCAGTATTTCGGCAAGATGTGCGCCCAGTGCGACAAGCTGTTCTTCCAATCGAATCGCGGCTTCTGCAAGGAGTTCTACGACATGAACAAGAAACTCCTGGACGAATACTACACTCTCGATCTGATGAAAGGCGAGGCCGCCAAGGCCCAGGAACTCGGCTGCGAGGTGCTCTATCTCGATCCCGGCTGGGACACCGGACCAAACCAGCAGATTTGGGACGCCGCGCGGCTGGGCTCGGAAAAGTCGTTCGTTACGATGCTTCGCGAGAAATACGGCCTGCGGGGCGTGTCGCTATGGTGTTCGCTGGCCGGCGTGCCGCCGACGATCGGCGATCCGTCGGCATGTCCGCCCGGAACACAGGTTCTCAACAAGGACGGCAAGCGGGCTCCGCTGTTGGTGTGCTGCGCATCGCCGGGGTTTCTCGATACGAAGGAGAAGCGGCTCGACGAAGTGTGCCGCAACGGCGCGGTGTTCCTGATGTTCGACAGCAACCAATATTCTGGCCCCTGCTACGACAAAGCCCACGGCCACAGCATCCCTTCGACCCGCGAGGAGCACGCCAAGGCCCTATTCGAGTTGGCCCGTCGAATCAAGGCGAAGTATCCGCACGTGCTGATCGAGATGCACGATCCGATCACCGGCCCGAGCGGAATCCACTATACGCCCACGTATTTCGGCTACGATCCGCCTCATTCCTTCGATTGCCTGTGGGGTCACGAGTTCATGTGGAACTCGATGGACGATCTGCTCTCGGGCAGGGCCGTCAGTTTGTACTATTACAACCTGGCGTACGGCATCCCGCTGTATCTGCACGTGGGGCTGAAGACCGACAACGAGAACGCCCTGGTGTTCTGGTGGTACGCCAGCACGTGCCGGCATTTGGGCGTCGGCGGCAAGCCGGGACCGGCGGTGTGGGAGGCCGACAAGCGGGCGATGCGGACCTACCTGCGGTTGAAGCGGTTTTACACGCAGGGCGAGTTTTATGGCATTGACGAGACGGTTCATGCCCACACGCTGCCCGATTTGCGCGAGTCGGTGCTGAACATCTTCAATCTGACCGACAAACCGGTGCAGAAGGAGGTGCGATTCCGCTTGGCGGATGTCGGTTTGCCGATCGGCTTGTTCCGGGCCGACCAGCCCAAGGACGCTTCGATCCGGATGATAAATGGCCGTATTGTCTTGAAGTTGTCGGCGCCGGCCCGCGGGCACCAACTGGTGAAGATCAAAATGCTGTAGACGGTCGTTGGCGAAGATCGATCGATTCGTTCCGATGCCACGACGGAATCGCCCGCAAGGAGCCCGGACCGTGAGGATCGCCATCGCAGAGAATATCCCCGCAAGAATCGTCGCCTTGCTGTGCGGATTGACAATGACGTTCTCCGCCGGCCATGCTGTTTCGGCCGAGAGACCGACCGTCAAGATGACATCGGGACCGGACCAGATTGTCTTGACCAGCGGGCGGTTGCAGCTTGTGATCAAAACGCGCACCGCCTACGGCAATCCGTGCAGTCTGCGCGACCTGAAGAGCGGCCGCGTGTATGCCGACGGCGATTACGCTTGGCCGAAGTGCGTGCATCCGCGGGATGGAATGTACGTTACCTTCAAAGAGGACGACGGCACTTGCCGCGTGGTTTGGACGCAGGGCAGAGTCGATTCGCTAGACGTCAAGCAAGAGTTTTCCGCTTCGCCCGCCAAACCCGACGTCATCACGGAACAGATCACACTGCACAATCCCACGGACAAGCCCATCGAGAAGCCCTCGTTCGCCTGCGGATTCACGAAGAAGATTCACGACGGAAAGAACTGGCTGCCGGGCGTGGCCGATTCACGTTTTTGCGATATTCCGTACCGCCGCCATCCCGAAACCGGCGAGTTGTGCGATTGGACCGTGCCGCAGTTGGTCGCCAGGAAGAACTGGTTCAGCGTCGATCGCATGCACAACCGGCGGGAAACGCCGATCTACGGCGCCGAGGGCTGGGCATGGTATCAAGGGGGCAATACGCTGCTGATCTCGAAGTACAATCCCGACGCGATGGAATGGTCGCTGTTGGAAACGACGCCGCAGTCCGCGCCGGCGGGCACGGCGAAGTCGCTGCGACTAGGTGGGGCAGGCCGCTCGAAACTCGGCAATCCGAAAGACGCTCCCGTCCGGCGCGCCGCCGCTACGATCACCGTCTATCCCGTCCCGGGAAGTCCGATACAGCGGCCGTGGTCATCTGCCCCGGTGGCGGTTACTGCGGGATTGGTGATTGGACCGGAAGGACGCGGGATCGCGAGGTGGCTCAACCGGCACGGAATCGCCGGCGTCGTGCTGGCAGTATCGCCTTCCCAAGGGCCGGCCGTTTGTGCCGCTGCTGCGATGCACAGCGGGCGATCCGCACCGTTCGCTTCAACGCCCAACGGTGGGGCATCGACCCGGGCCGCGTCGGCATCATCGGCTTCTCCGCCGGCGGGCATCTGGCCGCCACGGCCGCCACCCACTTCGACGGCGGCGATCCCCAAGCGGCCGATCCCGTCGATCGCGTGAGTTGCCGTCCTGATTTCGCCATCCTGATCTATCCGGTAATCACCATGGGCGAGAAGACCCATGGCGGCTCGAAAGCGAATCTGCTCGGCCCGCAATCCCAAGCCGGAAATGGTGACTCTGTTCTCCAACGAGAAGCAAGTCACCGGCAAGACGCCGCCGATGTTCCTCGCCCACGCCAAGGACGACACAGCTCGTCGTCGCCGGACAACAGCCGCATGATGTACGAGGCGCTGTAAGGCCCATCGGGTGCCGGCGGAGTATCTTGGAACTGCCCAGCGGCGGCCATGGGCTCAACGGCTACAAGGGCCCGATGTGGGAGGCATGGCAGGCCAAGTCGCTCGCATGGCTGGCAGCAGCAGAAGATCGCGCCGCTGGGCGTGGAGAAGACGCTGCGTTTCGGCGGGGCCGGCCGATGGAAACTCGGCGATCCCGAGGGCGCCGCCCACCTGGCCCCCGGAGCCACTTTCACGTTCGGCCAAACACGCTATCAAGTGCTCGACGGCGATTGGCGGGCGAGCATACGCCGCCTTCCGCCGATTCACTGAGAGCAAGGGCCACCGCGTTCCGCCGAAACTTCGATCCGCCGGTCCACTGGAACGAACTGTACGACAACCGCCTGTGGTGGATCGGCGACAGCGTCGAGAACCGCAAAAAGTTCTATCAACGGAAGGACATGGAAGTCGAGGCCGATAAGGCGCGCGAACTGGGATGCCAGTGCCTCTACCTCGATCCCGGCTGGGATACGCTCTTCGGATCGAACATCTGGGCCGCGGATCGGCTGGGAACCCAGGACAGCTTCGTCCGCTGGCTGAAGGACAAGTACGGCTTCCCGATGGCCCTGCATACGCCGCTGGCCCCGTGGAGCGATCCGGCAGGCTATCCGCCCGAAGCCCGCCGCATGGACAAGGCCGGACACCGGCTCGGCGAGCTATGCTGTGCCAGTTCCATCTACATCGAGACGAAGGTCGCCCGGCTCAAGGAGCTGTGCAAGCACGGCGCATATTTCCTGATGTACGACGGATCGTGGTTTCCCGGCGAGTGTTGGGACAAATCGCACGGCCACTCGCTGCCGGTCACGCATCAGGAACACCTCGACGCGATCCTGAAGATTCAGCAGCAAGTGCATCAAGGAATACCCCACGTGCTGATCGAGCAGCACGATCCGATGACCGGGCCGGGCAACGTCCGTTACACGCCGACCTACTTCATGCACGCCAAGCCGGGGGCGTTCGACGAATTGTGGGGATACGAGTACATGAGTCGAGTGCATGGACGACATCACAGCCGCCGGGCGTGCTCGTTCTACTACGTCAATCTGGCATACAGAATTCCGATCTATCTGCACTTCGACCTGCGAAAGGACAATTCGCAGGCGATGATGTTCTGGTGGTACGCCAGCACGTGCCGGCACATCGGGTTCGGCGGCAAGCCGACGGACCCGGCCGATCTGGGCCGCCGATAAGAAGGCGATGAAGACGTACCTGGGCACTGAAGCGATTCTACGCGCAGGGCGATTTTCTACGGGCTCGACGAGACGATCCACTGCCACACGCTGCCCGATCTGCGGCAGTGCGTCATCAACTGCTTCAATATCGACGACAAGCCGATGCGGAAGACGGTCCGCTTCCGCTTGGGCCAGATCGGCTTGCCCGCCGGTTCCGCGCAAGTGGAAGGCGCTCGTTCCGGCAAAACGGCGATGAGGTGGCGGTGGATCTTGCGATCCCGGCGCGAGGACACCTATTGTTGAAGGTTCACTCATCGCGGTGAAATCGCCCGTGGGAGCGTCCCTTCCGCCTTTGGCAGCGGGCCGCGGTCGTCTCTGCTTCTCTGGCGAGCGTCAGTAGGGTTTCGTCCCCGGCGAGGCAGGCACTATCCCTAGGCCGGATTATTCATGGCCCAGCGGAAATGCCCGCACGGTTTGCCATACTAACCCGAAGCGCAAGCCAGGGTAACTTCCTTTACTGTCCTCGCTTGCGCTTTGGGTTGGTATCGCGTCGTGAATAATCCGGGCTAGGCCGGCGACATAGGATACGTTTGGCTCTCGCCACGTTCTGGCCGGACGTGTATTCCCTTCGCGGGCAAGGTTCGTATAATGGCGTGACGTTATCCCCTCTTGCAGGCGGGAGAAGAACATGCCCGACCGAGAAGAGCCGTCGCCGCCGTCGCGGAGACGTATCGGCGTGGCTGCCGACCACGGCGGTTACGACCTGAAGGAGTACCTGGCCGACAAGCTGCGCGAGGCGGGCTGCGAAGTGGTCGATTTCGGCGACCGCCGGCCGCAGCCGGACGACGATTATCCCGACTTTGTCGTGCCGCTGGCCCGCGCGGTGGCCGGTGGCGAGCTGGATCGCGGCGTGGCCGTTTGCGGCAGCGGCGTGGGGGCGTGCGTCGCCGCCAACAAGGTGCCCGGCGTGCGGGCATGTCTGATTCACGACCTTTTCTCGGCCCGGCAAGGCGTCGAGGACGACAATCTCAACGTGATTTGCCTGGGCGGCCGCGTCCTCGGCGACGCACTCGCCTGGGAATTGCTGCGGACGTTTCTCGACGCGCGCTTCAGCGGCGCCGAGCGGCACCAACGCCGGCTGGCAAAGGTAATGAAACTGGAAAAGGGCTGAACCATGGGCAATCCGACGCTTCTGAGCAACTCGATGTACTGCTTCCTGCCGACGGAACTCGAGGGCTTCACCTCGCTGGCGGAGCTTGCCCTCGACGTGCGGTGGTCGTGGAATCATGCCGCCGACGACATCTGGCGGCAGCTTGAGCCGTCGCTCTGGGAGTTCACCCGCAACCCCTGGGTCGTGCTCCAGACCGTCTCGCGCGAGCGGCTGACGAAGAAGTTGGCCGAGCCCTCCTTTATGAAGAAGGTCGACAAGCTGCTGCAAGCCAAGCGGGAGGCCGCGGAGACGCCGGCGTGGTTCCAGCAGACTCACGGCCAGTCGCCGCTGAGCTGCCTCGCCTACTTCAGCATGGAATTCATGCTCTGCGAGGCGCTGCCCATCTACTCGGGCGGGCTGGGGAACGTGGCCGGCGACCAGTTGAAGGCCGCCAGCGATCTGGGCGTGCCGGTCGTCGGCGTGGGTTTGCTCTACCAACAAGGCTATTTCCGCCAGGTCATCGACCGCAACGGATCGCAGCAGGCACTGTTCCCCTACAACGATCCGGGACAGTTGCCGATCACGCCGCTGCGCCAGCCGGACGGCGAGTGGCTGCGGCTGGAAATCGCCCTGCCGGGCTATTCGGTGTGGCTGCGGACCTGGCAAGTGCAGGTCGGCCGCAGCGTGCTCTATCTGCTGGACAGCAACGACGCGGCCAACTTTCCGGCACACCGCGGAATCACCAGCGAGCTTTACGGCGGCGGGCGGGAACTGCGATTAGAGCAGGAACTGCTGCTGGGCATCGGCGGCTGGCGGCTGCTCCGCGCTCGGCTTGCGGCCCGAGGTCTGCCACTTGAACGAAGGCCACGCGGCCTTCGCCGTGCTGGAGCGCGCCCGCGATTTCATGCAGGAGACGGGACTGCCGTTCGAGGCGGCGCTGGCAGCGACGCGGGCGGGCAATCTGTTCACCACGCACACCGCGGTCCCCGCCGGCTTCGACGTCTTCTCCCCCGCCCTGATTGAACAGTACCTCGGCGACTACGCGCGAACGAAGCTCGGGCTGACGATGCACGACCTGTTGGCCTTGGGCCGGCGAAATCCCGAGGATGCGTCCGAGCCGTTCAACATGGCCTACCTGGCGATTCACGGCAGCGGGGCGGTCAACGGAGTGAGCCGCCTGCACGGCTGCGTCAGCCGGCACATCTTCGCCCCGCTGTTTCCCCGCTGGCCGGAGGAGGAAGTGCCCGTGGGGCACGTGACCAACGGCGTGCACATGCCGAGTTGGGATTCCGATCCCGCCGACAAGCTCTGGATGGAGTATTGCGGAAAGGGCCGCTGGCTGGGAACGATGGAGACGATCGAGGGGGACATTCGCCGCATCCCGGACGAGCGGCTGTGGCAACTTCGCACGGACGGCCGCGCCGCCCTGGTCGAATTCGCGCGTCGTCGCCTGTCGGCGCAGTTGGCCACGTCGGGCGCATCGCAGCAGGCGATCGACGAGGCGAAGCATTTCTTCGATTCCAACGTATTGACGCTCGGTTTTGCCCGGCGTTTCGCCACGTACAAGCGGCCTAACCTGTTGTTGTACGATCCGATCCGGCTGCTGCGGCTGCTGGCCGATCCCGCTCGGCCGGTTCAGTTGTTTATCGCCGGAAAGGCCCATCCGGAAGACAGGGAGGGCCAACTCTTGATTCAGCAGTGGGTGCGGTTCATCCGCCAGTCGCAGGCTCGATTCCGCGTGGCGTTCCTGAGCGACTATGACATGCTGCTGACGGAGAAGCTGGTGCAGGGGGTCGATGTCTGGATCAATACGCCGCGCCGCCCGTGGGAGGCCAGCGGCACCAGCGGAATGAAGGTGCTGGTGAACGGCGGGGTGAATTTGTCGGAGCTTGACGGCTGGTGGGCCGAGGCTTATTCGCCCGAGGTCGGCTGGGCACTGGGCGACGGGAAGGAGCACGGCGACGATCCGGCCTGGGACGCCGCCGAGGCCGAGGCGCTCTATGACCTGTTGGAGCACGAGGTGATTCCCGAGTTCTACGCCCGCGATGCCAACGGCGTTCCCACGGCCTGGGTGGCGCGGATGCGGGAGAGCATGGGGCGGTTGGCGCCGGAGTTTTCGGCCAATCGTACGGTGCGCGAGTATACCGAGAATTACTATCTGCCCGCCGCGGCCACCTATCGCCGCCGCGCCGCCGATCGGGGCGCTGCGGGAGCGCAGATCGTCGCCTGGCAGCGTTCCCTGCAAGCCGAATGGACCGGACTGCGGATCGGTAAGCTGACCGTGGAGAAGACCGGCGAACAGAACGTGTTTGAAGTGCAGGTCTATCTCGATGAGCTCGATCCCGGCGCCGTTCAAGTCGAATTGTATGCCGACCCGTTGGACGGCGATCGGCCGGTGGTGGAGAAGATGGCCCATGCGCGGCCGCTGGTGGGCACGATCGGCGGCCACGTCTATCGCGCCGCGGTCGCCGCCAACCGCCCGGCGAGCGACTACACTCCGCGAATCGTGCCCGCTTTCGCCGACGTTGCCATCCCCCTGGAAGCGTCGCCGATACTGTGGCAGCATTGACGTTGACGGGAAGACAATGGTGGGGCACGTCGTTTAGCCGGCGAACTCGTTCGCCGACTAAACAGTTGGCACGCCATTGACCCGCCGAAGCACAAGAGTCGGCTTCTATGCCGAGTGCGGCGGTGTCTTCGGCATCGGGGCGACGGGATCGCGCGAGCCTTCGTCCGTGCGCGACGAGACGATAGACTTCGGGCGGGCCCCAGGTGTCGGGCTCGTATTGGTGAAGCGGCGTGACGTTGCCGAGGATCGGATCGACGATCCGCCACGACTCCTCGACGGCGTCCTCGCGTGCGAACAGCGTCGGGTCGCCGTGGACCGCGGCCGCCAAGAGCCGTTCGTACGGCAGCATTTCATCGGGAGGCTGGTGGTGGGCCACCAACTCGATCCGCTCGCCCGCCAGGCGGTCTCCGGCCCGCTTGACCTTGGTTCCCAGGGCCAGCACGACGTCCGGCGACAGTTGGAAGCGGAAGTAGTTGGCCAGCGGCGGCCCCACTTCGTCCAACACCGGCCGTCGCGTATGCTTGAAGCGGATCAGCACTTCGGTGGAGGTGACGGGCAGCCGCTTGCCGACGCGCACAAAAAACGGCACGCCCGACCAACGCTCGGTCTCGATGTGGAACTCGATGGCCGCGTAGGTCTCGACCTGCGAGTCGGCGGCGACGCCGGGCTCCTGGCGATAGCCGCGAAACTGGCCGCGGACGACGTCGGCGGGGGCCAGCGACCGGACCGATCGCAACAGCCGCCCACGCTCGTTTCGCAATTCCTCGTGTTCGGTACTGGCGGGGCAGGCCATCGCCAGGCTGGCGACGACCTGGAGCATGTGATTTTGCACGACGTCGCGGATCGCTCCCACTTCGTCATAAAACTTTCCCCGCCCCTCCACCCCGAATTGCTCGGCCATGGTGATCTGGATGCTCTCCAGGTGGTCGCTGTTCCAGCCGGCCTCGATCAGCGGATTGGCGAAGCGGAAGTAGATCAGGTTCAGCACCGATTCCTTGCCGAGGTAATGATCGATGCGAAAGATGGCCGACTCGGGAAAGAAGCGATGAAGCGTGCGATTCAGTTCCTGGGCCGAGGTCAGATCGCGGCCGAAGGGCTTTTCCACCACCACCCGCGCATCCTTCGTGCAGCCGACTTGGGCCAGCCCTTCCGTGACCGCGGCGAACATGTCGGGCGGAATCGCCAGATAGTGCAGCGGCCGTTCGACGTTGCCCAGCGCTTGACGCAATTGCGCAAAAGTGGCCGGATCGCGGTAGTCGCCGTCGATGTATTGCAGCAGCGAGCAGAGCTTCGCGTATGCCGCGGGGTCCAAGCCGCCGTGTTGGGTGAGACTCTCCTTGACCCTCGTCTTGAGTTGGTCGAGGTTCCAGCCCGATTTCGCCACTGCGATGATCGGCACGTCGAGATGCCCGTGACGGAGCATCGCCTGCAACGCGGGAAAGATCTTCTTGTAGGCCAAATCGCCCGTGGCGCCGAAAAAGACAATGGCATCCGACTGCGGGACGTTCATGGGGAGCCTCCTGCCGCGGCACCCGGTTTTTCGACGTGTCCGCCGAATTCGGATCGCATCGCCGAGAGCAGCTTATCGGCGAAGTCGGCCTCGCCGCGCGAACTGAAACGATCGTAGAGGGCGGAACTGATGACCGGGGCGGGGGCCGATTCCTCGATCGCCGCCATGACCGTCCATCGCCCCTCGCCCGAATCGGAGACGCGGCCGTGGAACTCCGCCAGGTCGGGCTCGCGCAGCAGCGCGGCTGCGGTCAGGTCCAACAGCCAGGAGGCGATCACGCTGCCGCGCCGCCAGACTTCGGCGACGTCGGTAAGGTTCAAGTCGTATTGATAGAGTTCGGGGCGGCGAAGCGGCGTCGTCTCGGCGTCCACGCTTTGCCGCGTTTTGCCGGCGTTTGCGTGACGGAGGATATTGAAGCCCTCGGCGTAGGCGGCCATCAACCCGTATTCGATGCCGTTGTGGACCATCTTGACGAAGTGGCCGGCGCCGCTCGGGCCGCAGTGCAGATAGCCGTGCTCCGCCGTGCCGCCGACGGCCTCCCGGCCCGGCGTGCGGGCAGCGGCCTCGATGCCGGGCGCCAGCGCGGCGAAGATCGGATCGAGCCGCCGCACCGGCACCTGCTCGCCGCCGATCATCAGGCAGTAGCCCCGCTCGAGTCCCCAGACGCCGCCGCTAGTTCCCACGTCCAGATAATGGATGCCCTTCGGCTTCAATTCGGCGGCGCGGCGAATGTCGTCTTGGTAGAAGGAGTTGCCGCCGTCGATCACCGTGTCGTCGGGCGCCAGCAGCGGAACGACGGCCGATAGCGTCGCATCGACGGCGGCCGCCGGGACCATCATCCAGACGTTGCGCGGCCGACCGAGTCGCTTGACGAAATCTTCAAGCGACGTTGCTCCCGTCGCTCCTTCGTCAGCGAGCGATTTGACCGCTTCCGAGTGAATGTCGTAAACGACACAGGCGTGGCCGGCGGCGAGTATCCGCCGCACCATGTTGGCGCCCATCCTGCCCAAACCGATCATGCCAAGTTGCATTGTTCGTCTCCTCGTAGACGCGGCTGCTGCCGTCGGTGCTCCAACGCATTTCCCCATTATTCCCCCTTGCGAACAGAAGTAAAGGGGAAGCGGAGAGCAGGCCATTGACGGTCCGAGAGAGAATGCCGCAATAGCCGGGGGCCAACGGCTCGCGGAATACGCGGCCACAGCACCGCGGGCCGTTGGCCCCCGGCTAATGGACGACATACACCATCCGACTCCACAAGCCAGACATCCGCACGCCGCCGCTTACCGCAACATGCGAATGCCGCAGCCGTTTTCGTTGGGAAACAATACGCGGCCGCGGTCGATGGTCACTCCGCTGGCGACGTCCTCGGCAATCAACAGGATTCCGTCGAGATCGGCGTAATCCACCAACGGAAGCACCTGGGCGGTGGCCGAAATGCCCACGCTCGATTCGGCGAAACAGCCGACCATGGTCTTCATGCCGCGTCGCCGGGCGTCCTCCAGCATCCGCTTGCCGGGGGTCAGGCCGCCGCATTTCGGCAGTTTGACGTTGATGCCGTGGAAAAGCCCCTCGCAGCGGGCGACGTCTCCCTCGGTCTGCGCACTCTCGTCGGCGATGATCGGCAGAACGGAATCGCGATGGACCTTCTCCATCTCCCGCCGGTTTTCGCGAGCCATCGGCTGTTCGATGAACTCGACCCCCAGTTCCTTCAGGGCGTGGGATTTGTCGATGGTCTCGTCGGCGGTCCACGCGCAGTTGGCGTCTACGCGAAAGACGGCGTCGGTCGCTTGCCGCAAGGCCCGAATGATCTCGACGTCGTTCTTCGTGCCGAGCTTGACCTTGTAGACGGGGAAGCCGGGCATTTGACGAAGCTTGGCGACCATTGTCTCGATCGGATCGATGCCGATGCTGTAGTCGGTCGGCGGGCAATCGTCGAGCGTCAAACCCCACAATTTCCACACCGGGGCGCCGCGGACTTTGCCCCAAAGATCCCACGCGGCCTGATCCAGCGCGTTCTGTGCGAAGCGATTGGACGAGAGCCGCCCGTCGAGCTCTTGCCACAACACGGCCGGATCGCCGATCCGCCGCGACAGCAGGTGGCCGTGAACCGACTCCAACGCTGCGGCCATGTTTTGCAGCGTGCAACCGTAGAACGGATAGTGGTTCGACTCGCCGTAGCCGCGGATGCCGTCCTCTTCGAGCGTCACCACGAGCGTCGGCTGAACGACCGTCGTTCCGCGCGATATGGTGAAAGGATGCCTGGTCTTCAAATCGTAAGTCGAGAGGGCGAGTTTCATCGATGCGAGCCGGAGCGAATTGGGAGATCCGAGAAGGCCAATGCGACGTCGATTCTACCGTGAATCGTCGTTTCCCGCAAATCGTGGACAGGGGTGGCGTTCGCCGGTTCGGTTGAGGGGGCAAGGCGATTCCGAGTGAAGATCGTCGCGGCAGGTTGACTTTTGCCTCGCGCGGCGGGAAATTGAAAGGAGCTGCTGCGACACCGTCACACACTTCCCTCCTGCAACTTTCCTACCGCGAGCGACATCATGCGATGCACGTTGATTCTGCTGGTTCTGCTTCCATTACCGCAATTTCTTTCCGCCGGGGAGGAGATTTGCCGCACGGGAACGGAGGTGAAGGAGTTCGACTGTTTCGATCGGCGGATTACGGACTTGATGAAGAAATACGAGCTTCCCGGCGGCACGGCGGCGGTGGCCAAGGACGGCCGCCTGGTCTACGCCCGCGGCTTCGGCTGGGCCGACCGCAAGAACCGCGTGCCGATGCAACCGACGGCGCTGATGCGGATCGCCAGCATCTCGAAACCGTTCACGGCGGCGACGATCCTGCTGCTGGTCGAGCAGGGGCGGCTGAAACTGAGCGATCCGATCCTGCCGTACTTGAAGAAGTTCGGCGCCGATACGGAAAAGCACCTCGATCCGCGCTGGCGGCAGATCACCATCGAGCAATTGTTGCGGCACACCGCGGGGTTCGATCGGAACAAGAGTCTCGATCCGATGTTCATCCCCCAACTCCCCAAGCCACCGCTCGATCGGGCGGCGATCATTCGCTACATGCTCGGCCGGCCGCTGGATTTCGACCCGGGCACGCGCTACGCCTATTCCAACTTCGGCTACTGCATGTTGGGGCGCGTGATCGAAGCCGTGACCGGCAAACCGTACGAAGACGCCGTGCGCGAGATGGTATTGCGGCCGGCGGGAATCACCCGCATGAAGCTCGGCAAGACCCGACGGGCCGACCGCGCCCCGGGGGAGGTCGTCTACCATACGCGGGAACACGAGAAACGCGTCCGGTCGGTGTTTCCCGAGGAAAAGGAGCTCGTCGATGAGCCCTACGGCGGCTTCTACCTCGAAGCCCTCGATTCGCACGGCGGATGGATCGCCTCGGCCGCCGACCTGGTGCGTTTCGCCGCGGCGCTCGACGGTCAGCGGCGGCCGCGAATCCTCAAGCCCGAATCGATTGCGAAAACCGCGAGTCTCTCCGATCCGCCCGTGTATACGGGCAAGGGGACGAATCGATACTATGGTTTAGGCTGGGTCATCGTTTTGCAGCCGAGGGGAAACTACTGGTTCCACGACGGTTTGTTGGCCGGCACGCGGACGATGTTGATCCGCTATCACCACGGAATCGTAATGGCGGCGTTGTTCAACGGCCAGTCCGCGGAGAAGGGCAATTTCTACGGGGAGTTGCTGCAAACGCTCTTGAAAGCCGCCGACGAAGTCAAGGAGTGGCCAAAGGGCGATCTGTTCTCGGAAGAAGCAAGGTGACACGCTTACTGGGAAGGCGGTGGTATCGGAGACATCGCCCGAAAGAAAATGAAGCCCACCACCATTGAAGGCGATCTCCTCGACCAAGACGTTGATGTGATCGTCAATGCCTGGAATCGCAATATCGTTCCCTGGTGGCTGCTGCTGCCGCAGGGCGTCTCAGGGGCGATCAAGCGGCATGGCGGCACCGGCCCGTTCAAAGAGCTTCGGAAACACGGCTCGACCCCATTGGGCGGTGCTGTGCTGACCTCGGCGGGACGACTGCCATTCAAGGCCATCATCCACGTTGCTGCGAACAGGATATATTGGGGGGCGTCGGAGTGGTCGATCCGCCAATCTGTCAAGAATGCGATGATCCTGGCCACCGAAAAGGGCTTCAAGTCGATCGCCTTCCCACTGATTGGCGTTGGAGAAACCGGTTTCCGCCTGGAACACGCCAAGGCAATTATGGAAAACGAACTGGGGAAAATCGATTCTCCGATCGAGGTGAGGGTGGTGTTCAAGAAGGCGAAGAAACAAATGCCTTGGTGGTACTATGGGGTCCAGTTGATCTTCATCTGCCTGCTCTTGGCCGAAGGTGGCTGGAGAGGGAACGACTACTCTCACTACGTCTTCATGGGAACCTGTTTACTCATCGTGCTCGTCCTGTTCATCTACCAATTCATCAAACAGCAAGCCCAGTACAGCATCAAGGCGATGATGATCGCCACATTCGTGGTTGCCGTCTTTTGCAGCATTTACAGGTGCTTCGGATTTCGTACTGTGGTCTGGCTGCTGATGATCGGGTATCTGATAGCATCGCTTTGTGCCAGCCATTGGGCCGGGGAAGGTGAAGGCAAGGAATAGGTCTATTTGATGACTGCACCATCCCCAATCAACCGCATCGCCGTCACGCTGATTCCGACCGAGGCGTGTCTCGCCTGGATCAACTCCGGCGACGACGACAAATTGACCCTGGACGAAATCCGAGAAGCCCCCACTACCTTCCTCCTTCCAGTAGGGCGGGATGAGCCGGAAGCCCAAGTACGCCGCCATTTCAAGGCGATGTTCGAGGAAGAACTCAATTCGTGGTATACTGATTCGAGCTTGTGGCCGAAAGACCTCTCGTTCAAGACGTTCAAGAAGTTCTTCACCATCCAGGTGGCGTCGATGGTGATTGATTTGGGCAAGGGGGCGATTGTCAGAGACGACGAATAACAGAGGAGGATATTGATGACCGACAAGCCCCGCAAGATGTCCGACATCATGAAGGAAATGTCGGAACGACTGTTCCACAATCCAGACGTGGGGAGGTGAAAACCTCCAAATTCTCGAGCGAAACTGATCTAGTGTGTTTTGGCGATTTGTGTTCCATTATTGTTCGTTTTTTGGTGTGGCCTCGTGGCCTTGTCGGGTTTTTTGGACATTGCATGGAGGTGGTCCAGTGTCGATCCGTCAATCACTGCCGTTTCGGAGTCCGATTTCCAAGTTGCTTCGATTCTTCTGTCGGAGCCGCGACAAGTGGAAGGCCAAGTGCAAGGCGGCCAAACGGGAGAACAAGAGCCTGAAGTACCGCTTGGCGGTGATGACCAAAAGCCGTAATCGCTGGAAAGCCGAAGTGCAAGACCTGCGGACAAATCTCCCGGCGGAAACGACGCCTGTCGAGGCGAAGACAAAAAAACGCACCACGCACGGCTCCGGTGCCCGCCGATGTCGGCCCGCGCGACTTGGCACTGTTGCGGCCAGATGACCTGGACCGTCCGCTGGCCCGGCACCAGTTCCCGCTGGGCGTGGTGGCGGGCACCCTGGCGTTGGTGCTCCGCGCGGGCACGCGACTGCGGCGCGTAGCGGCCGTGCTGGCGATGCACTGGCGCTGGTGCAACCTCGACGTAAGAATCGCCAGTTACTATTCGGCGCGGTTGTGGCTGTTGCGATTGGGGCTGCACCAACTCAGCCGCCCCAAAATCCAGGCCGACGATTGGATATGGATCGTAGACCACACGATGCAGTTGGGCGAGCGGAAATGCCTGATCCTCGTCGGGCTGCGCCAATCGAACTGGGACGCCGACGACCGGGTCCTCGGCCAGGAGGACGTGGAACTGATCGACCTGGTGCCGGTGACCGAGTCGAACGGGGAGGTGGTTTTTCGGCAGTTCCAAGCGGCGGCCGCCAAGACGGGAATTCCACGGGCAATCGTGAGCGACGGCGGGCCGGACTTGCATCGCGGCATCGCCCGTTTTCGCCAGAAGCATCCAAGCACGGCATGGTTGTACGACATCAAGCACAAGACGGCATGCCTGTTGAAACACGCCCTGGAAGGGGATGCTTTGTGGCAAGTGTTCGTGGGAAAAGTCCATCGATTCAAGCAGCAGGTGTCGTTTACCCCGCTGGCAGCGTTGGCGCCTCCGCAGCAACGGAGCAAGGCGCGCTACATGAACGTCGATGTGCTGGTGGATTGGGCCGAGGAGTCCTTGCGGCTGCTGGATCGTCCGAAGGCGATGCGGAAGGCGGGCTTGAACGTCCGACGTGTGGAAGAGAAGCTGGGATGGTTGCGGAAGTTCGTCCCGCAAGTGCGGCGTTGGGGAGAGATGCTCGCGGTGATCGGGGCGGTGGAACACTATGTGCGTCACGAGGGCATCCACGCCAAGGCCGCCGAAGAACTTGCCGCGATGCTGCCGAAACCCGCCACTCCGGCGGCGTGTCGGCTTCGCAAACAGTTGCTGGAGTTCGTCGAGTTGCAAGGGCAGCAGGTGCGGGAGGGAGAACGGCTGTTGGGATCGAGCGAGATTTTGGAGTCGATCATCGGCAAGTTCAAAACCGTGGCGGGCGAGCGGGGCCAGCACGGGCTGACAGGAATGGCGTTGAGCATCGGCGCTTTGGTCGGCAACGTGACGGTGGATACGGTGCAGGCCGCCATGACGGAGACTACGACCCAGGACGTTTGGAATTGGTGCCGGTTGCATCTTGGTCACACGGTGCAAAGTGTCCGTCAACGGATCAGACACTCGCTCCAGGCGGAACAAAAACAGAAAATACTACGCCTTGAAAGCGGCTGATTCTTTCACCTTCCCAATCCAGACGTGCCTCATTCGTCTGAGGCTCTCCACGTCGCTTTGATGTTTGCCAATGTGGCGTGGAACGAATGCGTCGGCCTCGATCATGACAGAGAGGGGTATCGCAGTGGGTGGGAGACCATCGAGGCCGAAAATCCGGCTCTCTGGAACGAATTGAAGTCGAACAGTGTCAATGGAATGATCGACGAACTGGTGGACTACAAGAAGGCCCATTTTCCTGATGATCGGCGGCGGATTCTGATTTGTGGCGGCACCCCGCACAGCACCATTCACGTTGAATGGTTGTGGCCTGCCGCCCCTGGGGTGGACGTGAAATGGGAAACACGGCTCTACGGATTGGTGCGAATGGGCGAAGAAGAGGAAGCCGTTCGTTTTCTGAGGAAGACCCGCAAGATAACCCCGCACCAAGCAAGGGCGAGGGTGGCGAAGATCGCTATGGAGTTGGGGATGGTGTAACCGACAGTCGATGGTCGTCTTTGCCCTGGCGGCAGCGGGAGAAAGTGAGAGCGACCTATGTCCACCAACGACGCCTATGACGAGGGCTACGACGCCTACTGGGACGGCGTCGATGTCAGCGACAACCCTTACGATGAGGAGAAAAAGGAACGCCGCTGTTGGGAAGAGGGCTGGCGGGCCGCACGAAGACACGATTACGATGAGAGCGAGGGGTAACCCATACCGATGAAAAGCAGCACCAAACTTATCGTCCTTTCAATTGTTCTCGCCGCTGTAACGGGCGTGGGCCTTGTCTTCTGCGTAGTGGTGCTGCCGGTTGCCCTCCAGGCTCGCCGTGAAGCTGGAGGTCGGGAGCAGGCAGCGAACAGCCTCAAACAACTTTCGGCGGCGTTGGAACAATATAATAAGCGGGCCGCTGAATCTCACAAACTTCCAATTCCCAACGACCCTGACTTGGCTCGGGCCAACAAAGTGCTTCGATTTGACGAACTGCTCTCCAAGGATGCTGTTGTCCCAAAGGGCGTCGTCTACAAGAAGGCGGGAGCCGATGTGAACCGCAAAGCGTTGGCGAAGCTGTCGCAGGCGTTTCTGGCCGCCGACCACAAGGACGACGGGGTATTTACCTCGACGCTGATCTGCGGCCCTGGACTGTGGCGGAACATCAAGGATGATGCCGAAATGAAGAAGATCGCCACTGGCGTCACCGCGATGGAAGTGCCGACAAGCAATGGCACGCAGAAGTTCGACGGGAAGCTCTTTCAGGGCAAAGAAGAAGTCGCCGCCTTTTGGAAGGCTTTTCTGCGAAAATACAGATGTGGTGCCAAGGCGGCGATCCGGCGACCTACCGCCAACGAACTCAAGCTCTATTGGGCGATGATTCCCTACGATATAACGGAGCCGATTTTCGTGGTCGCGGACAAGAACGCCGCGATACTCGTTCAGTTTGTCAGCGACGACGTGAAGATTGGCTGGATCGACGACTACAAACACATGTACCTTGGGGGAGAGCCGAAGTAACCGATGAACACCTCCCCCACCCCCGAAAAGGCCCCAAAACTCCGCTGGTATCAGCCAACACCAGGCCGTTTGCTGGTCGTCCTGCTGGCTGCGGAGGCAGTTCTTCTTCTATCCGAACCGTGGTTTCCCAAGGGTTATACGGTGCTGATCGCCATTGCAGTTGTCGGTGTTACGATGGTGTTGATGCTGATCTGGTGGCTGGTCGCCCTCTGTTTCCGTTGGCGATTTCAGTTCTCTCTTCGGTCGCTGCTGGTGCTGACCGTCGCCGTCGCCATTTCGTTCAGTTGGTTGGCAGTGGAGATGAAGAGGGCGAGGGAGCAGAAAAGGATAGTGGAACAGATTAGGAATATGGGGGGCTGGCTTGAATACGATTATCAACTGAGCAAGATGTCAGATGGCACCGTGGTATTCAGCTATCAAGAAGTGAATAAACCGAAGTCAGCACCGCCGGAACCAAAATGGCTATGCAACCTTCTTGGCGACGATTTCTTCGCAAGCGTTGCTCAGCTACGTCTTGCCCAAACGCAGGTGACGGACGCTGATCTTGAGCATCTCACTAAAGAGCTAAGCCGAGTCCAATGCTTATGGCTCGATAACACGCAAGTATCTGATACTGGACTTGACCATCTCAAAAGGCTGCCTCGACTTGTGGCCTTATTCCTCGACGGCACACAAATAACGGATGACGGGCTTGAACGTCTCAGAGAGATTGGGGAACTCGAATGGTTGCGTCTGGGCGACACGCAGGTGACGGACGTTGGCTTGCAACACCTCAGGGCACTGCCCCAACTCCGCTTCTTGTCCCTCGAAAACACGAAGGTGACGAATGGCGGCATTGTGCATCTCAAAGGACTGGTTCATCTCCGATGGTTGTATCTTACAAAGACGCAGGTGACGGAGAAGGGCGTGAAGGAATTGCAGCAAGCGTTGCCGAACTGTGAGATTTACCGCACATTCTGATTGCCACGATAGCGGGATATGGGATGACGATAATCCAATGGAATCACGCTCTTCGCCCGCTATCGACAACCGCACCCCGCCCATCATGCCCCGCACCATATCATCAGCCCAGACGTTCTTCATGAAGTGGGTCTTTCCCCTGCTATGGATTGCAGTCTTTGGCCTCGGAACTTGTGGCCTCTGGCTCGATGCGTTTCATGGACAGAACAATGCTCCTCCACCCGACCGGATGAAATGGGAGTTTCTTGTCGGCTGGCTTGCCGGTTCTGTCTTCCTGGTTTGGTGGTGTGGTCGCGTCAAGCGAGTGCGGGTGGACGACGAGGCCTTCTATGTCTCAAACTATCGCTCAGCGGCTCGCATACCGCTGTCCGAGGTAGACCGTATCACGGAGAACCGTTGGCTCAACCCGCCGACCGTCACGATTCATCTCCAGCCTTTGTCTCCGTATGGCGACCGCATTATCTTCATTCCCAAGACCCGATGGTGGCCGTTCGGCCCCCATCCAATCGTTGCCGAGCTACAGAGTCTTTGTGCCAAGGCACGGGAGATTCAGCATTGACGGGTTGATATTTCCATCGGAGAATATCTGGGGTGAATGAAATGAACGAAATCAAAGGCACGAGGCTATATGTCAATCTGAGTGCCGCCCAGACCAAACGCCGTTTGAAAGGGCATGGCTTCGGCGTCAGGAAGGTTCACAGCAATGGCCGAAACCAGGCGGTCATTATCCACACAGCAACGGGACAGCACGAAAATGAGCTTCGGGCTCTGTTTGCTGACGTGATCTCTTCGGGGAAGACAGGATAAGAGCTAAAGGGCCGATCGACCTCCCACTGTTTCCTGCTATCCTGACAGGATCAGATGGAAGCATCCCCGTGGAGGAATGATATGACCTCGTTCGTCAGAAGATTGTCTTTCGTATCCAGCAGCGGCGGCACAGCCGAGAGTTCAGAGGTTTACCATTACCCGTTACCCAACCAATACTCTCATAACCCTTGGTACAGAAAACGGGGGCAGGTCATCCCAAACCCTTACAAAACCCCTTACAAACTCATCCTTACAAAACTGGTAAAAAAGAAGCCTTACGCAACTCATTGCTGCGTAAGGCTTTGTGATGTGGGCGGTAGAAGGCTCGAACTTCCGACCCCCAGCTTGTCGAGCAGCGCGCCGACCCTCCGCGAAACACTCGCAAGTCTCAGCTTGCGGGTGTTTTACAGCAAACCTCTCTCTTTTGCAAGTGGTTGCGAAAATATGCCAGATTCCGCGAGTAATGCGCAGTACTTTCGGCCGTGCGCGACATACAGAATTTCGGCACTGACACCGCCGCCAATGCGGATGGACGTCGTAGGTTTCCCTCCTCGATTTCGCGCGAAATGGGTCAAGCACTCGCACCCAAAAACGCCTCCGGTTGGGCGAGCGAATCCAGGGCGCGACCGACGATCGAGGTCGCGTCGACGTAGTGATTTCTTGTTGTGCTCGCGCTGCGATGTCCCAAGGCACATTGTGCGGCCGCCGGCGAGTCTTCCCACAACGCAGTTGCCGCGGTCCGTCGCAGATCATGCAAGCCGAAGTGGTCTTTGCGAGGAACGCCGGCCGCATCCTGGAGCCGATGAAAGCAGCGGTGAAAGTGAACCAGGCTGTTCGGCCACGGAAAGACCAGCTCGCGATCGGTGCGGATCATCCGCAGGTGCTCGATCGACACGGCGTTCAGATGGATCCGCTGCCGGCGGTGCGATTTCAAGCGTGCTGGCGGAAGGTCGAGGAGGCGATTTGCCCAGTCGATTTCTTCCATCCGCATCTCGAACAGCGATCGCCGGCGGAGTTGGGTGTTGAAGGCGATCGCCAGCAGGGCCTTCCACCATGCCGGCGCCTTGACGCCCGGAAACCGCGGTTCTTCCATCGAGACCGTGGCCAAGTAGACGTCGGAGAGAATTTCCTGACTGACGGTTCGCGGCTCCTTCTGTTCGGCCCGCGGCGGCCGGACCCACGGCGAGGCGGCAAGGATGCCGGCGGCATCCCGGTGATAGCGGCCCGGCGGTCCGGCCAGGTCGAGCACGCTTTGCAGGTGCCGCAAATGCTTGCGGACAGTGTTCGCCGCCATGTATCCGACGCGGGCCTTGGCTCGCATCTTTTGCAGGGCGGCTTTGAAGCGGGCGAGAGCCTCGGTTGTGACCTCGGCCAATGGCGGATCGCCGCTGAGGAGTTGCCACAGGCGGATCGTCCCTTCGTAAGCCGCTTTCGTAACGGCGGGACTGTCCGCAAGCCGCACCGGCAGGTAGTACGTTGCGTAGAAACTGCCGACCGTGGGAGATTCGTCGGCCGGGAAGAGTGCCTGGCCGTTTGCCGCGCGTCCAGCGATCGGCGGCCCGGGCCCGCTCAATGTACAAGGCAGGATCCTCAAGAACTTCGCCGCTGCCGGCTTGCGATCGCACGAGCAGGACAGCAGCTTCCATCGCGCGAGCATATTCCTCGTGCCAGGTGGAAGCGTAGCTGTCGCGCCAATGATCGACCGTGCCGGGGGCAACGTCCATTCGCCTGGCGATTTCCAGGAAGCTCAGCCCGGCCGCGGCGAGGGCTGTGGCTTTGCGGATTCGCGCCCGCGTTTCCTCTGGCGGCCCCGTCGGGTGCTGAAAGCCGATCAAGTTAAGTTGCTTGCGGGAAAGCGTCAATTCTACGCGCCACTCTTGCCGTCGTCGCTCTTTCAGCTTGTGCAACCGCCGCGGCTCGATCGCAAGTGTCCGGGCGGCCGCGGCGATCGAGCTGCCGGCAGCCACGAGCGCGACCGCTCGCTTGATCGTGTCGAGGTCCGCCCGGCGCTCGCCTTCCTGGATTGCCGACGGGCAACGTCGAGTTGCTGGGCCCACGCCTCGGGAAAATCGTGGGCCAGGTTCTCAAAGTACCGCGGCGAGAAGCCGAGCAATTCGGCGGCCAGGCGGAGAGACTGGCCGTTTGCTACCAGTGCGGCGCCGGCGCTCATCTTCGCAAGGACTTTGCTGTTCATGCGGCACCTCCTCTCGGCCGCGGCCAGAGGATCCGCTCGACGTCGCGAATCGGGTTCCCCAACGCGATTACTTCCGCGTTGAACTTGCTGGCAACCTCGCTCGTGGTTGTGGTGTGATAGTGAACAATAATGAGATCCGCGGCCAGGTGAACGCTCATCTTCAGGGCATCCTCGCGTTTCCTGTTCGCCTCCCTGGCGATCTTGACCAGGTCCATAAAGACGTCGCCGCGTTCCCGCTTCGTCTCGACGATCGTGGTGTGGTTAGCCAGATCGTCGACCACCTTGACCCTCGTGCAGCCGATCATGTGTTTTCTCCAGGCACGCGTTGGCGCAGGCAGAAAACCGCAAGCCGTCGTACCTGCTAAGAAGCGTCAGGAGACGCCGTGCGACCTTGCAAAAAACCCGCCAACGCGGATCGGCTCGGGAACGCACACAGATACGACGGCTTGCGGCCTGTTCGGAACATCGACGAATCTCCTGAAGGGGTTCTTAAGCCCTGGCGGCCGTCTGATTCGACCGCCGTGGACCAATTATTGGCATTTTGGCCGGATTGTCAACAGCCGCCGGTCAGTCCGTTTCGGCCGCAATTGGAAAGTCGATCCCGCAAAACTCGCATCGGGCCTTGCCGCTTGACCCCCACCATTGGCCAGACCATTTCTTGGCAACCGCATCCAATTCCGGCATATCGCCACGAGGATAGGCAAGGACCTTTACGGCGTTGCATCCGCACTTGGGGCAGCAAAGCTCCGAAAGGTCAAATTGCTCTTCCTCACCACTGTTGTCCCGAATTTCCGCCATATCGCTTCTCCGCAAAACCGCCGGCGCCCGACCGGGAATCGCCAACTTCCCGGCCGGCCCGCCGGCCCATCTCCACCAGGCCCAACGAAGGAAGGCGAAGCCTACGCCCGGCGGAGATTGGATCAAGTTGTGCCGTTCGAGAAGTAGAGCGAGCGCGGGCCGGCGACGGTGCACGCGAGGTCGAGCACCACGTCAAAGCCGATGCCCCACTCACCCGCCCCGAGGGCATAGTGGCGGATGCTCGGCTCGACCCGCCCGTTCAATGCGCCAAGCACTACGCCCGGTCCGGCATCCGCCGGACAACTCAGCAGCCAGTTGGTCGCAAGGCCGGTTGCGACAACCTCCCTCTCCGGGTCGACGACGCCGGCGGCGCCCAGGCGACTTTCCGCACGAACCGAAAGGTCCCCTTGGCCGGTGGCCATGGCGCGGGCGAGCCGCTTGGCCAGGCCGAACAGATCGGGCGGGACCGTAAGGAACTTCGGCCAAAGGCCGAGGTGAACGGGATCGCCGCGATCATCGGCGCCGACTTGGTTTCCAACCGCAGCAAGCGCGGCGTCCAACGAAGTGTCGGAAAGCGCCGGAGTCCCGACATTGCTGCGGTCGGCATGGAAGATCGCCTTGCCGTCGGCGAGGTTCCCGTTCGCGAGCAGCGTGGAATACACTAGGTCTGGGATCAACCGGCGTGCGGCGGCTCCGACCTCTTGCAGGGCAACGGCGTAGAAGTCGATTCGCGACCCGTCGATCATGTCCTCCTCATCAACCAGAAAGTTGGCGGCGAAGCGGGCGAGTCGCCAACTTTCTGCCCCCAATCCGAACGCAACGGTTGCCGCCGTTCCCCCCCGCCGCAGTTTTTCAAGGGCGGGGAAATCTCGACCGACGCGATCTGCGCCGACAAAAAGTTCGGCAGGTCGATCGTGCGGAGCCAGCCGGCGGTCGAATCGGAAGCCCCGCGAAAGCCGGCAAGCAGCGACGTCTTCACAATCCCGGCCAGGTCGGCGACTCCGGCGGGCGACGACAATGCCGTTCGGCAGAGATCGCGATCGTTCAGCGGGATTTCCTCGCCGCGGCTTTTCAGCCCCGCCGCGAGAAACTCGGGAAACCGCATCGAGCGGACGGACCCGCCCAGTGCATCAGAAAGCGTAGTGTTCACGTGTGCGATCCTTTCAGTTTGAAAATGAAAACTTCTTGTCATCGCGCCGGCGTCGGCGCCGATTGGCGTTAAGCTAACCTCTCTTAGCTGCCAGCGGGTCACGATGCGCAGTGCGCGTTGCGCGGGGCGGTGAAGTTTCTTCCAGCGATGAATCGGCTGCGGCCGGCCGGGATCTCCTCCGCGGCGAGCACGCGATACCCGACCGAGACCTGCCGGCCGAATTTCTGGCCGTATAATTTCCACGCTTGGTCCGCGGCTGGCGTCCCTGCCGCGAACCGCAACGCAGCCGCGAGTTGGTCGCCCTCGACACGGACCTCCTGAACGTCCCCGATCATATTGGAAATTTGCCGCGCATGATCGGTCAAAAGCGGGATGTGTGCGGCGATTTCGACGCCGCTCATCAGCAACGTTTCGCGAATGATTCGGCCGGACTGCCAGTCAAACGTCTCTACTGGCGCTTCCGTCGCAATCGTGGCGATAATTGCTCGCTCTGGTGCGTCGATGCTCTCGGCTCGAAGGGTGAACGGTCGAAGTAGGTTTCTCTGCATAATGTGCTTCCTCCTTGTTTCACCCGCGGGCCCGAAGACGTCGCCGAGGCCCTGGCGGCGGGGCGATCAATTTGGAAAACAGCCAGCCGTCGCGGCATTCGAGTTCCCGAATTCCCACGGCCTTCAGGTAGGAATCCATTTCGACAGTGATGTTGTCAGGATTTCCCTGGGGGCCGGTTGCGGGAAGCCCGAAAAGTCTTGGCATGCTGTCGTGCAAAGCCGCAACGACGACGGCCGCATTCATGGCCGCATTGTCCCGGGCCACGGCATCCCGCTGTTCGCGTTCTAGGAACTCGACCTCGCGAGCCAGCTCAATCGCTTTCTCCGCGTTCTCCGCCGGCGTTCGCTTTAACAACGCGGCTGCGTGCTCCAAAGTGACCGCCCTCGCCGCCTGTCCCTCACCGGCGGCGACCGCCCTGGCGGCCTCGGCTTCAGCCTGGATCGCCATCCTAAAGGCGATAAGCAGATCCCGCGGGCGAGCTTCGTCGAGGTCGCGTATTGCAGCGATTGCGGCCGCGTCGTCGCCGGAGCGAATTGCCTCCGCCGCGGCGGCGTACAGCCCGCCCGTCGCATCGCCGTTGGGGGGGATTCCCCCGTTTACAGTCGAGCGAATCGCATCTTTCAAGTCCGCAGTGCCTTTTTGGCGTGTCATCGAGAAAACTCCTTGAAAAAAAGGGTGAATCGTTGTTTTTTTAAACGTCAAAGGACGGACGGACTATAGGTCACCACCGGGCGATAGCCGTGGGACACCTTTCGGCTCCCCGGCCGCCCGGAGGACCCGAGTCAGCGTCGGTCTCCTGGGTCATGCTGGGGGCCGAGAGCCGGCGGACTGCCGCCCTTCGTGTTCTCTTCAGTCGCCTCGCTGTTCTTCTTCAGCTCATCAATGAGCTTCTCCACCGAAGCCGCCAGGCGGTCCATGGCCTCTGCCTGTTTCAACCCCTCGGGGGTCGTAGGAAGGCTTTTGTTTGTATACCTGACCTCCCCGCTCTCTTTGTCGTAGTAGGACTGGGAAAACCCTCGCAGTTTGGCAGCTTCACCGCGATAGGTGTGTGCCGCGAATTCAAGCTGTTGGTTTGGGACCAGGCGGTTGAATAAGAACTCCGTGGCCTTCGCCGAGAGATAGCCCTCACCGGCCTGCTCTAGGTTCGTTCGGAAGTATTTGCGGACGTCGGCAACCGACGCCGGGTGCAGATTCGCCGTGGCAAGTGCCTCGCTGGCCGCCTGTTGTTCCGTATCCGCCTTCGCAACGGCCTGAATCGGAGTGCCATACTTCAGCTTCACGCGCTTCTGAAACCCTCCCTCCAGTTCCGAGATCTTCGGCGCTCCGGCGACGAACTCCTTGTAGGCTTCAGCGGCCCGGCCCTTGCCGGTCACCAACTGTCGGACGGGCATTTCGGCGACGGCCTCGAAAGAGGCTTGCTCCATGAACTTCTTCGCGGCCTGCGGGTGCGTTTGCAAGTACGCGATTCGACCTTCGACGCTACGAAGGCCGGTCGCGATGATCGCTTTACTCCGCTGCCGGCGTTCCGCAAGCTTTTGTTCCTCCAGAGCGAAACGTTCTTGCGATCCGGCAAACTCCGGCGACGCGGCGACGCGAGCCTCCGCTTCTTCACGCGCCGTCTGCCGCAGCCGGGCAAGCTCGTCACGTTTCATTTGCTGCGCCGTTCGCCGGGCGGCATTAGCATGGGCGCCCAACCGCGGAAGACTGTTCTCTTCCAACCGCAACGCGGCAATTCGCTGCAACAACTGCGGGTCGCGATCGACGGCGTGCTCTGCCGCTTGCCCTTTGGCCTTCCGTTCGCGCTCCAAGGCGGCCTTATCATGCTGGTATTGGGCCTCGCTGTACTGGTCGCCCTCAGCCGGGAGGAACTTTTCGAGCTGGGCGAAGAGTTGAATCCCCGCGGTTTTGGATCGACGCCCCGTCGGGTCGACCGCGGATTGCGTAATCGCCGCCCAGGCCGCTCCCGCCGCGTTCGGCGACGAACCGCTGCCGATGGCAGCCGTCAACGCCGGCGCCAGGCTCTGGCTCACGTCGCCGAGGTCCGTCAAGCGAGCTTTCTCGGTCCAGTATTGCAGGTACCCAAGAGCTTCTCGACCCTTCACGGGCATGACCTTCTCGATGTCAAGGGCCCCGCCGGCGAGGGCCTTGCCCGCTTGCGTGTCGCGCCGCTCCATTTCGGCGGAGGCTTCAACGGCCTCGAGCGCACGAGAGACGGGGAGATCGCCGCGGGCAGAGAGGGCCTCTTGGCTGCGGACGTAGAGGTCCTTCTCGCTTACCCCCGTCCGTTCCGAGATTTTGCCGATCCGCTTGATAAAGTCCTCGCGCTCGGCCGCGGATCGCGGCCCCAACATTTGAATCGCGCCCGCCTGGGCGTCGGCTTGCGACAGGGTGACGTCGAGAGCCTGCCGCTGAACCTCGATTACCTGTTGCCACTGCGCCTTGATTAGGGCCACGGCGCCGGCGATGCCGCCGCCAATTCCCAGAGCGCCGGCGAATTGCCTGACCATACCCAGCGCTCGCGGGCCGAAGGCGTTTTCGCCGGCAGTCCCCGCTTCGTGCAGCGAACCCTTTGCCTTTTGAACGGCCAGGTCGTACTCGTTCTGCTTGATCTTGCCGTCGTGCAGCAACTCCGTCAGCCGCAGCAGCTGCTCGTTGTAGCGCTGCAACGGCGTCCGGGCGTCCTCGATGGCCCGCTTGGCAATCCGCCCCATTTCCTCCTGCTCGCGCTTCGCCTCCCTCGTGCCGTCCGTCATTTTCTTGGCGGATTTTTCCGCACCGGCGAACGCCTCTGCCACCTTATGGATGGCGTCGAGCCTGCTTCTCCTCGGCGGTCAGCTTATACGCGATTTCGCCAGACATTTCACACCCTCGATTTCTTAAGAAATAGCGGCAACAAGTTGCCGTCGCCGTTCGGCCGCGAGTACTCGATCTTCACGATGCAGCCGGCCGCTTCCAGCCGGGCCAGGCGGAGGGCGGCGGTCTGACGATCGAGGCCGAGTGCCTGGGCAACGTCGGCCTCGGTCACGCCCATTCCGCATTCTCGAACGAAGGAAAAAACTCGAAGGAGGAACTCGACGGGGACCGACTGCTCACGCCAAGCATCGCCGGCGAGCACGGGCGTACCCGTGCGACTCCGCGGCGATCGCGGGCGGTCGTCGACCAGCAGCCGACGGGCCGGCAGATCGTCGGCTGTCGCCTCAAACGCCAGACTTCTTTGAATTGGGCATCCCATGCTGCAATTACGAGCAAGCCGGGCCGGCCTCCTACGGTGATAAACCGAGCGTTGCCCCACGCGGAGGCCGCCCGGCCCTATTCTTTCAAACTTCCTTCCCCACTCCCCGGCACCGAAGCCGCGGCCGGCTGCCTCGCGAACAGCGGCCTCGCGTGCGGCCGCGCCGCGTGCAGCAGCTTCCCCAGCATCACATCGGCCTCGTCGCGCGAATTCGCAACCCCCGCATACTCAATCAGGGAATTCCCGCAGGGTAACTTGCAAATGAGCCCCGGGGCGCTCTGCCTTAGCTCTGGCAGTCGCGCTCACACTGTATGCGATCCACTCGCAAAACTCGGGAAATTCACCAGCGAGCAAAACCGCCGCCGCGGCGACGGTCAGAATAAACTTCCGAGTTTCGAGATCTAGCTTCGTCCCGGGCCGGTGGGAAAAAATCGCCTGGTAGATCTCCTCCGCCCTCGCGAGAACCTCCCCTCTTATCCCCTCCCCTTGTGTCGTCGACGACGACAAAAAGACAAGACAAGAAGACAAACGCACGCGGGCGCCCGCGAGGAGGGAGGAGCCCATTGGGGTGCTCGGAAAAGTTTGCGCAGAGTTTTCCAACAGAGCAGCCGTGGAACCCTCCCCTGGAAAAGTTTGCGCAGAGTTTTCCAACAGAGCAGCCGTAGAACCCTCCCCTGGAAAAGTTTGCGCAAAGTTTTCCACCCCCAAATCGAGCCTGCGTTGCGGATCAACACGTGCCTCCCTCTTCCCCGGGGCGGGATGCCACACGTCCAAAACAATCGTGCCCCGGCTTTTATCCCAAAGGCGAATGCTGATGCGCTCCAAAACAGCAAGCCTCTTCAACGGACCCTCTACACTCCGAACATCTTTCTTTCCTACCAGTTGAGCAAGGGCCAATTTCGTCACCAATTGCGACGACGGCGCGCCATGGCCGAGCCTCCAAAGGGCCAACTCCAAGACCTTCTCGGCGTCCGTCAGCTCCCCGTCCGCCAAAATGATATCCTCAGCATCGCGAATCACCCGCGGTCCTCCTGACCAAAATGACCTGTATTACCAGCATCCCAACGCGGCGGCGGCCGTACTGCACCGACCGCCGCCGCGTCCCAACAAACCCGCTAAATCCCCGAGCGAGCGAGCCGCCGCTCGGCCGCCTCGATCGACCCGCGGCGGCCCTTCGCCGGCGGCGGCGGCGCGGGCAATAGTCCTTGAGCGCGCGCGGTCAGCGTCGCTAAAAATCGCCCCACCGCTTCCGTCGAGGTCGCGCGCGTGGCACCCACCTGGACAGAATTCGAGCTTGACCCCGCGGCAACCAATTGTCGTGTACCTGTAGATGCAGCTCAGGTGGATGCGTTTTCCCGCGCGCGCGCTGGCCAGCAGGGCAATTTCGCGCAGTCGGCGAGGCTGATTATCGTCTCACTGGAAATGTCGATCATGCCGTCCTCACTTCGCAAATCCGGTTAAGCAACAGCGAGCAACAGCGAGCAAGAATACTGCCGTCGACTTGAGGTGTGCAAGCGGCGCGTCCGGTTTGGGCTGCTGACCTGCTGCTTCCCTACCCGTCCCAAAACCAACGATAGAGCCGAGCCTTTCTGAGGAGGCTCTCCGCGTCTCGGCGAGTTTCGGCTGCAATTTCGCTTGCCTTGTCGGTTTTCCAGCCGTGTTTTCTCTTCTCTTCCGGTACCTTCCGCAATTCCATGCACAGGCGCAACACGGCAGGAGACGTTGGAGGCTCCGAAAGTGAAAACTTTTTTCTCGCGTCCGGTTTCGCGTCCGGTTTCGCGTCCGGTTTGGTGGCGAGCGCAGCGCCCAGCGATTTTCAGCACCGTCTGGCATTCCCGCAAACAACCACCTTCGAGACGCCACAATTCCTCGGGTATCTGTGCGGCCGCGTGTTCCCGCCATGACGAGAGCGTCTTGGCGACGCCCTCGATCGTGGCTTTGTCCGAAGACAGAATGCCAACTCTCTGCAATGCTTCGTCTGGACTCGGAAGCGTGTCGTGCCAGTCAGCCAGGTATACCTCCGCGACGTCGCAGAGCACACTATAGAGCGATTGACGGACCGCGCCGAAGTAACTTCGGTGCAGGGCGCCGAAGACCTCAACGGGCGTTCGGTGGGCGCAGTCGAACAGGGAAGGCGGGTGTTGCTCTCCACGCCGCTGCAAACGAATGAGGAGGTTAATCATCGAGACAATCGCCACCCGATGGCCCGCAAACTCGAAATGGCCATCTTCGACGTGGCGAAAGAGCTGGATCAATACAGAAGTCGTCACCGCTGCCCAACCGAAGGCCCGACCGTGCGCTGTGTTTTGGGCGATGCCGTCGATCGCCTCGGCCTCGATGAGATACCCCACGATTCACCAACCTTTCTCGCCGGGCTGGCCGGCGGCACCGCGGCGGTTGGTGTGACCGCGGCGCCGGCAAGCCTTTGCGGGAGCGACCCGCGAACCCGGCAAACTTCTCGATGTTATCCGATCCGCTTCATAACCTCCATTGCGAGCGAGGCATCCCGCTCTGCATAGACCTGGGTCACGTCGGCCTTGGCGTGTCCCAGCACAACCTGCGCGGCCTCCAAACCGAATTGTCGGCGGAGGAGAGTAGCGGCCGAATGTCTTAGCTGATTTGGATGCCAGTGGGGCAACAGCTCAGGCTCATCCTGGCCGGCGAGGAGCGTTTGCTCCAGCCGCTCGGCGTTGGCCTTCTTGACGGCCCGACGAACCGCCTGGCTGTAGGCGTGGCGATCGTAGAAGGTCTTGGGCGACCGAGCCGGCCGCGGCTTCCGCCGATTCCACTGGCTCGGCTGCACCCGCGTTCGCCGGCGCGCCCGCATTTCCTTATGTCGCTTGCCTTCGCTCTCGGCGGGTTGGAAACAATGGGCCTCGGCGTCGCGGAGCAAGTAAGGCAGCAGGATCGCCTGGGCCCGCGGACCGATGTAGATGATCCGCTGCCGGCCGTGGTGTTGGGTCTTGTGGGTTTGCGGCCGATACTGCCAGATCTCGTCGGATCGTTCCACGTCGCAAGGCCGAATTGCGGCAACCTCGCCTGGCCGGCAGCCGGTCAGGCGCTCGAAACGGACCATGTCGGCCACCACGGGCGGTAGGTAAGGCAACGTGGCGTCGACGACGTCGTCGGCCACCGGCAGCACGGGCTTGGATTCCCTCGCGGTGCTCCGGCCGACCCGCAGGCCCTCGACGGTCGACAGGGCAGTTTGGACGGAGGGCGGGACCAGCTCGCGGGAAACTCCCCACTTGAAAATCCGCTTGATTACGCCAACCTGCTTGTTGGCGTACGCGCGTGTCACGCTGCGGGCTGCCAGGCTGTCCTGAATGGTGCGGAGACGAACGGGACCAAACGTGGCGGCCGGCTCGTGGCCGTAGAGGCCATTGACGGCCTCGATGCCGCGCTTGATGCCGTCCAGCGAACGGGTCGGCCGACCGTTCTTGCGGTAGTAGCCCTCGGCGAAGTCGAGGTAGGCCGCGCATAGCTCGACGATCGTCAGTTCTTCGGAGGGCTCGGGCAACGGCAGGGCCGCGCCGGCACGGCGTGCCTCCCATTCGATCAGGAACCGCCCGTAGGCTTCCTTGCTCTCGGGCGAGTTCCACTTGCCGAGGTAGAGGACCTTGCCATGATCGCGGACGTAGGCGAGCCCACGGGCCTTGTGGAAGCAGTACTTGGGAACATGAACGGCGGGCATGGCTGGGTCCTCCGTCAAAGCGCGCGTACGTGTACGCGCTTTTTGCCTTGACTTACGAGCCGCAGCCGACCGCCGGCAGGTAACGTAATCCGAGTTTCGACAAAGGGTTAACGCCTAGTGGGCGGTAGAGGGCTCGAACCTCCGACCCCCAGCTTGTCGAGCTGGTGCTCTAACCAACTGAGCTAACCGCCCTGAAACCCGACCTTCGACCCTTTGCCAACGGAGAATCGAAGACCATTATGCCATTCTGGCATCCATAGGGCGGACCGTCAAGAGCCGACGATCTTGCGGGGGCGAGCCGCGACGCAACGGTAGGGTGTTTCGCGAGACGTGGGTCCAGTCGGGGGGCTGAGCATCGCGTCCAGGCAAACCTGTGCCCCACTGGCATTCTGTTGACGAACGCTAACGGACGGGCGTCCCCCGATCCTAATCCCGTCCCTCATCTATCATCTCATCGCCCCTCATCCATTCGTCCCCGGTCTCGCCCAACAGCCGCTGGAAATGAAGGCCGACTTCATAGAGAATCAGGTCGGAGCATTGCGGATCGCGCACAAACAGGCGGAACTGGTTCTCGTGGCAGTGGATCAGAAAGCGATGCCCACGGAAGGTAAAATCGAGCCAAGGTTCCCCTGGTCCCTCGCTGACGTCGTTGACCACTCTTGCGTTGCCCAAGAGCAGCACGTGATCGCGGACAACTTCCCAGGCAGCGATCTTGGGGAGTCTGGCGAAGTGCCGCGATCCGTCAGGCGTTCGTTCGTCGATCAATTTCATAGTGCCCGCTAATGTATCGGACGAATGTGACAACGGTCTGTCACTCTCTACGAAAGTTATCGCGGAATTCTCGCCTAAAGATGCGATCATAACGCCGAGCAGCCGACTAGGAGTTCAGGGAGGTGGGGCACCCCGCTTCTTACCAATCCGATGAAGTGCGCGACGCTCCGGCAGCGAGGGCAGTCCACGTCAAAGCGGACAGTCCCGTTTTGGCCGACACTGGGCGTCTCTGCGGGATTGTTCATGCCCCCACACGGACCCGAAGCACGAGCGAGAGCGGGACAAGGAGCTACCGTCTTGTCTTCCAGAGAAAAGCCCACAATGCCGAGAGCGTTTCTGGAAGACTTGTTCCGTTCCCCTCATCGAAGCGAGGTACAAGAAAAAGAGACGGACCTCAGCCATCGGAAGTGAGCGCGAACCGCACCCCGACGACCGGAGCCGCCTCCTGTCATGCAACCGACTAACGAGCGACCGCTGTCAGCCGACCATCACGCGGTCGGCGGCCAGCAGGCGCCGGTGTGGCTACCACTCTTCGCGTCCGCGACCGCCGCCGCCGCTGCGACCGCCGCCGCCGCCGCGACCGCCACGTCCGCCGTCCGCCGCCGTATCCGCCACGCGCCGCCGCCGCCGCCGCCAGTGCGGGCGGGCTTGTCCTCGGCCTCGTTCACCTTGATCGTGCGGCCGTCCAATTCGGTGCCGTCCATCTCGGAAATCGCCTTGGTGGCGCCGTCGTCATTGGCGAAGGTGACGAACCCGAAGCCGCGGGAGCGGCCGGTTTCGCGGTCCGTAATGACCTTGGCCTCGACAATCTCACCGAATTGAGAAAACGCACCGTGCAGACCGTCGTCCGTCGTGCCCCAACTCAACCCACCGACAAACAGTTTCTTCGACATCCCTCTGGTAACTCCTTCTACGGCACTGACGCGGTAGAGCGGCAGCGCATCTAATGGTACGAACGGGTTTCGTGGGTTTCAGGCCCTCGCTCCCCGAGGGCAGCCCCAACGGCCGCCACTGGTCCTACGTAGCATACCAGCTTCCACGGTTCCACGCAACAGGAGACGCAAGGAAATCCGCCAAGAAAACGAGCATTTCTTGCGCAAGAGACCCGTCTGCGTAGGGGGCGCGGGGGGGGTGCAAGAACCGAATCTCAAGATCTGAGAATCCAAGCGGCGTCCGCCGGCCTGGTTCGCTGATTGTCTCCGCATTTGCACCTGCCGACTGCGGTTTTCGACATCACTTCACGCGCCGCCGCGCCGGCCTCGGCCACCGCATGATCGTTTTCGACCGTGCTGCCCGAGACGCCGATCGCCCCGATCACCGCGCCGGACTGGTTGCGGATCGGCACTCCGCCGGGAAACTGAAATCAATCCGCCGTTGGAGTGCTCGATGCCGAAAAGCGGTCCGCCGGGCTGCGAAAGCTCGCCGATCTGTCCGCTGTTCATGTCGAAGAAGCGTGCGGTGCGGGCCTTGCGAATCGAGATGTCGATCGACCCCAGCCACGCGCCGTCCATGCGTGCGAATCGCTTCAGATTCGCGCCCGCATCGACCACGGCAATGTCCATTTTCACGCCGATCTGCTCGGCCTCTTTGATCGCCGCGGCAACGGCGGCATCGGCTTGCGCCAAGGTAATGTCGTCCATCGGTTTCGCTCCTTTTTGGTTGGATCGGTACGGCAAAATTGGAAACGTAGATTAAAGCATAGGCAACCGAGAGGACAGAAGACATCCGCCTCGCCGGGGGGCGACCGACGTTCGGCATCTCGACTGCTCCCCATTTTCCCCTGGCACCGAATCCGCCGAGTCGCTAGAACTACGGCGATGACGCCGCGTGCAGCAAGACTGATTTCCCTGGTGTGCCACCCTGCCGTTTGGATTCCCGCGGTGGTGTTGGCGATCGCCACGGTGTTGTTTTGGACCACCGACCTCGACCGGGCTTCGGTCCGGCCCTTTTTTTCGGGCTACGTTGCGGGAACGGACGTGGGGGTACGCTTTCCGCTTGGAGAGGAGCAGCCGTGGAAGGCGATCCGCGACTGGGGAGTGTATCCGGCGTTGATTCTCGGGTGCGGCGGAATCGTCGTCTGGGTGGTGAGCTTCTTCTGGACGAAACTGGAGCCGTGCCGCGACCCCGGGCTGTTCTTCGCGCTGCTGCTGTTGATCGGCCCGGGAATCCTCGTCAATTGCGTGCTGAAATCCTGCTGGAGCCGCCCGCGGCCTCACGCCACCGTAGAGTTCGGCGGCCCGCGCGAATTTCTGCCCGTCTGGCAGCGAGGATCCGGCGGAGGCGATTTTTCGTTTCCCAGCGGTCACGCGGCGATGGGCTTCTACCTGATGGCGCCGGCGTTCGTCTTCTATCGCCGCCGGCCGTGGCTGGCCGCCGGCGTTTCTGCTGTTGGGACTGGCCGGCGGCGCAATGATCGGGTTGGCCCGCATGGTCGCCGGCTGTCACTTCCCCAGCGACGTGCTTTGGGCCGGCGGGGTCGTCTATTTCACTGCGCTGGCTCGCTGGCCGCGCCGTTTCGGTTTGGACGCGAGAAGCGGCAAGTTCCGTAGGCAATGCCGTTCGATCAGTTGAAATCCACGCCGCATCATCCGTTGAGCAGCGGCGATACGCGTCCTCGCTGCGCTCGGGTTGGTGCGAGCGTCCTAACGGACGCCGGCTTCAGAATTCCAACTCCATCCGATCCTCGCCCAACGTCCGTGTTCGGAAAGATCGCTCGGGCCGTGTCGAGTCCGATCGGATCGTCGGCGGTCGAGAGCGGATCGAAATGGACCAGCACCAGCCGCTTCACGCCGGCTTGCCGAGCGACTTCGGCCACCGACGTCGTGTGGCTATGGCCCGGTCTTCTGCGCCCAAGCAGCCCGATCGTCGGGGAAGTAGCACTCGTGGACCAGCAGATCGACGCCGCGAATCTTCGCCACGTACGCGGCGCTCGGCGTCGGCCATCGTATCGGTGACGTAGGCCATCGAGCGGCCGGGCCAATCGAGCCGGTAGCCGACCGACCCGCCGCGATGTTCCAGCGGAAAATGAGTCAGCCGTCCGCCACCGGGCAAGGCGAACACTTCGCCCAACGGCTGGTAGTCGAACGGCGGCCGCACCGGAAACAGGGCCGTGGCGAACAGATGCTCGTCGATCGCCCGCAAGCGTTCACCGGCAGCCCGTGGAGCGTGATCCGCCGCAGCGGATGGGCCGCGATGACGCTAAACAGGATACGAGAGCCCAACGACGTGGTCCAGGTGGGTGTGGGTGATGAAGATGTCGAGTTCCGGCGTGGCGAGGTATTCCGCGGCGCGATAGATGCCCGTGCCCGCGTCGAGCATGACGCCGCACTCCGGCAGCAGCAGGCACGGGGTCTGCCGCCGCTGGTTCGGATGATAGCCGGTGGTGCCGAGGAGGACTAGCCGCATGGGGGGTGGTTTGTGAGGTAAAGTAACTAGTGTCTAAGGGTTTTGTTGCGCATGGATGCGCGACAAGGGGACTTTGTTGCGCAAAAAACGAAGTTTTTGATCGACAAACGTCTTCCTATTCTAGCTATCATCTCGGCGCGAACAAGCGGTTCAGCTCTCCTTGGATCATGTTGCCGGCGGCCTTTTGCATGAACTGGCGGGTGAGGTCCGCCAAGACCTTCTGATCCAACGCCGGCTTGGCCAAGCGTGCCGCGGAGCGGGATGGAAATCGTCTGGTTTCGCACGGCGCTGGCCAGCACGGTGTTGCCGGCCTGCCATTTCGGCGGCACCGGCATCTGGAGCATGATGTCCATCGACTGGTCCGCCAGGCCGATCGAGCCGCTGCTGCGGATGGTGATGTCGGGGAAGATCAGTTCGAGGTCCTTGTGATACACCCGGCCGTTGATCACTTGGAACGGCACCACCGACTCGTTCCGCAATTGCGCCGGCGTCTCGCGGTTCAAGAACGCGGCCACCGCATGGGTCATCCGCCCGGGGCCGACCGCCATCGAGTGGACGGTGAAGCGGCCGGTGACGTTCGCCTTGTTCAGATCGCCGATCGGAATGCGGCACTCGTCGAGATCGATCGAAAACGTTCCCTGTGCGGTGCTCACGCCGGCCAGCACCGGGGCGGCGTATTGCAGCAGCGAATTGCACATTTCAGGGCTGATTTGCACCCTTTGCACCAGCGGCCCGCGGGGCAGGCTGAACTCCATGGGGGCGGGCGTAAGCCGCAACCGCGGCGCCAGGTGAATCTTCCCGCCGCCGGCCGCCACGTCGAGCGGCTCGATCTGCACGACGCCGTTGGCCATCGTCGCCTTCAACTCGGCCGGGCCCAGCGCAAATCCGAACAGCTTGGCGCCGTCCCAGCGGAAGGCCGCGACGGCCGAGCCGCTGTCCAACGCGAACGGCCCACGATAGGACGCCGTCGTGGCCCCGCGGCCGGTAATGCTGACGCTCGGACCGATGCAAGGCCGCAGCAGCGCGGTCAAGCGTTCCATATCGTAGTTGAGTTTTCCTTCGAGTTGCCCGGTCTCTTGCCCGGCGGCCTGCGAAACGTGTCCGGCGGCGGCAGCGGTCATCGCGCTGGAGGTCAACGTACACTGGCTAAGTTGCAGCGACTGCGATTTCAGGTCGTAGTCCCCCTTGGCGGCCAGCGAGACAAGCGGTTCCTGAAACTGCTGGCCCTTGGCATCGACGACCGCGAGATTGGCCAATTCGGCGTTGGCGACGCCGTGCACGACGCCGCTGCTCTGCTGCAGGTTGGCCGAGCCGTGCAGTTGCCCGGCGAGTCGCCAGGGCGACGGGGCCTTGGGATCGGCGAACCACTGGCGAATACGGCCGGCGTCGCCCTGGTAGTTGATCGTGCCGGCCAGTTCCATGCTTCCGCCGCTGGGCAGGGCGATGACGACGTCCTTGGCGGCGACGGCGGCGGTGGCGCAGCTAATCGAGGCGGCCGGAATCTGCAAGCGCCGCTTCTGCCCGTCCCACGAGCCGGACGCCGTCCCCTCGATCCGCGTCTCGTTGATATTCACTGTCGGCGATTTCACCACTAGCGGTTGTGCTGCGAAGCCCGCCAGCCGCAGTTGGCCGCCGTCTTTCGACACGGTGCCGTCGCCTTCCAGGATGTAATTGCCGGCGAGTTGGTAGTTGCCGATCGTCGGCGACCAGACGGCCAGCCGCGCCGGCCAGTTCTGCAACTGGCCGAACACGCGGGCCGAAACCCGCCACACGCCACCCCCCTGCAAATTCTTGACCGGCTCCAGTATTTTGGCCTCGAACTGATCGACGCCGCTTCGGATGGTCAGCGCCGCGGCGTCGATCCGTGTGGCGGCGTCAAAATCGGTCTGGCCCTTGGCCGAGACGTTGAAAAGCACGCTGGCTTCGCGCCACGGCGGGTTCTTCGCAGTCTGCAACCGGAAGCCGCGGAGTTGCAGGTCGGCGGCGGCGGCGAACTGTTTGTCGGGCGAGCGTTTCCAGGTGAGATTGCCCTCTCCTTCGCCGGCGAACTGCGTGCTGCCGAGACTCGACAAACTGTCCCAACTGATCGGCGAGCTTGCTTGAGGCTCAAGGTGAGCTTGGCGCTCGAGATCGTCGGCCGTGCCGGCGCCCTCGACGTGCAGGAAGTCGGACTGGCACAGCGCCGATCGACCATCAGTCCCGTGCCGGGGGCGTCGTGGGCGTCGAATACCGCCGAGATCGGTTTGGTCCAGGCGACCGGGTGACCATTGTCGGTGGCCGTCAGGTTGGCTGACGTCGAGCTCGCCATGCCATTTCGAACCCTGTTGCTCGGGCTGGCTGGTCCACACCCATCGCACCGCACCGGTGTTGATTTGCGTCTGCTGTCGAAGGCTCAGCGTAGCGGGCAGCAGTTGGGCCAGCCTGGCCAGGTCCAAGCCGCCGCTGAATTGCTGTCGCTGGTGCATGACGGCCGCCAGCGAGAAGCCATCCTTCCCGCCCAGCGGCAGCGTGCCGCTCAGCGTGGCGTTGCCCACGTCGCATTGGATCGTGGACTTGTCGATGTCGATTCGATCGGCCTGCCAGGTGGCGTGGCAGTCGGCTTGCAGGCTGACCAGTTGCAGCACGTCGGTCTGCATGGCGGGCATGGCCAGCGAGAATCCCTCGACGTTGAGGTTGGCCTTCACGTCGTTGCTGCCCGGCGTCTTGCCGCCCCAGGTTGCGGCGACCTGCGAGGAGAGCCGGCCGGTGACGGTTACGCCCGGCATCAGCCGCGCCGCCAGCGGCCGCAAGATCGCCAAGGGGAATTGGGTGATGCTAAGCTTCGCCTCGTTCGCCGCATCGCCCATCCTGACGCCCGCGGTGAGTTTGCCCGTACCCCGTGTGTCGCTCACGTCGCTGGCCACGTCGACGCTCATCGCTCCGTCGCCGCCGTCCATGCCGAACTTGACCGACAAGTTGCGGAGCTGCCAGACCAGCCCGGCCCGCTCGTCGCTGATCGACGCGGCGCCGTCCGGGATGTCGATCGCCAGCCCGATCTTGGTCGAAGAGGGCTTGTCTTTCGGCACGAGGTATTTCGCCAGCAGGTCTTCGACGTTCGTGCCGTCGTCGCGCATGACGACCGATAGCTTCGTGCCGCTAAGCGTGAACTGGCCGAGGTTGGTGTAATTGAAGAGAATCGCCCCCAGCCGGCGATCGCCGACGACCGAATCGACCGCCAGCACCGTCTTGCCGCACTTGTCCTTCACTTCGACGTCGTGGACCTCGATCGGCGAGAGCCAGCCGAGCGAGGCCGACTTGACCGAGACGCTGCCGTTGAGATCGGTGGTCGCCATTTTCAGCCCCCAGGTCAACAGCGGCGTTCTGCGCGACGATAATCGGCAGGAACCAGACGATCACCCCGAGCGTCACCAGCATCGTCAGCAGCCGCCAGTGATGTCGGTGCTTCTTCCTCGGAGCACGTTTCGCATCGGGTGCCTTTGCCGCGTTCTTCGATTGACTACGATTGTCATGACCAGGTTCGTTGGCCATCTTTCGCCTCCAGAAGAGAATGACGGGGGCGGGATTGTAGCGGCCTAACGCCGGCAATGCCAGAGCAACTTGACACCAGTACGGGTGGCATGTCCTGACTGGCGTGGTGGGGCGGGGACGGGGCTGCGGTGCGTCTGTCAGACGCTAAACCGGCTATCACTCGAATAAGCGCTTCTGAACGGTCGCCGCCGCGAAACGACGTTTGATGAACTGGCTGAACAGCGGAACGGCAAAGCAGTACTTCCCGTGCCGATTCTTGTAGATCAGCCCCTTTTCGATCAGTCGCGGCAGAGCTTGGCTGACATCGCCGTACGTAAATGGCTTGCCTCGAAACCGCCTCGATGAATCGACAATCTCACCGATAGTGAACTCTTCGTCGGCTTGTTCGATTTGTGCGATGCAATAGAGAAGCTCGCGTTGGCGATCCGTAACCTTCTCCCATCTTCCCGCGAAGAAATCAGAATCCAGCTTCCGTAGAATGGCGTCAATCGGAATCGCCGGATTGTCAGGATACGACAACAGGTGATCGAAAGTCTCCCGACAAATGAACTGAATGAAATAGGGGTATCCATCGGATACGGTGACGATCTCATCAACGCCCTGAGGCGTAAACTGCCACGGATGGTTTTTCAAGGGCGTCTCGATTGCTTCCCGCGATGCAGC
This sequence comes from uncultured Planctomycetia bacterium, assembly GCA_963815695.1. Lineage (GTDB taxonomy): Bacteria > Planctomycetota > Planctomycetia > Pirellulales > Thermoguttaceae. The sequence goes on from CAWFIG010000012.1 coordinate 200,703, forward strand.
CGCCGAAAGCCGCCCGATTTCCAGGATGGCAAACATCCGCTCCGCATAGGTGCGTGACTCCACCAGTTTTGGAAACAGTGTGGGCAGACCCGTCAAGAGCAACAGGAATCGTACGCCCTTTCGCTGCAATGACTGGAAGGACTCCAGGAGAATCGCCAGCGGGTATTCCTCTTTGTCCTCCCGATCTCGAACGACCTGGGCTTCGTCATACGCAAATACAACCCCCTTCACGCCTCGATCGCTGGCGACCTTCCACACAAGCTCCAAAGTTGCTTTCAGTTTATCTATGATCAGCCCAGGCTGCGCCTCGAAAAAGGTCATCAAGAATTTCAAAGACAGCGACTGCTTCTGCGGACCGGAATTGAATCCGAAGGTTCCGTCGGGGGTAGCTATCGAAAGGCTTGACGTGAATACGCTCAGGTCGGTGAGCAACCGAACGCACAGATTGCCTTCGCTAAGAAACGACGATTCGGCGAAATCGGAGCCGACCCACACCCAGCCCGCCTGTTGAGCTGCCGGCTTGAATTCGTCGTCCATGAGCACCGTCTTGCCCGTGCCTCGAAGGCCGGTCAAAATCACGTTTTTTAGAATTTCGTCCTGCGCCAAATACTGCTGGAAGGCCGCAACCTCCTGCTCGCGGCCAGCCAAATACGGCGGCGAGTGACCTGCCCCCGGGGAGTAGGGGTTCGTGTTGACTGACTTGCCCGTCATTGCGCCTGATCTCTCCAAAAGGAATTTTAATGGTCATTATGCCGATGCATAATATTATGCCATTACATAATATTATGTCAATGGATGTTTCGGCATAACCTCTTGAAAACAAGGTGCTGGCACATCATCTTGTTTAGTGGGTCTGGCCGGAAGCAGCCGAAAAGGTCCTTACGAACGATCCTTCCCCCGATAGGTGGCGCGGCAGTGGGGCGTCTCCCACAGACGCACCTCGACCACCGGAAACCCCTGCTCGGCGGCCACCTCGAAGATCCGCTTGGCGATGTTCTCGGCTGTCGGATTCGCGTCCATCAGATAGAGCGGCTCCCCCATCGCCTGAAGCGCCGCCACGGCCGGGTCGCTGCGATCGAGAATCATTCGGTGGTCAAGATGCTCGTCGATCCAGCGACCGATGACCCGCTTGACCTCGGAGAAATCGACGACCATGCCGCTGGCGTCGAGCCCCGAGGCGTCGAACGAAAGGATTACCCGGCCGTTGTGCCCGTGCAAATAGCGGCACTTGCCCTCGTAGTTCAACAGCCGATGGCCGTAGCAGAAGTCGATTTCACGCGAGACGGTAAACATGGCCAAAACCTCCACTAGCGAAAGGGAAGGCGGAGGGATGAGGGATGCGGGCGGAGGGATGAAAGCCGGCCGGCTTCCCTTGATGCTCGCACCGATACGCCCCATCAGTCTCCTATCCCTGACCCCTCATCCCTCATCCCTCATCCCTTTTTGGATACTCCGTCGGATCCTCCATCCCCACTTCGGCGAAGGCAGCTTGTCGCTCGGCGCACTTATTGCAGCGGCCGCAGTGTACGCTGCCGTCGGGCGCGATGCAGGAAAACGTCAATTGCAGGGGGAGCCGCTGTCCCAGCCGCACGACGTCCGCCTTCCGCAATGCGGCAAACGGATGCTCGATCGCCACCCGATTGCCCGTCGCTTGCGCGAGCGCCGTCTCGAAGCGGTGGAAGAAATCGTCGGTGGCGTCGGAAAACGGATTGGCGGCCAAGGTGGCCAACGCCAGCCGGCCGATCCCGTGCATCCCGCACCACATCACCGGCTTGATGCACAACAGCGCGTTGCGTCCCGGCAGGTAGACCGCCTCGTCGGGACTCGCCGCGTCGGGCACGTTTCGGCCGTCGATGCTCCAATGACCGCCGTACAAATCGGTCAGCGGAAGATCGAAGACCTTTAACTCCTCAAGCTGCGAGGTGGCGACCGCCGCGAGAAACGCCTCGAGCGCCGATAACTCTTCCCGTTCCCAGGCCAGTCCGCAACGAACGTAAAAGGGATAGACGTCGTGGCCCTGTCGCAAGAGATCTCCCACCAGCACGCAGCTATCCACCCCGCCGCTGGCGAGCACTCCGATCGTCGGTGGAGGCGATGGAATAGGCATAGCAGCGGCGTGTCCCCAAACGAGGATGTTCGCCCCCAATTCTACGCGAAAGAGGAAGCAGTTCAATGTGCCAGGACTGCAATTTTGACACGAGATTCGCGAAATTCACCGCTGCGGCGGCCGACCCCCCCTCGCGGCGGCAGCGGTATTGAAACGAGTTTCGCACCTGATACAACAGATGTATTCCGACCGTCCGTTTGTTCCGCCCGCCGGGACTTCCCGCCTTCGTATAGGACTTTCAAACATGTCGCGAACCGATCTGACCCGTCGTGATTTTCTACGCGCTTCCGCGGCCGCCGGCCTGGCGACTCTTGCCGTGCCGGCGCTGCTGCACGCAAGATCGCCGAATGCCAAGCTCGACGTTGCGGTGATCGGTGTCCGCGGCCGAGGCGAGGCCCAACTCGAAGCGGCCGGCGCGATGGAGAACGTCGTGGCCGTCTGCGACATCGACGAGAACAACCTCGCCGCCGTCGCCCGCCGCTATCCCAAGGCCAAAGCCTTCGCCGATTTCCGCAAGTTGCTCGATACGATGCACAAGTCGATCGACGCGGTGATGGTCAGCACGCCCGACCACACCCATGCCCCCGCCGCGGCGATGGCCATGCGGCTGGGCAAGCACTGCTACTGCGAAAAGCCGCTGACGCACTCGGTTTACGAAACCCGCGTGTTGGCCCAGATCGCCAAGGAGAAGAAGCTCGTCACGCAGATGGGCACGCAGATTCACGCCACGGACAACTATCGCCGCGTGGTCGAATTGCTCCAGATCCGGCGCGATCGGCCCGGTCGACTGACGTGTTGGCCTGGTGCGGCAAGTCGTGGGGCGGCGGCTGGCGGCCAAAGGAGACGCCCCCCGTGCCCAAAAACATCCATTGGGACGAGTGGATCGGCCCGGCCCCGTATCGCCCTTACCATCCCTGCTATCTGCCGGCGAACTGGCGGCGGTGGTGGGATTTCGGCAACGGCACCCTGGGCGACATGGCTTGCCACATCATGGACCTCGCCTTCTGGGCGCTGAAGCTGCGGTATCCGACTTCGATCGAAGCCGAAGGGCCGCCGGTCACTGTTGAAGGCTGCCCCAGCAAGTTGACCGTCCGCTACCAGTATCCCGCGCGTGGCGACATGCCGCCGGTGAAGCTCACCTGGTACGACGGCGACAACCCGCCCGCTTTTCCCGCCGGTTACGACATCCCCAACGGCGGCCTCGGCATCCTCTTCATCGGCAAGCGGGGGATGCTCCGGGCGGACTATGGTTCGCGGACGCTCTACCCCGAGGAGAAGTTCAAGGGCTTCAAGCCGCCTGCACGCACCATTCCTCGTTCGATCGGCCATCACAAGGAGTTCTTCGAGGCGTGCAAGACCGGCGGCCCGACTACTTGCAGCTTCGACTATTCTGGCACCCTGACCGAAGCCGTACTCCTCGGCGCGGTCGCCTACCGCGTCGGCAAGAGACTCGATTGGGACCCGGTCCACCTCAAGGCGACCAATTGCCCCGCCGCCGAACGGTATCTCCGTCCGCACTACCGCACGGGCTGGACCCTGTAGGCGACCCAAGGCAGACGCAGAGAGCCCCGGCCCACCTGCTGCACACCAACCCGAAGCGCTAATAAAACCAACTGCAATTGGCGAAACGATCGCCGCAAGCCGGGGTTTAATCAGTACGGGCAGCAAAAGGCTGTCCAATCGGTCCATGTACAGCGGTTCGGAACGCTCTTGATAAAAGGAGAGGCGTATGTTGAAGGTTGCGAGTGTTGTATTGGCGGTGATCGCGTCGCTTGTTATTGTCGACAGTCTGTCGGCCCAGCAGAGCGGCCAGAAACAGAGGCATCACAGAGGATCTCCCTCGTTGGTCGAGCGGCTTGAGAGGAACAAGGATCTCAACTTGACCGCCGACCAGAAGGCGAAGTTGGAGGCGTTGAACAAGGAGTACGCACCGAAACGCAAGGAGCTTGCGGGCACAATGGGCAAGATCCTCACGCCGGAGCAAAAACAGGCCCGCGCCGAAGCCGTCAAGGCAGCCAGGCAAGCCGGCACGAGAGGCCCCGAAGTGCGGAAGTCGATCCAAGCGGCTATGAAGCTCACTGACGCCCAAAAGACGAAGTTGGCGGAGAGCCGCAAGGCGATGCAGACGCTGAACAAGCAGATCAGGGACGAGGTCGGCAAGATTCTCACACCCGAGCAGAAGGAAGTGCTGAAGAAGGCTCGCGCACACCGCGGAAACCACAGAAATCGCGGCAGCGGCGGGCATAACCAGCAGCCATCGCGAGTCAGCTAATGCTCTGTCAGTCGTGAATTGACGGATAAAGTTGCGTCAGTTTGCTGCGGGCGTCGGCCGTCGTGAATTGCCAGTCGATCTTGGATTGGGGGCCTGTGCGGATTTTTCCGTCAGAGGCGAGCGGTATGTTATTTGCGTAAGCGTTCACAGGGCGGAAACAGAGGGGGACGGAGGAGGTTTTCGGCGACAGTATCCGCCGCAGGAGAAGATATTTCTCCGAAAACCTCCTCCGTCCCCTTGCCGCCCAGTGAACCGTTACTTATTTGCTAAGTGACATTGGCATTCGGTCTTCGAACATAATGACGAAGTGACGCAGGGCTTCTTCCCAATGGTGGATTGGCATGCTCCACTTCTTCGCCGCCTCGCGGATCGCCACAAAAACGAGTTTCACCGCCGAGTCTTCGTCGGGATAAATCTTGCGGCGCCGCGTGAATTTGCAAATCACGCTGTTCACCGATTCGATGGCGTTGGTCGATCCCAAGACCGGGCAGCCCTACGCCGCGCATATCATCGGCCCCGTGGTGTCGGCTGTTGGCCGGAAGGCCGGCGTTGTAGTCGGGCAGATGGAAAAGCTGGTCGATCAAGATGGGAAGCGGGTCAAGAAGACCGTCAAGCTGTCTGCTGGTGCCCATGACTTGCGGCGGGGGTTTTGCAGCCGTTGGGCCCAATAGGTTGTGCCGGCGGTCCTTACAGCGGTTGGCCCGGCACGCCCACATATCGATCACGATGGGGTTTACGTCACGCTGGACGCGGCCGACATGGCAAGAGACCTATGGGCTGGCCATGTGGCAACGGCTGGCAACACCCCGGCGGTTGGCAACACTCTTAGCAACACTGCCCAAGAAACGACACAAGGGGCAGGCGTCGGCAATCGCACCTAACCCCTTATCTCACTTGAAGTACCGGAGGTGGGAGTTGAACCCACACATGGTTGCCCATACTGGATTTTGAGTCCAGCGCGTCTGCCATTCCGCCACTCCGGCTTGAGCGTCGGACTGTATTGAGTTTGGGCAAGATTCCGACGGTTGTCAAGCCCCGCTAGAATGCCCCGCACACTCCTCGCCCACTTACCCTTGTTGCCCCCTTGCCTTGTCCGCTGGGAAGAGGCAGGGCCAATCAGTCTTTCAAAATCGAGCGGCCCGAATGGCCAGCCCGGCACAAGTGCCGGGACTGAACACCACAGAAACGGCGATGCAAGCGCGCTCGTGGCGGCTTGTCTCCGACAACTGATCGGCCCAGTGGGCAGAGGCACCGCTCTTGACGTGGGCAGGCCGCGGGAGTAGACTCCGCCGCCCGTCATGCAACGGCTCCTCCCTCAGCCAAAGGACTGTGATGTCAAGGCCCTGCTTGAGCCGCGTCGGTCTGCTGGCGTTTCTTATCGCAACGACGAGCCTTGCACGGGCGGCGGACGATATCAAGTTTGAGCCGCTGCCGTCGATCGATCAGTCGCTCCGCCCGGCGTCCGCCGATGTGTCGCTCCAGCCGCCGCCGCTGATCGACCAACCGCGGCGGCTGCCGTCGGTCGAGCAGGTGTCGCCGGCGACATTCGAGCAGCCTGTTCCTGCCGACGACGCAGCGCCGATCAAGGGCGACCTCGTTACCCTCGACAAATCGGCGGAGGAGCCTGCGGTTGCTACGCTCTATGACTTCCTGGGCTACCGCTATGCGACCAGTTCGCTCGACTGGATTCCCGGTGCCGGCGACGACTTCGGCATGTTTTCGATCGTGCAGGAGCATTACATCAAGTCGGGGATCAACCACGACGTCGACGTAGGGCTGGGCTTTCACTCGCTGTCCGGCCCGGATCAGACGGACATGCCCGCTTGGGTGTTCGACTTTAGCATCGGCTACCAGTTTCGCTACCGGCTGGGGCCGCTGGCGTTCGACCTGGCCACGGCGGTGCTGGCGGCGAGCGATTTCAAGGGGAACGCCCGGCAGGGCATCCGCTTTCCCAGCCACGCTGTGGGCTTCTTCGAGCATCGGGCCGGGGTTTGATCTTGTTTTCGGCGGCGACTATCTGGATCGCGGCGACGTCAAGTTTCTTCCCGTAGGCGGGTTTATCTGGGTTCCGAATCCGGCGATGCGGTTCGAGGTGGTCTTCCCGCGGCCGCGGCTGGTCTTTCAAGTCTCCGAGCGCCATCGCCTCTACGTGGCCGGCGAGTTGGGCGGCGGCTCCTGGGCGATCGATCGCGAGAACTTCGACCTCGACGACGACCTGGCCACCTACCGCGATCTCCGCGTATGTGTCGGGATCGAGGACGTCGAGAAAGACGGTCGGCGGTCGGCCTTCGAGATCGCTTACCTATTCAATCGCCGGCTGGAATACTCGTCCGGCATCGGCGACATGAACCTCAACGACGCCGTGTTGCTGCGGCTGGTGACGAGATATTGAATTGAGCGGCCCAATGGTTGTCAATCGTGACGCTGCGGCCAGTCGTTCCGCGGCTTTCCCCAAGTCCGCTCCATGAGCCGGTAGCCCTGCGGATCGTATTTCTTCAGATCGCTCCGCACGAAAGGGTAGAAGTCGTTTCGGCCGAAGTACGCCTCCGACAACTCGGCGAAGTATTCTTTGGAGTTCGTCAGGGCATAGGCTTTCTGCCGGCCACCGCCGCAGTAGGCGACCGACCCATAGAGCTTTGCATCGACGGCGTGCCGGTAGGCGGCCTCGATCGCCTTGCAGTTCTCGCCCAGCACCAGATGATGATAGGCGTGGGCCATCTCGTGCAGCACCATGCAGGGCTGCGCCGAGTGGGACCACTCGATGAAATGCCGCGTATTGGATAGCTCGATGTGGCCGGCCTTCTCCGGGTTGTAGCCGTGCGAGCGCAGCCAGTCGGCCGAAGGATGGAACTCGGCCGCGCCGTTCTTTTGCTTCTCCCACTCCACCCAAATCCATACTTTTCGCAGGGCCGGCAACCGATTGGCCGGGATTACGCGGACGATCGCCGCCAGTTGCGACTGCAATTCCTTCCGCATCTCGGCGGCTTCGCGCTTGTGAATCGAGACTTCCGGATTGATGAGGAGCGTGAAGCCGAGAGTGGATTCCCGTCTGTAAACGGAAGTCGGATCATAGGGGTGTGCGGGCGAGGACGGCCGGCTAGCAGCCAATGTTGCCCCAATCAGAGTGGCTAGCAGGATGAATCGCATTGTGAGCATGAGGATTGAGCCGGGCAGGTCGATATGGCCATCATCGATGACAATCCTAACTGAGGCCCGCAATCCCCGCAACCAGTTGGCGTTTGCAGCCGGCGTAGACGCGGCGTCTCGCCGCGCTGCTTTGCACGGTCGTGGCTCACGGGTGGGCAAGCGAAGCGGCGAGACGCCCTTCTACGTGGGCGGGGATTTGATTTTTCGGCCCGCATCTGCCACAATTGGGGTGCGATTCGGCAGTTTGACGTCGCGAAGGGGACTGTCCCCTTTGTTCTGTCCGCGAAAGAACGTGTCAGCCGAGCGATCATTCATTTATCATCTCTAACCCCAACGGTTTCCCATGATCTGCGTTAGCATCGGCCGCGGCCGACACCGACACGTGATCGCCGAGTACCGGCACCTGGTCGACCAGGGCGCGTCGTTGGTCGAACTGCGGTTGGACTACATCAACGGCGAAGTGAACCTGAGGCGGCTGGTCGCCGACCGGCCGTGTCCGGCGATCATCTCCTGCCGCCGCACGGTCGACGGGGGGAAATACGCGGGCAGCGAAGAGCAGCGGCAACTGCTGCTGCGGACCGCCATCGCCGAAGGGCGTCGAGTACGTCGATCTCGAGGACGACGTGGCCGCGTCGATCCGGCGATTCGGCCGCACGAAGCGAATCGTCAGCCTGCACGACTTCCGCAAGACGCCCGACAACCTCGAGGAGATCCACCGCCGGCTTTGCGGACTCGATCCCGACATCATCAAGATCTGCACGATGGCCAACCATCCGCACGACAATCTGCGGATGTTGGAGTTGGCCCGGCGCAGCAAGGTGCCGACGATCGGCCTGTGCATGGGCGACATCGGCATCCCCACGCGAATCCTGGCCGGCAAGTTCGGAGCCCCGTTCAGCTACGCGACCTTCCATCACGAACGGGTGTTGGCCCCCGGTCAGCTCAGCTTCCAGCAGATGACCGAGACCTATCACTACGATCAGATCAACGCCGACACCGAGGTCTACGGCGTGGTTGCCGACCCGGTCGGGCACAGCCTCAGCCCGCTGATCCACAACGTGGCCTTCCGGCATTTCAAGCTGAACAAGGTTTACATTCCCGTTTCGCGTGCCGCGGGAAGACCTGGCGCGGTTCATCGACGACGCGCCCAGGCTCGATATCCGCGGGCTGAGCGTCACGATTCCGCACAAGGAGGAGGTCGTCAAGAAGCTGACCGAGGCCGACGGGGCCGTCCGCGGCATCGGCGCGGCCAACACCGTCGTCTTCGACGGGAAGAAACGGCTGGGCTACAACACCGACTGCCGAGCGGCGATGGACAGCCTCGAAGCCGCCATCGGCGGCCCCGAGGAGGTCGAACAGCGGGTCAAGGGGAAGACGGCGCTGGTGCTCGGCGCCGGCGGAGTGGGCAAGGCCGTCGTTTACGGGCTGGTGCGCCGCGGGGCGAACGTCGTAGTGAGCGACGGCGTCGCCCGGCAAGCGCTCACGCTGGCCCAACGCTTCAATTGCCGCTCGGTCGAATGGTCGGCCCGGCATTCGGTCGCGGCCGATCTGCTGTTCAATTGCACGCCGGTGGGCATGCACCCGAACGTCGACGAGACGCCCTTCGAGAAGCACCACTTGCGGCCGTCGATGATCGTGTTCGACGCCGTCTACAACCCCGAAAACACGCTGCTGGTGAAAGAGGCCCGCAGCCGAAACTGCACGGTCGTCACCGGCGTCGACATGTTCGTCCGCCAGGCCTGCCGCCAGTTCGAGTTGTTCACCGGCAAGGAGGGCCCCGCCGAGTTGATGCGCGAGACGATCCGACGGGCGATCGGGGCGGCAAAGTATTAGGAGATTAAGAGAATGATGAGCGATGAATAATGAATGATGAACGCGATGAACCGGACGCAGCCGCCGACGATGACAACCGTTTGCGGCTTCGCAACCCACCGCAAAGTGCAGACGCCTTCGACCTTCCGCAGCTATCTGCAACTGATGCGGCTTCCCGCCGTCTTCACGGCGATGGCCGACGTGGCGATGGGGTTCCTCTTCGTTCAACGGGGCGGCACGCAGTGGAGGCCCACGCCCTGGGACTTCGCCACGCTCGCCACGCTGATTGTCGCATCCAGCCTGCTGTATCTCGCCGGCATGGTGCTGAATGACGTGTTCGACGTGGAACTCGACCGCCGGCCAGCGGCCCGAGCGGCCGATCCCTTCGGGCCGCGTCTCGCTCGACTCCGCACGCCGGCTCGGTTGGCTGCTGTTGGTCCTCGGCGTGGCCGTCGGTACGGGAGCGGTGGTTCTTCACCGGCAGTCTCCGCTCGGGCGTCGTGGCGGCGATCCTGGCAACCGCCGTTCTGCTCTACGACGCCTGGCTGAAGCGCACGCCGCTGGGGCCCGTCGGGATGGGCGCTTGCCGGATGCTCAACGTGCTGCTGGGCATGAGCGCCGTCAACGCCCCCTTCCACGCCGAGCATTGGCTGGTGGCCGGCGCGATCGGCGTCTATGTGGCGGGCATCACGCTGTTCGCCCGGAAGGAGTCGGACGAGAGCAGCCGACTGCAATTGACCGTCGCGACGCTGGTGATGATGCTCGGCGTTGCGATGTTGGCGTGGCTGCCCCGTTGGCCCGACCGTGTTGTTCTCCTGTTGCAATTGCAGCCGTGGCGCTGGTATCTGCTCACGGCGGTGTGGGGGTTGTGGATCGGCTGGCGATGTCTGCGGGCGATCCTCATGCCGACTGCGGCTCGCGTGAGAATGGTCGTTGCCCATTCGATCTTTTCGCTGATCATGCTCGATGCGCTGGCCTGTTACGCCACCCGCGGCATATTCTGGTCCGTAATGATCCTGCTGTTTCTCGTGCCCGCGGTGTTTCTGGGGCGATGGATCGAAACGACGTAGAGGCTATTGTTGATTGTTGATTTACGCACACACTTGTCGTCAATCTACAATCATCAATTCACAATCCCATGTTCCTCGGCTACAACACCAACGGCCTGCCTCATCACGATCTGTTCGACGCGGTCGAATTGTTGGCCGAAATTGGCTACCGCGGCGTGGCGATTACGATTGACCACAATGCCCTGCCACCCGTGCCGGCTCTTATGGATAGGCGAACCGCCGCGATCGTGCGGCTGCGGACGTTGCTAGAAAGGCTCGGGATGCGGTCGGTTATCGAAACCGGGGCCCGGTTTCTCTTGGACCTGCGGGCGAAGCACGAGCCGACGCTGCTTTCCCCGTCGCCGCGTCGCCGGATCGACTTCTACAAGTACGCCGTCGATTGCGCCGCCGAATTGGGGAGCGATTGCGTGTCGCTTTGGTCGGGAAAGGGGACGGAGGTGGTTGTCGGCGGAGGTTCCACAGGCCCGAATGACTCTTCTCGACAACCACCTCCGTCCCCCTCGCCCCGCCAGCAAGCGATGGACCGTCTGGTCACAGGGCTGCGTGAAGTGCTCGACTATGCCGCGAGCAAGAACGTCGTGATTGCCTTCGAGCCCGAGCCGGGGATGTTCATCGACACGATGGCGGCCTATGAAAAGCTTTTGGCTCAGATTGACGCCCCCAACCTGCGTCTGACGCTCGACGTCGGCCATCTGCAATGCCAGGGCGAATTGCCGATCTGCGACGTCATCCGCCGCTGGGCGCCGCGGCTGGCGAACGTGCATATCGAGGACATGCGCCGCGGAGCCCACGAGCACTTGATGTTCGGCGAAGGCGAGATCGACTTCCCGCCGGTGCTGCAAGCATTGGCCGAAGTCGGCTACACGGGCGGCGTCTACGTCGAGCTGAGCCGCCACAGCCACGACGGCCCGTCTGCGGCCCGCCGGGCGTTTGAATTCCTCCGCACAATGATCAGAGATGCGCGATAAGAGGCGGATGGATTCCTTTTCCGGCCTGGTTCAGACCACGAGCACCCCACTTTGAAATGCCGATCGGTCCGGCACGGCAAAGATGATTGGCACTGCGTTTCTGGGCCGAAGGCCCTGTCGTTCGCCCAACCCAGGGCAGCGCCTTGGGGAACGAAAGCCAGCAGGTTCATGGATCGGCCCAACGGGCCAATCATTCGATGAACGGGACAACATCACGGCCTCGCACGATTGCCTCCCAGGGCGGTGCCCGGGGCTGGGTGAACCGTGTTCCTTCGGAGCGGCCATCGTATCGCCAGAAAATCTCGCCGTGCCCGATCGGGCTCGTTGTGGAGCGGCCGGCTGGCGGCGATGATGTTTTCGCTGTTGGCGACGTTCTCCCATTGGAAGATCAACCCACGACTGTGGCTGACGTGGCACGTGGAGAGTTGTGCGGAAGCCGGCGGAAAGGCGCCGGCGAACATTCAACCATTGCTGCAGTGGAATCTTTCACCGGAACGTTATGCGGCATTGACGGAGCGAACTCCGCCGACATCCGCTGCAACACGGCCAGCAGCAGCGTGGCGAACGACATGGCGCCGAGCAGATAGACCGAATCCTGAAAGCCAAAGCCGACGGCCCGGCGCTGTTTGCTCGACACGACCGCGCCGGTGTTCGGGTCCGACTGCGGCGAGCGAAACGCGCGTTCAAGCCGGTCGAGCAGACGGTGGCCGCCGATCGTCTCGCCGAGGAACTTCGCATCGCCGCTATCGCGCCACAGCGCGTAGGCGACGTGGATGAAGTAGAAGTGATCGTCGGCCGGCGGCAAGGGACCAAACGGCGGCGCTCCCTGGTCGTCGCCGGACGAATACGCACCCGGGTAGAACACGGCGCCGCCGGCGAAATTGACGTGATCGACAATGGCGAACGGCGGGATGATTGCACCGCTGGGCAAACGCCGCTCGCGCGGGCCGTTCTGACATCGGGCAATCAGCCGCAGATGATCGAGGATTTCGGCCGCACCGATCAGCCCGCAATCCAGCGACATGGCGAAGTCGCGCGTCCAGAGGGCCGGGTAGTTGCCGCCGGGCGTGATAACGGTAATGCCGGTCGCGTTCGGCCCGGTTCCGCCGCGCGAGTGTCCCGGACGCACGCGAGCCGATTCGATCGTCGCGGCGGCCAATCCTCTCAGGAACGCAAGCGACTGCCGATCGATCGGCGGCGACGTTTTCGCGCCCGCTACCGAAGAGCCGGCCAGGAGTCCCACGAGCGGCGCCGCGGCCGCGGCGATCGCGCTGCGGCGGAGAAATGACCGTCGGGAGAACAAGCATTGCATGGATGGCGTGTTGTGCCTCGGCGGGTGGGACATCGGAGAGATCTTCAAAGCGATTTGTGGCGAGTAGCCCTTCCTATTGTCGCCAAACCAATATAATAGGGCAAATGGGGAAATGCTACTTCGTTTCCGACTTGCACCTGTTCGCCAATCGCTCGGACGCGCACCGTTACCTGGAGGAGATCGCCTTGGCGGCGTCGCAGGCGGAGGCGTTTGTGCTGGGCGGCGACATTTTCGATTTTCGCTGGTCGCGGATTCCCGTCCTTCCGCGGTGGATCGGGCTGCCCAGTGGCTGCGAGAACTGGCCGAGTCCTGCCCGCAGTGCCATTTTCATCTCGTGCTGGGCAACCACGATTACCACCGGGCGCTGATCGATCGGCTGGTGAGACTTGAACAACAGGTTTCGAATCTCTCCTGGCACCGCTACTACGTCCGGTTGGGCAGCAGCGTCTTCCTGCACGGCGACGTGGCCGACAAGACCATGAACGCCTGGCAGTTGGCCGAAGCACGCGAGGAGTGGCTCGACCGCCGGCGGCGCGGTCCGTTCATGAGCGCGTTGTACGACGTGGTGGTGATGACGCGGGTACACAAGTCGGTACCGCACCTGGTCTACGCCAAACGGATCGTGGTCCGCCGCATCTCGAAGTACCTGGAGAGCATTGGCCAGGGCCCGCGCAGCGGCGTGCGCAACGTCTATTTCGGCCACACGCACCGCCGCATGTCGAACTACCGCTATCGCGGCCTGGCGTTTCACAACGGCGGCGCGCCGATCAAAGGCATGAAATTCCGCATCATCGAAGCGCGGCGGTAGACTCGCAGCTACATCAGCGGGCTGAAGAGCTTGGCCATGTTCCGCTTTAATCGGCCGCTTAGCTCTTGCGACGGCCACTGGCCGGGAACCGCTTGCAGCGATTTCTCCAGGTAATCTTCTTGCAGGGTGCGCATTTCCTCGACAGCCGCGCCGGCGTGGACGAACAGATTCAACTCGAAGTTCAAGCTGAACGAACGGATGTCGTAGTTCGCCGAGCCGAACATGCCCAGTTCGTCGTCGATCGTCAACGTCTTGGCGTGGAGCATCCCCTCTTGAAAGAGGAACACGCGGACGCCGTAGCGCATGAGGTAATCGCAGTAGAACGCGCCGGCGGCGTTGACCATGCGGTGGTCGCAGCGTTTCGGGATTACCAGATCGACCTGCACGCCCCGCAACGCCGCCAGACGCAACGCCAGCAACATCGCTTCGTTCGGAATGAAATAGGGCGAGGTGATCACCACGCGATGCCGCGCCAAGAAGATCGAGCGAACCACGAGATCTTGGAACAACTCGGTCGGATGATCGGGGCCGGTCGGAATCACCTGGATGGCGATCGAACCGGCCGGATGGCCCACGGGAAACAGGGCCGGGTCTTCGAGCAGTTCACCCGAGGCGTAGAACCAGTCTTCCAGAAAGATGGTCTGAAGCTGGCGGACGACCGGGCCGGTGATCTGCGCCATGACGTCGTGCCACGCCCCAGCCCGCTTGTGGCCGTAGCTGGCCTCGACGATGTTCTGCGAGCCGGTCAGCGCCACCGTGCCGTCGATCACCGCCAGCTTGCGATGGTTGCGCAGATCGAGCCGGGAAAAGGGGATGCGCCAGAGATTGGCGGGCAGTACCGGAAAGACGCGCACACCCTGCTGCCGCATCGACGGGGCCAAGTGGCGGAAGAGCCGCCGCGAGCCGACGGCGTCGGCCAGCACGCGGCACGCCACGCCGCGGGCTGCCGCGCGGCCCAGCGCCGACGCCACGCGCCGGCCCACCGAATCGTCCGCGAAGATGTAGAACAGCAGATGGACGTGCTGCCGGGCGGCGTCGATCTCGGCGATCAGCCGGTCGATCACCACTTCGGTATTGGACATCAACGAGATGGCGTTTCCGCCCATCACCGGCAGTCCGCCGCCGTGCTCGGCCAGTTGGGCGAGCACGCTGTACTCGTCGGTGTCGTCACGGGCGACGACGACGTTCGATTCCAGCCAGGGGCTTTCCGAAGCGCTGAGTAGCGGCCGAAGCTGGTGCCGGCGGAGCAACTGCCGCCGGCCCAGCCGGTTCTCGCCGATCAGCAGGTAGAGCCCCAATCCGATCCAGGGCTCGAAGAAGATGACGGCCAGCCACGCTAGACACGTGGTCGGCTTCTCCTTTCGCAACACAATCACCGGCAGCATGGTCAGGCGAATCACCCATTCGCCCGCCGCCAGCACCTGGGTCCAATAGATGATTTCCATACGGCAAGTATACGACGCTGGGCCAAGCGGGGCCGCGAAAACGCTGCAATTAGGATAAGCCGGCCAGGCATCGTAGGACGGATTTCCAAATCCGTTCCCGAAATGTCGGACGGATTCGGAAATCCGTGCTACGTCCCCGCGGCCGCCAAATCGGCGACGGCAGCCGCCTCCTACAGCCCGAGCCCCAGCGGCCAGTGCCACGATTTCTTCTTCTTCGGGGCTGTCTTGGGCGTCTCCTTGATCGGCGGCGACGGCCGCTGGATCTCCCGCGGCACCGGCGGCGGCTTGAGAACGATCACCAGCGGCAGGCCGAAACGATCGGTCGTGCCGTTCGGCTCGACGCGCACGGTTTCACTGCCCAGCTTCGTCGTCGGCTCTGGCGGCGACGGCGAGCAGCCCCACAACACAGCCGCAAATGCCGCTAACAACCATCCGCTTCTCATTCCAGAATTATGACCGATCATGGGTATCATGGGAAGTACCCCACCGAAGGGGAAAGGAGAGACAGATCCAGTTTGTGCAAAGCAGCCTCCGGGGCGTTCCGGCAAATTGGACCTGTCCCCCTTTTCCCCGCGTGCGTATAGTTCCTTGGGGAGAGACGTTGGGTCGAATTGCCATTTGCCCCGATCTCGATGAGGCAGCAAAATGCGGTTGCGAACGAGTCTGCTATTGACGATGATCCTCTTTGTTGCCGCCGGTTGCAGCGACGTCATGGATGCCGCGGCCGCGACCAAGCCGCGGCCCAAGCCGAAGGAGAAGAGAATGTCGCTGGTGCGCGTGCGCGTCATCGGCGCCGATGGCAAGCTCACCGGCCCGGTGGAAGTCCCGCGGGTGGTGGTGTCCGACGCCGAGTGGCGGCTGCGTCTGACGCCCGAGCAGTACCGCATTACCCGCGCCCGGGATACCGAGACGGCGTTTTGCGGCGGCCTGTTGAACAACAAGGAGCCGGGCGTGTATGTGTGCGTCTGCTGCGGGCTTCCGCTGTTCGAGTCGAAGGCGAAGTTCCACTCGGGCAGCGGCTGGCCCAGCTTCTTCGAGCCGGTCGCCAAGGAGAACCTTCGCCAGCGGCGCGATACGAGCCACCACATGGTCCGCACCGAAATCCTCTGCCGACGTTGCGGCGCGCACCTCGGCCACGTCTTCGAAGACGGTCCCGCGCCGACCGGCTTGCGATACTGTCTGAATTCCGCGGCGTTGCGATTCGTTCCCACTGACAAACTCAAGACGATTGCCGATCCGGACGTAGCGTTAGCCCTTCCCGCGGCGGCCGACCCGGCGACGGCGGGCCACGAGGCGACACGGGCCGAGGCGGTCTTCGCCGGCGGCTGCTTCTGGTGCGTCGAGGCCGTCTTTCGGCAGCTTAACGGCGTCTTGGACGTCACCAGCGGCTACGCCGGCGGAGATGCCGGCACCGCCAACTACCGGGCCGTCTCGACCGGACTGACCGGCCATGCCGAATCGGTCCGCATCATCTACGATCCGCGAAAAATATCCTACGAGACGCTGCTGAAGGTCCATTTTGCCACGCATGATCCGACCACGCTCGACCGGCAGGGACACGACGTCGGCACGCAGTATCGCTCGGCCATCTTCTACGCCAACGAGGAGCAGAAGGAGATCGCCAAAGCGATGATCGCCGACCTGACCGACGCCAAAGTGTTCCACCGTCCGATCGTGACGACGCTGGAGCCGCTCAAGGCCTTCTATCCCGCCGAGGCCCATCATCAGAATTACGTTGCCTGTCATCGGCATGAGCCCTACATCGAGTCCGTGGCGCTGCCGAAAGTGGCCAAGGTGCGGGCGAAGTTCAAAGACCTGCTGAAGAAGCCGGAAGCGGCAAAGAAATCGCCGCTACGCGAGTAGGGCTTGGCCAGCGACAAGCGATTCTGCTCTTCCAGACGCTGGGCACATTCCGGGAGCCGTTGGGTCCCGGCTAAGTGGGCACGACGCGTCTGTGCCTTAACAGGCGGCGATTATGCTGCTTGACCGAGCTTCGTTTCGGTCTTCCCGCCTTGAATGTGTTCCTCTGCTGCCGTGCGGACTGCTGCCCAATCCGTTCGCGCGATCAGCACCATTGCGGCCATCAGCCAGGCGGTGGTGCCGAAGCCCAACAGGCCGACGCGGCCGGCGTAGGGGAGCAGCGCGTAGTGCAGGATGGATAGCACCGGCAGGATCGCGGCCAGGACAATGCCCGCTCGCGGCCGGCCGCGGCGGTCGAGCCAGAGAGGAACAAAGAGGATGGCGGGGGCAAGGAGGAGAAAATAATGGGCACGCGCCACCGGCGAGACCGCCAGCATCGTGACGCACGCCAGGGCAAAGCCCGTGGACACGTTCAGCTTGTTGCCGGGCTGCCGGGCAAGCCGGACGCCTAACGCCAACAGGGCCAGCCCGAGCATCGCTCGCGACAAGAACAGGACGCGGTCGGACGCCGGCGAATCCATCGCCATCTTCGGGGCGCCGAAGTTGTCGGCCAGCCGGTCGTCGGGCCCGCCGGCAAAGACGTGGGCGGCGAAGTTGCCCAGCCGGTAGGCGGCGTTTTGCAGGCTCTCATTTCGCGGAGAATGGGAATTGCCCGAACGCGGGTCCATGCCGCCGTCGTCGGCCTTGGTCAACATGAACCGACCCCAGGTGTTCAAGTGATGCAGGTTGGCATTCCATCCGACGAGCATCGCCGGAACGATGAGGAAGAACAGAAGCAGCCCGAGAGCAAAACCAAGCGTCGAGGAAGCGAACCGCACGCCGCAACGGACGGGGACGGAGGAGGTTGTCGGGAAAGAGGCGTCCATTCTTCGAGACGTCTCTCCGACAACCTGCTCCGTCCCCTTCTTCGCACGTCCCTTCCGATAGCTCCATCCCCATTCGGCCAGTTCCAGGAACAGCAGAAACCCGACCGGCAGTGCGGGGACGATTTTCAGAACGACGGGCAAGGCCAACACGACGCCGCCGGTCAGCCAGGCGCGAAGGCAACGGCCGCGGAGAATCAGGCGGAGGCCCAGCAACAGCAGATACAGTTTGACGACGCCGACCTGTCCGCGTTGCAGGCAGTTCAACGTCGGCAGCGTGGCGGCGGCCACGGCAGCCCAGCCCAGCCAGGGGAGCCAACGCATCCACGTCGCGCGCACGTGCGGATCCTCGTCGCACACGATCGCCACCAGGCGGCAGCACTCGCGGTAGCAGCCCCAGCAGAACAGCAGGCTCACGAAGAACCAGACCGTCACCTGGTCTTGCATCGGCAGCGGGTGCAGCGGGGCCAACAGCAGGGCGAACATCGGCGGGTACAGATAGGTCCAGCCCCGCGGATTGGCGACCTCGTAGGGGTTGCGGCCATCGAAGAAGGCGGCGCCCGCCTCGGTGTAGACCGTCAGATCGGTCCGATGCTCGTCGGGGCAGTTGGGGTAGCGATAGCCACGGCGGCGGACGTCGACGAATCCCCAGACCGTCGCCGCCGCCAACAAGACAATCAACCATCGGCGTGATCGACTACCCATTGTGCGTCCGTGCTCCCTTTCGCGCCCCCACGTAGGCGGCGATTGTAGCCGCGGTCGTTGCCCCGACGCAACCGCGATTTTCCCATTCTCCCCCTTTACGGGCGGTGTAGGTGATATGTCCGCACTCGCCGCCGTAGTGGTCAATCATTCGCTCCACCGGCACAGGGCCGGCGGGGGCGGCGACTCGCGCTCCGGACCGCCGTAGTGGTCAATCATTCGCTCCGCCGGCACAGGGCCGGCGGGGGCGCTGCCTCGCGCTCCGGACCGCCGTAGTGGTCAATCATTCGCTCCACCGGTACAGGGCCGGCGGGGGCGGCGACTCGCGCTCCGGACCGCCGTAGTGGTCAATCATTCGCTCCGCCGGCACAGGGTCGGCGGGGGCGGCGACTCGCGCTCCGGACCGCCGTAGTGGTCAATCATTCGCTCCGCCGGCACAGGGCCGGCGGGGGCGGCGACTCGCGCTCCGGACCGCCGTAGTGGTCAATCATTCGCTCCGCCGGCACAGGGCCGGCGGGGGCGCTGCCTCGCGCTCCGGACCGCCGTAGTGGTCAATCATTCGCTCCACCGGCGCAGGGCCGGCGGGGGCGGCGACTCGCGCTCCGGACCGCCGTAGTGGTCAATCATTCGCTCCGCCGGCACAGGGTCGGCGGGGGCGGCGACTCGCGCTCCGGACCGCCGTAGTGGTCAATCATTCGCTCCACCGGCGCAGGGCCGGCGGGGGCGGCGACTCGCGCTCCGGACCGCCGTAGTGGTCAATCATTCGCTCCACCGGCGCAGGGCCGGCGGGGGCAGGTGGTTGGGACGAAAATCGCGCGGCTGGGGTGTTCGCGACACGACGAGCCTTGGGCAGCCCGGCAGTTTCGCCGCTACGGCCGAGCCTGCTTGGCGGCTTGGCGGAGCTTCAGCGGGAGCTTGAACAACGCACGTTCGAGCCGCGGCGAGACGGCGGCCAGCGTCCGCGAGACGTCCAGCGACAACATGGCTGCCGTGCGGAACAGCAGGCCGCGGCGGCGGAAATTGCTGGCGTACATGAAACGAAACACATCGTGGATTTTCGCCTTCATCTCGGGCGAATAGCGGAAGAAATCGGCGTCGAGCACCACGCCCATGCGGTACAGAACCGTTTGATAGAAGGCGTGCGTGTCGATGCTCGGGGCGTTGTACGAGCGATCGTCGCTCAGCCACCATCCGGCCAGCCCGTATTCGTCTTTATAGCGGTCATAGAGCTCGGTGCCGGGAAACGGGATGAGGATCGAGGCGATCGCCGGCAGGAACTCGACGTGGGGCGACAGCTCGTGCATCAGCTCGAGCGTGGCATCCACCGCCGCCGGCGTGTCCCAGGGGAAGCCGAGGATGAAGAAGACCACCGGCCGAATGCCGTGGCGGCGGGTCAGGGGGATCAGCCGGCGAACCATCTCGACCGTATGCGGCTTGTGAATCCGCTTGAGCGTGTCGGGGTCGCCGCTCTCGACGCCGTAGTCGATCTGCACGCAGCCGGCTCTGGCCGCCAGATCGAGCAGTTCCTCGTCGACCGCGTCGACCCGCGTCATCATGTGCCAGGTGAAGCCGAACCGTTGGTCGATCAACCGGCCGCAAATTCGCCTCATGCGATCGCGGTCCATCGACATGGCGTCGTCGACGAAGTGGAAATGGCGGGTGCCGAAATCGCGGTGGAGCGAGATCATCTCATCGACGACGCCGTCGGCCGAACGGAAGCGGAACTTCTTGCCGAAGAGCCCTCCGGCGCAGTACGCGCAGCGGCCGGGGCAACCGCGCGAGGTGAAGATATGGGCGTGCAGGTCGGGGGTCGAACCGAAGTCGGCGGCTTGCACGAGATGCCGCGCCGGCGGCGGTAGCGAGTCGAGATCGGCGATCGGCGGCCGCGGCTGGTTATGGTAGATCCGGCCATCGGCGCCGCGGTAGACGAGCCCCAGCACGCCCTCCCGCGGCGCCCGGCCCAGCACGGCTTCGACAGCCTCGACAACGCTCGGCTCGCCTTCCCCCACCACGACCGCGTCGAAGCCGTGGTCGAGCGGTTCGTCGGGCAGCAAGGTGGCGTGCGGCCCGCCGGCAATGAGTTTCGCCCCGCACCTGCGCAGGCTTTCGGCCAGTCGATAGGCTTCCTTGACCAGCGGCGTCAGCAGGGTGATGCCGATCACCTCGGGCCGCATCTCGGCGGCAATAGCGGTGATTTCGTCGATGGACAACCGGCAGCCGGCGGCATTGGCATCGAGCAGGCGAACGCTGTAACCCGCCCTTTCCAGCACCGCGGCCAACATCAACATGCCCATCGGGCAACTCAGGTGAGTCTGAGTCTGCGAGGGCGGATAGACCAAGAGGATTCGGGCTGACGGTTCCGGCATGGCGATGGGCTCGTGGTTTCACGCGGCACGGGGGGAGGGAAAAAGGAGAAGGTCCAATTTGCCTGAACGGCCCGACCAACCTGCGGTCGGCGCCCGGTGCTTCGCACAGATTGGACCTGTCCCCTCTTTCCCAGAATCCGCAACGCTGTTTAGGGGTGCAGCGACGGCTGAGACGGCGATGGCGCCGCCGGCACGAAGGCGGCAACCGTACGATGGCTGCCCTCGGCCGTTGCCATGCTGAAGCATAGCCTACAAAGATTGCGAGAGCGAGAGGCGCCTATTGCACCAGCCGCAGCTTGGGGTTGCTGATGATCTGGTTGAAGATCCCTTTCACGGTATCCTCATAGGCGCTGCAATCGTCTGCGATGGGGTAGGCTCCTGTCGTGCCGTTTGGTTTGGTGATGGCGGTTCCCGCCATTTTCGCCATCCGATCCATGAAGGTCTGATCGCCGCCCAAGCCGATGCCCACCGAGTAGGTAGACCAATTCTCGCCTTGCATGCACATGGCCTGCCACAAGGCGGCATTTTGATAGTAGTCGGTTCCCCATCCGGTAGGATGCGCGATCTTGGCGGCGTCGATGGCGCTTCTGTCGCTTGTGTCGTAGATGTTGGGCACTCCGTCAGTCAAGAATATGACTACCTTATTGGCATTCTCTCGCCCGGCGCCGAGGATATCCCTGGCGTATTTGAGGCCCTCTTCGCTGTCGGTGCAAACGCCGGGTCCGCCGCACGCTTGGAGTTGCACGGCGGCTTGCATGATGCTCTCGTAATCGGGGGTCAACGCGTACGTGTTCTCGGAGCCTGCCCTGTCGAACGTGACCAGTGACACCTGATCCTTCTGGTTCGGATCGCTAATCGTCTTGTTGCGGTCCTCGATGATTTCCAAAGCGGCGATGATGGCCCGCCGCATGGCATGGGTCGGCATCTCGCGCGGGAAAATTGTTGAACGTGCGGCTAATGGTGGTGCCGTCGCTGCCGGTGGCGGTGACCGTCTCCGAATGGTACACGTAATCGGGGTTGTTGATCGACATGATCGAATACTGCGCCGGCTGCGCGGGTATCGCCGGCCGTGCCGGTGTAATGATCCTTGTGTGCCAATAGTTCCATACGGCCGGTTGTGCTGGTACTTCCGGCTGTGCTGGGACGACCGGCTGATCCCGGCCATTTGCTATCAAGAACTGCGCGTAACTCGTGTAGCTGATGTTGCTGTGTCCCAGGTAAGAAATATAGGCCGCCCAGTAGGCCTGTGCGTCGTCGGGGTACGGTCCCGTGTCGGGTATGGCGGGGGACATGTGCGGGAAGTAGGTCTTGATGGTGTCCATCGCCGCGGTGGTTCCGCCATAGGGTATGGATCTTCCCGTCTCCGGATGCGTGCGCGAATACGTCACATTGCCGGCGCCGTAAAGATCGTCGAAGAATGCCTGGATCAAGGCGTCGTTTCGGCCGTCCCAATTGCCAGGTGGCGTCGAATCGTTGCGCATGGAACTCGACAGGTCGACGACGAAGCAGATGTCGCGCGGATTGACCATGGCCACGGCCGAAGCGGATCCCGCCGCCGAATTCATGCCGAAAACGCGGCCGAAGAAGAGGGCCGCATTGCCACCGTGGGCAGCGTCGGCGTAGACCGTCACCTTGACGGCGGTTCCCAATTGCCCGGCCGGCAGGGAGGCGAACGTCTTAGAGGTCGTGTTCCAGGTGCCGAACTGCACGTCGCTGCTGTTCAGCACGACCTGCCTTCCCGCCACGCGATGGTATTGGGCGAAGGCCTGGGCGACCTGCGTCATGCCGGCTTCCGTCATGTTGGAACTGCCCGCGGCGGCCAGGGCCGACGAGTCGGCGGCTGCCTGGAGTTGCGTTTTCATCATGGCCACGTAGCCGAGATCGACGGCGAAGGCGACCATTCCGAGCATCACGATGAACAACACCGCGGCAAATACCGCAATGACGCCGCGGCGATTCTTCCAGGGTTTTGATGTTGAGCGTCTCATGACGATTTTCTCGCAAAGTGAAGGGCCGACGAGGGGAAAAAGGGGACAGGTCCAATTTGTGCGAAGCACCCTCCGGGCCGTTCCGGCAAATTGGACCTGTCCCCTTTCTCCCTCCAAAAAACAAACCGCGCGAGCGACAAGGCGCGTGCTGCTTCGGGCGGTTCCGCCTGGCGGAACCGCGTTTTCGGCAGCCTGGCGGGCTCCTTGCGGAGTTCGACCGCTTCACGCCCCGAGCTCGCGCTGGGTTTGCCTCTGGACGGAATCGGTTTCGCCCGCGGCCAGCGGAGAAAACCTAGTTCCATCCATAAATTCTTTAGGTCATAAACCGGGCTCTGTCAAATCGCAATCCTTTGCCGCGCGGCGACGGTAGAAGCGGCGTCTCGCCGCTTCCGCCGGCGCACCGATAAGCCGGAATCGTCAGTTCAACGCGGCGAGCCGCCGCGTCTACAGGGCGCGATCAAGCAATTCCCGGTATAACGCGGCGTGGCGTTCGATCATTTGTTCCACGCTGAATTCGCGCGCCACGCGGTTGCGAGCGGCGGCAGAGAAGCGGCCGGCCAGAGACGTATCGTTTAGTAAACGCTCGGTGAATTTGGCGAACGCCGCGCGATCGCCCACGGGGACAAGATAGCCGGTTGCGCCGGGCACGACCAACTCGCGCGTGCCGGGGATGTCGGTGGCCACGACCGGCACGCCGCAGGCCATCGCTTCGAGAATCGCGTTCGATTGCCCCTCGTAGGCGCTGGTCGACCAGAGAACGTCGAAATGGGGCATGAACTGGGGCACGTCGCCGCGTTGGCCGAGAAAATGCACCTTGCCGCGGATGCAGACCTGATCGCGGAACCGCCGCAGGCGGTCGCGCTGCGGGCCATCGCCGATCACCAGCAGGTGCACGTCGCCGCGAATCACCTTCAGCAGATCGGCCGCCCAGATCGCGTCCTTCACCCGCTTCTGCGGCCAGAGCCGCCCGACCAATCCGATCAGCCGGCTGTCTTCGGGCAACCCCAGCTCGGCCAGCAGTTGCCGCCGCGTCGTGGCCGGCGGCTGCGGGATCGCCACGCCGTTGGCGATCAGCCGCACGCGGTCGGCCGGGGCGCCGTGCCGCACGTAGAAATCGCGCACGCCCTCGCTGTTGACCACCACTCCGCGGCAACGACGTGCCAACTGACCGTCGATCGCCAGTTGCAGGCGGCTCTTCCACGGATCGACGCAGCGTTGACCGATCACGACGTTGGTGACTCCGCAGGCCCGGGCCGCCGCGAAGCCGTAGGTGTTGGCGGCGAACATCCAGGTGTGGACCAGATCGGGCCGAAGGTCGGCGATATGCCGTTTCAGTTGCCAAAAAGCCCGCGGATCGAGCTTCCAGCGCTTGCCGATGATCGCAAGCGGGACGCCGGCCGCGCGAAGATCGGCCTCCAGCGGCCCGCCGCGGGTCAAGGCGCAGAGACGTGTACCTCGAATTCGTCGCGCGGCAGCCCGCCGGCCAGCAGGCACAACTGCTTCTCCGCCCCGGCGCGGTCGAGGGTCGGTATGATTTCGAGAATTCGTTTCGTCATTGAGCGATCTCGGGGGACTGTTCTATGTTTGTGCCGCGATCTCGCCCGGTTCCAGCACCGCCAGATATGGCAGGTTGCGATATTGATCGTTGTAGTCCAGTCCGTAACCGACCACGAACTCGTTGGGGATCGTGAACGCCACGAAATCGGGCTTCATCCGCACTTCGCAGCGCCCTTCCTTCTGCAACAACACGGCGCTGCGGACGCTCGACGGCCCCAGTTCGTCGATCTGCGGAATCAAGTCCCACAGCGTGTGGCCGGTGTCGAAAATATCGTCGACCAACAGCACGTCTCGGCCCTGGATGCCCGTCGAGAGCCGTTCGAGATTCACCACTAGCGGTCCGGGCTTCGTGCTGTTGCCGCGGTAGCTGCGGGCCTGCACCATCTCGACGCACAGAGGCAGATCGAGCAGACGGATCAGGTCGGCCAGCAGTACGACGCTGCCGATCAGCACGCCGACGATCGTCAGCGCCTTGCCCTGGTAGTGTTTCTGAATCTCGTCGGCAAGGCGGCGAATCCCTTCGTGGAGCTGGTCTTCGCTGAGCAGGGTCTTCATGGAGGTTTCCTTGTAGGCTGATGCGTGGATCGGCTGGGGGTAGACCGATATTTTAGGATTGTCGCGGTTGTGGCGATAGACCCGGCTGGGCCGCCTTGGTCAAGCGGTGACCGCTTTCCAATTGTAGCCCGCTTGGCGAAACAAGGAGCACGAAACGCCTACTCGTGCCGATACAGCGTCGCCACCGGCGTGCGCTGCAGCAGCCGCCACGCGACGGATTTTGAGAGGTAGCGGTCGAAGGGCTCGCCGGTTTCCACCACGGCATAGTTGAAGCCGTACTGCCGTCGCCAGCGGTCGATCTGCCCGGGATCTTTGCAGCGGGCGCGTTCGCAGGCCAAGAGAAAATCGGTCCCATAGAGCGGGCAGCGATCGTCGATGAAGATCCGCAGCCGAGGGGTGTAGTAGATCGAGAAGCCGCCGAAGTTCAGGTCGTTGAAGATGCGAGTTCCTTCCGGGCTCGAACGATTGATTCTCTGGAGCTTCGGCAGCAATTCGATCGGCCATCGGGCCGGGTCGAATTGTGCCCAGCCTTGCCCGACAACCGGCACGGGAACGCCGCCGATCTGAAGCAGCAGCGCCGCCGCAACGACGACGGCCGGCAGAACGAGCGCGAGCCCCGAGAAATTCCGGCCGGTTCTCAATTCCCTCTCATTGCAATGGGGGGGCGTTTCGAGGCGCTGCGAACTGCTTGTTCCAAGCAGTGGCACACATCGATCAGCGACCGTCAGCAAGTCGCGGCGCGCGAGCCAGCGGCCGACGCGCGAATAGGGGAACATGTCGGCCAGGGCGATCACGGCCGTGACGCCGAATAACGGCGCATTACGCAGCCGCGACAGCGCCAGGACAAACCAGACCAGCGGCACGAGCCAAGTCACGCGCGGCCGTTGCGGGAAGACGCCGATCAATGTGACCATATAGCCCGCCGCCAGCGCCAGCGTGCCCCAGCCGATCGGGTCGGTCAGTTCGAGCGGAGCGTGTTCCGCAATGATCTTCGGCAGCGGCATGGCCAGTGTATCCCACCATTCACGGGGCAGCGCCAGGCCGTAGGGACTAACGAGAACGGTCGCGGCAACCGCCAACAACAGGGCGATCGGCCCGGCAATTCGTACGACGAACGACCGCGTGCCGACCTCTTTGCGGAACCGCCAGGCATCGGAAACAGCCCATCCGCCAATGCAAAGCCCGACGGTTCCCAAGCCGCCGAGCACGCCGCCGTGAACGTTCGTCCAAAGGATGAACAGCGGCACGAGCCACCAGAGTTGCCCGCGGCGCCGCGTGCCGTTCTCGACGTCGACCAACCAGCCGAACGTCACGCCGAGCAATACGATGGTCGCCACCAGCGGTCGGACGTGGAACTGCGGCACGCCGGCCAGCATGGCCACCGCCAGCAACAGAATGGTCGGCATCAGGCGCAAGCCGCCGCGGAGCAGCCGCGTGCCGATCCAGGCGTAAAGGCCGGCCAACAGCGTCGCGGCCACCAGCAGCAGGCCGTCCCAGCCGGCCAGGCGGTGGACGACCGCCATGCCGCACTCGGCCAACCATTGGTCGGCCACCCAGGGATGCCCGCCGCGGGTGAAGCTGAAGGGGTCTGCGCGGATCACCTGGCCTGACGCAAGGATTCTCTGGCCGACGACCACGTGCCAGAGCGTGCCCGGATCGCGGAACATCTTGCTGCGACCGCCCACCAGCAGGATCAGCCAAATCACCAGGAAGAGCCAAGTTGACGGATGACGGACGAGGGACGAGAGATGAAGGATGAAGGCGGAGGGATGAGGGATGAGGGATGAGAGATGACGGAAAGCGGATAGGGCAGGGATCTTGGCCACGACTTGCTGCGTTGCCCGTCCGCCATGCGAAGAATGTTCCCTTGTCTCATCCCTCATCCTTCATCCCTCCGCCTTTATCCCTCATCCCTCATCTTTCATCCCTTGTCCCGGCATGGCCGCTACATCTTCTTCCCGCCGGGCAGGGGAACCTCGATCGTCTGCACGTTGTCGCCCTCGACGTCCTTGGTCTTGAGGAAGTAGCGGAATTTTTGCCCGGCGATTCGCTTTGCCGGGGCGCCGGCGCGTTTTTGCATGAGCAGTTCCGCCGGGGCGCGGCCGTCGCCTTCGAGGGTCAATACCTGCTTGGCCTGGGAGTAGGTGATTTGGCTGGCCAGCGCGGTATATTCGACCCCCTCGACCTTTGCGTTGCCCAGCGCGTACAGCTCGATCGCGCGGCGGCCGCCGAAGGGGAGCAGCATCTGTTTGACGAAAAGCTCATCGCACGTGGCGACCATCCCCTTGGGACCGAGCCGGCTGGGATCGTTGGTGGTGAGCATGGCGTCCCAGGAGTCGACCGGCGCGTACGTCGCCCGCACGTGATCGGTGAATGTCACCTGGCGGAAGAAGATATTGCCGGTTATCGACTTGTCGAACTTGACGTGCAGGCAACAGAGTTGGTCGGCCTTGGCGGGGGCGTTGGCGGCCGCGTTGGGCTGGCCCGGCAGCAGGTCGCTCGATCCGTACCACACCCTGTTGATCCAGCCGGGGCCGCCGGTCAAACCGCCGCCGAGCCGGTTGATTCCCAGGTCGGTGACGTGCATCCGGTTGCGCGAAACGAGTTGTTGCCGCGCGTCGAAAGTGCGGCTGTCCATGGTGACGCCCCCTTCGCAGCGCATCGCCTCGACCTGCGGCTTCTCGTGGGTCTTTGTGTTTGTGTCGGAGAACGAGATTGGCCGCCGCAACTTAACGTCCATCGTGCTGGTATCCAGCCGGAATTGCGTCATCTCGCCTTCCGAAAACATGCCGGGCGTGGAGGCGACGACCGACTGCTCGAAGTGGGCCGTCTGGCCGTCGAAATCCATGCCGCGCTGCCAATCGATCGTCAACTTGCACGGGGCCGGCAGCGGCTTTCCTTCGAAATCGTCGGTAGTGGTGATCTGCATTTGCCCCGGGCCGTCGATCGACAGGTGGTTCGTGCCGGAGTTCACTTTGATCGTCGCACCGGTCAGCCCCAGGCCGTCGCCCTCGAAGTGGGCGGGCTGGCCGACGATCGTCGCAACGGCGTCCGGTCGATTGGCATGGATTACGTCCAGACGATTGCCGCGGATCAGCACCGGCTGTTCGCCGGGCTGGGAGGTCTGCGTTTCCAGCAGTTGGACCTTGTCTTCAATGGTCAGATCGGTGAGCGCCGGCTTAGCCCCGCCGTACAAGACGCGGGCGCGCAGCCGCCGGCCGGTCACCTCGAAATGCTGCTGGGCGGTTGCCGGCAATCGCTGCACTTCCGATCTGTCAGACGTTGCACCGTTGGGAGGCTCAATGGGCGGTGAACCGCCCATCCCTTGTGAACGCGGCGTGAATGCGGCGGCTAGACGCGGGTCACTCACCCCCGACCCCTGACCCCTGACCCCTGACCCCTGACCCCTGACCCCTGACCCCTGACCCCTGACCTCTTTCTCGAACCACACTTCGAGTTCATCCACCTTGCCGGAGATCTGTGACGAGCCGAAACAGACGTCCTCGCTGGCGGTGAGTCCGTGCGGCTGGAGATCGAATTTTTTATTGTCCGTCGGCGAGGGAGTTTCGGTGAGCCAGAAGAATATCCTCTTCGCCTGGAGTTGTCCGACGCCGAGCGACTTCAGTTCCGCCCCACCGGTCAACGAAATTTGCTTGTACTGGTCGCGGGGTTGAATCCGCAGTTGTTCGCGCCAGACGGCCTCCAATTGCTGCTTGGGCTGCTCGGACGACTGGCCGCGAAACCAGCCGGGGCCTTGCGCCACCAGCTCGCCGAGACGCCCCTGTTGGGCCGCCGACTGATAGAAGAGGCTGCGGGCGAAGATTTCGTTCGGCCCTTCTTGCAGGAACACCGGCTGGTCGCCGTCGAGGGTGATCGACTTTGTCAGCAGATTGTATTCCATCCGTTTCGCGTGGGCGGTGGCATTGCGGCTCGGCGCCGTCACGGTGACCGGATTGCCGACGGCCTCGAGCCGCTCGGGCACGAGGTCGAGCGAGCCGGCCGTCTTGGCGGTCTTGGCCGCCACGGAGCCGGGGGCGCCCTTCGGCCGCTCGATGAACCGCAGCACGAGCGTGTCGCAGGCGATTTGATCGGGCTCGCCCGCCGCCGGAAAGGGGGTCAGGAGCCTTTTGCCGGAACGGCCCTCCGGGTGCTGCGCACAAAAGGCTCCTGACCCCTTTTCTGGCGTGGGATTCATTTTCACGACGCGGACGTTATCGTGGAACGTGGCCACGCGCCCGGCGACGTCAAATTGGAAGGGGCCGCTGCAAGCGATTTCGACCGGCGTGGCGGGTGATGAGGCGGCACCCGCCACGTTCTCGGATCGGACCGTCCCCTTTTCCGCCCGAGCCATCTTTTCGGCCTCCGCGCCGAGCTCGAGGTGCAGCCGCTCGACGTGCCGCAGCTCGAACGACGCGATGCCGGCGACGTCCAGTCCGTTGCCGCGCGATTTGCCGGGCAGAAGCTTGATCTGCATGTCCCGGCCGCTGCCGAAATGGGGGCCCCAACGGAAATTCGACCCGCTCGGGCGTGGAGATGCTCTGCTTGTCGAGTTGAACGTTCTTCGTGACAATGTACAGATCGTCGTCTGGTCCGGGCTGCTTCCAGTCGCTGTGGATGACGACTTTGCCGACCAATTGCCCGCCGAGCAGATTCGCTTCGCGAAGCTTGCTGAGGTCCAAGTCGTGGTCGAACTGGAGAATGGCCTTTGGGGCCTGAAGGATGATCGATTGGCGGATGAGTTCGGCTTCGTTTTTCGCCGGACCGTCTGAGAGGAAGACGATGGTCAAAGGTGTGATCTCCACCTTGCCGACGCCGAGCTTGCTCTTGGTGTACTGCTGAAAGAGGAGCCTGGCGCGGTCGCTTTCGAGCACGATGGTCTTGTCGCTCAATTCCCAGTCGTTGGGGTGGAACAGCGGCTTGATTTCCGCCTTTTGCTGGTCGGGCAGGCTCGGGATGTTCTCTTGCCCGTTGGCCCCGGAAGCTCCCGGCGTCGTCGGCAGCGCGGCGTGCGGCTCGATCAAGGGCACCGCCAACAGCGCGTACGCCCAGTAGGCGACCAGAACCGCCACGAAACTGCCGGTGATGCGACGTGATGCGTGGCACGGGAAAGCAGGGATTGGGGATTAAGGATCAGGGATTGGGGATTGGGGATTGGAGCGGCGAGACTGTTTGCACTTCGTCACTAATCCCCAATCCCTAATCCCTCCTACCGATACGTCTTGATCAAATCCTCCCAGCGCGTCTGGGCTTTGAGGATCAGTTCGACGGTTTCGCGGACCGCGCCCGATCCGCCGGGGGCGGTGGTGACGTAGTGGGCTTCCTGGCGAAGGTCCGCGCAGGCGTCGGCCACCGCCACGCCCAGCCCCGCCGCCCGCACCGCCGGCATGTCGGGCAGATCGTCGCCGAGGTAGCAGACCTCCGCGGCCGAAAGCCGCAACTCCGCGAGGATTCCCCGCATGGCCGCCAGTTTGTCGTCGATCCCTTGCCGAAGGATCTCGATGCCCAATTCGGCCACCCGCGTCTTCACGATATGCGAACTGCGGTGCGTAATCAGTCCGAAGCGATAGCCGGCCTTCTGCCAGAGCCGGATTCCCATCCCGTCGCGGACGTGGAACCGCTTGGCTTCGATCCCCTGGTTGTCGAAAACGATTCCGCCGTCGGTCAATACGCCGTCCACGTCGGAAAGGATCAATCGGATAGCGCGGCAGCGGTCGTCGAGAGTCATGGGGGAGGGATTAGGGATTAGGGGTCAGGGGTCAGGGGTCAGGGATTAGGGGTCAGGGGTCAGGGCAGATGTTTAGCCGCGTCCCGAAGGGAAGCGGCCGCTGCATCCGCAAGCCGGAGTTCGTGTAATAGCGTTTTATGCACTGCGGTTCGTCATCGGTTTGCCCCACGACTGCGCCACGCAACCGATTTCTTCGGTGGCGACGTGACAGAATCCTCGGACTCGTTCTCCTTCGGCAGCATTGCGACCACGTCGGTGATGTCGATCAGCCCCACCGGTCTGCCGGCGGCATCAACCACGGGCAATTCGCTGATTTTTCGGTCCGGCCATGATCGCCACCGCATCGACCATCATCGAGCCTGCTTCGACCCGCAGCGGATTGCTGGGTCATCACGTTGCGGATCGGATGGTCGAGTTCGCCGTCGCGGCGATGCTCGAAGAGCCGGGCCAAGATCGCTGTCGGTGAAAATGCCGGAGAGCCGTCCTGCTGCGTCGACGAGCATGGTCGCGCCGGTTCGCCGGCCGGGCATGGCCGCCCCGACCAGCACCTCGCGGACGGTCTGATACTCGCTCGACACGCGGCATTGCCCCAGCGGCCGCGCGTGATGCTCCACGCGGCTGAGCTTGTTGCCCAGGCTGCCGGCCGGATGGAAGCGCGCGAAATCCTCGCGGCTGAAACTGCCGCATCTGGCTGACGACCAACGCCAAGGCGTCGCCCAGGGCCAACATCGCCGTGGTGCTCGTGCTGGGGGCCAGCCCCAGCGAGCAGGCTTCTTCCAGCGGGCCAAGCTCGATCGTGACCGTGGCGGCCCGGCCGAGGCTGCTGGCGGCACTGGCGGTGATCGCCACGATCGGCACGCCGAACTCGGTGAACGAGGGCAACAGGCGAACGATCTCGTCGGTCTCGCCGCTCTGCGAGAGCATCAGCACCACGTCGCCGCGTCGCACGCGGCCCAGGTCGCCGTGGACCGCCTCGGCCGGGTGCAGGCAGTGGCTCGGCGTTCCGGTCGAGGCCATCGTGGCCATGATCTTCTGGCCGATCAGCCCCGCCTTGCCCATGCCGCAGACGATCACGTTTCCCCGGCAGGAATGCACCAGCTCGACCGCCCTGCAGAACTCACCATCGAGCCGATCGGCCACGCGGGCCAGCGCTCGGCTCTCGGTCAGTATCACATGCCGGGCGAAGCGGAGTTGTTCAAAGGGGCTCAAATCGCCCGTGGCGGCAGCGGCGGCTTCCATGCTCATTGCCTCGTCGATCCTTGACCAGATTCTCAACAAAACACTCGACAGACCGCCGGATTGTACTCCCCGGCGGCGTTTGGAACAAGGTAAAATGGGTAGGATGGGACGGGATGGACCCGACGCCCCACAAAAATGCCGGGCCAGTGAACCTTTCGGCGACAAAACGGGAATCACGGATACGGTGAACGCACACCCAGAAGACGAACGCGAGTTGATCGGCCGTGCCCAGGCTGGCGAAACGGTTGCCTTTCGGCAACTCGCCCAGCGGCACGCCGCGTCGCTGTGGCGCTGTGCGTTCGCGCTTGGAAGAGATAGCCACTGGGCCGAAGATCTTGCCCAAGAGACGCTCGTTGAGGCGTGGCGATCGCTGTCGCGTTTTGATGGCCGCTGCCGATTCTCCACCTGGCTGTACGGCATTTTGCGGCACCGGTTCTTGAAGGGGCGGCGACAGCAGAACGCCGTTGGGCTTTCCGCGCCTGATGCTCTTGCCCAAGAGCCATCCACGGCGCCCGCACCCGATCGTGTCGCGGAGACATCGGAAGACGCCCGGCAGGTCCGCCAAGCGGTGGCCAGCTTGCCGGAAGAGCATCGCCTGGTGGTGGAACTCCGCTTCTTCGCCGGCGCGACGTTGGACGAAATCGCGGCGGCCCTCGGCTGTCCGTTGGGCACGGTGAAGTCGCGATTGCACCACGCACTGGAGAAACTGCGGCGAATGAACCTTGCCGTGAACCTTTTCACCTCCTCTGGGGAAACAAGGGAGAGCAGACCATGAATGATCTCCATCACCCCTGCGAACCTTGGGCCGAGCGAATCAGCTTGGCGGCGGCCGGCTGCCTGTCGCCCGACGACGAGCGAGAAGTTCGCGGGCATATCGAGACGTGCCCCGATTGCCGCAAGCGTTTTCAACAACTGACGGAATTGTGCGGCACGCTGGCCAGAGCGCAGTTGCCGGCAGACGGTACGCAGGCGGCCATCGTCGAGCAAGTCATGTCGGCGGTTGAATCCGGCCGATCCGAGCCATCCGTTGTTTGCAGGGAGACGGAATCGAATCGTCTGCTGACATCTTCCCGTTCCCCGAACCTCTGGAGGTGGATCATGCGTTCCCCGGTTTCCCGCGTAGCAGCGGCGGCAATCTTCGTACTGGCGGTCAGCGGAGTCGTCCTCTGGTTTCACGCCATCGGCACAACGCCGGCCTTCGCCGATTTCATCAAGCCCATCGTCACGGCGAAGACCGCCAAATTCAAGATGCAGATTACAGTCGAGGGGCAGCCGACGCAAGAACTCGGAGCAACCTTTCTCGCTCCCGATCACTTCCGCCAGGAACTGGCGGGCGGGGTCGTCAACATTGTCGATTTCACGAGGGGAAAGATCGTCAGCCTCGATCCCAAGAGCAAGCGAGCGACTGTGCTCAGTTTCGTCAACGTGCCAAAAGAGAAACGGCCGACGAACCTGTTTTCCCAACTGCGGTCGCGGCTGATTGAGGCCGAAAACAGTCCCGACGCCAAGCGCGAATCGCTCGGAGAGAAGAAGATCGACGGGCGCCAGGCCGTCGGCTACCGCTTCACCAGCCCTGCCGAAGCGCTAACCATTTGGGGCGATCCGAAGACGGCTTTGCCGATTCGAGTCGAATCGAAGACGAAGTTGATTCCGAAGACAACAACGACGTGGACGGACTTCCAGTTTGACGTGCCGGTGGACGGGTCACTCTTCAGCCTTCAACCGCCGGCCGGCTATACGGTTGTCGATGTCCCGGTCAACCTCGCGCCGCCGACCGAGAGCGATCTGACAACGTCTCTCCGTCAATACGCCGAAATGACCGGCGGCAAGTTCCCCAACGCGTTTGACACGCCTTCCACGATGGTTTTCGTGGAGAAACTCTCGAAGAAGGTGGGCATCAAGAAAGGGCAAAAAGAACCAACTCCGAGCCAGCAGAAGGAGATGATGGCCGCCATCTTCAAGCTGAACCGCGGTTTCATGTTTGCCCTTCAGCTTCCGCCGGAGGCCGACGCCCATTACGCCGGCAAGGGCGTCAAGCTTGGCGCGGCCGACAAGCCGATCTTCTGGTATCGACCGAAGGGTGCAGAGAAGTACCGCGTCATCTACGCCGATCTCTCGGTCCGCGACGCCGACAAGCCGCCAACTGCGTCCGATGCGCAGCCGGTTCCAGGGGCGGCGAGTCCTAAGAAATAGTCCACGTTTTCTCCGGTGACAGAGACAGCGCCAAGCAGAGACAGCGCCAAGCAGAGCGGGACAATCACGGTCCCACTCTGCTTCTTGTGTCATCCTTGGTGGGACGTCGCTTCGCCTGTCCCGCCCTACGCTTTGCCGATCCGCTCGCGCTCCGATCCCGATCGCTTCAAAGTTGACAAATCGCGCTTTTTCGCTTAACATCGGATAGACGATCGGAATACGTGCGCTATTTGCACTTTGGCATGTAAACGGACGCAGAAGCCATGACCTACCCCTTGGAACAAGCGATCTCGGCGGTGCAATCGCTTCCTGAATCGGATCAAGACATGATTGCCAGCCTGATTATGGCCGAGTTGGCGGATCAAGCTCATTGGGAAAAGCAGTTCGCGGGCTCGCAACCGCAATTGGCCAAATTGGCCGATAAAGTGCGGGCCGATATCCGAGCCGGCCGCGTCAGGAGCGGGGATATCGACCAACTGTGAGATCCCAAATCACGGACGATTTCTTGGATTGCTTCAAACGTCTGCCGCAAACGGTCCGCGAACAGGCTCGCAAGGCCTATCGTCACTGGCGCGACAACCCCTCTCATCCCAGCCTGCACTTCAAGCGCATTCACTCGACCCAACCGCTCTATTCGGTGCGGGTGAGTCTCGGATGGCGAGTCGTCAGGCTTCTGGAGAATAACGCCATGACGTGGTTTTGGATCGGATCGCACACGGAGTACGACCGATTGATATCAACATTCTAAGCAGAAGAAGAGCTGAACAATCGCCGTCCCGCCCTGCGTTCTTTTGCTCTTGCTGCGACTCAAGGAGAACCTGCCGGAGTAGATCGTCTAGCCGGCGAACTTGTTCGCCGTGAAATGCGGCGATTTTGAGCAAGAACGCGGCGAACAAGTTCGCCGGCTAAACGGTCGGTACGGCACCTACTTGCAGGCGCTGGCCGTCACGCTCAGAATGTTCTCGCTGCCGTGTAGCGCGTCGACGAGCTTGCCGCTGGGGGCTCGGTCGAGCAACAGGACGGTGCAAGCCACTTTGGCGCCGGCGAAGACCGTGTTGTCTACGTCTTCGACGTTCACGCCCTCCTCGCGCAGTCGGTCAAGCACGTCGGCCAGTACGCCGACGTGGTTGCAGACACTTCACCACCAGCCGATGCGTCGCCTTCGATTCCGTGGCCAGATTCACCGTGCCGGCCGGTCGGCCGGTTTCGAGAAAGACCTTCACGATCCGCACGGTTTCGGCGGCGATGGCGTCGGCGGCCTGATCGGTCGAGGCGCCGATGTGGGGCGTGCAGGTGACCATCGAGGCAAGCTCCTTGTCGGCAAACTCGGCCTCGCCGCCGGTCGGCTCGTTCTCGAAGACGTCCATGCCGACGCGGATCTTCTTCTCGGCGATCGGCCGCCCGCAGCGCCGGCGTATCGACCAGCGGCCCGCGCGAGGTGTTGATTAGAATCGCACCGGGCTTCATGGCGTCGAAGAACTTCTTGCCGGCCAGGTGCTTCGTCTCGGGCGTCAGGGCACAGTGGATGGTGACCACGTCGGCCACCGCGGCCACCTCTTCGATCGAGTTCATGTAGCCGACGCCCAACTCCGCGGCCTGTTCGGCGGTGAGGTCCAGCGGCGACCAGGTGACCGTCTTCATCCCCAGCGCGGTGGCGCGTTGCCACACGGCGCGGCCGATGGCGCCGAAGCCGATGATGCCCAGCGTGCGGCCGGCCAATCCGCGCGACTTGCCGAACTCCTTCTTCTTCCACTGTCCGCTGCGCAGGGCCATGCTGGCATCGACGATCCGCCGATCGGCGGCGATCATCATGCCGATGGCCAACTCGGCCACCGCCAGCGTGTTCTTGCCCGGACAGTTGGCCACGTAGATGCCCTTCGCGCTGGCGGCGGCCAGGTCGATGGTATCGACTCCGGCGCCGGCGCGGATCACCAGCGCCAGTTGCGGAGCCGCGCCGATCGTCTTGGCGGTCACCTTGGTCGAGCGGACAACCAGCACGCCCACGTCGGCCACGGCGGTCGGCAGCGTATCGGCCGTCAGGTCGCTTCGCACCTCGACCGTCAAACCCAGTTTTTCCAGTTCGGTGACGGCATCGGGAGATAGTTTATCTGCGATCAAGACCTTCATAGTTCAATCCTCTTGCTGTGGTTAGCGTTCCACGGGGTGTTGGGAATCAGATAAGTTGTGCCGTATCGACCGTTTAGCCGGCGAACCTGTTCGCCGTGTTTGGGCCAGAGCCCCCGGAATTCCGCGGCGAATAAGTTTATCGGCTGAACGACGTACTGCACCCTCTGTTTTCCGGGCCCCAATAAACCAGCAGATTAGCAAGAACCGGGGGGGCTGCCAAGAGGTCCGGTGGCAGCGAGTGTTGTCAACCAATAGAAATGTCCCCTGTTTCGCGCCAATAGAAATGTCCCATTACTGTGGTGGTGTTCATGTTTTGTAAAGAGGGCGTGTTCCCCTTCGGCTCGCTAGCGAGCCGAAGGGGAACACGCCCTCTTTTTTACACTGATGGGGGGAGGGAGGCAGAGGGCTTCGATAAAGCCGCACCCGTTCGCCGCCAGTCCTCCGTCGCAGCCGCCACTACCTCGAAACGTGCGTTGAACTCCGCCAGAAATCCGTCGTCCAAGAATCGGTTTGCTGGCGAAACAACGCCAGCGACTGCTGTTTCGTCTCCTCCGGCGAATGCCGATTTGGGGCCCGCCCACGCAGGCGATGCACGAGGCCGGCATCGCCGTCGCTCTGATATTCGAGACCGTAAGCGTTCACAGGCCGGAAACAGAGGGGGACGCAGGAGGTTTTCGACGACATTATCCGCCGCAGGAGAAGATATTTCTCCGAAAACCTCCTCCGTCCCCTTGCCGCCCAGTGAACGGTTGCCTTCAGCAGCATCTGTTGCCGCGGACTGCACCGACTCGCATGTTTTCAACTCCGCGCCGCCGTGGTATAATGTGCGGCAGCCGTAGGCCAAAAAGTCCTGAGGCCGTGACGATCCGCTCCGCTGCCCGTCACCCTGCCACTCCTTGCTGGAGGAGAGAAAATGCCGCAAACACTCACCGCACTGGCGTTGCCGTTGGTTCTGTTGTCCTGCATCCCCTGTTGTCGGGTCGTGCGCTGCAGAGCAGACTCGACTATTGTGGCAGATCGGCGTCCCCGACGGCAACACGGCCGAGTTCGCCTTGGGGCCAAAGGACTATGAAAAGTTCACCGACGATCCGCTGTACGTCGTCGGCGTTTCTGAGGCGAAGCGGGATTGGCCCTACGTGCAACCGGGGCCGGTCGACGCCTGGGCAGGGGCTCGGCGGCACACCTTCACCGTCTGCTTCGGGCTGAAACAAAAGCCAACAACGCCATGCCGGCTGCTGATCGATCTGGCCGACACGCAGGGTCGCGTTCCGCCGGCACTGCGGATCGTCGTGAACGGGCCGGCCCGTCATCGAACAAGCGAATGCCCCGCGGCGGCGGCGATGCCTCGATCAATGGCGACTTGTCGCAGGCCCGCAAGCATCGCCTGGTCGTCAACATCGATCCGTCGCTGTTGAAGAGAGGGCCGAACGACATCGCGATTACGACGCTTTCCGGCAGTTGGGTGCTTTACGATTGGATCGGGTTCGACGCGCCCGAGGGGGTGGAGTTGTCGCCGTTGGACTCCTCCTATCAGACCCGCGTGGACGGCCGTCGAAAGCCCGGCGGTGTTGGTCGACCGTGGCGGCAAGCTCTGCCAACCGGTGCGGTGAGCATTCGCCACGCCGGCCGGCCCATTGAAGCGACCGTGACCGTCACGGGCGTCGAGCCCATCACGGCGACCTTGAAGCGCGGAACGCAGCAGATCGAAGTGGCCGTGCCCGCGGTCAACAAGGAGACGGCGGCTCGCCGTGACAGTGAAATCGGCCGACCGGCTGATCTCCGAGCGGCAAATCACGCTCAAGCCAGTGCGCAAATGGGTCGTCTATCTGCTGCCGCATTCGCACGTCGACATCGGCTACACGCAATTGCAGGCCGACGTCGAGAAGAAGCAGTGGCCGAACATCGACATGGCTTTGGACCTGATCCGCAAGACCGCCGACTATCCGCCCGAGGCCCGCTTCAAGTGGAACGCCGAGGTGCTTTGGGCGATGGACAGCTACCTGCGCAAGGCGCCGCCGGAAAAGCAGCAACGCTGGTCGATGCCGTCCGCGCCGGCCACGTCGGGCTCGACGCCCTCTACGGCAACGAGCTGACCGGCCTCTGCCGGCCCGAGGAACTGCTGCGGCTGATGCAGTGGGGCGACCGGCTCGGCCGACGCTGCGGCGTGAAGGTCGAGTCGGCGATGATCAGCGACGTGCCGGGCTACACCTGGGGCATCGTGCCCGCCCTGGCCCAGGCCGGCGTCAAGTATTTCTCCATCGGCCCAAACTCGGTGCGACCGCATCGGCCGAACCATGAGCACCTGGGAGGACAAGCCGTTCTATTGGATCGGCCCGACGGCAAGCAAAGGTGCTGTGCTGGATTCCGTACAGGGGCTACGCACTGCAGGCCACTCTCGCGACGGCATGCCGGACCAGCTATTGCCGAACGGCTGCCGCAGCTTGGAGAAAGCGGCTATCCCTACGACATGGTGCAGTTGCGCTGGACCGTCGGCGGCGACAACGGCTATCCCGACCCGACGGCTCTCCGACTTGGTGAAGAACTGGAACGCGAAGTACGCCTATCCGAAGATGGTCATCGCCACCACCAGCGAAGCTGTTCCGCGAGTTCGAGAGGCGCTACGGCGACAAGATTCCCGCATGTTCCGCGGCGACTTCACGCCCTACTGGGAAGACGGCGCCGGCTCGTCGGCCCGCGAAACGGCCATCAACCGCACCGCCGCCGAGCGGCTCGTGCAGGCCGAAACGCTCTGGGCGATGCTCAATCCCGGCCCGTATCCCGCCGAGCGGTTCTCCGACCGCGTGGCGCAACGTGATCCTCTACGACGAACACACCTGGGGCGCCTACAACAGCATCAGCGAGCCCGACGCGCCGTTCGTCAAGGATCAGTGGAAGGTCAAGCAGGCATTCGCACTCGACGCCGATGCGCCAGTCGCGCGAGTTGCTGGCTGCCGCACTGGCTGTTCGCGGCAACCGCACAAGCTCCGCCGGCCGGCCGTCGACGTGTTCAACACGTCGTCGCTGGCCGCGGACCGATCTGGTCGTCTTGTCGAAGGAGCAGAGTGCCGCGGGCGACGTGGTGACCGATTCCGACCGGCCAGCCGGTTCCGTCGCAGCGTCTTTCCACCGGCGAGTTGGCCTTCCTGGCCAAGGACGTTCCGGCGCTGGCCGGCCGCCGATTCTCGATCGCGGCCGGCAAGGCCGCGAACGGAAGGCCAGCGCACGGCCGAGGGAACGTCGCTGCGCAGTCCGGCCGTGACGCTCCAGCTTGACCCCGTCTCGGGCGCGATCACCAGCCTCCGCAGCCCAGCCGTCGACGCCGAACTTTGCGATGCGAAGTCGGGCATCGGCCTGAACCGCTACTACTACGTTCTCGGCAGCGACGTGAAGGACGCGCAGGCAGGCCGGCCCGGCAAAGGTCACGGTCAAGGAATCCGGCCCGTTGGTGGCCTCGTTGCTGGTCGAGTCCGACGCGCCCGGCTGCGCCAAGTTCAGCCGCGAGATTCGCGTGATCGACGGGCTGGATCGCGTCGACATCATCGACACGCTCGACAAGAAGGCCGTGCGCGAGAAGGAAGGCGTGCACCTCGGCTTCGCCTTCAACGTGCCCGGCGGCATGATGCGCATGGACATCCCCTGGGCGGTGATCCGGCCGGAAATCGACCAGTTGCCCGGCGCGTGCAAGAACTGGTTCACCGTCGGCCGCTGGGTGGACGTGTCGAACCAGGAGTACGGCGTGACCTGGGCGACGCTGGACGCCCCGCTGGTCGAAGTGGGCGCGATCACCGCCAACATGATCGGCTCGCAGACGAACCCCAACGCCTGGCTCGACAAGACCAAGCCCTCGCAGACCCTCTATTCCTGGGTGATGAA
The DNA here is from genome assembly GCA_963815695.1 of uncultured Planctomycetia bacterium. GTDB lineage: Bacteria > Planctomycetota > Planctomycetia > Pirellulales > Thermoguttaceae. Next base: position 240,752 of record CAWFIG010000012.1, read on the forward strand.
CAACCACTGGCACACGAACTATCGGGCCGACCAATCGGGCCCGACGACGTTCCGCTACGCCTTGCAGCCGCACAAGCAATACGACCCGATCGCGGCCCAGCGGTTCGGCATCGAGTGCAGCCAGCCGCTGGTGGTCGTGCCGGCCCGCGGCGCCGCGCCCGCCGGGCGTCCGTTTCTCGAACTCGACACGCCCGACGTGATCGTCGCCTCGATCAAGCCGAGCGCCGACGGCCGTGCCCAAATCGTCCGCCTCTTCGGCGCCGCCGGCAAGCCGGCCAAAGTCCGCTTGAAGTTGGAATTCGTCGCGAACCAGGGCGATCTATCTCAGCAATCTGGCCGAAGACCGACTCGCGCCGATCACTGGCCCCGTCCACGTGGGAGCGTGGGAGATCGTCACAGTACGAGTCGAGCCGAAATAGACCTTGCCCATCAAACCGTCAAAGCCGGAATTTCGTGTTCCACAACGTTCGCACGGCAACGGCGTCTCTCGCAGTCAGTCTTCCGATGCGGACTCTAACCCAAGTTGATCAGTTGAAGGGCCGAGAACATTTTTTTGGAATTTTTTCGGCCTGAAATTGGGGCCCACGACGGCTGCATCTTCTCTGGTTTCACGGCAAGCAATCCATTCGGGCGCCATTGGCGGGCTTCAGAGCCGCGATTCGCGTTGTAGTGGAAACTTCTGCGTTTGACGGGGCGATTTTATTGTCGATAATTCGGGCATGTTCATCAGGCCCTGCTATCGAAAGATCAAGGGAAAACGCCAAGCGTACTGGGCTTTGGTGGAGTCCTATCGAACCGAGCGCGGGCCGCGCCAGCGAACGGTGGCCTGGCTGGGCAAACTCAAGGAATCCGAACGCGCCGGCGTCAAGCAAGCGGCGGAAGGCGGGAAGAAGTCGCCCTACGCGCAACTCCAACTCTTCGATCACGAAGACAATCCCGAGCCGGAGTGGGTGGAGGTCGACACGGCGAGAGTTCGGGTGGAGAATCAACTCGAGTTCGGCGGGGCTTGGTTGGCGTTGGAGTTGATGCGCCGGCTGCGACTGGACGAGTTTTTGGAGAAGGCGCTGCCTCGCGGCAAGGAGGACATTCCCTGGGCACAAATCGCGACGATTCTGGTGACCTGCCGCCTCTGCCGCCCGTCGAGCGAACTGCACATCGCCGAGCACTATTACCAGAGCACGGCGTTGCCCGATCTGCTGGGGGTTCCGTCGAGCAAAATCAATCATCCGCGGTTGTACCGCGCGTTGGATCAACTGCTTCCGCACAAAGAGGCCTTGGAGACGCACCTGAAAGACAGCCTCGGCTCGCTCTTTGACTTGGATTACGATCTGCTGCTATACGACGTGACGAGCACCTATTTCGAGGGTCTTTGCGAGGGCAACCCGCAAGCCCAGCGCGGCTACTCCCGCGACAAACGGTCTGATTGCAAACAGGTCTGCATCGGGCTGGTCGTGACGCGGGAGGGGATCCCGCTCGGCTACGAGGTCTTCGCCGGCAACCGCAACGACGTGACGACGTGGCAGGAGATCGTCACCACGATGGAAAGGCGTTACGGCCGGGCCAATCGCATCTGGTGCGGCGACCGCGGCATGATGAGCAAGGCGAATCTGGAGTTCATGGAGTCGGGCAATCGGCGTTACATCATCGGCGCATCGAAGGGGACGCTCAAAAAGTTCGAGCAGCAGTTGCTCGGCGAAGACTGGCGGACGATCCGCGAAGGTCTGGAAGTGAAAATGTGTCCTTCGCCCGACGGCGGCCGGGAAACGTACATCTTGTGCCGCAGCCGCGATCGGCGGGAGAAGGAAAAGGCGATGCACGAGCGTTTCGAGCGTCGCATCGACGCGGCGATGGAAAAGGTTCGTGCGAGTTGCGAAAAACGCAAGTGGAAAAAGGAAGCGATCGACCGCCGGGTCGGCCAGATCATGGCGAAGAACTCCCGAGCCGCCGGGCTTTACGAGGTGACCGTGGAAGAAGTCGACGGCCGCGCGGTCGTCTCCTGGCGAAAGAACGAGGCGTGGCGTCAGTGGGCAGCGCTCAACGAAGGATGCTACCTTCTCCGCACGAATGTCACGGACTGGTCGGCCGAGGATCTTTGGCAGGCGTACATCCAGTTGACCGACGCCGAGGCGGCGTTCCGGATCCACAAAAGCGACCTGCGAATCCGCCCGGTCTGGCACCAGACCGAGGAGCGGGTCCAGGCTCACATTCTGGTCTGCTTCTTGGCCTACGTCCTTTGGAAGGCGCTGCATCAGATGACCCAGGCCGCCGGGTTGGGCGACGAGCCGCGTCGGATATTCGAGGAGTTGGGCAAGATACGGCTGGTAGACGTCGTCTTGCCCACGCGGGACAAGCACATTGAAATCCGCCGTCGTTGCGTCGCTCGTCCCACGGACCACCAAGCCATCCTACTGGACCGCCTCGGGCTGCGTTTGCCCAGGCAACTGAAAGTCGAACCGCCAATGTAGTGGAAATATTTCGCCCTCGGCCCCACAAAAATAGGGATTTCGTTGCTGCAACTGATCAACTTGGGGTAAGCGCCCGAGTTGGGCATTGGCGGCGGGGGGGCTGACTGCGGCTAACGGGCCGCTGCCGCCTGGTTGGCGCGGGCCTGCACACGAGATTGTGCGCGACGCCATCGCTTCGCGTCGGAGGCCATTTCCCGGTCCTCGATGCGATCTTGTCGCACCGATTGAGGATGCGCCAGCGCCCAACGATCCGGCAAGAGATCGACGAGATACGGCGAGCCGGGTTCGAGGTCGCCGGGATGGTTCTGCTGGGCATCGGCAAGTCGTCGCAATACATCCTCCAAGTAGTCGTCGATCACCAGATGATGACGGTGCGCACTGCTGACGACGCTGTACAACTGCAAGCGACCGGGAGCCGCTCGGGGATGTCCAAGGAACAACCAGTTTTTGCGACCGATTGCCAATGGCCGAATGATCTGCTCCGATTGGTCATTGTCTATCGGAATCCTTCCGTCGCTCAAGTACACCGTCAGCGCCGACCACTGGTTCCGTAGGTAGCCGATCGCTTCGCCGATCGCGCTGCGGGGTAACGCTCGCTTCACGGCCTCGCCATCTAACCAACTCCGCATGCGGTTCCAGACCGGCACGGCGTCACGATCGCGCAACTGCCGACGAGCAGCCGCGTCCAGCGTCTTGGCCCGTTCCTCCACGTCGTACAACTGGTGGTAGAACGAGATCGCCTGTGATGCCAGGATCGGATCGTTCGATTCGGCTTTCACGAACTCCCGCCGCGCGTGGGCGTTGCAACTCGCGTGGATGATCCGGCCACCGGATCGCTCCTCTAACCGTGCGTTGGCGCCGCAGGCGTCGCCCACAAAGATGCCGCGGTACGTCGCCAAGTGACCGTCGATCACCGAGTTCTGGTGTGTCAGCGACCAGTGAAACACGTTGTACGGCGCCATGTCGGCCAGACTCGTGTACAACCAAGCGTAGCTGGTGGCCGAACCGGGTGGGCCGGTGTTCGTCGGCAACTTCACCTCTGTCGCCTGGCGAAAACGGCTGCGATTGCTCAGCTTCGCCAGATCCTCTTCGCCCAGCGCATTGCGCAAGAGCACGCGCAACGTCGTATCGTCGCCCAGCAGGATCGGTTGCGAAAGCAGCAGAAGCCACATCTGCCGGTAGAGCGGCCTAATCGGCTCTACCGCGTAATTCAAAAGATCGTTCACCGTCGAGCGGCTGGGGAACCAACCGTACTGAGCGAACCAATCCTGCTGGCGATACGTCGGCACGTGAAAGGCAAACTTCATCGACGCCATCGCCGCTACCAGGCTGAAGTCGTACTTGCAGCCCTCAATGATCGCCAGCGGCGGCGGCGCGCTCTGTACGCCTTCCTCGGACTGGCCGGGCACGACATATTGGGGCCGCTTGATCACCTCGACGTACAGATGCGGCTTCTCGAACCGAAGCCGCTCGGTAATCTTGTCCCCGATCCACTTCAGCCCCTTCTTCTGCTCCTCGGGAAGGTCGATGACCCGCTCACGCCGTTCGATGTGCGGCGGAAACTCTTCTCGACGCTGCTGCTTCTCCCGGCGGGCTTTCCGCCTCGCCGCCAGACGCCGCAGCAGTTCCGCGTCCCGCGCTTCGTCCGCTTGCGCCTGCGCGGTGACGATCTCCTGCTGCTCCGGGCTGAGCGGATCGGGCTCGTCGAAGCCCAAATGCCGTTGATCGGGCGACTCGTTGCGACGCTCGCTGCGACGTCCCCAGAGCATGTCGACCAAGCGGTGGTTGGCGGCTTCCAGTTCCGTCACTTGCTGCCGCCGCGAGTCATTCTCGGCGCTGATAATCCGCGTGGCGTCGACCAAAGCCTCGTAGTCGTGACGAAAAGCCCCGAACTCTTTCTGAACGCGATCCAGAGTCGCCTGCAGCGATGCCACCTCGCGATTGAGCGCCTCGCTGCGCCGTTCACTTTCGCAAAGTCGTTCTCGTAGCAGCGCGTCATCCATGATGCCAATATCATTGTCGGCTCGCCGCGAAAGTCAAGAGAAAAAACCAAAGAATCTATCCGCGCGCCACTTGATAACGTTTGCGACGCTTGGCCGTGTTGAGATCGACGCCGCCGATCATCATCGCCAACGTCACGGCGTCGACTTCGATCGCCAGCGAAGCGGCGTCCCGGCCTCCTGGAATCTGAAAGCATCCTCGTTCCAGCCGCTTTGCCCAAACTACAAGGCCGTCGCGATCCCAAAGCAGTATCTTGCATCGATTCTTCGCACGATTCACAAAGACGAAATAGTCGCCACAGAGAACGTCCATGCCGAACGAATGGGTGACGATTGACGACAGCCCATCGAAATGCTTTCTCATGTCCGTCGGGAGTGCGTGAACGAAGATTCGGACCGCCGGAGAGAGGCTAAGCATAACGGCTCTCTCCAAAAGGCGGTTCCAGCCGTTCGCCGCGAAGCACGCGCAGCGCAGCGATCAATGCCGCAAGATTCTGCTGGGGCAGCCGAAGAATCGTGCCGTCAGCCATCGCCAACTCGATCCATGGCGCCGCTGGCGCGGCCCTGACCGGCAGTTGCAGAAAGGCCGTCGCGCATGACGGCGACGCAGGCCCGACGATCGCATTGCGAAGCGGGCGGCGCGACGTGGCCGCGGCACTTCGCCGTCGGGAACGTTGCAACCCCGTGCCCGCACGCGGTTCACGCCGCCTGTGTGGCGCTTGGCGAAGATTCCGCCTCCATACGTAGAAGCCGTGCGCGGAAATGTTTTCTTTCCGGCAGAACTCGGCGATCGACAGCCCGCTCTCGCGCTGTCTCTTGATCCGCTGCCGCCATTGCTTCCAAAGAACTTGATTCACTTGCCGTGGCATAACTGGGTAGCCTCCTGATACGGGGTGGGAAAAATGAACTACCCACCAGACTACCCTGGCCGTCAACAGTGCTTATAC
>CAWFIG010000013.1:0-92830 GCA_963815695.1 uncultured Planctomycetia bacterium
TGGGACTCGACACCAGCACGCACTCTGCCGATTACATCCAGCTCTACCACGGCGACCGCACCATCCTCATTGAATCGCTCACCCACATTCAGAAGACAGCATTGCAGATCATCAGCTCCCTCCAGTCGGTCGCAGCAGCCGTCAGTACAGCATCCCCATGCTGACAGTAAGGGGCGATGAGCCCCTCCGAATCGGACCAACAAAGGCAGGCTGTGCCTTCGTGCGTCCCGTCATCGTCGGGGCCGGGGGCCTTCGGCCTCATGGGTGAGCCCCGACGATGACAGGCCGACGAAGGCAGGCGAAGGGCCTCTGCGCGGCAGTATGTACGACGAGGTTACTGGCAGAAAACACAACGGAGTGACGGTGAAAGCAAGATTAGATTGCCGGACGGAAAAAAATAATCGCAGCTCATTTTTCGATTGTTTTTCGCCGCAGCATCGAATCTTCCGCGCAAAGGGGCACATCTCAAAACGAGTAGTTCACGGTAGTCCTCATAGAAGTTTCTATCGCAGTTTCTCCCGTGGCGGTTCTCTGAAAATTCTTTTCTTCGGGTAGACGTGATTCTCCGGTACTCGCTAGGGGAGGGGACGGCAGCGAGCCTCTTCGCTTGCGAGGACCGGTGGTGCAAAGGTTGGTTCTCAAAGGTTGTATTTTGGTTTTTCCCCATTGGTAGAAGGTACACAAAGGAGCCTTACATGGCGAATCTTACTCGTGCTTCGCAGGAACTCTTTCGTCGCCGGCCGGATGAGTGCTTCGAGTCGCTCGCAGCACTCGCCGAACACTGTCGGATGCAGAAGGACAAGTCTTGCGAGATCTGGCAGCCTCCGGCGTCCATTGGCACTACAGCCCTGGACGCCGGTAAGCTGTTTCTCACCGCTGGCCGCACAAGCGGCGCAGCGATGAAGGCGTGTATGAGATGAACGATTGGAGCTTTTCGCAGCTCTGCCGCCTGGCCGGAGTAGGGAAGGAGACGGTCAACCGCCTCTCACCCGATACGGCGATGCAGGTATTCCGCGAGACGCTCCCGCAGGGCAACAAGCCCTTGCAGTTGTTCACGGAGGGGGCGAGCCTGCGCTCGATCCACGCCGCCAGTTACACGCGGCTCTACAACAGCCACGTGCTCAGCGTCATCCAGGAGTTTGCCACCGACTTCCAGCCGCCGCAGAAAGGCATCAGCGGCGAAAATGGCGGCGGTGCCACGGGCCTCTATGGGGGAGAGCAGGACATGTTCTGCTTCCTCATCGACCCCCTGGGCTGGACGGAGATTGGCGGCGAGGCGTTTGCGCCGGGGTTCTTCGTTTGGAACTCCGAGGTGGGGTGCCGCTCGGTCGGCATCGAGACGTTCTGGTTTCAGGCCGTGTGCCAGAACCATATCGTCTGGGATGCCGTGGAAGTGGTCGAGTTCACCCGTAAGCACACCGCGAATGTGCGCGATGCGCTGGGCGAGATCCGCTCGATCATCGAGAATCTCACCCGCAAACGCGACGAGCGCCGCGATGCCTTTGCCAAGGTCATCCTCAAGGCGATGGACACCCGACTTGGCGATGATGCCGAGGAGGTGGCAAAGGTGCTTGCACAGAAGACTATTCCCCGTTCGCTTGCTAAGCAGGCGTTGGCAATCGCCCAGGAGCAGGGACGTTTTACGATCTTTGCCTTGGTCGATGCCCTCACACGGCTTTGCCGTGAGATGGAAAACGCAGGGGATCGCACAGAAGCCGACCAGAAGGCAGCCAAGCTGCTTGAACTGGTTGCCTGATCCCCCGTCACCGGCAAGCCTCCATTGGCTTGCCGGTTTTTTCGTTTCTTAACCCCTGTTTCTTTTTTCACGAAGGAGGACATTCCAATGTCCAAACAGAAGCCAGTGCATGAAGTTCGCCTTGGACGGATCAAGGCCGCCATCTGGGAGAACGAAACCCAGAACGGCACCCGACACAATGTCACCTTTACCAGGCTGTACAAAGACGGTGATGCGTGGAACGATTCCACGAGCTTCGGCCGCGACGACCTGCCGCTGCTGGCCAAGGTCGCCGACCGGGCGCACACCTGGATCTTTGAGCAGGCCCAGGAGCAAAACGCCTCCCGCAATCCGAACGCCAATGGCGCTCCGAACGGGAAGCAGAACGGTTCGGCGAAGAAGCAGAAGGCCGCGGCCGGCGAAAGCGCCGACGGGCATTTCTGAAGGATTTCGAGGCCAATGCTTTGCACCACCGGCCTCAATCCTGTTTTCCCGCTATTCCCAAGCTCCCATCTTAACAGAAAGGTATCTATGGCAAACAAGGTTCCCATCCACGTTGCGCACTCCGGGACCGTGGCCGCCACGGTCTACAGGGAGGATACCCAGCGTGCTTCGAGCTACCGCGTGGTTGTCGGCAAGGATGAAGACGGCCAGGCTGGATTCACGCCTGACGAATTGTGCATGGTGCGCCATGCCATCGAGCAGGCGGACTACTTCATCCGCTACCAGCAGCAACTTGCCCAGATGGCCAGTTGCCCCGGTTGCGGAGATGGTTAGACCGAAGTGAACGGGCCGCGGCAATCCGCCCGGCCCGTTCACGATTTACCTCCCGCTCGATAGAAGGTTCTTGGCGAAGACACCGCACCACCGGCCTCAACTCTTTTCACAGAGCGGTTCTAGCGAGTCGTGAAAACCTCCCGTGCAACAGGATAGAAATCTAAAGGATTCCAGCTCTGAACTCTGAACTGAATGGCACTGATATTTGCTTAACGTTGTTTGGCTTCTTGCTTTCGGGCTTGAGTACGAGGTTTCGTCATAAGTTTGTAGGGCTTGGGCCTTCGTTTGCGTTGGCGTGGTTCGAGGCGGTCGGGTCGGTTGCCAATTTCATGAGAAGCAATGGCCGTGAGCATGTGTTCGTAGAGCGCGGCGAGTTGTCCGTGCGGGACGCGGGCGATCGCGGGGCGGAATGCCTCCAGAGTCCGCATGGCGCGCGTAAAGCTGATCTGCCGTGGATCTTTTCCATGCCTCGCCGCTGCCTGGGCGATCACCGTGCGGATCAAGTTGTACGCCAACAGGTGGGCCCAGATCTCCTTGCGCACCATGTCGGGAGTTTGGCAGCGGAGCACGTCCATGTTCATCATGGTCTTCAGGGAACGCAGATTGATTTCCGCGTCCCAGCGAAGTCGATAGAGATGGGCGATCTCGTCGCGCGGATACTGCTTGGCATCGAGCAGCGTCGTGGCGATGATGATCGTTCGGGTGCGATAGCCCTGGCGGGCGATGCGGCAACGAAACTCGCGGATCGCGAGGGTCTCGGGAATCGCCGCGTAGTCTTCGGCCGACATCCAGTCGGGTCGTTTGGGCCTGTTCCACTCGACCACGTGATCGCACGGGCCGAGCCGCCTGCCACGGCGGAAATCCACTTTCCGGTGGGCGTGCATGCGGCCCGCAAAATCGACGCCCCGCTTCTCGAGCAGGGCGATCTCCATGTAGGAGCAGAGGTAGCGATCCGTCAACAACAGCTCGCCCGCCTCCAGCGACGGGATCATGTCGCGGAGCATGGCCAATTCGCTTTGATACTTGCCCGCCCAGCGGCGAATGCCCAACTCCAACACCGTCCCCACAGCGAGCGAAAACAGCACCCCAATGCGGGCCAGCGGAAAGCCGACTCCGGGAGCTTGTGTGCGACTCTGGGGAAAGACCTCCTGGTTTTTGGCCGTATCGGGCATCGAGACCGTCGAGCCGTCGAACAACTTCACCACCCGCCCCCGCCAGCGCCACTGGCTCAAAGCCGCCCGATCGGCCTCGCGGCCGGTGTGCCGCGTGAGCGTGGCCAGCAAGCCTTCCGGGAGGCGTTGCCGCGCCCGGGCATAGGCGCCCGTGTCCGTCGAGCAAGGCGACATCCCCTGGGCCAGCCGCCAGGCGAGAAAGCACTCGACCGTGGCGGCCAGGGTCGGATTGGCATGGATCACCTGACTGAGAAACAGCCACAGGACCGTGACCGGGTTGTACAGGGAGTCGTAGAACGAGACGCCCAACGGCTGCAATCCTGTCATGACCACCGCAGCCGGCAGGACCTCGGAAAACGGAAGCCCCCCATGCTGGGCGAACTGACGGCGGAACCAATCGATCTGTTGCCGAAAGGACCATCGGATATAATGAGCCATAGCGGCCTCCTTGCTGCCTGGGGTGTGTCAACGAACAACAACACCTTTGTAGCAAGGCAGGCCGTTTTTGCTTAGATCGGTTTCCCGTAAACACTTACGAAAAAATCAGTGCCATTCACGATTTATCCAACTCGATACGAGGTTATTGGTGAAGACACCGCACCACCGGACTCAACTCCTCTCAAAGAGCGGTCGAACGTGGATTTCTGCTGTTCTAGCGAGTCGTGAAGACCTCCCGTGCAACGGGATAAAAATCTAAAGGACTCCAGCTTTGAACTCTGTACTGAGTAACCGCAGCCTTCAACGTACCCGGTGCACCATCGTGGGTTATAGCTATCGTTCCATATTTCCCTGGTCCGACAATCGAATGAATATCAATATCTTTTCTAGTACCTGGCGCGATGGCGTATTGCTGGCCTTCCACCAATATTGAGCCATTTAAGTCTACGACTGTCACCCATGCGTTAACTCCGTTGGGGTCTGCGCCATTTCCAACGTTTGTTATCTCCAAGAAATTGAAATCGGTGACGTTGGTATTGTAGCCCCCGAATAAAGTTGTTTCGATGCATTCGACGTTCTGTTGCACATAATGAGTATCGACAGTACCTAACACCAGGGGTATCTCTAGGTAACCACCGGAGTTGGGGCCGAGTGCGAAACACCTTCGTGTATCATCGGGAGAGGGATGTCCTGACCAAGTCGGTATAGTAGGTGCCTCTATTCCACGAGACTTGTATGAAATAGTCGTGTTTATTGAGTTGTTACGAATATCGCCATAGAAATATGAATCCTCCCCGTAATACGGCCCGTCGTCGACAGGATGAATCTCACAACAATAACTTGTCCGTGACCAGGCAAAAAACAGCAAAGCGCGAGTCGAATCCCCGACGAGCTCGGTAAGCACGCTCTTAGTACTACCTCGCTGAGAGCCCGGCACTACGGAAGTATCTGCAGCCATGCATGGGCTCGTGGCAAACGAAGCAAGAAAAATCGCATTTATTGCGCACAACAATAAGCCTCTCCTGGATTTCATTGTTACCCCTCCCAGTCTAAGATTTTAGAGTGCAACAAAATAACACCCGCTTTGTGGAAAGTCGATTGTCGCTAAAACCGGTGCTATTAGGATGTGTCCAAACACTCGGGAAAAGTACAACACTTGGCGCAAAAATGGCTTTGTACGAGTTCGCTTATCGTGATATATCATGCCCCATAAAGGACGTTATGGGTCACGAAACACCGTTTTTCAGGGAGGCCCTTGAGCGACGACATTATCGTCTATGAAGCCCCGGATCTGCTTGGCGAAGCCCCGACGGCCGGGACACCAGCAGTCATCGCTCGTACCGGCAAAAAGGCCGCCAAGCGGTTTTTTGAGTTCTTCACCGCGAATATCAGAAACAAGAACACCCGCGAATCCTATTATCGGGCACTGGTCGATTTCTTCGCGTGGTGCGACGACCACGGCTTTGAGCTTATCGACATCGAGCCCATCGTTGTGGCCGCCTACGTCGAGTACTTGGGCGCCATCTACTCCAAACCCACGGTCAAGCAGCACTTGGCCGCCATCAGAATGTGCTTTGACTGGCTCGTGGTTGGCCAAATCATTCCAATGAACCCGGCATCCTCTGTCCGTGGCCCTTCATACATCATTAAGCGAGGGAAAACCCCGGTATTGACTACCGAAGAAGCACGCCAACTCCTCGACAGCATCGACACCTCCACCGTCGTCGGCCTCCGCGACCGAGCGCTCATCGGCGTCATGGTCTACAGTTTTGCCCGCGTGAGCGCCGTCGTTGGCATGAAGGTCGAAGACTACTACCAGAATGGCAAACGCTGTTGGATTCGCCTTCACGAGAAAGGGGGCAAGTTCCACGAGGTTCCGGCCCACCACAACGCTGAAACCTACCTTGACGCCTACATCAGGGCCGCACTTATCACCGAGGACAAACGCTCTCCCTGAGCTGGTCCCGTTTTTCTGACAGAAAAGCACCCTTGAATAAGGTGGAAACCGATTTGTTAGATCAAGGGACATTTACGCTATCCGCTTGACTGAAACTCTCTTTTGTTTATGCTTTACCTGTTCGGTGAAACGGAGGCGGGCTCTGCTGGGAAGCAACCCGCCGAGGGATAACCGGACCAAAGAAGTGTCTTTGGACACGAGCCTTGAAGACTTCAACTCTTCGAGGCTTTTTCTTTTTCGTCAGCATACCAATCCGCCTTCACCTCCACAAGACACTTTTTTGTCATGCCTTAAAAAATCCCGGGGTCTGGGGCGGAGCCCCAGCAGGAAACAAAAACATTTTTCGTTTTTCAAATTGCATCGAAGTAAATCTCCACAGGCCGGGCGTTCAACTTGCTGTGACGCCGTCGGCCGTTGTAGTACGCGAAATACTCGCCGAGGTTCTCGCGGCAATCGGGCACGTCCTCGTATTCCTTCAGGTACACTTCCTCCTGCTTCACAGAGCGCCACAAGCGTTCGACCATGATGTTGTCGAAGCAGCGGCCCGCCCCGTTCATGCTGATCTGCACGTCGGCCGCCAGCAGCGTCTTCGTGAAATCTTCGCTCGTATATTGCACGCCTTGGTCGGTGTTGAAAATCTCGGGCTTGCCCGTCTCCAACGCCCGCTCCAGGCACCGCACGCAAAAATCCGAATCCAAGGTCGTCGAAAGCTCCCAGGCGATCACGTAGCGGCTGAACCAGTCCATGACCACCGTCAAATACGCAAATCCGCGGCTCAAACGCACGTAAGTGATGTCGCTCGCCCAAACCTGGTTCGGGCGGATGATCGGCAATCGCTTGAGCAAGTACGGATATTTCTTGTGCTCTCGATTCGGCACGCTCAGGTTCTTTTTCGGATAAATCGCTTCCAGACCCAGCCACGCCATCAATGTCCGCGCGCGTTTGACGCCCACGTCGTAGCCGAGTTCCGCAAGGTAATCGCACATCCGCCGCTTGCCCAAGAACGGATGCCGCGTGTACTCTTCGTCGATCGCCCGCAGCATCGCCAGGGCCGTCTCGCCCCACACCCACGGCTCGTAGTAGTAGGCCGCCCGCGACATCCCCAGCAGTTTGCACTGCCGGACGATCGAAAGGCGTTCCTGCTCCGGTTCAACGAGCAACCGCTTGGCCTCAATCGGCATCTCCGACTTTTTTTTTGAGCCAGTCGAGCTCGAACTGGAGCTGGCCGATCTGCTGGTAAAGCCGGTCCTTGAGCCGGTCGTCGTCCCCCTTGTTCGCTTTCGAGCGGCCATCGGCGAAGAGTGCGGCCATGTTCTCCAGGGCCTGCTTCTTCCACTTCGCGATCTGGTTCGGATGCACCTTGTGCCGCAAGGCGGTCTCCGCCGTCGTCGAAATCCCGCGAATCGCCTCCAAGGCCACCTTCGCCTTGAAATCCGCCGAAAAACTCTTCCGCTTGCCTCCCATCGTGAATCTGTCTCCTTTCCCGGAAAAATATTTTACCGGAAATAAAGTCCAAATCCACCTTGTTCACCTGTCTAGATTCTTGGGACCACTTCACCCCTCTTCCGCACCGCTGCTGGCAAAACGGATGAACTTACTCCAAACCCCATGACTCGCCGCGATGCCCTGCGCATGGTCAAACGCCGCGCCCGAGCCGCTGGGCTATCCGACAAGGTCTGCTGCCACACGTTCCGAGCTACCGGAATTACCGCCTATCTGGAGAACGGCGGCACCATCGAGAATGCCCAGGCGATCGCCGCCCACGAGTCACCAAGGACAACCAAGCTTTACGACCGAACGTCGGATGCGATTACTTTGGACGAGGTAGAACGGATACTGATCTAATCCGATACGGTTCACAGCTCGGCCCCTGGGTCATGCAGGTGCTCACCCAAAAATTACTTGTATACCTTGTAGAACGCCTCGGCCGTAAACTTCACGAACTCCTCGGTCTTTTCCGGGCTGCGAGCAACGACTTGCCACGGTTCCAATCGTGCAATTTCTGTTTGCAAATCCTTGGCCGTCCTTGGCCCACATCCAAGGATGTCCTGGACTGATGACGCCGAGACCCCTTCACATTGGAAGATGTAAGCGAACTCCAACAACTCCTGGAAATTGAAGAACTTCTGCTGGTAATCACTGGGGGATTGGCTCGCAAAAAACACCACGACCCCTTTGGAACGCCCTTCCCGAATAATCCGTTGAAGGAAGATGTTCTTCTGGCCAAGGTAGTTGTGTGCTTCGTCGATTACCAGAATGGTACGAATTGTTCGACGACCATCGCTAATCGGGCTGTCAGGAAGAGCGGCCATCTCCTTGTAAAGCCGTTCGATCACCAGGTAGGCTACCAACTCCTTCAATACGGGCATGGCGTGAACGTCGATCAACAGCGTTCGGTTTGAGAGCCGGTCAATAGGCGGAGTTTCGCTCCCATGCTTCCAAAACAAATCGAAGTCTGACAGATCACGCAAGACCTCAATCAGACTGTCGTCCTTCTTGTTGTCGGCCTCATACATTGCCGCCGCAACTTGATGAACATCTTGAAAATCCGGATATGGCGTCGATGAGTTGGCTCGCTTTGCATAGGATGCCCGGATTGCTTCGGTCAGGGCTCCCTTTTGAACAACCCCGAGTTTGCTGCTGATTGAAGCAAAGCTTTCCGCCTTTTCTCGCGCCGAAACATTGATCGATTGCTCGTCATAAGAGGGAAGAACGAACGGGTTAATAGGCAGACTCTGCCCTCCGTGTAGAAGCCGGAACGTCTGGACCTTCCCTATATCAAGGAATCGGGTCTTGTCTGCCACGTCGCCCTTGTAGTCGAAGTAGATGAAGTGGGTCTGGTAATTCGACTGAGTGCGGATGTCGGCCAAAATCTTCAAGAGAAACTGAGTTTTCCCCACACCAGGCTTACCCATAATAGCCAGGTGCGAATTCGCATGCTTCGCGGTATTGTTGAGCTCTATGACAAGCTCGCTCCGCTGTAACAATGTTCTACCAATGAATATGTCCAAGCCATGCCCAAGGGCCTCACGCCTACCTGAAAACTCGACCTCATCCACGAGACGTTTCAACAGGCCATCGGCATCCCTTCCAGACTCTTGGAACAGCTTCTCCAGCAAAATCGCCCCACTGTCGATATGGTTCTTCACGATCGAGCGATTCGAAAAGAACTCATCCTCGCCGATGTCTGCCTTCCGATAGCTGTAGGATATCAACGAGCGAAGAAATACCTCGTCCTCACCCACAAAGGTCGGACGTTTCATTTCGCCCCCACTGAAATTCGGGCTGGGGGCTACTTTTGACCCCTCCTTTACAAGCGAGAGGGTAAAAGCGATCCGAGCCAAGGTGGCCTTCTCAAGCTTGGTCTCGAAACGTAAGGCACTGAGCACCTCATCGGATGCATCAGACGTATAAAGGCGATCTGCCATTTCTTATTGCTCCCAGAAGTAGCCTTCTCTGAAGGTCGTTAGTTCCTGATGCTGGTCAAACTCAAGGCTCCCGGCCCCACTGAGTCGTGGCTTGAGAGCTCGGTAGTATTCATTGTCGATTTCCGTATCTGTCGAGAGAATGACCACTTGCTCTCCGGCATTGGGAAAGTAGTTGGTGTGCTTCCGGCAAGCGTGTATGAATCGTTTTGAGCGGTGTGGTATCGTGGGCTGTCGAAACACGATCCTGTGGAGGACGGCCTATGGATACCAAAAAGGCGCGCGACCTTCCTGCGCGGCTGGAAGGCGTGCGGCGGCGGTTTGAACAGTGGCGTGGGACTCGAAAGGCCCACGCGCGTATCCCTGATTCTCTGTGGGCATCGGCGGCGGTCATGGCCGACAGGTATGGGATTTCCCGCACGGCTCAAGCACTCGGCGTC
This sequence comes from uncultured Planctomycetia bacterium, assembly GCA_963815695.1. GTDB lineage: Bacteria > Planctomycetota > Planctomycetia > Pirellulales > Thermoguttaceae. The sequence continues at coordinate 9,945 of CAWFIG010000013.1, forward strand.
AATTACGAGGCCCTGAAAAAACACCTCGGGCCGAAGACCGCCGCCAAGCATCGCGCACTCAGGAGGCGGATCGAGCGACGACCGGCCGCCGCCAACAGCGAGTTTGCAAGGAGCAAAGCAGCCCAGTTTGTCGAACTGCCTGCCTTCGTGTCGGCCGCGACCAACCTTCGGTCGGTGCCCGGCGACTGTCTTCTGGAGTTGGAAGATGGCGGCGGAGCAAGGATGCGCGTCCGGCTGCGGGGTGTGGGAATGCCTGATTTGGCGGCGTTGGGGCGGAGCTTCTGGAATCGCCAGCCATGATTCAGATCACACCTCAGATGCGGGTGATGGTGGCCATCGAGCCGGCGGATTTCCGCAAAGGGATCGACGGCCTGGCGCAGGTCTGCAAGGACGTACTGCGGCACGATCCGTTTAGCGGCTGGGTGTTCGTATTTCGCAACCGGCCGGCCACGGCGTTGAAGGCGCTGGTTTATGACGGGCAGGGTTTTTGGCTTTGCCACAAACGGCTGTCGAGCGGGCGGTTCCAGTGGTGGCCAACGAGCAAGGCGGCGGCCAAGATGCTGGCCGCACATCAATTACACGTTCTGTTCTCGGCGGGCAATCCCGAAGCGACGCAAGCCGCGCCGACGTGGCGATCGGTGGGGCCGGCGGATTGACGCGGCGATTGGCGGCGGCAAGGGGGACCGTCCCCGAAATCGCGGCAAATCGCTCTTTCCACTTTTTGCGGATGCGCGTTTATTCTGCGCCCGCGTGAAAGGAACGCCGTGGTGGTTTTCGTGGTCGGCTGTTGCTGGTATCATCATGCCAACGAAACTATCGACTATCGAGATCGACATGAGCCAGTTGGACGACGCTCTGCGGCGAGCCGAGGAGAAACTCGACGAAAAGGATTTCGCGATCCTCAGGGCGGTAGCGGACGCCTACGACACCATCGCCGAGTTGGTGGACGACAAGAACATCACAATCGCTCGTCTGCGCAAGCTGCTTTTCGGCGCGCGGACCGAGAAGACGAAGGCCGTGATCGGCGGCGAAGACGTTCAATCTTCTGCCGGGCAGGGTGTGGCCGCTTCGAGGACGGGAAGGAAAGGCGTGGCGGACACGCCGCGGAAGGGCCACGGCCGCAACGGGGCCGACGCCTACGCCGGGGCCGAGAAGGTTGCGGTGCCTCACGAGTCGCTCCAGCCGGGCGACGCTTGCCCGAAGTGCGACAAGGGCACGGTCTATGAGACGGGCCGGCCGGGGGTGCTGGTTCGGCTGGTGGGGCAGGCCCCGATTCAGGCCAAGATTTACGAACTGCAGAAGTTGCGGTGCAACCTGTGCGGCGTGGTCTTCACGGCCCGGTCGCCCGAGGGGCTTGGCTCGGCGAAGTACGACGCGACGGCGGGCAGCATGATCGCCCTGCTGAAATACGGAACCGGGATGCCCTTCAACCGCGAGGAGAGGCTGCAAGGGGGCTTGGGCATTCCCTTGCCGGCTTCGACCCAATGGGAGATCGTCCACGCGAAGGCCGAGAAGATTGAACCGGCCTTCGAGGAATTGATTCGCCAGGCGGCCCAAGGCGAGGTGGTTTTCAACGACGACACAACGGTGAAGATTCTGGAGTTAATGGGCGAGCGAGCCAAGGAAGAGACGTCTGTCGAAGAGGCTGCCGAGGGCGTGGCGAAGAAACCGCAGCCCGAGCGCAGGGGCATGTTCACTTCGGGTGTTGTTTCCACAAGAGAAGACCGCAAGATTGCCCTGTTTTTCAGCGGGCGCCAACACGCGGGCGAGAATCTGGCGGACGTGCTGGCCGAGCGAGCCGAATCGTTGGCCGCGCCGATCCAGATGTGCGACGCCTTGTCGCGGAATCTGCCCGGCGAACTGAAGACCATTCTTGCCCACTGTCTTGCCCACGGGCGGCGTCAGTTCGTGGAGGTGGCGGAGCGTTTTCCCGAAGAGTGCCGGCATGTGCTGGAGAGGCTTTCGGTGATTTACAGAAATGACGCATTGGCCAAGCAGCGGCAACTGTCGCCGGAGGAACGATTGCTCTTCCATCAGGCCGAAAGCGGCCCGGTCATGGAGGAGCTCCATGCCTGGCTTGTTCGACAATTCGACCAACGGCGCGTGGAGCCGAACTCATCGTTGGGCGGGGCGATTTCCTATATGCTGAAGCACTGGGAGAAGCTGACGCTATTCTTGCGCGTGGCCGGCGCGCCGCTGGACAACAACGTGTGTGAGCGGGCGTTGAAGCGGGCGATCCTGCACCGCAAAAACGCCCTGTTTTACAAGACTTGCCACGGGGCACACGTCGGGGATCTGTTTATGAGCCTGATCCACACCTGCGAGTTGTGTGGCGCAAATCCGTTCGACTACCTGACCGAACTCGAGCGTCACGCGGATGAGTTGTCCTCGAACCCGCGGAACTGGATGCCCTGGAACTATCGGAAATCGCCGGAGAGCAAAGGAGCGGAAGATGTCCAAACGCCGTCCGAAGAAAGCCGTCAAGGCAATCGATGTTACGAAGAGGCTGCGCAAATCGCTGTCGAAACGCGGCAAAGGCGATCTGATTGACGCCCTGGTGGAACTGGGAAGGGAGGACCGCAAAGTGTTCCGTCAACTCGACGCCCGATTCGCGTTGGAAGCCCCGCCCGCAGAACTCGCCGCCGCGACGCGGCAAGCCATTGCGGACGCCACCGACTTCGACGAGCGGGACATCAACCGCAATTTCAGCTACGACTACGCGGCCTATGAGGGAGTGAAACGTAATCTGAGCCGTTTGACCGATCTGGGACAGTTGCCGCTGGCGATGCAGCTTTCGCTGGAATTGATGAAGCACGGGAGCCGTCAGGTGGAAATGAGCGACGAGGGAATGATGACGTCAGACATCGAGGAGTGTTTCGCGGTGGTCGTCAAGGCCCTGAAGAAGTGCGACCTGTCGCCAGCCGAGATTGTGGGGTGGTGTGAAAGAATGATGGCGGCCGACTGCGTGGGATTCATCTTCGACCAGGAACTTCGGACGCTGCGGAACCATTTCGAGCCGTCGCACAGGTAACACTTCACTGTCATTGTCGGCGTCGGGAGCCAGAGCGTCTCACCGCCGGACGGCACCCCGACCTGCCGTCAGTCCTCCCCGAGCTTTCCCGTGTCACCGCCCCCCGCTGCCCGACAGCCAGATTTTTCACGCTTGCCGGAAGCACACAGACATTCTTCTCAGCCACGTCCCGTTCGGGCAAGTGTCCGACGCGCAGGATGTTCATGCAGCAATCTGACTTACGTCGAATTCCTTCCAACGACCACCGAGCGAATCCCCAAATACCGAGGCATCAACTTTTTTGGGCAGCGAAAGATGCCGTTTCTGACGATGCCTTTCTGCGGAAATAGGGAAGACAACTTCGCTTCCCTCCGCCAATGGTGCGCAACTTGTCGTCGTATCTCACGATCCCTGTTCCCCACCACTTGACAAATTTTGCTTGAGCGACATTTCTTCTGACGACGTTTTTGCGCAACGCCGCAACGAACAACAAACCGGAGCCAACAACAGCCGCGTGACAAAGCCCCACCGGAGTCTCTCATGGCGACGACAAAGAAACCTTCTGTTCGCAAGCCGCGGGCGGGAAGCACCGCCCGTTCAGCCAAAGGGACATTGCGATCCTACGCGGTCGGCGCCTTGCCTATCATCAACAACGTGCTGCGGCGGATGCGCCTCGAACAGCAACTCCAGGCGTACTTGCCCGCAGAGGATGGCCGCACGCGGCCTGACACCGCGAAGGCTCTGACAACCTTGGTGCGCAATCTCCTTCTCTCGCGCAAACCACTGTACGGCATGGGAGAGTGGGCCCAAGGGTATGCCCCCGACCTGCTGGGGCTATCGGCGGAGGAAGCAACCCGTCTGAACGACGACCGCATGGGCCGAGCCCTAGACCGGCTGTTTCTGGCCGACGTGCCCAGCTTGGCTCTATTCGAAGGTCTTGATGACCGTCGTTGAGCGCTCTGCGCAATTCGGAGATTGCTTCGACATCGGTGCCCCATATCTTAACCAAGGCCTGCGCGGCGGCGGAGCGGACCTTTCCTTCCCTGTCGTCCAGTGCCCTGCGCAATTCGGGAATTTCTCCCTTAGCTGCCCGCCGCATGCAACCAAGCGCTGAGGCTGCACTCGATCGAACATCTGTGCGGTTGTCACTCAAAGCCTTGTGCAATGCCGGAATGCAGTTTGTCGACTCTGCAAAGAAACCCTCAGCTAGCTGCCGGACAGCAGCGTTGCCATCGTTTATGGCTCTGCACCATTCGGGTATGCCGTCGGTACCTATCCCGGCCAGCGCCGATGCGGCTGTTGAGCTAACACGGTAGTCGCAATCACCTAGTGCTTTACGCAATTCGGGAGCTGCTTCCTTGGCCGCTGGGCCCAATTTGCCGAGCGCCGAAGCGGCGTCTTTTCGAACGTCCGCGTTGACGTCACCCAGAGCCTTGCACAACTCAGGAACTGCCTCTACGGCCGAAGAATCTACATTGGCAAGGGCTTGCGCAGCTGCGCGGCGAACAGACTCGTTACTATCGCTGAGCGCACTGCGCAAATCCGGGATTGCATCCTTTACAGCCCAAGAGGATCTTGCTGACAAACGTCGCAGTGCTCTGGCGGCGGCGCTACGCACGTTAGTATCGCTGTCGACCAGCGCCCTGCGCAACTCGGGAACTGCTTCAAACGCATAAGCTGGATTGCATTCCGTCATGCCCAGTGTCTCCGCGGCTTGGCGGCGGACATTCGGTCTGTCGTCACTCAATGCCTCGCGCAATTCGATACTGACCTTTTCTTCGTTTGCCTTGCCGTACTTCATAAGCGTAACGGCGGCCGCTAGTCTCGCATCTCTTCTGGAATCATTCAGTGCTCCATCCAAACGGTTGACATCGTACAGGGCGTCGGCAACAGCCAAGCGAACCGATGGTTCGCTGTCACCCAGAGCTTTACGCAATTCAGGAATTGCACTCTTAGCCACGGTGCCGGACCGGAACGTGTCAACGGGTTTGAGACAACCACGGTACGAAATTAGTGTCGCGCGGTAGTTGTAGCATACGGGGTTCCGGCCCATCGGCCGGAGGGTTGATCCAAACTTCACTCGGCAGCCCAAGCGGTCGCGGCGGATGCAGAACGAATCGCTCGGGATGAGCGGCGTGGGCTGCGGTCAGCACCGCTTGTCGGCCAGCCAATACCGTGTCGGCCTGTCCAAAGTGGACCATCGCCGGCGTCAGCAGGCCCAGGCCCCAGTGGTGATGCTCGTGGTTTTGCCAATGAAAGAACTCGCCGCAGAACTCCAAGCCGTGTTCGATGCTGGTGAAACGGTCGGGGAACTCCGGTCGGTACTTCATCGTCTTGAACTGGCTCTCCGAAAACGGGTTGTCGTCGGAGACGTGCGGCCGACTGTGAGACTTGGTGATCCCGAGGGTGGCCAGAAGTTGGGCCACGGTCTGCGAACGCATCGACGGCCCACGATCGCTGTGAAGCGTCAAGCGGTCGCGGGCGACGCCCTCTTTGACGACCGTCTCGCGGATCAACCGCTCGGCCAAGTGTTCACTTTCGCGGCTGGCCAGCATCCAGCCGACGACATAGCGGCTGAAGATGTCGAGGATCACATACAGATGGAAGTAGGTCCATTTCGCCGGCCCCAGCAGCTTGGTGATGTCCCAGGTCCAGACCTGATTGGGCGCGGTGGCCAGCAGTTGCGGCTTGTGGTAGGTTGGGTGTCGCAGTTGGTCTCGTCGCTCGCGGACTTCCTTCAGCGCAGTCCAGGACGCGGTACATCGTGCGGATCGAGCAGAGATACTGGCCCTGATCTAAAAGTGCCGCGTAAACCTCGGCCGGGGCCTTGTCGGCAAACGGTTCGCTGTGAAGCACGTCAAGAACCTGTTGTCGCTCCTGGTCGCAGAGCGCTCGCGGCGATGTAGGCCGTGGCGTGGTTGCGGGCTTGGGCGGCTTCGACCGGCGGCACCGATAGAGCGTCGCGCGGGGTACGCCCAAACTGCGACAGGCCGCTGCCGTTCCCACCTGCGGAGAGAGTTCTTTGATGGCGTTCATGGCATCCTCTCGCTGCTGTCTGGCGGCGGCAGGGGAATCCCCAGGATTTCGGAGAGTTTTTTTTGGACCTCGATGATCGTCTCGGCTTGGCGGAGCTTGGCCGCCAGCCGTTGGGTTTCTCGAATGAGCCGCTGGTTCTCGGCGATCAAGGGGGCATCGGGGTTGGCCTTCCGCCCACGACGCTTCGGGGTCAGTCCGGCGAGTGTCCCCTGGTCGCGTTGCTGCCGCCAGGTGCTCAGGAGCGATGAGTACAAACCCTCGCGGCGCAGCAACGCCCCGAGTTGGCCGGACTCGGCACAGCGATCGGCCTCGCAGAGAATGCGAAGTTTGTACTCCGCGGTGAACCGTCGCCGCACAGGCTTCTCCGAGACGGCCGGATCAGGGATCAGCTTTCCGTTGCCAGCGGCAAGGCCGCCCGGCCCCGTGGCGGCGGCCGTGGCGGGCAGAACTCCAGTCGGGCTACGCCCTCCTTCCGTTCTGCCCGCCACGGCCTCTTCCATTCCCAACATCCTTGCATTCTCCATCGTTCTACCTCCTTGCCCTCTACTGTAATAAACCAGGAGGCAGTTGTCTCACCCATTATTGGCACGGAGGGGACCGCGCGATTGCATACGCTGCTGTCGCGCGGACATCCGCCTGACAGTCACCAAGGGCGCTACGCAGTTGAGGAATCGCGTCCTCCCCCATTCCCGCCAGAGAATCCGCAGCCTCGCGACGCACCTCTCCATCACTATCACCTAACGCTTTGCACAGGTCCGGAATGGCATCCTTACAATGACGAAGGTTGCTAGCAGCGTTCTTACGAACTGCAGTACTTCCAATGCTCAAGTCCTTACGAAGCCTCGCAACGTAGTCCCGGTGCCGCTCTTCTGGTGACGGGCTTCTGAAGATGATCGCACCAAACCACACCACGAGAACCAACAGGACCGGAATCGCAGCTAATGCAGGGCGTGTTCTCACAGAGCGGAGAGATCGCACACCCATTGCGGGGATCTTCCGCGCAAGCACTATTGCTATGAACAACGGAATCGCAACACAGGCGAACTTGACCAGAAAGACTGAGCTGGTCCCGTTTTTCTGACAGAAAAGCACCCTTGAATAAGGTGGAAACCGATTTGTTAGATCAAGGGACATTTACGCTATCCGCTTGACTGAAACTCTCTTTTGTTTATGCTTTACCTGTTCGGTGAAACGGAGGCGGGCTCTGCTGGGAAGCAACCCGCCGAGGGATAACCGGACCAAAGAAGTGTCTTTGGACACGAGCCTTGAAGACTTCAACTCTTCGAGGCTTTTTCTTTTTCGTCAGCATACCAATCCGCCTTCACCTCCACAAGACACTTTTTTGTCATGCCTTAAAAAATCCCGGGGTCTGGGGCGGAGCCCCAGCAGGAAACAAAAACATTTTTCGTTTTTCAAATTGCATCGAAGTAAATCTCCACAGGCCGGGCGTTCAACTTGCTGTGACGCCGTCGGCCGTTGTAGTACGCGAAATACTCGCCGAGGTTCTCGCGGCAATCGGGCACGTCCTCGTATTCCTTCAGGTACACTTCCTCCTGCTTCACAGAGCGCCACAAGCGTTCGACCATGATGTTGTCGAAGCAGCGGCCCGCCCCGTTCATGCTGATCTGCACGTCGGCCGCCAGCAGCGTCTTCGTGAAATCTTCGCTCGTATATTGCACGCCTTGGTCGGTGTTGAAAATCTCGGGCTTGCCCGTCTCCAACGCCCGCTCCAGGCACCGCACGCAAAAATCCGAATCCAAGGTCGTCGAAAGCTCCCAGGCGATCACGTAGCGGCTGAACCAGTCCATGACCACCGTCAAATACGCAAATCCGCGGCTCAAACGCACGTAAGTGATGTCGCTCGCCCAAACCTGGTTCGGGCGGATGATCGGCAATCGCTTGAGCAAGTACGGATATTTCTTGTGCTCTCGATTCGGCACGCTCAGGTTCTTTTTCGGATAAATCGCTTCCAGACCCAGCCACGCCATCAATGTCCGCGCACGTTTGACGCCCACGTCGTAGCCGAGTTCCGCAAGGTAATCGCACATCCGCCGCTTGCCCAAGAACGGATGCCGCGTGTACTCTTCGTCGATCGCCCGCAGCATCGCCAGGGCCGTCTCGCCCCACACCCACGGCTCGTAGTAGTAGGCCGCCCGCGACATCCCCAGCAGTTTGCACTGCCGGACGATCGAAAGCCGTTCCTGCTCCGGTTCAACGAGCAACCGCTTGGCCTCAATCGGCATCTCCGACTTTTTTTTTGAGCCAGTCGAGCTCGAACTGGAGCTGGCCGATCTGCTGGTAAAGCCGGTCCTTGAGCCGGTCGTCGTCCCCCTTGTTCGCTTTCGAGCGGCCATCGGCGAAGAGTGCGGCCATGTTCTCCAGGGCCTGCTTCTTCCACTTCGCGATCTGGTTCGGATGCACCTTGTGCCGCAAGGCGGTCTCCGCCGTCGTCGAAATCCCGCGAATCGCCTCCAAGGCCACCTTCGCCTTGAAATCCGCCGAAAAACTCTTCCGCTTGCCTCCCATCGTGAATCTGTCTCCTTTCCCGGAAAAATATTTTACCGGAAATAAAGTCCAAATCCACCTTGTTCACCTGTCTAGATTCTTGGGACCACTTCAGACGGTGACAAGAAGCCCGGGTACGGCGCTTGGGTAGTACTTAGCATTATCTGCCAACTCCCGCTGCAATTGGGCGTCTTCATGTGTCATTACTACCGCGATCGACACGCAGATCCCGAGAAACACCAGCACGCCAAATCTAATGCCAAGTCTCTTAAGACGGGATGTGCTGGTGGTTGCATGCCTCTTGCTTTGCTCGGGTGACGCTGTTGATTGTATCGTTATAGAGGGTGTTGTTGCTACATCGTTGGCCGTGGCGTGTGGTCGATTGGCACATTGCTGCGCTGCCGATGAAACCAAACAGCGGCTTTCCGAACCGGCAGTGGGTTTGTTGCTTAGTTGAGGGCGGGCGGTATCATTTGGCTCGGCCTCATTCTTGGTACGTTGTGAGTTCCCTGGCACACGAAGTTCAACCTTGCAACCGGGACATCGGGCCTTTTGGCCGGCGAATCGCCCTGGAGCCGTAATGCGTTTTGAGCAGTGAGGACAGATGAATACTATCGACGATGTGCCCATAGTTCTGTTCTCCCACAGTGTTGATTTGCGGCTTGCCGCCTCGATAGTACACAGCCGTGCCGTAGACGATGTACTCGCGAGTACCCAACTTGGGCATCCGCAACGAACCCGGCAAAGCAATAGGTCTGTTTGTGGGGCGGCCGGGACAGACTACGCACCATTTCGATGTGGCTGTCCGGACAAGGCTCGATTGCGACTTGATGGGATTGCATCACTTATCCTCCGATTCATTCCACAACGCTCCATCACGACTGGTTCTATTGCTCAATGAGTTCCCGTAACCTGACCAATCCCCGGCGAATCAGTCCAGCCACAGCTGCTTGACTTCGATCCATCTCTTTCCCCGTGTCCTTCAGCGAAACTCCTTTCAGGTGATGAATTTCAATGGCTGTTCGTTGGTCCTCAGGCAACTCCAATAACGCTTGTGCCAAGCGCACCAGACGTTCCTCTCGCATCGCCTGAGCACTGGGCGTAGTCTGCTCCGCAGCCAACCATGCATCGATGCGAGCGGACGATTCGTCCACGGCAACTTGCAGCGACCGTTCCATGGCGATATTCCGCTTATCTCGCCCCAACTGCCGCAACGTGTCGACCATTTGATTGGCCAGGATTCTTCTTAACCATGCCGCCAACTGAACCTCACCGATGCCTCGAAACTCATCAATCGCTTCAATTGCTTTGATGAGAGTTTCTTGCACCACATCAGAGGGGTCTACCTTGGTCTGAATACGCCGGTCCAGATGTAGCCTAGCCAGCATTCGGAGATAGTCGCGGAAATGTTCTAGATCCTGGGCTCTAGGTCTTGGTTCCGTCGCCATCTAAGCGTCCTGAGAATACAGACGTCAGTGCTTCCCGTTTTGACCGTGCAGCGCGACACGCTGCTTCCCTCTTTCCATCAGTGTAGCAATCCAACAATACGCACACCAGCCTGGTGTCCCCCCTGATACGCCTTTCAATGTACCGGTTTTCTGGCACTTGTCGGGGTTCCGGGAGTCGGGTCTCAATGTAAACGGTCCCCTTTGAGATCAAGGGTCACAGTCGTGGAATATTTTGCCATACACCCCTTAGGGGGGTGGCTACAATTATCCGCTACACTAGCGGCATCGTTGCCGCGTTGCTAGACTATTTGGGTGGTAAGTTAACAATCGCCAGGGCCCCTCTTTCCGTTCTTCTGCGCGGTCAAGTCGCAGAGTTTCGACGTCTTAAATTCCTGATAGGAAAATGATTGCTGTCCCAACCCAAGAGGCAGAATATGGCGTCGCGCAACTACTATTGTGTCCATCAGACGAAACCGACATGGGCCATTTTCGGCTCAACAGTTGAGAGAATTGGCCGCCAGAAGGCAGATTATGCCGGATGACATTATCGAATCAGAGGATGGCAAGAGCCGTTCGCTGGCTCGGGACATACCGAATCTGCTACACCCGCCCTCGGGGCCTCATCCCGTCCCGCGTGAAGGCGAGACCGCGACACTTGGTTGGCGTCGCGTATGGAGCAATAAGCGTGCAGTGTGGTCTGTCGCTGGCGTGGCCGTGGCGTTGACGATGGCCGGAACGTGTCAACGGGTTTGAGACAACCACGGTACGAAATTAGTGTCGCGCGGTAGTTGTAGCATACGGGGTTCCGGCCCATCGGCCGGAGGGTTGATCCAAACTTCACTCGGCAGCCCAAGCGGTCGCGGCGGATGCAGAACGAATCGCTCGGGATGAGCGGCGTGGGCTGCGGTCAGCACCGCTTGTCGGCCAGCCAATACCGTGTCGGCCTGTCCAAAGTGGACCATCGCCGGCGTCAGCAGGCCCAGGCCCCAGTGGTGATGCTCGTGGTTTTGCCAACGAAAGAACTCGCCGCAGAACTCCAAGCCGTGTTCGATGCTGGTGAAACGGTCGGGGAACTCCGGTCGGTACTTCATCGTCTTGAACTGGCTCTCCGAAAACGGGTTGTCGTCGGAGACGTGCGGCCGACTGTGAGACTTGGTGATCCCGAGGGTGGCCAGAAGTTGGGCCACGGTCTGCGAACGCATCGACGGCCCACGATCGCTGTGAAGCGTCAAGCGGTCGCGGGCGACGCCCTCTTTGACGACCGTCTCGCGGATCAACCGCTCGGCCAAGTGTTCACTTTCGCGGCTGGCCAGCATCCAGCCGACGACATAGCGGCTGAAGATGTCGAGGATCACATACAGATGGAAGTAGGTCCATTTCGCCGGCCCCAGCAGCTTGGTGATGTCCCAGGTCCAGACCTGATTGGGCGCGGTGGCCAGCAGTTGCGGCTTGTGGTAGGTTGGGTGTCGCAGTTGGTCTCGTCGCTCGCGGACTTCCTTCAGCGCGTCCAGGACGCGGTACATCGTGCGGATCGAGCAGAGATACTGGCCCTGATCTAAAAGTGCCGCGTAAACCTCGGCCGGGGCCTTGTCGGCAAACGGTTCGCTGTGAAGCACGTCAAGAACCTGTTGTCGCTCCTGGTCGCAGAGCGCTCGCGGCGATGTAGGCCGTGGCGTGGTTGCGGGCTTGGGCGGCTTCGACCGGCGGCACCGATAGAGCGTCGCGCGGGGTACGCCCAAACTGCGACAGGCCGCTGCCGTTCCCACCTGCGGAGAGAGTTCTTTGATGGCGTTCATGGCATCCTCTCGCTGCTGTCTGGCGGCGGCAGGGGAATCCCCAGGATTTCGGAGAGTTTTTTTTGGACCTCGATGATCGTCTCGGCTTGGCGGAGCTTGGCCGCCAGCCGTTGGGTTTCTCGAATGAGCCGCTGGTTCTCGGCGATCAAGGGGGCATCGGGGTTGGCCTTCCGCCCACGACGCTTCGGGGTCAGTCCGGCGAGTGTCCCCTGGTCGCGTTGCTGCCGCCAGGTGCTCAGGAGCGATGAGTACAAACCCTCGCGGCGCAGCAACGCCCCGAGTTGGCCGGACTCGGCACAGCGATCGGCCTCGCAGAGAATGCGAAGTTTGTACTCCGCGGTGAACCGTCGCCGCACAGGCTTCTCCGAGACGGCCGGATCAGGGATCAGCTTTCCGTTGCCAGCGGCAAGGCCGCCCGGCCCCGTGGCGGCGGCCGTGGCGGGCAGAACTCCAGTCGGGCTACGCCCTCCTTCCGTTCTGCCCGCCACGGCCTCTTCCATTCCCAACATCCTTGCATTCTCCATCGTTCTACCTCCTTGCCCTCTACTGTAATAAACCAGGAGGCAGTTGTCTCACCCATTATTGGCACGGAGGGACATGTGGCCGCCACGGAGAGGGGCGGCCGGCGGTGATTGATGGCGGCCGACCTTCGCGAAGAAGTGGCGGCCGATGAAACCGGCAGTTACTCTGGAGTAGAGCGAGGCCGAAGGGAACGCAAATGGCAACTCCAGGGCGGCCGACCTCCGCGAAGAAGTGGCGGCCGATGAAACCGGCAGTTACTCTGGAGTAGAGCGAGGCCGAAGGGAACGCAAATGGCAACTCCAGGGCGGCCGAAAAGAAGAACGCCACTAGGCCGGGATCGACGCGGCGGTGCTGCCGGGAATTGCCCAATTAGTTAAATTCTTGAGGCACAACATGAGTCGGTTCGGATACGTCAGTGCACACAGTCACATCACGGGCCTTTGGGTTGCAGGACTCGGTGACGCCTGCAACGATGCGTGTCATTGCCGCAATCGGAGCACTTCACCGCTTGACAAGCTATTTCACATGATGGGACCGACATATGAGTTCTCGACCTACAGCCGCCCTGGCGGGTTTCGTGAAGGATGCCGCGACCGGACGATACAAGATGGTGGTGGGTGGGCTTGCGGGTTCACCGGAACGGGTGTCCTCTGAACTCGCCAAGCAGGAGAACACTCAGCAGGCGACCTACGACAGCATCGAAGCCCAGCGGGGCTACCAATGCAAAGGGTGTGGCAAGGTCTACTGCATGAATTGCCTTTACGAGATTGCCCCCGCGCACTCCGCGGGCGGAAAGGCGTGTCCGAAATGCGGGGCCACGTTCAAACACTACTCATAGCCGTTTACAACTTGCCAAGGGCTAGTCGTGAGTGAAGGAGCCGAACGGACCAGTAGTCCAGGTAAGGATCAGCCTGCAGAGGCGAAGCCATGCACGACCTGAGATGTTTTTGCACATGGTTGAGCTTCATCGTTCGGCCGTGACAATATTACACTGGAGTGCGAAGAGATATATCATGACAGAATCTAGCAAAGGGGTGTCCTAGATCAGCGGAACTTGACAACCGAGGATACGGAGAAGAGAATACCGCATAATGAGGGAGATTTGAGGTCGAAATGACCGTGTTCCGTCAGAGAACTGACCGAACATCGTAGCGCTGTTTGACAAGTCGGCTTGATCTTGCGTGTCTCGGCACAATCGGCGCGACACGGGTCGCCCGGCCGAGAGCGAAGAGTCGTTGTACGACTCAAGTAACTCGCTTCAAGGTAACGAAGGGCAGGTGCTTGCGTCCACGTTGGAAGCTGACTTCCAGCGTCAGCCTCGCGCCAGGACTGCCGCGAACAAGTGCCCAAGGTCTTGCACACGGCGAACCACCGACAGGGCTCAAAACGGAACGTGTCAACGGGTTTGAGACAACCACGGTACGAAATTAGTGTCGCGCGGTAGTTGTAGCATACGGGGTTCCGGCCCATCGGCCGGAGGGTTGATCCAAACTTCACTCGGCAGCCCAAGCGGTCGCGGCGGATGCAGAACGAATCGCTCGGGATGAGCGGCGTGGGCTGCGGTCAGCACCGCTTGTCGGCCAGCCAATACCGTGTCGGCCTGTCCAAAGTGGACCATCGCCGGCGTCAGCAGGCCCAGGCCCCAGTGGTGATGCTCGTGGTTTTGCCAATGAAAGAACTCGCCGCAGAACTCCAAGCCGTGTTCGATGCTGGTGAAACGGTCGGGGAACTCCGGTCGGTACTTCATCGTCTTGAACTGGCTCTCCGAAAACGGGTTGTCGTCGGAGACGTGCGGCCGACTGTGAGACTTGGTGATCCCGAGGGTGGCCAGAAGTTGGGCCACGGTCTGCGAACGCATCGACGGCCCACGATCGCTGTGAAGCGTCAAGCGGTCGCGGGCGACGCCCTCTTTGACGACCGTCTCGCGGATCAACCGCTCGGCCAAGTGTTCACTTTCGCGGCTGGCCAGCATCCAGCCGACGACATAGCGGCTGAAGATGTCGAGGATCACATACAGATGGAAGTAGGTCCATTTCGCCGGCCCCAGCAGCTTGGTGATGTCCCAGGTCCAGACCTGATTGGGCGCGGTGGCCAGCAGTTGCGGCTTGTGGTAGGTTGGGTGTCGCAGTTGGTCTCGTCGCTCGCGGACTTCCTTCAGCGCGTCCAGGACGCGGTACATCGTGCGGATCGAGCAGAGATACTGGCCCTGATCTAAAAGTGCCGCGTAAACCTCGGCCGGGGCCTTGTCGGCAAACGGTTCGCTGTGAAGCACGTCAAGAACCTGTTGTCGCTCCTGGTCGCAGAGCGCTCGCGGCGATGTAGGCCGTGGCGTGGTTGCGGGCTTGGGCGGCTTCGACCGGCGGCACCGATAGAGCGTCGCGCGGGGTACGCCCAAACTGCGACAGGCCGCTGCCGTTCCCACCTGCGGAGAGAGTTCTTTGATGGCGTTCATGGCATCCTCTCGCTGCTGTCTGGCGGCGGCAGGGGAATCCCCAGGATTTCGGAGAGTTTTTTTTGGACCTCGATGATCGTCTCGGCTTGGCGGAGCTTGGCCGTCAGCCGTTGGGTTTCTCGAATGAGCCGCTGGTTCTCGGCGATCAAGGGGGCATCGGGGTTGGCCTTCCGCCCACGACGCTTCGGGGTCAGTCCGGCGAGTGTCCCCTGGTCGCGTTGCTGCCGCCAGGTGCTCAGGAGCGATGAGTACAAACCCTCGCGGCGCAGCAACGCCCCGAGTTGGCCGGACTCGGCACAGCGATCGGCCTCGCAGAGAATGCGAAGTTTGTACTCCGCGGTGAACCGTCGCCGCACAGGCTTCTCCGAGACGGCCGGATCAGGGATCAGCTTTCCGTTGCCAGCGGCAAGGCCGCCCGGCCCCGTGGCGGCGGCCGTGGCGGGCAGAACTCCAGTCGGGCTACGCCCTCCTTCCGTTCTGCCCGCCACGGCCTCTTCCATTCCCAACATCCTTGCATTCTCCATCGTTCTACCTCCTTGCCCTCTACTGTAATAAACCAGGAGGCAGTTGTCTCACCCATTATTGGCACGGAGGGAAATGATGCCATCCGCAAACAATGTCACTGACGAGGGTTGTGACAAGGAGAAGCAAAGTGGCTTGCCACCTTCCAATGGCGGGCATGGACAGTAAAATGCGAAGCGACACGCGTGAGACATCACTGACGGCGCAGATTGCGAACCCGAACTCGATCGTTCAAGCTTATGCCGCGTGCCGTTCGTAATGTTTCAGGAGCCCGCCCAACGATTCGTAACAGATGACTTCGTCGAAACAGAACTCGTGGAGAGGAGCAGGCGATGGCAAAGCAGTATCGATCGGCACGTTGCCGAGGCCTTGGTGGGGCCGAAATTGATGGTAGAAAGCTGTCCACTGGTCGAGGATATGCCGCAGATGGTTCTCGCCAAAGACGACGAAGTGGTCGAGACATTCTGCGCGTGTGCGGCCCACCCACGATTCCGCGTAGGGATTCAAATTCGGACTCCGGGGTGGAATAGGACGGAATTCGATGCCATCGGTTTCGAGGATGCAGCAGAACTGCGCGGTGAACTTGGTGTCGCGATCACGAATGATGTGGGTGGGTCGGAACTCGGCAGGCTGTTCGCTGAAGAACATGCTCATGTTGCGAGCGATCTGCGCCATCCAGGCGCCATCGGGATTGGGCGTCATACCGGCAATGTGGACGCGGCGGGTTTGCAGATGGATGTGGTGTGGGCCGGGGAGTTGCACCCCGGCCCCAACCCCAAACCGGACGTGCAAGTTTCCAAGCATCCGGCTTTCCAGACAGTTCTAATCTCTCTTCCCTCTGGTCTCCACGTGGTGGCAATACCGACATAATGTCTTGATATTGTCCAACGTATGGGCCTGTTGGAAATTGGCAAAGCGATGGACCGGCACGATGTGGTCCGCGTGCGAAGTCTGGGCGGTAACTGTGACGCCACAGCCCCGACAATAGAAGCCATCGCGGATTAGTGCCTGCCATTTCAAGTCGGCCTGTCCCCGCCGCCGGGTCTCGTTGAGACGGAAATCCGTTTCAGCAGTATCGTCAGGCGGGGAGAAGCTGCGGCCAGGCTCGTACGGTGCCGGGCCACGATAGTCGAGCGACATTGGTGTGTCGCGAAACCTCGCCAGGGTGATACCTGGGTGTAGTCCCAGAGTATTTTGGCGACCGTACTTCCGGAGGCATTGAGCTGTCGTAAGGTCCTCTTTGCGACAGATCGTCTTCACCATGATCCAGAAGGTCTTGTGGTCGAGATCGCCCGCGACTTTGGAATAGTTGTGGGCGATTGCAAAGTAGTTTGACCAGCCACGAATCGTGGCTGAGCCTCGTACCAGGCGGACTGCAAGGCTTTCTTGACTTGGCCGAAACCGTACGGCTTCGCCAAATCGTTGCTGGATGCCGGTGATCGCCTTTTGGCCGACCTTGATTTTTGGGACGAGCACCCCGTGCTTGCCCGTTCCCACCGAGAGGTGGAAACCAAGAAAGTCGAAGCCGTCCCTAACATGGGTGATCCGGGTCTTTTCTTCCGACAGTCGCAACCCGCACGTTTCCCACAGGAGGCTACGGATCTCATCCCGCAACTGTTCGGCCAGTCGCTTGCCGCAGCGTGTGAGGAACACGCACCAGTCGTCGGCATATCGGACGAACCGGATGTTGGGGCGGCCGCCGTACCACGTGTTGCGGTTGTCCTTGCCATGTTTACCCTTGGAATGGAGGAACCAATCCAATTGGTTCAACACGACGTTGGCCAGCAACGGCGATACGACACCGCCTTGAGGAACTCCCTTGTCTGTCGGATGGACCACCCCGTCAATCTCTACCCCCGCCTTCAGAAAGCGGTGGATCAGTTCAAGGAACTTGTTGTCCAGCATCTTTTCACGGAGGCACCGTAGGATCGCCTGGTGCGAGATTTCGTCAAAGCACGCTTTGACATCACCTTCGATGACCCAAGTGTAACCGGCCTGTGCCAGATGGCGACACCGGAACACCGCATGGTGCGTATTCCTGTTGGGTCTGAACCCGTAGGAATGTTCGTGAAATTCGACTTCAAAGATGGGCTCCAATGCCATACGTATCGCTTCCTGGACAATCTTGTCCCGCAGGCAGGGGATTCCAAGCCGGCGCATTTTGCCGTTGGCCTTGGGAATCTCCACTCGTCGCAGCGGTTGAGGACGATACGTACCACCTCTCAATTCCAGGCGTAGCTGTTCAAGTCGCTGCTCTCGGGTCCTTTCGAACTCGTGGGCAGTAACCCGGTCTACGCCTGCTGCTTTGCCTCTGGAACGTTTGAGCACGCGTTCACAGGCTGCGGCAATCCATGCGGGATTGTGCATCAGGTCCATCAGGTTCCGAATCCGACCATCGTAAGGATTGGACGGAAACAGCGGAGTGCCCGCTTCCCGGTGTTCCTTTTGCGTACGCGATTGTTCCCAGAGCCTTCGCTGGACTTCTTCGACGTTCATCTGGAGGCCTCCAGATGTGGCGAACATCTCTGCGATCCAGAACGAACCATCCTGCACCCCTTCGCCATGTGATCGTCGTTAACGTCTCGGACTACTACGGGTGCTCCGCCACTCGACTGCCTCATCGGCAGACGATCCGGCTGGTCTTGCGACTGGTCTGGGTGTGTGACTGCCATACGCAGCCGAGCTTCCCTGGTTTCCATGTTGACACTCCATCGTCTCCGTTTAGACTCCAACCTCGCACAAGTACCCAACAGCGGTCCGCTGCTCCCTTAGACATCGCCGAATGATTGGTTGCTCCGGCTGACCACCTGGCCCTTTGGCCCGCGGGGATCGCTTGCCTTCTTCAATAGCTTGCGATCGTCTAAGCCACTGCCTATCCTGGGGCACTACTCCCAGGCGGCTCCCGTATTACCAGCAGTGAGGTCATCCTTTCCCGAAGGTTGTGGTTGGTTCCTTACAAGTAGCCATGCGAAAACTCTACCTAGCAGGACTGCCACGGCTATGGAGCCTTGCCTGTGTCCCACATTCTCGGGAGAGCTGTCTCGCCAACGAGTTCACACGCATTCGTCAACTTACTCCCTAGGTACGGTGGCCGACCAGACGGCCACGGTTCATAGAACATTGCCAACATAGTGTCTCCCGCTGCTTCCCGATCCGGTTCACAGCAGAATACATCAGGCGCACGAAGAACAAAATGTAGTAGGTAACTGGCCCGCGCATGGTCCACACTTTCTTGGTGAAGAAGTCGGTGGCCCAGAGTGTTTTGAAGTGCCTCTCGATGAAGTCGTGCCAGGTTCCGCGGCCGCGCTTGGGCCCCGGCTCGAATCCATTCTCCCGCAGGATGCGACTGACGGTGGCGCGAGAGATGTTGTAGACACGGAGCTTCTTGAGTTCACCGAGGATGCGAGTGTAGCCCCAGCCGGTGGCCTTGGCGATGTCGATGATGAGTTGGCGGATCTGTTCCGGCTTCCTGGGCCGGCCGCGTTTGCGACGCTTCGTGCCCGATCTGCTCTCGGTCAGCCAGCGGGCGAAGGTCCGCGGGTGGACAATGGTAACGACCTCCTTGATCTTCGAGCCAAGTCGCTCACCGAGCTTCAGCAGCCGGGCCCGTTCCGCCGGGGTCACGTCAATCCGTTTGGGGAGTTTGGCGCGAAGGATCCGATTTTCGGTCTTGAGATACTCGACGACCTGGACGAGTTCGTTTTGCGTGGCGCGTGCCAGGAGCATCAGGAGGGGATGGACAAACCTCTTCATGTGGGTACAATGCGTAAGTCGTTGGTAGAATTGGAAGTGGCCTATTTATGAGAACCCCGCTACACCAGGCTTTCAGACGTGAAAAGCCGTCCTTTGGCAGCGATGGCCGAGGTCGATTCTTCCATTCTAACAACACCGTTCTGCTGATGGGTGCAAATTGCGGCAAACTCGACGGCACCACTGACGGCACCTCGTCCTCTTGAGGTCGCCCCAAGCATTTGAGACGTTGGTCTTTGTGCGATTTCGTCGCCGGCCTTAGGATCCAGTGGGGTGTGTGTCGGCGATCTTTTTCATCCCAAAACTCTCTGCAAAAGCTGTTTCTCGCGCTTCACTGGTTGCTTCTGCAAAAGCATGAGTTGCTGTTTCTTCGCCTTCTTTCGCCAATAGCTTCTTTAAGACCGAAACAGCCTGCTTGTATTCGGCGCTGGCTTCTGTTCCGCTAAACCTGTTTAACATGGACTTCTCCTGTAGAAGACCGCCCTCAATGATAGGGATTGTTGAATCTGGCGAGATACGAACGGAGTTCTCCTGGGGCCACGCAGTCCATGCTCTATTGCGGTTTCCATCCGAGCCGCTTTGCTTCGTCAAAGTCCCTCTTGGCCTGACTCGCGTCACCCTTCCCTAGATAGGCACTGCCACGGCAGCAATACGCCTCCGCGAAGTTCGGGTCAAGCCGGATGGCCTGAGTGCAATCGAGGATGGCGTTGTCCATGTCACCTTTTCCGAAGTAGGCAGTGCCACGGCCGTAATAGACTTCAGCAGGCTGTGGGCCGATCCGAATGGCTTGAGTGAAGTCGGCAACGGCCTTATCAAAGCTGCCCTTCGTTCCGTAGGCAGCACCGCGCAGAGAATACGCAAAAGGGGATTGTGGGGTGAGACAAATGGCGTCAGTGAAGTCAATGATGGCGCTGTCCAACTCGCCTTTTCTCAGATAGGCACTGCCACGGCAGCAATACGCCCACGCATTCTTGGAGTCTAGCTGAATGGCCTCAGTGCAATCGGCGATGGCCTTTCCCAACTCGCCTTTCTCACAACGGGCAGCACCGCGGCAGGCATAGGATTCACTTTCTCTAGGGTCTAGCCGAATGGCCTGAGTGCAGTCGGCGATAGCGTTGTCCACGTCGCCCTTTCTCAGGTAGGCAGCGCCGCGACAGTAATAGATTGCGGCAGGTTGCGGGGCGGTCCGAATGGCCTGAGTACAGTCTGCGATGGCGTTGTCCAACTCGCCTTTTCCCTGATAGGCACTGCCGCGAGAGCAATACGCCCACGCATTCTTGGAGTCTAGCTGAATGGCCTCAGTGCAATCTGCGATGGCCTTGTCCCAATTCCCGTTCTTGAGTGATTGCAGTATGTCATGCCGCTTAATGATCTTCCTATTATGGTCGATTGAAGTTGCCTTATGAGCCGGTGCTGCGGAAGAATCACCCGCAGGATCGTGCATGGTTCCCACCACAGCAAAATAGCCGAAAACGACCAGGGAGCAACCCACTACGATACGTGAAAGGCCGAATTGCATAATCGTACTCCGAAGGTTGTGCGAACCTGCCGCCCGTTGGCTGTGGCCCCTTGGAAGTTGACCGGGGTAAACGCATCATTGACCGAAACAAGACTCTGGGGGCGAGACGGAAAACTTGAGTAGAGTAGGGCGACACCCCCTATATAAGAATAGCTCACCGACCCGACACAGAATCTCCCACGTGGGGGGGCTGGCGGTTCACGGTCGCCGACGCCCTCAGCACGATGGCGAGAATGGCTTTCCGGTCGGCCAGTGAAAGAGACGGCCAAGCGTGTGCCAAAAGAGAAAAGGCGGGGTCGGGCGTTACCGGAGCGTCAGCGGAACCGATTGGGCCGGATTCTGGTCCACGGCCCTGCAAGACCCCTGATTTTTGCGAAGAAAACGCCTCTCTTTCGAGTCCTACAGGGGGCACTTGCAAAGCCCGCCGTAGCAATGAGTTACGACGGGCTTCTTTTATGTGCCAACAGCAGCCGAAAGGAGTGGGCGGGTGCGGCTGACCTTTATCGCAATCAGCCGGGTGGCGGGAAGCAAGACGGCTTGCCCATTTTTATCGCCGGGTGCTGGCCGTGTAGAATGGAGGCATTGACCACAGAGACGACTTGCTTGACGCACTGCTGGTTGTGGCTGCTGCCCACGAAACAAGGCCACGGCGCTGGTTGACGTGGCCGATTGTTGTTCTCGCCATGCTCATATCGATAGGGCTTGTCGCCTTGCCGAATCGCCGACACCGTCGGCGTGCAACGCGACTTTGGGCCGAAATCAAAAATTCCCGACCCCTTTGCCCCTTTGCGCGGCTCTATTGCCGCGACGCCTGCAACGGGACGTTGGCCGGGGCGGCGTCTTCGTAGACGCCGACTTTGTCGACGCCGTCGCCGTTCCAGTCGCCCGACACCGGTTTGTCGCCCGCGTGGCCCAGCGCGAAGACCTTGTCGGTGGCGTCGATCTGGCGGTTGTTGTTCGTGTCGAGAATAGAACTTGCCGTCGCGATAGACGCCGAGCTTCGAGATGCCGTCGCCGGTCCAGTCGCCGACCACGGGCAGGTCGCCCGCTTGGCCGAACTCGACGGCCACGTCGGCGTCGCTCCAGCGGCCGTCGCCGTCCATGTCGAGGAACCACGTGCCGTTGCGGAAGATGCCGATGGTGTAGATGCCGTCGCCGTTCCAGTCGCCGGTGACGGCGATGTCGCCCTTGCTCGCCGTACTGGAACACGTGATCGATCAGATCGGATCGCAATCGGCCGTCGTGGCCGCTTCTTCAGCGTCCGATAGCCGACGGCGGCGTCGGCCGGGTCGGGCGGCACGTTCTTCGGACGGCTCCCGTCGGCGGGTTCGAGCGAATCGGGCAGGCCCGGCTCGACCGTGATCGCCCTGGAAGTCGCCGATCCACGTCGGGCCGAAGATGCCCATGTCGGTCTTGCCGTCGCCGTTCCAATCGCCGCTGACCGGCTGGTCGCCCTTCTTGCCCAAGCTTCACCCACAAATCCCCCTTGTCCCAAACGCCGTTGCCGTTGAGGTCGAGGAACCAGAGGCCGTCGATGAACACGCCGATGCTTGGTTGTGCCGTCGCCGTCCCAGTCGCCGGTCACCGGAGTGGCGTCGAGCCATGCCGAAGCGGATCGTCTTGATCGGCACGCCGTCGCTGTCGGCCAGGATCCACTGCGACTGCGCCAGATCGGGGCCGGTCCAGGAGACCGGATCGAAGACCGTGTTTTGCGGGGCGTCGACGTACTCGCTCGCCCGAGTTTTCGCTGCGCGGCTGGCCGGCGTCGATGATGCTCAGGTGCCAATCGTAATCGCTGACCGGTCCGCCCGAGCCGCCGAAGCCGAACTGCTTGATCGTCGCCGGCGTGTAGATGATAGGACGATACCCGGCGGCTGATACGGGACAAAGGGCGGCGCGATGCGGGCGGCGGCGGGAACGGCGTCGGATAGACCGGCGGCAGAACGGCGGCGGGTCGGAGTCGGCGGCGGATTCGTCTGCCGCGTGATCAGCACTTCGCTGAAATTGTACTGCACCGCCGTGTCGCCCGGATCGACGGAAATTCGCACGATCGCGCTGCCCGACGGATCGACCGCCAGCGTGCTCAGCGTCATTGCATCGACGGTCGAATACTTGTTGACGACCAGCCGCCCTGGCTGCCGGCGGTGTCGATGCCGGGCAGATAGCCGTCGGGCTGAATTTCGATGACCGAATAGTTGCCGGGCCGCAGCATGGTGAACTCGTAATAGCCGTTGGCGTCGGTCTTCGTCGTGATGTGGTTGCCGTTGGCGTCGGTCATCGGATAGCCGCTGCCGTCGCAGAGTTGCAGCGTCACGCCCGAGAGCCGCTTGTCGTCCGGCGTGAGCTGGCCGTCGCGGATCGAGGGGATGTTCGGCTCGGGATCGCTCTCGCTTGAGCACGATCGTCGGGCCGTCCTGGAAGACGTAGCCGGAAATCTTCGCCGGCACGACTTCCCAGAAATCGTAACTGATGCCGTTGACGCCGGAGCTCAGTTGGGCGCTGAGGATCTTGTCGGGGCCGCTGAGTTGGCCGCCGGCCGAGCCGACCTGGTCGCTGCCCTCGAGATAGCCGGAAGGCTGAATCTCCTCGACGCCGTAGACGCCGGGCTTCAGATTGGTGAACGAGTACTTGCCGCTGCTGTTGGTCGTGGTCGAGGTGATGCGGTTGCCGGAGCCGTCCAACAGCCAGATGGTGACGCCGCCAAGCAGCGGCTCGCCGGCGTCGTAGGTGTCGTTCTGGTTATTGTCGACGAAGACGCGGCCGGCGATGCTGGCGGGCAGCAGTTCGCCGAAGTTGTTTTGCGTGGCCGACGTCCCGCCGGCCAAGGTGATGCCGTCGATCAAATCGCCGGGGTTGTGGGCCGTTCCGCCGACCGGACCGGCGGCGTCGAGCCCGTCGAGGTAGCCCGTCGGCTGCGTTTCGCTCGCGCCGTAGGTGCCGGGGGCGAGATTGTCGAAGTGGTAGTAGCCGGTCGAGTCGGTCGTGGCGGTCTTTCCGGTCGATTTGCCGCCGCCGTCGAGCAACGTCAACACGACGCCGCTAATCGGCGTTTCGCCGGAGTCGAACACGCCGTTGTTGTTCGCATCGACGTAGACGTAGCCGCTGAGGCTGGCCGGCAGCAACTCGCCGAAATCGTAGTTCAATCCCGACTGGTTGCCGGCAGAGGTGGACGCCGTCGATCGGTCGCCGGGGTTGTGGGCAGTGCCGCCGGCGGTGCCGGCCGCGTCGAGGCCGTCGAGATATCCGGCGGGCTGCTGCTCGGTGACGCCGTAATCGCCGGGCATGAGATTTGCAAAGCGATAGAAGCCGGCCGAGTCGGTCACGGCCGTTTGCCCGGTCGGGTTGCCGCTGCCGTCGATCAGCGTGAGCGTCACTCCGCTAAGCGGCGTTTCGCCCGCAGTCGAAATGGCCGTTGTTGTTGGCGTCGACGTAGACGTGGCCGCTGAGGCTGGCCGGTTTCACCTCGGCGAAATCGTTGTGGATGCTGTCGTCGCCGCCTTCGAGGTTGATGCCGCTGAGAATATCGACGGTCGTCACCACGCCGCGGGTGGCGCCGTTGACCGTGCCCGGCGTGTCGCCGACGCTCAAATAGCCGTCGGGCTGCGTCTCCACGACTCGGTAGGTGTCGGGGGCAAGGTTGTTGAAACTGTAGTTGCCGTTGGCGTCGGTCGTGGCGGTCAGCCCGGTCGAGACGTAGGCGCCGTTGTCCAATCGCAGCAGCGTCAGAGCTGACGCCGGCGATGCCCGGCTCGCCGGAATCGTGTACGTTGTCGACGTCAAGATCCTCGTAGACCGTGCCGGAGAGGGTGATCGGCAGCGGTTTTTGCGTTACCGTCGAGTAGGCGAGCGCAGTGTAGACTGGCCCCGGCGAGCATTGGCCCGGCATGTAGTCCAGGGCGGGCTGGTTGTCGTAGTCGTCGTTGGGCAACAGCGCGGACACGTCGCTGGCGGCGAAGTCGGGATAATGCTTGGCGAACTGGTCGTAGAAGATGGCGCCCGACGCGGCGATGTCCTGCATGTGGGGCGCGGTGAACGCGGCCGACAGCGTCGCCCCTTCGAGTTCGGCGCCCTCGACGACCGCGTTCGGCTCCAGGTTGCCGTTTTCGTCGACGTCGACGGTAAAAACGAGCTTCATGCCCGCGGTAAAGCCGCTGAAGTTCATCAGCAACTGCGTGCCGCCGTTGACTACCGAAGTCGAGGTGATCTGGAAGCCGTCGTGGTTGAGGATCGTCAGGGGGAACCAGCCGTAAACGCCCGGCGCGGCGTTTTCGGTGTTGAAAAAGGTGTTGTCGAGGTTGATCGTCAGCGAGCCGAGTTGTGTTCCGTTGGCCCCGCCGGTGTAGCTCACCTGGAAGATGTCGGCCACCTTGCGTATTCTCGGTTCCCTGCAGGACGCTCGACACGTCGGTATCGTTGGAATCCTCGAAATACGTCGCGGCGACGTGGATCGGCGCTATCGACGCCGACAAGAGCTGCCGCGATTCCATCTGCTCAAAGCGGCAGACGTGAAAACTGGAACCGCTCCGGCCCGACTTCTTGCGGTGCGGAGCGGGGACAACGTGCTTCCGATGCGCTTTGCGAAACAGGTTCACGTCAACCTCCGTGTCGATCAGTTCGTAATCCCGCCTCGAGGCGGCTTTCCATTCTGGCCCTCGCGCTCCGCGTGGGAACGCGGGAAACCACGCCCTTTCAGGCGCCGCCCCGGGTTAATTATTGCCGTTGCGTAACTCTCTCGTCACTCCGACGCTTTACGTCCCACAGGCGAACCGTGGTGTCGTAGCCGCCGGAAATCAGTGTCTTCTCGGCGCGGTCGAAGACCAGAGTGGTGACCGAGCCGGTGTGGCCGATCAACTGGCATCGCTCGCGTTGCGAGGGCACGTCCCAAACGTGAATCACGTTGCCGCTGCCGGCCGAGACCAAGGTGTCGGGGCCGCAGAAGCACAGCGACATGACTTCGCCCGGTCGCGCCGGCAAATCGGCCAGCACTTTGCCCGATGCCGGGTCCAGCAGTCGAACGATTCGTTGTTGGCCGGCCGCCGCCAGGAGCTTTCCGCCGGGCGAATAGGCCAAGGCGAAGATTCGCCGCGAAGAGACCTGCACGTCGGAAATCTGTTGCCCGCTGGCCGCGTTCCAGATCCGCACGAGCCCCGCACGCCCCGCCGCGGCCATGCGCGTGCCATCCGGCGAGAAAGCGATCGCCCGAATGTCGGTGCCGGGGGCGGGTAGTTCGCGAATCAGCTTTCCCTGCTCGGCGTCGAACAACCACACGCTGTCGGCGAATCCCGCCGCCGCCAGCAGCCGCCCGTCAGGACTGTAAGCCAGCGTGTAAATTGCGGCCGGGAGTGGCTCGGAGACCCGTCGCGTCTTGCCTGCCGCCATGACCCGCCAAAAGCAGATTCGCCGATCGTCGCCCGCCGTGGCCAGCGCCGAGCCATCTGGCCGGAAGACCGACGCCTTGACCCAATCGACGTGCGAGGCCCAGCGATGAAGGAGCTTGCCGCTCGGCACCTCGAAGATGCGCACGAGGTGATCGTCGCCGACGGCGGCCAGCAGTTTTCCGGCCGGATCGAGCGCCACGCTCGACACAACCGGGGCCGTTCCCGCCGAATTGAGCGGCGCCAACTGGACGACTTTGCCGGCTGAAAGCTGGGGCGTGCTTTCGCCTCGCGCCGATGTGCCGACCGCCATGACGGCCACGATCAGCGCCCCCATAAGCCCGAGCGATATGGCTGATCTCATCATAGATTACCCCTGAGCTGGACGGACCGATCCGAAATGCGCTCCGCGTCCCTGCGCATCGGTTCTCATTCCACTTATCGGTCGAAGCCGCTGTCACCCTGCGGGTAGTTTTGTCGAAGTTGGAAGCTGGTGAAAATACACAAGTTTTGCGGATCGTGCTGGTCGTTCTCCGGGCGGCGATTCGTCGCTACCTTCTGGGGAGCGGTTGTCTATGCGGAATGTGGAAGTCCCGCTCGGCAAGCGGGACCTACCGCGTTGAAGCTCGATCACTTGACCCAAGACACTCCGGCAGCGATAATTATCTGGTTCTGTGTTCTTCCCACCTCCCCCATCCTACCGCCGAAAGGGCTGTCCCAATGCCTCGAACGATGTTCCTGTTTGTCTCCTCCTTTGTTTTGTTTGGATTTGTATGCACCGCTTGTGCGCGGAACCCTGAGATCACCGACCCGGCCAAGGCCGCGAAAAACCCCGATTTCAAAATTCAGGGGGAGTACGTGGGCGAAGGTGCCTGGGCGGCCGGCGACAAGACGAAAGTCGGGGCGCAGGTGATCGCTTTGGGGAACGGACAGTTCACGGTAGTTGTCACCAAAGGGGGGCTGCCCGGCGATGGCTGGCGGCGCGGCGAGCCGCGCTTCTCGATGAAAGGCCAGCGCGACGGCAAAGTGACGACGCTCTCCAGCGATAAGTTCTCCGGCCAGATCGCCGGAAAGACGATGACTATCACCGGCGAAGACCAGACCAAGCTGCACCTGAAGCGGACCGTGCGCCACAGTCCGACCGAAGGCGCCAAGCCGCCCAAGGCGGCCACGGTGCTGTTCAACGGCACGACCGCAGAGAACTTCGAGCACGGCACGCTGCTAAAGGACAAAAATCTGCTGTCGGAGGCGACCAGCAAGCAGAAGTTTGGCGACTACAAGCTGCACATTGAATTCCGCCTGTCGTATATGCCGTTCGCGCGAGGGCAAGGGCGAAGCAACAGCGGCGTATATCTGCACGACTGCTACGAGATCCAGGTGCTCGATTCGTTCGGCCTGGAAGGGGAGAACAACGAGTGCGGCGGCTTCTATCAGTTGCGCAAGCCGGACGTGAATATGTGCTTCCCGCCGCTGACCTGGCAGACCTACGACGTTGATTTCACCGCGCCGAAGTACAAGGACGGGAAGAAGGTCGCCAACGCTAAGGTCGAAGTTCGGCACAACGGCGTGGTGATTCACCCGGAATTCGAGTTGGAACACAACACGCCCGGCCGAGAAGAGGAAGGCCCGGCCCCGCGCCCGCTTTATCTGCAAGGGCACGGCAATAAGGTCGAGTATCGGAATATCTGGGTGGTGGAGAAGAAGTAGAATCACCAATTCAATGTCCTGTGAAGGGAATAGACCCTGTCTATTCACCGGGCAGCTTGGTACAATAGAGTTGTCGTATGCGTGAGACTCGCTCTTCGCGGGAGGTACAGATGGACGTTCCTGCAACGCTGGCCGAAATTGCCACGTTGCCAGTCAACGAACGCCTTGGCCTTGTCGAGGTGATTTGGGAGACGATCGTTGCCGAACCTGGCCAACCGGAGTTGACGGATGCGCAGAAGCGCGAGTTGCAGCGACACTTGGCCGCTCATGCCGCATCGCCCGACGACGTCATCTTCCGGGAAGAGGCGAAAACGCAAGCAATGGTGGGGCTCCGACATCGGCGGAGGCCGAATCCATGAGTGAGACCGTCTATATTGAGACATCGATTTTTAGCTTCTATCACGATCACCGCACTTCTCCAGCGATTGTTGCGATGTGCGCCTGGACTCGCGAGTGGTGGGACAACCATCGGCAACGATACGCTCTGACGACAAGCACCGCGGTGCTTGCCGAATTGGACAGGGGAAACCTTGCACACCGGCAAGATGCTCTGTCCATGGCCGTGCGATTGCCTGCAATTCCGGTCGGCGATGAGATTCAGGAGATTGTGGACGTATACATCGGTCATCGTTTAATGCCGGCCGATCCACTTGGAGATGCTCTTCACCTCGCTTTGGCCTCGTTCCATAAGGCAGACTACCTTCTCACGTGGAATTGCGAGCATCTCGCCAACGCCAATAAGTTCGGGCATATTCGGAGGATCAACGCTTTATTGGGTCTTCAGGTGCCAGCGATTGTCACACCGTTGGAACTAATGGGAGCCGGGAAGAATGACTGAAACCCAGACGGTTATCGAGGAAATTCGTCAAAGCAGACGGCAAATGTCGCAAGAATGTGGGCATGACACTGCCACCTTCATCAGATACATGAAGAAGTTCAATGAGAAGTACTCCGTCCAGGTAGAGATGTATCGCAAGGAACACTCTCCTGCACCGGGGGAGGCTGCTTCTGTCAGCGATTAACGGCATCTTGAGGCGATGGATGGCTCCATGCCGCATTTCGACATTACCGGTGGAGTGGCTCTGCACGGAACCGTTCGCGTCAGCGGTGCGAAGAATGCCGCGCTGCCGATGATGGCGGCGGCGATTTTAGCCGGCGAGCCGGTGCGGCTGGAGAATGTGCCGTGGCTGGCCGACGTCCGCACCCAAACCCAACTGCTCCGCTGTCTGGGAATGCGGGTGACGGTGGAGAAGGAGATAACGGGTGGGGCAGACATTCCTGTCTGCCCTGCTTTGTTGCTGGAGACGATCGATCTTGCCCCGGTTCGGGCGAAGGAGGGGCTGGTGCGGCGGATGCGGGCGGGCTTCTGCGTGCTCGGTCCGCTGCTGGCCCGCCGCGGCCGCGCCGTGGTGCCGCTGCCCGGCGGATGCAACATCGGCGTGCGGCCCGTCGATTTGCACCTGAAGGGTCTGGCGGCTCTGGGGGCCGATATCCGACTGGAGCACGGCTACGTCGTGGCTGCCGCGCGGCGATTGAACGGGGCGGAGATTGACCTTTCCGGCCCGTGCGGTCCGACGGTCACCGGCACGGCCAACGTGATGAGCGCCGCCGTGCTCGCCCGCGGCACGACTACGATCCGCGGCGCGGCAGTCGAGCCGGAGATCGTCGATCTCGGCCGGTTCCTCTTGGCGATGGGGGCGAAAATCGAAGGGCTGGCAACGCCCACAATCCGCATCGAAGGGGTCGGGCAGCTCGGCGGCGCGTCGCACCGGCTGATTCCCGACCGCATCGAGGCCGCCACGCTGCTGATCGCGGCGGCCATCACCCGCGGCTCGGCGACTGTCGTCGGCGTGGTGCCGCGGCATTTCGACGCGGCGTTGGCCAAACTCGCCGCCGCCGGCGCGGCGATCGAGGTCGGCCCGGATTGCGTGTCGATTACAGCCCCTCGCCGGCTTCGCGCCGTGGACATTGTTGCCGAGCCGTATCCCGGCATTCCCACTGACCTGCAAGCCCAATGGACGGCGCTGGCCTCGGTAAGCGAGGGAGTCAGCCGCATCGAAGACCGCGTATTCCCCAACCGATTCCTGCACGCCGCGGAGCTAAACCGCCTGGGCGCCGAAATCGTCGTCGGCCAGGGTACGGCAACCGTCAAGGGCGTCGAACATCTTAGCGGTGCGCGAGTGGCGGCGTGCGATCTTCGCGCCAGCGCCGCCCTACTGTTAGCCGCCCTCGCCGCCGACGGCCACACCACGGTCGAGCACATCCACCACCTCGACCGCGGCTACCAGCGTCTCGACCAGAAGTTGCAGCAACTGGGAGCAAAGATCGAGCGCACGACGAATCAGCCGTCAAACAGCGCAATTCCAAGGCCCGTCGCCGATGCGTTCAACTCCGCATCGAGACTCGCCAGCGGGCAGCCAGTCCGCAAGGCAAGTTCCAGGTAGGCGGCGTCGTACGCGGTGAGCCGATGCGCCCGCGCAAGCGAAAGCACATCGCCCAATGCCCTTTTTGTCGTTTGCTCGTCGATAGCAATGGATAGGCCACCGAGCAAGTTCAGAATTTGCGAAATTCTCGGGGGGGTAAGACGCTTCTTGCGCTCACAAATCGCCAACACATTTGCGACTTCGAGAGGCCAGTGGCTGGGGACAACTGCTTCTTGGCTCTCCAGGCTCGCCAGCACCGCATCGCCGCGAGGACTGGCCTCGTCTTCCAAGTACCACGCCATTGCCATCGAGCAATCGAGGATGAAACCGCTCATCGGCGCCCTTCCTCGATCATCTCCCGAATGGAAAGCCCGTCGAGCCGCCAGCCCTTGCGCGAGTCGAGGGTGGCCTGAATCGTCTTGCGGATATCCGCCTTGGGAGCCGATGCCGGCACCAGTATGGCCACGGGAACACCGTGCCGCGTTATGGTGATCTGTTCGCCTTGGGCAACCCGGTCGAGCAGGGCCGGGAGGTGGGTCTTGGCCTCGTAGGAACCGACGGATTGCATGGAAGCACCTCAACCAGACTGGTCCAAGACTAGTCTATCACGTCTTCCTCGGATGTCAAGTCCCGTCACTCACCGGTTCGATCACCACGGCAGTGCCGTAGCAGAGAACCTCGGTGGCCGACAAACCGCTGGCCACTTCGGTGGCGTCGTAGCGAAGACCGACCACGGCGTTAGCGCCCAACTTTTTGGCGTGTTCGAGCATCAGGTCGTGGGCGCGCTGCCGGGTTTGCTCGCACATCTCTGTGAACTCGCTGATTTGGCCACCGACAATGCTCTTCAGTCCGCCGATGAAGCCCTGCTTGATTGTCGGCGCGCGGACGATAATCCCGCGAACAACGCCTTTGTATGCGGTGATCTTGTAGCCCTCGATGCTGAACGTAGTGGTGACGGCGATTTGCATGGAAGTCTCCCGGTGAATTCCGTTCTACTCTCCTCGATACACCTGCTGCATCAGCACATTCTTCTTCGACGTGACCGGGCCCGGCGTGGTGTCGTCGCGGAGAATGGCGACCATCATCTGGTACTTCGCGTCGATGTCGTCGGCGTAATGGACCAGCAGGGCCTCGGGCGTCATCGGCGGCTTCGGCGAGCCCCAGTCGGGCCGGCCCTGGTGGGCGATGATCAGGTGCTCCAGCCGCAAGCAGCGTGTCGGCGTCGAGCCGCGGCTGGCCTGTCATGGCGGCGGCCGCCTCGCGGACCATGTCGCGGCCGATGAGGATGTGGCCGATCAGCGAGCCTTCGGCCGTGTGGGCGGCCCCTTCCGGCCGCTGCTCCATCTCGCGGAGCTTGCCGATGTCGTGCAGGATTCCGCCGGCGACGACCAGGCCCTTGTCCAGCGGCGGCTTCATGTCGGGATAGTAGTCGGCGTACTTGTCGGCCAGAAAGACGCACGTGCGGGCGACGCTGAGCGTGTGTTCCAGCAGCCCGCCGATGTAGGCGTGATGGTTTCGCCGCGCGGCCGGATGCACCAGCAACGCCTCGCGGTTGGCCGTCAGCAGCGACTCGACCAACTTGCGCAAGGCGGCGTTGCCGATGTGCTGCCGGGCGATCGCCAGCAGTTCGTCGAACATCTGCTGCGGATCGAAACGCGAGCGGGCCAGCAGGAAGGTCGGATCGAAGCCGTCGGCGGCGTCGGCGTCGGTCGCCTCGCGGATCTTGCGGATTTCCAGTTGCGGGCCGAAGTTGGTCTCCTGGTAGGCGGCGCGGAGCTTGTAGAACGTGCCCGGCGTCCAGCGATCGCGGCAATCGACGGCCCAAGGCGAATCGCCCCAGACCGGAAAGCTCACCTCGCGGCCGGCGTCGCGGAAGCCGACGCGAAAATACGGCTTGCCGGCCTTGGTCTTCAGTTCTTCCTTCGCGGTCATCAGCAGAAACAGGTCGGCCTCTTGGCCGGACGACATTTCGGAGAGCGTGGCGAGGGGCATGGGGGGGGTGAGGGATTGGGGATCGGAAATTTCAGATTTGAGATCGCGGGATACAAACGCCCCGCGGCGATTGTGCGTGCATTGTAGCGGAATCGTGATGCGTTGAGGAGCGGCTGGGCAAGCTGCACCCGGCGCCGGTAAATTCGCTGAATATCTCCTATTCTCTCATCCGAAAGCAAGGCAAGGGGGGAGAATCGGGACGATCAGAGGGCGTGCTCGCAGTTCCACCAGCGGCCGTTAGCCGCCGGCTGGGCTGCGCAAAACTCGACGTGTTGGGAGCGAGGCAATTATCCGGTTTTCGTTCCAATGAACCGCCACCGCCGACCCCGTGTCGGCGGAGCGAATGATTGGCCACTACAGCGACGACACCCTGGAAGCACCGCCACCGCCGGCCCCGTGCCGGCGGAGCGAATGATTGGCCACTACAGCGACGACACCCTGGAAGCACCGCCACCGCCGACCCCGTGTCGGCGGAGCGAATGATTGGCCACTACAGCGACGACACCCTGGAAGCACCGCCCCCGCCGGCCCCGTGCCGGTGGAGCGAATGGTTGAGTGTGGCGTGGCTTCGAGGCGGCCAATCGTTTCGCCCACCGGCACAGGGCCGGTGGAGCGACGTGGATTGGCGCGAGCCCTCGCTAGTGGCCAATCGTCTGTCCACCGGCACGGGGCCGGTGGAGCGACGTGGATTGGCGCGAGCCCTCGCTAGTGGCCAATCGTCTGTCCACCGGCACGGGGCCGGTGGAGCAGTGGGCGCCGAGGATGTGGAACAAGGACCGTGCCAAGCGGCATCACTTTCTTCCGGAAATCAAGCAGGTTTTGCGCAGCCCAGCCGCCGGCTATTTTTCCTCCCGATAAGCAGCACGAAAGACCACCAGATGGCCAACACCCGTCGTAGGATGCTTCGGACGCAGACGGCCAAGCCTCGGCAAACGTCGAAGACGTGGCTGGAGGCCTTCGTCGACTATGCCGCCGGGGAATGCCACTTGGCCGAGAATACCGTGGCGGCGTACCACCGCGATCTCGACCATTTCTTCGCGTGGCTCGACCGCCGCAACGTCGTCGATCTGACCATCCGCGACCTGGCCGATTACGTCACTTGGCTGTCCGAGCGGAAACTCGCGCCGGCCAGCATCGCCCGGCATATTGTCTCGCTGAAGGTGTTCTTCCGCTACTTGCAGTTGGAGGGCGTGCTCCGCGACAATCTGGCGGAACTGCTGGGGAGCCAGAAGCTGTGGGAACGGGTGCCGAAGGTGTTGAGCATCGAGCAGATCGACCGGCTGCTGGCCTCGCCGGGCCGATGCGATCCCTGCTGGCGGCGCGACCGGGCTCTGCTGGAACTGCTCTACGCCACCGGCTGCCGCGCGTCGGAAGTATCGCATCTGAAGATCCGCGACGTGCATCTCGACGAGCGTTTTTGCGTGTGCCGGGGAAAAGGCGACAAAGAACGGGTGACGCCGTTAGGCATCCGAGCGGTCGAAGCGGTTCGCGACTATCTCGAACACGAGCGCACCGAACTGGCCGCGAAGGGCAAGTCGCCGGTCGATTGGGTGCTGCTCTCGTATCGCGGGCGGCGACTGAGCCGCGAGCGAATTTGGGAATTGCTGAAGCGGTATGCGCGCCGTGTCGGAGCGCCGCCGGAGGTGAGTCCGCACACGCTGCGGCACAGCTTCGCCACGCATCTGTTGACCGGCGGGGCCGATCTTCGCCAAGTTCAGGAGATGCTCGGCCACGCCAGCATCGCCACGACGCAACTCTACACGCACGTCGATCCGACGCGGCTGAAGGCGGTCCACAAGAAGTTCCACCCGCGGGCGTGAGGGGAGAGTCGGCAGTGGGCAGTCGGCAGTGGGCAGTCGGCAGTCGGCAGTGGGCAGTCGGCAGTGGGCAGTCGGCAGTGGGCAGTCGGCAGTCGGCAGTGGGCAGTGGGCAGTCGGCAGTCGGCAGTGGGCAGTCGGCAGTCGGCAGTGGGAAGTTGCCGGGGCGGCGCAGTTTAGCCACCGCGTTCACGCGGCGTCGGAATTCAGGAGCCACTCCGCGCCGCGTGGACGCGGCGGCTAAACGGTGCTGCTTCATCAACTGCCCACTGCCGACTGCCGACTGCCGACTGCCCACTACCCACTACCCGCCCTTCTTCGCCCAAGGGCTCTCGGGGTATCGCTCCATCAGGGTCTTTTCGGCGCGATTGGCTCGCTCGGTCTGGTGGACTTGCTGCCAGAGATCGACGAGGTTGGCTAGCGCCTCGGCGTGGGCGTCGGCGACGGCGGCGTAGAGGACGTCGACGTGCAGGAAGGCCAGCAGGGCTTCTTTGGTGCGGCCCGCCTGCCGCTGGGCCGTGCCGAGGATGTCGTAGGCGCGGGCCATCAGCGGCGCGTCTTCGGGATCGGACTCTTCCAGGACCGCTTCGACGATTTTGATGGCCTCGTCGGGTTTCTTCATGGCAACCAGGGTGGCGGCCTTGCCCAGACTGGCCGCCATCCGCTGCGCCGCGGCGGCCTTGCCCTCGGCCTTGGTGGCCAGCACCTTGTCGAACGCGGCCAGCGCCTCGTCGGTCTTCTTTTGGGCCAGCAGGGCGCGGCCGATCGCCACGCCTGCCCGCATTTTATAATCGGGCCAGGGGGCGGCGTTGAGGCGGCCGTAGTATTCCGCCGCGGGCGCGTACGAGCCGACGGCCACTAGCAGATCGCCCACCATTTCCGACGCCTGGAAATAGTGGTAGCTCTTCGTGTTGGCGTCGGCGAAGGTCTTCATCAAGCGGCCCGCCTCGACGATCTTCATCTTGCCGGTCAACGCCAGCTTTGCCGAGCAGAGCGCCTTGTAGAATTCGATGTCTTGGCGGATGGCCTCGCGGTCGGGCGTCTTGTCGATCTTCTTCAGCGCCGCCAAGGCGTCGGCGTAACGGCCGGCGAGCACGTGGTTCTTCGCCAGCTTCAGATCGGCCGGCTCGCCTTCGTAGAGAATCGTCTCGATCTGGTTGGCGGGAAGCTGCTTGACCAGCGCGTTGTCGGAGCTTTGGCGGAACTCGACCTTGGTCGCATCCATCGCCACGACGTTGCCGAACAGCGAGCCTTTGTTCGTCTTGATGGTGTCGAACGCCCGGCTGGCGCCGCCCATCGCACAACTCAGCGCCAGCGTCAGAAGCAAGCAATGCCTATTCACGATTCGCTCCTTTGATTCCTGCTATCGTAACCGTTCACTGGGCGGCAAGGGGACGGACGAGGTTGCCGGGAAGACGTTTTCCCCCGGTGAAATTCTCTTCCGACAACCTCCTCCGTCCCCGTTCTGTTCTTTCGCTATTTCGCGGCGGGCGAGGCCACTTTCTCGGCCGCCTTCAAACCCTGTTTGTCTTGCTTCACGCCGAGTAGTCCCTGGATCTTCCGCAAGAGGGTGTCATATTTGCCGTACCAGGTTGGTCCGCCCATTTTGGGCTCGATCACCTGAATCACGAGGATAGCGCCCTCGGCCTGGCGCAACTGCTCGCTGCGCTGTTTGCCGGTTTTGCTCTCGGCGTACTTCAACTGGCAGAGGGCCAGATTGTAGCGGGCCTCGTGGAACTCGTTGCTGAGCTTCTTGACGTACTGGACTTTGTGCGCGATTTCGCCCCAACCCCACACCAAATTGATGATGCTGCCGTCTTTCCGTGCGGCTTTGCGGCCGCCGCGAATCGCCAATACATAGTAGCCGGGCTGATCCTCGCCCCATGCTTGGTAAGTATACGCCGCTTCGCGCTGGGCTTGGAGCAGAGTCTGGCGGGTTTTGAGAACCTCGACCAACACTTGCATCGCTCTCTCGAACTCCCGCTGGCTGCGGAGGCAGCGGGCAAGGCGAATCTGGATCGCCACCGTCGCCCCCGGCTTCGGCGCAAACTTCGGGTCGGCTTCGCACGCTTTGAGAATTTTCTCGTAAACCTCGGCCGCCTTCTTGTAGTACTCCATCGCCTTGGCCGGTGGTTCGCCGTCGCTGCCGACGAGGCTGTCGCCGAGCGTCATGAACGTCTCGGCCACCCAGTAGAGCGTGCCGAAGTTGGACTCGGCGGCGGGGCGAGCAACCAGCCTCGCCATGAAGAACTCGAAGCCGCCGGCAGCCTTCGCCGCCGCCTTATCGTCGCCGGCGGCGCGAAGCCGCTTGTAGGATTCTTCGAGCTGCCGGCCGATGCTCACGTAAATCCGAGCGACGTCGACGCCGCCGGCCTTCTCCAGGGCGTTCATCGCCTGCTCCGCCTTGTCGAGTTGTTGCGTCGCCACGTACGCCTGCAACACGGTCTCCAAGATTGCCTCGCTCGGAAGTTGGGGCGGTCGATGGCCCTGTTGTTCGCCTTGGCAAGGGTGTGGGGGCCGATCTTCGCATCGTCGAGCCACTCGACGGCCTTTCCGCCTTCCCCCATCTGAAGGCAGATTTTTGCCAAGCTAAGCGATGCCAGTTCCAGCGAATACGTGGACTCGCCGCCGGCATCGACCGGTTTTCGCAGCCGGGCAACCCCGTCCTGCAACAG
The DNA here is from genome assembly GCA_963815695.1 of uncultured Planctomycetia bacterium. Classification (GTDB taxonomy): domain Bacteria; phylum Planctomycetota; class Planctomycetia; order Pirellulales; family Thermoguttaceae. The sequence continues at coordinate 46,494 of CAWFIG010000013.1, forward strand.
CTTCCGTGCCGTGGAGATCGTCTTGGTCATCTCGTCCGTGGTCGGCTGTCGGGCCTCGGGCAGCCGCAGGGCTTCGAGATAGACGTTCCAGAGGGCCTGGCCGGTCATCAGTTCGGCATCGCCGCGCCGCGGTGAATCGGCGGCGATCTTGGCCAGGCATTCGAGAGCCTTCGCCGAATCGTGCTTGGCCATTGCCGCGCGGATTCGCATCATCCAGGCTTCATCGGCTACCGGGCTGCTGGGCCATTGGTTAGTGATGAAATCGGCGATCGCCATCATGCGAGCCGTCTCGAACTTACGGTCGTCGCCCGCGGCCGGCTCGTCGCAGAGCCTGGCGTAAGCCATCATTGCGACCTCCGCGCCGCGTTGGGCTTGCGGCCCTTTGGGATAGCGGCGGGCGAGAAATTCGCCCAACACCGCCGCATCGTAGTAGTCCTCGGCAGCCCAATCCAGGTAGGCCAGGCAGTAGCGGATGACGTTCAGCTCCTCGATCTTCACGTTGCCCGGTGCGTGCGACAAGGCAAAACGAAAGCACTCCCGCGCCTCGGCCCGAAAGCGGTCGGTTTCCCCGGCAGTCAGATTCGCTTCCGGCAGTCGGTCCCAGGCGATCCTCGCCCGATCGTAAGCGTCGGCGTAGCTCTTGGGCGTGTCGATGTGTATCCGGCCGGCGCTGAGCAGGGGATCGGTGAACAACAGCCGGGCCTTCTTGCGATACTCGCCGGGCGAACTTGCCGCTAACGACAACAATTCCTTGGCGCGTTTGAGATACTTGCGGCGAAGCTGTGCCTGGGCGTCGTCGTTGTTATCGATCGATCGGGCGAGATCCAAGGCGGCCTCGCCGCCGAGAAACATCACGGCAATGGCCTCGGCGTCGGGCCCGCCCGACTGCTCGTTGTTCCGCTCCCACTTCTCGTACCAGCCCCAGGCGTCCTTGTATTTTTTCACTTTCGCGGCCAGCAGCGTTTGCAGGGCCAACTTCGTCGCGGCCGTGCGGATCTCGCGGAAACCGTGCTCTTCGCCCAGCCGCAGCGTCGCCAGTTGGTCCAAGATCGACATGGCGCGGGCGTAATCGCCCAACTCCCGGTAGCACCGCGCCTCTTCCAGCCGGAAGGCGCAGCCGCCGAGCCATTGCTCGTATTTCCAATAGTATTCGCCGAACTTGGCCGCCGCCTCTTCCAACGCGACCTTGCGGCGGCTGCTGTCGGCGGGATAGGTGGCGGCGATTTCGTAGAGCGTCTTCGCCAGGGCGAGCCGCGTGAGGATGATCTCGCGTCGCACCTGGTTGCGTCGTTGAATCGCCGCGGCGTCACTCGGATCGATCTGTCCGAACGCCTTTTGCGTCTTGTTCAACTGGACGTCGACGACGGTCAGCGCCTTTGCGCCTCCGTGAACGTCCCGCGAGCCTGCTGCAACAAGTAGTCGCGCTGGTCCGCCGCCGTGCCCCGCCGGCGGGCGAGTTGTTGGTTGAGCTTCCCTTGCTCGATCAGCACGCCGGCCAGATTCCGGTTGGCGCTGACGACCAGGGCGTGCTCGGGGTGATCGGTCAGGAACTTCTGAAGGCTGGCCCGGGCCTTTTCCAACTCGGCCGCTCGCTTCGCCAACGGCAGCGTTCGCGATCGCTCCAACCGGGTCACGCCGACCTCGTAGTCGATCGTTTCGCGGAACGCCTGGTCGGCCAGCGGACTGCGGCGCATCGCCTCGAGATAATCGAGCGCGAGATCATAGTATCCGCGTTCCGGGGCGCGGAGGCCGTCGAGAAAGTCCTTGCAGCGTTCGCCCGCGGCCGGCGCGGCCGGCGGCCATAGCAGACAGCCCGCGACCAGGCATCCGACCAGCAGCCGTGCCACAGTTCGGCATCTTCGCATTTGCATTCTCTGACGTTCCGGTTGTCGAGGATTCGGCAGAGCGAACCCCCCGCACTGAAGTGTAATTCACACCTGACGGACACACAAGAATAGTAGCTTCGCCGTCGCTATGCCTGTCGGGGGGTTCGGCCCATTGTTTGACCCGGCAGTCATGCCTCTTGCCGCGCGAGCACGACCCGCTCGGGCCAACGTTTCAGGCGGGTGAACCAGGGCTCTTCCTCGGGATGGATCGGATCGACCAGAATCGTTCGCACGCCCGCCACGCGGCCAGCCATGATGTCCGCAAAGATCTGGTCGCCGACGATGGCGGTCTGCGACGGTGGGGCGTCGAGCTTCTTCACCCCCGACCAGACGCCCCACGGAAAGGGCTTCATCGCTTTGGCGACGAACGGCAAGTCGAGCCGCGCGGCGAACTGCTCGATTCGCCCGCCGATGCCGTTCGACACCAGGCACAGGCGGAAGCCGGCCGCGCGAAGCTGCGCAATCCAGAGAGCGGCCTCGGGCAGGGCCTCGCCACGGCGATACCGCGTCAACGTGCAATCCACGTCCAACAGCAACGCCTGCAACCCCCACAGCCGCAGCCGCTCGGGCGTCAACTCCCAAACGCAATGCACCCGGTAATGTGGAGTGAAAATGCGAAACATGTCAAGTGTCAGTACTCAAAGCCAGACGGAATGCCGCTTCCAGTCGGTTGTTAGCCCCATCAAACCAAGCGGGTCGGATGAGGCAGGCAGATTGTCCAGATGATCGGCAAGCCGACCCTGCCACCGCGATGCAAACGTCCGAACCGCGGAAATGTGCTTCATAAGATGGCGCAGGATAAGCAAGGTTGCAAACAAACGGTTGTTGCCGGGTAAATACGGTGGCTGCCAGTCTTTGCCCGCTGGCAGCTCGGGCTTGATCGTCCACGCCCGATCCCATAGCCGGCAGTGGTGGGCACACAGATTCCGAACGTAGCGAGATGGTGCATCCAGCTCGTAAGAACGTGCGCCTGGAGCCTGTATCGCTGGGCGATCATCCGTTGGTCGTTCTTGAGCATTCCGGCAAACATGGTTGACAAGCCACCGAATGACATCACCTCGGTTACGATCCAGACCGGCAAGTCAGGAAACTCGTTGTAGGTTTCCTTGAAATGCAAAACAAACAACTCGCTCGACCGTTCCGCTTCATCACGCAAGCGATCCAACCATTCATAATGCTTGAACCGTCGGTAAAATGCCGTCGGGTCTGTATGACCGAACGCACCGTGCTTCTCGCCGAAGAGGTGGGCGACAGCAGATCGAAGGTCCACTTCGATAACCTCGAGCGCCTCGGTCACCAGATCTCGTAGTGTGAGATCGAACTGACAGGCTGCTACGATCTGGTCAAAAGTGGTGCCGGCGGTGAATTCGTGTCGTTTGGCCTCGAATGCCAGGCAGTAACCACTCAACCGGTAGTAGCTCAAGTGGGAGAGGAACTGTTCCGCGGCTGGCACGTCGGCAACGATCAAACCCCGTTGTTGAAGCAGCGTCACAAGGCTGGGGTGGGAGAGCCAGGGTTTTTGAAAGGGAACCGTGGCGGGACGTTGGCTCATAGGGGCTCCTCCTTGGCGGAATACGGAGGTGCCCAACAAAAAAACTCGCCCTTGATGTGCGTCACCGCGGAGCGGGAGTGGCACGGCGAGTATGTTAATACTATTATGGCTGATTGGCCGGAAAATGCAAGGCCGGCTGTGGAGCAGTTCGGCGAGAATTCACGTCGTGTCTTTCTTGGCATCGTGCTCTTCGTCCTCTTTCAGGTGATCCCAGTGGCGGCGGCGGCCCTTTCCGCGTCGAACGCTTTTTGTGCCGCTTCGTACACTTCTCGCAACGGCGTCTGGCTGGCTGCCGCGACGCGGCGGCACGACTCAAACTCCGGGGCGAAACGGGGGAGGTCGTCGCGCAGCCAGCCGATCTTGCCCTCGACCGGACCCCAAGGCGTCGCGACGCTGTGCGGCTGCCGACGCAGCACGTGCCGCACGGCCGTCCAGCGCCGCACGCCCAAGCGTGAGTCGTCTCGCGAAAACACGATGTCCTCCATCGCCGCGACGTCGCCCAGATGGCAGAGCACCGTCAGTTTCACCGCCGGCCGGTTCTTCTTCATCTGAATCGCCGTCGTGTAGACGTCCAACGCGCCGGCGTCCCATAGCCGCGAAATGCAGTAGCCGACCAATTCGCCGCTGGTGTCGTCCAGATTGGTTTCGAGCACGCACACCTGCTCGGCGCCGTCGGCGGCGGTCTTCGTCGATCAATTCGCCGACCAACAGCCGCAAGATGTTCGGCCGCTCGGCGAAATCCTCGATGCCCGGCCCCATAGCCGATCCGCTCGATTTTCATGGCCGGCAGCGGACCGAACGAATCGGCCAGGGTGGCCAGAATCGCGGCGCCGGTGGGCGTGGTCAACTCGCCCTCGATCGTCGATTTCGCCAGCGGAATGCCGCGGAGCAATTCGGCCGTGGCGGGGGCGGGAATGCTGCATTCGCCGTGGGCGATCTTGATCCTGCCCGACGCCCGTCGGCACCGGCGAAGCCACGATGCGATCGACCCCCAGCAAATCCCAATCCGACGGCCGCGCCGACAATGTCGGCGATCGAGTCGGCGGCGCCAACCTCATGGAAATGAATCTGCTTCGATCGCCGTTCCGTGAACGCGGGCCTCGGCCGCGGCCAAGGACGTAAAGATGCGCCGGGCGAGATCCTTCTGATGCCGCGCGTTCAAGCTCGCCCGCCTCGATCATCGCCAGGATGTCGCGCAGATGACGTTGCCGGTGCTCCGGCTCCGATTCGACGTTGACCTGGGTCGCCCGAAAGCCCAGCTTTCTGACCTCCGCGGTCCGCAGCCGCAGGCCGGGCAGTCCCAGCGAGCCGACGGCCCGATTCAAGGAGTCCAGATCGACGCCGGCGTCGATCAATGCGGCCAGCGTCATGTCGCCGCTGATGCCGCTGCTGCAATCGAGATAAGCCACTCTTGCTCATAGGACATTCCTGCCTGTCTGGCAGGAGAACTGCAAAGGCGTTCGTTGCTTCCAGCTTGAGCCGGTTCGCGGCACACCTTTTCCGCCTGAAGGCGGGCTACGAAGCACGAACCTGCAGGTCTCACCTGGCCCTCCCATCGGAATGGACCTGGACAATATACCCGAGCTTGACCTGTGGGGCGAGTCTCGGCTAGAGTATCGCCCCCGCGGATTCTCGGCTCGATGCACGTCTCGTGTGGAATGCAGTATCCCCCTTCGGAGCGGATCATGGTCGCATTGCTTTCCGAAATGGCTTCGTCGACCCGATCGGCGAACGCGGCGGCCTGGCAGCGGCTGCCCCGCGCGGATGAGGGTGCTGTATATCGCCACGCGCCAACGCACCGGCGGATGGCTGGCCGAGGCGTTCGCCGCCGACAGCGCGTCGAGGGTCGTGTTGGAAGAGGCCGTTGGAATGGCGGCCGGGCTGGCCCGGCTTCGCGACGAGGTGTTCGACGCCGTCCTGGTCAGCCACGAGTGCCGAGGAACTCAACGCCCTGGACATGATCGAAGGCTATCGGGCCGGCGGGGCCGACGATCCGATCGTCGTGTTGGGCACCGAGAGCGAGCAGGAAATGGCCGCCCTCTGTCACGAAGTCGGCGCCGACGCCTACGTCTGCGTCCACACCGCGACCACGCGAAACCTGATTTGGGTCATCGCCCAGGCCGTCCAGCGGCATCAACTCGTCCGCGACAACCAGCGCCTGATGGCAGCCGAACAGGCTCGGCTGCAACGCGAGCACGACGAGGCCGCCTGTCTGCTGCAACAACAGCGGTCGCTGATCGAAGGCGCCGAGATCGAGGGCCGCGGCGACGCCGGCGAGCTTCTGCCGATCGACTCCTGCCCGCCGAACTGATCGACCACTACCGCGAACTGTTGCGAACCTACGTCATCATGGGCTCGGGCAATCTGGCCGGCGAGTTGCGGCGATCTGGCCGAACTGCTGGGGATCGCCGGATTAAGTGCCCGGCAGACGTTGCAGATTCATCTGCACGTGCTGGCCGAGTTGATCCACGGCCTCGGTTCGCGCAGCACGCGGCACGTGATGAACCGTGCCGATCTGCTCGCGCTGGAGGTGTTGCTGCACGTCGGCGACGGCTATCGCCGCCGCTACCAGGAGCGAATCACCCACCGACAAAACAAAACTGCCGGGATTTGAGTGAAAAGACAGAGAACAACCAACCAACACTGAAAAAAGGGAACCGCAGAGGACGCTGAGGACGCAGAGAAGGTGAGTTTGTTTCCGATTTCTTTGTGGTCGTCCTCTGCGTCCTCCGCGTCCTCTGCGGTTCCTTCTGTTTTTCTGCGGTTCCCTCTTCTTTTGTGGCATTGTTCAATGTCTGATTCAGCAACAACCGTCGCCGAGCTGAAGCAGTGGGTGGCCGATTTTGTCGCCCAGCGGGATTGGCGCCAGTTCCACGCGCCGAAGAATCTGTCGATGTCGCTGGCCATCGAGGCGGCGGAGTTGATGGAGCATTTTCAGTGGATTTCGCCCGAGCAGTCGCGCCGCGTGGCCGACGATCCCGATCGGCTGGCGGCCGTGGGCGAGGAGTTGGCCGACGTGCTTTGTTACGCCCTGGCGATGACCAACGAACTTGGCCTCGACCTTTCGACGGCGATCCGCCGCAAGATCGCCAAAAACGAGTTGAAAGTATCCCGTCGAAGAGTATCGCGGCCGCTACGGGCCTGAGGATACGGGGAAATGATGAAGCGCGAATGATGAATGACGAAAAAGCGGCATCGCCTCGCACAAAGCCGCTTGCGGCTTCGCAATAGCGACCGTCGTCGAATCATGGCGAAACACAACATCACCACCCTGGCATGGGCATCGCTGCATCCTGCTGAGCGGATGTCATTCGATGGCGACGTTCGAGAACTCGACGGTTTTCCAGCCGATCCGTTATCCCGAGGGCGATTGGCAGCCGGCCGGACTTAATTTCGAGGATGCCTCGTTCGCTTCGGCGGACGGCACTCAGATCTGCACGGCTGGTACATTCCGTGCGAGAATCCGCGAGCCGCAATGCTCTATTGCCACGGCAACGGCGGCAACGTGGCCAATTGGGCCGATGCGGCACAATCACTTCACGATCGCGTCGGCGTGTCGGTGCTGTTATTCGACTATCGCGGCTACGGCCGAAGCGAGGGAAAACCGAGCGAGGTGGGCGTGTTGGCCGACGCAAGGGCCGCCCGAGCATGGCTTGCCCAGCGCGAAGGAATCGCGGAGAAACCAGATCGTTCTGATGGGGCGATCACTGGGCGGCGGGGTCGCCGTCGATTTGGCCGCCGCGACGGCGCTCGCGCCCTGGTGCTCGAAAGCACGTTCACCTCGCTGCCCGAAGTGGCGCAGACGATGTTTCCGCTGCTGCCGGTCAGGCTGGTGATGCAGACCAAGCTTCAACTCGGCTGGAGAAGATCGCCAACTACCACGGCCCATTGCTGCAAAGCCACGGCACGGCCGACCGATCTGATTCCCTACCGCATCGGCCGCGAGCTCTTCGACGCCGCCAACGAACCAAAGCAGTTTGTTCCCCATTGCCGGCGGCGACCACAACGATCCACAACCCGACGAATACTACCGAACGTTGTCGGCGTTCTTGGATCGTCTGTGACAGGAACAACGTGGCCGTCCCATTGTCCCTCTTTTTCTAGCGGGTTGCCCCTTTGCGTCAAGTCAGGCCGGCCGCCCGCAACCGGTTGCTTGCCGCGGCCGAATCGTCGATAATGGAGCCGTACACGATCGGCCGAGCAAAGCCACCTGAGGTCACCAGTCACCATGTCTTCCGGCACACCCCCAACTCCGGCGCCCGCCCCCGATTCCGACCTCTCCGGCCGGCAACTGGGCGACTTCCATCTGTTGCGGCGTCTGGGCCGCGGGGCGATGGCCGAGGTCTATCTGGCCGAGCAGGAACGGCTGAAACGGCGGGTGGCTGTCAAAATCCTCAAGCCGGAACTGGCCGGCGATCGGGTCTATCTGCAACGCTTCGAGCTGGAGGCCCAGGCGGCCGCCTCGCTGGTCCATGCCAACATCGTGCAGATTTACGAGGTCGGCTGCGTCGACAACTTGCACTACATCGCCCAGGAATACGTGCAGGGGCAGAACCTCCGCGATTACGTCAGCCGGCACGGCCCGCCCGATCTGCCTCACGCGCTGTCGATCATGCGGCAGGTGGCCTCGGCGTTGGCCAAGGCGGCCGAGCAGGGCGTGGTCCACCGCGACATCAAGCCCGAGAACATCATGCTCACCGCCGGCGGCGAGGTGAAGGTGGCCGACTTCGGCCTGGCCCGCGTCACCGGTCGGCGGCAACGAGCTGACGCAGATCGGCATCACCCTGGGCACGCCGCTGTACATGAGCCCCGAGCAGGTCGAGGGCAAGTCGCTCGATCCGCGGAGCGACATCTACTCGTTCGGCGTGACCTGCTACCACATGCTGACCGGCTCGCCGCCGTTCGAGGGCGAAACGGCGCTGGGCGTGGCCGTGCAGCATCTGAAGAAATCGCCGCAGCCGCTGGAGTCGTTGCGGCCCGATCTGCCGCCGGCGTTGTGCCGCATCGTTCACCAGATGTTGGCGAAGGACCCGTCGCGGCGATTCGCCTCGGCCCGCGACTTGTTGCGCGAGCTGCGCCGCGTGCAGATGGAGCATTTTGGCGACGATTGGCCCGAAGACCTTCCCGCCTGGGACTCGATCGCCGCCGAGATGCCGCCCGATCCGCGCATCGCCCTGACCCGGCAACTCGACGAACTGATGAAGGCCGCAGGCCGCAGACGCTCGTGGCGTTGGCGAGCGGCGGGCGTGGCCGTGGGGTTGCTCGCGGCGCTGGCCGTCGGCGGCGCGGCGGCGTGGTTGCTGGTCGTGCCGCCGCTCGTTGCTGGCCGACGCGAGAGCCGCCGCCGCCGGCCATCCCCAAAGAGAAGAACGTCTGGCGGCAATGCTATCGAGCCAGCCAGATCAACACGGAAGCGGCCTGGCAGAGCGTGATCGACTACTTTCCCGAGAAGGAATACGTACACGCTCCGTGCCGAACAACAGCTCGCCCTGATCTACCTGCGCAAGGGCGACTGGGACCGTGCAATGGCGATTTTCGAGAAGCTGGCCAGCCCCAAGCTCGACGTCGCAAACCCAAGATCGAAGCCGAACTGAAGGCGTTCGGTCTGGCCGGCCAGTGCGGCGTGCTGAGCATTCGCGGCGAGTACGAGCAGTCGAACAGCATTCTCGGCAAGCTCAGCGAGTTGACCCCCAACGGCGAAAAGCTCACCAGCGAGCCGATGCGCGAACTGTTGCGGTTCGCGATCAATCGCAACCGACGCGAAATTAGGCCAGCAATCCGGCCGATGAGTGGGACAAATGGCTCGAGCAGTTCCACGACGAGGGTTGACAGCCGAGTCAATGATCGGTAAAAATCGGGCTTCTATCGGTTTCAGACCGATAGCCAACAATAGTGGGGCCCCCTTCGTCTAGTGGCCCAGGACATCGGATTCTCAGTCCGAGAACAGGGGTTCGACTCCCCTAGGGGGTACTGGTTGCGGTTGTGCGGTATCGCACGGATTTGCAACGCTCGGCAAAGAGCCCTTGTCTTCAGGGGCTCTTTTCGTTTCTTGCGAATCGCTGCAATTCTCTGCCGCCGCGTGCTGCGCCGCGTTTTGTGCCGCTGCTTGGCACAAGCAGTGCCAGGGCAGCAGGCTACTCCCCGCTTCGCGCTGAAACGCCGCATGGATCGCTTGACCGCTGCCCCGTGAACGGGCAAGCAAAAGATACCGCGGACAAACGTTTCCGTTCTTACTCCCCTAGCTGCGATCTCCTTCGCAAAATGTGATGATAGTGCTGGGCGAAGCGATGGGCTTCGTCGCGGACGTACTGCAACAGCCGCAGGGCGTAGCTGTGGCGGCTTAGATGCAGGGGCTCGTCGGCCTCGGGCGTGAAGACAAGCTCCTCCCGCTTGGCCAGGGACATGACGATGGGCTGCTTACCGAAAGGGGACGGAGGTCGGCGGGGCGAAGGTTCTGGCCGCAACGATGCGTCTTCACCTCCGCCGACCTCCGTCCCCTTCAACCCCAGCGCCGCCAGCGCCGCGTTGAGTTGTCCGCGGCCGCCGTCGATCAAGAGAATGTCCGGCGGCGTTTCGCCCTCGGCTCGAATCTGTTGGAAGCGGCGGGAAACCGCCTCGTAGATGCTCGCCGTGTCGTCGGGCCCGGCCACGCCCTGAATCCGCATCCGCCGGTAGCCCGGCTTGAACGGCAGGCCGTCGATGAACTGCACGACCGACGCCACCGTGTCGGTGCCGGCCAGGTGGGCAATGTCGATGCCTTCGATCGTTCGCGGCCGATGCTCCAGATGCAGCACCTTCTGCAAGCCGGCCAGTCCGCGTTTCGGGTCGATCGGAAAGACCTCCGGCTGCACGTGCGTTTCCAGTCGGCCGCGGTCGTCGAGCGTTTCGAGCATCGCGATCTCGTCGCGCAGCCGGGCGGCCTCCTCGAAGTGCAGCTCGCCGGCGGCGGCGGCCATCTCCTCGCGCATCTCGCCGAGCAGCTTGTTCTTGCCCCCTTCCAAAAACCGTTGCAGCCGGTGGATGTCCTTGCGGTACTGCTCCTTCGAGATGCGAAAATTGCAGGGCGCGGTGCACTGGTCGATGAAGTGCAGCAGGCAGGGGCGAAACCAACGCCAGCGCGGGTCGTTCTCGTCGATGTCCAACGTGCAGGTGCGGAACTTGAAGACCTTCTGCAACACCTGGATCGCCCCCCGCAGGCCGCGCGGATTGGCGAACGGCCCGTAAAGCTTCGTGCCCCGCGATTTCGGCTCGCGGGTGAACCGCACGCGGGGAAAATCCTCGTGCGTGAAGATTTCCAGGTAGGGAAACGTCTTGCTCGTCGCGCAGGTCGCGGTTGAACTTCGGCAGGATGTCCTTGATCAGCCGGGCTTCCATCAACAGGGCGTCGATCTCGCTCTCGGCGTCGAGGTAGTCGATGTCGCGGATTTCGGGGACGAGCTTCGCGGTGCGGGGGTCTTCGGCCGCGGCCTTCAGGAAATAGCTGCCGGCCCGCGCGCGGAGATTCTTCGCCTTGCCGATGTAGATCACCCGCCCGGCGGCGTCCTTCATCAGGTAGACCCCGGGCGTCTGCGGGAAGGACCGGACCTTCTCGGCGGCCAGCGAGTTGTCGGCGGGCAACGACGATTCGGTCATTTGTTGTGGCAGCCCTCTAGCCGGCGAACTTGTTCGCCGTGTTGCTGGTGAAGATCGATGGGGTTCGCACGATACCGGCTCCGTCTCCGCCTCCTTCATTTGTCCGCACAAAACACGTTCGGAAAAGGGGACAAATCTCGAATCCGCCCACGCTCCCGCCACGGCTACTGTCCGTAATGCGTTCGTGCTCGGTGGACGAAAATGGTGTGAGTTGCCGCGTCCACAGAATAGACGATCCGATCCTTGTGCGTCAAACGCACGGAATAGAATCCCGACAGGTCACCCACCAGCTTCTTGCCGGAGAACGGAGCCGCGGCGACGTCGACAGTGAGGATTTCGCGGAGTTTCCGTTTCAGCCGGGGCGACAGTTTCTTCACGTCCTTGGCCGCTTCTCGGGTAAAACGCACCGCAAACGGCTTCACGTCTGATCTCCCAGCACGTCTTCCAGCGAAAGCGTGTGCGCCTCGCTTCATCTGCGCAACCGAACGCTTCATGCTCGCCCGAAAGCCCGGGATCGAAAGCAGTTCGAGCGTCTCCATGAGGTTCTCGTAGTCCTCCTCCGACATCAGCACGGCCGAGCCCTGACGATGCCGAATTCGGTAAACGTGGTGTCCGCGAGTGGCTTGCTTGACCAGATCGAAGAATTCCCGCCTGTGCTTCGGTCGCCGAGAGTGTGGTCATCGGTGCGGCTCCTGATATGTACATTGAACCGTACATATTATGGGTCGCTGCCGCGCCGCAGTCAAGCGATCCTCTGCGAGAGTGCGCCGACCTCCAGCGAGATCAGCCGGTCGATCAACTCGCGCGGCGCCTGCGGACGGCGAAGCGGCTCGCGGGCCATCAGACGCCGGACCATTGCGACCACTTCCCGCGGAACGTGCGGGGCCAGCCGAGCCAGCTCCGCCGGCGCCGACTGCCGCTGCTGCGTCGCCAATTCCGCCAGATTCCCGCCCGTGTATGGCAGCCGGCCGGACAGCATCTCGAATAGCACGACGCCCAGGCTGTACAGGTCGCTGCGAATGTCCGCGCGGAGAGCCGACGTGAACAGTTCGGGGGCGATGTAGCTGCACGTGCCCATGATCGGCCGATCGGCGGCCGAGCCGATCTCGTCGCCGCGCCGGGCGAAACTCAGGTCGATCAGCGTGACGTGGCCGCTGGGCGAGACGTGGATGTTGCCCGGCGTCACGTCGCCGTGCATCCAGCCCGCCGCGTGCAGGGCATCGAGCGCCTCGGCGGTCTGCCGAGCGATCCAAAGCGTCTGCGGCACGTCGAACTGCTGGTCGGCCGCCAATCGGGCCTGGAGCGATGCCCCTTCCAGCCAGGGCATGACCAATAGCCGCGGCGGCTCGCAAACCGACGCCGTCAGCACCGGCACCAAGTGCGGATGCGAAACGCTCTTGCCCGCCATCGCCTCGCGCCGCAGCAGCCGGACCGCCTCGGGGTCGTTCTGCCAGCAGGGGCGAAGCATCTTGACCGCATAAGTGGCGGGTCGATCCGCCGGCGTCCCCACCGGCCTCGCCCGGTAGATGCGTGCAAGGCTTCCCCGCGCAGCAAACTCAACCAACTCCCACTGTCTTGCCCGACCGTGAGATTCTGCCACCGGGACAACGCACACGGGCACGTTGCCGGTCAAGTTCGGCTGCATCTGGATCATTCGAGTCTTTGCGGGAAAAGACAACTCACACAACAGGGTCTTGTAGGAGGCAACTCCTACAGTGGATAGCATCGGTTGCCGAGGCTGAACGAGTTGAACCGAGCATAGCGGCGCGAGAAGCTGCGCCATTTAGGTACATTGTCTGGCCGTGATGCCTCGGTTGAGCAGGTTGACAAACATGGCATCATGCTCCACAATAAGAGGGGTTTGGAGAAGCATCGTTTCGTAATCGGCGTCTTCCCAAAACGGTTGTAAGAAAAGGAGTCGCCTATGGCCAGCGTTGGTTCGCCTCCTGAATCAGCTTCTGCATTTTCGACACCACTCGTGCCGAACCTCCCGCTGTCAAGTTGGACGCTCGCCGACCTCATGGCGAGTCTGGGCGGAATTCCGCTCGATCGTGTTCGCATGTTTCCGCCGTGTGGCACGGCCACGGAGAAGGACGTGCTCGAAGCCGAGCGGCAAACGGGACGTCCTTGCGAACTGATCGACGGCACTCTGGTGGAGAAGACGATCGGTTACAAGGAATCACTGATTGCGGCAGAAGTGATTTTTCTGATCAAGCTCTTCTTGAAAGATCGGGATTTGGGCATCGTGCTTGGCGAAGCGGGCACGTTGAAGGTCCTGCCGCATCAAGTGCGGGTTCCCGATGTCTGCTTCATTTCCTGGAGCCACTTTCGCAATCGGGAACTCCCTCCCGAGCCGATTCCGGCTTTGGCCCCTGACTTGGCCATCGAAGTGCTTTCCGCAGGAAATACTGCGGCGGAGATGCAGCGAAAGTTGCATGACTACTTCACTGCCGGCGTGAAACTCGTGTGGTACATCGATCCACAAACGCGATCGGCGAAATCGTATACGGCCGAAGATCAGTGCATCGCGGCCGACGAGAACGGCTCGCTCGCCGGCGGCGACGTCCTGCCGGCATTCGAGTTGCCGCTGAAGGCCCTGTTCGACAAGGCACCCTCGGCACCCAAATAGTGCGACTCAAGTCCCGATGTACTTCGCGTAAACCGCCCGGGCGGTCGTGACGTCGTCCGTGCCGGAGATGACGACGCGGGCGTCGGGGAAGACCGTTAGCTCGTAGCCTTCGACTTTCAGTCGCAACAGGAACTCATTGCGCGTGAGCTCGCCCACGCCGGCGAGCTTTTCGGCCAGTTCGTCGAGCGAGATGCTCGCGTCGAGGTGAGACAACTGCACGGAGTTGCGGCCGCAGAGCACGGCGGTGCGGCTCACTTGTCGGCCGGAGAGCCACGAATACTCGCCGTACTTGCAGGCCGGACAGTCGACGCGATCGCGCAGCCCGCTGACGTCGATTTGCCGCAGCGTGTTCTCCCAGAGATCGACGACCGATAGACGGCGGGAAACCGACTGGCGGTTGCCGCTGAGGATCTTCATGGCTTCGGCGGCCTCGATCGACGCGATCGACGCCGACGATCGGGGCCGAGAATGCCCGCCGACTCGCAGGTGGCGGTGCTGCCCGGCTGAGGGCACTCCGGCATCAGGCATCGCAGGCAGGCGGTTTCGCCGGGCAGGATGGTCATCGACTGCCCTTCCGCGCCCACGCAGCCGCCGTAGACCCACGGCAGCCCGAACTTCACTGCCGCGTCGTTAATGAGAAATCGCGTCTCGAAGTTGTCGGTTCCGTCGAGCACCAGGTCGACGCCGTCGCAAAGCCGCCGGATGTTCGTCGGCCCGATGTCGGCCACGATCGGCTCGACGGCGACGGTCGAGTTGATCTTGCGCAGTCGTTTCGGCGGCGGCAACGGCCTTCGGCAACGCGGCCGCCGCGTCGGCTTCGTCGAAGAGCACCTGCCGCTGAAGGTTGCCCAGCTCGACGAAATCGCGATCGACGATCCGCAGCATTCCCACGCCGGCGCGGACCAGCAGGTTGGCGATCGTGCTGCCCAGGGCCCCGCAGCCGCACAGCAGCGCCTGCGCCCTGGCTCAACCGCCGCTGGCCCTCCTCGCCCAGCGGCGCAAACCGCACCTGTCGGGCGTAGCGGGCGAGATCGGCGGATGGTTCTGCATTGCTCACGTTTCAACCACCTCTTTCTCCTTGAGCACCTTCGCCAGGAACCCCGCGGTGACCGAGCCGGCGGTCCGGGCGACCATCTCCGGCGTGCCCTTGGCGACGACCTGCCCGCCTTCGTCGGCGGCGCCGGGGCCGAGGTCGATGATGTAGTCGGCGGCCTTCATGATTTGCAGGTTGTGCTCGACGACCATCAGCGAATGGCCCACGGCCAGCAGGGCGTCGAAGCAATCCAGCAGTTGCACGACGTCGGAGAAGTGCAGCCCGGTGGTCGGCTCGTCGAGGATGAACAGGCAGCGGCCGCGCTTGGCGGTGGACATGTAGCCGGCCAGCTTCAGCCGCTGGGCCTCGCCGCCGGAGAGCGTGTTGGCCGGCTGGCCGAGCCGCACGTAGTCGAGGCCCACGTCGATCAGCCGCTTCAGCCGGGCCTGCACCTTGGGCTGGCCGCGGAAGAAAGTGAACGCCTCGCGGACGGTCATCTCCAGCACGTCGGCGATGTTGCGGCCGCGGTAGGTCACGTCGAGGATCTCGTCGCGGTAGCGCGTGCCGTTGCACTGCGAGCAGCGCATGTAGACGTCGGCCAGAAACTGCATGTCGATTTGCAGGTAGCCGTCGCCCTGGCAGGCGTTGCAGCGTCCGCCGTCGACGTTGAAGCTGAAGTGGCCCGCATCGAAGCCCCGCGTCCGGGCCTCGACCGTGTCGGCGAACACGGCGCGGATCTCGTCGAACGCCTTCAGGTACGTCACCGGGTTGGAACGCGGCGAGCGGCCGATGGGGCTCTGGTCGACCATGATCGACGTCGTCGATCTGCCCGTCGCCGAAGACGTCGTCGTGCGGCCAGGGTTTCGGGGCGTCCTTGCGCAGCCGGCGGCAAAGGGCCGGATAGAGCGTGTCCTGGACCAGCGTGCTCTTGCCCGAGCCGCTCACGCCGGTGACCAGGCACAGCACGCCCAGCGGGAACTCGACGGTGACGTTCTTGAGGTTGTTGCCCCGGCGCCGGCCAGGCGAATCCAGCCGTGGTTGGGCTCGCGCCGTCGGCCGTTGCTGCCAAAACCGCGCCGCCCGGCCAGATAGTCGCCGGTGAGGCTATCGGCTGATCGCTCCATCTCGTCGGGCGTGCCCTGAAAGACGACCTTGCCGCCGCGTTCGCCCGCGCCGGGCCCGATCTCGATCACCTGGTCGGCGGCCCGGATGATCGCCTCCTCGTGCTCGACCACGACCACCGTGTTGCCGCGGTCGCGGAGCTTGCGGATCGCGCCGAGAAGTTGGTTGATGTCGCGGGGATGCAGTCCGATCGACGGCTCGTCGAGCACGTAGAGCATGTTCACCAGGCTGGAGCCGAGCGCCGAGGTGAGCGCGACGCGGCGGGCCTCGCCGCCGCTGAGGGTTCGCAGCGTGCGGTCGAGCGTGAGGTAGCCGAGCCCGACGGCTTCGAGATAGCCCAGCCGGGCCTGCACCTGTTCGAGCATCATCCGCCCGACCTGCCGCTCGTAGTCGGACAGTTCGAGCCGGCGGAAGAACGCGGCGGCGTCGCGGACCTTCATGCGCCGAGATCTCGCCGATGTTCCGACCGCCGATCCGCGTGGCCAGGGCCTCGGGCCGCAGCCGCATGCCGCCGCAGCCGGACACGGCCGAAAGCTCCGCCAGCGGCTCAGGAACACGCGGATGTGCATCTTGTACTTCCGCCGCTCCAGCCAGGCGAAGAAGCCGTCCAGCCCGCCGAACTTCCGCTCCGGCACGCCGTGGACGATCAGCTCCACGCTGCTGCTCCGTAAGCTGCCGAGAACGGCACGTCGACCGGCAGATCGTAGTCGCGGGCCAACGCCAGCAGCTCCTTCAACTCGTGTGCGTAGGCCGGGCTGTTCCACGGCGCGATCGCCCCCTCGCGGAGCGACTTGCCCGGATCGGGAACGACCAGCTCCATGTCGACGCCGATCACGTTGCCGAAGCCTTCGCACTCGGGACACGCCCCCAGCGGGCTGTTGAAGCTGTACAGCCGCGGCTCCGGCGGCGGATACTCGATGCCGCAATCCTCGCAGGCCAATTGCGTGCTGAACCCGATCCGCCGCCACGGCCTGCCGTCGATCGAACAGCGAAGTCGCCCCTCGAACCAGTCGAATCGCTCTCGTCGCCAGTCGATCCTCAACCAGCGCGTAGCATCGTCCGCGCCCCTTCGCAAACGCCGTCTCCAGCGAATCGCGCAAGCCGGCTGTCGCTCGACGCTGCCGGCCGTAAGCCGATCGACGACGACGTAGAGAGCCGCGTCGCTCCACCGCTTGCGGCTTCGCCGTCAGTTCATCTTCAAGGTTCACCAGCCGCCCGTCGACGATCGCCCGAACAAAGCCGTCCTCGCGCAAGCCGGCCGCCAGTTGCTCGATCGTTCCGTCGTTCGGCAATCGAACAAGCGGAAGGCGATCATGTACCGCGTTCCCGGCGGCAGCGCGGCCAGCGCTTCGGCCGCGTTCTGCGGGCTGTCGCAGCGCACTTCGCTGGCCGCACTGTCGGCAAAACACGTGGCCGATCTTGGCAAACAACAGCCGCAGGTAGTCGCTCGTCTCGGTGGCCGTGCCCACCGTCGAGCGGCTCGATCGGCTGGTGTTCTTGCCGGTCACGGCGATGGCCGGCGGAATGCCGTCGATCCGCTCGGCGTCGGGCTTCTCCAGCCGCTGCAAGAAACTGCCGCGTGTAGGCCGAAAAGCTCTCGATGTAGCGCCGCTGCCCTTCGGCGTAGAGCGTATCCAGCGCCAGGCTGCTCTTGCCGCTGCCGCTGAGTCCGCAGAACACGATCAGCTTGCGGTGGGGAATGTCCAGGTCGATCGACTTCAGGTTGTGAACCCGAACGCCCCGCAACGCGATATGGCCTGAAGTGCTCACGGTTCGGCTCGGTGAACTATTTCGACAACAACCCAAGTTAACATTATATCAGCGCGTCAGGCGGCGTCCACTTCCTTCTCTTCTCCGCTCCGCCCGACAACTCCATCCCCTTGTCGCAACAGAACACATTCGGTTTACTGACGTGATGAACTATCGCGGCCGACGGGCGACGATCATGGGGCTGGGCCACTTCGGCGGCGGCGCGGCCGCCGCGCGATGGCTCGCCGGGCAGGGGGCCATCGTCACCGTGACCGACCTGGCCGACGAGAACGCGCTGGCCGATTCGCTGCCGCTGCTGGCCGACGTGCCGATCGCCGCGATTCACCTCGGCGGCCACCGCGAGGAGGATTTCCAACAGGCCGAGCTCGTCGTGGTCAATCCCGCGGTGCGGCCCGACAGCCCTTGGCTTCACGTCGCCCGCCAATCGGGCGCACGCCTTTGCACGGAAATGGAACTGTTCATCGAAAACTGTCCGGCGACAGATCATCGGCGTGACCGGCAGCAACGGCAAATCGACCACCGCCGCCATGATCGCCTCGATCTTGAATACTGCCGGCACGACGCAGCCTTTCTGGGCGGCAACATCGGCGGCAGCCTGTTGAACGATCTGCCGCAGATCACGCCCGACGATTGGGTCGTGCTGGAGATCAGCAGTTTCCAATTGTGGCATCTGGGCTGCATACGTGTACTCTCACGCTCCGCGTGAGGGCTCGGCACACGGCTGCCGGCACGTGGCCGTGGTGACCGGCTGCTCGCCGAACCATCTCGATTGGCACGCGAAGCTTCGCCGACTACGTGGCGGCCAAGCAGCGGATTCTCCTCGGGCAGACGCCCGACGATTTCGCGGTGCTGAACACGTCCGATGCCGAAGTGGCGTCGTGGTTGCCGTTGGTTCGCGGCCAGCCGATCCCGCTTCCTCCAGCTTGACGCGTTGCCGCCGTTGCCGGTGCCGGGCGAGCACAACCGGATCAACGCGGCTTGTGCGGCCGCGGCGGCCGCTGCGGTCGGGTGCAACAGCGACGAAATCCGACCGCGGCCTGATGGCGTTTCGCGGCCTGCCGCAGCGGCTCGAACGGATCGCCGCGATCGACGGCCGCCGCTTCTACAACGATTCGACCGCCACCACGCCCGAATCGACCATCGCCGCCCTGCGGTCGCTCGACGGAGCGAGGGGGACAGGAGGAATTGTCGCTAGAACGTATCCGGCAGCCGACGAGCCTCTCCGACAACTTCCTCCGTCCCCTTCTGTCGCGCGATGTGGCTCCTGGCGGGCGGAAAGAGCAAGGGGTTCGATTTCCGGCCGCTTGCCGCGGAAATCGTCCGCCGTGCGCGCGGAGCGGCGTTTTTCGGATCGGTCCGCAACGAGTTGCTCGAACACGTCGCTGCCGCAGACTCCCGATTCCCCTGCGTGGCCGTCGAAACGATGGCGGAGGCGCTCGATTGGTGTTGGCGTCGCTCGCGGCCGGGCGAGGCGATCGTGCTGTCGCCGGCCTGCGCCAGCACCGACCAGTTCCGCAACTTCCGCGAGCGCGGCAAGAGGTTTGCTGAGCTGGTCGGTAAGCAATCTGTTCGCAGATTCGTAGACGCCGCGCCTGACCGAGCGACCCATTGACAAGAAACGAAACGATGCTTATAGAAGAAGAGTGCTGCGCGGGGCCTTCGGGTCTTGTGCGGTCACGACCTCGGGGTCAACGACAGTTGGGCTTCCTTGGCGGAGGCCGGGACGGCGCTGGGAGTCGTTGCCTCGGGGTTTTTTTTGCGCGGTCGTTGTGGTAAAATAGGCAGCCGGGGTCGAAACTCTCGTTTAGCCGCCGCGTCCACGCGCTGAAGGGACTGTTGCCATGAAAGTCGTCCATTGTGAACAGGTCGAAGCCGCTCCCGTCGATGCCGAAGGGGCCGTCGGGCTGCCGCATGCGCTGCCTGATCGGGCCCGACGATGCCGCCCCGAGTTTTTCGATGCGGCAGTTCGAGGTCGCCCCCGGCGGCCATACGCCGAAACACGCCCACGCCCACGAGCATGAGGTGTTCGTGCTGGAAGGCACCGGCGTGGTGCTGGAAGGCGACCGCGAGCATCCCTTGCGGCCCGGCGTCGCGGTCTTCGTCCCGCCCGAACCAGCTGCACCAGTTCCGCAACACCGGCCCGGGCACGCTGAAGTTTCTGTGCCTGATTCCGCATCCGCTGCGCGGCGTCCGCGAGATTTGCGTCGCCGCCTGCGGCTGCGACGGATAGAAGACGTGACGATTAGCTGCATTCGCAGAAATGCCGCTTGACGGCTGATCGCTGACAACGCATCGGCGGAGTCTGCCATGTCCTCCGATCTGCCGCCTCTGAAATCGCCCGGCTCCGCGAGGAAATCCGCCACCACGACCGGAAGTACTACGTCGAGGCGGCCCCGGAAATCACCGACCGCGAGTACGACCGGCTCGTCGAGCGGCTCAAGAAGCTCGAAGCCGAGCATCCCGAGCTGGTCACGCCCGACAGCCCCACGCAGCGCATCGGCGACCAGCCGGTCGAGGGCCTCACGCCGGTCGAGCATCGCGTGCCGATGCTCTCGATCGAAAACACCTACAGCCTCGACGAGCTGAAGAAGTACGGCGACCGCGTGACCAAGCTGCTGCCCGGCGAGCCGGTCGAGTGGGTCGTCGAGCTGAAGGTCGACGGCGTGGCCGCGTCGCTGATCTACGAGGACGGCCTGCTGATCCACGGCGTCACCCGCGGCAACGGCCGCGTCGGCGACGACATCACCCACAACGTCCGCACGATCAAGGACATTCCGCTGCGGCTGGCGGCTCAAGTCCCCTCTCCCACCGGGAGAGGGCTAGGGTGAGGGCTGCCGACAGACTCGACAAAGACAAGGCGACACCCTCAACCCCTGCCCCTCTCCCAAGAGGAGAGGGGAGATGACGTTCCGCCGCTGCTGGAAGTCCGCGGCGAAATCTACATGACCAACTCCGACCTGGTGCTGCTGAACGAGGCCCAGCAGGCAAAACGAGGGCGAGCCGCCGTTCGCCAACACCCGCAACGTCACCGCCGGCAGCATCCGCCAGCTCGACCCGCGCATCTGCGCCGAGCGGCGGCTGCGGTTCTTCTGCCACAGCGTCGGCGACACGCAGGGCCTGAAGGCCAAGACGCACATGGAGTTTCTCGACGAGCTGCGCGGCTACGGCCTGCCGGCCACGCCCTACGTCGAGTGCTTCCCCTCCTTCGCCGCGGCCGTCGAGCATTGCGAGGAGCTGATCGAGCGGCTGCACGAGCTGGATTTCGAGATCGACGGGCTGGTGCTTGAAGGTGAACCGCTTCGACCAGCGCGAGCGGCTCGGCAGCACCTCGAAAAGCCCCCGCTGGGTGATCGCCTACAAGTTCGAGAAGTACGAGGCCACCACGCGGCTGAACGACATCCGCGTCCAGGTGGGCAAGACCGGCGCGATCACGCCCGTGGCCGACCTGGAGCCGGTCGAACTGGCCGGCACCACGGTCAGCCGCGCCAGCCTGCACAACGCCGACGAGATCGAGCGCAAGGACGTTCGCCCGGGCGACGTGGTGGTGGTCGAGAAGGCCGGCAAGATCATTCCGCACATCGTCCGCGTCGAAAAGCACCTGCGCGCAAGGGCTCGCTGACTGCCGAAGTTCGTTTTCCCGACCGAGTGCCCCGAGTGCGGCACGAAGCTGGTCAAGGACGAGGGGGGCGTCTACATCCGCTGCCCGAACCTCGAATGCCCCGCCCAGGTGAAGGAGCGCATCCGCTACTTCGCCAGCCGCAACGCCATGGACATCGAAGGGCTGGGCGACAAGCTGGTCGATCAACTGGTCAACGACAAGACTGGTCCGCAGCTACGGCGACCTCTACCGGCTCGAAGACCGGCAGGACCGGCTGTTGAACCTGGAGCGGATGGGCCGCAAATCGGTCGACAATCTGCTGGACGGCATCGAGGCCAGCAAGAATCGCGGCCTGGCCCGGCTGCTGAACGCCCTGTCGATCCGCCACGTCGGCGCCCGGGTGGCCGCCGTGCTGGCCGAGCGATTCGGCTCGATGGATGCCCTGATGGCCGCCACCGTCGAGCAGCTAAGCGAGACCAACGAGATCGGCCCGATCATCGCCCAAAGCGTCTTCGACTTCCTGCACAGCAAGTTCGGCACGGAGACGATCGCCGACCTGAAGAGCGTCGGCGTGAAGATGGAGTCGACCGCGCCGGCCGGCGGCTCGCGGGCGTTGGAAGGCAAGACGCTGGTCGTCACCGGCACGCTGCAAGAAGTACAGCCGCGACGAGATCGAAGAGCTAATCACCCGCCACGGCGGCCACGCCGCCTCCAGCGTCTCGAAGAACACCGACTACCTCGTGGCCGGCGAGAAAGCCGGCAGCAAGCTGGCCAAGGCCCAAGAACTCGGCGTGCCGGTGATTACGGAAGAAGAGTTTGAGCGACTGCTAAGCTCATAGCTCGACTCTCGCGGTCTTGCCAACCAGGTCAAAAAGATCTCTCTCCATTCTGGCAACCGCTTCGGGCTTGCCGTGCTTGAACTCGCGGAACGGCTCATAAAATCGGAACCGACGTGCTCGCCGAAACGGGCGAAACACGACTGCCATCGGATTGTATTTCCGCGAACCGCCGAAGTAGCGAAACGCCAATACCGGCAGCGATGTACGTTTCCATTGGCTCCGCCGTGACCAATTCAACATAATCGCCCGTTCGCCAAGCCGCGGGAGAATATGCTCCTCAAGGTAGTCGTGCCAGATCGGGCTATCGGAATAGACGAACAGCACATATCGGCCCCTCCCGCACCATCGCCACCAAATGAAAAGATAGAGGAAGAAACCGCCGATCACATAGAACCCTAGATACAACGGAGCGAAAACTATCAGAAGCGATGCCAGATAGATGGCGAAGGCAACTGCGTAGAACGGCCACAGAATAATCCCCACCAGCCGCCGCAGGCCAGCCAAGGATCGCTGCCGTCGCCCGCTCTGTTCACTCGTCATCGGCTCAGCCTCCCACCCGCAGACCTCCATGACGCCCGGACCTACTGGTGTCCGTTGTTGGATGCTAGTATCTATGGCAACGGACTGTCAATACGCCTCAGATGCCGGTTGTGCTCCACGGCGGCACGCTCGTTGCGAGCCGTCAGTCCCGAAGGGGTGAAATGCGGCAGCCCAGGGCACCGCCCCAATGGCACTTCCCGGGCTTTAAGTTGTTTTCATCAAACGTTTTTTGGCTTGCGAACGAGGGCGTGTGAGTACTGCGTAGTTTTTCTTGCGGCGCTTCTTTGCGCGAGGCTCGACGCGGCCGGGACGGTCGCCGACGCGGTGCGTGGCGATCGCTTTTAAGAGCCGCCGGTAGATTGCGACAACATCCAGCGAAGTCAGCAGGACGTGCTGAAACGCATTGAGCGTTTGCATCGCTCCTTTGAAGCTGATTTGACAAGGCATTCGTGCATGTTCCACAGACGCTTGTGCCATCATGCCTCGGATCAAATTGTAAGCGAGAAAATGCGACCCATATCTCCTTCCGAACCATCGCCGGCGTTTTGCAGCGGAGTTCGCCCATCTGCATCGTCTCCTTCACCGACCGCAAATCCAGTTCCGCGTGCCAACGCTGCCAGTACACCTCCGCCAAGTCCTTCGGCCGATATTCTTCCGCATCCAAGAGTGTCGTGACGAGGATCAGCTTGACGGGCCGAAACCCTTTCCGATCGATCACGACCTCCAGTTCTCGGAGTTCCAACTCCGCCGGCAACGAGGCATAGGTCTCTTGATCCATCCAATCGGGCCGCGCGGGCTTCGGCCAACGCACGAGATGGTCGCGTTGGCCCAGCGAGTGTCCCTTGCGAAAATCGGTCCGACGGCTCTGATGTCGATGCAACACCACGTCCACTCCACGCTGTTTCAGCAAAGCCATCTCGAACCACGAACAATACAGCCGATCGGCCAGCAACACCTCGCCCTTCTGCAACTCGTCCCAGATCAATCGCAGCAGCGACAATTCGCCCGTTCCCTTGCCCGAATAGGCCGCCACGGCCGCATCCAAGACGGCCCCGGTTGCCAAACAGAAGAGCACAACCAGCCGAATCATGGGAAAGCCCAATCCCGGCTTCTGTCCATCGGGCTGCGGATACTCGGCCTGATTCGCCTCGGTGTCGGGCATAATCACCGTAGTGCCGTCGGCGATTTTCACGCGACGCCCTTTCCAGAGCCATTCGGCTTGCGCTTTGTCGTGCAGTTCCGCTCCCGTCGCCCGCACCAAGCCGTGAAGATGCTCCTCCGACAATCGCACGCGCGCCTTGCAATAGGCTCCCGTTTCCGCGCAACATGGCGGTTGTCCTTGCAGCGTCAACCAAACCAACAAGCGGGCCACCGCCTGACGACAGGAATGGTCGGGATCGACGACTTGGCCGAGAAACATCCACAGTGTCACCAAGGGTGTGTAAATCGGCTCCGACGATTCGGCCGTCTGTCCGGCCACTTCGCGGAGCATGTCGGGCGTCAGCAAATCGACAAACGGCAACCCTTGCTGTTGCCCCAGCGAATTCCGAATCGAATTGATCTGCCATGAAACACGATTCCAAGTACAATGGCTCATGTCGGCCTCCTTGCCGGATAAGGGTCTTTCGTTGTTCACAAAACCCTTGTAGGCAAGGACGGCCGTTCTTGCTATATCATTCTTGCTCCCAACCACTTACGATTCAGGAAGTGCCATTGGGGCACCGCCCTGGGTGTCCGGTGACGTCGGCATTGGTTAGCCCTGAAAGGGCGAAATCATCTCGGCTATTTCGCCCTTTCAGGGCTGAGCCGGCAACCGCCCATCTCCATCCTCCCACGGTCGTTCACGACCGTCTCCGCGCAGCGGTCATCGGCCCGGCGTTTACGCCGGGTTCGGGAATACGCCGCTCTCCGAATTGTCAGGCCCGTTCCACGGGCCTCCTCCTCTGACCGCCCAACCGACGCCGCCATGCCGATAGAACACCAAAACCGACAACGGCAACGTGGTAGGAACCGGCCAGTATTCCTCTTGAATTTCAAGCCGCCCCTATGCTATACATAAAGCCACTCCATGCCAGGCCGCAGCCGGCAGACAAACACATGGCTGAACGCTTAGCGCGCACGCCAAAATAACTTGCACAACTTACCGTGGACGGATTTCCAAATCCGTCCAGTCGTCGGCGACAAATTCGGAAATTCGTCCCGCAAATGCAATCAACTCATTTTCACGCAACGCCTTACGGAAAAAGGAGAAGACCCCAGCGCTAACCTCGCGTCAGAGCCCCGCCCACGGCCAACAGACCTTCCACCGCCCTACCGTCTCGGGTAACACCGAGCGAGCGAAGCATTTGCCCCTTCGCCGACGGCAGCCTGGAGACCATCCTCTTCATGCTGTGCACGGACTGGGTAATCGGCCCCGGCAACCACGTGGAAGATCACCTGTCCCTCCCGGCGGCAAGCTCTCTTGGCAGACGCGAGTACCCGCCACCTTCCATACAACCCTTCCGCCGCCAGGGGACTGTCCCAATTTTCGTCTCAGCGAAAATGGGACTGTCCCCCTCGCACCCCCACCCGTCAATACCGACGGGCGCGCGCGATCCGCGCCAAACTGCAAATTCCCTTATTTGTTGTTTCCAAAAACAAAGGGGTATGAAAAAATCAAAAAAACCCCCCGGCCAAGCAAACAATGGCCGACCCCAGAATCAATTCCCTACGACACAATTCCCGATCCGTCATGCTGAATCCGGCTCAAAACACAATCTTCGCCAGCCACCACAACAGCAGCACCATGCCGGCCAGCACCAACGGCGTCAGCACGAAGACGGCCAGCGGCCAAAAGACCGCCGGAAAGCGGCCGGCAGTCGGGATGAGCATCTCCTGCGACGAATCGGGCTCGTCGGCGGGCAGCCGGGCGACGATGGGGGGCGGCGTCGGGATCGTCAGGCGAAGCGACGGCTGCAAGGGCGTCCGCCCGTTCGACGCAACGCCGTTGGCGGGCTCGGCGGTCAGGAATGGCGCCAGCTTCGCCTGCACTTCGCCAGCCGACGCGATCCGCTGCGACGGCTCTTTGGCCATCATGTCGGCCATCACCTCGACGAACTCGCCGCTTAGCCGCGAATTGAGCCGCCGCGGGTCCAACGGCCGTAGCTCGCAATGCGCCCGGGCCTTGTCGGCCGTCGTGCCGCCGGGAAAGGGGACCTTGCCCGTCACCGCGTAATAGAGCGTGCAGCCCAACGAGTAGATGTCCCACGCCGGCGCCGGGCTCCGCGGATCGCGGATCTGGTCGGGCGAGAGGAAATCCGCCGTGCCGACGATCTTGCCGTGACGCGGATCATCCTCCGGCGAGCCGTCCAACGAACCGGCCAACCCCAAGTCGGAAAGCTTCGCCTCTCCGTCCGGCGAGACCAGCACGTTGCCCGGCGCGACGTCGCGGTGGACGATTCCCTGGGCGTGGGCGTACGCCAGGCCCTCGGCCACTTGCGAAATGATCGACGCGGCCGCCGCAACGCTTAGCGGCCCGCCCTGCCGAACGAGTTTTCGCAGGTCGGTGCCGGGCACGTACTCGGTAACCAGGTAGTGAACGTTCCCGTCCTCTCCGGCATCGAGCGCGGCCACCAATTTCGGATGATCGAGGCTGGCCAGCGCGCGGATTTCGCGAGTGAAGTTGGCCACCGCCTCGGGAGTCGATTTATGGCGGGGCAACACCTTGATCGCCACGACGCGCCCCGCCGGGCCGCTCCGCCTTGAAGACCTGCCCCATTCCGCCCTGGCCGATCGAGTCGGTAATCAGATAGGGGCCGAGAGTGAACTTGGTGCGGCCGTCGAGCAGTTGTTTCGCCTGCCAAACGTTCAGCAAGCCTACCTCGACCAGGCGGTCGGCAAGCTGGCGATCGCTCGGCGGGGCGTCCGGGTCGGGTTCGTCCCCTTCCGACCAGCGCACGCCCGCTCGTGCCTGATCGAGCTGCTGCTGCGTCAGCAAACCGCTCGCCAAGCGCATCGTTGGAACATCGATGGTTCGCCGTTGCTCACCCGAGTTGTGCTCCCGCTGCTTCGCCCCCCCATTCCCCCGAGTCCCACCCGACGGAGAGTCCACGATCACCTTCAACACCCCCTGATTCTAGCCGCCGGTCCCCCGTGCCGGCAACTCCCGTCCCCTTGCGAATACTGAGGTCCAATTGTTGACGACCGGCATCCATTCCCGTGGATTCAAGCCAAACAACGAACAGCGCGTGGCCCGTTCGCCAAAGCCTGATCCATGTCCCGCGTGGTCGTAGCAGCTTTTCACTCCTCAGTGGCGCCGGCATCGGGATCGGTCTCGGCGGGGGATTCGGCGGGTTTTCTGTTTTCGAGGTAGTTGAGTGTCAGGACGATTCCGGCGGTCAGAGTGCCGAGGAGGTAGCCGAAAAATGCTCCCAAGGAAACAGAGGGGACGAGCAAGACGATCGAATAGATGATGCGCAGTGCGATACTCGACTTATCGCCGGTGACATAGCCTGTGGCGACATTGAGGGCAACAATCTCGACAGACAGCAAGACGGCTCCAGCCACGACGGAGGCCAGCCGCGGCTTCTTGCCGCCGAAGAGCCACATTTGCCCGAATCCGATGCCAAGCATCAAAATCGTCGTGACGCCGAATATCTGTGCCGGAGCCTCCATCGATTTCAGCACGGAAAAGACCAAGGCAAAGAGCGTCAGCCAAGCCATCATGATCGCGATGCTGAAGCGTTTCGGCATTCCCACGGCGGGAAAGGCGATGTCTTGTGGAACGGCCGTCGCCGCAATCTCGATTGCGCCGCTTGCGGAAAACTCGGCGGCCGGCTCGCGATTGCTCGGCTTCCCGCGACGAAGAGCATCGAGAAGCCTTGCCGTCAGACGTGGGCGATCGATGCCGCATTCGGAGAGAATCGCCGCCAAAGGCGCCCCCTCGAAACGAAGGAACGCAAGCAGCAAGTGCTCCACGCCCAAGTAATCCTGACGCAACCCATGGGCTTCTTCGGCGGCGCGATCGAGCCACCAGACGGTCAACTCGCGCAAAACGGTCGGGCTGTCGGAAAGCGAAAGCGGCTCGCCTTGTCGATCTTCTCGCAACATTCTCCGCTCGGTCAACGAGTCGTCAATCCGGCGGGAAAGACCGGCAACTTCCGCTCCCATTTCGTCCAAGCACTGGAAGAGAAAGTCCTTGTCGCATCGCAACCAACACGCCAGCAGCAGCAAGCCCGCCGTGGTTTCATCCAAGACCACCGGCGATTGGGCCCGCCAGCAACCGGGAACGGCTTCCACAACCTCGATGACCTTGCGAACGCATCGTCGCCGGTATAGCTCTTCACGCTCGATCATAGTTATTCAAGCGGATGCTTGGCGGGCCCGGTCGGAGCAGGCCGAGTCATCGGGGGTAGCAGGGCCGTCAAACCGCAGATGATGCACGCCCCTTCCAAGACCGGACCCGTAAAATTCGCACACGCTATGGCAAAGGACATCTCGGAACCGGGGCTCATCCTTCCCGGGTAACCGCCGCCGGAGAAACCTAGGCTCAGCAACAGCGACAGAGAAGCTGGAACCACCACCGTAAGGGCCAATAACCAGCAAGCCAAGCGAAACAACAGCGGGCGGTGAATGCTGTTCGGGCGAAAGATCAAGACGAGCAAGAACCCAATCAACAGCGTCACCGATATTGAAATCGAGTTGCCGCGTCCAAAAAGCTGCTGCAGATACATGAGTTCCTGCATCGCAATTTTCTCCCTGGCAGATACCAAAATCCTCGGCTGCCTGTTTGATCGGTAGATATTCGTCCGCCCGAGTCATGTTCCCGACGCCATCTCGGCCCGCCCTAGCTTCGGGTTGCGCAGCCATAGAAATACAATCTCGGTTAGGCGGAAAAACCGGGCAAAGTCAGGACTACGAAGTGGCCTGATTCTAGCCCCAACTCGCACGACGGACAACTCCAGCGTGGGGAGAGTCTCTCTGCCGGCCTTTTCAGCGATGGCCCGGCCCTCCGCCGCCGACACCGCGAGATTATGATTGCGAGGCACTATTCAGAAGTATTTGTAATAATATACAGCTATTGACATTAGAAGCCCTTATGGTATAATGCTTTCAACGGCTCCCTCCTGTGCTGCCGCCGGCTTTGTTTGCCGACCCTGTCCTAAGTTTAAGAGTCAAAGTTCCATCGGAGCCACCTTTACCGTGCCAAGCGTTCGCGGTCTGTACGACCCACAATGGGAACACGATGCCTGCGGCATCGGCGCCGTCGTCGATATTTCCGGACGTCGCAGCCATGCGATTGTCGAGTACGGCAGGCAAGTGCTAATGAACCTGATGCACCGCGGTGCGTCGGGCGCCGACGAATCGACCGGCGACGGGGCGGGCATCCTGCTGCAAATCCCCGACGAGTTCCTTCGCACCGAGGCCGAGAGCCTGGGCTTTTCGCTCCCGCCGCAAGGTCATTACGGCGTGGGGATGTTCTTCCTGCCGCACGACGAAGAACTACGCGGCCGTTGCGAGCAGACCTTGGCCGCACAAGCCGACGCCGAGGGGCTGGCCGTGCTCGGTTGGCGCGACGTGCCCAGCGACAATCGCTGCCTGGGCGAGTTGGCCCGGATGTCCGAACCGGTGATCCGCCAAGCGTTCCTCGACGGACGGGGCCGCAAGGACGAAGACCTGGAGCGCCGGCTCTACGTCGTTCGCAAGCGCACCGAGCGCCGCGTGCGCGAAATGCTCGCCGACCGGGCCGATCAATTCTACGTCCCGTCGATGTCGGGCCGCACGATCGTCTACAAGGGCATGTTCCTGGCGCCGCAGTTGTTCGCCTACTATCCCGACCTGACCGACACGCGGGTGCAAACCGCGTTGGCCATCGTTCACCAGCGCTACAGCACGAACACGTTCCCGAGTTGGCGGCTGGCCCAGCCGTTCCACATGATCGCCCACAACGGCGAGATCAACACGCTGCGGGGCAACACGAACCGCATCCACGGCCGCGGCCGGTCGATGGTCGCGCCGGTGCTGACCGACGACATCACCGAGCTGTTTCCGATCATCGAGCCGGGCGGAAGCGACTCGGCCTGTTTCGACAACACCCTCGAACTGCTCGTCCGCGCCGGCCGGTCGACGCCGCACGCGATGATGATGTTGATTCCCGAGGCGTTCGGGCCGCAGTATCACATGTCGACCGACAAGCGGGCATTTTACGAGTATCACGCCGCGATCATGGAGCCGTGGGACGGCCCGGCTGCGATGATTTTCACCGACGGACGCCTGGTGGGCGGCACGTTGGATCGCAACGGGCTGCGTCCCTGCCGCTACGTCGTCACCACCGAGGGGCTGGCCGTGCTGTCGAGCGAAGTCGGAGTCGTCGATTTTCCGCCGGAGCAGATCCAGCAGAAAGGCCGTCTTCAGCCCGGCCGCATGTTCCTGGTCGATACGGAAGAGGGGCGGATCGTGGTCGATAGCGAGATCAAGGGGCGGATTTCGCGACAAAAGCCCTACCGCCGCTGGCTCGAAGAGAATCGCATCGAGCTGCGGGGCCTATTTCAGCCGTCGAAGCCCTCGCCGATAGACTCCGAAACGCTTGGCCCAGCGGCTGCGATGCTTCGGTTACACCCGCGAAGACTTGCAGTTGATTCGTTTCGCCGATGGCGGCCCACGGGCAGGAGCCGATCGGCTCGATGGGGACCGACACGCCGCTGGCCGTGCTCTCCGATCGTCCCAAGCTGCTGTTCGACTACTTCAAACAGCTTTTCGCCCAGGTGACCAACCCGCCGATCGATCCGTTGCGCGAGGGGCTGGTCATGTCGCTGATGTCGTTCACCGGCTGCAAGCGGAATCTGCTCGACGAGACGCCGGAGCACTGCCGGCAGTTGAAGCTCTCGCACCCGATCTTGACGAACGACGACATGGAGCGGCTGCGTTCGGCCCGCCGCGACGATTTCAAAGTCGTCACGCTTCCGGCGCTCTTCTCGGCGACCGATTCCGATGCGGGCCGGGCGCTGGCGACGGGTCTCGACGAGCTGGTCGACGCGGCGGAGCAGGCGATCGCCGAGGGGGCGACAATGCTGATCGCCAGCGACCGCGACGTCTCGCCGACCCGCGCGCCGATCCCCAGCCTGCTGGCCGCCTCCGCTTTGTATCACGATCTGTGGCATCGCCAGTTGCGAAGCCAGGTGGGCATCGTGATCGAAAGCGGCGAGCCGCGCGAAGTGATGCACTTCTGCATGTTGTGCGGCTACGGGGCCAGTGCGATCAATCCGTATCTGGCCTTCGAGACGATCCAAAAGCTTCATGCCGACGGCGATCTGCCGCCGGGCGTGCCCGCCGACGTGCTGGCCGACCAATACATCACCGCCGTCAAGAAGGGGATCCTCAAAACGATCTCGAAAATGGGCATTTCCACGCTCCGCAGCTATCAGTTTGCCCAGCAGTTCGAGGCCGTCGGGCTCGATCGTTCGCTGATCGACCGCTATTTCACCGGCACGCCCTCGCGAATCGCCGGCAGCGATCTTGGCGTGATCGCCCGCGAGGCGATCGACCGCCATTGCACTGCCTACGAGCCGCTCCAGCCCGCCGCGCTCGAACTCGATTTCGGCGGCGAATACCAGTTCCGGCTCGACGGCGAAAAGCATCTCTGGAACCCTGAGACGATCGTTAAGCTGCAACACGCCGTTTTGCAGGACAATCCGCGGATCTATGCCGAGTATGCCGAGGCGGTAAACAACCAGAACCGCGATCTGATGACGCTCCGCGGGCTGTTCACCTTCGTGCCGGGCGAGCCGGTTCCGCTTGAAGAAGTGGAGCCTGCCGCCGAGATCGTCAAGCGATTCTACACCGGCGCGATGTCGCACGGCTCGATCAGCAAGGAGGCCCACGAGACGCTGGCGGTGGGCATGAACCGGCTGGGGGCCAACTCGAACACCGGCGAAGGCGGCGAGGATCCGCGGCGCTATCGGCCGCTCGCCAACGGCGACTCGATGAATTGCGGCATTAAGCAGGTGGCCAGCGCCCGGTTCGGCGTGACGATCGAGTATCTGGCCAACGCGAGGATCATTCAGATCAAGATGGCGCAGGGGGCGAAGCCCGGCGAAGGGGGGCCAGTTGCCGGCGCACAAAGTGACGGCGGAGATTGCCCGGCTGCGGCACTCGACGCCCGGCGTCTCGCTGATCTCTCCACCGCCGCATCACGACATCTACTCGATCGAAGACCTCGCCCAATTGATCTACGATCTGAAGTGCGCCAATCCCGACGCCCTGGTCTCGGTGAAGTTGGTCTCCGAGGTCGGCGTCGGCACGGTGGCGGCGGGCGTGGCCAAGGGGAACGCCGACGAGGTGCTTATCAGCGGCCACGACGGCGGCACCGGCGCCAGCCCGCTGAGTTCGATCAAGCATGCCGGAACGCCCTGGGAACTCGGCCTGGCCGAAACGCAGCAGACGCTGGTGCTCAACGGGCTGCGCGATCGGATCATCGTTCAGGTCGACGGCCAGATGCGAACCGGCCGCGACGTAGCGATCGGCGCGCTGCTGGGAGCGGAGCGATTCGGCTTCGGCACCTCGGCGCTGGTTTCGCTCGGCTGCCTGCTGATGCGGAAATGCCACCTCGGCACCTGCCCGGTCGGCATCGCCACGCAAGACAAAGACCTGCGAAAACGCTTTGCCGGCAAGCCGGAATACGTGGTGCGGTTCCTCACCTTCGTGGCCGAGGACGTGCGGCGGATCATGGCCGAACTCGGCTTCCGCAAGTTCGACGACATGGTCGGACAGGTGGGGCGGCTCAGTTGCCGGCAGGCGATCGACCACTGGAAGGCAAAGGGGCTCGACCTTTCGCCGATCTTCACCGTGCCCGATCAGTCGAACGGCTGTCCGTTGCGTCGCGTGCGGCGACAGAGCGACGTTCGCAAGGGTCATCTCGACTGGGAGATCCTCAAAAACGTCGAACACTGCATCGAGACGAAGCAGCCGACGCAGCTGCCGATGCCGATCCGCAACATCCACCGCAGCGTCGGCACGATCCTGAGCAACCGCATCGTGCGGCGATGGGGGAGCGAGGGCCTGCCCGACGGAACGCTGCAAATCACGATGACGGGCTCGGCGGGCCAGAGTTTCGGCGCGTTTCTGGCCCCAGGCGTCACGCTGCGGCTGATCGGCGACGCCAACGATTATCTCGGCAAGGGCCTTTCCGGCGGACGCATCATCGTGCAGACGCCACGCAACTCCCCCTTCGATCCGAAAGAGAACGTCATCGCCGGCAACACGCTCCTCTACGGCGCCACTTCCGGCGAAGTGTTCATCAACGGCCTGGTCGGCGAACGCTTCGCGGTCCGCAATAGCGGCGCGGTGGCCGTGGTCGAGGGCGTCGGCGATCACGCCTGCGAATACATGACCGGCGGCACGGTGGTTGTTATCGGCCACACCGGCCGGAATTTCGCCGCGGGAATGAGCGGCGGCGTCGCCTACGTCCTCGACCAGCATCAGTTGTTCGACACGCTCTGCAACCTCGACATGGTCGATCTCGAATCGATCTACCAGGAGGAGGACCAGAACGCGCTCCGCGATCTGATTCGCCGCCACGCCGAGTGGACCGGCAGCGTGCAGGCCCGGCGAATCCTCGACAACTGGCAGGAGATGTCGGGCAAGTTTGTCAAGGTCATGCCCATCGACTATCGCCGGGCGCTCGATCGGCTGCGAGACCGCGAGGCCGCCAGCACCGATCAGACGCCCGCAACCGAAGAGGTATTTCCCGGAGAAAGGGATTAGCCGCTTGCGGCGTCGCAATCATGATCGAACTCAAAAGAACGTAGTGTGTTTCGCCCTGAAGGAATCGCCGGATGGCCAACCCCACCGGATTCCTGCAATATCCGCGAGTCGAAGTCGAGCATCGGCCGATCGAGCAGCGCATCCGCGATTGGCACGAGATCGATCGCGAGCTGCTCGATGAGACGCTGAACCAGCAGGCGGCCCGCTGCATGGACTGCGGCGTTCCGTTCTGCCATGCCATCGGCTGCCCGGTGCAGAATCGCATTCCCGAGTTCAACGATCTCGTTTACCGGCGTCGCTGGCGCGAGGCGTCCGAGAACTTGCATTCGACCAACAATTTCCCCGAGATCACCGGCCGCGTCTGTCCCGCTCCCTGCGAAGCCGCCTGCACGCTGGCGATCCGCCGCGAGGCGGTGAACATCAAGAACATCGAGTTTCGGATCGTCGAGTGTGCGTTCGCCGAAGGCTGGATCGAGCCGATTCGTCCTAAGACGAAGACGGGCAAGAAGGTGGCCGTAGTCGGCTCGGGTCCCGCCGGGCTTGCCGCCGCGCAGCAACTTGCCCGGCTGGGGCACGACGTCGTCGTCTTCGAGCGCAGCGACCGCCTCGGCGGTTTGCTCCGCTACGGGATTCCCGATTTCAAGCTGGAAAAACACATCCTCGACCGCCGGCTCGAGCAGTTGATGCTGCGAAGGCGTCCAGTTCGAGATGAACGTCAACGTCGGCGTCGATATTTCGGCCGACCACTTGCGTCGCCGCTTCCAAGCGATCGTGCTCTGCATGGGGGCGGGTCAGCCGCGCGAGCTTCGCGTTCCCGGCGCCGACTTGCCGGGCGTGCATTTTGCGATGGACTATCTGCCGCAGCAGAACCGCCGCGTGGCCGGCGACGCCGTCGAACCCGCCGCGGTGATCAATGCCCGCGACAAGCACGTCGTCGTGGTCGGCGGCGGCGACACCGGCAGCGATTGCGTCGGCACCGCTATCCGCCAGCGGGCGGCATCAGTCACGCAACTCGAAATCCTGCCGCGTCCGCCCGAGGGCTACAATCGCCGAAAGCCCCTGGCCGCTCTGGCCCAAGATCATGCGGACTTCGTCGTCGCAGGAGGAGGGCTGCGAGCGCCGTTGGAGCACGCTGACCAAAGCCCTCATCGGCGTCGACGGCCGCGTGGCCCGGCTCGAGGCCTGTGAAATCCAATGGGCTGCCGGCCCGAAGGGCTGGGAGATGAAGGAAGTGCCCGGCTCCGACTTCACGCTGCCGGCCGATCTAGTTCTGATCGCAATGGGATTCGTTCACGTCGTCCACTCGGGTCTTGTAACCGATCTCGGCCTGCAACTCGACAGCCACGGCAACGTAGCGGTCAACGATTGGATGGGCAGCCTCCCGGGCGTCTTCGCCGCCGGCGACACCGTCCGCGGCGCATCGTTGGTGGTTCACGCCATCAACCACGGCCGCCAGTGCGCCGCCGCTTGCCACAAGTGGCTGACGTAGGGGGTGCGCGCCGGTTGGCGATTCCCTTCCGCCCGCGTTCTGCATCGCTTCCTGAACGAAGGGCTTCCCATAAAAGGAATAGCTGGCTACGATTATGCGTTGAATGTGTGAGTGGCCAGCCCGTTTTCAACTTGGCCAAAAGGAGTAATTCACATGGCGATTGATCCGCGAAAACGCCAGAAGAAGCTGGAACGCCGCAAGGCTAAGCAAAAGCAGCAGCGACGCGAGCTAGCCCACCGGCAGCCACAGGGCCTTTCCGCACAACTGGAGCAAGCGGCCACCGCGCCCGTCTTGCACTGTTGCGTTATGGCCAACATCTGGGAGTCGGGAATGGGCCAGCTCTTGTTTAGCCGGCAACTGAGGAATGGAGACGTGGCGGTGGCCATCTTCCTGCTCGACGTCTATTGTCTCGGCGTGAAGAATGCCATGGCGCTGATTGCCGGCCGGGCAAAGTACGATCTTGACATTTACGGCAAACTCGCCCGCAACTACACCCTGCTTCGCCAGAAGCCCGAGTGTGCCCGCAAGCTTGTCGAGGGCGCGGTTCGCTACCGCGCTCGATCTCGGCTTTTCACCCCACGCCGATTACCGCGTGGCGAAGCTGATCTTTGGAGACGTTTCCGCCGAGGCCTGCACGGAAGAGTACGCCTTCGGCAAAGACGGAAAGCCCTTTTTCATTGCCGGCCCGCACGATAGCCAATCGAGATGTGAAGAGATACTCCGCACCCTCCAGCGGCGCTGCGGCGAAAAGGGGCACCATTTCATCGTTCCTCTCTGACGCAATGCTCCCACGTAGGAACGAGGCAGTTCTTGTTATGCGGAAGCATAGCCTATGGGGAAATCGCGCTCGACCACGGCGATAAACTCCTCCGGCGTGGCTACATGTGTGATTTCGCGGCGAAACGCCTTCGCCCCCTTGCGGCCTTGACCGTAGCAGCAGGCGAGACTTCGCATTAGGGTCGTCCCCTTGATTGGGCCGAATCGCTCGACGACCAGTTGGAAATGATCCAGCAGCAACTGCCGCTGTTCCAGCGGCGTCGGCTCGGGTGGAATTGGCTCGCCACGCAGCGCTGCCGCTGCTTGGCAGAATAGCCACGGACGACTGAGCGCCGCGCGGCCGATCATCACGCCATCGACACTGTAACGATCGAACGCTTCGACCACGGCCTCGGGCGTCTTGATGTCGCCGTTGCCGATCAGCGGAATGGCGTGCAAATGTGGCTTGATGCGCGCGATCTCTCCCCAGTCGGCCGAGCCGCGGAACAGATCGGCGGCCGTGCGGCCGTGAACCGTCACCGCCGCGCCGCCGCCCGACTCGACCGCCTGGGCCACGTCGATGGCGTTGATCGTGTCGCGCGTCGCCCCCAAGCGAATCTTGGCCGTCACCGGCGCGGGCCGGCAGGCCGCCGCCACGCGGGCGACGATCTCGCCGACGCGATCGGGATACCGCAACAGATACGAGCCGCTTTGCGGCTTTCTCGGAAACGTTGCGCACCGGGCAGCCGAAGTTGATATCGACGACGCTTACGCGAAACTCCTCGGCCAGCCTTCGCCCCACGGCCGCCAGAGAATCGGGATCGTTGTCCCAAATCTGCACCGCCAACGGCCGCGGCTCGTCAGCCACTCCCCAGAGCCGATCGGGAAACCGGCCGTCGCACGGGAACTGTCCCGATGTTCGTGTCAGCGAAAATGGGACTGTCCCCTCCGATTTACCAATGTGCAGAAACCCGCGGGCGCTAAGCATCTCGGTGGCCGGCAGCCCCACGCCGCCAAACCGCCGAAGCACTTGCCGGTAAGCATAGTTCGTAAACCCCGCCATCGGCGCCTGTAACAGCGGCGGGTCAATCAGCAGCGGTCCGATGTGCAACGGCGCGACGTTCATGGGCGTTCATGGAATCTGAGATTATCAATCAACATCAGCAAATAACCGGGGGCCAGCGGCCCACGGAGTGTCTTTGCCACAACTCCGCGGGCCGTTGGCCCCCGGCTATTGTGAGATTCGTATCTGGTTGCAAACAGACGTCCTGCCTCCGAGTCGCCAAGGTCCGTTGCTGCCGCCTGCCGAACTGGTTGCGTGGCGTCCCTGGCCTATGTAGAATATAGGAAGCTGTCGCAATACCCGCCTTGCGCGTTCGCCTTTCCATCCACCGTCAGTATACCGGCACATACCACCCGCGAAAAGAAGTCAATCGTTGCAGTGCCGAGGCGAGACATTACTTCCATCCAGGAGACACCTGCCGTGACGAGATCAAGCTGGATTCCGTGTTGCCTGACGGCTTTGATGTTGATTGGGGCGACGGGCGTCACGGCGTGCCGCGCCGACGATTCCGCGGCGGGCGGAGCTTCTCCCGCAGCGGCGAGTCTTCCCAAATCGGTCGATCTGCGTCCGTTGTTCAAGCGTTGCGGAATCGCGCCGCGGGTTCAGGGCGAGCGCAACACGTGTTCGCTGTTTGCCATGTGCGGGGCGATCGAATACGCGGTGGCCGCCAAAGAGAACGCTGCCGTGCCGCTGAGCGTCGAGTTTCTCAACTGGGCCGGCAACCGGACGGGCAAGGAATCGCCGGACGGCGCAAACTTTGCCGAACTGTGGAAGGCCGTCACCGCATACGGCGTTTGCCCGGAAGCGGAAATGCCGTATCAAGAGTATTTCGATTCGACCACCGAACCGAGCAAGGCGGCAATCGCTCACGCCGAAAAACTGCACGAACTGGGGCTGCAACTCCACTGGATCAAGCGGTGGAACCCGCACAAGGGTGTGACCGACCGGCAACTCGTCGAGATCAAGCGAACGATCGCGCAGCGTTGGCCGGTCGCCGGCGGTTTTCTCTGGCCGTGGAAACGCTACGCGCGGTGGGACAACGGCCTGTTGAGAATGTGCCCGCGCGACGACGTCGAGGACGGCCACAGCGTGCTGTTGGTCGGCTATCGCGACGACGCGCGGATGCCGGGGGGCGGCGTCTTTCTGATTCGCAACACCGCCGGCCCGTTTCGCGGCGGCATGTTGAGCTATGCGTACGCGAAGGCGTACATGAACGACGCAATTTGGATCGGTTGCGCCGGGGCAACCCACGGCGGCCCGTCGCCCACCGCCGCGCAGGGCGGCGCAGCGAACATTGGCGGCAACGCCGGGCCGGGCCCGCTCTTCGCGCGATCCGCTCGGCGCCCTGACCGCGCCGCCGATCGGACGCAACCGCCGCGTCTCGAGCAACGAACAGCCGAAGTGGCACGACGCGAACCTGGACATGAACTGGCTGCAACCGGGCGAGTCGGTCGAAGTGCCGCTGTTGAAAGGGCCCGGCATCATCACGCACATGTGGTTTACCAGTCATGCCGGCTGGGTCCACGAACTGAACGCTTTGAGCATCCGCATTTACTGGGACGGGCAGAAGGAGCCCGCCGTCGAGGCGCCGCTGGCCGACTTCTTCGCCGTCGGGCAAGGCACGCCGGCCGTGGTCGAGAGCTTTCCCGTGCAGGTTTCGCCTACCGGGGCGCTGACGTGCTACTGGCGAATGCCCTTCGCCAAGTCGGCGCGGATCGTCATCCGAAACGACAATCCCGATCGCGGCACCGGGCTCTACTGGCAGATCGACTGGGTCCAGGTCGAACGGCTGCCGAAGGACGTCAGCTACTTCCATGCGAAGTATCGCCAGGAGTATCCCGCCCGTCCCGGCGACTATCTGATCGCCGACCTGGCCGGCCGCGGCCAGTACGTCGGCACCGTGATGTGCGTGACCAATGCCCAAGACGGCTGGTTCGGCGAGGGGGACGATTTCTTCTACATCGACGGCGAAAAGGCGCCGAGCCTTCAGGGGACCGGCAGCGAGGACTATTTCAACGACGCCTGGGGATTTCGCCCCCGTACGAGCCACTGGTTCGGCTCGCCGCGGTGGCAAGGATACAAGGAAGGCGACAGCGCCACCTGTTACCGCTGGCACGTGCTCGATCCGGTTGGATTCGACAAGTCGCTGCGAGTGCTGATCGAGCACAAGGGGAATGCCGAAGAAGACACCAAGGCGTTCTATCTGGAGCGGCCCGATTTCATCAGCAGCGTCGCCTTCTGGTATCAGAGCGGCGAGGCAAAACCGTTCGGCAAGCTGCCGCCTTGGCCGCAGCGTTGCGTGCCGTGGCAGTGCCAACTCATGGTTCCGCAGTTCCTGCACGCCAAGACGACCGGCGGGGGCAAGCTTACCGTCGAGGCCGAGGGCTTCTTCGGCGCGCGGCCGCTGCTGCGCTGGCGCAACCGGAAAGTCGGCGCACGGCTGACGCTGCCGTTCATCGTGGCCGAGGACGGCCGTTACGCGGTGCGGCTCACCGCGATGCAGGATCCCGTCTATGGGCTCTACACGGTCTATATCGATAAGAAGAAGGTGGGCGTGGCCGACTTCCGCGGGCCCGGGGAAAATGAGATGGATCTGCCGCTCGGCGTGCGCAAGCTGGCCAGGGGCGAGCACAAGCTGGTGTTCAAGGCAAACTCGATCGCCCCCATCGGCCAGCCCCCCAAGGCCAAGTCGATGACGGTCGAGGCGTTGCGTCTGCTGAAGCTGCCGAAGACGGCGGTTCGCAAAGTCAAGACCGACAACGAGGCCCATTTCGTCCGCCTCGGTATTGGCCGCTCGCTGTACGCCTACCGGCTCGTTTACGGAAAACTGCCCGACTCGCTCGACAAGATGGTCAAGGTCGGCATCATGCCGAAAAAATTCCTCAAAGACGAAAATGAGGTGCCGCTAAAAGCATGGCGCGAAGGCGACTCGATGGTCGTCGAAAGCGTCGGTCCGGTTCATTGGAAGCACCGATGGACGGGCCTCGATCCGCGGCGCTGATCGGCCAGGGGCAAATCGCGAGATCGCCAAGCCGACCAACAACACCCACCAACCGTACTTTGTTTCCGCGTTCCACGCGGAAACAACCCGCCGCATTTGACGTTCCGCATTGCCTTGCGCTGCAGGACACTGTGGTACACTGAGTTGAGCCGCCGACGGTGTGCCACTGCTTCGGCGAAGCAGTGCCCGATCACCGGATAACGCCCGGCGCTGCCTGTGCGAAGCAGTGGCCCACCGCGGCAAGAATACCGGCTAAATCCCTTTTGAGGCAGGTACGGACATGATTTTCCGTAGGAGGTAATTCCAATGATGAAGTCGAATCGGATTCTGTGGAGTTTGGCCGCGGTGGCGGTGCTTGCAGCCCGCGGCGTTGCGCCGTGTCGCGGCGACGAGCCGGCGAGAGCGAAAAGTCCTCCGCCGCCGGCAGCCAAGGCGACGGCTGGCAAGACGACCGACCAGGGGCAGACCGTTGATCTGCGCCCGATCCTCAAGCAGTGGAATCTCGACGCCCGCGTGCAGGGCGGCCGGGGGACGTGCTCGGTGTTCGCCCTGAGCGCCGTCATCGAATATGCCGTTGCCACGAAGCAGCAGCGCGGCACGCGGCTGAGCGTCGAGTTTCTCAACTGGGCCTCGAACGAAGCCGTCGGCGCGGCGGTCGACGGCGGCGCCTTCCGGGAGCTTTGGACCGGCTACAGCGCCCACGGCGTCTGCGCCGAGGCCGACATGCCCTACGCCAAGAATTTCGATCCCGCGCGAAAACCCGACAAGAAGGCCGTCGCCGACGCCGCGAAAATTCACGCCCTCGGTCTGCGGTTCCACTGGATCAAGCACTGGGACTCACGCCACGGCGCCAGCGACCAACAGCTTGCCGAGATCAAGCGGACGCTGCGGCGGCAGTGGCCGGTCTGCGGTGGGTTCCTTTGGCCGAGACGATGAGCGCCATTGGTGGAAGAAGGACGTCTTGCAGAAGTGCCCGCGATGGGCCGTCATGGATGGTCACAGCGTCCTGCTGGTCGGCTATCGCGACGACAAGACGCAGCCGGGCGGCGGCGTCTTTCTCATTCGCAACTCGGCCGGCCCCAGCCGCGACGGCATGATGACCTACGAGTACGTCCGCGCCTACCTGAACGACGCCGCCTGGATCGACTTCCGCGGCGCCGGCAAGGGCGGCCCGCACCGCCAAGCCACCGCAGCGGCGTTGCGCATCGCTCACTGACTGCTCTCAGCCTAGGCTACCGCCCCTTCATCGTCTTCCCCCTCCGGCTTTGCCACGAAGCGGTAGCCGGCGTCGCGGATCGTGAGGAAATGACGCGGCTGGGCGGGGTCGGGCTCGAACGTCTTCCGCAGGCGGCGGATGAATTGGTCCGGGGCGCGGGTGTTGATCGTGCCGGGCATCCCCCACACGTTCTCC
Organism: uncultured Planctomycetia bacterium; assembly: GCA_963815695.1. Taxonomy (GTDB): domain Bacteria; phylum Planctomycetota; class Planctomycetia; order Pirellulales; family Thermoguttaceae. The sequence goes on from CAWFIG010000013.1 coordinate 87,555, forward strand.
AGCAGTTCGCGCCGCGGAATCACGCGGTTCTCGTTTTCGACGAAGTAGCGCAACAGCGTCATTTCCAACTGCGTCAGCCGCACCGGCTCGTCGCGCACGCTCGCCTCGAACGTCTCGAAGTTGATCTTCGCGTCGGCGAACTCGAACTGCGAGACGCCGCCAATCTGTTTTCGCCGCTGCCGCTCGCGGCGACTGTGGAACGTCAGCAGATTCTTCACTCGGCTGAGGAACTCGTCGAGATCGAAGGGCTTGGTGATGTACTGGTTCGCCCCGACGTCGAACCCGCGGGTGCGGTCTTCGGTCAGCGTGCGGGCAGTCAGGATTAGCACGGGCGTGTCCATGTCGAACGCGCGAAACGCCTCGCAAACCGCATAGCCGCTCATACCCGGCAGCATCAGGTCGAGGATCACCAGATCGATGTCTTCAGGATCTTCCTGGAGAACCCTCAGCGCCGACGGCCCGTCGCCGACCGTCGTCACCCGATAGCCCTCGGCCACCAGGTTGTACTTGATGCCCGTGGCCAGGTGCTCTTCGTCCTCAACGACCAGGATGTGTTCGTTGTTTGGCATGATTCCAATCCCTTGTGCCTCATCCGCAGCCGATCGCCACAGAAGGGGGACGGAGGAGGTTGTCGGAGCAGGGCTCGGCAAGATGGAAGACGCGTTGCCGACAACCTCCGCCGTCCCTTTGTTCATCCCTCATCCTTCATCCCTCATCCATCCTCCTTCACCGAGCCGTCCTTCTTTCCTGGCAACTGCACCTCAAAGACCGTGCCGGGGCCCTTTTCGGGATCGCGGACGCGAATCTGGCCGCGCAGGCGGCGAACCAAGGTGCGGGCGATGTAGAGGCCCAGGCCGGTGCCCGGCTTCTCGCGCTCCAGTTCGAGCCCCAGGCGGATAAAGCGGCCGAAGATCTTCCGCCGCAGGTGCATGGGAATGCCGCGCCCATTGTCGGCGATGCGCACGATCACGCGGCCGTCGCCGCCACGATACAGGCTGACCTCGACCCGCGGCGGCAAGCCGGCGTACTTCACCGCATTATCGACCAGATTGCGAAAGATTACGTCGAGGTCGATCCGGCGGGCCACAACCACGTTCGGTTGCAGTTCGAGCCGCACCGTGTCGGCCGGCACGCGGTAGTTCATGCAGATCGCCGCGGCGCAGTCGTGCAGCAGGGCGGCCAACTCGACCTCCTCCTCCTCGCCCTTGGACCGCTCGGCGTCGAGCCGGCCGGCGTCGAGCATCTGGTTGATCAGGTGATCGAGCCGTTCCAGGTCTTCGAGCATAAAGCGGTGGAAATCGGCCTGCATCTGCTGGTCCACTTGGTGGCGGCTGAGCGTTTGCAGGTAGAGTTTCATCGAGGCGATCGGCGATTTCAGTTCGTGCGTGACGCTATCGATGAAGTTCGACTGCCGCCGGGTAAGATTGATCGCCTTGATCGACAGCACCAGGTAGAGCAGGACCCCGACCAGCAGGAGCAGGATAAAGGTCGAGCCGACGGTCAGCAGCGCCCAGTATAGGCCCGCCCTGCTCGAATCCTTCAGCGCGCCGAACACCGTCACCAGCGCCCAGCCGACCGTGAGCACGACCAGCAAGCTGATCATGCCGATGGCCAGCCAGATCGGTGTGCTCAAGGGGCGACGAGAAAACATAATCTGAGAAGATAACAGCAAGACAACGGCGCGGTCAAGCGGGCGGGATTCTCGCGGAAGGACGGCGCGTGGGGCAATCACTGTCTGGACAAGGCGGACCAACCCGACGCAAGCGTGGTTCCATGCCCGGGAAGGCGCATTCACCGACAGGGGGCAAACTCGTGCCCACGGAGCCAACGTCTAAGAAAACCTATGCCAAGCGTGCCTTTTCCTAAGCCCAGGCGTTCACGCCTGCGGGAAAGGTCGCGTCCCCCTTTTTTCCCCTTTTCCCTTCGGTCCCCTTCAGGGGACGGCGCGTCGGGATCGGGCTGCCCTTCGTCTCCCACGGTTCTCTCCAACAGCGCCGACAATCTGCCGGTGCAATGGTGCGTCTCTTGATCGTCGATGTAGCGAGACACCTTCTCGACCTCGTCTTGGCGCAGCGTCAAAACCCCGTAACCTTCTTGCCACATCAGCTTGAAACCTGGCTTGATCTCGTCATTCATACGATAGGAGGATGCGCCTTTGACATGGCCGATGAAATCACTTGCTCTGACCGTCGGCGGCAGACGGACCAGGAGATGCACGTGATCGGGCATGGCATTGTGGCGGATCGGCCAGCCGCCGCACTTCTTTGCCTCTTCGTTGATGATCTTCAACAAGGCCGGTCGGTGATCACGACGGATCAGGGCAACACGCGAATGGGTTGACCAGGCGAAGTGATAGAACAATTGGTGAAAGACATGTCCCATCGCAGTGGGTTCCCCACAGTTCATTTCGCCCCCTGAAGGGGGCTGACAGAAAAAGGAAAAGGCATTATGGCCTTCTATCCCACAGGCGTAAACGCCTGGGCTTAGGAAAAGGCACCGATGTGGACGTTTGTCACAAAGATGGGCATTTGCGACGAATGCAGACGTCTTAGAGGGGATATTATGTCCATCTATCCCCGAGGCGTAAACCCCTACGGTTAGGAAAAGGCACGGATGTATGCGTTTTGCGTCGAATATCAGCGTTTGCGGTAAACGAAAACGTCGCAGACATCCGACATTGCACGAAACCGCAAGCGGTTCGCTGAACTACCGTGCCGGCACCGTCGGCGGTGGCGGCGACGGGGCAGCCTGGATTCTGGCGGGCGGCGGGATGACTTCGCCGGGCGGCGGACCGGACGGCGGTAGCGGTGGCGGCGGACCGCAACGGATTTGCCAGCCGCCGCCGAGAGACTTGTAGACCTGGATCAAATTCTGCGCCACGGCGCCGCGGGCCACCGCCAACTGGTCCTCCTGCTGCGTCAACGACTGCTCGACGTTCAGCACCCGATTGAAATCGGTCTGCCCCTCGCGGTACTGGAGCCGCACCAGTTCGAGCGATTGCGTGGCGGCCTCGGCACTGGTGGCCAGATACTTCACCGACTGCTGGGCCTTCAAAAAACCGACCAGCGCGTTCTCGACCTCGGCGTTCGCTTGCAGCACCGTGTTCTGATAGTTGAGAACCAATTGACGAAAGCGGGCTTCCTGGACGCGAATGCCGTTGACCAGCCGCCCGTAGTTGAGGATGTTCCAGTTGAACGTCGGGCCGACGCTGCCGGCGAACGATCGCGGATCGAACAGATCCTTGAAGTTGGCCGCGTCGAGATAGATCGAGCCGGTGATGGAAAAATGGGGATACAACTCGGCGGCGGCGACGCCGATCTGCGGCACTCTGGGCGGCGGCCTCGCGCTCGGCGCGGCGGACGTCGGGCCGGCGGCGGAGCAGATCGGCGGGAATGCCCATCGCCACCCGCGGCGGCGCCGAAGGGGATCGTCCGCTTCCCCAGCATCTCCTCGATGTTTCGCGGCGGCATGCCCATCAGGATGCAAAGCTGGTTGGCCGCCTGCCGCCGGGCCGCCTCCAACGGCGGGATGATCGCCTCGGTCTGCGAGAGGTTCGATTGGCCCTGGGTCACGTCGAGCCGCGTCGTCGCCCCGTTCTGGAATTTGACATCGGCCAGGTCGCAGACTCTTGCGCTGGTCCTCGACGTTTTTCCGGGCATACTCCAGCCGCTGCTCGGCCGTGCGGAGGTCGGTGTATTGCTGGGCGACCTCGGCCAGGAGCAGCACCAGCACGTCATCGTAGTTCTCGACCGAGGCGTCGAGCGTGGCGTCGGCCGACTCGATGGCCCGGCGAAACCGGCCCCAGAAATCGAGTTCCCAGGCGAGGCTGGTCCCCACGGTCCATTCGTCGTAATTCAGCGACGGCGGCCGCACCGGCGGCGTTCTTGCTCAGGTTGGTGCGGCGTGTAGTCGCCATAGGCCTGCTGCGACTGCGGGAACAGGTTTCCCACGGCGATGCCCCGCCGGGCGCGGGCTTCGAGAATTCGCCAGCCGGCCATCCGCAAGCGAAAGATTCTGGCGATAGGCCGTCTGCACCAGGCCGTCGAGCACCGGATCGTTGAACGTCTGCCACCACGCGGCGTCGTTGGGCCGGCTCGCTGCCGACGTTGCGGATCGCGGTCGTCGATCCAGTGATCGGCCACCGGGCCGCAGGGCGGACAGTAGTTCGGGCCGACCTTGAAGCCGTTCCGCACATATTCGCGACCAACTGGTGCAGCCGCTCGACGCGACGCAGCAGGAAGCGTCCCTACGGCAACAGCCAGCCAGTTCCCCGGTGTTTGTCGCGTCACCTTCGCACCCTCCCCGTGGCAAATGCGGAATAACCGCCACAGTCCTTGTTTTCGTCGCTTAGGGACTTCCGGAGTAGACTCTTGCTTACCGCGCCGATCGTATTTTCCGCTTCTTCCCTACTCTTCGTAAAAGTCAATCGACGAACCCATCTGTGTGGTGGGTTTCCCCAGTGGTTTCCACTAGGCTATGAAAGAAAAAAGCGGCGAGGGTTATTGACGGCAGCGAGAATATCTGCTACGATCGAATCAAATCTAATAAACCAAATCTATACCGGAGACGATCCCATGGCTCGCCCACCCGCCAAGGAGCTCACGGAACGGGAACTGGAGGTGATGCACGTCTTCTGGAACGTCGGGCTCTCGACCGTGGCGGAGGTCCGCGATCAACTGGCGGCGTCCGGCCGCGAACTGGCCTACACCACCGTGGCCACACTGATCCGAATCCTGTCGGACAAGGGTTTCCTCGAACAGACCAACAGCGAGCGGCCGTTCCAGTACCGGCCGGTCGCGGAGCTTTGAGGACGTGTCGCGCAACATGCTGGGCGATCTGGTCGACCGCGTCTTCCGCGGTTCGCGCGAACAGTTGCTCGTCAGGCTCTTGGAAGAACGCAAACTGACCGCCAGAGAGCGGGCGCGCGCTCGAGGGACGGCTCGTCGAGCGGTCGCCCAGGCGAGGAGAAGAACGGCCATGAACGCCATCGGAATCGCCCTGATGTGGTGCGTCGTCCAGATCACGTTGCTGGGCGTGTTGGCCGCCGGGCTGTATCTGCTCGTGCGGCGACTGCGTCCGGCCGCCGCGGCGCCGGTGGTGTTCAGCAGTCTGGCGGTTGTCGTGATCTTGTCGCTTCTCGCACTAAGCCCTTGGCCGCGATGGTCAATCGGAGGCACGCCGCCGGCGCCCGATCCCGTCGCATCGGCAAACGTGTCTCTTCCAAAAGAAAAAACGGGCAGGGGCGAGGGGACGGAGGTGGTCGTCGGAGAGTCTAC